>CAYQWA010000058.1:1844-4089 GCA_964421215.1 uncultured Bacteroidales bacterium | reverse complement strand
GAAAGAGAAAAGATTATCGCTGGATTAAAAGAAGAAGGAATCCCGTCAGCTATATACTATCCAAAACCTCTTCACCTGCAGGATGCATTTAAAGATCTGGGTTATGAGTACGGGGATATGCCGGTAAGCGAAAAAGCAGCTGCTGAAATATTCAGCCTGCCAATGCACCCATATTTGGAAGAGGCTGATCAGGTAAAAATTACTGAAGCAATAAAAAAGTACGCTAAATAAAATAATTGTGAAACAAAACTATCCTCACTTATGTATCATGAACTTAAGTGGGGATTTTTTTTAAATAAAAATACGGATGGAAATTTATCAAAAACTGCTGGATAAAAAAACAAAACTATCACTCATCGGACTAGGCTATGTAGGACTTCCTATAGCACTCGAATTTGCAAAACATATCTCTGTAATTGGTTTTGATATAAGTGAGGAGAGGGTTAAATTAATGAAGAACAACATTGACCCAAGTGATGAACTGGATGCTGAGGCATTTGAAGGTTGTGATATTCAGTTCACAACAAACCCGGATGACCTTACTGATGCATCATTCCATATTGTGGCTGTTCCCACCCCCATTGATTCACATAATATGCCTGACCTTACCCCTCTGATCAAGGCAACAGAAACTGTTGGAAAAATTCTGAAAAAGGGCGATTATGTTGTCTATGAATCAACAGTTTATCCAGGGGCAACAGAAGAGGATTGCATCCCTGTTCTTGAAAAACTATCAGGCTTAAAGTTTAATCAGGACTTTAAAGTAGGCTATTCTCCTGAAAGGATCAACCCGGGTGATAAAGTAAACACCCTGACAACTGTGGTAAAGATTGTTTCAGGTTGTGATGATGTATCTCTCGACAATATTGCAAAAACTTACGAATTAGTGGTAAAGGCCGGAGTTCACAGAGCCCCTACCATGAAAGTTGCAGAAGCGGCCAAAGTAATTGAAAATACTCAGCGGGATGTGAACATTGCACTTATGAATGAACTTTCCATTATATTTAACAGGATGGGAATTAATACATTTGATGTGCTGGAAGCAGCCGGCACCAAGTGGAACTTTTTAAATTTCTATCCGGGACTGGTTGGAGGACATTGTATAGGTGTTGATCCATACTACCTTGCATACAAAGCCAAAGAGTACAGGTATCATCCTCAGATAATAAATTCAGGAAGGTTTGTTAATGACTCCATGGGATTTTACATTGCCAAACAATTGGTGAAAAAGATGATCGACAAAGGCAAGAAGATCCTCAATACGAAAGTATTGGTAATGGGTGTTACCTTTAAAGAAGATGTAAGCGATTTAAGGAACTCAAAAGTTGCGGACCTGATATCAGAACTAAAATCTTATGGCGTTCTGGTTGAGGCCGTTGACCCATTTGCATCACCTCAGGAAGTGAAACAAGAATATGGATTTGAACTAAGCGAAGACATCGCTGATGATTACAATGCAGTAATTGTAGCGGTATCGCATAAGCCCTATAATGACCTTGATGAAATTTATTTTAAATCCATTACGAGCAATAATGCCATACTTGTTGATGTTAAAGGATTATACAGAAACAAGATAAATGAAATGAGCTACTGGAGCTTATAATAATTAAAAAAGCCCAAATATGAAAATTCTAGTCACTGGTGGAACTGGCTATATTGGTTCCCATACCGTTGTTGAGCTTCAACGGAACGGATATGAAGTGGTGATTGTCGACAACCTTTCAAACTCCTATGCCAAGGTAGTGGACAACATTGAAAAAATTTCCGGCACTCGCCCGATTTTTGAGGAATTCGATCTTACAGACCTTGAAAAAACACGTGAATTCTTTAATAAATACAACGACATCAAGGGAATTATCCATTTTGCTGCCTTTAAAGCAGTGGGTGAATCCATGGATAAGCCTCTGATGTATTATCACAACAATTTACAATCCCTGATCAACATTCTTAAAGGAATGGATGAAACCGGGATCAGGAACCTTGTTTTTTCTTCTTCCTGCACAGTTTATGGTCAGCCTGATGAATTACCAGTAACTGAACAAGCCCCGATTCAGGAAGCCTGGTCACCCTATGGCCATACAAAACAGATCTCCGAAACGGTAATAGAAAGAAAAAGTAATGTAAGTGACATTAATGGTATACTGCTGCGGTATTTTAATCCAATAGGGGCCCATGATTCGGCCTTGATAGGCGAATTGCCTATAGGCGTTCCCAATAACCTTGTTCCCTTTATTACACAAACAGC
>CAYQWA010000058.1:0-1744 GCA_964421215.1 uncultured Bacteroidales bacterium | reverse complement strand
GGATGGAAAGCTGAAAAAACCATTGATGATATGATGTTGTCAGCCTGGAACTGGGAAGTGGCTCTGAAAGAAAACAAACTATAACAAATTACACCCTTAGTTATGAAAAAAATATTGATCACTGGCGGTGCCGGATTTATCGGGTCGCATGTAGTCCGTTTATTTGTTACGAGATACCCCCAATATAAAATAGTTAACCTGGATAAACTTACCTATGCTGGCAATCTTGAAAACCTTAAAGACATTGAATCCCTTCCTAATTATGAATTTGTAAAAGGAGATATTGTTGACGGTGATTTTATCCAGGATCTTTTTCAGAGCCATCAATTTGACGGAGTGGTTCACCTGGCGGCCGAATCCCATGTCGACAGGTCCATCACCAATCCAATGGAGTTTATATACACTAATATAGTTGGTACGGTAAATTTACTGAATGCAGCAAAACAAATCTGGAAAGACGATATACTGGAAAAAAGGTTTTATCATATTTCAACAGATGAAGTATATGGCACATTAGGAGATGAAGGTTATTTTGTCGAGGACACTCCATATGATCCGCATAGTCCTTATTCAGCCTCTAAGGCAAGCTCAGATCATCTGGTCAGGGCATACCATGATACTTTTGGGCTTCCGTTAGTAATTTCTAATTGCTCAAACAATTATGGCCCTTTTCAGTTCCCCGAAAAACTGCTCCCGCTTTTCATCCACAACATCCGCACAAACAAAGCCTTACCAGTGTATGGAGAAGGTATTAATGTTCGCGATTGGTTGTATGTAAAAGACCATGCAGTTGCAATAGACCTGATTTATCATGAAGGAAAAAACGGAGACACCTATAATATTGGTGGGAATAATGAGTGGAAAAACATCGATTTGATCAGGAAGTTATGTGAAATAATGGATTCCAAACTTGGAAGAGATCCTGGCACTTCAGAAAAGCTAATTTCCTTTGTGAAAGACCGTGCAGGCCATGATCTTCGTTATGCTATTGATTCTTCTAAGTTGCAAAAGGAATTGGGATGGTCTCCATCATTGCAATTTGAAGAAGGACTGGAAAAAACCGTAGACTGGTACCTTGAAAACCAGGAATGGCTGGACAATGTCACTTCCGGTGATTATCAAAAATATTATGAGAAACAGTATGTTGAGCGGTAGATAACCATCAACAGAATTCAGGCCTTTTGAATTTAACCGCAAAGTACGCTATGATTTTTAAATGGCTGCTTTTTTACAAAATTTTATAAATGGAAACTTTGTGCCCTTGGCGCATTCTTTGCGAACTTTGCGGTTACAGGAAAATTAAAGCATTGAGCCCTAATTATGCTCCTGCACTTTCAGTTACAGCATCCCTGTTGATCTTTTTTACAAGGCCCTGAAGAACATTACCCGGTCCGACTTCTGTAAAGCGGGAAGCTCCATCTGAGATCATATTTTCAACAATTTGTGTCCATCTTACCGGAGAAGTAAGCTGAGCAACAAGGTTCTTTCTGATTTGCTCCGGATCTGAAACAGCTTTTGCATTTACATTCTGGTAAACCAGACAAATCGGGTTGTTGAAGTTTGTGTTGTTGATCGCTTCAGCCAGTTTTACCCTGGCTGGTTCCATGAGAGGAGAATGAAAAGCACCACCAACTTTCAATGGCAGGGCCCTTCTTGCACCAGCTTCTTTAAGTTTTTCGCAGGCGATATTTATCCCATTTATAGATCCGGATATGACAAGTTGCCCAGGACTGTTATAATTCGC
>CAYQWA010000057.1:0-5111 GCA_964421215.1 uncultured Bacteroidales bacterium | reverse complement strand
TTATTGTCATAAATCATGCCAAAACTTTGATTCATAAAAAGTTAATAAACGTTAAAAACAAAATAAACACCTTACTGAAACGTATTTTTGTTGCTATGAACCGCAAGATACTGGTGATCATAATTACAGTGATGGCAATGGCCCTTATCGGGTTAATGGCCATTCAATCCTACTGGATTAAAAATACCATTGCGGTAAAGGAAGCAGGATTTGTTCGCAGTGTAAATGAAGCCCTGACATCAGTAGTTTATAAATTAGAACGAATTGAAGCTGCCACTCAGTTTGACAAGCAGACCGATTACAGGCAAAAATGGATGCAGTCCATGGATTCATTGAACGAGTATATTTTTGATAATCCTTCAGGAATGGTCAATCCTTTTGAGATGAACAGTTTTTTTCAGAAGTCTATGATTGCCAGCGATGTGTGGTCGAGCTTAATGAACTCATACCGTAACCTGCCCATTGAAAAGCGGATTTCAACAATGTTGCTGGACTCAATTATATCATTGGAGTTGCTCAACAGAGGGATACAAACAGAGTTTGAATATGGGATATTCAGTCCTATTCGAAACTTTATGCCAATTCAAAAGACTGGAAAGTATCCTAAAGAATTACTGAACAAGGGATTTACCTATGTGCTCTTCCCAAGTGATATGACGACCAATCCTGACTATCTTATGCTGTATTTCCCAAATGAGAAGCGATTTCTTATCACACAGCTCTGGCAAACATTATCCATATCCATTTTCCTGATTATTGTTATTATCCTCACTTTTGCCTATACCCTGATCACTATTTTAAGGCAAAAGAAAGTTTCGGAGATGAAGAATGATTTCATCAACAACATGACTCATGAAATAAAAACTCCCATTGCCACTATTTCTTTGGCCTGCGAAGCTTTGGGCGACAACGACATCATCAGCTCTGAAAATGCCAAGAACAGCTATATCGATATCATTAATGAAGAGAACAAAAGGCTGGGGAATTTGACCGAACGTATACTGCAATCCGCTAAACTGGAAAAGGGTCAGATTATTTTAAAGAAAGAAGAGGTCAACATCCATGATATTATTTCAGATTCCATAAACAATATTAAACTGCAGGTGGAAAACAGGGGAGGCCGGATCTCAGCCAGATTGAATGCAACTGAATCAATCCTGATGGCTGACAAAGATCATATTACCAATGTGATTTACAACTTGCTGGACAATGCAAACAAGTACACTTTTGAGCAACCTGAGATTGAAATTAAAACCGAAAACTCTTACAGTGGAATTTTAATATCAGTTAAGGACAACGGAAGTGGAATAAGCAAGGCCAACCAGAAAAAGATTTTCGAAAAACTGTACCGTGTACCGACTGGAAACCTGCATAATGTAAAAGGTTTTGGTCTGGGGCTAAGTTATGTAAAAGCAATTGTAGAACAACATGATGGAAGAATTACCCTCGAAAGCGATCCCGATAAATATCGGAATAATAGTGGAACAAAATTTATTATATATTTACCAATAAATAAATCCCAATCTTAACCATGGAAGATACAAAAATAAAGGTCCTTCTTGCCGAAGATGATAAAAACCTTGGTTCTGTTTTAACTTCTTACCTTGAGGCCAAGGGCTTCCCAACCACTTTGTGTGTAAACGGCCAGGAAGCTTTCAACCAGTTTCGAAATGAGAAGTTTGACTTTTGTATTGTGGATGTAATGATGCCAGTAAAGGATGGCTTTACCCTGGCAAAAGAAATAAGGGAAATTGATAAAAAAATACCCATTTTGTTTCTTACAGCCAAATCCATGCAGGAAGATAAATTGAAAGGTTTTGAACTGGGAGCCGACGATTACCTTACCAAGCCATTCAGCATGGAGGAGTTGCTGATGAGAATGCGTGCTATCATCAGGAGAACAACTGAAACCAAAACCATGCAGGCAAGCAGGAATTTATATGAGATCGGAAGTTTTTCTTTTGATTACAACAGGCAATTATTAAAGATCTCGGATGATGAACAGAAGCTCACTTCAAAAGAGTCGGAACTATTGAAAATGTTATGCGACAATGCCAATGATGTTCTCGATCGGAGTATTGCCCTTAAAAATATCTGGCATGACGACAGTTATTTCAACGCAAGGAGCATGGATGTATACGTAACCAAATTAAGGAAATACCTGAAAGCAGATCCGAACATTGAGCTTATTAATGTTCATGGGGTTGGATTTAAGCTTATGATTAACAGATAAGCTTGGCGGTAAAGAAGTTGTATTAATTCAGCGACTGATAAACTTTCACCAATTCTTTCATCCTGCCTTCATCTTTTATCATATCCCAAATCACACCCGAAGAAACACCTCTGTGCGTATTGGTTAATACAATAAGTGTTCTTTCGTTTTTCATGTCGCGAATGAAATAAGTCCGAAATCCTTTCCACCAGCCAAAATGGTAAGCGGTGCTATCCATATCGTCTTTTATCCTCCAGCCGAAACCATATCCGTCTTTTCTTTTATAATAACCTGGGCTGCCAGAGGTAAACGCTTCTTCAAGCGTTTCTTCGCTAACCAGAGAGCCTTTATCGAGGGCAAGACTAAATTTGTACAGGTCCTCCACCGATGAATACACTCCCTTATCTCCTGTTACACCATTTAGGTAATAATCACCAACCTTAACCAACCGTCTTCCTCTTGGCCGGTATCCCGGAACACCAACAGGAACTTCATAACGGATAACCGAATCATTCTCCATGTGATAAACGAATGAATTTTCCATTTCCAGAGGATCGAAAATAAATTCCTTAACATAATCATCGAAGGCCTCTCCGGTAATTCTTTCAACCACAGAAGCAAGCAATGTGTAGTTGGTGTTGCAATAATGAAATCCTTTGTCGGGCTTAAAATAAGGTGCTGGTTTATGCTGAACATATAGATCAATTACATCTTCATTTTGAATGGGAGAGTTGATGTCCCAGTACTTATCCGCAAGTGACATATACCTGGATAAGCCTGACCTGTGATTCAACAACTGCCGGATAGTAATACCATAATATGGAAACTCAGGAATAAACCTGGTAAGGGTGTCATCATAAGAAAGATCTCCGGATTCTTCTAACATCATTATCGCATAAGCAGTAAACATTTTCGAAACGGAGGCCAGCTGGAATGAAGAATTCAGTTCAAGTTTATCTCTTTTACGAAAATCCTTATAACCAAACGATCCTTTGTAAACCTCTTTACCATGCTCAGCATATAAAACTGTTCCGTTAAAAACTCCTTTTTTATTTAATCTCTTGAATCGTTCATGAAGTTTTTCAGACAATTGTTCAGTGTACAATTCATGAACATTATAATAAATTTCCGGAGAAGCAATAAAAGTGGTATTACTTTCCGATTTGTTAACTGTTGAGTTTTTTCCCGAAATAAACACAAGGTAAACAACCACAACGCCTACAAAAACAACAACAATATTTCTCAATCCTGACAACTATTTTCCTGTATTAAATTTAACTTCACTTTTTTGCATTAAACTTAGCCCATTTAAGCGTACTAAACAATCCAAAAATAATATGCTTATACGTAGCCGTAAACAATATGTAACTCAGAAATTAACAAATAATTGTTAACAGGGTAAATTAGCTTCTAATTGGGATTTATTTTTTAGCTTGTTAGAGAAGACTGAAAACTGTACAAGCTTACCTTACCTGTTAGCTATACTCCTGTATTTCCAGTTCTCCTTTCATCACAAGGAATGCATTTTCTGCCAGGGCCTCAACATCGTTAACGGAAGGGTATAGCGCAAAGTCTGCAATTTTACCAACCCTGTTTTTTACATTCCCAAGGAATCGTTCGCTGTGAAAAATATTGCCCGTAAGGATAATGGCATCCACTTCTCCTTCAAGAACAGCATACATGGCCCCAATTTCCTTGGACACCTGATAAGCGCAAGCATCAGAAATAAAAAGGGCTTTTTCATCCCCAGCCTCCATCAAATGGTCTATTTCATGAATATCCCCGGTTCCAAGATAGGCAGCGTAACCTCCTTCTTTTGTAATCATTCTTCTAAGTTCATCTTCCGTATATTTTCCGCTGAATGCAAGCTTCAACACATCGCCAACCGGAAGGCCGCCGGAACGTTTTATGGAAAACGGGCCTTCGCCATCATAGGCATTGTTAACATCCACAGCATTGCCATTGCGGTGAGCGGCAACTGAAATCCCACCCATACCTACTGTGGCTATGATAAGGTTCAGTTCTTCATAATTTTTATGATGTGCCTTTGCATATTTCCTGGCAAAAAACTTTTGATTCAACGAGTGAAATATTGATTTTCTCTCGATAAGAGGGTGCCCGGAAACTTTTGCAATTTCATCCATTTCATCCACGGATACAGGATCAGCAAGTATTGCTTTTGCACCAATACGTTTTGCAATCTCGAAGGAGATCAGTCCTCCCAGGTTAGTATGGTGCCATCCAACAGATCCAGAACGCAAATCTTCTACCATTTTCTTGTTTACCTCATAAACACCAGCGTTCAGTGGCTTTAGCAATCCTCCCCGACCTACTACAAATTCAATTTCATTAAAAACCGTGTCGTTTTCTTCCAGTTCTCTCATGACCTCGTTTGTCCTGAATTCCAGCTTTTTTGCCGGTTCTTTCAATCCATTTATCACATTCGGATCGTGCTTGATGTTTTTCAGGAACAACAGACTGGTACCTTTATACAAAGCGATCTGGGTTGAAATTGTTTCAGGATAAACTACAAGGATATCGTTGTTGATCATATTATTATTTGTTTTGACTTTTGCTACATGTTTCTCCTGTACTGGCCACCAACTTCAAAGAGCGAATTGGTGATCTGGCCAATAGAGGCGTATTTTGTTGCTTCCATTAAAGCTTCAAAAATATTTTCATTGTTTGCTGCAACTTGTTTCAATTTTTGCAACCATTTGCCAGCCTCCTCTTTGTATGTTGCATGCAAATCTTTTAACATTTCGATCTGGTACTCCTTTTCTTCCGAAGTAGCTCTTATCACTTCTCCAGGAATTACAGTTGGAGAGCCTTTTGATGACAGGAATGTATTTACACCCATGATCGGAAGTTTACCAGTATGCTTAAGCTCTTCGTAATA
>CAYQWA010000056.1:0-9918 GCA_964421215.1 uncultured Bacteroidales bacterium | reverse complement strand
AACCCACACCAGGTGTAGCCTGGGTCATTGAGCTGTTCTTTAACGATGACGGAACCGGAGAATTCTTAGTACAGGGAGCCAGTACATTGTTCGATTATAATATGGATACCTGGTTTATGGTTGAAGTTAATTTCGACCTTGAATCCGGTCTTGGTGAAGTTAAATTCGATGGAACACAAATGTTGCTGTTTAACAACACGCTTACTATTGGAGGAATTGACTATTACGGATGGGATGTAGGTGGAGCTCCTGGTGCCTATTATGATGATGTATGTGTTGCATCAGGCTGGATAATTGAACCTCCTGTATTGCCTCCACCAACAAATCTGGAGGCTGAAGGTATCGATACAGATATTGTCCTTATGTGGGATGCTCCCGGCGGTGATCTTGTTGAGTTAGTGCAGCACGATGGTAACTTTGAAAATGCATACTATCAGGCTTATGACAACGGTTATGGAGTAGTATATGACATTAGCGCATATCCAGGCGCAACCCTTGAACTGCTTGACTTCCGTCATTCATCATGGGGAATCTTTGGAACCTGGGATTACAAACTTCATATTGTGGACTGGGATACTTATACTTCAGTAACTGTAATTGACGGACTACAAACCACAGGCGATGACCAGTGGGAAGAAGGTATTTCGCTTGGTTCCGTTGCTGGTCAGTCTGGCCTGGTTGGTATATTCCTAGAACCACTGAGCAACGATCCTGCCGATGCCTATCCATGTCTTGATTCTGACAATGTAGGCCCCGACGGCATGTCTTACAATGGTGTATTAGGTGACTTCAGTGCTTTCACCCTTTCAACCATTGGAGACTTCCTGATGGATCTTTGGATCATGACAGCCGGGGATCAGATACTTGTTAAGCCACCAAAATATCAAGCTACAGGACTTTCAACCGGAGCACCAAGACTTTCCGGCACAACCTTACCAGCAGGTGAGTATACACTGAAGCAAAGTGCAAATGAAACCAAGGACCTCCTCGGATACAATGTTTATTATTCATTGGATCCGGCACCTTACTCTTTGCTTGATTTTACCACACAAACAACTTATACACATGTGGATCCGGGTTGGATTGGTTACCATTGCTATTATGTCACAGCAGTTTATGATGAAGGAGAATCTGAACCTTCCAACATAGCTTGTGTACTGGGTGATAATATTAATGAACAAAGAGTCGACCTTATCTCAGTTTATCCTAATCCGGCAACAGACTTAATAAATATAAAATCCAGTTCATTGATCGGTTCAATTATTATATATAACCAGACAGGACAGATTGTTGCAACTGAAAAGGCAAATGATAAACATTCTCAGCTTAATTTATCTCAATATAATCCAGGAATTTATTTATTACGAATAGAAACAGAAAAAGGTGTAGTATCCAAACGGATTATTGTTGAATAATAATTTTGGTTTAGTTTTTATAAGGGGTTGCAATGTTTGTGACCCCTTTTTATTTTTAAATACAGAAAGAATAAAACTGCAAATATCCTTCAATGTTCTTATCCCGCACTTGCGGGATGGTTATGAATTTTGAACCATTTAAGACATATAAGGGTATATAAGTTTTTGCTAAAAGGAAGGCTCAATTGGATAGTAAACGACACATTGAACTACATCTTCTCCAACATGGCCTTCACAATGTTTGATGCTCCTTTTGCAATATCAAGGATGTTAGCATCCAGCATATAACACGGCGTTGTGAATAGGTTATTCTTTTCATCGATTATTACATCTCCATGGTTAGTAGCTATGTGAGTAGCTCCCATTTTTTCTATCGCTTCTGCAGTGCCAGGATCCTGGCCTATTGTGAGATCACCCTCGCCAAATAACTTCGCTAATATCACAGGAGAAATACAAAGAGCTCCTATGGGTTTCCCACTACCAGCTGTATTTTTTATCGCTTTGTTTACATCGTCATTTACCGAACAATCTGCACCCTTAAAAGCAAAATCACAGAGGTTTTTAGCCGCTCCAAAACCACCGGGAAAGATCAGAGCATCATATTCTGCCGGGTTGTAGTTCTTTAGATCTTTAATAGCTCCACGTGCTACTCGTGCCGATTCAACAAGTACATTTCTGGTTTCATCCATTGGCTCACCAGTTACATGATTGATGACATGATGCTGGTTAATGTCGGGAGCAAATATTTCATATTGTGCACCCTGCTTCATAATGGCTAACATGGTCAGTGTGGCTTCATGGATCTCAGCGCCATCAAATACACCACAACCTGATAGGACTACTGCAAATTTTTTCATGATCTATATTTTTTGTTTGTAAATTGCTTGACTAAGAACTTCATCCCCAATAGCGTAGCAAAGGAGGTTCGAACACAGAACACGGAACACAGAATCCCGCTTTTACGGGATTTCGCTTCGCTCAACTTCCTTTTGCGAATATAACCATTTTCCAGCTTCGCTCAAAAGCTGTACTTTTGCAAAAATTGAGTTCGATGAAAACCAAGAATGAAATAGTTCAAAACTGGCTTCCCAGATATACCGGAATAGATGCTGCGGAATGTGGCAAATATATATTACTTACAAACTTTCAGGGCTACCTCGATATTTTTGCTGAAATGCACAATGTACCCATCGACGGTAAAGAAAAAGCGATGCCCAGTGCAACTGCCGGAATGATAACCATGATCAACTTCAACATGGGAAGTGCTAATGCTGCTACCATTATGGATTTGTTGAGTGCCGTTTTACCAAAAGCGGTTTTGTTTCTTGGTAAGTGTGGAGGATTAAAAAAGAAAAACCAATTGGGTGACCTTATCCTTCCCATAGCTGCAATACGAGGTGAAGGAGCTTCCAACGATTACTTACCTCCAGAAGTTCCGGCTTTGCCTGCGTTTAGCATGCAGAAGGCCATATCAACCACCATACGTGATCGTGGCCGTGACTACTGGACAGGCACTGTATATACAACCAACAGAAGGGTTTGGGAATACGATAAAAGTTTTAAGAAATACCTCAGGAAAACAAGGAGCATGGCCATTGATCTGGAAACAGCCACCTTATTCACCGTAGGGTTTGCCAATGAAATCCCAACAGGTGCATTGTTGTTGGTATCGGACCAGCCCATGATCTCTTCAGGAGTAAAAACCGAGAAAAGCGATCAGAAAGTAACACAGCAATATGCTGAAGATCACCTTCAGATAGGGATTGATTCCTTAAAACAGCTGATCAATGACGGATTAACAGTTAAGCACTTGAGGTTTTAGAAAAGGTATTCATGAGCGCAAACATCGACCAGATATTTAACGATCTTAAGAATAAAATTTACCATCCGGTCTACTTTCTTGGCGGAGAGGAATCTTACTACATCGATTCAATTTCTGATTTTATAGAAAAGAATGTTTTAAGTGAAACGGAAAAGGAGTTTAATCAATCAGTATTATATGGAAGGGATACGGATGTCCTAAACCTGATCTCCACAGCAAAACGTTTCCCGATGATGGCCAATTACCAGGTGGTGATCGTTAAAGAGGCTCAGGATATTCAAAAGATAGAAGAACTTCTTCCTTATGTTGAAAGTCCGCTGGATTCCACCATACTGGTTCTTAATTATAAGTACAAGAAAATTGATAAACGGAAATCCTTTTTTAAGACCGTAGCGAAAAAAGGGGTGCTGTATGAATCCAAAAAGGTATATGACAACCAGATCGGGGCATGGATCGTGAAATATACCGGTGACAAAGGCTATACGATTACACCAAAAGCCACTGCCATGTTAGCCGAGTTTCTTGGAACAGACCTTAGTAAGATCGTAAATGAAATTAATAAACTGATCATTAGTTTGCCTGAACGTGCTGAAATAAACGATGTTATTGTTGAGAGAAACATCGGAATCAGTAAAGACTATAATATTTTTGAATTACAGAATGCCATAGGGTCAAAGAATATCGAAAAGGCCAACCGCATTGTTAATTACTTTGCAGCAAATCCAAAGGAAAATCCCCTTGTTAAAACAGTTACCATACTATATGGTTATTTTTCCAAATTGTTAATCTATCACCAGTTAAAAGATAAATCAAGGAATAGTGCCGCTGCAGCACTTTCAGTAAATCCATTTTTTGTTAAAGATTACCAGGTGGCCGCCCGGAACTACAATTTGCAAAAACTAATGATGATTATCAGTTACCTGAGGGAATACGACCTGAAGGCAAAGGGGGTGAATAATGTTTCTACTTCGGATGGTGAGTTGTTGAGGGAGTTGATGTTTAAGATTTTGCATTAAGAGCCCAAGGTTTTTTTTGACACAAATTACAAGGATTTGCACGGATTGTTTTTAGCGCAAATTCGCGTGATTAGCAGTTACAAAAAACAATAGCGATTACCCACAAAATAATAATCTAATAATTACTTTATAGAAATAAATTACCTTAAGGCAACAAATAGACCATTAGGGATTTTGGTGAACTTTTGTGGCAAAAGATTGGAGTATAAACGATTTGCAAATACAAAAAATTCCTGCCGCGAATTACGCTAATCTGCGCAAATTGTTTCGCGAAAATCCGGGTAATTAGCGGTAAATTATATTATTTCAGCAGTAAATAGAAAAAGACCCTAATCGGAATACATTCCTTCGATCAGGCTTCTGAATTTTTCAGTAATTACTTTTCTTTTCAATTTTAAGGTTGGTGATAACTCCCCTTCATCCACTGACCAGGCTACTGGTAATAATTCAAACTTTTTCACCTGTTCCACTTTATCCAGCTGTTCATTTGTTAAATCAACCTCCCGCTGAATACGAGCAATTATTCTTTGGTCTGTTATTGCATTTTCAGGGGTAGAGTATTTATGTTCTTTTACAGCACACCATGATTCGATATGCTCGAAATTTGGTATGATCAGTGCAGAAGTAAAATGTTTGTTTTCGCCCAGCACAATAATGTTTTCAATAAATGGAGATTCTTTAAACTTGTTTTCAACGACCTGTGGGGCAACGTATTTCCCTCCTGACGTTTTAAATATCTCCTTTTTCCGGTCGGTTATTTTGAGGTATTTATTATCGATAAGTTCTCCAATATCCCCGGTGTGGAACCAGCCTTCCTCATCAATAACCTCTTGTGTATAAGCATCCTTTTTGTAATAACCTTTCATCAGGCAGGGGCCTTTGGTGAGGATTTCACCATCGTTAGCAAACTTTAGTTCTACATTTTGAAAAACCGGACCAACGGTTCCAAATTTCAAACCGCCCGGCTCAAATCTGCTGACAGCAATAACAGGTGAGGTCTCGGTTAGGCCATATCCTTCCTGGATTTTAATTTTTGCAGCCCTGAAGGTTCGGGCAAGACGTGGATTTAATGTAGCTCCTCCGGAAACGATCGTATCAAGCTTGCCTCCAAATGCCTCTCTCCATTTACTGAATATAAGTTTATCGGCAATGGATAACTGCATCCTGTAAAACACACTTTTACCTTCAAACTCAAATTTATGGGAGAGATTCAAAGCCCAAAAGAATAGTTGTTTTTTTATACCGCTGAGTTCCCTGCCCTTTTTAACGATTTTGTCATAGGTTTTTTCTATTACACGTGGGACAGCACCAAACATTTCCGGGTGAACCTCTTTCATTGTGTCTCCAAGTTTTTCTATGCTGTCGACGTAATAGACAGAGATCCCGGTGTGTTGATACATATAATTCAGTATCCTTTCATAAACATGGCATAAGGGCAAAAAACTGATAGACCTGCTTACCTTATAAGGGTTTTTGCTCAGCACCTCAATAACCGACTCAAGGTTCGACAAAATATTCCCATGTGAAAGCATTACTCCTTTTGGATCTCCGGTTGTACCGGAAGTGTATATAATGGTAGCAATATCATCGCGTGTAATTCCGGATTTAATTTTGTCCAGGTCGGAATTAGGATTCTTTTCCCCTTTCTCAGCAATCTCGGTCCACAATTTTGCTCCTTTTACTTCTTCGATGGAATATACATCCTGAATAGAGCTACTGTCGTAAATAGCCTCTCTGATATTGTCATAGATTTCCTGGTTGGAAACAATTACGTACTTTACTTCAGCTTCATCAAAGATGTATTTGAAGTTGTTTTTGTTTATCGTAGGATAAATCGGAAGCATTATGGCCCCGATTTGTGTGATGGCCATATCGAAAAAACTCCATTCCGGGCTGTTAAGAATGATGGTGGCAATTTTATCCTTCTTTTTAACGCCCATACTGAGGAGTCCGTGGCTTAAGTTATTGACTATGGTGGCATATTCCTGTGCTGAATATTTTTTCCAGGAACCATTAACATTACCAGCCAATATATCTTTTGTCTTTGAATGTTCCGCCTGAAGTTTTTCCAGAAGGTCGAAAATACGTGTGACTTCCATAAAGATTGAAAAGATTTTTAATTGAACTTGACCAGAATTATTTAAAGATTTGTTGGATGTTATCTTTATACTTTTCGCAGATAAAATTACGGCGTAGTTTAAGGTTTGCAGTAAGTTCTCTTGTTTGAATAGTCCATTCCTTATCCATCAATGCAAACTTTTTGATTTGCTCAAAGTTTCCGAAGTTTTTATTGCTGTCGTTAATCTCTTTTTTGAAACGGGCATAGATTTCTGGATGCTCAACCATCTCAGCATCGTTGGTGTATTTAATGTTTTTGATACTACACCATGAACGGAGATGGTTAAAATCAGGAACGATTAAGGCTGCCGCAAATTTTTGGTTCTCACCGATTACCAGTCCGGCATCAATAAATGGGGATTCAACAAGTTTGTTTTCAATGTGTTCAGGGCTAATGTATTTTCCCATTGCCGTTTTGAAAAGTGCTTTTTTTCTTCCGGTAATTTTTAGGTGGCCTTTCGGCTCAAGTCTTCCCAGGTCTCCGGTGTGGAACCAACCGTCTTTATCAATGACCTCATCTGTCAACTCTGTATTTTTATAGTAACCCTTCATTACACTTGGACCTTTGCAAAGGATCTCTTCATCCTCAGCAATTTTAACCTCTAAATTAGTAAGCGGTTTTCCAACCGTACCGAATTCTAATCCTCCGGGTTCAAGATTATTTACAGCTATTACCGGTGATGTTTCGGTTAATCCATAACCTTCCAGAGTTGGGATCCTTGCTGCATTGAATACTCTTGCCAGCCGGGGCTGTAGTGCTGCACCGCCGGATACAATCGCACGCATTTTCCCACCTAGAGCATCCCTCCATTTACTGAATACAAGTTTGTTGGCAAGCTTCAACTGCAATTCGTAAAACCATCCGTTCTTGCCGTTAAGTTCGTACCTTAATCCAAGGTTTACGGCCCAGAAGAAGATTGATTTTTGGATGCCTTTTAATTTTCGGCCTTTGGCCATGATCTTATCAAAAATCTTTTCAAGGAGCCGTGGTACTGTTGTCAGCATTTCGGCTTCTATCTCCTTAAGGTTGTCAGCAATGGTGGCTATACTCTCAGCATAATAGATAGATACCCCAATATACTGGTAAATGTATAAACTGGTTCGCTCATAGATATGACTAACTGGTAAATAACTCAAGCATTTACAAGTGTCATCGACCGGGAAGAATGAATAGCAAGCCTCAACATTGCTTAATATGTTATGATGAGACAGAGTGACACCTTTCGGATCGCCAGTAGTTCCTGAAGTATAAAGCAAAGTAGCAATGTCATTCTCTTTGATGGTAGGATTGATTTCAGTTAATTTCTTGGGAACCGGATTTGATCTCCCCATTTTGATCAATTCATCCAGGTTATTTACATCATCCACATGGGTTATGGTGTACAATCCTTCCAGAGAGGGAATTTCCGGTAGAATATGTTCAATTTTGGTCAGCAACTCCTTGCCAGCAACAAAAACATATTTTACTTCAGCATGTTTAAGAATAAACTTGTAATCCGATTCACTGATAGTGGGATAAATGGGAACGTGAACTGCTCCGATTTGTAAAATTCCCATATCCAGAAAATTCCATTCGGGTCTGTTTTGAGTAATAGTTGCAATTTTATCACCTTTTTTTATTCCCAGCTTAAGAAATGCATAGCTGATGTTGTTGGCATTTTCGATGTATTGGTCGATGCTGTATTTTTTCCATTGGCCGTTTACTTTTCCGGCCAGTGCATCATCCTTGGGTATGAAATTTTCTTTATATTGAGGGAGAATGTCAAAGATACGGGTTATCTTCATAGTGAATAGATTGATTACACCTTGCGATTAAAAGAACACAAAGTTAAGTATTTCTTAAAAACCGTCAAAGCGCTGGAAGTCAGCCTATTTCCTATTAAAGGAGGTTGCGTTGGCCTGGGCTGTTGGCATGATCAGCAGGTCGCAAATATTGACATGATCCGGCTGAGTGGCAATAAAATATATCGATTCAGCCACATCATTTCCTGTCAGTGGTTTGTATCCCAGGTAGGTTTTATCAGCAGTTTCCTCATCCCCTTTAAACCTGACAAGGGAAAATTCAGTTTCTGTGGCACCTGGAGCAACCTGAGAGACTTTTATTCCATGTTGGAATAAATCAAGCCGCATGGCCTTTGTAAGGCCTTCTATGGCATGCTTTGTTGCACAATATACATTTCCATTTGGATAAGCTTCTTTACCTGCTATGGAGCCAACATTGATGATGTGGCCCCTTCCCTGTTTGATCATCAGGTTGGATACAAGTTTTGATATGTACAATAACCCTTTTACATTCGTATCGATCATGGTATCCCAATCTGTAAAATCACCTTCATGAATTGGATTTAGATTTAATGCCAGACCGGCATTGTTTATTAATACATCTATATTCTGCCATCCGTCATTAAGGGAGTTTATGGCATTGATAACCTGTTCCTTGTTTTGTATATCAAAGCATATAGCTAGAACCTGAATACTGAACAGACTTTCAAGTTCTGATTTAAGATCATTTAATCTTTGTTGTCTTCTTCCGGTCAGGATGAGATTGTATTGGTTTGCTGCAAATTTATAGGCTGTTGATTTGCCAATGCCAGAGGTGGCGCCTGTTATTAGGATTGATTTATTCATAATTTCTCGCAGATTAGTATTTAAATGGTTTCCCATTATGAGTAATCAAATTATTGATCCATGGTGGTGTTCTCATTAAAACTACACTGGCCTTTATGAAGGAACTTAGTGCGAATATAACTTTTAGAATTGAATCATGAAGCCTTAAAGATGGATTTAATTTAACTTTGAATCCTCCTTAATTTCAAAATACTTAATAAAGTATCTGGATAATCAATCCCAAATGTAGCGTTCATCATATTCAACGTTGTATTCATTAAAAAACCTTATAAGTTCCTCTTTGTAGCAATCTTTCTTATGATGCTGCTTTTGATTTGCGATATACCTTATTACACGATCTTTGACCGAAGGACTAACGGAAAATGCCCCGTAACCCTTTTGCCAGGCAAAGTTTTGGTATTCACTTCCTTTTGTTTTTATCCATCGACTGCTGTTTCGTTTAATCTCTTCTAACAATTTTGCCAGTGAAGTCGTTTTTGATAAAGTTAAAAAAATATGAACATGATCCTCTGTTCCATTTATTAAAATCGGAAAGCTATTACATCTTTTGATTGTATCACCCATGTAAGCGTAGAGCTCCGGTTCAATTTTAAGATTAATATGAGGTTTTCTGTATTTAGTACTGAATATAATATGCACATAAAGTTGTGCCAGGGATTGTGACATAATGATTGGTTTTTTTGCTTAAAAAGCGATTAATAATTCGGTTTTATAATTTAGATGTTAACAATTTCTGAATTAACATCAGGGATAAAGTTACTAGTTTATTTGCTATAGATATGAAGAACTCTTTCAATTTTGACTGATCAATTATGCTGCCCTTTCAGGGCGTTTTGTTAGCTGATACCGGATTCATAGAGCGATGCTCTATGTTGAATAATGTTAGGCTTTCAGCCTGAATTAATTATATGATAGCCAA
>CAYQWA010000055.1:0-11524 GCA_964421215.1 uncultured Bacteroidales bacterium | reverse complement strand
GTTTCAGGGACCAGTTCTCGCAAGAGAGTGCAGGTTCGAGTCCTGTTCTGGGCACTTTGATGAAAGCTTCCAAAATGGAGGCTTTTTTTGTTTCAGAAAATGTTAGTAAGATCCCGATAGCTGTCGGGATGGTGGACACACCCATACGGATTCTCTTATGAGTGAAGGAAGGTAGAAGTTAAGAGTTCAAAATAAAAAGAGGTTGGAACCTCCAGAAAACCTGAAACACATTTACTGGTGATATTAAAAAGTGTTATATTGATGGCATAATTTTGTAACAATTTTAAAAAAAGACGTATAAACTTTATCAATATGTATTTGTTGATAGGAAAGGAATGCAACAATTTGCAGAGTTAAATGGTCATAAAATTACCCCAAAGAGTCATCACTAAACAATAACAGGTGAAAGGATTTACATTTTTAATATCAATGTTTCTGGTTTTATTTCTTAAGCCAATCATTGCAGCCAATGTCGTATTTGATATTTCAGAATCTGATTCCTACGTCTTTGAATATACCCCGGTGAAATCCGAAAAAACGGAGGTAAATAATTTCTTTATAAAAGAACTGGCAAAGTATAACCTTACCAGTCTTTATAAAACCCGTTTCACCTACCATTTCTCCATTAACAGAAAAGTAAGTGAGATTGATGATCACACCTTTGAAGTAACCGCAGAATTGAGCAGTGAGAAATGTACAGGTGATATTTATTACAAAGAGTTTAATATTTCTGACATCCTCATGCCGGAAATTGCTGAATTCACCATAATTGTTGAAGACAATGGTAATTACGTTGTAAAGCGTGAATTCAAAGATGTTGGTTTAAATAAGGATAAAAAATTCAATGCAGTTTTCCAGTTTGAGGTATTGGATAATTCCAAAAATTTCACCTTCCGTTTTGAGGATGTTAAATTTTATTCCTCTCCCTCCGATAAGAAAAGTTTTTTTGACAGGATTAGCTATATTGATAGTTATTATGCAGCCAACTCAGCCTTAAATGATATTTTTAAACAGTACGAGAATATTGACCTCACTCCGGCTTACCTTCCTGAGACTTTTATGAACCTGCAGGAAATGGAAAGGTTATATACCAAAATAGCCGGCTCCTCCTTTTATGAACAGCTCAGCCTAAGCGATCAGCAAGGCAAAACAATAGCTGATAATCTACAGAAAGTTAAGACAAGGATATATAACCATCAGTCCAGGTACAATAAACTTTTAAATGCACTGGAGTACATCCGCCTTGAACTCAGGCTTGAATCCATGGCTAAAGATTATGTTGATGAGGTTGCAGAATTTTGCCATCTGTCACAGGATATAACCTATTCGTATCATGACTACTATTATGACCTGGGAATGGTTAATTATAACTCATCTTATCTTTATTCATTCAAGTCGGGATTAAATTCCATTCTGCTTAAAACAAAATACTGCAACGACACGGATCTTGTACTTCAGCGATTGAAACAGGAAGTGTACAAGGCATTTTTACACAAATCGGAAGATTTGATTTTGGAGGAACAATATCACCTCGCCAAAGGGATTTTAATCAATGCTGAGAACTTTTATACAAGTTCTTATGGCAAGACTACCGGTTTGGATCTGAACATCCAGATCTCTAAAGCAAATTATGGTATTTACAATTCCTACCTTCATCTGATAGACAGGGCAATAGATATTGGCAATTACGAACTGGCTGAAAACTATATTGAAAAGGCGAAAGCTTTTCAAGCCAGTCACAGTTCAACCATTATTTCAACGCATTTTATCAACAGGGTTTCGGAAGACCTTGTCAAACTGTACATAAACAAGGGCATTAGTCAAAACCAGGATGAAGAATTTGAACAGGCCCGCTATTGTTTTGAGCAGGCACATCTTGTCTGCAAAAACTTAGGAAAGTTTAATCATGACTATATAATAAAGCATGGATTAATCGAAGCCCGAAATGGGTTGTACCTTCAGTATATTAACAAAGCACAGGATAACCTTAAGTTGGGTAACGATAAGGAAGCGAAAGGATTTTTAAGGAGAGCTGAAGACCTGGCTACAACGTATCCATCACAAATTGCAGATTCACCTGATTTTAGTGTAATTCAATCTGAGCTTGATTACCAGGTTTATTTAAAAAATATCTCTGAAGGTAAGAAATACCTGGCCAATGGCAATTATAACCAGGCCTATTTTAAACTACTGGATGCCCTTCTCCTGGAAGAAGTTTCTGACTTTGAGATCTATGATCCACTGGTGGATGTTTTTGCCGAGGCTGCAGTTCCTTATCTTGTAAGCCAGTGTAAATTAGGTGAAGTTAAGGTGATTAAGAACAAACTCGATGAAGCACGTTATATCTATAATGAATGTTTAACACTTCAAAATGAATATGGCCTTGATTTTGAACAGGACCTGCAGGCAAGCCTGGTCCTTTTAAACAATGGCATTTTCGCCAAGCAATGTGAAATTACAAGCTTTCAGTTTCAAGAGTTGTTGTCGCAATTCAACGATGCTGTAGAGTGCGGGGATTTCATCATGGCTATAGATGTTCTGGATGAAACCAAAAAGATCTCCAAGGCCAACTACTATTGTGAATTCGATGTATCAATCATAAACGATCTTCAGGCAGATTACGGGCCAGCAGCCGAATACCAGGAATTGGCTTCCGAAGCACAAAAAGCCCTGGAATCCAACGACCATAAACGTTTTTCTGAGATCTACGGTAAAATGGAGGAGCTTTCCGAAAGATATGAAGTGATCAGAAAGCGCATTGAACCACTGCCTTTACATTACCTCTTTTCCATAAAGAAAAACCTTGCATTCCTGGAATCTTCTTTGAATGACTATGAAAGTCAGGAAGAATTTGAGACTGCACTTCGCATTTTGCAGGTAATGGAAGCAGGCGATGTTCCAGGAAAGGATGCTAAGGGAATTCAACAAAAACTGGCTCAGAAAATGGCAACTGCCGATAAAGCTACTGCTGACAATAGCGATCCTAAAGCTAATCTGGAGAAGTATACCAACGGAAGTTCCTGGTATAAGCATTTTAAGAAGGCTTATATAAAAAACTGGTAATCAAGCCACATTTTTTTCTTGCACAATCTTAAAAATTTTCCCGTTCCGGAGAGAATAATTGCTATCCCTACTAATTTTTACTCATTCTAAAACCGGGTTCATAAAGATTTTGTATATTAGCGACAATTACTAACTACTTAACATTCAGCTGTATGAAAAAGAGGCTACTACTTATCAGTAATTCAACGAATTACGGGGAAGATTATTTAGAATGGCCAAGGCCTTATATCAAAGATTTTTTAAACACCACAGGGGTAAAACGGGTATTGTTCATTCCTTTTGCCGGTATAGCTTTGTCTGATGAAAGTATTGAAGCTTCTTATGATGCTTATGAAGAGAGAGTAAATAAAGTTTTTAATGAATTGGGATTTGAAGTATATTCAATTCACAGAGAAAAAGACCCGGTGCTGGCGATCAAAGATGCACTTGCAATTGCAGTGGGAGGTGGAAACACCTTTCATCTTGTTTACAAACTTTATGAACTGAAAATCATTAAAGCTTTAAAAGAAGCCATTGAGAATGGATTGCCATACATGGGTTGGAGTGCAGGATCGAACATCGTTTGTCCTACCATCAGAACAACCAATGATATGCCCATAATAGAGCCTGAGAGCCTCGATACCATGCACCTTGTTAATTTTCAGATTAACCCCCATTTTCTTGATGCACCCGTTGAAGGACACGGTGGTGAAACCAGGGAACAACGGCTTGAGGAGTTTATGGTAATCAATAATATTGTATATGTTGCAGGGCTCAGGGAAGGAACTCTTCTCTCCCTGGATGGTGACGAAATTGAACTATTGGGAAAAAGGCCAATGCGGGTATTTAAGTACGGTATGGATCCCAAAGAATTTGAGCCGGGTTCGAATATCGATTTTCTATTGTAAAATTGCATTTCTGTTCCTGCCAGATTGTACAAGCCATTCGTCCTTGAATGTTCCTTTATAACCTTATTTATTTTCATTCGGTATAAAACTACCTTTGTCTGTATTATAGCACAATACCAAAGATTATTTGACTAGAGAAGGGAGAATTTTGATTCAGGTATTGACAGCGTACCCTAACCTTTTGCAAAAAGTCCCGTAATTTATACTGACGTGGAGCATGCCTCTGGTAGAGTGGTTGAAGAAACAAATGACCTTTATGCTTAAATTGCAGATTTTAATACCGATCTATTAAAAGGAAAGAAGTTTTCTGACTTCTCTCCCGATTGTTCAGGAATGTACCTTCTCTTACAAAGATCAGGAATGAAACTGGCCTGGGATTGGTAATTAAGAAATAACTGCTAAATATTTTAAAAGGTGATATTAAAGTTGGAAGTGAAATAGAAAAAGGAAGCCGTTTTATTATATCTTTGCTTTTTGAAACCGGATTGGTCCAAAAAAATGAATTCATTATGGAAAACCAAACTGAAAAGAACGATAACGATTCGAATGTTGTAAAAATTCTGTTAGCGGAGGATAATGAAGCAAACCAGTTTCTTATCAAAGCTATTACAAAATCCAACAACTGGAACATTACGGTGGTTGATGACGGTGAAAAAGCGATAGAACAGTACAAAAACCAATCCTTTGATCTGATACTAATGGACGTTCAAATGCCAATTATGAATGGGTATGAAGCCACCAAAATAATACGGGATTTGGAACAGGAAAAAGGAATCCATACCCCGATTATTGCCCTTACTGCCTATGCTATGAAGTCAGACAAAGATCAATGTATTGAGGCTGGAATGGACGACTACATATCAAAACCATTTAAAAGGCAACAATTCCTTGACATGATACACAATGTGCTAAGTTCCAAAGGGTAGAGCATTTAATATTTTTCCTCCTTTCTTTGTTCATAATATAGGTGCCCTCTTCATCTTACAGATTATATATCCTAATTAGAAAATTATGTGGTCATGATTTCAAAATTTTTATTCATTCTATTCATAGACATGTGTATTTTAGCATTCTCAATTGTATTTAATGAAGCGATTTCTCATTTTTTCTTTGATGGTTTCGGTATTAATCACGGGTTGTAAAAAATTCGATAGTCGTGCTACTGCAATTGTCCCTTCGCCTGAGTTCCAGGTTCATCTCTATTTTAAACTTTTCGAAGGTAAACCGTTTTACCTGGTTTATTATAACGATGATGTCCTGATCGATTGGTCTGCTTTAGGTTTGCAGCCTGAAAATGGTCCTGATCTTAGCCAAAACCTCAAGTTGATTGCAAAAGAAAATGGAAGTGGCCACTCCGGTGATTCAAATAAGCATTGGATGGATGTCCTTGCTGGGAAAGCATACAATTCACTTGAGTTGGACCTGAGATCAGAAATTGATTCACAAGTAGGATACAATATAATTTTCAGAACCTTTGACCATGGAATTGCTTTCAGGTATGAGCTAAACGAAGTGCCGGATGATATGAGAATATCAAATAATTCGGAATGTTCGGAAATTGATTTGAATGATGACTACTCCTGGAACATTTTAAGTAAAAATGATTCTGTTGGAGATGGGGTTTATGAGTTACCTGCAATTTTGAATTCTGAGAATGGACATGAGGTGCAGATTGATGAAATAATTACAAATCCTTTTCCGGGAATGAAGCTTAAAAGAAGAAGTGATATCAATCATGAATATATTGTAACTTCTGAAAAAAATGATACGGAATCAGATGTTTCAGCATTAACAACACCTTGGCGAATAATTCTTTTTAATAAAAAATAGTATGACACAACCTTCAGAAAATGCTGGCTATAAAGCCATTCCAATATTTCTTGCTTTTTTATGCATGGGGTTTGGAGATGCAGTGGGACCACTTGTAAGTTTGGTGGAAGATTCTTTCAATCTGACCAATTTTCAAGCACAATTAATTTCATTATCCGGTTTCATTATGTTTGGAATATTGTCCATTCCACTTGGCATTCTTCAGGACAGGAAAGGTAAAAAGTACATCATGAACCTTGGACTGATCATAGCCCTGGTAGGTTTACTGGTTCCTGTGTTTAACGGGATGTATGGTCCGGTGGTATCGGTAGAAGATGCAACAATGAATAAATTCCTGATTCTTCTTGGAGCCATTTTGCTGTTGGGAGCAGGAGCCACTACCCTGCAGGTTGTGGGCAACCCCATTATGCGTGATGTCTCGCCAGAAGGCAAGTACTCAAGCAATTTATCTTTTGCCCAGTCAGTTAAAGCTGTCGGATCCTCCCTTGGATTTTTACTTCCACCAATTGCTATTCAGTTCCTGGGCTTAGACTGGTCAATTTTGTTTCCAATTTATTCTATCCTGATCTTAATCAATCTGGTGTGGTTTAATGCAGTAAAGTTTGAAGAGCCAGCAGAAAAGGGTGAACAGGCTGCTTCATTGAAATCCTGTTTTTCGCTACTAAAGAACAATTATGTTCTGTTAATGGTTTCGGGTATTTTCTTTTACGTGGGTGCTGAAGTGTGTTTGAGTACAGAAGTTCCTGTCTTACTTAAACGAAGTTTTGGCCTGGAGGAGTTTGGGTTGTGGATCGCCTGGGCATTGTTTTTCTTACCTATTCTGATTGGCAGGTTTACAGGAGGTATAATTCTCCGTTGGTTGAATCCCAGAAAGTTTCTGCTTATAACTGTTCTCATATCTGTTATCGGAATGTTACTGATTTTCCTAAATATAAAAGTTGTTACTTTTATTAGCATTATTTTGGTTGGTTTAGGATTCGCCAATATTTTCCCGTTGATCTTTTCAATTACGGTTGATAAAATGCCGGAGCGAACCAATGAATTGTCGGGCTTAATGGTTACAGCTATTGTCGGAGGAGCCCTGATTCCTCCCATTATGGGGATATTAATAGATCTGACATCCATAACGTTTGCATTTATTGTACCATTAATTGCCATTTTATATATTCTATTTTTAGCACTTAAATCTCAAAAAGCATAATCATGAAGAAAGCAGCAATTGGCATCGATATAGGGGGAACAAATACAGTAATGGGCCTGATTGACCAGCAGGGCAAGGTTCTTGTTCAGGATTCAATTCCTACAGAAACACATCCTGACCATACGATCTATATGAATGTGTTATGCGACGCATTAATTAAAATGATAGCACCTTTTTCAGGCAACACTGAAATTTTGGGTGTAGGAGTTGGAGCACCAAATGGAAATTACTATAACGGAACCATTGAATTTGCTCCCAATTTAAATTTCGAAGGCGTAGTTCCCGTTGTTGATTTTATAAGCAGTAAATTTGATTATCCATACATCGTACTTACCAACGATGCTAATGCTGCAGCGATTGGTGAAATGATCTATGGTGGTGCAAAAGGAATGAAAAACTTTATTATGATCACGCTCGGAACGGGAGTAGGCAGCGGGATTGTTGTGAATGGCGAAATGCTTTACGGCCACGATGGCTTTGCCGGTGAAATAGGGCATACTATTGTTGATCCCAACGGAAGGGACTGTGGCTGTGGAAGAAAAGGTTGTCTCGAAACCTATACCTCTGCTCCCGGAATAAAACGTACCGTCTTTGAATTGCTTTCTACCTCAATTGATCCCTCAGTCTTAAGGGATGTAAGCTTTCATGATCTTTCTGCTAAGATGATAGATGAAGCTGCCAGAAAAAATGATACGATCGCCATTGAAGCATTTGAATATACCGGGGAGGTACTTGGCCTTAAACTGGCAGATGCCATAGCTCATACAAGCCCTGAGGCCATTTTCCTGTTTGGAGGTTTGGCTCAGGCAGGTGATCTTATTTTTGAACCTGTAAAAAGGTATATGGAAGAACAACTACTTAACATCTATAAAAATAAAGTGAAGGTACTTCCTTCAAAACTTCCTCCTGGTGAAGCGGCTGTATTGGGTGCCAGTGCACTGGTATGGAAAGAGATAGCCTGATAATATCCCTCTGCATTTTTTGAATTGTTTTTTGAAAATCAAAAACTTATCTTTGTAAAAAGATAAGTTCATGAGAAAAATATTTATACCCATTGGCTGCATCTTACTTATGTTGCTTACGAATATAGGTTTGCATGCACAATGCACACCCGGCGATTCACTGTCATGCCCTGATCCTGAAAGCAACGGGCAAATTTGCCCTGTTGATTTACCTCCTGCCATGACTGAAGTATTGTATAGTGAAGAATTTACAATCCTTGCACCACCGCTATATGTCCTTGATACAGCAAATAATGTAACCATCGATCTGCATCATATCACCCTGGTGAATGTGGACAATTTACCTGATGGGTTAACATGGGTATCCAATTCAGAGGACAGTGTGTTTATGGTTGGAACATATTACTGTGTCTTGCTTGAAGGGATTCCCACAGTTGTTGGTAATTTCCCATTAAAAATTGTGGTGGATGTTTATATACCCGGAATCCAGGGATCGCCTCCCATCTTCCTCGGAACAGTTACCGATTCAACTTCCCTGGCGATTGATGTAAATCCTTTTGGTGTGGATGAGTTTAAAAACGCATTATTCAGAATCATTGGCAATTCTCCTAATCCATTCAATGAATACCTGAACGTCACTTATTTTGTCGATGAGCCCAAAGAAGTTGTATTTACTCTCTATGATCTACCAGGTAAACCGGTTTATCAAAAGGGATTCGATGCAGTTCGAGGAGAAAATAAAATTACAATTGACGGTACACGGTTTAATCCCGGTGTTTACATTTATTCCCTTGGGGATAATCAAAAACAATTAATGCACAGGGTGATAAAAACGAATTAACTTGATAAGCTCGTTCCCTCAACCTTTTATGTTTATTTCTAGGCCTGGCACTTTCTGGAAAAAAATTGTCGTTGCCTTGATGTTGATTTATTTGAGCTCAGCGACAGCCTATTCCCAAAAAGCATTAGTTCAGGGTGTTGTATTCGATGCATTATCCGGGGAAATCCTGCCAGGGGTAAATGTAATGTCGGATAGCTTAACAGGTGTGTCAACCAATACCAAAGGCAGGTTTGTTTTAGTTCTGGATCCTGGGCGTTATACCTTAAAGTTTTTGTATGTTGGATATCAAACGGAGGTCAGGGACATATCATTGAATAGTGGCGATACCCTTCAACTTTCCGTACCGCTGGTCCAAAAAGCTTATGAGCTTGAAACCGCTGTGGTAACAGCAGGAAAGTTTGAACAAAGATTATCAGATGTAACCGTATCCATGGAGGTAATAAAACCGGCTTTTATTGAAAACAACAATACGGTTAATATGGAAACGGTGGTAAACAGGATCCCTGGTGTTGATGTGCTGGATGGACAGGCCAACATCCGAGGTGGAAGTGGTTACAGTTTTGGTGCAGGGAGCAGGGTACTTGTACTGGTTGATGACCTTCCTATTTTAACGGCTGATGTTGGGGAAGTAAAATGGAATTACCTGCCCGTTGAAAACATCGAGCAGGTAGAAATTGTAAAAGGAGCTTCTTCCTCTTTGTACGGATCTTCTGCATTGAATGGAGTAATCAATATCCGAACTTCCAAACCGGATGATAAACCAAGTACAAAGTTTACAATTCATCACGGAATGTATTTACAACCAAACAGGGAAGAAACAGTTTGGTGGTGGGAGAGAAATCCGGTGGTTTCAGGGTTGAGTTTTGCTGATGCAAGGAAATTGGGAGACCTGGATCTGGTAACAGGTATAAATCTGTTTAATGATGAAGGTTACCGTGAATCAAATTTTGAAGAAAGGGCCAGAGCGAACATAGCTTTGCGTTATAGTCCTGCTAAGCTGAAATCATTGTCATTTGGATTAACGGCAAACATTCAATGGCAACATAATTCTGATTTTTTTATCTGGCAGAATGCGGATTCAGGAGCATTTTTGCAAAATCCCGGAGTAATTACCCCAACTAAAGGTTTCAGGTTTAATGTTGACCCAACTGTTACCTATTATGATAACAAGAACAATAAACACAGCTTAAAGACAAGGTACTACAGGGTAAAGAACCGCTTTGAAGATGATCCGGATAAGAACAACGGTTCAGACCTGTACTTTGGAGAATATCAGTTTCAAAAATCAATCAGGGAGAAGTTAAACCTTACTTTTGGAATAATGGGATTGTATGGTTTAACAGATGCAAACTTATACGGTGATCATTACAGTTCAAACATAGCAGCTTATTCTCAGCTTGACTATAAAATACTGGAGTGGTTGTCTGCTTCAGCCGGGATCCGGTGGGAACAATATACGCTGGATGAAACAGACAAAGAATCCAGCCCGGTTCTCCGAGCAGGTCTAAATGCCAGAGTTGCTGAATATTCATTTATCAGGGCTTCTTTCGGACAGGGATACCGTTTTCCTTCCATCGCTGAAAAATATACAGCCACCAGTTTGGGTACAATTAATATATTTCCAAATCCTGATTTAAAACCGGAAACGGGGTGGAGCAGTGAAATTGGTTTTAAACAGGGATTTAAAATAAAAGACTGGTCTGGTTTTGCTGATGTCGCTGCATTCCTTACGAGATACCGGGATATGGTTGAGTTTACTTTTGGTGTATGGACTCCGGATTCAATTCCTTATCCAACCCTCGACTACATAGGATTTAAAACCCTTAATGTTGGTGATGCAAGAATAATGGGTCTTGATATTGGTATTAGCGGGACCGGATTGATTGGCCGTTTACCCCTTACCTTATTTGCAGGATATACCTTTATGGATCCCGTTGATCTTGCTGCCGATAGCCTGGAAAATAATATTCTGAAGTACCGGTACAGACATTCTTTTAAAGGAGATGCGGAGGTGAGGTATAAAAAACTAACAACCGGTTTTGGTTTCATTTATAATAGTTTTATGGAACGGATTGATGCGGCTTTTGAAGAGCCAATCATTGGTACATTGGAGATATTTCCCGGACTTAAAGATTACAGGCTGGAAAACAACAAAGGATATTTTATACTTGATTTCCGGGTTGCATACCAGTTTACTTCTTTCGCTAAACTTTCCCTCATTTTTAAAAACTTACTTAATAAGGAATACATGGGTCGTCCGGGTGATATTCAACCACCCAGAAATATCACAGTTCAGATCATGATCAAACCATGACGCATATTTGAATTCCTTTAATATCATTTCTTCGTTCCAGGTATCCGGCTATTTAAACTCATTACTCTGACTAAAGGTAAAATCAACAAGTCAGGATCACTCCGATATCCATTTATAACAAACGAATGATGGTAAGTACACAAAGTGCTGCAAATAAAATCGGAACTCCGAAAAACATGATGAGTTCAGCAGTTTCAAATAGTGTTTTCATAGTAGCATTCGGTTTTTTGATTGTTGATATAAAATTACCAAGGAAGAAGAGGAAAAGTATGGCTGAAATCAACCGGATTATTTTTTGGTGGTTTTCTTTGGATGTTTTCCAACAGTATAGGAATATTTCATAATACTTTGGTCTCCGAATTCCGAAAGCAAAACAGGTCAAATCAAAGATTTGCCCGCTTATTTCATTCAATCCCTGAGCTCAAA
>CAYQWA010000054.1:0-12474 GCA_964421215.1 uncultured Bacteroidales bacterium | reverse complement strand
CACAAAGTATGGAATGGTAAATTCTATAGGATTACAATAATTGCTAAGTTAGAGGGATCGCCAAGTAAACCAGATTACCAATTTACAGAACAAATCAGCTCCAGTAAGGATTTCGCTGTCCTCAACATTCATCCATTCAATCATTCAAGCATTCAAACATTATAGTTAATTTTGGCAAGGTATATGTAATCAATTCAACAAATCATTTCACAAAAATATTATACAATAAAAATTAAAAGAATATGAAAAATCTCACTTTAATTATCCTGTTTTTCGGATTTCAGTTTGCTGTTGCACAGAAGGTTGCTTACATTGAAGTTGATAAGATCCTTGAAAAAATGCCGGCTTATGAGCAGGCTAATGAAGCAATCGATGCCCAGGTGAAAAAATGGGATGCAGAAATGGACAACAAATTCCAGAGCATTGAAAGCATGTACCAGGAATATGTTCAAAATCAGGCCTACCTTACGGATGAAGTAAAACAACAAAAGCAGGAAGCCATCATTCAGGCCGAGAACAAGGCCAATGAATTTAAGGAAGAGAAATATGGACAGGAAGGAGAGTTAAACAAACTTCAGGAGGAAAAGCTAAAACCACTATACGATTTGATATATGAGGCCGCAGAGGCTACAGCCAGGGAAAACGGGTATGACTATCTGTTTGACAAAAGCTCTGAAACCAACTGGATTTATACCAATACGGCGCACAATCTTACGGATAAGGTTATTCAGAAACTGGAACTGTAGAGGATTTCAGTTTACCGCAAATTACGTGGAATTACGCGAAAAATATCTTAAAATACTATGTGTACTATGTGGTTCAAAAAATCTTACCACAACATTCCAATAAAGCAGGAAAGACATATAGTTTAATTGAAAGATTTTAGCATAGATTCGCGTAATCCGTGGTAAAATATCTTGATGCAAAATAATTAAATTCTTACCACAGATTACACAGATGGTCACAGATTTTCTTTAAAAAAAATTCGAGTACATCCGCGTGATTAGCGGTAAATTTCTGAACCAATGATTATTCACTTTCTTCATTCATTTTTGTAAATACCTCATCCACCGGTTCCCACAATTCTATCTTGTTGCCTTCGGGGTCCATAACCCAGGCGAATTTCCCGTAATCAAAGGTTTCTGTTTCACCAACGACTTCCATCCCCTTTTCTTTTAACTCCTCAATCAACTCATCCAGGTTTTCCACCCTGAAATTGATCATGTACTGTTTATCAGATGGATTTAAATAATCTGTTTTTTTCTCGAATACACTGAATTGTGTATATCCAAGGTTTTCAGGGGCATCCTTATGCCTCCATGCAAATGTGTGCCCATACTGGTCGCAAGGCAATCCAAGGTTTTCCCCATACCATGATTTTAATGCTTCCGGATCTTCGGCTTTAAAAAAAACACCACCCAGGCCTGTTACTTTTCCTTTTTTATTCATTTTGTAGATATTTATTATGAATCTGAATCCTTTTATCAATTACAACCCTTTCTTATATAATCTTGTTCAGCACAACACATTTTTTATTATATTTATAAGCGTTTTACAAATCGTTCTTTAATCTTACTGAATGATATGGTCGGATTTTATTGTGACACGATAATTTTACTACTCACCGGAATCTAATATTCACACTCATAAAAGGAGGTTGTTATGCCCATAAAAAAATTAAAAGAGTTTTTAGACAGCCACAAGGTCGAATACGTAATCATAAGTCATTCCAGGGCTTACACTGCTCAACAGATCGCTGCCAGCGCTCACATTCCTGGTAAGGAACTAGCAAAGACTGTTATGGTGAAGATGGACGGTAATATGGCTATGGCTGTTTTGCCTGCATCCTACCACGTAGACTTTAACCTGCTTAGAATGACATCAGGAGCAAAGGAGGTGCTACTGGCAAGCGAAAATGAATTCAAACAATATTTTCCTCAAAGTGAACTGGGTGCCATGCCACCCTTCGGGAATTTGTATGACATGGAAGTGTTTGTAGCCCAATCACTCGCCGAAGATGACGAGATCGCCTTTAATGCCGGAAACCACACCGAATTGATCCGGCTGAAATACAAGGACTTCGACAAGCTGGTGAAGCCAAGGATACTTAAGTTTTCTGAAAAGGAATAGCTACTCTGCAAAGCTTTGAGTATTCTTTATTATTAGAGAGCACTAAAATATTGAATTGGATTCGATATCTTTGCTGATCTTAAAAAACTAGCAGGCATTCTTTCAACATTTTTATGCTTGTTTTGTTGTATGCCCTAAACAAAACATTATGGACATTCTTATCCCCTATTTACATTTTATCGGCATTATGGTTTTGATGGGTTCGCTGGTTTCGGAACATCTTCTCTTAAAACCCGGAATCAATAAAACTCAGATCAAGTCGCTAGCAGGAATCGACCTTGTATATGGAATTTCTGCGATCATCATTCTCACAACCGGATTATTGAGGTGGTTCGTTTATGGAAAAGGAAGTGAATTCTATTTAAGCAATCCAATCTTCCATATTAAAGTTACCTTATTTGTTGTTCTTGCTGTGCTATCCATCTTCCCAACCATCAGGTTCATGAAATGGAGGAAGCAGATCAAACAAGGGAATGAACCAGAAGTGGATGAAAAAACTGTTAAACGGCTGCTTATGTTTATAAGGATTGAGCTTTTGATCCTTGCTGTTATGCCTTTCCTGGCTGTACTGGTTGCCCGTGGAGTTGGACATTAGCATCAAGCCTGACCAGTAATTTTATTAAACAGATCAATACTGACAATCCCGATAATTGTGAGGGCCGCTGTCCAAACTAAGATACCAGCTATGGTATAGAAAAGCAATTTTTTCTGTGATTTAACAATGACCAATCCCAGTACCATAGTCATATTTGGGCCCATAAGCAGGCATCCCAGAATACCCAGTCCTGCTGCACCGTACTTTTCAAATAATTTAGCCGCCCGAGCTTCCTTTTTTTTATTCTTTTTACCTTCCCTCCTTTTTTGAATGTACGCTCTGATCTTGCTTCCAAAAAAATTAAGGATTAAAACGGCCAGAACAGCACCTGCCGAGGTTAGCAACCAGATCATAAACGGATGAGTCCCAAAGGCAAGGCCTACGGGAACTGCTTTCCAGATTCCTAGCAGGCCGGTTAGAAAGATCAAAACGTATTTGTAGAGTAGTTCGAGCATTGATGGGCAAAGATAGGAAAGTTCGAAGTTTGGAGTTCAGTGTTCCAGGTCCGGTCATTGGATTTTGGAATTTTATCTATTGGAAATTTCTCTTTTAGTTATCTTTGCTCTTCACGAATAAAAAATCAAAACATGTTAGAAATAATTATTATCGGAGTAGTAGTGATACTGCTTATCTGGTTGGTGAGTTTGTACAACAGACTGGTGCGTTTGCGGAACAACCGTGAAAATTCATTTGCTGATATTGATGTTCAATTACGTCAGCGGCATGACCTGATCCCTCAGTTGGTAGAAGCGGTTAGGGGGTATATGAAACACGAAAGCGGTGTACTTACTGAAGTTACCAATGCACGGGCCAATGCCATGAAAGCATCTACTATCAACGACAAGATCGCAGCTGAAAACATGCTTACTTCTGCTCTGGGAGGTTTGCAGGTGGCTGTAGAAGCCTATCCTGATCTGAAAGCTAACCAGAACTTCCTGAATCTACAGGAAGAGATCTCCGACATTGAAAATAAGCTGGCTGCTGCCCGCAGGTATTTTAACTCCGCAACCAAGGAATTAAATAACGGTGTTGAGGTGTTTCCATCCAACATCGTGGCCGGAATGTTTGGCTTTAAGAAAGAGATGATGTTCGACCTGGGATCCATTCGCAGGGAAGAAATGGAAAAACCACCGGAAGTCAAATTCTAGGTATTCGATGCCATAAGTATAAACCAAGTGTCTTTGCGATCTTTGCATAAAAACATTTGCGCCCTTTGCCTGCCTGGACGGCAGACAGGCGTGAAATCTTAAATACATGAAATACATAGGCCTACAATCCCAGATCTGGCGCAACAACACTAACTCCATCCTGTTGTTGATCATGTTTCCTTTATTGCTTTATGTACTTGTCTGGATCTTTATTTTTTTTGTTTCGGGAAGTGAAGAAGTAGGAGGAGATCCTGTAAGCAATGCCAATACCGGTTTTCTCTATTCCTTTCCGTGGATCACAGTTGGAGTAGGCATCTGGTTTTTGATCGCCTATTTCTCTCATTCTTCCATGATCAAAAGAGCCACCGGTTCAAAACCACTGGAAAGGAAAGAGAACAAAAGGGTATACAACCTGGTTGAAAACCTATGTATTGCTGCCGGAATGAAGATGCCCAAAGTGAACATCATCGAAGATGATTCGCTGAATGCATTTGCCAGTGGAATCAACCAGCGCACTTACACTGTTGCACTCTCAAGGGGTATTATCAACAAACTCAATGACCAAGAGCTGGAGGGTGTTATTGCCCATGAACTAACTCATATCCGTAACCGGGATGTCCGTTTGCTCATCATTTCCATAATTTTTGTAGGGATCTTCGCCTTCATTTCTGAAATGCTGATGCGCTCGCTAATTTATGGAGGTGGAAGCAGCCGTAAAGGTAAAGGAGGCTCTGCTGTTTTGATCGGTATGATACTAGCCCTTGTGGGTTATTTTTTATCAACACTGTTTCGATTCGCTTTGTCAAGAAAAAGAGAGTACATGGCCGATGCCGGAGGAGCGCAGCTCACAAAAAATCCTGACGCCCTGGCTTCTGCACTTAGGAAGATCTCAACGGATTCACGCATTGAAGCCGTAAAACGAAAAGATGTGGCCCAGATGTTCATCGACAATCCGCAATTAAAAGAAAAGAAGAAGAAAGGATTCTCATTTGCTTCGGTCTTTGCAACCCACCCTCCCATCGAGGAAAGGATCGCATTGCTCGAACAATTCTAAAACATTAGGACAATTCATTTACCACTAAAAGTATAAAATGAGACAACCCCAATCCCCTTTTTTTTGTCACTATTTAGAACGAGTATTAATTATCAAACATTTAACGGTTTAAGTTGTTTATTAATTAAAAGATTAAGGGACAATCTCAAAAGCACGTTTCATCCGGCATTATTTAACCGCAAAAGGACGCAAAGTCTGAAATTGACAATTTGCGTTCATAGCGAAAATCTTAGCGATCTTTGCGGTTAAAAATTGAGACTACCCTATCAACAAGAACATCCAAAAAAAAGATTCATGACAGCAAAAAGCAAACTTATCATCCTGGTGATCACTCTGTTCGGTTTTACCGGCTACTCACAAGATGCTATTCAACCTCAGAAAGCAAACTTCTTCACCACAGCAGATTTTATGATCAAAGTGCCTTCCATAGCTTCTCAAATTGAAGACGGCACCTTTGTTCCTGCAGAAAACATAAACAAGGAAGTAAACCCCAAACAAAGGGACGGTAATAAGGCAGTTCCCGGTAAAGGTACACCTATCGGAAACGATCCCTTATGGGATTTACAAAAGAGCGGTATGAAGTACCAGGGCAAAGAACCCATTCTGACATTTGAAGCGGCAAGTGCAAACGTCACTCCTACCGACCCTACAGGTGCTGTAGGCCCTAACCATTTTGTCAATTCCTGGAACTCATCGTTCAGGATCTGGGACAAAAGCGGCAATGCACTTACTTCCCCTGCTTCACTTGCAACCATATTCCCCGGCCAGTCCATGGGAGATCCTATTGTAATGTATGATCCATTTGCCGACCGATTTGTGATCACACAATTCTATGCCAACGGATTTCTTATAGCAATCTCGCAAGGACCAGACCCTGTAAACAGCGGCTGGTATACCTACCAGTTCTCAACGAATTCTTTTCCTGATTATCCAAAATATTCTATCTGGTCTGACGGTTATTACATCACAGCCAATAAAAATTCAAGTTCGGCAGGCTTTAGTCAGGTGGTGTATGCGCTGGAAAGGGACAAAATGCTCACAGGTGATGGTTCTGCTCAAATGATTGGATTTCCATTGCCAACAATTACAACCAGTGGATTTTTCAGTCCTTTGGGCTTTAACGTAAATGGTGGAGAACTACCTCCTCCAGGCAATGCTCCCATCGTTTATATGCAGGATAACTCCTGGAGCGGTGTTTCAACCGACCACCTGAAGATCTGGTCCATCGATGTGGACTGGGATACACCCGGAAATTCCGAGATATCTACACCTCAGATAATAAACACCACACCATTCGATGGTTTATTTGACGGAGGTTCATTTTCTAACCTTCCCCAGCCCAGCGGACCGGACATTGATGCATTGCAGGCCACAATCATGTATATGGCTCAATACAGAAGATTTAGCGGCTACAACTCGGTGGTTTTTAACTTTGTTGTTGACCTTACCGGTAGCGATAACCATGCTGGAATTCGTTGGTACGAGCTTCGTCAGGATAACGATGGCGATCCATGGACAATTTTTCAGGAAGGGACTTATTCCCAACCTGACGGTCACAGTGCCTTCTCCGGCGCTATGTGTATGGATGCACTTGGAAACATTGGATTGGCCTATACCATTGTTAGCGGTTCCCAATACCCGTCACTGAGGTTTACCGGACGTTTTGCTTCCGATCCACTGAACACCATGACCATCGAAGAAGAAAGTTTTGCAGATGGAACCCAGTCAGATCCATCGTTCAGGTACGGTGATTATTCACAGATGACTTTGGATCCTGAAGATGAAAAAACCTTTTGGGCCATAGGCGAATATTTTAAACAGGGTACCCGTAAAAACCAGGTAGGTGTGTTTAAGATCGCTCCTGACCTGGCCAATGATGTAGGGATTGTAAGCATTGACGAACCGGTGGACGGCATACTAGGTAGCAGCGAACAAATCACCGTTACCATCAGGAATTACGGCGTTGATGACCAGAGCAACATCCCTGTCAGCTTCCAGATCAATGGAGGTACTGCTATTGATGAAATGTATTCAGGAACTATTAGTGCCAATACTAATGAGCAATATACGTTCACAGCAACGGGTGATTTTTCAACGCCTGGTGCTACCTATGAAATTTTTGCAACAACCAACCTGACCACCGACCAGAATACTGAAAACGATTCGGTATCTGTAGCTGTAAAACACCTTTTCGCCGATGATATTGGCGTATCTGAAATTTTAGCACCGGTTTCAGGAACTTATTTAACCGACGAAACTGTAACGGTAAACATTGAAAATTATGGAGCCGACGCACAGTCGAATTTTGATGTATCCTTTATTTTAAATGGTGGTACTCCTGTAACTGAACAGGTCACCGAATCCGTTAGTTCTGGCTCCACCATCGAATACACATTCACAGCAGCTGCTGATCTTGCTGAGATTGGATACCATGACCTTACAGTTGCAACAGCACTATCAGGTGATTCCGACAACTCAAACGACAGCACCACAGCCACTATCATCAACAGCCTGTGCCAGCCTGAGATGCTGTGTGAACAGGGTGTGGGTATTTTTGTACTGGAACTGGGATCCATCTATAATGACTCCGGTTGTGATTCCAGTGGTTATGCAAACTTTACCAATATGTCAACCAACCTTGCACAAGGATCAACAAACGATCTGACCATTTCTACTGGTTATGGGAATGTGTATGTAAAAGTATGGATCGACTTCAACGACAACTTTGTTTTTGATAACGATGAAGTTGTTGTCAACGACTATGTCATTGCCAGCGGGCAGGGCTCGGGATCCTATACGGAAACAATGGCACTTGATATACCAGAAGATGCTACCCTGGGTGAACACCTCATGCGTGTTAAAACAAATTACAATTCCGGCGTTCCGGAGGATGCTTGTGAATCCACCATGTTCGGTGAAGCCGAGGACTATGTAGCCAATATCACCTTGCCCACAGGTATTGGTCTAACAGAATTGGAACCTAACGAACTGATCGTTACCAATACAGGGAATAATCAGTTCTTGGCAACTTTTAGTGCCAACCACCTGAATGAAGACCTGATCATTTCAGTTCATAATATCCAGGGGCATCGTCTTATCCATAACAGGGTAGAAAATACCAATGGCTTGTATAGCTTCGATTTTGATATGTCGTATGCTGCCAAAGGGATTTACCTTGTTCGTTTGGGATCGGAGAAATTTGGAAAGGTTAAGCGGATTGTTGTGAACTAAGAATTTTTAGTTTGCTTACTTGCAAGGTTAATTACAAAAATAGCCACAAAGACACTAAGGCACTCAATGGCACAAAACACACTATTTGATTTCGTGTTTTCATTCTCACATTTGTACATTGGCATGAAATATAGATTTACTTCTTATTTCGAAAGCTATATGCAAAACGTTAAAATTAATTTGATTTAAGCTTTTGCCGGTCCATAATTTTCTGGAGACTATACCCAAATACGCCGTATAGGGTTCATTTCCTCTATGACAACTATCGCTCCTTCACTACAAGGTGAATATACTGGTTGTGATGCTGTAAGCCTTTGCTGTTCGCATAAAACTTAGCGCAAAGTAAATTGGCTATGAAGAATGAGCGAAGGTTGCGCTTCGGGCAGGGATTGAAGTGGTATCCGCCAGCTGGCGGATATAACGGAAAGCCTGCCTTACTATCATTATCCTTAAGTTTACCCAAATGTTAATTTAAGTTCACCTAATCTTTTAGTAATAAAAATCCAATATTAACAATATCAACATTTAAAAAAAGATATACAACTGTCAGGAATTTTAAATAATCATGTCTACTGTTTTAAATAACAAAATTTGATAAAAAATGAAAGCAATCTGGAACGGAAAAATTATTGCAGAAAGTGACCAAACGATTAATGTTGAAGGGAATCACTACTTCCCTTACGATTCAGTAAACAAAGAGTTTTTATCTCACAGTGAAACCCATACAGTATGTCATTGGAAAGGAACCGCATCCTATTATGACATTGTGGTGGACGATAAGATCAATCCGGATGGAGCATGGTATTATCCTGATCCCTCTCCCCTGGCAGAAAAGATAAAAAACCATGTGGCTTTTTGGAGGGGTGTTGAAGTAGTCCATTAAAAGTGATTAACTACACATGAAATATAGTATGATGAAAAAAATTCCCTTAATAAAATTAAACGATCTCAAGGAAAAAGATCCCACACACAAGCTGATAAATGGCCTGGACCTGGTGTTGGTCAAATACGGAAGTAAAGTTTCCGTGCTTTACGGAAGATGTCTGCATCGTGGAGCATTAATGGCCGATGGATACATTGATGGAAACAACCTGATATGTGGTGTTCATGGCTGGGATTACAGGTATGATACAGGCGTTAGTGAATACAATAATGAAGAGGTATTGTATAAATTTGAGGCACATATTGAAGATGGTATTGTCTATATAGATGAAAATGACGTGGATGAGTTCCTTGTCAACCATCCTCAAACCTTTAGGCGGGATGAATATTTGGGACAATATGCCGATACTCACCCGGAAGATACCGAACCTTATACCTTGTACATAAAAGAACTGGCCAAAAACGGCTTAAAAAATTACGGCCAACATGGCCCGTCCGAATCCATGGGAGTTGACAGAAACACCCTGCCAAAATGGGAGGATATTCAGTTCCTGCCTGCACAACTGGCATCAAGGCCGTTGCTGGATGAAGAAGAAGTCAGCACAAAAGTTGTTATCGGGCCAAAAGCAAAAAAACCACTGGAACTCGACATCCCGGTTTTTGTTTCTGACATGAGCTTTGGAGCCTTATCGAGGGAAGCAAAAATATCCCTGGCAAAAGGAGCTGAAATGGCGGGCACCGGTATCTGTAGCGGTGAAGGTGGAATGCTTCCGCAGGAACAGGAAAACAATTCGAGGTACTTCTATGAACTGGCATCGGGAAAGTTTGGATTTTCCTGGGACAAGGTAAAAAAAGCCCAGGCATTTCATTTTAAAGGAGGTCAGGGTGCAAAGACCGGAACAGGAGGCCATCTCCCGGGAAATAAAGTAACAAAGGAAATTGCAGATGTTCGTGGATTAAATGAAGGGGAAACAGCAATATCACCTGCTGCATTTCCTGATCTGAAAACATCCCGGGACTTCAAAAAATTCGGCAATGAGGTCAGGGAAAAAACTGGTGGCATCCCCATAGGTTTTAAAATTGCAGCAAGTCATATAGAAGACGATATTGATTTTGCCCTTGAAGCAGGCGTGGATTATATCATCCTTGACGGAAGAGGTGGCGGAACAGGCTCTGCACCTACTATCCTTAGAAACAACATCAATGTACCAACAATTCCTGCACTGGCAAGGGCCAGGAAACATCTTGACAAGCTTGGAGCAAAAGATATAACCCTGGTTATCACCGGTGGATTGAGGATAGCAGATGATTTTGCCAAAGCCATGATGATGGGAGCCGATGCCATTGCAGTGTCCAATTCAGCACTTCAGGCCATAGGATGCCTGGGAATGCGGGCCTGTAGCACCAACAACTGTCCGGTAGGTGTAGCAACACAAAAAGAGAGCCTTCGCAGCAGGATAAAAATTGATATGTCAGCTAAACAGTTGTATAACTTTTTTATGGCCACCAACGACCTGATAAAAGTAGTAGCAAGGGCTTGTGGCCATGATGATGTTAGGAAATTCAACTTTAACGACCTGAGTACTTTGAACTACGAAATGCATAAACTAATTGGAATTCGTTTTGCAGGAATTTAGTAATTTTAATCATCAGTATATTAATACTTTATAATATTTATTTCATCACACAGAAATCACAGAATGCTCAGAATTACATCTGAGGGAAATCCATGTTACCGACGGATTCTGTGAGTTAAACTGTTGACTATCTAATTAATGCATATAAAATCTAAACAAAAAAATGAACTTTATAGAAAACTTAGTCAGCTTTTTTAAAAAACCTGCCAAAGAAACAGAAGGGCAGGTACCTGAAGGTGTATGTCCCAATTGATGGGGACAACAGGAGTACGACAACAAGATCAGGGAAATGTATGAGGATAAACAAATAGAAGTGAATAACTACAAAGCCAGCCATGCCTTTATTCAGGAGTTTGTGGTCACCCAATTAAGCGGTATCAAACTGGTGAAAGGCAATAATAGCTTTGAATGCCCTACATGCAGAACGATTAAACCTAACTAAGATTAACAATGAAACAGTATATAAATACCGACCAGCAAATTCACTGGATGTGCCAGGTTATCACAAAAACAAACAGAAGCTTTGTACCTAAAAAAAAGGACGACAGCCATACCAACCTGTATTATGATGTCCTGGGGAACAGAATTACCGGAAGGTGGATCGACACGATAAACGGGAAGCTTTTACTGACATTAAACCTCTCCACCCTTCAATTTGAATGGTTAGGATCTTCATATTTAAAGATCAAGTCGTTTAACACTATTGGCAAAAAAATAGATGAGATTGAAAAGGAAATAGAAGCCTACCTTCCTGAACTCGGATTAAGCCCATTAGGATTTACCGATAAACTCCATTTCGACATCCCTGAATACAACTTTACAAATGACCATATACAACCTATAAATGACTATGGGATCAAACTCTGGAAACATTACCGTCATTTAGCAAATCATGCCTGTGAACTTTTTACAGGTCACCTTCAAATCACCGCTGAAACCAGGATCTGGCCACACCATTTTGACACCGGCATTTATGTGACAACAGAAAATGGAATGGGCCTTGGTTTTGGTCTTGCCATGCAGGACTCCCTAATGGATGTTCCCTATTTCTATCTGTCAGGGTATCCGGCGAAAGGATCACTTACCTATGACAATCTGCCCAGCCTCACTAAAGGCAAATGGATTATTAGTGAAGGATGGAAGGGTGCTGTACTCCCACTTTCGGTCTTAATACAAAGTCCTTTTGCAAATCAGATAGAAACAGTAAGTAACTTTATGGCTGAAGTTTCGAATTGGATTGTTCAACAATAAAAATCGCAGAAAATGGAATGGTATATACCGTTAACAATTATTCCCGGAGCAGGCTTTATTGTCATGTCAACCTCCAACATCATGCTTGCCCTGAATACAGAGATCTCATCCCTTGTTTCACAGGGGGGTAAATTTGAAAAGGTTATTCAGCTTAAACTTGCACAACTTAAAAGATTAAGCGTATCCATCGTTTTTCAGTATGTTGGCGTTTGCCTGTTCCTGGTATCAGGAATCTCAAGTGCATTGTTTCCTCAGGCCGGGAAATTGCCCGGTTGGATATTGCTGTCGGGAGTTTTCGTTTTGAGTTTCTCCATTTTGCTGTTGCTGGTTTACTCTGTTAAGGCAGTTACGATAAGACAGCAACATTTAAGGCTTTAATAAAAAATATTTTATGCCCGGTGTTATGTTTTATACGACAACAGAATCATCGCTACTTATCACATGGTTTGAATCCCGGTAGAATTAACATGGGCAAAATGTATAAGCACAATTTTACTAGTAAATTATGTACCACATAAATACGCTACAATGAAAAAGAAACTGGTT
>CAYQWA010000053.1:292-15257 GCA_964421215.1 uncultured Bacteroidales bacterium | reverse complement strand
ATTAGCAACTTATCTTATTCCTTATAGAAAATGGTGTGCCAACTTATAAGAATGTACTGAATTCAGTAGAATTTCATTTCAAGTCGCAAAAAGACCTTGAACTTGTTAGAGTCAAAACCGAAAATCATTCAGATATTCACTAATAGAACCCCATATTTATTCAATATTCCTTGATTTCAGACAAAATCATCTCCCTATTTCAAAGGTATGTACAGTAAATGACTATTAATTGTACAAATTATAATGATTAATATCCATAAATATGTAATAAGTGTCCATTTAAATGTGCATTGAAGTATGATGTTTGGTTAATAGTTAAACTAGTTTGCATAAAATATGTACAGGTAAGAACGTAACAGATAGTTTTAAGTATGCTATTGTAGGTCATTTCTTTTTCTCTTCCGTCGAGTTTTTCTCCTTTCTAGCAGAGCCCCCAAGATTTTTCATTTGGTTTTTTAAGACTTCATCCACATTGAAATTTTTAAGAGCATTAGCACCTACACCTGCAGCAGTCAACCAGGGAAGTATCCGGTCATAGAAAACGTCAACATCAGTATTACTCTTAATTTCCCTTAAAATCTTTCTTAAATCCCTATTCAAAGACTTTAGATCCCTGCTTAAATCATCATGTCCTCCTTTAAGCAAATCAAGCTTATTTTCTAGCTTCATTTGTTCCATATAGGACATGTGAGAAGCCCCCTGATTCTTTTGATATTTTTCATAAAGTTTAATTGCATCATGGTATTGTTGGTTAATAATGCTTTCCTTTTCCAATAAAAACCTTTCTTTTTCTATCAAGCGCTTTTCCTTTTCATATAAGGCCTCCTGCATGGCCTTCAGCTCACTTTTGTTCTCAAGTATAAATTCATTAGGGTAGTTGGAATCTGGCAGTTTTACACCCGCAATATTACTTTCTGAACTTTCTTCATTTTCTGGGTTTTGTTGAAAAGCTAATCCGGCCCTGCATAATTGGTCAAGAACCTTGATCTTTGTTACACCTTTGATCCCTTTTGCTTTTTGCTCTTCAATAAAATCATTTAGTATTTCTTGTAAGTCCTGTGATATTTCTGTTCTTGTTTTCTTTTCTTCCATGTTTATTGAATTATTTTGAAAATGGTTGAATATTTATCTTTTTTATAGCTTTATTAACATCCTCAAGTCTATACCGGATTTGTTTTGCGCCTATACGATGTACATCAATTATCCCGTCATTTCGCCACTCGATCAAAGTCTGCAAAGAGACTTGTAGCATTTCGCTAACCTGTTTACTTGTAAGTAATTTGTTGGGTTTTTGCTTGACTGGAGTTGATTCTTCTGCTGGTATTTTTATTTCTTTCTTAAGCTGATCGGTAATATGATCCAAAGGTATTGAAACAGTAAGCTGTCCATCTCTGTTTTTCTCTAAACTCAAGTCTCCCCCTATTTTGAAAGTCTTGATTGGATTCTTATGAGATTCCAGTTTTTCATTCTCATCCATCAGAAACTGCTTGAACCAAATTAATGACAATGTAATGCTGATGTCCTGATGGTTAAAATCATTACTGTTAGGTTTTTCACCGCGTTTATAGATGTTATTGATCATAAAAGCCGGATTTTCATCTTCACCTAAATAATTCTCGTTACACAGGCAATTATCCACCTCAGCAATCTGATCATTAATGTAATCAATCTGGTATTGCGGAATTATCCAGTTTTTGATTTCGTAGTTTACCTTCAATAAATTATAGTTGAACTGTGCTTCAACTTCAATTTCTTTGTTAAGTAAGCACTTTTTTAGTAATTCATAGGTTTTGTCATAATTTGTGATTTTATGATCTGTAGTCTTACTTGAAAAACCTCCTGTTTCAAAAGCTGATTTATTGATCTCTAGGTACCGGATTAAGAACCCCAGGATTGACATATCATCAAATAAACTTTTTGATAGTTGATTATATAAATCATCAAATAATGTTTCAAATTTATCATCCGGTAAATTCCAGTTTTTAATTACTTTATTCCGGATACGTCTGATTTGTTTAATGTCTGCTCTCATACTTTTTTCAGTTCTGCGGGTTTTTGTTGGCTAAAGTAGGGATGTTCAATTAATTTATTTGCATTGTCCTCCTGCGACATTTTAATGTATCTCATGAAAGATTTTTCAGTTTTATGGCCTGTTATCTTCATGATAGAAATAGTTGGGATTCCTGCCAAATAAGCATTGGTAGCAAAACTTCTTCTGGCCGTGTGGGTTGTAATCAACTCATGTTTTTTATGAACCGTTTCAATTCTCATTCCTCCTTTGGTGATAGTTAGGATCACCTTTTCTTTTATTTTTGCCTTTTTCCCGATGATCTTTAAATCACGGTTCATCTCCTGGTTTGTATAAGGTTTTGGTACTCTAAATTCATATCTGGCCAAAATCTCATTAACTATCCAATTTATTGGAACAACCACCGGAGTTTTTGTTTTCTGTGTTTTCAAATGTAAGAAAGTCCCTTTCTCGGTTTTTTTGATATTGGCAGGCTGAATGTTATAAAAGTCGGAATAACGCAATCCAGTATAAGAGCCGATCAAAAATAGGTCTCGAACTTTGTTAAGTGTTTTATTTGCTCTTAGATCAAGTTTATAGATCTTTAAGAGTTCATTCTCGTTCAGGTAAATACTATCTGTTTGCTCCTCAATTGTTTTAAATTGTTTGTTTTGAAAGTCAAGGTTTGAATGAAAGCCTTTTTCATATGCAGCTTTCATAAAAACTTTAAGGTTTTTAATATGTTTCCCAATGGAATTGGTCGCTTTATTGTCTTTATGAAAAAAAGCCAGAAAATCATCATAAAAATCCAGGTCAATGGTTTCAAAATCAATTTTCCGATTGTAGTCTTCCTGAAAACTTTTTAAATGGTTTAAGGTAGTTGTATAGCCTTTAATTGTAAAATTGCTAAACTTCCCTCCGGTATCAGTTAATCTCTTGCCTTGCTTAGTATCTTCGATAATTATATCAATAAACCTGAACAGATCCATATTTTTAACCTTTGCAGGCTCATTTTTACCTAACCTACGATAAACATTTGACCGTAACATGTCAGGATCTGGTTTAAGTTCATCGTTAAGTATTTTCCTGTATTCATCTTCCACAACCCTTGCTAGGTTTGTAAGCCGTTGATTAAACTCTCGATATTCCGAGAATTTTTTAGTTGCCCTGGCCCTGTGTTCTGATGGGTCCCAAAAGTCAGGGTGGATTGTTTCTCCACTCGACATTTTCAAGACCTTAAATTTTTTCTTACCATTAATCAGTTCAAAGTAATTAAACTGAAATATGAGATAAACCAACGTGGATTTGTTACTTTTAGGGTCTTTTAAGAAAAACTTAGCTTTAGCCATAAGATAATTTTAATACAAAATTAACAATAAAATTTAAAGCAGAGGAATATGAGGGGGAATAAATATTTGTATAATACTTGAAAATACTTGAACAATAAAAATCACAAAATTCATATAAGCCTTAATAATAGAGAGGTGTGAAGTATTATTTAATTATAGCACTATGAAGTATAAGGTAGTCCTGTTCTGGGCACTTTGATGAAAGCTTCCAAAATGGAGGCTTTTTTTGTTTCAGAAAATGTTAGTAAGATCCCGATAGCTGTCGGGATGGTGGACACACCCATACGGATTCTCTTATGAGTGAAGGAAGGTAGAAGTTAAGAGTTCAAAATAAAAAGAGGTTGGAACCTCCAGAAAACCTGAAACACATTTACTGGTGATATTAAAAAGTGTTATATTGATGGCATAATTTTGTAACAATTTTAAAAAAAGACGTATAAACTTTATCAATATGTATTTGTTGATAGGAAAGGAATGCAACAATTTGCAGAGTTAAATGGTCATAAAATTACCCCAAAGAGTCATCACTAAACAATAACAGGTGAAAGGATTTACATTTTTAATATCAATGTTTCTGGTTTTATTTCTTAAGCCAATCATTGCAGCCAATGTCGTATTTGATATTTCAGAATCTGATTCCTACGTCTTTGAATATACCCCGGTGAAATCCGAAAAAACGGAGGTAAATAATTTCTTTATAAAAGAACTGGCAAAGTATAACCTTACCAGTCTTTATAAAACCCGTTTCACCTACCATTTCTCCATTAACAGAAAAGTAAGTGAGATTGATGATCACACCTTTGAAGTAACCGCAGAATTGAGCAGTGAGAAATGTACAGGTGATATTTATTACAAAGAGTTTAATATTTCTGACATCCTCATGCCGGAAATTGCTGAATTCACCATAATTGTTGAAGACAATGGTAATTACGTTGTAAAGCGTGAATTCAAAGATGTTGGTTTAAATAAGGATAAAAAATTCAATGCAGTTTTCCAGTTTGAGGTATTGGATAATTCCAAAAATTTCACCTTCCGTTTTGAGGATGTTAAATTTTATTCCTCTCCCTCCGATAAGAAAAGTTTTTTTGACAGGATTAGCTATATTGATAGTTATTATGCAGCCAACTCAGCCTTAAATGATATTTTTAAACAGTACGAGAATATTGACCTCACTCCGGCTTACCTTCCTGAGACTTTTATGAACCTGCAGGAAATGGAAAGGTTATATACCAAAATAGCCGGCTCCTCCTTTTATGAACAGCTCAGCCTAAGCGATCAGCAAGGCAAAACAATAGCTGATAATCTACAGAAAGTTAAGACAAGGATATATAACCATCAGTCCAGGTACAATAAACTTTTAAATGCACTGGAGTACATCCGCCTTGAACTCAGGCTTGAATCCATGGCTAAAGATTATGTTGATGAGGTTGCAGAATTTTGCCATCTGTCACAGGATATAACCTATTCGTATCATGACTACTATTATGACCTGGGAATGGTTAATTATAACTCATCTTATCTTTATTCATTCAAGTCGGGATTAAATTCCATTCTGCTTAAAACAAAATACTGCAACGACACGGATCTTGTACTTCAGCGATTGAAACAGGAAGTGTACAAGGCATTTTTACACAAATCGGAAGATTTGATTTTGGAGGAACAATATCACCTCGCCAAAGGGATTTTAATCAATGCTGAGAACTTTTATACAAGTTCTTATGGCAAGACTACCGGTTTGGATCTGAACATCCAGATCTCTAAAGCAAATTATGGTATTTACAATTCCTACCTTCATCTGATAGACAGGGCAATAGATATTGGCAATTACGAACTGGCTGAAAACTATATTGAAAAGGCGAAAGCTTTTCAAGCCAGTCACAGTTCAACCATTATTTCAACGCATTTTATCAACAGGGTTTCGGAAGACCTTGTCAAACTGTACATAAACAAGGGCATTAGTCAAAACCAGGATGAAGAATTTGAACAGGCCCGCTATTGTTTTGAGCAGGCACATCTTGTCTGCAAAAACTTAGGAAAGTTTAATCATGACTATATAATAAAGCATGGATTAATCGAAGCCCGAAATGGGTTGTACCTTCAGTATATTAACAAAGCACAGGATAACCTTAAGTTGGGTAACGATAAGGAAGCGAAAGGATTTTTAAGGAGAGCTGAAGACCTGGCTACAACGTATCCATCACAAATTGCAGATTCACCTGATTTTAGTGTAATTCAATCTGAGCTTGATTACCAGGTTTATTTAAAAAATATCTCTGAAGGTAAGAAATACCTGGCCAATGGCAATTATAACCAGGCCTATTTTAAACTACTGGATGCCCTTCTCCTGGAAGAAGTTTCTGACTTTGAGATCTATGATCCACTGGTGGATGTTTTTGCCGAGGCTGCAGTTCCTTATCTTGTAAGCCAGTGTAAATTAGGTGAAGTTAAGGTGATTAAGAACAAACTCGATGAAGCACGTTATATCTATAATGAATGTTTAACACTTCAAAATGAATATGGCCTTGATTTTGAACAGGACCTGCAGGCAAGCCTGGTCCTTTTAAACAATGGCATTTTCGCCAAGCAATGTGAAATTACAAGCTTTCAGTTTCAAGAGTTGTTGTCGCAATTCAACGATGCTGTAGAGTGCGGGGATTTCATCATGGCTATAGATGTTCTGGATGAAACCAAAAAGATCTCCAAGGCCAACTACTATTGTGAATTCGATGTATCAATCATAAACGATCTTCAGGCAGATTACGGGCCAGCAGCCGAATACCAGGAATTGGCTTCCGAAGCACAAAAAGCCCTGGAATCCAACGACCATAAACGTTTTTCTGAGATCTACGGTAAAATGGAGGAGCTTTCCGAAAGATATGAAGTGATCAGAAAGCGCATTGAACCACTGCCTTTACATTACCTCTTTTCCATAAAGAAAAACCTTGCATTCCTGGAATCTTCTTTGAATGACTATGAAAGTCAGGAAGAATTTGAGACTGCACTTCGCATTTTGCAGGTAATGGAAGCAGGCGATGTTCCAGGAAAGGATGCTAAGGGAATTCAACAAAAACTGGCTCAGAAAATGGCAACTGCCGATAAAGCTACTGCTGACAATAGCGATCCTAAAGCTAATCTGGAGAAGTATACCAACGGAAGTTCCTGGTATAAGCATTTTAAGAAGGCTTATATAAAAAACTGGTAATCAAGCCACATTTTTTTCTTGCACAATCTTAAAAATTTTCCCGTTCCGGAGAGAATAATTGCTATCCCTACTAATTTTTACTCATTCTAAAACCGGGTTCATAAAGATTTTGTATATTAGCGACAATTACTAACTACTTAACATTCAGCTGTATGAAAAAGAGGCTACTACTTATCAGTAATTCAACGAATTACGGGGAAGATTATTTAGAATGGCCAAGGCCTTATATCAAAGATTTTTTAAACACCACAGGGGTAAAACGGGTATTGTTCATTCCTTTTGCCGGTATAGCTTTGTCTGATGAAAGTATTGAAGCTTCTTATGATGCTTATGAAGAGAGAGTAAATAAAGTTTTTAATGAATTGGGATTTGAAGTATATTCAATTCACAGAGAAAAAGACCCGGTGCTGGCGATCAAAGATGCACTTGCAATTGCAGTGGGAGGTGGAAACACCTTTCATCTTGTTTACAAACTTTATGAACTGAAAATCATTAAAGCTTTAAAAGAAGCCATTGAGAATGGATTGCCATACATGGGTTGGAGTGCAGGATCGAACATCGTTTGTCCTACCATCAGAACAACCAATGATATGCCCATAATAGAGCCTGAGAGCCTCGATACCATGCACCTTGTTAATTTTCAGATTAACCCCCATTTTCTTGATGCACCCGTTGAAGGACACGGTGGTGAAACCAGGGAACAACGGCTTGAGGAGTTTATGGTAATCAATAATATTGTATATGTTGCAGGGCTCAGGGAAGGAACTCTTCTCTCCCTGGATGGTGACGAAATTGAACTATTGGGAAAAAGGCCAATGCGGGTATTTAAGTACGGTATGGATCCCAAAGAATTTGAGCCGGGTTCGAATATCGATTTTCTATTGTAAAATTGCATTTCTGTTCCTGCCAGATTGTACAAGCCATTCGTCCTTGAATGTTCCTTTATAACCTTATTTATTTTCATTCGGTATAAAACTACCTTTGTCTGTATTATAGCACAATACCAAAGATTATTTGACTAGAGAAGGGAGAATTTTGATTCAGGTATTGACAGCGTACCCTAACCTTTTGCAAAAAGTCCCGTAATTTATACTGACGTGGAGCATGCCTCTGGTAGAGTGGTTGAAGAAACAAATGACCTTTATGCTTAAATTGCAGATTTTAATACCGATCTATTAAAAGGAAAGAAGTTTTCTGACTTCTCTCCCGATTGTTCAGGAATGTACCTTCTCTTACAAAGATCAGGAATGAAACTGGCCTGGGATTGGTAATTAAGAAATAACTGCTAAATATTTTAAAAGGTGATATTAAAGTTGGAAGTGAAATAGAAAAAGGAAGCCGTTTTATTATATCTTTGCTTTTTGAAACCGGATTGGTCCAAAAAAATGAATTCATTATGGAAAACCAAACTGAAAAGAACGATAACGATTCGAATGTTGTAAAAATTCTGTTAGCGGAGGATAATGAAGCAAACCAGTTTCTTATCAAAGCTATTACAAAATCCAACAACTGGAACATTACGGTGGTTGATGACGGTGAAAAAGCGATAGAACAGTACAAAAACCAATCCTTTGATCTGATACTAATGGACGTTCAAATGCCAATTATGAATGGGTATGAAGCCACCAAAATAATACGGGATTTGGAACAGGAAAAAGGAATCCATACCCCGATTATTGCCCTTACTGCCTATGCTATGAAGTCAGACAAAGATCAATGTATTGAGGCTGGAATGGACGACTACATATCAAAACCATTTAAAAGGCAACAATTCCTTGACATGATACACAATGTGCTAAGTTCCAAAGGGTAGAGCATTTAATATTTTTCCTCCTTTCTTTGTTCATAATATAGGTGCCCTCTTCATCTTACAGATTATATATCCTAATTAGAAAATTATGTGGTCATGATTTCAAAATTTTTATTCATTCTATTCATAGACATGTGTATTTTAGCATTCTCAATTGTATTTAATGAAGCGATTTCTCATTTTTTCTTTGATGGTTTCGGTATTAATCACGGGTTGTAAAAAATTCGATAGTCGTGCTACTGCAATTGTCCCTTCGCCTGAGTTCCAGGTTCATCTCTATTTTAAACTTTTCGAAGGTAAACCGTTTTACCTGGTTTATTATAACGATGATGTCCTGATCGATTGGTCTGCTTTAGGTTTGCAGCCTGAAAATGGTCCTGATCTTAGCCAAAACCTCAAGTTGATTGCAAAAGAAAATGGAAGTGGCCACTCCGGTGATTCAAATAAGCATTGGATGGATGTCCTTGCTGGGAAAGCATACAATTCACTTGAGTTGGACCTGAGATCAGAAATTGATTCACAAGTAGGATACAATATAATTTTCAGAACCTTTGACCATGGAATTGCTTTCAGGTATGAGCTAAACGAAGTGCCGGATGATATGAGAATATCAAATAATTCGGAATGTTCGGAAATTGATTTGAATGATGACTACTCCTGGAACATTTTAAGTAAAAATGATTCTGTTGGAGATGGGGTTTATGAGTTACCTGCAATTTTGAATTCTGAGAATGGACATGAGGTGCAGATTGATGAAATAATTACAAATCCTTTTCCGGGAATGAAGCTTAAAAGAAGAAGTGATATCAATCATGAATATATTGTAACTTCTGAAAAAAATGATACGGAATCAGATGTTTCAGCATTAACAACACCTTGGCGAATAATTCTTTTTAATAAAAAATAGTATGACACAACCTTCAGAAAATGCTGGCTATAAAGCCATTCCAATATTTCTTGCTTTTTTATGCATGGGGTTTGGAGATGCAGTGGGACCACTTGTAAGTTTGGTGGAAGATTCTTTCAATCTGACCAATTTTCAAGCACAATTAATTTCATTATCCGGTTTCATTATGTTTGGAATATTGTCCATTCCACTTGGCATTCTTCAGGACAGGAAAGGTAAAAAGTACATCATGAACCTTGGACTGATCATAGCCCTGGTAGGTTTACTGGTTCCTGTGTTTAACGGGATGTATGGTCCGGTGGTATCGGTAGAAGATGCAACAATGAATAAATTCCTGATTCTTCTTGGAGCCATTTTGCTGTTGGGAGCAGGAGCCACTACCCTGCAGGTTGTGGGCAACCCCATTATGCGTGATGTCTCGCCAGAAGGCAAGTACTCAAGCAATTTATCTTTTGCCCAGTCAGTTAAAGCTGTCGGATCCTCCCTTGGATTTTTACTTCCACCAATTGCTATTCAGTTCCTGGGCTTAGACTGGTCAATTTTGTTTCCAATTTATTCTATCCTGATCTTAATCAATCTGGTGTGGTTTAATGCAGTAAAGTTTGAAGAGCCAGCAGAAAAGGGTGAACAGGCTGCTTCATTGAAATCCTGTTTTTCGCTACTAAAGAACAATTATGTTCTGTTAATGGTTTCGGGTATTTTCTTTTACGTGGGTGCTGAAGTGTGTTTGAGTACAGAAGTTCCTGTCTTACTTAAACGAAGTTTTGGCCTGGAGGAGTTTGGGTTGTGGATCGCCTGGGCATTGTTTTTCTTACCTATTCTGATTGGCAGGTTTACAGGAGGTATAATTCTCCGTTGGTTGAATCCCAGAAAGTTTCTGCTTATAACTGTTCTCATATCTGTTATCGGAATGTTACTGATTTTCCTAAATATAAAAGTTGTTACTTTTATTAGCATTATTTTGGTTGGTTTAGGATTCGCCAATATTTTCCCGTTGATCTTTTCAATTACGGTTGATAAAATGCCGGAGCGAACCAATGAATTGTCGGGCTTAATGGTTACAGCTATTGTCGGAGGAGCCCTGATTCCTCCCATTATGGGGATATTAATAGATCTGACATCCATAACGTTTGCATTTATTGTACCATTAATTGCCATTTTATATATTCTATTTTTAGCACTTAAATCTCAAAAAGCATAATCATGAAGAAAGCAGCAATTGGCATCGATATAGGGGGAACAAATACAGTAATGGGCCTGATTGACCAGCAGGGCAAGGTTCTTGTTCAGGATTCAATTCCTACAGAAACACATCCTGACCATACGATCTATATGAATGTGTTATGCGACGCATTAATTAAAATGATAGCACCTTTTTCAGGCAACACTGAAATTTTGGGTGTAGGAGTTGGAGCACCAAATGGAAATTACTATAACGGAACCATTGAATTTGCTCCCAATTTAAATTTCGAAGGCGTAGTTCCCGTTGTTGATTTTATAAGCAGTAAATTTGATTATCCATACATCGTACTTACCAACGATGCTAATGCTGCAGCGATTGGTGAAATGATCTATGGTGGTGCAAAAGGAATGAAAAACTTTATTATGATCACGCTCGGAACGGGAGTAGGCAGCGGGATTGTTGTGAATGGCGAAATGCTTTACGGCCACGATGGCTTTGCCGGTGAAATAGGGCATACTATTGTTGATCCCAACGGAAGGGACTGTGGCTGTGGAAGAAAAGGTTGTCTCGAAACCTATACCTCTGCTCCCGGAATAAAACGTACCGTCTTTGAATTGCTTTCTACCTCAATTGATCCCTCAGTCTTAAGGGATGTAAGCTTTCATGATCTTTCTGCTAAGATGATAGATGAAGCTGCCAGAAAAAATGATACGATCGCCATTGAAGCATTTGAATATACCGGGGAGGTACTTGGCCTTAAACTGGCAGATGCCATAGCTCATACAAGCCCTGAGGCCATTTTCCTGTTTGGAGGTTTGGCTCAGGCAGGTGATCTTATTTTTGAACCTGTAAAAAGGTATATGGAAGAACAACTACTTAACATCTATAAAAATAAAGTGAAGGTACTTCCTTCAAAACTTCCTCCTGGTGAAGCGGCTGTATTGGGTGCCAGTGCACTGGTATGGAAAGAGATAGCCTGATAATATCCCTCTGCATTTTTTGAATTGTTTTTTGAAAATCAAAAACTTATCTTTGTAAAAAGATAAGTTCATGAGAAAAATATTTATACCCATTGGCTGCATCTTACTTATGTTGCTTACGAATATAGGTTTGCATGCACAATGCACACCCGGCGATTCACTGTCATGCCCTGATCCTGAAAGCAACGGGCAAATTTGCCCTGTTGATTTACCTCCTGCCATGACTGAAGTATTGTATAGTGAAGAATTTACAATCCTTGCACCACCGCTATATGTCCTTGATACAGCAAATAATGTAACCATCGATCTGCATCATATCACCCTGGTGAATGTGGACAATTTACCTGATGGGTTAACATGGGTATCCAATTCAGAGGACAGTGTGTTTATGGTTGGAACATATTACTGTGTCTTGCTTGAAGGGATTCCCACAGTTGTTGGTAATTTCCCATTAAAAATTGTGGTGGATGTTTATATACCCGGAATCCAGGGATCGCCTCCCATCTTCCTCGGAACAGTTACCGATTCAACTTCCCTGGCGATTGATGTAAATCCTTTTGGTGTGGATGAGTTTAAAAACGCATTATTCAGAATCATTGGCAATTCTCCTAATCCATTCAATGAATACCTGAACGTCACTTATTTTGTCGATGAGCCCAAAGAAGTTGTATTTACTCTCTATGATCTACCAGGTAAACCGGTTTATCAAAAGGGATTCGATGCAGTTCGAGGAGAAAATAAAATTACAATTGACGGTACACGGTTTAATCCCGGTGTTTACATTTATTCCCTTGGGGATAATCAAAAACAATTAATGCACAGGGTGATAAAAACGAATTAACTTGATAAGCTCGTTCCCTCAACCTTTTATGTTTATTTCTAGGCCTGGCACTTTCTGGAAAAAAATTGTCGTTGCCTTGATGTTGATTTATTTGAGCTCAGCGACAGCCTATTCCCAAAAAGCATTAGTTCAGGGTGTTGTATTCGATGCATTATCCGGGGAAATCCTGCCAGGGGTAAATGTAATGTCGGATAGCTTAACAGGTGTGTCAACCAATACCAAAGGCAGGTTTGTTTTAGTTCTGGATCCTGGGCGTTATACCTTAAAGTTTTTGTATGTTGGATATCAAACGGAGGTCAGGGACATATCATTGAATAGTGGCGATACCCTTCAACTTTCCGTACCGCTGGTCCAAAAAGCTTATGAGCTTGAAACCGCTGTGGTAACAGCAGGAAAGTTTGAACAAAGATTATCAGATGTAACCGTATCCATGGAGGTAATAAAACCGGCTTTTATTGAAAACAACAATACGGTTAATATGGAAACGGTGGTAAACAGGATCCCTGGTGTTGATGTGCTGGATGGACAGGCCAACATCCGAGGTGGAAGTGGTTACAGTTTTGGTGCAGGGAGCAGGGTACTTGTACTGGTTGATGACCTTCCTATTTTAACGGCTGATGTTGGGGAAGTAAAATGGAATTACCTGCCCGTTGAAAACATCGAGCAGGTAGAAATTGTAAAAGGAGCTTCTTCCTCTTTGTACGGATCTTCTGCATTGAATGGAGTAATCAATATCCGAACTTCCAAACCGGATGATAAACCAAGTACAAAGTTTACAATTCATCACGGAATGTATTTACAACCAAACAGGGAAGAAACAGTTTGGTGGTGGGAGAGAAATCCGGTGGTTTCAGGGTTGAGTTTTGCTGATGCAAGGAAATTGGGAGACCTGGATCTGGTAACAGGTATAAATCTGTTTAATGATGAAGGTTACCGTGAATCAAATTTTGAAGAAAGGGCCAGAGCGAACATAGCTTTGCGTTATAGTCCTGCTAAGCTGAAATCATTGTCATTTGGATTAACGGCAAACATTCAATGGCAACATAATTCTGATTTTTTTATCTGGCAGAATGCGGATTCAGGAGCATTTTTGCAAAATCCCGGAGTAATTACCCCAACTAAAGGTTTCAGGTTTAATGTTGACCCAACTGTTACCTATTATGATAACAAGAACAATAAACACAGCTTAAAGACAAGGTACTACAGGGTAAAGAACCGCTTTGAAGATGATCCGGATAAGAACAACGGTTCAGACCTGTACTTTGGAGAATATCAGTTTCAAAAATCAATCAGGGAGAAGTTAAACCTTACTTTTGGAATAATGGGATTGTATGGTTTAACAGATGCAAACTTATACGGTGATCATTACAGTTCAAACATAGCAGCTTATTCTCAGCTTGACTATAAAATACTGGAGTGGTTGTCTGCTTCAGCCGGGATCCGGTGGGAACAATATACGCTGGATGAAACAGACAAAGAATCCAGCCCGGTTCTCCGAGCAGGTCTAAATGCCAGAGTTGCTGAATATTCATTTATCAGGGCTTCTTTCGGACAGGGATACCGTTTTCCTTCCATCGCTGAAAAATATACAGCCACCAGTTTGGGTACAATTAATATATTTCCAAATCCTGATTTAAAACCGGAAACGGGGTGGAGCAGTGAAATTGGTTTTAAACAGGGATTTAAAATAAAAGACTGGTCTGGTTTTGCTGATGTCGCTGCATTCCTTACGAGATACCGGGATATGGTTGAGTTTACTTTTGGTGTATGGACTCCGGATTCAATTCCTTATCCAACCCTCGACTACATAGGATTTAAAACCCTTAATGTTGGTGATGCAAGAATAATGGGTCTTGATATTGGTATTAGCGGGACCGGATTGATTGGCCGTTTACCCCTTACCTTATTTGCAGGATATACCTTTATGGATCCCGTTGATCTTGCTGCCGATAGCCTGGAAAATAATATTCTGAAGTACCGGTACAGACATTCTTTTAAAGGAGATGCGGAGGTGAGGTATAAAAAACTAACAACCGGTTTTGGTTTCATTTATAATAGTTTTATGGAACGGATTGATGCGGCTTTTGAAGAGCCAATCATTGGTACATTGGAGATATTTCCCGGACTTAAAGATTACAGGCTGGAAAACAACAAAGGATATTTTATACTTGATTTCCGGGTTGCATACCAGTTTACTTCTTTCGCTAAACTTTCCCTCATTTTTAAAAACTTACTTAATAAGGAATACATGGGTCGTCCGGGTGATATTCAACCACCCAGAAATATCACAGTTCAGATCATGATCAAACCATGACGCATATTTGAATTCCTTTAATATCATTTCTTCGTTCCAGGTATCCGGCTATTTAAACTCATTACTCTGACTAAAGGTAAAATCAACAAGTCAGGATCACTCCGATATCCATTTATAACAAACGAATGATGGTAAGTACACAAAGTGCTGCAAATAAAATCGGAACTCCGAAAAACATGATGAGTTCAGCAGTTTCAAATAGTGTTTTCATAGTAGCATTCGGTTTTTTGATTGTTGATATAAAATTACCAAGGAAGAAGAGGAAAAGTATGGCTGAAATCAACCGGATTATTTTTTGGTGGTTTTCTTTGGATGTTTTCCAACAGTATAGGAATATTTCATAATACTTTGGTCTCCGAATTCCGAAAGCA
>CAYQWA010000053.1:0-192 GCA_964421215.1 uncultured Bacteroidales bacterium | reverse complement strand
AAACAGGTCAAATCAAAGATTTGCCCGCTTATTTCATTCAATCCCTGAGCTCAAATGAATTTGGCTTGGTTTTAAATGTATAAGTTACTTAACTTTTAATTGTTATTTGATGGTAGTTGCAGGATTATTACATGATCCTTTGGTCTCCGAATTCCGAAAGCAAAACAGGTCAAATCAAAGATTTGCCCGCTT
>CAYQWA010000052.1:0-15827 GCA_964421215.1 uncultured Bacteroidales bacterium | reverse complement strand
GCCTGCTTGAAGATGCTGCACAGAGCATCAGGGAAATATCAAATAACCTGAGCCCTGATATCCTGAACAAATACGGAATTTCTCAGGCAGTTCGTGCGTTCATCGAAAAGCTTAGCCTGCTATCTGAGATAAATTTTGTAATCAATTCCAACCTGGAAAACAGGTACAGTGAAACCGTCGAAGCTACGGTTTACAGAACACTGATCGAACTTATCAACAATACGATCAAACATGCCGAGGCCAGTGAGATTAACATCAATGTTGATGATACCAATGGAAAGCTGGTAATCTTCTTTTCTGATAACGGTAAAGGCTTTAATGTTAGCAAAATCAGAAAAGCAGACAAAGGTTTCGGGCTGATGAACATGGAGAGCAGGATCAATAAACTCGGTGGAAAATTTATTTTGAAAACAAGCCCTGGTAAAGGCACCCGGGTTGATATAGAAATAGTAACATCACCTAATCATGATTAAAATAGTTATAGTTGAAGACCTGCCCATCGTACTGGAAGGCATTAAACTTTTGATCAATAAAGTAAAAGACTTTAAGATCGTGGGTGAATATTCCAATGGAAAGGAATTCACGGATGATATCACATCCATTGATACCGATATTGTATTAACCGATATTGATATGCCTGTAATGGATGGCATAACAGCAACGAAACTTGCCCTTACCTTAAACCCGGAGTTGAAGATCATTGCCCTGTCGATGCATAACGACAGGAAGTATTACTATGAAATGGTGACGGCAGGTGCCGAAGGATTTGTGCTGAAACAGTCCCCCTCCAATGAACTGGAAATAGCCATCAGGGAAGTACATGACGGTGGTAACTTCTTCTCAAAAGAATTATTGAGAACAGTAATTATCGAAATGCAGGGAATTGAACAGGAGATCATTAAAGAGAAAAAAGAGTTACTAAAGTTAACCGAGCGCGAAAACGAGATACTAAAGCTGTTATGCCAGGGATTAACCAACCAGGAACTGGCGGATAGACTTTTTGTAAGTGTAAGGACCATCGAGACTTCAAAATCCAGGTTGATGGAAAAAACAAATACCCGGAATAATGCCGGTTTGATCATCTGGGCCATTAAAAACAAAATCGTAATTATCTAAAAAAGAAGCTTCTACCTGATTAGTACTTCACCCTTCCACATAATAAATGTGGAAAACCACATGTAAAAAACCGCAATTCCCACATGCATTTTTGAAGAATACTTAACCGATTTCCGCAATTGGGCGATATAATTTTGTAGAAAAAATAATTGCGATGAAATCGAATGAAAAAATCAATGTTATTATTACCGATGACTCTCCGGTATTTGTTGAGGGAATGGTATACCTGCTTTCTTTAAACAAGCAGTTCAATGTTCTTGATACCTGTACTAACGGATCTGAGCTGGTTAATAATGAACAACTCAGTAGCACTGACCTGTTACTGATCGACCTCGCTATGCCCATTATGAACGGATTTGAAGCAGCCATTAATATCAGGGACAGGTTCCCTGATATTACCATGGTTGCGGTAACCATGCAAACTGAACAAGACCATATAGCCGATATCATTTGCTCTGGTTTTAACGGCTATGTTCATAAGCCTCGAGTTCCCATTCAATTGCTTGATGTTATTGAGAAGGCAATGAACGGGAATTATGATTTTCAAACTATTTGAAAGAGATTAATTAAAGATTATGCGTCATGAAAGACATAAAGAAACGAATTGCAGATGAAAAAAATGTCACTGGAAAAGTGCAAAGTATAGCTGGTATCCCATCGGCATCTATAAGTGACAGTGATTACTCAAAGATCATTGACCTGGCACCGGATATTTTCGGCATTTCGCGCATTGAAGATGGGAAATTTTTACTTGTGAGCAACAGTTTCTGCAAGACCTTTGAGTCTTCGGAAGAGGAAATTATCGGACATACTTCTACTGAACTCAATCTGTACCATGAGAATGATCGGCCAAAATTGATCAGTACACTTAAAGCCAATAACGGACTCGAAAATTATGAAGTCAGGGTAAATACCAAAACAGGGAAAATTCTTACGCTCCTGATTTCTGCTTATATGCTCGATTTTAGAAATGAGAAGTGCTTTCTCTTTAGTGCAAGAAATATAACAGATAAGAAAAAGGTTGAAGATGAGCTAAACCTGGCCAGAGAAGAGCTCAAAGAAGCAAATAAACAGATCAGCAAGAACAAAGAAAGGCTTGAACTTCAATTGAAGATCTCCGAATACCAATCCTCCTCATTGAATGAATTTCTGGGCTACTGTCTGGAGCAGGCTTTAATTTTAACCGATAGCAGGTTTGGCTATATTGGTATTCTTGATGAACTTACCGGGCAATATACCATTTCATCCTGGTCGAAAAACGGGATTGATGAGTCATTGCTGGACCACGTCAGACAAACCATTAACTTAAACAATGAGGGTTATTGGAGCAGATGTATAAAATTAAAGGAGATAGTTTGTATAAATGATCTGAATACAATCGAAGGTGCTTTTGCACCCAACCTGAACGAAATTCCAGAACTCCACCGCTTGTTATCCGTTCCTGTGATTGATGAAAAGCAGGTAAGTATGGTTATAGGAGTTGCCAATAAGCAGTCGGATTATGATCCTGATGATGGTAAGCAACTTGCTATGCTGATGGAAAGTGTAAGGAAAAGTGCTGAAAGGGAAAAACTTATTGAAGACCTGAAAATTGCCAAAGAGAGAGCGGAAGAAAGCAATAAGTTAAAGACGGAATTTCTGAACAATATGTCGCATGAGATCCGTACCCCGATGAACGGGATAATTGGATTTGCCGATTTTTTAAGCAGTACTGAAATCACTGCTGATGAAAAAAAATATTATGCGGAGGTGATCCACAACAGCTGTTACCAGTTGTTGCACATTATGGACAACATTCTTGAGATCTCACAGTTGGAGACCAACCTTGTTGAGCCACAATACAATGAGGTGAACCTGCAACACCTTATCGAACACCTTGTACAGGTTTATAAATCAAAGTCAGAAGAAAAACAACTGGATACCAAAATTAAGTTTCACCTGCCGGAAGAAAACCACCTCATTAGTTCTGACGAGGTATTGTTAGAGAAGATACTTAGCAATGTCATCGACAACGCCTATAAATTTACACGTGAAGGTTTAATTGAAATAGGTTGTTTTATAAAAAACAACAGGCTTGAAATTTATGTGAAAGATACAGGAGTAGGAATAAATCCTACCAATTTTGATACCGTTTTTCTAAAGTTTTCCCAGGAGGAAAAGAAGCTGACGCGCAGTGCAGGAGGGCTTGGTCTTGGGCTTTCTATTGCCAGGGCAAATGCCAGGCTGCTGGGTGGATCCATAACACTGAAATCAGAGAAAGGAAAAGGTTCTACTTTCTTTATCTCTTTGCCTTATAAACCGGTTCGTCAAAGCAACGATAAACTTAATCCAGCCTCTGCTGATAAGGATAAAAAGGCAAATGGAAAGATGCATACCATTCTGGTAGCTGAGGATGAAGAAATCAACTATAAGTATTTTGCGGAGTTGCTTGAGAACAACCCACAATTTGATAGTAAGATCCTGCACGCCAGAGACGGTAAGGAAGCGGTTGATATATGCAAAAACAATAAGATGATTGAACTGGTGCTTATGGATATCCGCATGCCGGAGATGGATGGATTTGAAGCGACACAAATAATTAAGAAGTTTCGTCCTGATCTGCCTGTAATAGCACAAACTGCCTATACAACTCATCATGATAAAGTCAAAGCCTTAACAGCAGGTTGTGATTATTTTCTTGCCAAACCCATCAGCAATACAGATCTTATTAATCTGATCAGCAGAATTTTGTACAATGGCAACAAGCAACAATAATATCAATGTCATTATTTGTGAAGATAACCATGTGTTTTTAAAAGCCCTGGTTTTGATCTTGTCACAAGATCCCCGGTTCCGGATTCTGGATACCTGTAGAAATGGTGTTGAGCTGGTAGAAAGCAATCAACTGGAAAAAGCCGATCTTTTATTGCTGGACATAGAAATGCCGGAGATGAATGGGTTAGAAGTTGCTGAAATAGTGAAGACTGAATATCCTGACATGCCAATGATCGCCATTACAATGCTTGATGATCACCTTTATCTTGATGCCATTAGAAATTCAGGTATTACCGGTTATATTCACAAACCACTGGTGCCAAAACTTATCTTTAAGGTTATTGATAATACACTAAAAAAAATAAATACCACAGCAAATTTCGTTGAACTAGGATTTCAAGAAATTTGCCATAACTAAAAATACTAATAAAATGGAAGATATACCGGTACGACCGGAAGTGAAATGGACACTGGAGCGACGTTTGTCACCCAGGAACTGCGGAATCGCAAGAGTTTCCGATGGGAAATTTTATGCAGTGACAAGCGAATTTTGTATGAATACCGGATATTCAGAGACTGAGATTATTGGAAGTAATCCGGTAGAACTACAACTGATGGATAACAACGACTTTTCCTGTTTTACCATGACCCTCTTAAAAGAAAAATTCCTGGATAATTTTGTCCTGAGAATGAACACAAAGTCAGGAAAAAAGATCCTGTTAATATACGCTGCCAGTTTACTTGAATACCGGGGTGAATCCTGTTTTATCTTTTGTGCGAGTAAGGTAAGTTATGGCAAAACGGGGTAGGTTCTGAGTTCGAAGCCTGTCCGCCAACTTGTGGATTCGAAGTTCAAAGTTTGAAGCTATTGTTCCGGATTTTGAGTGCCGTGTACTATCCCCCATCTTCCGTCTTCTGTCTTTGTTGATTGTTGATTATTGGTTATTGAATATTGAATATTGATTGTTGGTTCTTGGTTCTTCGTTCTCTGTTTAAAATGAGTTGGTTTTATATTCCAGTGATATCAGAATATAGATATAGCGCCTTTACAACAAAAATTTAACTTATATTTGAAGATACTGTTTTCACTTCAATATATTTTCCATGACAGATCTTTACAAAAAAATTCTCCTTTCCTTCTTTGTGTTCCTGCTGTCTTATTCAGCGCTCTCCAATGTAGATTCTCTGTTAACTGTATTCCATGAAGAAAGTAATCCGGATGTTCGAATTGAACTGTGCTACGAGATTAGTAAACTCACCTACAGGAGCGATCCTGAAAAGTGCAAAGAGGTTCTTTTTGAGGCTCTGAAGGACAGCAATGCTACAACTAATAAACTTCTCATCGGTAAGAACCTGAACATTCTTGCTATTGTTTTCCAGTATCAGTCAGAGTATGACACAGCTGCCTACTACTTCAATCAATGCCTGAAGCTCGCTGAACAAATTGGTGATGAAGATCTGAAGAATCATGCAAACAACAACATCGCTTTAAATTACCGGTACATGGGGAAATTCGAAAAGGCCATTGAAAATTACATTGTTGTACTTGAAAGGCATGAAAAAAATAAAAGTTACCAGTTCATGGCCGGGGTGTTGAACGACATCGGAAATACTTACCTGTACATGCGCAATTATGAAATGGGACTGGAGTACCAGTACAAGGCACTAAATACATTAAATCTATTGGAGTCCTTACCGAATGAAGCCCTTTCTGTTAAAGCGAATACCCTAAATTCCATTGGATATACTTTCGGTGCTCTTGACATGCCTGACTCAGCAATGTATTATTACAATAAATCCTTGATCGTGAAAAAACAGGTGAACAACCTGTTCAGTTGGTGTAACACCAAAAATAATATTTGTACCCTGCTTAGAGATGAACCTGAAAAGTGTATTGAATGCCTGAAAGAATTGATGGAAGTACAGAAAGAAATAAACGACAGACGGGGAATTGTACGGGCTAAAATAAACCTGGCTGTATCGTATGCTGACCTGGATCAACACCAAAAAGGGCTGGATGAAAACTTGGACATCCTGAATAACTATTCCGATGTCTGCGATGTTGAGATGATCGCCACCCTTTATATGAACATTGCCGGTAGCTATTCCGACCTAAAGGATTATGAGAAAGCTTATAAATACAGAAAAAAGTACGATGTGTACCAGGACAGCCTCCGGTCGGATTATTACAACAACGACATCCTTGAAATAACAGAAAAGTACTAGGCTGAAAAAAAGGAACGGGAGATCGCTTCACAAAAACTGGAAATTGCTTCACAGGAGGTAAAGATCTTAAACAGGAATAAATTCCTTTATGGTTTGGGTGGTGGATTACTTGCCCTGTTTTTCTTCGGGTTATTTATTATACAAAGAAACAGGCGGAGAGCACAGGAAGAGAAAGACAAAGCCATTATTAAGGAAAGAGATAACGGACTGGTAGCTGTATTCAATGCACAGGAAGAGGAGAGGGGCAGGGTTGCAAAAGATCTGCATGATGGTATTGGCCAACAGATTGGTGCAGTAAGTTTGCACTTTCAGGCGTTGTCGAACAAAATTTTAAAGATCAATGATGAGCTTAAAGACGATGTTGGGAAAATTAAAAAGATCATTACCGATACCGGCACGGATGTCAGAAATATTTCTCACCGTATGATGCCTCGTGCCCTTACGGAGCAGGGCTTGATCGATGCACTGCAAGACATGCTGGACATCAGCTTGTCAAACAGCAAGATCACCTATAATTTTGAACACTTTAATATGGAAGAAAGACTGCCAAAAAATATTGAAGTGGGTTTATACAGGATTGCCCAGGAACTCATCAACAATATCCTTAAGCATTCGGGGGCAGGCAAAGTGGATATGCAGTTGGTGAAAAAGGAAAAACAATGCATTTTAATCGTTCAGGATGACGGCAAGGGCATTGAAGTAAAAGATTCTGATGGTATTGGTATAAGGAACATGAACAGCAGGCTGAACGCTTTAAACGGCGAACTGAACCTTGAATCGGACTCCGGAAGCGGTACTACGGCTATTGTAAGGATTGCCTTGCCCTGAAAAACTCTTTTTCAAACATTTCTTTAATGGATGAGCGGCCGGAATCCACCATAGACCATTCGCCCTGCATCAAATATCATTCTTGCCGGGTCAGTCAATGGGGCAATTAAATCAGTCATTCTCGGATCACTAGCTACCTTTTTATTTGCCAGGTCACGCACCTCCCGCGATTCGAATACTACCCAGCCAAATACAATGGCCTCATCATCTTTTGCATCCACTAGTTCCGGGAAAGAACGTGTCCCTTCAAGTTTAAGATCGTCACCGACATACTCAAAGTAGTCTTGTGCACCATGTTCCTTCCAGATCCCTGCCACTGTTTCAGCCACCTGTCTGTATTCGTTCAGATGTTTTTTAGGAATGGGAAGCACGAATCCATCTATATAATTTGCCATGTTATCCTCCTCGGTTTTATTTGAAGTTAGTTTTTCATATAGTTTCATGTATTTGAGTCATTCAGCTCATTGATATTTGACCAAATATAGAACCATTGTTTGTTTCTTACCTAAATATATGGCCTTATTTGTAATTAAGGCCCGACAGGCTAAGATACTAGTTTATATTTTTACCAAATTTCAAAAACGTATAACCTAACCCAAATTGAAGTTGAAAGGGCTTGCTCTCTGAAATGAAGAAATCAAATGTTTTATTATTCATTTCATTATTATAAATCGTGTTAAAGTAATACTGACCTGTCACGATAATATCTAAATCCTTTGCAATATTGATCCCGGAACGTAAATAAATTCCATACAATGTTTTATTTAACTCTGTTGTGGAATCGAAGTGTATCTTGTCGATAATATCATAAGTAATGCCATCCTGACCCACTACTTTAGTATAATGCAGTACAATATTATTTTGTTTGCTATTAATTAAAAAGTCAAAAGTGGGGCCCAACTGCATTTTGATCTTGTTTTTATGCATCCCTAAAGTAAAGTTTAATGGTTTTAGGGCCAGAAAAAGGAGATTGGTCTTTCCATAGTCCTGGTCAAGTGCACTCAAATATACAGGGGCTGCATCATCAAAATCTACATAGTTATCGTATTGATATTTCATTTGATTAATGCCTAATCCTAATGAAAGTTTGGTATTTTCACCAGGCTTGAATCCCAATTCCAGTTCGGATAAAAAACCAATTTTCGCAGTGGCCTCAGAATTTGATAAGCCTGTAAACGGTGCACCAACGCTATTGTTCAGAGCAATAAGGTTGGGTATCAAAAGTCCTCCGTTTGTAATTGATATACGATTTGTGAAATCTGGTACAAATGTCAAGTTGGTACCCGCATGCATACTTAGTTCAAATTTTTGGGCTTGTAATGTAAATCCCAATAATTGAGCAACAATTGATAACACTATTGCTGTTTTCATTTTCTGTTTTTCTTTTTTGAAAAGTTTTTACTTCCGACTTAGATAATGAAATGGCCTGTTTAAAATAGGAGTTTCCAAAAGCAAATTTAATCATTTTCCAACTATTTATTCCATGCTTCCTGGTTTACAGGAAATATGCGTCAAGTCCATGAACAGGATGGAATGTAAAGGTGAATGCAAAAATAGATACTGAATTTTTTATAATACAGATATGAGGTGGGTAAAGCCATCTACTAAACCTTCGATCCTGCCTATTGGTTTTATAAATTATTGTCTGTTTATGCCATAATGGTTATTGGTCCGGGAAACTTAGCGTGCTGTTCAGTCAGGAACTAAGTGCTGAAAATAGGAATGAAGCTAATTGACGTTGTGAGTGAGTATTGTCAGATCTCGTCACAGTAGATACCATTGTCATCATATGAAATACGGCAGCCTTCCTTCATTTTTTTCTTTAACTGAGTGCGTGCTCTGTAGAGCCTTATTTTTACATTGTCTAATGTTAAACTTAGGATATCTGCTATTTCCTGGTTTTTAAGGCCTTCATATTCACTTAGAACGAAGACGGTTCTGTAATTTTCTGAAATCTCCTGAACATACCTTCTGATACAATTATTCATTTCCTTTTTTTCCATGATCTGGTCTGATATTTCATTTTTATCAGTGGCCCAATCATACTTTACTTCCTGGTTTTCTTCCAGAAATTCACTGGCCAATGCCTGTTTTTTTGCTTTTTGAAATACAGAACTTTTGAAATAATCGTTAGCGATGTTAGTGGCTATTTTATAGATCCATGTAGACAATTTTGACCTACCTTCGAAGGTATTCAGATTCTCATTTACCCGAATAAATACTTCCTGGGTAAAATCTTCAGCCAGGTCTTTGTCATTCAATACTCTAGTGAGATATCTGACTATCCGCGGAAAGTACTCCTTATAGATCGCTTGAAATTCCATATACCTCTTGCCTTGTTATTACAAATATAAACAAACTGCCGCATAAAATGAAATGAGGCTTCATTTAAGATTGATATTTTTAACATCCGCAACCCGGCTTGCACTCGTCATCTTCAGCTTGGTTTCTTTTAATTCCCCTTCTTTCACTCAATAATTCAACATGCGCTTTTGCTTTCCCGAAAATGAATTTAGAAGTTTCCAGAATATAGGAAATTTCAGAATTGCTCATTTCTAATTTATCGGCATGGCTTAAATAATATTCAAGCAATTCGGTGTTGTTCAGTGTACAGGATACAGATAATCCAACCAGAAGATAATTCCTGTTCCCGCCCTTCAAATGAGCATCTACATCTGTTCGGTGATCTACGCCCATATTTGCCTTTGCCCCGGATTGCATAATTTCGATCGCTTTTTTAGAGATCTGAGTAGTCCAATCTATAAGCTCTTGAATTTCGTTATCCGAAATACCTGCTTCACTGCATTTCTTTAAATGATATCTTGTGCAAGGTTTGCATCCTGCTGCAAGTGAAGTTCCTAAATTGATGACCTCTCTCTCCTTTTTATTGAATTTTATTTTCTGCATAGTATTTAATTAAAAAAAAATATGATTCATTATTTATATGATCCTGAAGACATCCCCTATGAGATCAGCTGGATGTTCCGTTAAAATACCATTGACGAGTTATAGGAAAAAAGGATACACTCCTTAAAAACCTGTGAGTTTTTGAAAGCAAAGGTTTTTGATTTAATGGGTCAGTAATTAACAACTATAACGGGAAGGTTAACTGTCGGACTAACTTGTAATGGACTGTAATGTATGCATATACGGTTTGTCAAAGAGTATGCTCTACCATAATGCAATATGTTTTGGCTAAAAAATACTAAACAATCAACCCAGAAACCGAATAAAAATATCAGTAATAAAAATTCTGGTGTATCCCTTTTTTAAGTTTATCGTCTACAGGCTCAAATCAAATACATTATGAAAACTTTAGAAATTGTTTTAGCGCATTGCGGGAGCCTGGGAGCGGATGGTGGATGGCACTGGTTCTTTCCTTTCCCGTTTTTCTTCTTTTTTTTATGTCTCTTCATCTGTTGTTTTTTTTGGGGTTGGCGCCGCTGGAGATATTCTGGCTCGTGGCGAGGATGGAGGTGTTGTGGCGAATCAGAATCTGATGAAGCGAAAGATATTCTTAGGAATAGGTATGCAAAGGGAGAGATCACTAAAGATGCTTTTGAAAAAATGATGCTTGAAGTATCGAGGGGTCAAAACTCCCGAAGAAGAAGTTAGAAAAATGAAATAGTCATCATATAAATACCAACTTAAACTGTATAAAATGAGTGAAAAAAGTAAACTAAAATGTAACCGATGCAGGATGGGGGTTCCCCTCGGAATAATCATCGCATTAATAGGATTGGGTGGCACAATAGCCAGTGTTATTAACTATGAATCTGTAGGGATCTTCGGATTAATACCGTTCATAGCCTTGTTCCTGTTAGGCCCACCATTTGCACGCATGGCATCCCTGGTGAATGGGGCGCACGCACGAATCGACAAATTTGAAAATTCAAAAATCAGAATTGAATAAAAAGAAGGAGAAAATGCCCTTTTGTTTGAAACACAAAGATGTATTATCAAAGGTTGCTCAATTCGACTCCATCCTGATGGTACCAAGCGACTTACTGTTGTTCGTGGGTCGATATTAAGCAGGATAATGTAACCCAGGTTCCTTTTGTTTCGCAGAAATGAATTTCATTCTTCTTTTCGTTTACAAGCTTTATAACTCCTTAATTCATTTTGATAACACCCTATAGGCCTGTTGCTTACGTAACCAGGATAGGTGAATATACACTCAAAACTTACTGTAAAAACTAATCTTAAAAACACGAAAGCATATGAAAAGGATTAAACTTACAATCACAATCTCAGTATTATTCATTGCGCTGCAAGTGAATGCGCAGGACATAATAATTGATGGCCGGTTTAATGAACCTGCCTGGAAGAATGCAAGATCATTCACAGGATTTAAAACCTATAAATCGGATATTGGACAGGATGCTTCGGAAAGTACCTGTGTGATGGTGACTAACGATAGCCTGAATATATATTTTGCCATTATTTGTAAGGACAGTGAGCCAACAAAAATAATGGCAAATCTCTCAAAACGTGACAACATAAGCAACGACGATTCATTTACCATAGAAATGGACATGGGAGGAAATGCACGTTCAAATTTATTCTTTAAGGTAAATCCTCTGGGAATCCAGGAAGATGGAGTAATTTTTCAAAATGAAGATGTAGATCTAAATCCAGATAAAGTGTGGTTCAGTAGAGGAACAATCACAGGAAATGGTTACCAGGTTGAAATTGCCATTCCGTTTCAATCGCTACGGTTTAAGAGAGAACCTGTAGTGGGGATTGGGATGGGTTTTAAGCGAACCATCTACCGAAAATCAGAAACAGTTGTATATCCTGAATACAATGAGGAGATTAGCAACAGGTTAATACAGCGAGAGGTCCTGAAGTTTTCCGGCATTCAAAATAAAAGCGTTCTGGAGGTAATCCCATCAACTACTTATACCTACAAAGAAGCAAAGAAGAACGGTCAATGGGAGGCAGAATCAAATAGCCTGCAGGCTGGGGTAACCGGAAAAATAGGACTAAATTCTGAACTTGTGATGGACCTTACCTACAATCCCGACTTTTCACATATTGAAAGTGATGCGGGACAGGTAGATATAAACTTGAGAAACGCTCTTTGGTATCCTGAAAAACGCCCGTTTTTTCAGGAAGGCGTTGAATTATTTCAATATGGAACTCAGGATTGGTATGATATGCCCTTTAAATTTATTGTTAATACACGAAATATTGTAGATCCGCTGTATGGCATTAAACTGACCGGAAAAGTGAGTAAGAATTTATCTGTGGCATCCATTATCACAACAGATAATTACCAGGATCATCCCGAGCATTACCAGATACTTCGAGCGAAAAGGAGTACAGGGGATGATGGCTACCTGGGTGTAATTTATACTGGAAAAGAATTTCTTTACGGCTCAAACAGAATCGGGGGAGTAGATGGTATTATCAGGATAAATGGCAAGAGCAATGTGCAGTATTATTTCTTAAGATCATTAACAGAAGACAGTATTTATAGTTTCGGTGGCAATAGCTATGAAATAGCCTATAAATTTAAACACAGGTATCAGCGATTGAAAATTGGGTATTCTCAGATAGATAAAAACTTTGAAACACAAATAGGCCACCTGGAAAGAAATGGTATACAAATATTACCGGTAGCTTACAGTGCTATATTTCCTGTAAGCTCTAAATGGTTAACGCGTGCAGGTATAATTTTTCATGCCAGACCAAAGAAAGATTTATACAGTGATAAATATGAACATTCCACCAGTGTAGGTTTACACTTAAATTTTAATAACTCAGGATATCTTCAGGCAGGCAAAAGGTTTTCCACTGAGGTTTTTCAAAACGAATCTTTTAATACCAGCGCATATCAGTTGTACTATTTTATTCAGCCGTATAAATTTTTCTCTTCAGAAGGGTATATCAGGTGGGGGAACCAAATATATTATGATCCCGGGAATCCATACGGTGGATATGGCTGGATGACCTACCACACAATTACAATTATTCCCGGCCCACAATTAAAGATTCAATTCACAGGAAGGTATGCTGATTTTAGGAGAAAAACTGATGATCAGCTCGTTTACGACTATACCCTGGCCCGGATAAGCTCTTCATTTCAGTTGAATAAGTATTTATTTATTCGGGCCACCGGAGAACATAATTTTTACAAGGACAAATTTTATTCTGATTTCGTGCTTGCTTTCAATTATATACCCGGAACAGCATTGCAGTTTGGTTATACCATGAATGCAGAAAAAAATCTCCCGGATGAACATTTAAATCCGGTTAACAACTTGCAAATAAATCAGAAACTGTTCTTTTTCAAAGCATCATACATGATAAACAGATCCTCATTGAAAGGTTCACAGTGAAAATAACTAACACACATGTTTCAATTTATTCAGCAATAACCTCTGGTAGGGGTGCTTTATTTCAGTAATTTTCAGGATAAGATATCTTACCGCAAGAAATGAGGGAACATCCTGGTGCATCACTATTAACACAAAAGACAAGTTTAAGCAATATGGCTAGTTGAGGATTGGTTGATCTATTCAGTTCCATTTGAACATCACATGATTGGAAATTGTCCCTGTCGTTTTGAGTGAATAACAGATTTGGCAGAACCCCGCACAACTTTGGTGAGCTGGGATAAACGGTTCCTATCGAAAGAACAAATTTTTCATTGGGTTCAATGATTTTATTTATAGAGGGTTTGTTAATGTATTTTGGTATTTCATTAATCATACTTTCCGTAATTTCCACTCCATCCAGGGTCCATTCTTTGGGCAATGGAATTACTTTAAATTTCTCATCACCAAAGATAACCGGATATTCGAATTCCTCTAAAAAAGTTAATTGAAGCTGAATCTGAACTGTACTGTCATTGTTAATGGTTATAGGTATGTATCTGAGATTGTATTTTGTTCCGAGTGAGTCGGTGAGGCTTATTCCACGGTTAATGCCATTGTTAAACAGCAGTCCGCTTTTCGGTGTTTGCTGAGAACAGGAGCAAACAATTAACATTATAAAAAGTCCACTTATGGATCTAAATTTCATGGGTTGTTTTTTAAATACCACTAGCGCATTACACTAAAAGTAATACGGGTTTTAGAACACTGCTTTTTCTGCTTGCTCTTATTTGAGTTATCGTTTATTTTACTCATTTGACCATATTTTTACTAGCGTATGTAAGCAACAGTATTTGATTAGTTTTTTATCATCTTCAAATGTTCAACGATCGTATTAACCTCGGAATCTTTAAAAATCGGTTCAAAATACGTTATATACCTATTTAACTCATTCAGAGAGGCTATTTTGACATATTTGAATTTTTCCTTTGGCTTTTGGTTTATCATAACAACTAAATTTCTTAATGGAATAATTTTTTCTCCCCAATGATGTCTGTTTAACTTATCTACTAATTCTTTAGAATAAGTCAGCAGGGCATACAATGCAAAATTTGTTCTTTCAACTTGTTTGATTGGTGATCTCAAATCAAGTCTCTCTATAGATCTTTTACTCCAATTCTTTGTTTCGATAATAAAAATTCCGGAATTGGTTACCAGCAGATGATCTATTTGAATACTGTAGATCTTGCTTTTCTCTTTTTTATGGTACATAGGTCTTTCAAAATCAATTGAAAAATTATTGAACAAAATATTTTCGCCGGATAACTTTTCTAATTCCTTAACGACCAAATTTTCTCCAATCGCTCCTGCAATTAAATTGTCCAGTCCTTCAACAACTTCTTTTATGTAAGCTAACTCATCAAGCTTGGATGCGCACAGTTTTGTTAGAATTCCATTACGGTTTAAGTTGTAATAATTAATTTTTTTGAACGCTTGACTTACACGTTTCTTAGCTCTAAAGGTAAGCAGTTGTATTATTCTCTCGGAATTTTTTTCAAGGCATGTGTTTATTGTTTTAAGAACAGTTAATCCAAATAAATTATATGATTTATGAATTGTGTTTTTGTAATTTTTCGATTGAATAAGATCACATCTATTTCTTATTCCGGATATTATCAAATTGAGTTTATTTTTAGTAGTGGTTAATAAAGCATTGTATTTTTTCTGGGTTCTAAATCCTTCGATTTGCAGGCTATCTATTTCAAGATCTAAATTATGCTCTACCTGTTTAAGTACTTCTTGTCTTTCTTTTTCGTAATTTTTGATAAAGTGATTGATTTCACCTACTGACTTAAATCGATCTATATCTTTTTCATTTAAAGATTTTTTAAGTCTGGTTAATGATTCTATTTGACCTAATACTATTGTCATCTATGATTATTGTTGTCAAATGCTCAATATGTTAAGTAACCGACAACCAAGCTCTATTTGCTATTAGGCGATGTTACCAACCGTTTTTTTTAAATCAATAATAAACTCAGGATCATCTTGAAGTTTATCTTTAACTTCATATTTCAATATTATCCTATCTCCAAATTCATGTTCATCCTTTAGCTGAATGAAATACAATTTCGAAAGCCTCCCATTCAGTTGTATATAACTATTTAAAGCACTTGAAATATTATTTATTTGGTTTAGAGGTATTCTAAGAATTCTACTATTATAGTCAACCACAAAACCATTGTTTATAAATTCTAATTTTTTGATATTGTGCTTTTTAATATAGAAATAACTAATACCTGATGAAGAAGCTAGAATAATTAAACAAATTACGAGGGTATAAAATGAATAACTATTGGGTATATAAAAGAACATAATCAATAAAAGTGCAGAATTCACAGCCCATACTTTGCGCATTGCGTATTTTTTATTTTCAACTGGTAAGATCATTTTTTATTTAAGATGAATTCTCCTAATCTCCACTATCCTTATGGTTGGTACGTTCCGCGGCTATGGCAAGTAAGACGCAAGTACTGAAGCTCCTTCTGCTATTTCCCACTTAGCCAAGCTTAAAATTCATTC
>CAYQWA010000051.1:0-17468 GCA_964421215.1 uncultured Bacteroidales bacterium | reverse complement strand
ATCAATGAAAGTTAATCATCTTTTCTGATTGGACAAATCTATAGGTAACTCTGTGGTATAGCAAACTTCCCCGAAATACTATGAAAGAGAAACTATTTCACAAAGCTACACTAAGAAGCTCAAAGTTACTCCAAGGTCTTCACAAACTTGTATATAGAGGTCACATTTCAGTTTTATTTTGTAGCAGATTTATGCTGGATTGAACTAGGGTAAAAAAATAATGAAACAATTGAATATGTCCTGCATTGTATCTTCACAGGTTTGACATTCCATGTGAATTGTTGTACTTTTGAATAGGTCAATTTGCAAATGTATATTTCCTCAAATATTAGATTCCTAAATATGATACTGGCTGGAACAGGAACAGCTCATGATGTTAATTTATTGCTGCTTAGTATTATTCTTACTTCTTCTTTGATTCTTGGAGTTTTATCATTATTCGACTGGTTCCGAAATTTTGTTTATAATTTAATCTCAGCATTTGATTCGGACTTTGAAAGAGAGCTAAGTGAAAACGGAAACGGCATATAATTTTAGGCTCACTTCAGGTCCTCTCCGATACCTTGCTGTAAGTCAACAAAGCCGCAAATAACAGTAATTATTTTTTATTATCTTCGTCACTTATTTACTAACCAAATAAATGTATATGAGAAAATTATCAATTTTTCTCCTGTTTCTGTTTTTTGTTTCATCGCAAATTTTTGCAGGAGGTTACCAGGTCAGGCTACAAGGCCAAAAACAGACCGGTATAGGACTAATCGGGACTCCCTTTGCATTTGGTGCCAGCAGCATCTTTTACAATCCCGGTTCACTTTCATTTATGAAAGACAAATACAGTTTCAGTGGGGGAGTCAGCCCCATCTTTGGCACAGCAGCCTACAGAGCAATGGATTCTGATTATACTACCACTACAGACAGTCCGGTTGGAACGCCATTTTATTTTTATGGTGCCGGAAAAGTCAACGAAAAATTAAGTGTCGGAATCGGGGTATATACACCATTCGGTAATTCTGTTGTATGGGATAATGACTGGAATGGTAAACTCCTTGTCCAGGAGATCGCCTTACAAACAATCTTTATCCAACCTACATTATCCTACAAAATAAACGACAAGTTTGGATTTGGAGCAGGATTTGTTTTTGCCACCGGAAGTGTAGACCTTACAAGAGCTGTTCCTTCTCCGGTTGACGGAAGTTTTAATATGCAAGGAAATACCACCGCCATGGGTTTTAATGCGGGTGTATACATAAATCCTGTAGAAGCTTTAAAAATAGGTGTCAGCTATCGCAGTGGAATGACCATGAGTGTTGAAGGTGGAGATGTAACTTTCTCAGACATCCCCGGATACCTTCAGACTTCTTTCCCGGCAACCAATAAGTTTGATGCTGATCTGCCTATCCCGGCAAACCTTGATGTGGGATTAGCATACAGCCTCACCGAAAAACTGACTTTAGCGGTTGAAATGAATTATGTTTTCTGGTCTGCTTATGACTCGCTCAACATTGACTTCGAAGAAAACACGGATTTACTTGCCGACTCAAAAAATCCCAGGGAATACAGCAACAGTATGATCCTAAGATTTGGTGGTGAATACATCGTAAATGATAAATTTTCAGCCAGGGCAGGTGTATATTATGACCCCCGTCCTACCAATGAAAAATACTTCACACCCGAAACAGTAAGTTTAAATACACTTGCTTTTACGTTAGGTTTTTCAATCATGCCTACCGAAGGGTTATCTATCGATCTGTCGCTTCTCCAGCTAAACGGAATGGAAGAAGAAATGCAGTATGAACCGGAAAATTTTGCAGGAACTTATAAAACCACTACGGTTATTCCTGGAATTGGTATAAGCTATAGTTTCTAATCTTTAAAAATCGAAAAAAATGAAATTAAAACATATATCATACCTTATCATTCTGGGCTTGTTCTTTGCATGTACCCCGGAATTTGAAGATTACGACTATTCATCCGGCAGCGCTGACTTCAGCAATTATGTTGCTCTTGGAAACTCCTTAACAGCAGGTTACGCTGACGGTGCACTTTACCTTGAAGGCCAGCAAAACTCCTTTCCATCCATGATTGCGAATCAACTGGAGAATTTGGGAATTGGTGCTTTCGAACAACCCTTATTGAATGGTGAATACGGTATTTTACCAGGTAAGCGTAAATTAGACTATGCTGATGATTGCCTGGGCGTAACTTCATTAAGTCCTGTACCTGATGTTGGTACTCTGGAAGACATTATTCCGGTTGGAAAAACCGTACAAAACATGGGCATCCCAGGTGCCAAATCTTTCCACCTGATTGCTCCTAATTACGGCGATTTTGCTGGTATACAGGCTGGAACTGCCAACCCTTATTACGCAAGGTTTGCATCCAGTGCTGTCTCTACCGTTTTAGGAGATGCTGCTGCCCAATTACCCACTTTTTATACACTTTGGATCGGAAACAACGATGTTTTGGGTTATGCGTCAAACGGTGGTGCCAGCGATGCAATTACCGATCAGCAAACGTTTGCATTTGCCATGAATACTATTCTTGAAACATTGAACGGAACCGGAGCTAACGGGGCCATTGCAAATATTCCCGGAATTACTAGCGCACCTTACTTTACTTTTATGGGATCGCAACTTCCTTACAACGGACTGGTTCTTGAAAGACAAGGACAGGCTGATTCACTGCATGCAGGTTACCTGGCACTGGGATTGGACATTCCTTTTTCAGTTGGACCAAATCCATTTATTGTTCAGGATGCAACTACCGGTTTCCCAAGACAGGCTGAAGCTACTGACATTTTCCTATTAACATTACCGACAGATTCCATTAAATGTTTTGGTTATGGAAGTGCATTTCCAATTCCTCACAAGTATATACTGGATGAAGATGAAACTGCTGCTGTGAATGCTGCAATCGATGGTTATAACCAAACCATTGAAGGCCTTGCTGCACAGTGGGGAGTTGCTCTTGTCGACATGAACGCATACATGGTTGAGCTCCAGCAGGGACTTACTTTTGATGGAGTGACATTATCCGATGGATTTATCACCGGTAATGCATTCTCACTGGATGGCGTTCATTTAACACCAATGGGATATGCAGTTGTTGCCAATAAATTTATCACAACCATTAACGAATATTATGGGTCAACCATTCCCACTGTATCTGTGAATGATTACAGGGCGAATGTGATTCCATAACACTGTATAAATTCCAATAGTAGAAATTCCAAATTCCAATTATGTGCATAAATATGTTGGAATTTGGAATTTTTTTATTGGATTTTCTTAATATTGATGAATGATGGAATTGATTTTTGCAACGAATAACAAACATAAGCTCGAGGAGATCAAAGCTGCTGTTGGATACAACATAAACATTTTATCCCTCGCCGACGTTGGCTGTGATGAAGACATCCCTGAAACGGCAGACACTCTGGAAGGCAATGCAAGCATTAAGTCGAAATACATTTTTGAGAAATACAGTAAGAATTGTTTTGCCGATGATACCGGCCTTGAGATAGATGCTCTAAATGGTAATCCTGGTGTTTATTCTGCCAGGTATGCCGGCCCGGGCCATGACCACCTTAAAAATATGGACAAAGTCTTGAGTGAATTGCGTGGCCAGGAGAACCGAAAAGCACAGTTCAGAACAGTGATCTCACTAATACTTGATGGCAACGAAACTTTTTTTGAAGGAATTGTAAACGGTACAATCCTTACAGAAAAACATGGTGTGAAAGGATTTGGTTATGATCCCATCTTTCAACCGGATGGGTTTGAAAATTCATTTGCAGAAATGGACCTTGATACCAAGAATAAAATCAGTCACAGAGGCCATGCTGTAAGGAAGCTGGTGGAATATTTGAAAGCACTGTAATTTCTGGTTTCACGCAAAGTACACGAAGGCAAATTCAAAAAACGCAAAGGACATTCTGTAAACCACATTCTCTTAGCGGTCTTTGCGGTTAACTTACCGATCTTTGCGTGATATTATTTTGGGGGCAATCTCAGCCCTCTAAATTTTCACAACTTTTCTATAAAACCTCTGCTCCCCGGCAATAACCGTTACAATGTATGTTCCGAGTTTAAGATTATGGGTAGGGATCGTGAAGAATTTGTTTTCGAATGCCAAAAACTGTTCTTTGATAACTGTCATTCCTGACATATCTTTCAAAACCACATCCACCTGATCACATCTCTGAACATAGTTCAATTGAATATGTATCTCTTCAGTTGCAGGATTAGGATATACTTCAAGTCCCGGAGTATCAATAAGCTTGTTTATTCGTACAGGAAGTTGAAGTGTATCGGCACCATCCGTAAGCCAGTTCAAAGAGAACCGTGCGAATTTGATTTCTTTATATCCGCCAGCTTCATAGAAAAGTCCAATGCTATGATCATCCAAAACTGTCAGGCTGGAGTATGCAGAACTTCCCGGATTAATTACCTTTCCTTCTGTCCAGGTCTCACCTTCATCATAACTTAGCCTTACTTTCATATTGACCCTGGCTGTAGTAGAGGCCGGATTAGAAAACAACAACCGGCTTTTTGCATACCCATCCAGAATTGAAGTATACCGGATAAAGCTGGCATTGCACTTGGGCTCGATGAGGGTGTTGTCGTAATGCATGTTATACCAGTTATTGCCATCATCATCTGTTTGCCCGATCAGGCGTTTGTTGGTATTTTCCTGCCTGCAGTTCATCATAAGGGAACCGTCATCCAGTTGAACAAGTTTGGATTCATTGGCGAGTGGCGATAGAGGACTTTGTACTGAATACCATGTTTCACCATGATCATCGCTTCCAAAGATGAGGGCACCGGGTGTATTACCTTCCATTACGTTAATCACATGCCGCAATGAACCATCGCTTTTCTGAATACCTCGTCCTGATGTTACAAATGCCCATGTCCAGCTTGGATGGTAGATGGCCTCATTGAGGTTTTCAAACGGACTCCACGACAAACCATCATCTGAAGATTTGATCATATAGGGCCACTGAAAATCGTCGGTTTCATCCGCATAATTATAGAACATAAAGATTTCGTTTGTTACTTCATCGAATATCATAGAACAGTCTGATGCTCCTTCAACACCCGGAAAATCTGCAGCGGTTAGCATTTCCGACCAGGTTACTCCGTTATCTGTACTTCGTTTATAAACAATATCGATGTTACCCGTCCAGCCCAGGTCGGCTCCATTATCCACCCGTGCATCGGTAGCAGCGATCAGGGTACCCTGATCCGTGGTAACGATAGCTGGTATTCTGAATGTATGGACATCCTCCGTTCCGCTTACAAACAGAGCCTTATGGGCCAGGATGATGGATTTGTCCCCTGAAGGTGACGGATTATCGGGCACATAAGTTCCTGCCTGGTTACCGTCAATTGAAAAGTCCACCCAATGGGCATCCAGCAGGTTTCCTTCAGCTGCTTCTTCTCCCACGTCGCCAACTAACCAGAAATAATTATTTCCATGAAACAATGGTTTGTTAATAGTAAAGTTTATATCCCCACTTACCGGAACAACTGCGGGATACTCAACCTGGTAATAAGAATTCAGGTTGGGATTTATTCCACAATAAATGATCCTCACCGAATCCAGGTCATCAAGGTCTGATGATCCGTTGAGGTTAACGTTAAGAGAGACCACACTGAACGGATTCAGTGAACCCTGGGTTTGTATGTTTAATGCCAGCAAAGGTTCGTTAGCATTTCCTCTTCCTGCAGGATACAAAACGTTATCCTGGTTGCACTCCGAAGACTGGTATTCCATGTCGGTAAAATAGAGGTTATCATTCGTTACATATTGTGCCCCATAAATCGTTCCATCAAAACCATTTGATGTGTAATCTGTTGCCATGGCACCCTGGTCATCAAACCGCCAGTAACCCTCGAGACCAGGTTCATTTCCTGTTAACGACCCGTTCATCACGTCCTGAATTTCTCCCTGGGTGAGGGCGGTTTTCCACAGGCTGACTTCATCAATCACACCATTTAAAAAGTAATCCTGGATGGACCTCGCTCCAAGAACAAAATCAGCATCAGAGCTTACCCCATGGGATAAGGCCTCTCCGGCATTTGTTGCAGATAGAAATCCATCGAAATATACTGCAGAAGTTTCTTCATCCGCATCGATCACGAAGGATACAAAATGCCATGAACCAATGGAGGCATAGCTGTTGGACCAGTAGGACATATCTTCCATTTGACTGGTTCTTATGTTAACAGCTAACTGACCCTGGTTATTCAACCAAATTTCATATCCAGGATTACCTCCATCACGCTTGCATAAAATTCTCTGATAATCCGGCTGCGCGTTTAGCTTAAACCATGTACAGAAGGTGAAACTTTCACCGGGTTCGATATCAAATACATCGATATCACCCATTGAAACATAGTCGTTATTGCCATCGAAGGATAGGGAATAATCCATTGTTACTTCGGGTTCTTTATACAAAATGGCACCCTGTGATCCGCAACTGAAGGTTGTTCCGTTTTCAACAGTCCTCATCCTGTATAAGGATGATGTACCCGTTCCGTTAAATTCCATGGTCCAGTTATTGCCATGATCATAGGTTACATAAATGTTTTCATCTGTACCACCCACATAAGCTTTTCCGTCTGGGTATGCTTCAACGGCATAAAAGTTTTCATAACCGGTGACAAACTCAGTCCAGGATGTTCCTCCATCGATTGTAGCATAAATTCTCTCTTCGGCTCCTATTACACCAAAGTCTTCTGTAACAAAATCAATTCCCATTAGCATTGCGCCGGGAAGTGCAAGTTGGGTCCAATTATAACCACCATCATTAGATTTATAAAGAAATCCGTTAATATTTATGGCATAAACAATATTCTCTCCGGCATAATCAACAGCCCATATATTGGAGGTTATGCCTGAGCTGGCAGCTACCCAGGTATCTCCGCCATCTTCAGTGACGTAAACGCCCGGATCACTCCCATTCTGACTCGCAGAAACTACCCCGTTATCTTCATCCCAAAATTTAATGTCGGTATAGTACCAAACGTTTGAACCACAGGTGACATTGGTCCAGGTAGCTCCACCATCCGTAGTTTTAATGAAATAGTTATTCCAGCCTACTGCAAATCCAGTATTTTCATCTGTGAACCAAATGCTTTGTAATCCGTCAATATCACCAGATACGGGCAATATTTGGGTCCAGTTCTCACCACCATCAGTTGTTTTAACAATAACTCCGTCTGCATTATAGGTGTATTGCATTCCACAGGCATAGCCAATATCATTCTGGCCTGCAGGGAAACTCATTCCATAAAGAATAAAATCTGTTCCTGAATTGTTTACATAGTTCCAGTTGCCCTGCGAAAATCCGAAAGTTCCTAAAACGAGCAACACCGATAACATTTGAATTCTTAGCTTTTTCATATTTGGTCGCTTCTTATTTATTAACAAATATACCGATTAAATTTCAGGAAAACTAATACAAATTAGCAATCATAAGTCTATAACTTTAAACTAACGGTCATGTTGAGCGTAGTCGAAACATGCTCTTTTCAAGGCACATACACATTTCGACTCCGCTCAATGTGACTATCGATTAAGCCTTATGATTGCCAATCTCAAATCAAGATTTTCAGTTCATTAATCCACAATTAACTTTTTAATAATGGTCTGGCTATCTTGTAATATCACCTGAACCAGGTACATTCCTTTATTCAGTTCGCTAATATCAAGTTTACCTGAGGATTTTATTGTTGATTCTGTAATCAATACCTGTCCTGACAAGCTCATAATGGTGACTTCAATAATTTCCTCTGAATTCTCACTTATTAACATGATTTCATTACCACTTGCCGGATTAGGGAATAATGCAAGTATTGCCTCTTGTGTTTCTGATATACCCGTAATTATACTCACCTCCACATCATAGCTGCTTAATTCCAGAACGGGTACCAATGTATTGGTTACTTTCAGCATATAGGTACCCTGGTCATCTATTGAAGCATTTTCAACATAAAGTGTGTTTGAAGTTTGATCAAACAAAAGCGTACCATCTTTATACCATTGATAAACATTATTATCTCCTGAAACTTCAATGGTATAGGATAAAATTCCATTGTTAATAACTTCAATTGTGGTATCGTTTCCGATCTGAGCCTGTGGATCATAAATAAATTCCCATATCCCATTGTCCATAAACGGCTCCAGACTTCCAAACTGCAAATTATTATTCTCAACCCACAAGAAATCAAAATATTTGTCGAACATACCTGATGGTAATTCAGGAATATTATTATTGGAAAGCAAGACGGTGTCAGCATTTAAGTTTCCAAATGATTCAGGTAATTCATCTATATCATTATCACTCAATGCAATGTATCCCAACAAGTTTAAATTACCAATGGACTCAGGAACAGTTTCAATGTTGTTATTGTTTAGCCCCAGGGTATGTAAATTTGCCATGTTCCCTACATTTACCGGTATATTCTCGATCTGATTGCTGGGTGCATAAAACTCCCATAGATTAATCAATTCACTCATTGACTCTGGCAATGATGTTATATTATTATAGCTCAGTACCAATGCCATTAAAGAATTTCCAAGGTTGCCAATATCCTCCGGTAGAGAAGTCAATTGATTTTCAAATGCACGGAGATATTCAATTGTTGCAAGATCTGAAATTGACGCCGGAAATTCTGTTAAATTATTATAATCAACATTCAAATAGTTCAAATCATCCAGATTGCCTACTGATTCAGGTAGGTAGGTTAACTGGTTTTCTGAAAGTAAAAGGGTATCAAGTGTTGAAAGGTTACCAATATTTTCCGGCAAACTGGTTAATTGATTCTGATTAATATATAACCATCCAAGGTTATTAAGATCACATATACTTTCAGGTAATGTGGTTAGTTGATTATCATCCAGGGAAAGGAATCGTAAACTTTCCATTCCTCCAATATTGTCAGGAAGTTCAGTAAGGCTATTTCCCCACAAAAAACAGCTTGTAACTGCCGTTAAATTGCCGAAACTTTCAGGCAGACTGTTTAATCCTGCATCGCCCAGGGCTAGCCAATCCAGGTTTTCCAGGTTGCTAAAAGATTCGGGAAGTGTACCGAGATCAGTAAATCCCAGATGCAATTGCTCAAGGCTGCTCAAATTACCTAAGGATTCCGGAACAGAAGTAATTGATGTCCACCCAACCCAAAACTCTGTCAATGCCTGTAAATTTCCAATGCTCTCCGGGAGAGATGTAATTTCGTTCGATTCGATATGTAAGTTTTCCAATGCAGTCAGATCACCAAATGATTCCGGGATGTTTCCAGTGAGGTTATTATTTGCAAGAAATACATAAGTCACCCTGGTTCCAGTTGTTGAAATTCCGTCCCATTCTTCAACTGGACCAGCAAGCCATAAATCATTGTTTGTCCAGTTGGGACCGTTACAATTATTATATAAATCAACCAGTGCCATTGAATCAGCATAGAGTATTACAGGCTGATCTATTATTACTTCAACTGTATTTGAAGGATCGGACTCACCTTCAACATAAACTGCAGTTACATGATAATTATAGGTTCCGTTCAAAAGGTTCTCGTCGACATAAGCCGTACTTGTAACAGGATCAATGTTTATTACAATATCATCTCTGTAAACATTGTAACCCAGGAAGTCCTTCGGTCCGGATTTTGATCCGTCCACCTGGATTTGGATGTTCCAGTTTTTAGAACCATCAGAATACCATGTACCCGCATAATTATACAAATTACCAAGTCCGGTTACAGCAGGGCCGTCATCTGTGCCCATAACAGCCGCTCCAACCGGCATATCAATATATAAGCCGGCCCACAACTCAGTACTTGCATCTATTGTAACAGGATTGTCGAGTGTTATTTCAGTCCAGTCATTTATATTAAAGGTGGTCACATCCTGGCTGTATACTTCAGTAGCATCAGGACCTGTCCAAATCTTTAACTGGAGTGTTGGATTTGGATTTGTAACGAAAAAACGCAGGCTTGTAATTTCCCATCCATCGTAGTTAGCTATATGCTCTGGGTTCCATTTTGCAGCTACATCGAATTGAGCTCCACCTAACATAAATCCCCATGAATCTGAATTTTCACCGCTGTCCCAATGTAGATATGTAGGCAATTCAGGTTCCTCTACCTGGATTTGAATATTCCAGTTCATATCAAAATCAGAATACCAGGTGCCTGCATAATTATACATATTTCCATACCCATCAATTGCCGGACCTTCATCACCTCCCATTACCGGTCCTGGTACTGGCATATCAACATACAAACCAGCCCATAATTCGGTAGAAGCATCTATTGTTATGGGAGTATCAAATTCTATTTCGGTCCAGTCATTAACGTTAAAAACCGGCACATCCTGGCTGTAAACCTCTGTTGCATCGGGACCGGTCCATATTTTTAGTTGAATAGTAGGCATTGGACTAGTTACCCAAAAACGCATTTGTGTGATGGTCCATCCGTCATAAGCAGTAATATGAGCTGGATCAAATTTTGCAGCGAATAAAAAAGTGGCCGGTCCCAGAAAGTTACCAAAGGAATCAGCATTTTCACCGCTATCCCAGTGAAGGTAAGTTGAGGTTCCTGATGAAGGTTCTGTCCAGAACAGGTTTACATCATTTTCATCTTCAACTGTTGCAAATAAGTCAGTAGGAGGATTCAGATCTTTTGGATTCATCCATTGTTGTCCGAAAGTTGTTACAACAGCGGCAATTAGTCCTAAAAGGATCAACAATCCGATAATTAAGATTTTTGTGTTAAACTTTTTCATGATTACAAAGATTAATTTGCGAAGTAAATTGTAGTAGAATTGCCGCAAAAATATATCGGTGCTTTTGAATAGAGGGCTCAGAGTATCTTTTGAGACAACAACTAAGAATGCTTTCCAAATTGTAGGATAAGAACATAATTTAATAGTATAACCTCCAATCATTTCAGCTGGAATAGTTGCAAGTAAAATTTTAGTAATTTTGAACACTAACAATCCGTAGCCTGTTACGGATTCCTATTTTTAATAATTTAATGGGTGAAATAATTCAAACAATAATATACCTGGGTTCTATTCAGGGGCTTTTACTTTCAATATTTCTATTTTCTATTAAAACCAATAAATTATCCAACCGTTTATTGGCATTACTCACATTACTTTGGGGATTATTTTTACTCGTCTTTGCCCTGCAAGAGGAAGGACTGTACCTGAAATATCCTCATCTGCTAAAAGTGTTCTATCAGTTTTTATTTCTGTTTTTTCCACTTTTGTATTTGCAGGTTAAATACTTATTGGCCAGGCATACAAGATTTTACAAGGAAGACTTATTCCACTTTTTCCCATTCCTGTTAAGTATTCTTTTTTATTCTGATTTTTATTTACAAAGTGGGGAAGATAAAATCTACATGATTCGAAACAGAACCGAATACTATGAAATTTTACAAATTATTGGAGATGAAGTCATTGCTCTTCAAGGCGTTTTGTATTCGATTTTTTCACTGATTTTAATAAGGAGATACAGAAAAAAAATTAAGGAATACGAGTCGACTGTTGACAAAAATATAATCAGGATTCTTTTTGCGGGTATCTCACTTAATTTGTTTTCATGGATTATTGGAATTACAGGAATTCACCTTGATTACTTACAAATTGAGACCGGTGTCGACTTGTTCGCTATCGCTTATCTTGTGCTGGTAATCGTTATATATATAATCAGTTATGCAGCTGTAAAAAGTCCTGAAGTTTTCAAACTAGATTTAAATACAATACAGAAAACACCGGTAACAATTGGTAGTCTGGTCAAACCATTTAAAGAATCCAACAAAGAAGATCAGGATAAAAATATACCTGATGATCAATCTGAAGAAATAAAGATCGATCCTTCAAATGTTTCGATAAATGAACATTTAATTAAGGTAATGGAAATTGACAAACCCTATCTGAATCCTGAGTTAAGTTTGCCGGAGCTTGCTAAAGACCTTGATATACCAAGGAATCAATTATCTGGAGTGATCAATCAAATCCATCAGAAGAATTTCTTTGAATTTGTAAATCAATATCGGGTTAATGAAGTTAAACAGCTGATGTCCGATCCATCCAACAAGCATTTAAAATTAATTAGTTTAGGATATGATGCGGGATTTAATTCCAAAGCTAGTTTCTTCCGAATATTCAAACAGATCACAGAGATGACTCCTTCGCAGTACATGGAATCACTGCAAAATAAATAGATCCTTTTTATTCATCCTTTTATAATACTTTGACTTCATACCCGTAAGGTATTCTGTAATTGTATTTTCAGATATTGATGATAGAATTTATATTCCTCTCCGCTTCCACATCAACAAGTCTCAAGGTATAAGTTGAGACATCTATTATATGTCTCAAATTATCCTATAAGACTTTAATAATTGTATGGTAAAATATGTTTGCACCTTATTCGAAATTCAAATTCAGCAAAATTAGAAAACACTGTATTAAATATTTTATCATTCAATTCTAAACTCTATGAAAACAAAAAAAACAATTTTATTCTTTATGCTCGTATTTGCACTCTGCAGCTTAACCTATGCACAATTAGGAACAACCAGTGCAACATACAATGCTGGAGACATTGAAACAGACAAGAACTTTACCTGGTACAACGGGTCCCAATCTTCGGCTTGTCCGGGATTGTTAACTGTAACTATACCGGTTGGGGCAACAATTTTAAGTACCGATGTTTCATATGATATGACATCAGATGCAAACTCAACTATAGCCAGGCAAAGGTCTCATTTTCGTTGTGTATCTCCTGGAGGTATTCATGAAGCAACAATGACCAGTGGTCCATATATTTATACACCAGGAACAGAGTCTTATTCCAGGACCGGACTTGACATCGCAAATGGTGTTACAGGCGGTGGTGGCATTGATTTTGAATTGCATGCTGGGGCTACACATTATGTAAATCATTGCAGTGTCGATTCTGTAAAAGTAGATAACAATACATGGACGGTAACCATTACCTATATTCCAGCTGGATTTCCAGAACAACCCACAAATCCTGATCCTATTGAGGGTGGATTATATGTTGGCTTAGATGATGACCTTAGTTGGGATTTCGGCGCGAATACAGACAATTACGATTTGTATTTTGGTACAGATAATCCACCGACTACAAAATGGGTTGATTATGCAGTTGCTGTTGCATCCGGAACCTTTGATCCGGGAACCCTGATTGAAACAGAAACTTATTACTGGCAAATTGTTTCACATAATACAAATGGATACACAGAAGGTCCGGTGTGGAGCTTTACAACCGTATGTGGTTCATTTGTTACCCCGATTACCGAGGATTTTGAAAGTGTAACTTTACCTGATTTGCCGTATTGCTGGACAAGTTTAGTAAACTCCACATCGCCCTCTGCTTCAGTCGAAACTTCTGATTATTATGGATACAATGCCCCTCAATGTCTTCGTTTATATGGCGCAGACGATGTGGCTGCCACCGTGATATTTGTTTCACCTCAGATTGATGTGGGAACTGGTTCACTGGCTGATAAAATGGTACACTTTTATTTGATGGGATTTAGCTATCCCAATGTAATAGTGGGTACCATGTCAGATCCATCGGACGACGCAACATTTACCCCCTATCAATCTTTCCTGGTGTATGATTCACATACCGAACATAATGTATACTTTAACAGTTACGTCGGTACTGACACCTACATTGCTTTTAAATTTGATCCTACTTCATCCTATCAGGAAGCCTATCTTGATGACATTACAATTGGGGATCTTCCTGCATGTATAAAACCCTCTGATCTTAATGCAGATAATATGACCATTAACTCTGCCTGGTTGAACTGGACAGACCTTAACGGGGCGACTTCATGGAATATAGAATACGGTCCTGTTGGATTTACACCGTCCGGTACTCCTACTGTAAGTGGTGTAAGTAATCCGTATCAAGTTACCGGTCTTTCATCTTCTACGGAATATGATTTTTATGTTCAGACAGATTGCGGAGGAGGTGACCTTAGTGATTGGTCCGGTCCTGAATCATTCCTCACACCCTGTGATTTTTATTCTGCGCCATTTTCCGAAAACTTTGATGCTGTTGGATACGGTGAATTGCCCGTATGTTGGTCAAATATTATACAAACAGGAGATGGATGGACAATAAATGGTGTTAATAATTACAATTCAAATAGTCCTTCCAATAGTTACCATATGGATAACGGATGGGACATGAATTCAAACCTGCTACTGATCTCACCACCTATTGCAAGCCTGTCGGATAAGAGATTAAAATTCTATGCTATGGGTAACAATCCAGGTTATGACCTTGAGATAGGGACAATGAGCAACCCTGCAGATCCGGCTACCTTTACCCAGCTAACTTCTGTAACCGTTACGACATCTCATGTCGAATATGATGTTTGGCTCAACGGATACAGTGGATCCGATCAGCATTTTGTTCTCAAACATGGAAATGGAGCCAGCTACGTTGGTTTTTATATCGATGACATCTCCATTGAACTATTGCCTTCATGCCTACCTCCATCAAATCTTTTTGTAGACAATATTACAACTACTTCCGCACAATTTAATTGGACAGAAAGCGGTACAGCATCCGACTGGATTATTGAAATAGGATTACCCGGATTTACTCCCGGAACCGGTGGATATGTTACCACAGCAACTATCGATAATCCGCCTACAGAACATGTTATGACTGGATTAACTGCAGCAACCGCATACGACGTTTACGTTCGTACCGATTGCAGTGCAGGTGATTTAAGTGAATGGAGCGGACCGGTATCCTTTATGACTGCTTTTGATTACTTAACTATGCCGGTTGTTGAAGATTTTGAATCCGGATTTCAATATACTTCCAATGACCTGTCAACTACTTCTGACTGGACAATTGATAATACACTTTTTAATAATGGGACCAGTTCAACCTACAACGCATACACATCGGATAATGAAAACACCCTATTAGTTCTAGGTAAATTTGATTTTACAGCAGAATCAATAATCGGACTTACATTTTGGCAGATTGCTAAAACAGAAAACGGTGGAGACCATTGTTATGTCGAAATTTCAACAGATGGAGGCTTAACGTTTGATCAATTACCAGAATCTACTTACACAGGAGGTGGGATATATACGGTACCAGCTAATGGTAGCCCTGAAGGTCCTTGCTTTAATGAAAGTTCATATTTTAATTGGGGAACTGGTTATGAAATCCCTGATAATAACTGGTGGAAACATGAAGCATTTGACCTGAGCTCATATGGTGGATACAACGATGTAGAGATCAGGTTCAGATTAACCTCAAACAGCTGGACTGAGAAGTATGGATGGTGTATTGATGACATTGAAATCAATACCTTCAGCGATCCGGTATTGGCAATCAATCCGCTTTCAATTGAAGAAGACGCAACAATACTAATGCCTGCTAATGTTAATTTAGAAATAGAAAACACAGGTGGTTTTGCATTTAGTTATACTGCATCTGTTGTATATGATGAGATTGATTTATTGAATGAAAACTTTGATACAGGACTTCCAGGTGACTGGACTGTTATTAACAATGGTAACAATGATGTTACCTGGGTTGATACTACCTCTTACAGTGGCTATGATTTTAATGGAACCCGTTTTATGATCTGTGATGGATCGCAAAATTGGGGTCCCGGATCAATAACAATGGATGATGAATTAATTAGTCCGGTTATTGATGCCTCTGCATATATCGGAGGAGGTCTTCAACTGGAATTTGACCAGTGGTTTGATGCAAACTGGTCTGATGGAGATACTGCAAAGGTATTTGTTTACGATGGTTCCGATTGGATAATGATTTATGAAACCTGGATGGATGATGGATTGCATTATGAGGGAGGTGTACATAAAGCATATGATGTTTCTGCTTATGCCAATACCAACTTCCAGATTAAATTCCATTATATTGATGGACCAATAAATCAAGGTCGGTATTTTGCAATTGAAAATGTAAGACTCAGAGCTACAATGGGAGCTTTTAACTGGTTAACTGTGGATGGAGATGTGTCAAGTTCCGGAGCTTCTTTTGCATCAGATGGTCCTGCCATTGTTAATGTAGAAATGAATGCAGCCGAATTGGCTGTAGGGACATACTATGCCGACATCGAAGTTACATCAAGCGACCCGCTAAACCCAACAACCATAGTACCCTGCACTTTAAACGTTGTCACAGGATCTACAATCAGTGGCACACTTACTTATGCTAATTCGGGGATGTCGATTCTTGAAGGGTGTACCGTTGACCTCTTTAATGACAACAGTGAAGTTATTTTCAGTACAAACACTGATGCTTCCGGCTATTATGAGTTTACAGGACTTGTGGATGGAGATTATTCAATGGGAACATCTACAACCATTGACTGGGGAGGTTTATCCATGAACGATGTTCAGTTTGCACGCCAGTATGTTGTTAACCAGGCTCCCGGAAATACACTTTCAGGATTGCATTTGGAAGCTGCTGACGTAGACTTGAGCGGTGGAGCTATCACCATGAATGATGTACAATTTATGAGGCAGGTAGTTACGGCAACTCCTCCGGGATTTGCACCATTCTGGTTGTTCAGCGATCCTGATGTAATAGTTTCAGGTGGAAATATCACTGTAGATATCCAGGGCATTTGTGCTGGAGATACCGATGGCAGCTATACTCCTTCTGTTAGTAAATAAATATAGAAACTTAACATATATAATGTAACTTTGAATGAAAAGGGCTGGAATCTCAGAAAGAACAATATCCATCTCTGCAATTAAGCCCTTTTTATTTATTAACCATAAAAAAACAAAAATGAAAAAAGTAATCTTATTCTTTAGTGTTCTGTTCCTGGGGGCTTCTTTAGCTTTTGGACAGACAGCGACCTTGAGTGTTGAGGAGCTGGGTGGTGGATGGCCAGCCGGCACCGTTACTACCAGCATAACTATGGATGATATCGCAGGAGGCTTCAATGTTGGCACCTTCCAACTCTTTATTCTTTATGATCCGTCATATTTAACACCACTTGCTGTTAATTATCCCAATCCGAATTTTCAATTTTTTGAATGGGCCAATAACTTAAATTATGCAGCGGATGAGATCTCATTGACCTGGTTATCCTTTTTTGGAGGTGTAAATCCAAGTCCCGGAGAGGTTCTTTGTACAATCGACTGGGACTATACCGGAGATCCGGACAGGTCAGATATTTATTTTAACACAGTAGCTAAAAATCCGGTTGAAGGTTGGGAAGAAAAAGGAGCTACACTCATGTGGTCATCTTTTGGAGATCCTTATACGCTTACCCTTGTATCCGGTGGTGTTGGTTCTTGTTGCCTAGTAAACGAATGGACCGGAGCAATTGACGATGACTGGTTCAATCCTGGAAACTGGAGTAATGCTGTAGTACCAACCAATGAAGATGTTGAGGTTCCTGTTA
>CAYQWA010000050.1:0-22672 GCA_964421215.1 uncultured Bacteroidales bacterium | reverse complement strand
AATTGGATAGCAATTCCCGAAGTTCAGGGTTTAAATATGGGATTGACCCCGGGATCAGGTGATTTGCAGGACAGAACGGTTTGGGATGGTATATTTTTTCATTCCCAGGGAGGCACAGGTGGGTTTGATAATATTCTTATTCGCCAGCCGGAAGATCTTGGTCAGCTCCAGTTTATTGAATTTGCTGCCATACCTAATAAATTAACCACCGATCCATCCTTCGACCTGGATGCAACAGCGACTTCAGGATTAGAAGTGGAATATGAAATAACAGAGGGACCTGCAGAACTTAACGGGAATACGGTAACTTTAACGGGTGAACCAGGATTTGTTACCATAAAAGCCAGCCAGCCGGGCGATGATACCTGGGCTCCTGCTCCGGATGTTTTTCAATCCTTTGAAGTTGTAGATCCAACAGCATACTCCCCTGACCTGACTGTTAGGAGACCAGCTGATGGAACTGATGTTTACATGAGTTCCTTAAGCCCGATAATCATCGTTGCCTCAGCATACATCGACCATCCTGAAGTGCTCAATATTGAACAGGTTGTTTTCGATATTGATGGATCTGGAGAGGTCATGACAGAAAAAAGCTACGGTACAGGATACTATTCAGCAGAATGGACACCTCCCGAATTTGGCACCTATTCCATGACAATTACTGCAACAAGTACCGGAGGTATGGTTTCAACCGGTACGGTAAATTTTGAGGTGACCAACAGCATTACCGGTCTGAGTGTTCAGGCCTTTGACCAGGTGCACATCAGTACAAGTACATCAACTTCAGTGACCCAGGATTTTACCTTTCCGTCCTATGTCGGTTCGTTCGACCTGATCAAAACCTATCTGGATGTTACCTGTCCGGCTGGTGGTTGCGATCCATGGGACAGGGTTGGGAATATGGAAGCCAGAGGACCGGACGGAGAATGGATTGAAATATTCCGGTACATCACTCCCTATGGTGTTCCCTGCGATCATGAGTTGGATGTTACAGATTATTCCTCCATCTTCCAGGGATTGGTGGAAATGAGATTTAGTATTGGAACCAATGAAGATGGTTTTATCGTGGATGTTAGCTTTGATTTTCAGGAAGGAACTCCTCAGTATAATTACAGTTGGGTGGATGCCATCTGGCGGGGTACATTTTCTTTTGGGGATTATGCCAACCTTCAGCCAATGGATACCATCATCTGGAATTATGAGACCATCACTGAAGCTTCCAAACTGAAGATCATCAATACTGGCCATGGCTGGGGCAATCTGAATACCGGCAATGCAGCTGAGTTTTATGAAGCTACACATAAGATTAAAGTTGAAGGAGATGAATTTGATCAACATCTTTGGGTCACCTGTAACCCAAATCCTGATGGTTGTCAGCCACAAAACGGAACCTGGTATTTTAACAGGGCAGGCTGGTGTCCCGGAACCATTAGTGAGGTTTATGAATACGACTTCACTTCCTATATCAGTTCAACAGATGTTGAGATCATCTACGAATTTTATCCTGGCTATGTGGACCTTTGCCATCCCAGTCATCCTGATTGCGTAACCGGAGTAACATGCAACGACTGCGGTGCCGGATTTAATCCCCATTACATCATTGCAGGAAACCTGGTTTCATACAGCAATAACCAATTCCTTCCAACCGGAATGGTGGAGAGCAATTATTTTGGTCTTCAGGTTTTTCCAAATCCAACCACGGATTTTGTTTATTTGAGTTCTAACAGGGAAAACATGGTTTTTGAAGCGGAGGTTCAAATTTTGAATGCATCGGGCCAGATGATTGAACAGTTTGACTGGTACGGGAAAACAAAAGTTGCTGACTTGTCCGCCTTTGCAGATGGAGTTTATTTTATCAAAGTAATCGAAGGATCTCGAAATGAGATTTTTAAGGTTGTTGTTTATTAAAAATCGTGAATGATTGATTTATAGCTACCATCATTATGAACGGAAAGGTCAGCCTTGTGGGTTTGACGTGAAGTAATCTCATTCATATTACCATTACGAATGAGATTGCTTCACGCCATTGCTTGTATCCACTGCCTGTGCTCGCAATGACGGTAGCCAAATTAAAATCTGAATCAATTTTATTTATTAAATGTCAGTAGTATTATGAAAATGCAATGGTTATTAAAAAATAGAGTAATCGTTTTACTCTTATTATTGTCTGTTATCCTGTCATGCAAAAATACAGATCACATTTCACTGGTAAGTAACGGATCCTCAGATTATAAAATTGTTGTATCCGCTGATGCAGATTCTATAACCCGGTTTGCAGCTTTGGAACTGCAGAAATACATTAAAACTATCACCGGATCTGAGATAGGAATAAGTGATGAATCTTCACCCCGTCAGGAATTGGAGATCATCATTGGAAATTATTCAGGATTAAAAGAAGCTGGTATCAACATTGATGGTATTAATGAGGACGGCTTTATCATTAAAACCGTAGATAAAAAGCTGTACATCGCTGGCGGTACTGAAAAAGGAACAATGTACGGTGTTTATTCCTTTTTGGAAAAATACCTGGGTTGCAGAAAATACAGCATGGATTTTACCTATGTCCCGGATAACAAAACCATTAGCATAGGATCAATTGATGAGAGACAGGAACCTGCTTTTGAATATCGGGAATTGCACATGCCGCATGCCCGCTGGGATGAAGATTACAGAAACTGGCACATGCTGGATCTGAAAGAAGGAAAGAACGAGTGGGGCATGTTTGTCCATACTTTTGATGATTTTATCCCTTACGAAAAGTATTTCAAAACAAATCCTGAATATTTTACCTTTCTGAATGTACAACGAATACCGGATGGACAATTGTGTCTTTCCAATCAGGAAGTATTTGATATTGTTATAAGAGAATTAGAAGAACGCATGGCAGTGAAGCCTTCGGCGCTTCACTGGTCTGTATCGCAAAATGATACTTACAAACCCTGCGAATGTGAAAATTGCTTGAATGAGTATGAAGAGTTTGGTGGATACTCAGGAGCTATGGTAAACTTCGTTAATAATGTAGCTGCTGTTTTTCCTGACAAAGTGATTTCCACATTGGCTTATCAGTACACCAGAGCTGCACCAACAAATATTAAACCTGCAGATAATGTGAACATTATGTTTTGCTCCATAGAGTGTAACCGGTCAAGGCCCCTCGTTTCTGATTCATTAAGTGCTTCTTTTTTAAAGGACACCGAAGACTGGTGTAAACTTACTGACAACATTTTTATGTGGGATTATGTGGTGCAATTCCGGAACCTGGTCAGTCCTTTTCCGAACCTGAGGGTATTGCAGCCAAACATCCAGTATTTCAGAGACAATGGAATGCAAATGATGTTCCAGCAGGGCAGCGGTGGACTGATCAGTGAATTTGTTGAATTGAGGTCCTACATCATCGCCAAATTGTTATGGAATCCGGATGCAGATGTAGAAGCAATCATCGATGATTTTGTAAACGGATTTTACGGCCCAGCAGGGAAACATATCAGGCAGTACATTGATAAAATGCACAATGCTTTGAATGAATCCGGAGGCAACCTGGGTATTTACGGTTATCCGTACGACGGCATCAATACCTATCTAACACCGGATTTGATCAAAGAATACGAGCTAATATTTGATCAGGCAGAACAAGCTGTTTTTGATGATCCTGATTTTCTCAAAAGGGTACAAATTGCAAGATTACCCCTGGAATTTGCCATTCTTGATATTTCACTTAGAAATGTAAATGAAGAGTTAACTTTCTTTAAAAAAGAGGAAGGACTTTGGGCTGTGAAAGAGGAAATGATCGATCGGCTGCACATATTAACAGAGCGTGCAAAAGAAGCGGGTATAGCCAGGTACTGGGAGCATGGCAATTATCCAGATGATTACAGTGCTACCGTCGAAAGGTATGCCCGGACAAGCATGCAAAATCACAAAGCATTAAACAAGCCAGTTGAATTGTTTACCGAATCAAGTCCGAAATATCCTGTTGGAGGAGGAAGCGCATTAACCGATGGATTAATCGGTATTAATGATTACCATTTTAACTGGCTCGGTTTTGAAGGGCCAGATATGGAAGCGGTTATTGACCTTGAAACAGAAACAGAAATTTCATCTGTTAAAATGGAATTTTTGCAGGAAATAAAATCCTGGGTGTTCCTGCCGGAAAAGGTTGATGTTTTTTCATCATTGGATGGCAAGGAATTCACATTGCTGGGAACCATTATTAATGTCATTGATGAAAAACAGGCTGGCACATTCACCAGGGGATTTAAACTTGATTTGGACACGGTTCAGACAAGGTATATTAAAGCTGTAGCAAAAAACAAGGGCATCTGTCCCGACTGGCATCCGGGAGCTACCTATCCGGCATGGATTTTTTGTGATGAGGTGATGGTCTGGTGATTTTTCTTATTTCCTGTAGTTGATTATTTAAGCCTTAATATGCAGCTTCCTGATGAAGGAGAAATTCGTATATTTGAAACTCCAATTACCTATTCAGACCTATGCTTCAACGATGTATTTACTTGAGAAAGATATTCCTGCTAATTTCAATAATCCTGGCAGCACAATTCTCGTTTGCTGATTCCTACAGGGTCCTTTTCCTTGGAAACAGTCACACTTTTTTTAGTGATGTACCGGGCCTGACTCAAGGGTTGGCAATAGCTAACGGAGATACTTTGTTTTACTTACAAAACACACCGGGAGGCTGTACGCTTGGCCATCCCTCAAACGGACACTTGTACAATGATCAATCACTGGCTTTAATCGATTCTCTTCCGTGGGACTATGTAATTCTTCAGGAGCACAGTTTGTTTGGTGTTATTCACTACTACCGGGATAACTATATGTACCCTGGTGCCATTGCACTGGATTCTTTAATAAAACTGAACAATGAGTGCACAGAGACGGTTGTGCAGATTATCTGGGGGAAAAAAGCAGGAGGCCAGTATTGTATCAATAACCATTGTTCCTTAGACTTTGATGATTTTGCCCCTATGCAGGATACCTTAACTGCTGAGTATTCAAGGTTGGGAGACACATTATCATGCATATTATCTCCAGCGGGACCGGCCTGGAAAAAATCAATCCTTACTGGTGATCCAATTGAATTATTTCATGCAGATTCCAGTCACGCTAATCTGGCTGGCGCCTACTTTGCTGCCTGTGTTCATTATTCTGTATTGTTCCAAAAACCTACATACGGTTTATCCTTTACGGGTGGCCTTAACAACGAGGACGCTCTCTACCTCCAGCAGATTGCAGATGATGTTGTATTTGGTGACCCCGGCCAATGGAACATCAATAACCAAAAACCTGAAGCCGGATTTGAAATTAATCAGCTGGCCAATACCATATTTTGTACGGACCTGTCTCAGAATGCGGAGTATTATTTTTGGGATTTCGGGGACGGATCAACAGATACTGTTCAAAATCCTGAGCATACCTATACATCATCGGGTACATATATCATAAGCCAGGAAGTAGGTGATAATTGCTATTCGGATGTTGTTACTGATACGGTTGTTGTGGATATAACCACCAGCATATCGGAAATAGATCAAGGTTCTGGTATTGAAGTGACTCCGGCAGCATCGAAAGGAGTCTTTAAAGTGGTTTCAAAGCATCTTGAGTTGGATGGAATTGCCGTTTTCGGTGTTGATGGAAGGCAGGTATTTATAGAAGAATTAGAAGGAACTATGGAATACGAATTGAATCTCAGTAAACAACCTCCCGGTTTATTCATACTCGTAATACTTACAGAAAGTGGTGTAAAAAGCTGCAAAGTCCCCGTGAAATAATTACTTGTATTTCTCGATCAATACTTTTGCCATGATTGCATCCCAGATGTAATTTGAGGGACAATCCAGTACTGTATTGTCGGGGCTATAGGATTCCCAGAAATTATGATTTTTCGAGAGCTGGGTTGTTACAGCCAACATCATCTTTTCAGCCAGTTCTTCCGCCAGTTCATTGTACCCGTACTTTCGTAAGCCATCATAAACCATATAGTCCCATAACAACCATACCGGTCCGTTCCATTTACAACAATAATCCACATAGGGACTGTACCATTCGTCATCGGCAGCAAGTGTAGGAACACCATATTTCCTCCAGAACTTTGAAGTATCCGTCAAAGTGGGAATCAACTGGTTTGCCCGTTGGAGACTAACTGCTTCTGCCCATAATGGTAAAAATCCGATAATCTCCTGCCTTCGCAGGTCCCTTTCCAGGAATTGAAAGGAATGCTCTTTCTTGTCAACATGGTAAAAGAACCGGTCGTTTTCTTCCCACATCAGATCATTGATCAACTTCATGGTTTGATCTGCTTTTTTCTGCCATGTTTTGGCTTCTTTAGGTCTGCCTAGTTCCAGGGCCATTTCGGTAAGACAGTGAAGCTCATTAACGATCATAAGGCTCAGGTCGAGGCATTCCAGTTCATCAGATACATCTTCTTTATCGATATCCAGGTATCGTTCAGCAGAAACCTGGAATACGGCATTGTACCAGTCGCGCACATTTTCAATGATACCATATGGGCCCCATTCGAAGGTTCCGTCCCCGTCAGTGTCACGATGTTCAATCAACCAGTTCATGTACTTCGATCCTGAGGTATATGCCTCGCTAAGAAATTTTGAATCCTGGCTGACTTTATAGATCTCCAGGTTGATCCAGCTGAAAAAAGGAGCTGAAGTGGTGGGCTCACCTTTATGTGGATAATCCTGAATTCCGCGAGGACCGTGCCGGTATGCGATCAGGCCATCCTCTCCTTGCTGTTCCATATAAACCCTTTGAGATTCCATAGCCGATTCAGGATCAAGGTAGACATAAGCCAGCATGCTCAGGGATTCATGCAAAACCTGATGGCCATGTCCCCAGCCCCAGACAGGATTACGGGAGAAGACATAAAAATTGTGGGAGGTTTCTCCTGTGGGAGGCAACATGCATCCTCTCACCAGGTTAAAAGCACTAAGGTATACCAGTTTTTCATCTTCTGTTTCGAAATTAATCCTTGGGACAGATTTGAATAATGTGGTATTGTAATTAACGAATTGTTGCAGGTCCTCTTTCATTGCAGTTTCCATATTCAGGGCCAGTTCATCCGGGTCCTCTTTCCTGTCCTGCACACCACGGCAATACCTTATGGTCTTTGATTCACCCGGTTCCAGATCAAATTTGAAATGCAGGGAGACAAAATCGACATATCCCTCTTCTCGGAAATTTAACGAGTCCTGTGACCTGTTCTCTTCGTAAAAATCTGTTTTAATGTAATTGTAAAAATCATCCTGGTTTCCTGAAAAACCTCCGTACGAATAGGGATTTTCACTGGCACAGAAAAGATCCCTGCAATGGGTCGGGTAGGGAGCATTCTGGTAAAGGTCGCTTATGAGCCGTTCTTTCGTTTCATAATGATTGGCGGTGTATCCATTAAGCATCTTATCATAACCGGTTATTTCCAGGGAGTCGTTGCCAAGCTCAAGAACAGGGAAAAATTCTATAAGTTGGGGTGACTCTGAAAGGTTTTTAATGTATATATGGCTCAAAGCGATTTGAGAACTGTATACAAAAAAGCATTCCTGAACACTGATCCCTTCAAAGGGTTCATATTCCAGAATGGCCATATCAGGGAAGGAAGCTTTAATAATAGGCTTTACATGAAATTTGGAGATCCTGTCGATGACCAGTTTGTTGATCATCCAGGTTGTGAAGATCCTGCCTCCTTGATCCGTATGATAATGCAAAGGTTCATGATCAGCGTAGTACACCATTTTATAAGCTTTATCTCCATAAAGACGGGAGCGGTCCATATGCGCAGCATACGTAGTATACAGTGGGTCTTCGGCTTTTGCATTTATGCAAAGAAAAGGATCATTTATATGGAATTTTTGTCCTGAGCAGAGAACGGACATAGACATGAAAGCAGATAGAAGGAAAAAGAATCGCATAAAAATGCTTTTTGCTAAAATTAGTAATTTTCGTTAATTTTGAAGAATTCGAACATGAGAAGAAAGATTTCAATAACGGTCATCATCTTTTTTTCTGCTTTTATGCTGAATGTATCGGCAATGGCTTTTCAGCAGCGTTGCGACCGCAGGGAAGACGATAATGACTTTGATCCCTTTGTTATTGAAATGACCGATATGCATGTTTTAAAATACCTGAAGAATACCTGGTATTATGATCTTCCTCTTGAAAAGTCAAAGACGTCATATCAAAAGAATTTTTTTAATGATGATTCCGGTTTTGGAAATACATACACGTTTACCTCAAAAGCGTTTACAACCTGCCAGCTAAAGTTTGTGTTGATGGAATATATTGGTTTTTATGAGACCGATATTAAATCCCGGACTTATTATTGGCTATCTTCTGTTTAATTTTCTAATAGTACACTGATTTGACTGATAAGACTGATTCATTATGATTTCCTGGTAAAATCATAACAGATCATAAAAGATCAGTCTGATCAGTGTCCTATATATTAATACTCCAGCGCCTCTTCCACCATCATATTAAAAAGTTCGGAGAGCGATATTCCGTGTGCTTTGGCCATTTTTGGGACAATACTGGCTTCTGTGAGGCCCGGTACTGTATTTACCTCCAGAAAGAACAATCCGTCATCGTTAAAGATATAATCAAACCTTACTACTCCTTTGCAATTTAGCTGCTTGTACAATTGTGCAGAGGTGTTTTGGCATTCGGAAAAAAGTTCCTGTGGAATTTGAGCCGGAACAATCTCTTCTGCAAGTTCCGGATCGTATTTGGCTTCATAATCGAACCAGTCTTTTTTGGAGATAACTTCTGTAACAGGAAATGTAATAACCTTTCCTTTGTATTGAATAACCCCGCATGTTATTTCCCTTCCTTTTATAAACTCCTCAACCAGGATCTCATCATCTTCTTTAAAAGCTTTGGCCAGGGCATCAGAGAGTTCTTCCGGATTATTAATTTTTGACATGCCTACACTTGAGCCCCCGTTGTTTGGTTTTACGAAAAGGGGATAGGTAAGATTTTTTACGAGCGCTTCCGGGTTTTGCTGGGATTTTTGTAAACACACGGATGCAGCAGTTTTAACATTTAAATTTTTTACCACATTTTTACAAAAATGCTTGTTAAAGGTTAAAGCAGAGGTGGCATGGTTACAGGATGTATAAGGAATTCCCAGCATGTCGAAATAGCCCTGAAGTTTACCATCTTCCCCGGGAGTCCCGTGAATTGCGATAAATACACAGTCGAAGGTGATCTTTTCGGCGATCATAGGAAGAGAGAAATCATTTTTATCCAATTCATAATCATTGCTGTGTCTGCATACATGGCGCCAGTCATTTCCCCGAATGATCACCGGGTATGTATCATAAAGGTTTTTATCGAGGTATTTTTCAACGACCTCACCACTTTGAATGGATATCTCATATTCTCCGGAATCTCCTCCACTAACTATGGCAATATTTTTTCTCATGTATTTTCGCTTTAAGGCAAAAATATCAAATTTATCCAAACCTCAAACTACAAACAATGAATGTCATTAATTACTGATTCATTAATATGTCAGTTTGAGTTATTAGGTTAATATTTAGGCGGGCTTAACGGGCTTTTCGCTTTATCCACCTTGTATAACTTTTATTTTTCTAAGCATATCGGTGTCTTCCTCCGTCAGCCCCGATATGCTAACAAAAATATAAAGCCATCCTTGCGGCGGGATACCGCTACAATCCCTGCCCGGGGGGAGTCTCTATTAGCTGGTGCGAATTAATATTCAGCAAATGGTTTGATATTGTTTTTATGAAACTAGTTGCATTTTCAACTAATCCATGCTCGAAAAGCAGCGCGCTCCGGTAGGGATAGGAGCGGCAGCTGGCGGTATGGACTGTGGATGTTTTGCTGACCTGGCGGGGCTGACAGCGGAAGCCCCCGGCAGGGCATTGCAAAACACCACCGGCCAAACGACACTATAGCGGATAGCCCGTTAAACCGGCCAAATAATTCTATTTAATTCATATCTGAGAAAGTGTTTTTGTGCTTTGGCTGGATTTCACTAAGCTTCACTTCGAACTTTTTATATCTTTGCTCCCGAATGCAATAAATCAACGTATTTGAAGTTATTTATGTAATTTTTTCAGGGAAGAATTGTATCGTATGCAGGAGGAAAAATCCAATAAAGCAGGAATATTTCGGTTTTTGATCAGCAGAGCATTTTTCAAACATTTTGGAATAGCAATTATTACTCTTTTGCTCTTGTTTTTCCTGCTTATCAAGTTTCTTGACATATTCACCCATCATGGTGATGAAATGGAAGTTCCTGATTTTTATGGAAAGACACTTGTAGAGATTGACAGTATGGGCTACGCTGAGGTTTACGACTTTTTTGTCATTGATTCATTGTACGATGATGTCAACAGAAAAGGATCGGTTGTAATCCAGAATCCATTACCAGGATCAATGGTAAAATCGGGCAGGAACGTATATTTTACAATTGTAGCTTCAACACCGGAAATGGTGATCATGCCGGACCTGAAAGATTTAACACTCAGGCAGGCGATCAATATTCTTGAATCCAATAAGTTAAACACCGGCCGGTTGATCTATCAGCCCAGCTTTGATAAAAATGCGGTACTTGAACAATTTTACCTTGAAGATACCATATTCCCCGGCGATACGTTGGTTAAAGGAGCTGTGATTGATTTGGTGGTTGGATCCGGGGAACGATACTACAAAATACCTGTTCCCTTTTTAATTGGGCTAACAAGGGAAGAAGCCATATACGAGCTTAACATTGCTTCATTTAACCTGGGCAATGAGTTTTATATGGATTCGTTACAGGATGAATTCAGCCGGGTATATATGCAGGAACCTATGTGGGATTCTGAAATTTCATATTTCCCGGGCGATTCAGTACATTTGTGGTACAAGTCGGATACAGCATTTGATTTTGAGGAATACCTGTTGTTGTTTTTACCCGATTCATTACAAATGGATAGCGTAGTCACCGACACATTATTTGAATTTTAGATGGAGAAAAACTGGTTAAATATTTTATTTATATTATTTCCGATTTTCTTGACGGGACAGGAGATCATTTCGGGATTGACTGGTAATGCTGTGGTTAAAGAACACTATGAAGCCAATAAGGAACAGTTGAATTACAAGTCACAATTCCTCAATTATACACCGCTTTTCCTTCCCTTTTACGATGATTTTTCAGAAATGACCATCTATCCGGATACCTCCAGGTGGCTGGATAACGAAGCTTACATTAATGATCATTTTCCATACTTCCCGGTGAACTATGGTGTTGCAACACTTGATGCCATTGATGCTACAGGTGATCTGTATCCCGAAGCAAGTCCGTTTACCTTCATTGCCGACAGGTTAACTTCCAAGCCCATCAGGTTGGATTCATTATTTGATGAGAATGGAGTTGCTATTAAGAAATTTACTGCCGAGGATTCCATATACCTGAGTTTTTACTACCAGCCACATGGTAGGGGAGATGTTCCCCTGGGACATGATTCATTGATACTTGAGTTTGGCTATTATACTATGGATACTGTTTTTTCTCATTTCGATTCAGTTTATGTTTATGGTTGGGAATACATGATTGGAGGTGAGGAATACCTGCTACCAAACGATTTTATTTCGCCCCCTGCTGGCGGCTGTGATACAAATATTTTCTTTACCCTGAAGGATACACTTTTTCCTGAGGACATGGTACGTATACCTTGCGATTCAGTCTTTGTGCTGGAAACAGAATGGGAAAATGTCTGGAGTGCAGCAGGAGATACCCTGGCCAACTTTATAGTAGACAATGATGCCTTTTTTAATTATGTAGTAGTTCCAATTGTTGATACTATCTGGTTAAGAAAGGATTTCCAGTTCCGGTTCAAGAATTACGCCAGCATCTCAGAAATTAACAGCTGGCAAAGCAACACCGACCAGTGGCATATTGATATGGTTTACCTTGATTATAGCAGGACACTTGATGATCATTATACACATGAGATCAGGTTTTCTGAAAGGCCGGGTAGTTTTATTGAAGACTACAGTACCATGCCCTATGAGCATTATGCCGGGGATGTAACGGCCTACAAGAAAGATAATTTTCCGGTCTATATTAACAATACGGATTCGATAGATCACGACATTACCTACAATTATTTTGTATTAAATTCAAATGGCGATACCCTGGAACCCTTCCTCATGGACAACATAGCTGGAACCATGGTACCCATTACCCAGCAAAATGTAAATAACTACCAGCCTTTTGCCGAACCGCCCATCACTTATTTCTATACTTCTCAAAGTGAGGATACCGCTGATTTTTATATAAGTCATGTTGTGTATGATAACGAAATGCCGGAAATTGGAGACACCCTTGTGTACCATCAGAAGTTCAGGAATTATTTTTCCTATGACGATGGATCAGCCGAAGCAGGATATGGTCTTTCACCTGCCGGTGCACAGCTGGCTATACGGTACAGATCAGAAGAACCGGATACCATCAGGGGTTTGCAGATGTTTTTTAACAGAACCTTTAACGACAATAACGACCGACTTTTTTCACTTGTTGTATGGAATGATAATAATGGAATTCCGGGAAATGTGCTGTATGTTGAGGAAAACGTAAGGCCGGAATTTACCTGGGGATTGAATCATTTTTATAACCATGAATTCAGGTATCCTGATTCAGTAAAGCTTGGGGTTCAGGAATTTTATGTTGGGTGGATCCAGCAATCCAACCATAATCTTAATGTTGGATTCGACCGCAATGTAAATTCAAGGAGCAAGAATTTTTATAATGTAAACGGTGCCTGGACAAATTCCAGCTTTGAGGGAAGCATCATGATCAGGCCAATTGTTGGTAAACCACTGAGTGAACCTGAATCCAAATACAAAGCCGTTCCGGAGAAATTATCAATATATCCGAACCCTCCTGGCAGTGTACAGGAAGTACACATTCAATTACCTGCTTCCTGTGCGGAATCTTCAGATCTGAAGTACCTTACACTCAGGATATTTGATGTGTTTGGAAAGATGATCTATGAAGGCCCCTATGTTGAAAAATTCCCGGTATATGATCTGGGTCAGGGATTTTATATTGTTAGTCTACACAATAGTGCCCAGTCTTCAAATCATACGGCTAAACTTCTGATCGTTAAATAGATTTGTACCCTATTGAGTATTATGGACAACAAAGGATATTTTCAGGATGATGATAGTAGTTTGTATGAACATCATCGGTTTGTTGTTGATAAGGGCCAGGCTTTGCTTCGGGTGGATAAATTTTTAATGAGCAGGATAGAAAATGCTTCAAGAAACAAGATCCAGGGAGCAGCCAGTGCAGGTTTTATCCTGGTGAACGGAAATCCAGTTAAATCCTCTTACAAAGTAAAGCCCAACGATGTGATTGCCGTAATGATGCAGGAGCCGGTCAGGGAGGTAAAACTGACCCCTGAGGATATTCCCCTTGATATCGTGTATGAAGACGATGATGTGATCGTGATCAATAAAGCAGCGGGAATGGTAGTGCATCCTGCCTATGGAAATTATGATGGAACCCTTGTTAACGCATTGATGTACCATTTTAAGGACGAAGTGGGCAGGAAGCCAATACTTGCACCTTTCCTGGTTCACAGGATTGATAAGGATACCACAGGTTTGATGATGGCAGCGAAAAACGAGGAAGCCCAAATGAAATTACAGAAGCAGTTTTATTACCATACTGTTGAACGAAAATATACCGCCCTTGTCTGGGGAGATGTTAAAGAAGACTCAGGAACAATTACAGGCAATATCGGACGTAGTGTAAGCAACCGTAAAATCTTCCGCGTTTATGCCGATAGCAGCACTGGTAAACATGCTGTTTCTCATTATAAAGTACTGGAACGGTTCGGTTATGTAACAAAAATTGAATGTGAACTGGAAACTGGACGAACCCACCAGATACGAGTTCATATGAGGCACCTGATGCATCCGCTGTTCAATGATGAAACTTATGGAGGTAACCGCATTCTCAGGGGCACCACCTTCAGTAAATACAAACAATTTGTTCAAAACTGTTTTAAGATCTGCCCCCGACAGGCACTCCATGCCCGATCCTTAGGATTTGAACATCCTACCACAGGTAAAAAGCTAATGTTTGAATCTGAATTGCCCGATGATATGAGCCAGTTGTTTGAGAAGTGGAGGAATTATGCGGTGCACCGTTTACAGGGAGAGGGTTCGTCTTATAAATCTGAGGAAGAGTGAAAGTAGCAGTTGCAGCAGTAGCAGCTGCTAATGGAAGCTTTTTACAGCACAGGTTGATTCTTCATAACTGATTTGCTAAGGGCAACTGGTCCTGCCCAGCGTCCTGCCTAGCGAGAATTCAAATATCTAGCAATCAGCATCCAGCCCCGCTTAGCGGGATTTCTCCGCCAGCTGGCGGATCAACATCCAGTTATAGTCCCAGTAGATCCTTCATCTCAAAATGTCCTTTTTTACCCTGTAACCATTCAGCAGCCAGGACCGCACCCATTGCAAAACCTTTGCGGTTTTTGGCAGAATGGCTGATCTTAATCTCATCCACACATGAGGAGTAAGCTACACCATGATCACCAAAGATTTCTCCTTCCCTAATAGAATGAACCGGTAAGATATTTTTGTCAGAAGCCGAGTCAAGCGCCCAGGAATCTTTTCTGTTTAGATTTTTGATAATTTGTTCAGCCAAAGCAATGGCTGTACCACTTGGTTTGTCCAGCTTATGTACATGATGTGTTTCTTCCAGTGAAACATCATAATCTTTTTGCCTGTCCATTAAAGAAGCAAGATGCTGGTTGACAGCAAAGAACAGATTCATTCCGATACTAAAATTGGAAGCAGTGAATAAGGCTTGATTTTTTTCTTTGCATACAGCTATAACTTCCGGCATGCTGTCTTTCCATCCGGTGGTTCCTGTAACAACAGGAACATTATATTGGAAACACAATAGAATAATATCTTTTACAGTATCCGGTTGGCTAAAATCGATGACCACAGGATTTTTGTCACTATATGTGGATAGTTCCTTCCAGTCATCTGTTTTATCAAACTTAGCCAGAATGGTATGGTTTCGGGAAAGAGCTGCCTTTTTGATCTCTCTTCCCATTTTTCCGTATCCTGATATGATGATGTTCATGGGTTAATTATTGATTGTTTGAATGCGAGAATTCGTGAATGTTGATCCGCCAACCGGGGGAGAAATCCCGCAATGCGGGGATTGAATGTTGAAAGGAGCTGGAATTATTTTATTGCTTAATAGTTTCATAATAAGAAAAAAATCCTGAGTACTTAATCCAATTAAAACCTCAGTGAAAGTTTAAGTCCACCCGAAGGTTTAAATCCTGAAACATACTGGTTATGGATATGTGGTTCAATCTTCAGTGACAGGTCGTCGTCAACGTTCCAGTTAAAGAGGTGTGCATCAACTGCAGCATCAACCACATTTATCATGTACCAGATACCCATAAGAATATAGTTCAGATCGCGGTACCGCCTTGCGCTGTTCTTTCGGTCACGTAGAAAATTAGTGTTATCACCGAACATGGCTTCGTAGTCGTTTACAGGAGGTTCAGAACCGTCTTCGTTAGTGAGGGCATGATAATATGCATTTCTCCACAACTGGTACTCATCATTGTTATAATCCACCAGGTAATAAAAAACCCCAAAACCGGCATAGATAATGGGGATCTTCCAGTATTTCTTGTTGTAGGCCTGTCCCAGTCCCGGCAAAACAGCGGAATATAATGTTGCTTTGTGAGGAGAATGGGATTTGTTTTCAACGGTATCAATCACCTCAACATCAAAGTGAGCCTGAATAGTATCGTTTTGGTCACTGACCTGGGCAAAGGTGGTGGAATGAATAGCAACTGTGCCGCAGATTAGAAACAACACAAAAAAACAATGATGAAAACCTTTTAAATTCAAATCCTGATAATTTTACTTAATCATTTTTTTCTAGGATGCCTAAGATCCTGTCAAATTCCTTTTCAGAATCGAACTTGATAACGATGCTACCGCGGCCTTTATTATTTCTTTTGATATCGACTTTTGTATTCAGGAACCCTTCAAGGTTTCCTCTTGCTGTGCTATGTTTCTCAGGAATTTCAGGGGCTATTGATGTGGCTTGTATCGTTTTGGGTAAATTGTTTTCCTTTACCAGTTTTTCAACTTCACGCACCGAAAGGTTTTTGCTAATGATCAGGTGCAGCAATTGTTCCTGTTTTTCTATACTTTCGATACCCAGTAGTGCCCGGGCATGCCCATTTGTAATTTTTTCTTCCCTGAGGGCAATTTGTATATCGGCAGGTAGCTTTAAGAGCCGGATATAGTTGGCAATTGTTGTTCTGTCCTTTCCAATCCGCTCACTTAGTTTTTCCTGGGTTATTTTGCATTCTTCCAACAGGCGCTGGTAGCTGATTGCTATTTCAATGGAGTTCAGGTCTTTTCTGTGAATGTTTTCTATAAGTGCCAGTTCCAGCATTTGCTGGTCGTTGGCAACGCGGATATATGAAGGGATATCTTTTAATCCGGCCATAATCGCAGCTTTGTACCTGCGTTCGCCTGAAATGAGCTGGTATTTATCGAATCCTAATTTTCGGACAGTTACTGGCTGGATTACCCCCTGTTCTTTAATAGAGCCTGCCAGTTCTTTTATTGCAGTTTCCTCAAATCTGTCCCTGGGTTGAAACGGATTAGCTTCAATCTTTTCAATCGCCAGGTTAGCAATGGCTCCAACCACATAATTTCCAGAGATGTCTTTGGAAGTAATGTCAGTTTCCGGACTCTCCAAAATAGCACTTAACCCTCTTCCCAATGCAGATTTCTTAGTTTTCATTTATGTTATGGATTTGTTTATCGGAATCCTGTATGTTGGTCATCCCGTTATTTTGCAAAAGTTCCCTGGCCAGGTTAAGGTAATTAATAGCACCGGTACTGTTTACATCAAACATGATGATGGTTTCTCCAAAACTGGGTGCTTCTCCGAGCTTGGTATTCCGGTGAATGATGGTTTCAAATACCATTTGTTGGAAGTGGGTTTTCACTTCTTCCACCACCTGTTTGGCCAGACGCAAACGCTGGTCAAACATGGTCAATAGAATTCCTTCAATATCCAGATCAGGATTGAGCCTGGCCTGAACAATTTTAATCGTATTTAATAATTTCCCCAATCCTTCCAGGGCAAAATACTCACACTGAACAGGAATGATCACGGAATCAGAAGCAGTAAGCGCATTAACCGTTATCAAGCCGAGAGAAGGAGAACAATCAATAATGATAAAATCATAATTGTCCTTGATCTTATGGATGACTTTACGCATCATTTTTTCCCTGTTTGGCAGATTGATCATTTCGATTTCTGCACCAACAAGATCAATATGTGCCGGAATAATATCGAGGTAAGGGGTGGTTGTATTTAAAAGGATATTTGATGGTTCAACTTCATCAATAATACACTCATAGATGCTTGTAGTGATATTTTTAGGATCGAATCCCACACCTGATGTGGCATTTGCCTGCGGATCCGCATCTATGATCAGTGTTTTGTATTCAAGTATGGCAAAACCTGCTGCCAGGTTTATTGCACTGGTTGTTTTACCAACACCGCCTTTTTGATTTGCTATTGAAATTACTTTCCCCATAGAATAAAGTATTCGGAAAAATTAATGAATGAGTCCTCACAAAAGTACAATTTAAGGGGGCGTTAAAGAAAATAAAATATTAACAATTGCCTTTATTCTGTTAATATCAGGAAAAGGAGGGTGATAAAAAAGAGGGGCTGGATAATGGTTTCTCAGCCCTGTAATTTTATGCAATATTATTCTTTGGTTTCTTCAGTACTCTGAGTATCGGAATCTTCTGTTGATTCAGTTACCTCAGTTGCTTCTGTACCTAAGTCTTCAAACTCCACATCTATATGGGGATTTTTTTCGACGCTTTCTTTTTCCACGGGTTTTTCCATGGGTTGCTCCACGCGTTGCTCCATGGGCTGCTCCGTTTGAATAAAACCAATGGTTGTGGTTAGGCCGTTGGCAAACTTTTCAAAGTCTTCCTTGTAAAGAAACAACTTGTGTTTCTCGTAGAAAAACTTACCAGAATCGTTGTTGAACCTTCTTTTACTTTCTGTAATTGTAAGGTAATATTCACCGGCTCTGGTGGATTTCACATCAAAAAAATAAGTTCTTTTTCCTGCTCTTACCGTTTCTGAAAAGATCTCTTGCCTTGAAGTGTCCGTCTTGGTTTCCTGCGAATTCGTACCTTGCTCTGTTCCTTTGTTTTCTAACTCTTCCATGCTGTTACGTTAATTGTATAAAATTAATTGCCCACGCAAATATAAATAAATATTTTTCGGTTTTATTCATAATTTTGCAAAAAAATTCGATTTGCTGGAATATATAAAAGAACGGGTATTTAAGATAATTGCCGGGGTAGCTGACGATCTAAATCTGGAGGCTTATGTTGTTGGTGGGTATGTGCGGGATAAAATTATGGGCCGCGAAAGTGTAGATATTGACATTGTTGTTATTGGAAGTGGTATTGAGTTGGCAAAAAAATTTGCAGAAACAATCGGTCAGGAAACAAAGGTAACAGTCTATGAAAATTTCGGAACTGCAATGGTCAATTACCGGGCTGAACAAAACTGGCAGATTGAGTTTGTTGGTGCCCGAAAGGAGTCTTACCGGAAAAGTTCAAGGAAACCAATTGTTGAAAACGGAACTTTGGAGGACGATCAAAACAGGCGTGATTTTACTATCAATGCACTGGCCATAAGCATGGGAAAGCAAAACTATGGAGAATTGGTCGATCCGTTTGGTGGTATCAGGGATATTGATGAGGAGATAATACGTACTCCAACCGATGCTGACATTACTTTTTCTGATGATCCGTTAAGAATGATGAGGGCCATCCGGTTCGCCACTCAACTGAATTTTAACATAGAGCCAAACACTTACAAGGCCATTAGCCGGAATGCACACCGTATCTCTATTGTATCAAAGGAACGAATTGCTGATGAATTGAACAAGATCATCCTGGCTGATAAGCCTTCAAGAGGATTTATCATGCTGGAAGAAACCGGGCTTCTGGCATTGATCTTCCCGAAATTCCAGGAGCTGAAAGGTGTTGATAAAGTAAACGGAAGAGCTCATAAAGACAATTTTTACCATACCCTCAAGGTATTGGACAACCTGGCGAAGAACACAAATGATCTTTGGTTAAGATGGGCTGCGATTTTACATGACATCGCCAAACCCGCCACTAAAAAGTTTGATAAAGAAAACGGATGGACTTTCCACGGACATGAATTCATCGGATCCAAAATGGTGCCCGGGATATTTCGGAGAATGAAACTACCTATGAATGAGAAAATGAAATACGTTCAGAAACTTGTTCTGCTTCATCTCAGGCCAATTGTCCTTTCGGAAAGTTTTGTTACCGATTCTGCAATTCGCAGGCTGCTGTTTGAAGCAGGAGATGATGTTGATGACCTAATGATGCTTTGTGAGGCAGATATCACTTCCAAGAACAGGGAAAAGGTGAAAAAGTACCTGAAGAATTTTGAGGTTGTCAGGCAAAAATTGATCGACATCGAGGAAAAAGACAGGCTTCGAAACTGGCAGCCACCAATATCCGGTGAGATCATCATGGATACTTTTGGATTAAAACCGGGTAAAATGATTGGCGACATTAAGACAACCATCCGTGAAGCCATACTTGAAGGCGAAATTAAAAATGAATATTCCGAGGCCTACAACTATATGCTTAAAAAAGGCAAAGAGCTTGGCCTTGAGGTTGTCAGCAAAGGAAATGGGTGAAATTATAACCTTAGGGTTTGTTGGATATTCACATATTTAGTAAATTAGCACAAATTTATAATTTGGATAATGCACATTTATAAATTCAGGTTGTTATCGCAGGAGCATGATAATTTTATCCGTGATATCGAGATAAAAGCCAATCAGTCGTTTGAGGATTTCCACGACATGATATCAGGGTGTGTGAAGCTTTCAGGAAACGAACTGGCTTCGTTTCATATCTGCGATCAGAAATGGAACAAATTACAGGAGATTACCCTCATAAAAATGATTGATGAGGATGAAGAGGATGATGATACCAAGCACATCGAAGAAACCTTTGTGATGAAAGAATCCATCATTCGTAATTTTATCAATGAACCCAGCCAACGCCTTGTTTATGAGTACGATTTTCTGAACATGAAAACCTTTTACATTGAGCTCATCAGTGTTTTCAAACAAAAGGATGAAGGTACTTACCCAAGGTGTACCAATAAGCGTGGTGATCTCAAAGAAGAAGTGATCAGTGAAGATTTTATTGAGGACGATGCCGAAGTCAGGAGCCAGTTGCTCCAGGATTTTGAAGATCTTCTTGATGATACACTGGAAGATCCTTCCGAACTATAATTAGTGGTTATAAGAAAACGTCAAATACTGCGTTACTCTCACTTTTGAAACTGTCATTTACAAAAGTAAACTCCTTGATTTCAAAAGCTTCGAAAGCCTTGTCTTTGACGTTTTCTTATTACCCACTCAAAAAAGCAGTTTTATAAGAAATACGAATTAAAACTCCTCAGATTGAAAAATGTCCTCATAGTTATTGCCGGTCCTACAGCCATTGGAAAAACATCAGCTGCCATTTCCATTGCTCAACAATTGAATGCGGAAATTATTTCTGCTGATTCAAGGCAATTCTATAAAGAACTGAAGATCGGAACAGCTGCTCCTACCCCTGAGGAACTGGCTAAGGTCAAACATCATTTTGTTGGTCATTTATCGGTTGCTGATTATTATAATGTTTCACGATTCGAGAACGATGTGTTGCAATTCCTAAAAGGATATTTTGAAAACAATCGATGTGCTGTAATGGTTGGTGGATCAGGCCTCTACATCGATGCAGTATGTAAAGGGATTGATGAATTGCCCGATCCGGATGAGGATTTACGGAATAACCTTAAAAAACAGATCAATGACGGAAATCTGTCATCTCTTATTGAGCAGTTAAAAGAACTGGACCCCGAGTATTATAAGAAGGTTGATCTGAAAAATCCTAACCGGATATTACGTGCCCTTGAAGTTTGCATTATGACGGGGAAGCCTTACTCATCGCTCAGGAACAGCAAGCCCAAAACAAGGGATTTTGATATCATAAAGATTGGACTTAACAGGCCACGTGCTGAACTTGTTGAGATTATCCATAAACGTGTGGATAAGATGATTGAGACGGGATTGATTGAGGAGGTAAATAGTTTGACAGAGTTTAAACATCTGAATGCTTTGAATACCGTCGGTTATAAAGAAATTTTTAATTACCTGGATGGGAAATGGTCGTTAGATCTTGCCATAGAGAAAATTAAAACCAACACAAGGCGTTATGCTAAAAGGCAGATGACGTGGTTCGGAAAGGATGAGGAGATAGAATGGTTTTTGCCGGGTGAAACGAAAAGAATATTAAAGTTTATTGAATCCTTATCTTGATCTGCAAGTGATATTAAAAATACTTAGGAATCCCGCTTGGTAGAACTGATCAGTGAAGTGCCTGGTCTGGATTTAAGTTTTCTAATGTCATCCGACCGTAGAAACAGAATAGAAAGAATCAAGACCATAAAAAAATAATTCTTATACTTGTACTGGAGAATTATACGGGCAACCAGAAGAAGGCAAATAGTTAAAAGTTAATAGCATAAATAATGTTTTAGTCTATGGGCCTGATTGAAAAATTAAAAGTTCTCCTGGGAAAAAAAGCCAGGCCAATCCCTGATTTCGATGATCCTCTCTCTACTCAAATCTCCTGGGATCCTCTTAGGTCGGGTGGAACAAATTTTTGTACCCATCGGGCGGTTAGTATTAACAGTCGCCGGATTGAGTTCAGAAAAACGTTCTTAATGAAAATCTTCCCGTGGATATTTATCAGCATTCCGTTTCTTGTATTTATTGTTTTTATTCTGAAAAACAACTCGGATGTTGATCTTACTGAAATTGATCTGGATCAACTGATCCCGTTTAGTTGGCTTCTAGTGTTTATCATTGTTGGCTTTGTATTTATGTACATCGGCAATAAATCCATTGTGTTTGATAAAGGGAGTGGCTTTTTCTGGAAAGGTAAATATGAACCAGGCGCAGTTATTTCAAAGGAAGGTAAAGGATTTATCGAGTTGAAAGAGATCCATGCCCTACAGATCATCAATGAAAGAATAACTTCAAGTTCAGAGGGGAGCAAATCGTACTGGAGTTATGAACTCAATCTGGTTTTAAAAACAGGTGAAAGAGCCAATGTAGTGGATCATGGAAATGCAATGAAATTGAGAAAAGATGCAAGAATGATCGCAGATTTTTTAGGAGTGCCTGTTTGGGATGCAACAAGAATTGGATAGCCATGAGATCAACAGTTATTCTATAAAACTATAATTACTTCAAATTATAAAAAATTAATTTATCCCTATCAACATGTAAAAAGCCGCTCCTTATGGAACGGCTTTGATATTAATTGTATAACCTAAATTTAACTTTAATTTACTAGTTTAAAATCTTTTTACGAATACCATAGATTTTGCTGGTACCGTACCCGACTGCCAGTGAGAGCATGATCAAAATACCACCACCGATAGGAGCACCACCACCAACAGGCGCACCACCAGTTCCACCACCTACACCCGGATCCC
>CAYQWA010000049.1:0-23671 GCA_964421215.1 uncultured Bacteroidales bacterium | reverse complement strand
AATGCATCAAAGAATTGAATATTTGGATTGTATGTAAATACTCCTTCAAATTTTTTTAGTAAAGTATTCTCTTCATTGTTGGTAAAAAACTTAGTTGACATATATTATTCTTTCAATTAAATAAAGTAGTTCGTTGTTCCTGTGGGTTGGCAAGATTGCTCTCTTTTGCAAATTTTGGTTTGTAGGTTAGCCGGTGCGATTTGCAAATGTGTGCAATGTGCGTTGGCTTCCCTAATTGTCCCGAAGGGCAAAAGCGGGTCGCCAAAAACAAAATCTTTCCAGTCAGTAAATTTCTCAATTATATATTTTAATTCTCTTTTCAATATTTTCAATTTATGTTCTACTGTTTCGTTTCTTCGCCTTGCAGGTAACTTGTTTATATATCTGGTAAAACCAACTTAATCCCTAAACGGTACGGTGGGATAGTATAGTTTTGCCTTATTTTATATCGCTTTGCTATTTCAGCTTATTGGTTAATTTATAGTTAACAAATATATAACAAAATCTAGTCTATTAGTTAACTTTATAAAAGCAAAATGTCATTAACTGAAAATAGATTTCTACATACTTTGCCCATTTGCTTTTGACGAAACTACCATAAGTTAATTATTTTTATTTATTAAGTTAACAATCACTTTTGTCATTATATCTTTCTCAATTGGTTTGCTTACTGCAATCATTAAAGTAAGGGCAACTAATGTATTATCAGCAATTCGTTTATTTCCATTATTGTCAAACAGAATCCCATTCCTTTCCAGAAAGTATAAAAACAAAAATGCTGCAATTCTTTTATTGCCATCAGTAAATGAATGATTCTATGTGATTAAATACAATAAGTTGGCTGCTTTTTCCTCAATGCTTGGGTATAAATCTGTTCCATCGAAAGTTTGATAGATTGTTGATAATGAACTCTGAAAAGAGTCATCTTTCTCTTGACCAAATAAATTACTATTTCCGTGAGCAACCTTTGCTAAATTTATCTGTTTTATGGCCTCTTTATAGGTCAGCTGATAAATCTCTTTTCCTGATGTATCTTTTATTTCAAGCTTTTGATAATCATATTGGTCCAATATATCCAGAGCATAGGCATATTCTGATATAATTTTCAGTAATCCAACACTTTCATCATTTGAAAGTACTTTATTATGTATAACTTGTCCCAGTATTTTTACAGAGTCCTGGAGTTCTTTTAGTTGTTTATTTTGTTTAAATAATCGTTTTTCATTTATAGAATAACCCTTTATCAGATATTCTTTCAATATCTCATTTGCCCACTTCCTAAATTGAATTCCTCGTTTAGAATTTACCCTATAACCAACTGAAATGATTGCATCAAGATTGTAAAGTTTAATTTTCCGTTTTACTTTTCTTTTTCCCTCCAATTGAACTACCGAGGATTCCTCGGTAGTTGCCACTTCTTTTAGTTCAGAAGATTTGTATATATTCTTTAAGTGCAAACCAATGGTGTCCGTATCTTTATTAAAAAGTTGAGCCATTTGTTTTTGAGAAAGCCAAACAGTTTCTTTATCAAAAATAACTTGAACCTCTGTTTGTCCACTTTCTGATTGAAAGATTTGGATTTCTGATTTTTCCATTTTCCAAATTTAGCAAATTCAGATTTAGAAATTAACTATTTATTATACCTAGATATAGTTTTATTCGGTCCTTTATTGGCTTTATTCATTTTAGGAGAAAGGCTCAAAATAAAAAAACAATATTCTACAAATCATCAAACGGCGATTTAATTTGCTGTATGTTTTTGTTGGAAACATGTGTATATACTTCCGTAGTCCGGGAACTTTTATGGCCCAGGATTTCCTGTATATAGCGTAAGTCGGTGCCGCTCTCCAGTAAATGTGTTGCATAACTGTGCCGCAACCAGTGCAAACTTGCTTTTTTATTGATCCTGGCCCTCTTCACTGCACTCTTAAATACCTCCTGTAAACTGGCTGCCGTATAAGGAGCTCCTTTTTTCTGACCTTCAAACAACCAGGTCTTAGGCTTGAATGCCAGGTAATAATCCCTGAGAAGTGTCAATACTTTGTTTGATAAGGGTACCACCCTGTCCTTTTTCCCCTTTGCGTTTTTAATGACCAGCAAGCCTCGCATTGAATTTACATCTGAAGGATGCAGGTTCAGCAATTCACTCCTTCGTAATCCACAGGCATAGATCAATGATAACATAGCCCTGTGCTTTAAATTCAGGGGTGCCTGGAGAATGGCTTTCACCTCTTCCTTGCTCAGGACATTGGGTAAATGCCGGCCACGTCTCGGTCTTTCAATCAGCTCTACATCCAACTCCGAATCCAAAACCTCCCGGTAAAATAACTTGATGGCATTTATGGCCTGGTTCTGATAGGATGCGCTCAAGCCATATTTAAGTATATAGTCAGTGGTAAACCTCACCACATCTTTATCTGTGACTTCTTGGGCTGTTTTTGGTTTTATAAACCGGATAAATATTAAAATAGCACTACAGTAAGTTTTAATGGTAGACTGGCTGTATCGTTTATGCTCCATCCACTTTTTTAACTGGTCGATCAGTTCGTGATCATGAGGACCAGCTGGGATCAACGTCGTCCTTTTGATAAATTCAATATCTCCGGAATGTCTCTTTTCGAATGGAGAGAATTCCAGGGAATACTGATTTTTGAAATGATCCGACAGTTTTCTTGTAATCTCTTTGTCATAGGGCACGTACCAGCATTTTTTGCTGGGACTCCACCTTGATCCCTGAAACTTTTTAATATGTTCCACCACATCACGATCGTACCTGAATGACAAACAAACGATATCCATACCGTAATGCCTGTCAAGCTTTACTTTTACAATTACATCATTGTTCATGTTGTAAATAATTGGTTAGCTAATGGTTAATATACTTTGCAATTTTGGAATTGCTAAGATAAATATTTTTAGCCTAAATCTAAAATAATCTATTCTGGATTTCAATGCCATGGGATTCACAATTGACTACTGATACTTCTTTGGAGTCGCGCCCCGGCAGGCCCGCCTGACTGACCCAGTCGGGCAGGGATAGAAGCGACAGCTGGCGGCATGGGCTGTGGATGTTTTGCTGACGTTACGGGGCTGACAGAGGAAGCCCCCGGAACGGCATTGCAAAACACCACCGGCCAAACGACACTATAGCGAATAGCCCGTCCGCCTGCCAAATAATCTAATTAATGATAGAAACAAGCAGAATAATTTATAGCTTTGTTTTAAACTAAATTTAAAATCATGAAACGTTTTGTATCCTTCACATTATTATCACTTATAGTGGTTCTATATTCTTCAGCGCAGGTCACCTTTGTGGTTGATTCCTTACCCGACTATACGCCACCAGAAGATATTCTATATATAGCAGGCGATTTCCAGGGATGGAATCCCGGTGACCCGAACTATGCACTGGAAAAAAATACAGAGGATAAATGGACAATTACCCTGGACTCAACAGCACAGGGAACTGAAATAGAGTTTAAATTTACCCGGGGTGATTGGGGAAAAGTTGAAAAGGGAGAACTCGGAGAAGAGATTCCCAACCGGGAGTTTACCTTCGGAAACGGGGATACGGTGAGTATCATCATCTTTAACTGGGCCGATGGTGGAGGAGGCGGTAACAGCACCGCAGCTGAAAACGTGGCTATAATGGATGATGAATTCTATATGCCGCAGTTGGATCGTTACAGGAGGATCTGGACCTACCTGCCCCCGGATTATGAATCCTCTGATGATCATTACCCGGTAATTTACATGCATGATGGACAAAACCTGTTTGATACTTATACATCCTACGCCGGGGAATGGGAGGTAGACGAAGCACTGAATGAGCTGTTTGATCAGGGTTACTTTGTTCCGATCGTTATCGGTATTGATAACGGGGGGACCGATAGGATAAATGAATATACTCCATGGCCGAATACGCAGTATGGCGGCGGACAGGGCGACCTGTACATCAATTTTATCATTGAAACACTTAAGCCTCATATCGATGCAAATTACAGGACATTGCCCGGAAGAGAATCAACCGCCTTGTGGGGAAGTTCCCTGGGAGGCCTGATATCGCATTATGGAGCCCTGAAACACCAGGATGTGTTCAGCAAAGCAGGTATCTATTCGCCTTCTTACTGGTTCTCGGATTCGGTATGGACATTCACAGAAAACATGGGTCACCAGCAGGAAATGAAACTTTACCAGATGACCGGAAGCCTGGAAGGTGGAAATATGGTGGCCAACACCTGGGTAATGGATGAACTGCTTGCTAACCTTGGTTTTACTTATGAAGAGCTTTTAACGAAAATTGTAGAAGGTGGTGAACACAATGAGCAGCTCTGGCGTGAAGATTTTGCGGAATGCTACCTTTGGCTTTTCCATTCTTTTGCTAATTCAGTTGGAGAAAAAAGTCCTTCAGAAAATATTCTAGTGCAGCCCAATCCTTGTGGAAATAAGCTTTATTTATCGGAAAGTGTAACAGGATTAACAGGAGAGATGCAAATTCTCAATAGTGAAGGAGTCAGGGTTTTACAACTCAACCAAATCGCCGATGTTATTGATATCTCTGATTTGACTTCTGGTTTTTATATTATCAGGATAATTACCGGGACAACATATTACAGCGGTAAATTTTTAAAGGTTGATCTGTAAGAAGTATCTCTTGCTCCATGTTTCCAGAACTATAAATGTTATCCCAACTCAAAAGGGCAATACATTTCCGGTATGTGCCATTTTGCTGTTTTTAATCCTGTTGACTATTAGAGCTCAATCCTGACTCCCGACCAATTTTATAAAGCTACGATCCCATCCAAACCCTTTCAAACAATTCCCGGGTGAAGTTGTTTTTGTATATTCGACACTTCAATTTGCATTAAATGCCTGACACTACTTCAAGTAAAAAACGGATCATTACCCTTGTAATTCTTATCATTGCAGGTGAAACCATATTTTTGCTACCATTCGTAATCGCCCGGATCTTTCGCCCAACCTTACTGGTCGTATTCGATATTACCAATACAGAACTTGGAACCTATTTTTCGGTTTATGGTGTAGTAGCCATGGTGTCATATGCTTTTGGAGGAACCCTGGCCGACAGGTTCTCTTCAAGAAAACTGATGGCAATTGCGTTGTGGCTCACCACTGCCGGCGGAATTTTAATGGCCATGGTACCTGGTGCTGCTTGGATGAAACTGATCTATGCCTTTTATGGATTTACCTCCATATTCCTTTTCTGGGCAGCCATGATCAGGGCAACCCGCGAATGGGGCGGATCGAATTTCCAGGGCCGGGCTTTCGGGTGGCTCGAAGGTGGGAGAGGAGCTACCGCTGCGCTGCTGGGAACACTGTCATTTATACTCTTTACCTTATCTTCTGGTGATGCTTCCAATGCTGTATTGGAAAAGGATGGTTTTCATCCCTTTCAATATGTGATCATTGCAGTCTCTGGCTTTACATTCTTGTGTGGATTCCTGGTATGGTTCATTGTTCCTGATTCCACATCAGCAAGCAAAACCAGTGAAAAGATCTTTCAGATAGACAAAATTCTAAACCTGATCCGTTTACCGAAAATGTGGTTACTTGCTATAATGATCGTTTGTGCATACGTAGGTTATAAAATTACCGACGATTATTCATTGTTTGCAAAAGAAGTAATGGGTTTTTCAGAAGTGGCTTCCGCAGGTGTTGGTACTGCCGCACTATGGATGCGGGCACTGGTTGCCATTACCGCAGGAATTATTGCAGACAGGTTCAATAAAGTCGGTATCCTTTCGGTTTCTTATGCAATAGCAGTGGCAGGTGGATTGCTTTTAGGCCTTGGGATCATGCAGAATGTGGTCCTCATGCTGCTGTTGAATATGGCGCTTACCATGATTGGTGTTTATGCGGTCAGAGCGCTCTATTTTGCCATCCTTAAAGAAGCCGGAATCCCGCTTGCACTGACAGGTACAGCGGTTGGTATTGTTTCACTGGTCGGTTATACACCGGATGTATTTATGAGCCCCTGGATGGGCTATCTGCTGGACAACAATCCTGGCCCAACTGGTCACCAGTATGTGTTTCTTGTGTTGGCTGGATTTTCGTTTTTGGGCTTTCTAACAAGTTTGATATTTAGAGGAACTTCTTCAAAAACCAAACCAGGTAATATCAAATCTTTCATTAAAGGACCCTAATTTCAGACATCAATCTATTCTTTTTAGGTTAATAAAATTAAGATTTTGGCGTCAAATGCCAAATGACTTATATCCTGAACGAAATAAATGGCATTGCAAATAAAAGGTCTAATTTCTTTTTTTATTATTTATGCTAAACCTCTCCAGCAACACAACAACAAGAATTCCAAAGGTATAGGCAACCAGGTCCAGCCAGTTAAACGAAGTCCCGATGATGATTCTGGCAATTTTCGAATCCTGTAATCCCAGAAGTCCAACCACATTAATGGCTTGTAGAAATTCAATTGAAAAAGCAAACAACAGGACACCAAGTGCCAGTGTATACACAGGTATATCAAAGAAGCCTCTTATAAAACAGTAGATAAGCATTACCACCAGGAAGTCACCTACATAAGGACGAATGATCCGGTCATGAACAAATGTTGCAATAAGAACTTCTACAAGCAGCAGCACAACTGCCAGGATGATATAGGTGTAATGAATCCTGAACACGATCTGGATAACTTTTGTTAATTCCCCACCTGGCCAGGATAATGTAGATAAAGATCGTTGTTATTTTTTTTCAATCTGGCAGTGGCAATGGGCTTGTCAGGATTAAACCATCGCAGGTAAAATTCCACATTTATTTCATTCTTGTTTATACGGGTTACTTCCACTTCATTTCCCTGGTCACACCTGTCTACTCCCGTGGTGATGTTTTCTTTAAGCAGAATAAAATCCTTTTCACTTTGCAGAATGGTCCATTCGCCACTGCAAGATAAGCTGGGGTAATCAATTTTAATGTCGGCCTGGTCAGTGGCATCCAGAGCTACTTCCCAGGTATGTCCATCGATCTGATAACCAGTACCTCCCCACGATCCTTTGAGCCATTTGGTGCTGGAACAGGAAGAGAACAGCAATGCCACCAAAACCAAGTATAACAAATTGTTTCTCATAAATTTATTGCTTGTTAGTTATGAAGAGTAATAACGGTTGTTTCGCCAGATTATTCTAAATATAACCAAGGTGTTAAATTCCTCATAATGGGACACTGATCTAACTGATTAATTATGATTTAACTGATTTCTTAAATCATAATTAATCATAACCAATCATCCCGCACTTGCGGGATCTGTGTGCTATTTTTAATGGCAGTTTGGCTTCAGGTTCGCAAATGCCAAAACTTTAGCGGAAATTCAAGGAAGACTCATGATTACTGACCAAAGCACCACCGGACATATGGCATTATAGTGGATAGCTTACCTGCCAAGATATTGGCCAACAACAATGGCAGGCAGGCCTGGTTTCTGGCGGAATAATAGGATTATAAAGTATTTACTAAAAACAAAACTCTATATCACCGATCTTCTTCCCATGATGCAATTCGATGGCGATCACCTTTTTATCCTTTACCAACACCACCAGCGTACCCCAATCTTTTGAGTACTGCATATAAGTGGTTTCCTCCCCGAAAAATTCATCGGTATAAACAAAAGATTCAGTTGGTTCTCCCAGATGTTCATTGGCCGCTGAAGCTTCCTGGCCAACCACCGGTGGAGTACACTCTCCCCAAAATTCATCCCTCACGGTGATGTAATCCTTCCAGGTGTAATAGTAAACATCATGGTTAAGGAAAAATACACCACCACCGCAATTGAACTCTGAACCTTCTTCAGTTTCACCTGTAAAGCACGGAAAATTTGTTTTTACCTCATCCATGGTAGCAAAGCCTGTAATATCATTTATGGTCCCTTTCTCCAGATCAAGCAAAAGGGGATCACAGGGTGTTTCCTCTTCAATGATATCCTGGGATAAAAGACAATTTGTAAAGCCAATAATAAGAACTGGTAAAACCAGTCTGATAAGAACTGATGGTTTCATAGCATTAAGATTTATGTGTATTGTAAAAGTACTAAAAATTATGAAATGTTGCTGATCGGCATTATGAGATTTATAAGGCTGATGAAAATAATTTCACGCAAAGCACGCCAAGAATACCGCAAAGACTGCAAAGACATACTGCTTTGATTTTAACACTTTGCGACCTTTGCGATCCTTTAAAAACTTTGCGTGAACCATTTGAAATTATCTTCATAAAAATATTATATACTCGGTATTAAGTCAGGTTCAGGTAAATTCAACCGGTGACAAGAAAGACAGTACAGTATTGGTAAGGAATATGATTGATTAACTAGCTGATCTGCGGAACCTGTGATCACTGCTTCGGGACTAGTACCCAAAAATCACTTGTTTCCTTGTTGTCTGGTTGACAATCAATATCTAAATATCCCAAAGGATAATTGTTTAATTCAGACTTGAGAATTTATTAAAAGTCTTTATTTGCAAATGGTCTCGTTGATAACTCGTAAATATTGATCTTAATTATTGGATGGAATATGTATTCAATATCCTATATTTGCGCAGGTCTTTAAAAAATGAACATGAGCAACCAGAGAAACAATTACCTGATCCCCATCACCATCATTGGTGTGTTATTTTTTATTTTCGGCTTTGTTACATGGCTTAATGCCACATTAATCCCATATTTAAGGATCGCCTGTGAATTAACGGCTTTCGAATCCTTTTGGGTAACCTTTGCCTTTTATATTTCCTATTTTGTTATGGCACTTCCATCAAGTGCTGTTTTAAAGAAAACCGGTTTTAAGAACGGTATGTCGGTGGGATTGATCGTTATGGCAGTGGGTGCTCTTGTTTTTATCCCGGCAGCTATGACGCGAACTTACGGGTTGTTCCTGGCCGGACTTTTTGTCCAGGGTACAGGACTGGCTGTTTTACAGACAGCTTCAAACCCCTATGTTACTATCCTTGGTCCCATTGAAAGCGCAGCTAAAAGGATCAGTATTATGGGTGTTGCCAATAAGTTTGCCGGGATCCTCAGCCCAATTATCCTTGGTGCTGTTGTTCTGAAGGGAATTGATGACCTGGTTATCCAACTGGAAAGTATGGATGCTATGGCCAGGGCCGCTGAACTCGACATCCTTGCTAAGAAAGTGATCATGCCTTATGTTATTATGGCGGTATCACTTGTTGTTTTAGCAGGATTAGTAAGGTTTTCCACATTGCCGGATGTAGAAGGCGAGGATGATGATCAAAAAGATGATGGTGGAGAAAAACGTTCAAGTCTTGCTCAGTTCCCGTATTTGTGGTTGGGTGTATTTACCATTTTTGTTTATGTTGGCGTTGAAGTAATAGCCGTAGATACATTGATCGGATATGGCAATTTCCTGGGTTTTGAATTTGCCGATGCCAAGTTTTTTGCCTCCTTTACATTAGGAGCTATGATTGTTGGTTATTTTGTCGGGATATTTGCCATTCCAAAGTACATTTCTCAATCCAATGCCTTAAAATGGTTTGCCGTTTTAGGGATCATATTTTCAATAATCGCGGTATTCACAACAGGTTATACTTCGATACTTATGATAGCTGCCCTGGGATTTGCCAACTCCATTATGTGGCCTGCCATCTGGCCCTTAGCCATTGAAGGACTCGGCAAATTCATTAAAACCGGTTCCGCACTCCTGATCATGGGTATCGCCGGAGGTGCAATACTTCCATTGTTATACGGATACATGTCTGACCTTGAATCCATAGGAGCTCAACAAGCCTACTGGATAATGGTTCCATGTTACCTGTTTATCCTTTTCTTTGCTGCCAAAGGTCACAAAATCGGTAAACGAATTAACTAATCAAATTAAAGCAATTAAACATCTAATCATTCACTAATTCAATTCCCGCTTTGCGGGATTTCTCCGCCAGCTGGCGGATCAACATTCAATCATTCTAGCATTCAATCATTAAAATATGAAACCAACACTATTAATACTAGCAGCAGGAATGGGAAGCCGTTATGGCGGACTAAAACAGGTTGATCCTGTTGGCCCAAACGGAGAAGCGATCATCGATTATTCAATATATGATGCCATCAGGGCAGGATATGGAAAGGTAGTATTTGTTATCCGCGAAAGTTTTGCCGATGCATTTAAAGAAACCTTTAACAAAAAACTGGAAGGCAAAATTGAAATTGAATATGTTTTCCAGGAACTGGATAATATTCCTCAAGGAATTGCGGTTAATCCGGAAAGGACCAAGCCATGGGGGACAGGTCACGCTGTGCTTGTGGCCAAAGATGTTGTTCATGAACCTTTTGTGGTGATCAATGCAGATGACTTTTATGGTCCGTCCAGTTATCAGCTATTGAATGATTATTTTCATAAAGTAGTGGATTCCGATGAAGAGAACTACAGTATGGTAGGCTATGGGCTTGAACATACACTTTCAGACCACGGACATGTTTCAAGAGGTGTTTGTGAAACTGATGATGAAGATTTCCTTCAAACCGTTGTTGAACGTACACAGATAGAAAGGATCAATGGGAATATTATTACCCAAATCGATGAAACCACACAAATGGAATTGACAGGAAAAGAAGTAGTGTCCATGAATACCTGGGGATTTAAACCCTCTTTCTTCAATTACCTTGAACGTTATTTTGCTGATTTTATAAAGGCGAATGCAAACAATCCCAAAGCTGAGTTTTATATTCCTTTTGTGGTTAATGAACTGATCAAAAAGGGCGAGATAAAGCTAAAAGTTCTGGAGTCAAAGGACAGGTGGTTTGGCGTAACCTACAAAGAAGATAAGGATTCTGCTGTGGAGAGTATTAATGCGTTGATCAAAGAGGGTGTGTATCCTGAAAAATTGTGGTAGGACTGGTTCACGCAAAGGACGCAGTGAAATTACGCAAAGACCGCAAAGAAAGAATGCAAAGCTAGCTTGATCTTGCTCCCTTAACCTTCTGATCGCTTTAAGCCTGCCTGGTCGGCAATCAGGTGGTCTGACGGATTAATAAAAGATGTTGAAATTTGAGGACGCAAATTGCGACCCCAAAAATATTAACAATGAATGAAACTGTAATTACTCCCAATTATCATAAATAAATTAATAATTCTTTCCGTCCTTTTCGAAATCTCCGCGATCTTTGCGGTAAATATAATGATGTGAATATAAGACATGAACGAACTTCTAAAAATATTCTCCAATTTTAACATTGATGAAGAGCTTACAACCATAAGCCCTTTTGGATCCGGCCACATCAATGATACCTATAAAGTCGAAACCATTGGAAAAAACTACCTTCTGCAAAGAATCAACCATCATATCTTCAAAAATGTGGAAGGCCTTACCAACAACATCGTTAAGGTATCCGCCCATCTTCAGGATAAAACACAAAAGACGGAAACTGGTCTCCAGATTCCTGCATTATTTAAAACACCATCCGGCCAATACCTGCATAAAGATGAAAAAGGAAATTATTGGAGAGTCTTTGGTTTTGTGGAGGATAGTAAAAGTTACGATGTCGTTGAAAATCCACAAATCGCTTTTGAAGGAGGTAAAGCATATGGTAAATTCGTTCGACTACTGGATGACTTTCCGGTTAATTCCCTGGTTGAAACTATCCCAGGCTTTCATGATGCAAAGAATCGAATTGATTATTTTAATGGGGCTGTAGAAACCAATAAAGCGGGAAGGGCAGAGGAGATAACAGGCTTAATCACTGCCTTAACAGATAGGTCACAAGATATGATGCTGATCTATAACCTAGCCCTGGATGGAATAATACCACAACGGGTTACCCATAATGATACAAAGATCAATAATGTCCTTTTTAACAAAAACAATAAAGGCATATGTGTCATCGACCTGGATACTGTAATGCCCGGTTATGTTCACTTTGACTTTGGAGATGCCATACGAACGTTTACCAATACCGGCAATGAAGACGAAAAGGATCTGGATAAAATATCCATGAACATCGATCTATTTAAAGGATTTGCTGAAGGATTTTTGTCTCAAACAAAAGACTTGCTTTCAAAGGAGGAAATCAAAACACTGGCCTTTTCAGCCAAATACATTGTTTATGAACAAACCATCCGCTTCCTGGCCGATTACCTGGACGGCGATGCCTATTACAAAACAAAATACCCGACACATAACCTGGTGCGGGCAAAAGCACAGTTTAAACTGCTGGAGAGTATGGAAGAGCAGTTCGAGGATATGGCAAGGATCGTGGAATCTGAGTCCATCGGTTAATTGTAAACGAAATAGTTCATTTATTTTTTATTAGGAAATTCCTTGTTATTCTTGGATTTCACAATTCGGATTATTAAATTTCCGTTAATTTGGACCGGACATCAAAAAAAATAATAATTTTGTCCGCATTGTTTAATCATTAAAAAAAACAAACATGGCTTTAGAAATAACCGACGCAAACTTTGATGAAATTGTACTCCATGAAAAAGAAAAACCTGTAATTGTTGATTTTTGGGCAGAATGGTGCGGACCATGCCGCATGGTAGGACCCATTGTTCAGGAAATCGGACAGGATTATGATGGGAAAGTAGTAGTTGGAAAACTTGATGTTGACAGCAATCCCGGAGTATCAGTTAAGTTTGGAATCCGTAATATCCCAACCATCCTTTTCTTCAAAAACGGCGAGGTGGTTGACAAACAAGTTGGCGCGGTGCCAAAGCAGATTCTGGTTAATAAGCTGGAAGCCTTAATGTAAAAAGAAAGTTTCGAGTTCGGAGTTCTGTGTTCAGAGTTAACACAGAATCCGGAACATGAAACCCAGAACTAATATTCTTCTATTTGGATCATAATCTTGATTTAAACCGGATTCAGCAATATGAATCATTGGATTTTATTGCCAGGCAGGTAGTCGAAGGGTTTATCGTCGGCCAGCACAAATCCCCTTTTCATGGTTTTTCCGTTGAATTTGCCGAGCATCGTCTTTACAATGCCGGTGAATCCATTAAGCACATCGACTGGAAACTTTACGGGCGAACTGACAAACTTTTCGTAAAACGCTACGAGGAAGAAACCAACCTGAGATGCCAGCTGGTTCTTGATGTTTCCTCATCCATGTATTTTCCCGTTAAGGATAAGATTTCACTGGATAATCCCAATAAAATTACATTTGCCGTTTATGCAGCAGCAGCTCTGGTTCATCTCCTCAAAAAGCAACGGGATGCCTTTGGTTTAAGCCTTTTCGCGGAACACATCGATCTGATGACCCAGGCAAAATCCAGCGGAGTACATCAAAAATACCTGTATGGTGAACTGGAGAAATTATTAAAGCCTGCTGATGTTTCGGATAAGAAAAAGACTGCAGCCACTACATGCCTGCATGAAATTTCAGAAAAGATACATAAACGTTCGCTGGTAGTGATCTTCAGTGATATGCTTGAGAACCAGTCCACTTCTGAAGAGCTGTTCTCGGCTATGCAACACCTTAAACACAATAAACATGAAGTCATTCTCTTTCATGTGATGGATAAGCAAAAGGAGCTGGATTTTGATTATGAGAACAGGCCCTATAAATTCATCGATATGGAAGGCGGGGAGGAGATCAAATTAACTCCATCCGAAGTAAGAGAACTTTATGTAAAAAGAGCCTCAGCCCATAAAGAAGAACTAAAACTTAAGTGCGGTCAGTACAAGATCGATTTTATTGAAGCAGATATTAACCAGGGCTTTGATCAGATTTTGTTGCCATACCTTTTGAAGAGAGAGAAATTATATTAAAACTTTAACAACCCTAAGAGGATTAGGAATTTCTAAGCCTGAATATCTAATTCCTAAACAATTCCCAAATATTAAAATCCAAAATTCCTAAACTAAATAGACACATTTATTGAGGGGGAGTTTTGATATTATTTATTGGAATTTTGATATTGTTTAGAAATTAAAAATTAGAAATTAGAGCTTAAACCAGAAAGTTCTTAAATTTGAACACAAATTAATTTCTATGCTGCCAGAAATCATCGGCTTTATTGAGATCAAGTTCCTGGATATCGTTGATATCTTCCTCGTTGCCTTTCTTTTGTATGCTTTATACAACCTCCTGAAGGGAACGGTTGCCATTAACATTTTCTTTGGTATTGTTGCTTTTTACCTGCTTTGGAAACTGGTAACTGCACTGGAAATGCAATTGCTGAGTGAGATTTTTGGGGCATTTATCAGTGTGGGTTTTATTGCGCTGATCGTTGTATTTCAACCGGAGATCCGAAAATTTCTGCTCATGCTGGGAACACCCGGCTTTATCGGTAAGAACCGAAAACGCTTTCTTTTCTGGAAATTCGATTTGGGTAATGAGATTGAACTCGATATCGATAAGATCCTGATGGCCTCCAGGAACATGGCAGAACAAAAAACCGGAGCCCTGATCATCATTGCCAATAAAAGTGGCCTGGAGCAGTTTGTTGAGACAGGTGAACAGTTAAATGCTACCATATCGGATGCACTTATAGAAAATATATTCTTTAAAAACAGTCCGTTGCATGATGGAGCAATGATCATTCACAATAACATCATTAAGGCTGCACGTTGTATCCTTCCTCTTTCTGACAACAAAAAAATTCCGGCATCACTTGGACTCAGACACAGGGCAGCAGTGGGTATCACTGAACAATCGGATGCCATGGCGATTATTATCTCTGAAGAAACAGGCCATATTTCATACGCTTTTAACGGAAAGCTGAAAAAAAACATCCCTCCCAATAAATTAAAATCCTTTATAAAAGAAGATATTAGTTAGTGTATGGTGATTATTGCGTGGGTAATATACATCTTACCGCTAATTGCGCGGAATATCGCGGATATTTCGGAGTTTAATCTGTGGCCATCTGTGTAATCTGTGGTGTATTATTAAGATCCTACCATCAGGATTTTTGCCGCTTATAATGCGGAAAATCACGAATATATCTGGGGAAGATCATAGTTTTATTTCACCACAGATTACTCAGATTAACACAGATGTATAATACACATGGAGCTTTATTGTTGAATCACATCACTCTACGGTTAATACCCTGTTTTAAGTCTGCAACATTAAAGTTTATTAACAATCCAAGTTTAACTTTAGCAAGTTTTAAATATGTAAGGAGCTGAGCTTCATGAACAGGTGCTATGGCCTCGCAGGATTTAACTTCAATAATGACTTTATCTTCAATAAGTAAGTCTATTCTATATCCAGCACTAAGTTTAATGTCTTTATAAATTACGGGCAATGGTTTTTGCCTTTCAACCTTATAACCAAAAGATATTAATTCATATTCCAGACAAGTTTCATAAGTTGATTCTAATAATCCTGGCCCAAGATCTGAGTGTACATTATAGGCACAACCAATAATTTTGTAGCTGATTTCATTGAGGTCTATCATAATATTAGATTTAAGTATTCTTTTCTTCTATCAAATCTACAAAAATTTAACCACTAATTGAATAGATTTGTCCAGACATATATATGTTACTACTGCCAATAGATTTATCTGTGTTTAATCTGAGGCCATCTGTGTAATCTGTGGTGTATTAACAACCGCCCGTCATCAGGATAATTAAACGCATATCATGCGAATAAACGCTAAACTTATCCAATTAAATTATGAGTTCTATGTGTCTATGTGGTAAAAAAAGGATTCATGTTACCCTCAATAATAACGGAAAACTGTAAAATCTCAAAACACTTCAAGTCTAAAATCTTACTCTTTTCAATCAATTTAATTGTTCTTAAACTTTTCACAGGAATAAATAATTGGTTTTAATAATTTTCTATTTTTGATTCCTAAATTGATATCATCATGGAATTAACAAAAGTAAATGCCATTTCTCCCATCGATGGCCGTTATCGTAAGAACGTCGAAGGATTATCCTATTATTTTTCAGAAGCAGCCCTGATCAATTACAGGGTGTTTGTGGAGGTTGAATATTTTATCGCCCTCGTCAACCTGGGCATACCACAACTGGCAAAATTCGATAAGGCCAGATTTGAAGACCTTCGCGCTATTTGCAGGGATTTTACCTTTAAACATGCTGAAGAGGTAAAGAAAATCGAAAGCGTTACCAACCATGATGTAAAAGCTGTTGAATATTACCTGAAAAAGGAATTCGATAAGATTGGCTTAGGTGAGTACAAAGAGTTTATCCATTTTGGACTGACATCCCAGGATATCACCAATACTGCACAACCCTATTCTATAAAGCTGGCTTTTGAAGACAGCCTTCTTCCTCAATTAAATAAAGTATCATCAAAGCTGACTGCACTGGCCAAAGAATGGAAAAACATTCCTATGCTTGCCCATACCCACGGACAGCCAGCTTCTCCAACTCGTCTTGGGAAAGAGATCAATGTATTTGCTGAACGAATGAAACAGCAATTGAAACTATTAAATTCCCTACCGTTCACGGCTAAATTCGGAGGAGCGACCGGTAACTTTAATGCACACTATGCTGCTTATCCTGATATTGACTGGCACAATTTCGGAAATGAATTTCTGAGTGGTTTAGGACTAAAAAGACAAAAAGTAACGACACAAATTGAAAATTACGATTTCCTGGCTGCCTTTTTTGATAATTTGAAAAGGATCAATAACATCCTCATCGATCTGAACAGGGACATGTGGTCTTACATATCCATGGAGTACTTTAAACAAAAGATAAAAGAAGGTGAAGTGGGATCATCTACCATGCCGCATAAAGTAAATCCCATCGACTTTGAAAATTCAGAAGGAAACCTGGGTCTCGCAAATGCCCTGTTTGACTACCTTTCATCAAAACTGCCTGTATCACGTTTGCAGAGAGATTTAACCGACAGTACTGTTTCGAGGAACATCGGCGTACCGATTGCTCACACTTTGCTTGCCTGTAAATCCTTACTAAAGGGCCTGAATAAACTATTGTTAAATGAAGCGGCAATGCAGGCTCACCTGGAAGAAAACTGGGCCGTTGTTGGAGAGGCCATTCAAACAATTTTAAGAAGAGAAGGATTTCCAAAGCCATATGAGAAGCTGAAGGAACTTACACGGACCAACGAACGGATCGATGAAAAAGCCATCAGGGAGTTCATTAAAAAACTTAAGGTCTCAGATGAAGTGAAAGAGGAATTGATGAAATTTACACCTCATAATTATACCGGAAAGACAGTTTAATCCGTTAACAGGCTTATATGTATAAAAAACTACTTCGGGTATTTACCTACATCAAACCGTATTGGTTATCAGCAGCCTTAAACATCTTCAGCAATTTGCTGGTCACCATTTTTTCCCTGGTGAGTTTTTTTATGCTTGTTCCACTTCTTAATTTGTTGTTTGGATTGATTGAGCCAGTGGATGTACAGCCTGAACTGGAATTGGGTTCAAGTTCAATGGTGGATTCAGTTATGAACCTGTTGAACTACCATTTAAGCCTGATCATTCAACAAAGTGGCCATATCCAGGCCCTGATCTTTATATGTTTGTTTTTCTTTGGCATGTTCCTGTTTCGAAACATGTTTCGTTTTATGGCTTTATTCTTCCTTGCCAATGTAAGAATTGGAGCCGTTAAAGATATCCGAAACAACATCTATTTAAAACTGCTCATTCTTCCACTTTCCTTTTTTACCGGCCAGAAGAAAGGGGATATTATAGCTCGCATAACATCAGATGTACAGGAGGTGGAATACTCCATCATGAATTACCTGGAAATGATCTTCCGTGATCCGGTGATGATTATCGTGTATCTGACTTCACTCTTTCTTTTTAATTCACAACTGACAATCATTGTTTTAATTGCTTTCCCGATTGCAGGATTGATCATTGGCCAGATTGGTAGAAGGCTTCGAAAGGAATCCAAAATAGGACAGGCCAAACTAGCGGGATTACTTGCCATAATTGAGGAAACCATTTCAGGCTTAAGGATTATTAAAGGTTTTACTGCCATTGATTTTTCGAACAAACGCTTTAGAACGCTGAATGAATCCTATTCAGGTGTTCTGAAAGGTATTTACCGCAGACGTGACCTTTCCAGTCCGCTCAGCGAGTTTTTATCATCATCTGTTGTTCTGCTCATTATTTGGTTCGGAGGCAGATTGATCTTATCCGAGGAATCCTCTATGGATGCCAGCCGGTTTATTGCTTACATCGTTATTTTCTCCCAGATAATACCACCTGCTAAAAACCTGACGTCAGCCTTTTATAATGTATTAAAAGGAATGGCATCAGCTGACCGGATATTCGAGATCCTTGATGCTGAAGAGGTAATTGAAGAAAAAGAAAATGCACTTTCGATCAAACGATTTGAGGAAGCAGTAGAATACGAGAATGTTTCCTTCCGGTACAAAAATGAACTGGTATTAAAAAACATCAACTGTAAAATTGAACGGGGCAAGATCATTGCCCTTGTAGGACAATCTGGTGGAGGAAAATCCACCATGGCCGACCTGCTGCCACGCTTTTACGATGTGGTACAAGGATCCATCAAAGTAGATGGAAAGGATCTCAGGGATTACAAAATTGATGACTTACGTGGATTAATGGGCATTGTGACCCAGGAAGCCATCTTGTTCAACGATTCCATCTTTAACAACATTGCTTTTGGAATGGTCGGAGTTAGTGAGGAGGATGTAATAAAAGCAGCAAAAATTGCCAATGCCCATGAATTTATAGAGAAAATGGAGAACGGGTACCAATCCAACATCGGTGACCGTGGTTCCAAATTATCCGGTGGTCAACGACAACGGCTCAGCATCGCCAGGGCAGTTCTCCGGAATCCACCCATCCTGATCCTGGATGAAGCCACATCCTCACTGGATACAGAATCAGAACGTCTGGTTCAGGATGCTCTTGCCAGGGTAATGTCAAACAGAACCTCCATTGTAATCGCACACCGGCTTTCAACAATTATCCATGCTGACGAGATATTTGTTCTTCAAAAGGGTGAGATCGTAGAACGGGGCACCCACAAAGAGCTATTGGATAGGGATGGGGTTTATAAGAAGTTGTCGGATATGCAGGCTTTTGAGTAAATAGATGGAAATGACTAAAATGACTGGATTGACTTGAATGACTAGAATTAATTTGGCAGAAGGCAGTTGGCAAAATCCCTTGAATTGAAGTACTCGTAAATTTCTATTGAATTACCACCAATTACGATGAATTACTATATAATAACACCTTATTTCCTGACAATAAATAACCAGAATAATTGTTAATACCTGAGATAGTTTCAGAATGCAGAGGTGATAGCAGCGGTAGCTGACGGAATGGGCTGTGGATATTTTGCTGACGGGTGGAGGCTGACAAAGGAAGCCCCCGCACCGGCATTGCAAAATACCATAGACCAAACGGCACTACAAGCGGATAGCACGGCCGCTGCCCAAAAAATATTAATCATTGAAGAGTTTCTGATATTTTCAAAGTTAAAAATTCATTATTCAATTTAAATATTATCTATTTTTGGCGCACCAAATAAGTAAGTATGGATTTAAGTAAGATATTATCAATTTCAGGGAAGCCCGGACTGTTTAAGATGCTTGCCCAAACAAAGAACGGATTGGTTGTTGAATCGATGCTGGACGGGAAGAAGTTTACAGCCTTCAGTCATGAGAGGATCAGTACGCTTGAAGAGATCAGTATTTATACTGACGGAGAGGACAAACCATTACGGGATGTTTTAAAGGCTATTTATGATATGCAGGAAGGTAAAGCCGGTATCCCGCATAAGTCATCAGGCGAAGAGCTTAAGACCTTTTTTGAAAAAGCGGTTCCCGATTACGATAAAGAAAATGTTTACGTTTCTGATATCAAAAAGGTGATTAACTGGTACAATGTGCTACAAAAAGAAAACCTGCTTGATTTTACAGAGGATGAAAAGGCTGAAGAGGGAGGAGGGGATTCTGAAGAGATGTCCACCGAAAAGGAGGCCGATAACGAAACTAAAGAAAATAAAGAGTAGTGATATAAAGTCCTCCACGGAGGACTTTTTTTTTAAGCAATAATCCATGAGAAAAGTTGTAGAAGATCATGAACTAATAAACATAGATTGCCCGGTAGAGGACAACTACATTATCACTTTTAAATCGCCCGTTGATATTCCGGAGGTAAAGCCGGGAAACTTTGCTGAAATTCAGGTCCCCGATGCTCCGGATGTTTTTCTAAGGAGACCTTTCTCGGTGCTTGATGTTGATTACAACGAACGGAAAATAAGTTTTTATATCAAAGCCATTGGCAAGGGAACCAGTAAACTGGGATCGCTTCCCATTGGAAAAAAAGTGAATATCATCTATCCTCTCGGCAACAACTATAATATTGGTGAAGATTTGAAAAAGGTTTTGATAGTCGGGGGAGGATCTGGAATTGCACCATTTATTTTGATGGGGAAAGAATTAACGGCCAGGAACATACAGGTTGTTTTCCTGCTGGGTGGAAGGTCGAAAAAGGATGTATTGCTTGTTGATGAGTTTTCAAAATATGGCGAAGTGCTTGTAACCACTGAAGATGGGTCAATGGGTGAAAAAGGACTGGTTACCCAACATTCAGTGTTTAATAAAGAAAATTTTAATTTCGATAAAGTATATACCTGCGGTCCTGACCCGATGATGAAAGCAGTGGGAGAAATTGCGCAGGAGAAAGGTGTGGATTGTGAAGCTTCGTTGGAAAACATGATGGCTTGCGGTTTTGGTGTTTGCCTTTGTTGCGTTACAGCCACACAGGAAGGAAATAAAAGGGTTTGCTGTGAAGGCCCGGTATTTAATGTAAATTATTTGTCATGGTAGATTTAGGGGTAAATGTACATCAGCTTAAGTTTAAAAATCCTGTTACAGTGGCCTCGGGAACATTTGGGTTTGGTGAGGAAATGGCTGAATATGTTGACCTGAACAGGTTGGGTGGGATCTTTGTTAAAGGCCTGACCCTTGAAAACAGGGAAGGAAACGATTATCCGCGAATGGCTGAAACGGCATCAGGGATGTTGAATGCAGTAGGCTTACAAAACAAGGGGATTGACTATTTTATTGAGCATATCTATCCCAATATCAAGGATTTCGATACCCACATCATTGCCAATGTTAACGGATCAACTATTGAGGATTACATTGCTGTTACTGAGAAATTAAATGAGTTGGACAAGGTTCCGGCCATTGAATTGAATATTTCCTGCCCTAATGTTAAGCAAGGTGGTATGTTGTTCGGTACAAGCTGTCCGTCAGCAATTGCGGTTACCGAAGCCGTTAGAAAAGCCTATGATAAAACCCTCATCGTAAAGTTGTCTCCCAATGTAACGGACATTGCTGAGATGGCTTTGGCTGTTGAAGGAGCAGGAGCTGATTCTGTTTCCCTTATAAATACCCTGGTGGGAATGGCCATTGATGCCGAAACCCGGAAGCCCATATTATCTACTGTAACCGGGGGATTGTCGGGGCCGGCCATTAAACCTGTTGCGTTGAGAATGGTGTGGCAGGTGTTTAAAGCGGTTAAGATCCCCATCGTAGGAATTGGTGGGATCATGAATGCTACCGATGCTATAGAGTTCATTCTTGCAGGTGCAAAAGTTATTCAGGTGGGTACTGCTAATTTTATTGATCCTCATATTTCGGAAAAGATTGTGGATGGTATTGAGGAGTATATGGACAGGCATAATGTTGGTTCAGTGGATGAGCTTGTTGGGGCGATAGAGGTTTAGGTTACTTTTGACAGCACTAATGGCACGAATTACACTTATTAGCAGGAATTAATACTTGTCTAATCTGAAGAGGATTTTAAACCAACCGCTAATTACGCAGATATACAAAAAACTTTTGCAATAATTCTATGTGCCCTGTGTGCCTATGTGGTTCAAAAAATCTACCACAGATTTCACAGATTAACACGGATTAAGCTTCCCAAAGCAATACCCATAAAATAAAGATGGCCCGTTATTTTAAACACTTAACTCACCTATTATATTCAATTTGAATCTGTGGCCATCTGAGTAATCTGTGGTGAATTAGAGATTAACCGCTAATTACGCAGATAAACGCAAAATCTTTCTAGTTAAATCTGTGGCAATCTGTGTAATCTGTGGTATAAAAGAGTTACCGGTTTTCTGGATGACCAGCGATTACTCAGATTTCTCTTTCTTTTTTTTGTTGGCCTCCTTGATTGCGGTGATTTCTGATTTTAGTTGCTCAACCTCTGACTCCAGGTTTGTTTTTTCAGTTTTTAATTTTTTGACCTGGGTTTTCTGAGTGCTTACCTCTTTTTTCAATGTTCCAACTTCAGCATCCAGTTCCTCGATTTTGTTTTGCTTGTTTATCAGTTCGGAGAGGTATCCGCTTATTTTCTTATTCAGGGTTTCTGTATTTTTCGACATGTCTTTTATTTTAAAGGTTGAAATGCAAATGATTTAAAGTCGTATTAATGCTAGAATGCTAGTATGCTTGAATGACAGAATGCTTAAATATAATCACAACAACCTTTTATATTTCTCATGGAGGTACTGGATCCATTCACGCATTCATGCATTCACACATTCAATCATTAATAATAAACTATAAGCTTTTGACCGGCCCTCAGGTTATCAGGATTCTCAATGTTGTTATCCTGGGCCAGGTCAAGGTATTTATAACCGTTTCCATAAATCTTTCTGGCAATGGTGAAAAGCGATTCACCTTCTTTTACAACATATTCCTTTTGTTTCTTTTTGGTTTGTTCCTTAAGCTCGGTAACTTGCTTTTTTAATTGGCTGTTCTCCGTAGCCAGCTGATCGTATTCAGCTTTTAACTGGTCTCGCTCAGTTTGGGTCTGGGTTTCTTCTGTTTGCATTTCTTCTGATGTTTCTGGATCAGCAGGTTTACCGGTGAAACCGGTGACAAGCCAAAAGATCAGGACAACGATAAACAAGACCGAAGCGATAATACCGAAGTTCAGACGATTTTTACTTGTTTTGTCAATGGATTGAGTTAATTGAAATGCTTCCAGATCGGATTGGCATTCCGGACACGATTTTAGTTCATCATTTAAATTTGATGAGTTACACACGGGACAGTTCATGATATTTTTTTTATGAAGGATTAAGACCGGCTAAATATATAACAAATCTGTATAAGATGCAAGTTTTCAGAGCATTCTTCAAAAATAGAAATGTCGGAAATCATTGATAGAATAAACATTTGATAGTAAACATTGTATTACCTTTGTAGCGAAAATAATACTGTAAATGATAATTAAACTATATCCTGAAAATCCAAGTCCCAGGGGGATTAAAACGGTTGTGGAGTGCCTGGAAGATGGTGGTGTGATCATTTTCCCCACGGACACGATTTATGCCATGGGTTGTGATCTGTATAAAACAAAAGCCCATGCAAGGATTGCCCAGATAAAAGGGATTAAAAAAGAGAAGGCCAATTTTTCCTTCCTTTGCCATGACCTCAGTCATTTATCGGATTTTACCAAACCCTTGTCGAACGATGTCTTTAAACTTATGAAAAGCACACTTCCGGGCCCATTTACATATATCCTGGAAGCCAATAACAGTGTACCTAAGATAGTTCACAGGAAAAAGAAAACAGTGGGTATCAGGGTCCCTGATAATAACATAACCACAGAGATAATCAGACAGTTGGGGAATCCCCTTATGTCAACCTCTATACATGATGAAGACGAAATTATTGAATATACCACGGATCCTGAATTGATCCATGAAAAATTCGGTAACCT
>CAYQWA010000048.1:0-24265 GCA_964421215.1 uncultured Bacteroidales bacterium | reverse complement strand
ACCTTTTGTTAATTTTATGAATTAAAACTTGGATAAGTCTTAGAATACACAAAGAGGTAAAGAATACATCTAACCAGGTAGTGATTGATCTTAGTTAATAGGACCTAATAGTGGTCAGAAAGTAGCTTTAAGCTGGTAAAACAACTAATACAACAAATGTATCTTTTCCCTGTTGCGCCACTCTGCTTCGTACTTGCTGTCAGTAAAAAAGATAAGCAGGTCAGCATCGTATTTGCTTTCCGAGAAATATACTTTTTTATCGGCTTCGTACTTGCTGTCAACGAAATACCATAAACCTTCATTTCCATCTGCACTGTATTTACTGTCAACCTTGTAAACCAGCAGATCTGCTTCATATTTACTTTCCACCACATGTATGGTAATATCTGCCTCGTATTTACTGGCAGTGGAATATATTTTTTGGGAATATATGTTCTCGCCAATGAAGAAAAACGATATGGAAAGAAAAAGAATACGTAGAATAGTTTGCATGATGCTTTTTTCTTTAAATCATACAAATTTGATTCCATAATTGTAAACCATCCCGCTTAGCGCGATAAGAATCATATAAGGTCAACTTCTAATATGTCCTTATATGCCTTATATGGTTAAAGGAATACCTACCTGTTAGAATTGCAAGTAAAACTCTTCTGTAAATCTTTTGTATTCAGAGGTATAGCTGCCATCTTCATTTCTGATGGTTAAGGATGTAGTTTCCATTGGCTCATTGATCCTTTTTAGCTCAATAAGTATACGATTAGCTGCTTTTGACTTTTTAGGATAAACGATCATTTCCCTGTACAGAAACAGACCTTCTTTAGTTGCAAGATCCAGAATATGATTCCGCTCTGAATAGGGCAATATATAGGCACACCGGCCATTTGTATCCAATAATTGTGATGTGTGGCGTATCATTTCCGGTAATTCGAGCAAATGATTATGTTTTGATATATTTTTCCGGGAATAAGGAGAAGGTTCACTATTTATAAAATAAGGAGGATTACATACGATCAGGTCATATTGGGTGTTCGTTTCCTGCGAATGCGCTGCCAGTGCAGTTTGAATTGCAGTTAAACGGTCAGACCAGGGACTATTTTCAAAATTAAGTTTTGCATCACCAATGGAGCCATCATCGATATCTATCCCTGTTATTTTACACTCAGACTTTTGGGCGATCATTAAAGCTATAATCCCACTTCCGGTGCCAATATCAAGGCAGGTGTGAACATCATTTACGGATGCAAATGCTCCCAGTAAAACCGCATCAGTACTAAGTTTCATTGCACTGTTGCCATCATCCAGGGAAAATTGTTTAAACCGGAACGGAGTTCTCACTTTCTTGGTATTATAAATAGATTTCCAGCAAACCTTCAGGCGCTGAAACATAAAGTATTTTATTATCCCGGTCTACTCGTTGAATTATGTCATCGGTAACGGGAAGTAAAATCTCTTTTCCTTTGAAGCTAATGCTCATGATATCCTGGGGGCCCTGGTCGATCACCAATTGCATGGTTCCAATTTTGCCATGCTTCTCATCAATGACCTCATAACCGATAATTTCATGATAATAAAACTTGTTCCCTGTTAAAGGGGGCAGGAAGGATACAGGCAGGTAAAGTTCACATCCTGTCAGGGCTGAAGCCTCTTCGTCTGAATTGATGTCTTCAAGTTTTACGAAGGCCGAATTGCTGTTCCTGAACTGCAAGGTGTGAATTGCAAAGGGGATCAACTCATTGCTTACATCAATAAAAACGGCTTCCAGTTCCTTGTAAGGTTCAATGTCGTCCACATCAAAAAAAAACACCAGGCTACCTTTGTAACCTGATGTCTTTATCACTTTTCCAAGAAAGTAAAAATCTTTCTTATCCATGGTTAAAAGTAAAATGTTAATTTGTAAATAAGTAAATAGGAAAAGATTAATGCATTTCAGAACCTAAGTTTGTTAATATGTCCTCAGTTACACCTTTCTAATCCAACCACGCAGGCATATTAACATATTTACTTATTCACTTTATTAACCTATTCACTCTTTTTCTCTTTCTTGTCACCCTCTTTCTCAGCTGGAGTTTCTTCCTTTTTCTCTTCTTCCTTAGTTTCAGACTTTTCTTCTGCTTTCGGCTCCTCTTTCTTTTCCTCCTCTTTAGTTTCAGTTTTTTCCTCAGCTTTCGGCTCTTCTTTCTTTTCTTCCTCTGCCTTTGCTTCAGCAGGCTCTTCCTTTTTCTCCTCAGCAGGTTTTTCAATCTTCTCTTCTGCTTTTTCCTCTACTTTGTCCTCAACTTTCTCTTCAGCTTTTTCTTCTACTTTCTCTTCTGCTTTCGGTTTAGATTCTTCCGCTTTTTCCTCAGCAGGAGTTTCTTCAGTTGCAGCAGTAACTTCTTCTGCAGGAGCTTCAGCAGCAGGTTCTTCTGTGGTTTCTTCAGCAGCTTCTTCTGCGCCTTCAGCTTCTTCCGCTTTAAGTTCAGCAAGACGTCTGGCAGCAATTTCTTTTGCTCTTTCTTCGTTCACTTTCTTCTCAGCTTCAAGACGTGCTTTCTTATCTTCCCTGCTTTCGTTTTCTACGTCTTTTACTTTTCCAGCAATCTTTTCTTCCTTTTCTTTCAGCCATGCATCAAATTTTGCATCGGCTTGTTCCTGGGTAAAGGCTCCTTTTTTTACACCTTTCAGGAGGTGATTTTTGTAGATCACTCCTTTGTAGGATAAAATAGCCCTGACAGTATCAGTAGGTTGAGCACCTGCCTGAAGCCAGTACAACGCCCTGTCAAAATCAAAATCGATGTCAGCCGGTTTCACCAGCGGATTGTAAGTGCCAATTCTTTCGATGTATTTTCCGTCACGTGGTGCACGACCATCCGCAATAACAATGTGGTAAAAAGGTTGCCCTTTTTTACCTTTTCTCTGTAATCTAATCTTTGTTGGCATTCTTTAAATTGTTAATTGTTTAAGAATTAAAATGTTAAAAGTATTTTCAAAAATGGGTGCAAATATCTGAACTTTTTTTTAAACTGAAAAGGATTTCCACGTATTATTTTTACAGTGGATTGTAAATGGGTGAATTAGGGGTGTTTTTTGAAAAAAGTTTGCAGTTTGCAGTATGCAGTTGGCAATTGGAAAATGGAAAATGAAAAATGGACAGTGGACAATGGAAAATGAAAATACAAATTACCATATTTACCCTATATACCTATTTACATGTTCAACCACTCGATTTAACCAATTTACCTATATTTGTGTCAATGAGGCATTGAATTTGTATTTAATCCCCAAAAAAACAAAATGAGGTTTGTCTTTTCAGCGGTGTTAACTATCCTTACGATTCATGTTCTGATTTCTCAGGAGATTTCCGATGATAAATTGCTGAATGCCTCAAAAAACTGCGATCGGGCGGAGGTTATAAATCTTATTGAAAAAGGTCATTCAATTAACAGTGCCGACTCAAACAATGCCACTCCACTGATGTGGGCAGTGTATTGTAATGATACAGAGCTCGTAAAATATTTAATTGAGCACGGAGCATCAACCGCTATAAATGGTGTAATTTATATTGATACAACAGGATCGTACTATGGAAATCTTACCTGTATAGCTGCGGCCAACGGCAATTCTTCTTTGCTGCAATATCTCATTGAAGACTGTGAAATCCCCGTTGATGACCGGGAATTCTCGAAAGAGGACAATAAAAAAAGCGGCTGGACGGCATTGCAATGGGCTGCATACAACGGAAAAACAAATTGTCTTGGATACCTGCTTTCTCAAGGTGCAGATATTAATACAAATCATTCTATGTATCGGCTTACCCCCCTGCTTCTTGCAGTTATGGGAGGAAATGAAGAAGCAATGATGATCCTGGCTTCCAATGGTGCTGATATTAACATAACCGACAACAACGGTTGGTCACCTTTGCATTATGCCTGCCGTGATGGGTATACAGATGCACTTAGCAAAATGCTTGATTTCAATCCGGAAATAAATCTAAAGGTACAAAGTGGTTATACAGCGCTTATGCTTGCTGCTTACAACGGGGAGTATGAGATTTGCGAATTGCTTGTAAATAAAGGTGCAGATATTCGAATTGAAAGTGAAGAAGAAAAATCTGCCATTGATTATGCAACATTGAACAACCACATTGAAGTTATCAACTTTTTAAATGATCCGAAAGGATACGAGCGGAAATTAAACTGGTCTGAAATCAACAGCAAATTTTTAAAAGCCTTTCGACAGAGAGAATTCGAAAAAAGTCTGGAATATGCAAAACAGGCAGAAAAACAAGCCTCAAAAGAATTTGGCAAAAATCATCTGAATTATTCAGTTGCTCTGAACAACCTGGCAGTGGCCAGTGAAATGAATGGTTATTATGATGATGCACTGAAGAGCTATGAAAGGTCATTGGCAATTAAAGAAGGCATTACCGGAAAAGAACATGAAGATTACATTTTTGCCTTAAAAAACCTAGGAGGAACTTATAGCAAATTGAATCAATTCGATAAATCAATAAACTGTTTTAAAGAGGTTTGCCAGTTAAGATTGAAGCTGAATGGAGAGAATGATTTCGATTATTTAAATGATTTGATTTACCTGTCAAACACCTATAAAAAATTTCGAGAATTCGGAAAAGCAGACTCCGCATTAAGCATCATAATCCTTAACCTTGAAAACAAAGAAGAACTGGATGATTCGTTTTTCGAGCTGAAGGTTAATTCGATCCGGGGGAGAGGATTTATATATAAGCAAAAACGAGATTACCCTAAAGCTGAGGAATTGTATCTTGAAGCACTTGAAACGGTGAAAGCAAGACATGGTGAATACCATAAGCAATATGCTCTATCCCTGGAATATCTTGCAAATGCTTATTACGATGGTGATAAAGTAGATGAAGCAGTATCTGCTTTCAAACGAATAATCGAGATCAACAGATTTTTATATGGGGATAAAAATTACACCTACGCCTACGACCTTTCAAACCTGGGTAATGTTTATGATTACAAAGGTGAATACCTGCTCGCAGATTCCATATTAAACCTTGCTCATGATGTTGCCCTGGATGCCTTAGGGGAGAAAAATCCGGAATACGTTCCCTTTCTCATCGACCTGGCCATCATGTATAAAAATCACGGACAAAATGATAAAGCCAATACTTTTTACAAAAAAGCACTTGACATAAGAAAGGACCTGCTTGGGGAACAGCACCCTGATTACATCAATACGCTGCGATCCCTGGCAGGTAACTATGGAACGATGGAAAACTTCGAAGAAGCATTCAAGTACTATCAGGAAGTGATGGCTTTGCAAAAAGAGGTCTTTGGTGAAAATTCACTGGAGTATTCAGGTACCCTTAATAATATGGGTATGCTATATAAAACCAAAGGCGATCTTGATGAATCCTATAAGTATTTATCAGAAGCATTATTGATCCGGGAGAAAGAACTTGGAGATATGTCCTTCGAATTTGCCGTAACATTAAGCGGAATTGCAGGTGTTTATCAATACTGGAGTCAGTTTGATACGGCTGAGGTATTGTTTGAAAAAGTATTGCACGTCGATACGGTATTGTATGGTCCCAACAGCATAACTGCCTCTCTCGATTATTATAACCTCGGGTTGCTGTACCAGGAAACTGGTCAATATAAGAAAGCAGCTGAAGTATTTATTAAAACTCTTGATATCAGGAAAAACGTTTTGGGAGAAAAACATAAAGACATTGCGCAGTCTTTAACGGTAATAGGATTAAATTATGAATACCTGGGTGATTATAGCAAAGCACGCGAATATCTGAATAATGCATTAATGTTAGTCAAGGAGATTTACGGGACACATCATATCAAATATGGAAATGCCCTGATGAAAATTGCTGTGCTTGATAACCTGGAGGGTGATTATCCAAATGCCGAATCTAGGATGCTTCTAGCCCTGGATATTTACAAAAGCACCTATGGGGAGGATAACTGGTTATACGGGCGTGCATTGAATTCTCTGTCCGGATTATACAGAAATGTTGGGAATTTCAGCAGGTCTGAAGAAATTTTATTGGAGATCAAGGACATTTATGAAAACAGCATTGGGACTGAAAATGATACCTATAAAAATCTGTTGAATAATCTTGGTGTTTTTTATAAAGAAACAGGCGATTATAAAGCTGCTGAAAAGTGGTTCTTGTTAGCCCTGGAACTTAATAATAAAATTTTCGATGAAAAGAACGATGGCTATGCAAACATTATTACCAGCCTGGCCATGAATTATGAATACCTTGGAAATTACGAGAAGGCAAAAGAGCTCTATCTGGAATCCATGGAAATAAGACGTGAACTTTTTGGAGAGGATAACATTGATTATGCAGATACCAAAAACGGATTGGGTGTGTATTTCGATAAGATGGGAGAATACCAGGAATCCCTGAGACACCTTAATGATGCACTGGAGATCTACAAAAATGTTGTTGGAGTTAAATCCCCTCAGTACATAATATCACTCAGTAATCTTTCCATTACGTATAATCATCTCGGTAACCAGGAGCAAGCCATGCAATGTGCACAACAGGCACTTAACCTGAAAGAGGAGATCTACGGAAAGGATCATCCGGACTATGCCCTGGGACTTAACAATCTTGCAGTTCTGGTAAAAAATCAAAACAAGCTGAATTACGCCATAGAACTCTACGAAGAGGCTGTTGAGATCCGTAAAAAAACATTAGGCATTCATCATCCAACTATTCCTATTTACCTGAACAATCTGGCTGATACCTATGAGGCAACTGGCGACAATGAAAGTGCTGAAAAGTATTACCTGGAATCAAATGAATGTATGCTTAACATGATCCAGGTGCAGTTCTCCTTTCTATCCGAAGAAGAGAAAAAATATTTCATAGATGATATCAAATACAGGTTTGATATTTATCACTCCTTCTTTTATCGCAATGCCAATTCAAATCCCAGGCTGGTTGGAGATTCCTATAACAATGCATTAACCATGAAAGGTCTTCTGTTGAAGGCAGAGCAGCAGGTCAGAAGTACAATTCTGAATTCAGGAGATATATCACTCATCAACAAATATGATCAATGGAGCCGTGTTAAGGAAGAAATTGCTTCCCTTTATGCAATGCCAGCAAAAGACAATCAGGAATATATAGACGGCCTTGAAGATGAAGCTATTGCCCTCGAGAAAGATTTAGCCAGGCTCTCGGATGAATTTGCCCAGTCAAATAAATCAACGGATTCCTGGGATGACATTCAAAAACAACTGAACAAATCGGAGGCAACCGTTGAATTCATAAGGTTTCAATACTATGATAAACGATGGACCGACAGTACTTTTTATTGCGCATTGGTATTGAAGAAGGATTTCAAATATCCTCAAATCATCCCCTTGTTTGAAGAAAAAGAATTGCAGGCTTCAATTCAGCAATCAAACAATGAAAACACGGTAAATCTTGTTGCCCAGCTTTATGGGGAAAAAAGAGGTGCAGGACAGTTAAATGTTGAAGAAAGCATTTCCTATACTGATACCGTTTTATACAGCATGATCTGGAAACCGCTGGAAGGTTACCTAAAGGATGTGGAAAATGTATTCTACTCACCTTCAGGATTACTGCATAAAATATCATTCGCTGCCATACCATGCAACGATTCGTTGTACCTGTCTGACCGCTATGCCTTGAATTATCTGGGCAGCTCAGGGTCATTAACTGAAAAAAACAAGCAGGTGAACTTTACTGATCAGGATATTGATGCCGTGGTTTATGGCGGCATTGAATACAATGTAAATGAAGACGAAATGGTGATGGAATCAAATAAATATTCCGGGGTAGAGGACAACTTGCTGGCAATAAACAGGAGTTCTTCCTTCAGCAATGAAACCAGAGGAATGGTGTGGAATTATTTACAGGGGACCTTAACAGAGGCCAATAATATAAAACAACAACTAGAGCGGAATAATATAAAGGCAAGTATGTATAGCTCCAAGGAGGCCAATGAAGAATCATTTAAATCGCTTTCTGGACATGATGCTCCCGAAATCATTCATCTGGCTACACATGGTTTTTTCTTTCCTGATCCGAAACAGGAGTACACCATGGAAATGCAAAACCAGGAGAATCGATCAGTTTTTCAGCATTCGGAAAATCCCTTATTGCGATCCGGTATAATCCTGGCCGGAGGTAATAACATCTGGAGTGGAGAAGAATTGACAGCAGGAATTGAAGATGGTATACTCACTGCCCTGGAAGTTTCAAACATGAATCTGTCTAATACAAAACTGGTTGTTCTGTCTGCTTGCGAAACCGGCCTTGGCGATATTCAGGGGAGTGAAGGTGTGTATGGTTTGCAACGGGCTTTTAAAATGGCTGGTGTTGACTATTTGATCATGAGTTTATGGCAAGTCCCGGACAAGGAGACCATGGAATTTATGGATATATTTTACGGTGAGTGGTTAGCAAGTAACAACATTAGAGAAGCATTCAGCCATGCTCAGAAAGAAATGAAAAAGAAATACGATCCCTTTTATTGGGCCGCATTTGTGCTTATTGAGTAGAAGGATTATCACTCTAAATGATGCATGGATAGAGAGTTTTACTGGAAGAATTAATGATTGGCACACTAATTGAAAGTAATGAGTAACAAAATCTTAATTACCAAAGTTTAATAGCATTTATAATGCATAGAATTTATTTCTATATTTGTTTAACCAATAATTTTTATTAAAAACAAGGTACTATGAAAAATTTCATTTTTTTAATGATTGTAATGTTTTCGTTCTCTTTGATGTCAACCAGCATTGCACAGGAAGCTGAAAAAGAGACAAAGGTTATCGAAGCAAAAGCTGAAAAGGTTGAAAAAACAAGAGGACCAAGCCCATACATTAAAACACCTAAACCAACTTCAGATGAGGTTGTTGCCCCTAAACCGGAAGAGGATAAAAAGGCAAGAGCAGACTATTGTAAAGTAATCGTTGACAATTGGACCGGTTATGCCATTGATATCTATGTTGATGGAGATTATGCGGGAACAGTAGCCGCCTGGAGCGATGGTTACACATGGGCCATAGAAGGCAAAACACAGTTATATGCCGAAACTACAGGTGGATCTCTATACTTTGGTCCCGTATACGTGGACTGTTATTACGAGCACACCTGGAAGCTTACAAACTAATTTGATAAATAAAAAAGCATAATCAATTAGAGGTTATGCTTTTTTCTTTTCAATTATTTCCTGACTGGCATTATTTGATGCAATTACTTAATATTTTTAACCCGTTATAATATAGTCCATGAAAATAGTATTGTGTTCAATGTTAATGGTTGTAACCGTTTGTTCATCCTACGGACAATCAGTACCTGATATGCTTGAGAAAACCCTTGGTGCAGTTGTAACCGTTGGTGTGCATGAAGAAGAAATCGTTAAGCGACAATTGGGTTTCAGAGGGGAATCAGCACCTGATATAGCCTATGAAAAAGCCCTTTCTCTTGCTGATGTCTCCAGCTCCGGTTCAGGATTTATTATTGAGAAAAATGGGAAACTTTATGTAATTACAAACGCGCATGTTGTAGAGGAGGCATCCGATGAACCAGGGAGTGTTTATGTGTATAGCATTAACAGGTCGAAATACGAAGTCCGGGTTGTTGGAGGTGATTCTTTTTACGACCTGGCAGTTCTTGAGTTCGTGGATACTCCCGGCAATGAGATCAATACAATCTCATTCAGGGACACAGATGTAAGGATAGGCGAAAAAGTATTTGCCATTGGCAATCCATTGGGTGAATACCCCTACACCGTTACGGATGGCATTATTAGTGCAAAAAACCGTGTGAGGGAAAGCATGACAGGTAAATTTGGTTTTTTCCAGACGACAGCAACAATAATCTGGGGAAACAGCGGTGGCCCACTTGTGGATGAACAGGGGCGGGTAGTAGGGGTTAATTCCCAAATTGCCTTTGCCGATACACCCGATGGTGGACAAATTCTTCAATCACAAATAAATTTTGCACTCGAAGCTAAAATTTCAAATCGCCTGGTTGAAGATATCCTGCAATACGATGGTCGTGTAAGAAGGGCATTTCTGGGAATCGAATTGTCCCAGAAGTATGAGTACCTGGATTTTGGTTTTGAAGATTACTTTATTTCTGAATTGGATGAAAGACCGGTTCTCTCAGGTATTTTGCCAGGATCACCCGCATATTCAGCACTGCATGAATATACCGGATTTCATATGAAAACCATTAATGGAACGGAGGTGAGAAATGTAGAAGAAGCATTGGGTGAACTTGAAAAAATAACTCCAGGTGCTACAGTAAATATGGTTCTTTTAGGTGATGGGAGTGAAGTGGAAGTATCCGTCAATACCACTGAACTAAAAACCCAGCAACTGGAAAACATTGCAAAATTTGTTCTTGATCAGAATACCGAAATTGTTGTGGATTATAATCATCCTCAGGTTACATTTACCATGCGGGAAAGCAATTTTTATACCCACGATGAAAACAATGAGATCCAGCGGTATGAAATGTCGAGGGGTGGAAACAATGCAGCTTTTTTTATTTTGGCAGCTGGAATAAAAACCGAAAATACACAGGATATGTGGCTTGTCGAGGATCTGAAAGACATGGGCGCTGCACTCCGGTTAACAGGACTTTCTGGTGTGGTTGATTTTTACACCTATCAGGGTGGAAACTCACCCGACGACATTGAATTGCTTAGGCAGTATTTATCTGGAGATGAGAATATTACTAAATCAACGATTTGGTATTGATATTGCTTTAAAGGTAGATGCCACTAAAACAAAAATATTGATTTAATGACCATGAAATCACTACAATCTTTTCTCATCGGTGTCTTGATTTTACAATTGAGTTTCCTTTATGCCGAACCCTCTAAACATGCTCTTATCATTGCTGTAGGAGATTATCCGGCTGAGGGGGGATGGAGTCCCATCAGCTCTGTTAATGATGTTGATCTGATTAAGGCTGCTTTATTGAAACAGGGATTCAGCAAAGACAACATGATGGTGCTGATTAATGGTGAAGCAAATAAAGCCGGAATAATTCAACAATTGGTGGCATTATCCGGGAAGGTTAATAAAGGAGATATAGTTGTCATCCATTTTTCCGGACACGGTCAACAGATAATGGACAACGACAGAGATGAACTGGATGGGTACGACGAATCCCTTATCCCTTATGACGCCAATCTCTATTTTAGTAAAACCTATAAAGGTGAGAATCACCTCAGGGATGATGAAATGACAAGCCTGTTAAATGCGTTAAGGATAAAATTGGGTGATGAAGGAAATGTACTGGTAATCCTTGATTCCTGCCATTCAGGGACAGGAACACGAGGACTGGCAAAAAGCAGGGGAACAGAGATTAAATTCCAAAGTGAAGATTACAATCCTTCAGTACAAAATGATGAAGATAACTTTTCAGAAATGGGAAGTGATGGTGAACCTGGTAGCAGCGCTTCAATGGTTGTTTTGAGCGGGGCAAGCCAGGAAGAATTAAATTATGAATACATCGACAGGTCGAGTGGAGCTTCATATGGATCCTTGTCCTACTCCTTCAGTAAAGCACTGGCAAAAGCCACTCCTTCAACTACTTACAGGGCGCTTTTTGATATGATCAAAGTGGAGATGAATAAAATAGCTCCCAGGCAATCTCCTCAAATTGAAGGAGATGTTGATATGGAGATCTTTGGCGGACAAGCTGTTGACCAAAAACCCTATTTTATGATCGCAGACTGGCTGGATGAAAAAACATTTACCATCCATGCCGGGAACCTGATGGGAATTTACGACGGTACTGAGGTAGGATTTTATGACATCAACACAAGCGATCCCACTAAAGCGAATCCTAAAGCCATTGGTCATATTATTAATTCCTCGGCCATAGAATCTGACATCATACTGGATGGAAGCCTTACTGAAGATGATGCAAAAAACGCATGGGTATTTGTCACCAAACAAAACTTTGGTGATCTAAGCATCAAAGTTAAAATCGGGAACCTGAAAGATAAACAGCTTACTAATTTGTTAAGCAGTAAATGCGAAGAACTGCCAACCGTACAAATTGTAAAAAAGGATCCTGAACTCATTATCGAAAGAACTAAACATGAAGGAACCGATTATTTGCAGATCATCACGATTGATGAACTCATTGTTAAAAAAATTGATCTGAACATAGGTACTCCGGAAGATGTTTCGGATGCGGTAGTTCAAAGATTAAAAGGATATGTACAGGCCAATCTCCTTAAAAATGTGAATATGTCCGACCGCGACCTGAATGTTACTTTTGAGATTATTCCTGTAACTGTTAAGCGTTCAGGATCAAGGTATGTTGTTGATCAGCAATTACCTATTGAATCGAAAATAAAAAATGGAAACCAGTTGGTTTTTGAAGATGGAGATCCCTTCAGGATCATTGTTAAAAATGATGGTTATACACCAGCATATTATCAGCTCATCGATATTCAGCCAGACAATAACATTGGTATTCTTATTCCAGGCCAGAACAGAACTGCAGCTGAATACATAATATACCCCGGTGAAGAAAAAGAACTGCCTGAGATCTTTGTGTTCGGTGAACCGTACGGAACAGAGATCTTTAAAATGGTGGCTACCCGGGAACCCATTGATCTTTCCATGATTGTTTCAACAAGAGGTGCCAGGGATGAAGGCTACAAATCCCCGTTCGAAAAACTTTTCGCGGAAACATATTCCCAAACCCGGGCCGGCACCCTCAGCATGCCACCCAGTTCTATTAATGTGTTTACCATTCCTTTTAAGGTTGTGGCAAAGGGGGAGTGATAGATTGTATGAATGCGTGAATAGCTTAAATTGGTTGAATCGGTTAAATCAGTTGGCTAACCAATTCAACTAGTTTAACAGATTTAACATTTACCTGGGCAGGATTTCGCTGCGCTCAATATTCAATCATTCAATCATTCACGCATTCAATCATTCACGCATTCAAACATTCACGCATTGATTCCTATCTCCAATCCCCAATAAACAGAAACGGTGCCCAGTAAAATGGGTGATTATATTTCGGATGGTTGACCAATTCAAGTTGAGCCTGGGTTAGTGCGGAAAGCTTATTCATGGATTTGAGGTTCTCGTAAAACTTTGTCATTAGGATATTGGTGGCTGCATCGTCCACATTCCAGAGTGAGGCAATAACAGTTCCTACTCCCAGGTCAAGAAATGCTGAAGCTGTAGTTACCGGCCACCCTTCAAGCATTTCAAAACTGACCGCTGTTTCACAAGCCGATAAAGTTACAATGTTGTACAAGTCCAGGTTGTTGATCTGGTAAATGTCTTCGATCATTAGTCTGCCGTCATCGTTAGCCTGTGGATCTGAAGCCAAAACAAGGTAAGAATTTTCAAAATTATTGTAATCCAGGACACCATGCGTGGCCAGATGGAGAATGTTGTAATCTTCCGGAATGTTGATCACCTTATCACGGGTTGCTTCATCACGTACATATACCTGTGCTTCAGGATAGATCTTTTTGATCTCATTCACTTCCGTTTCCGCAAAAGGCAGGCTGTTATCTGCGTTGCCAAGTGCAACGATGTTAAATTGGTCAGTTTCATCAGCGACATATCCAAAACTGAGTTTGTTGGTATAGATGATCTCATAATCCTCTATCAAGTAGATCCTACTACCGTCAGGATTATTATATCCCAGCACCTGGAACGGAATATAATACAACATCCCATTGGGAATGATCACAAGTTTTTCTTTACTTGCAATCTCATTAAATACAGGCCCGATAAGTATATTGTATAATTTTTCAGAGACCAGATTGAATGCTGCTTTATTGTCTGGCAGCTCACTAGAAAATTCCAGGGTTTTAGTTCCGCGCAACTCAATGGCATCCGACTTATTAAATGATGGCCGGGAAATCAGAGTATGCAGATCATGAATATCGTTTTCAAACTCTTGCGAGTCAATATCCACAACCCGTGCATAAACAGAATCATTGGTCGCTACAAAAATATAGAGCTTGTCTTGACCGATGAGGTACAGAAGTGTGGCCATGTTTTCGGGTATGTTTCTTTTAGCTGCCCTGAATTCCTTCGGATTAACACTGCTGCTGAAATAATTCATCAGTTCCGGGTGCTCACTGACTGTTGTATTAATAAACGACATGTACTCTTTTTCTGTTACTGTTTGAATGTCCTCCAGCTTCTTGATCAATGCTGCACTCTGCTGATCTTCCGGTTTGGATTTTTCTTTGGTCAGTTCTTCATTCAATTGGTCCAATTTGGTTTTAAGTGTTTTTTCGGTTTGAAGGGCTTCATTTTTGGAATTATCAGCAAACTGAACCTCCATGTTTCCGAATTTCATCTTGATGTTGTCGTTGTTGGCTCGATTCAGATAATCCATTGCCTCTTCCACACGGTTTTCCCTGATAAGAAGTTCAATGATCTTTTCATAAACATTCAGACGCAATTTATCTTGCTCAAAGGTTTTCTTTGCTTCTTCGCCTCCGGTCATTTTTGTGCTGATCAATTCCAGAACATTCACAGCCTCCTTTAGTGATTCTATACTATTTTCTGTTTTACCGAGGTATTCCTGAGAAAGGGAAAGGTAATACAAACTTCCCCAGATAAATTTGTCGGAACCGATGTTTTTCGACACCTCTGTGGCTTGCTTAAGTTTTTCAATTGCCAACTGGTACTTTTCGGTCTCGAAGTATAATTTCCCATAATAAAAGTTAAGTTCTATCAAGGCTTCCTTGTGGCCTGATTTCTCTATTATCCTGCCGGCTTTGTTATAACAGCTTTCACTTTCCTGATAACGTTTTAATTTGCTGTACAGCTTGCCTTTGGTCAATAAAGTACTTGCAATCCGGGGTTCGATATTTCCTTCACGTGCTATTTGCAGGCCCTTTTCTATCCATTTCTCAGCCTGAGCATATTCTCCATATTCGAAATGGATCTCCCCGATATTTACTTTAAGAAGTGACATAAATCCACTGTTGTTGCCGGGAAAATCAATGATCTCGTGAGCCATCTTAAACTGTGTCATGGCTTGTTCATAATCCTTTTGCCAGTAATAAATTGTCCCGATATTGTTGATAGGGGTGGCCCTGCTGTATTCATTCCCGAGGGCTCTGTAGATACTATCGGTAAGATGATAATAATGGATAGCTGTTTTGTAATCCCCCATAGCATTGAAGGTATTGCCAAAGTTCAAATAAATGGAAGACATGTTCCATGGATTATCCACCTCCTTACTGACCATTAAACTTTGGTTTATATAATCAAGGGATGTGGAGAAATCCCCTGTCATTCTTTTCAATTGGCCAATGCCGTTCAGTGCCTGAGAGATCAGGTCCCTGTTATTAATAACTTTACCAATTTCGTGGGCTTCATTAAAATTATTCTCAGCGTCAACAAAAGAACCTATAAGTGTAAGATCATAGCCAAGGTCAATCTTAATTTCAGCGAATGATCCTGTTTCTTCAATTTCAGAATAGAGCAGTAAGGCCTTTTTATGCTCATCCAACGCTTCGTTCATTCTGCCCCTGGCCGATTGAAGGTAACCGAAAATTTTATGACTGTAAGCTATCAGGCTTTTGCTATCGATTTCCTTTGCAATGGTTAAAGCCTGGTTAAAATAATTTTCTGCTCCGGTAAAATTAAAATTGTTGTTTTGCTCTATACTCCCAAGGTTGATGTAATTGTAGAACTGCCCGGATTTATCATCAATTTCTTTTTGAACATTAAGACTATTCAGGAAATAATTAATTGCCGTGTCGTACTGTTTGACATTGTAATACGCGTAACCCAGATCAGTCAGGGTAGAGGCAAGGTCGATCCGGGATTCAATGTTTTCATATATGGAAATAGCTTTTTTGTAATAATCTATGGCTGAGAAATAATCTTTACCATTCAGGTAAGTTCCACCAAGATTATTGTAGATCTCAGCTATTGCTTTTTTATCCCCGATCTCCTCATACAGTGTAATGGATGTATTAAAGGCTTCCAGGGCTTTTTTCGGATCACCGCTCTCTTTATACAGATCACCGAGCTTTGACCAGGAATAGGCCTGACCTTTCCTGTCTGAGGCCATTTCTCTGAGCTCAATGGCTTTATAATGAGATTCGATGGCTTTGTCATATTCACCCAGTGTCCAGTAGGTTTGTCCTATGTTTGACATTGAAAAACCAGCCCCTGCTTTATCATCAGAATTGATTTTAATTTCAAATGCTTTTTGATACTGCTCATTAGCCTTTTTTGTATTTCCTTTAAGCGAATTGGTATATGCGAGGTTATCAATAGCGTCTGCTTCACCATCAAGATTTCCCAGCTCCTGGTAAAGAGTTTGCTGATGTTCATAACAGTTTAATGCTGAATCATAATTACTCAATGTTTGATGAATGGTTCCCAGCCATCCCAAAAGCCCTGCTTCTCCATCAACACCTTTGAGGGTGTTGGCATCCCTGAAATATTTTATTCCGTTTTCGAAATTATCCGTTGATTCGGAATACCTGCTCAAGTAGTACAAACTAATGGCCAATCCTTCATAAGTGCGACCGATACTCTCTTTTAGGTGGCTGCTTTTATTGCTCTCCAGCGTTTTCAATTTTAACGACAGGCTTTCCTCAAAAATAGCAAATGAAACCTGATATTCACCACGGTTGTTGTGGATATTGGCTATGTTATGAAGGGAATAAAACTGTCCGTTCAAAATGTTCAGCTCTTTGAACAAATCAACAGCAGTTGAATAATGTTTTATCGCTTTTTCATAATTCTGTTTATCGCTTTCAAGGTATCCCTGGTTGTATTGTACCCAGGCTTGTAATGTGGAATCGTTCAATTCCAAAGCCAAATCACTTAGCACTTCTATCAATTTTCCGGCCTCTTCATATTTTCCTATATCACAGAGGTTCTCTGCCTCTTCGATCCAATCATAGTGAAATTCACCTTCGTAAATGTCTTCTCTGTATCTGTTTGCAAGATCTTTAAATCCATCCTTGTCAGGAATTTCCAGGAGCAGTTGTTTCAGTTCCCTGTTGCTTATTGGACAATCGTTAATGATCCATGTGGCATAGGTTTCATTGATCTTCCAGGTTTGTCCCATGTATTTCCCGGGAAAACATTGAATAAAATATAAAAACGCCCGGATGTCATCAGGTCCGGATTGTTCCATGGCTTCAACCATGCTTAATCCATTGAACCTGCCAGATTGAGAAATGTATTGCCATTGAGGATTATCTGCCAGTTGAGGTTTGATCATTTCCACCGTTTCCAGGATATCGTCCTTCATGATGGAAAGCAATACATCTTCAATAGCTTCACCATCGTAATAAAAAAGATGTCTGGGAAAGTATAGCGGTTCAGAATAAACATCCAGAAAATCGATGTTAAGTAGAGCCAGTTCATAAAAGATGCTTGGTTTTTCGCTCTGGCGGATCATAGCTGGCAGAGTAATCATATCCCCTTTGTAAACCATTGTTTCAGGTTTATCCAATGCCATCAGGTTGATAAGTACAAGAGCATCGTTAGGGTAAACCTCAAGCACTTCTGCCTTACCAAGAGAAAGGTCACCTCTCTCTTTATAATCAGTCGAAAAAACTCCTTTGGCATCTCCTTTACTTCCATTGAAAATACCATCATTGCTACCTGAACTTAACACAACCCAGACACTGTCATTCTTTTGCATAACTATGGAATCGATCCTGAAATAAACCATGGTTGTTGCCGGAGACCGGAACTCAGAGAATTCTACTTCTTCATCATTTGTTTTTATAGCATTGTGAAGCCTGGTGAGTTGTTGCAACATTTCCCGGGCCTTTAAATGTTCTCCTGCTTTCCTGTAAAGACGCATGGCATATTCAAAATAGCCAACGGCTGGGCTGTATAATCCAAAAGCCTCGTAATATTGCGCTGACTCGTCTGTAGTCCTTGCCAGGAACAAAGTGTCTGGGTCTTGAATCCCGGATTCAGCAAGAATAGCACTATCAAGGGAAAGAACGAAGTTTGCATAGTCCTCAGCAGTTTTGTATTCCTCTGCTTTGGCAATAAAATCCCTGGCCTCCTGGCTGTTTTGGGCGGAAAGGAATATTGGGATAAAAACAGATAAACATAATATAAAAGAGAAAACGAACCTGGTGCATTTCATGATTCAGAAGTTTATCGAAATGTTGGATAAAGATAATCAAGATGTTTGAAAACAAAATGTGTACCGGAAAATGAAGATAGTTAATTGTTATTGGTTAATAGTTCTTTGTTAATGGTTGTTAGTTAAAGTCATATATTAACCTCTTTGTATTAAAAATTTTTTGGGTAGCTACCGCTACTATCCGTGCTGCAGGCGCAACAGCCCAGTAATCCTTTGTAACTCATATGATGGCTTCAAGTCAATTGATGTGGGAGCAACAGTTGCAGCAGCAGGGAACAATAGCAGGTTAATCATCCGATGACTTGAAGTCATCGGATGAATTTATCTATAACATGGGCAATGCCCTTTTAAGAAACCGACCATGTCCATTAGAGGCTTGTAATTTACTTCCCTCAACAACCACTTCACCTCTTAAAATCACAGTCTCAATCTTCCCATTAATATCCCACCCTTCAAAAGCAGAATAATCACAACGGTGATGATGAGTGGCGACAGAGATGGTATGTTGTGCCTCTGGATTGAAAATGACCAGGTCAGCATCCGATCCAACTTTGATGTCACCTTTTCGAGGGTAAAGTCCGAATATCTTAGCGGAATTGGTGGAGGTAATTTCAACAAACTTGTTAAGTGATATCCGGTCTTTTAATACACCTTCAGAATAAAGCAACTCCATCCGGTGCTCTATACCAGGCAGGCCGTTGGGAACTTTTGTAAAGTCCTCTTTGTTCTTTAATTTATCTTTCAGAAAAAACGGACAATGGTCTGTACCAACGGTCTGGATGTCACCTTTCGTTAGTCCCTGCCATAGTGCTTGTTGGTCCTCTTTTTTTCTGAGTGGTGGACTGAGGATCCATTTTACAGATTCTTCCCCTTTGTTGTATAAATTATCGTCCAGGAAAAGGTATTGAGGACATGTCTCTGCAAGAATATTTCCGCCCTTTTGGTTCGCTTTGAGGATCATTTGCAAAGCAACATCACAGGTCATGTGTACAACGTAGGCCTTCACTCCTGTTTCGATTGCAAGGTCAATAAATCTTTGTACAGCCTCTGATTCCGTATAATCAGGTTGTGAGAGGCAATGGTAAAGTGGATCAAGTTTTTTCTCTGAACGAAATTCCTGCACCAATTCCTCAATCATATTTCCGTCAGTGGCATGTACCGTTACCAATCCATCAAGCTCCCTTACAGCAAGCATCACATTTTTTAAGGTTTGGTCGTCAACCATTAAGGTGTCCTTATAAGCCATAAAGGTCTTAAAGGAAGTGATGCCCTCCTTTTTGATCAATTGCCTTATCTCATCCTTTGTTGAATCATTAAAATCTGTCACAGATACATGAAAGGAATAATCGCAATAGCTTTTGTTCTTTGCCTTATTGTGCCAGGTTTCCAATGCTTCATGAAGTGTTCCTCCCTTTTGTTGATTGGCGAAATCTAAGATAGTGGTGGTTCCACCAAAAAGAGCCGCTTTTGTTCCTGTTTCAAAGTCATCACTTGACCGGGTTCCCATTACCGGCAGGTCAAGGTGCACATGTGGATCTATTCCCCCGGGAAAGATCAGTTTGCCGTTTGCATCAACTGTTTCCGAAGGAGTTACTTTCAGGTTTTTCCCGATTAATCGTATGCATTCATCTTCTATAAAAACATCTCCAATAAAATTGTCGGTTGATGTAACTATTCTGCCGTTTTTTATAAGGATCGACATGCTTAAATTGTTTCCGGTTTATTAACTGGTATAAGATAGGTTGAAGCAATGGCAACTATGCCGGCCACCACAAAAGTCAGTATCCTTGATGTTATAATTTCATCCAATCCCGTACTTATCCAGACTATGGTAAAGATCAAACCAATAGCAATGGTTAATAGTGCAGCTTTCCCATGGAAACGTTTCCAGAACAATGAGAACATAATGACAATGGAAAAGGTCCCGCCAATTCCTGCCCATACGTATCCAACGATGGTATAGATCAGGTCATCTCTGATAAAGTAGGCCAGGAAAAGGGCGATAGCAGATAATACAGCAGTCACCACCCGCGACTGCAACAATGCATTTTTGGATGATCCTCTCAATGGCTTAATAAGATTTTCCGATAATTCTGTTGCGGAAAGGATCAGTAGGGAATTGGCTGTTGATATGATAGCCGCTAAAACACCGGTAATAAGAATTCCGGCAATAATTGGATGGAATAAAGTGGTAAGTACTTCCGGCATAACCATCTCCTGGTCTTTGAGCCCTTTCGGGCCAAACATTGCGATGCCAATCCATCCGATCATCAAAGCTCCGATATAAGCGATAATGGTCCAAGCAATCCCAATATTCCTTGCTTGTTTTGCCTGTTTTGGATTTTTGATAGCCATAAACCGCATGCTAAGCTGAGGTTGTCCTCCCAGGTACCCGAAGAACCATGAGAATGCTCCTGCAATAATTATCCCTGCTCCCAAACCATTGACGAAACTCATGGAGTCAGGGAAAGTGTTTGAAAGAAAGAGCTCCAAACGGGAACCCTGTTCTAAGTTGGCACCACCGGCAAGGGTATTGTAACTTTCACCTGCTTTCGCCAATGCTTCAGAAATTGAAGATGCAAACAAAACACCATCCGGTTGGTTGGATAAATAGATCAGTCCTGCAATAGGAGCAACGATCAATGTGATGATCATAATAATGGCCTGGACTACATCAGTGTAGGTTACACTTCGAAAACCTCCGTAAATTGTATAGGGTACGACGAACAGAACGACCAAAAACATTCCCCACATTTTGTCGATACCGAATACGTTCTCAATGGTTTTTCCTCCACCTATGATCTGAGCACCCACATAAAAAAAGAAAAAGAATACAATGGTAAAACTCCCGAAAATCCTGATCCATTTACCCATATCACCATGTTTTTGAGCAATATAATCGGTAAACGTATCTGATTTATATTTTGCGGCTTCATCACGTAACCGCCAGGCTAGAACGATCCAGGCAAATATAATTCCGGCAACACAACCAATTGCAGTCCATATTTCCAGAAGACCGGTTGCATAAGCTGCACCTGGTAATCCAAGCAAAGCCCATGAAGATTCTCCTGTGGCACGCTCAGAAAGTGCAGCTACCCAACCGGGTAAATTTCTTCCTGCAATAGCGAAGTCGGCGCTGGTTTTTACTTTCCGCCCCTGGTATAACCCCCATAAAATCAGCAGGGTTATATAAGTGATCATGACAATGAGTAGCTGCGTTTGGTATTCCATCGGATAAATTGTTGTTGTAACATTCAAAAATAGTAAAGAATTTGCAACCTGGATCATGAATGCAAAATCCAGCAATACCTGAGAGTATTGACATCAATTAAAAAACCAATCCCCCATAAATGAGAATTGGTTTTTGGTCCCGATAGCTATCGGGATTATTTTTTGGAATTTCTTTTACCCAGGTTGGTGTTGATCCCTCAACAAATCATTCACCGTTTTAACAGGGTTGAAAGTAATGATGGGAACCTCAACAAAAATTGTGATCCAGTCTGCCTGGGCTCCGTTCCATAATCCTGGCAATTCCTGTGCCTTCAGGTTTTTACCGTTTTTCGATTTTGTGGAAATAAAGCCGGTTTGTGGATCGATGTATTTATGCAGATCAAATGCTTTCCCTTTATAGTCTTTGGTAGCACAAACCAGGTCGACCGGATTAAAATGGGTTGCTGTTTGCATGTATTTCATCTGATCCGGATTGTTGCTGTCGATTTGTGATGATTCAACAATTTGCAAAGACACCTGACCTTTTGAATTTTTTACCCAGAAGGGACCACCACCAGGTTCACCTTCGTTTTTAACCATACCACAAATCCGTATGGGCCTGTTTAAGTTTGCCAACAGAAATTCGACTTTTTTATCATCAGCAAGATTATCATAATCCGCAGGAAAAGCAAGCATAAGGTCTTTTTTGGCAAACGCGAAAATTTCTGAAAGAAAGGCAGGATCAGTTTTTCTGTTTTCAAGCGCTTTGATGTAGTTGAACGTATTTTCCTGTAGTTGTAACAACAACCCGCCAATGGCTTTCTTATATCTTGTGGTTTCGGCTTTAAGTCTGTCGGGTACTACGTTATCGATATTCTTTACAAAGATCACATCAGCTTCAATATCACCAAGGTTTTCGATGAGGGCTCCATGGCCGGCCGGCCTGAAAAGAATGCTTCCTTCTGGTTCCCGAAAAGGATTGTTATCCATGTCCACAGCAATGGTATCTGTAGATGGTTTTTGAATGGAGAAAGATATATCGTAACTGATCTGGTATTTTTCTTCGTATTTTCCGATCACTTCTTTCACTTTGGCTTTAAATTTTTCCATGTGCTCCGGTGAAACGGTAAAGTGAACGTAAGCGGTACCATCTCCGGAAGTAGCATACCCTGCGGCTTCCACAAGGTGTTCTTCAAGTGAAACCCTGTTGTAGGATCCATACGCATGGAACTTTAGCAATCCTTTTGGAAGACTGCCATATTCAAGTCCAGAATCATTGACCAGCGCTGCAATTACAGAGCTGAAATTAGTTTCATTGATATTTTTTTCCAGACCCTCATCCTTCGACGACATGGTTTGTTTCAAATCCTCAAGGAATGCGAATTTTTTGATGTTTTGTATAAAATTGTAGGGCGAGTTAAATCCTTTGTCTTTCTCAATAAGTTCAGCTTCTTCCTTCTTTTCAGCTTGTTCAAGGTATTCAAACAGAGCTTTGAACATCCTGCTCGCAGCTCCTGAAGCAGGAACAAACTTCACAACTTTTTTATTGGCCAGGTGGCTGTCATAATAATGAACCAGTTCATCAGTGGAGGCAGAAGACAGAATTTTTATGCCATCATCTGGTGTCGCTGGCCGAACCAGGTTTGAAAAGGGAAATCCATTAATAAAGTTATTAATTTGTGTTTGGATGGTTTCTGTTGAGATGCCTTTGGATTCGAATAATTCAAGATCCTTTTGAGTAAAAGAAATCATAATATTTCGTAATTAAATTTTTCCATTAACGACTTGTCGATCAAGCCATTTATAAATTCGATGTGCCGGGGGCGCAGGCTTTTTTGCCATTTTTCCTCGGTATAAAAATCTTTATGAAATTTTTGATTGATGATCCCGTGTGAGTTTGTCAAAAGGTTGTTTATGTTTTTAAACAAAGCGGGTACAGCCAGTTCATATTTTTTGGGTCAACGAGCAGATCTTCATATTTTATGAATTGTATGTTTTCTACAAAGCCCTGCATCTTAACATAGGATTGATATTTAAGGTTCCACATAATTATTGGGTTGCGGTAATCACCATAAGAATACCTTAAAAAATCTGTGAAACTTAGTTTGCGTAAATCCTCGTGATGATAAGGCCTTTTATGCATGGATAATAACCACGAATAGGGATTTTTAACAAGGCATAAAAAGACAATATCTTTCTTGACTGTTTCTGTTAGTTCATCTTCAACAGGTGCTAGCCTGTGCTTCCAGCCCAGGTCTGGCGTAGTTGCCATTTTAATATCCAGATTGTTCTGCAGTAGCCATTCAAGGTAAATGGTACCTGAATTTCTTTCGCCATATATTTTAACACGTTTCATCGGATAAAAGAGTAGGTTAAAATCAATAAATAAGTGAGCAAAAATAGTAATTAATGCATTGTAAAACAGGCTCAAGTGATGTATAAAATAAATTTCTTAAAAAAGTTTTAAATATTCCGAAAATTATTACTTTTGCCGTCCTGTTTGCCCAGGTGGCGGTCCCGATAGTTATCGGGATGGTAGACGCTAATAAACAATTGTTTATTATCTACCTGCCACCGGTATAAAATGCCCAGGTGGCGGAATTGGTAGACGCGCATGGTTGAGGGCCATGTTCCCGCTAGGGAGTGCAAGTTCGATTCTTGTCCTGGGCACAAAGAAGTTCAAAGTTCGGAGTTCTGAGTTCAAAGTTGTAAAACTCAACTTCGAACTTTGAACTTTAAACTTCGAACAGAAAAGCCCAGATGGCGATCCCGATAGCTATCGGGATGGTAGACGCGACCTTACGGATACCCGCAAGAGAGTGCTAAACCAACTCCACCTGGGTATAGAAAGTAAAGTAGCCCAGATGGCGAAATTGGTAGACGCGCTGGTTTCAGGGACCAGTTCTCGCAAGAGAGTGCAGGTTCGAGTCCTGTTCTGGGCAC
>CAYQWA010000047.1:0-28175 GCA_964421215.1 uncultured Bacteroidales bacterium | reverse complement strand
TGTTGCTTTGTGTCTACTTGGTGAACTTTGTGTTATAGCTATTACACAAAGATTCACAAAGGAAAAAAACTGAGGCTCACAAAGGAAAATCAAATTTAAGATTGATATAAACATATTCGAAATGTTGAGAACAATTGGAAATAAACCAGCGACTAGCAACAAGCAACGAATTGCAGTTACCATGTTATTGATATTCATTTTTGCAATCCATCCGTTTGTTGGCATAACGCAAGAAAATCTAACACTTGATAATGCAATAATTAAAGGTTTAGAGAATAACTTTCAGATCAGGATTGCGAAGGAGCAGTACAACATTGCTGAACTGAATAATAAATGGGGAACAGTTGGACGGTTTCCATCCATTAACCTGGGAGTTACCAATGTTAATCGTTATGATGATACACCTTCTTTAGATAGCACCTCGTTTGAATTTGTCAGGGCAGACCAGTTCTCCAGTACCATTGCCCCGTATGCCAATGTGCAATGGTTGCTTTTTGATGGATTATCTGTGAGCATGAACAAACAAAAGCTGGATTACCTGGAACAGTATTCTATGGGATATTCAACCATCGTTGTTGAGAATACCATTCAATCAGTTATTCTTGGCTATTACCTGGCATTGTTGGAAGAAGAGCGTTTGAAAGTATTGGAGTCCGTGAAAGGACTTTCCGGCGACCGGTATGATTATGTGATGATGCGCAAGGAGCTTGGTAGTGCCGTTACTTTTGAAGTGTTACAAGCCAAAAACTCCTATTTCAGCGATTCAACAAATTATTTGCTTCAGCAGTTGAGGGTGAAAAATGCATACTTAACACTGAACCTTTTATTGGGTGAGCCGCCAGAAAACCAGTTTGTTCTTGTCGATAGCTTTCAGGTTGAAATTCAGCCGTATGCTATGGATGATCTGATGAATAAAATGCTTTCAAACAACAGAACCCTGCTTAACCAGTATGTGAACCAGGAGATACTGAAGAAAGATGTGAGCATTGCCAGGAGCAATCTTTGGCCAACGCTGTCAATGAATGCTGGGGCAGACTATTCTCAAAGCTGGCAGGACTGGGAGAAGCACCAGAAGAACACTTATCTCTTTGATTATTATGCCAACTTCACCCTCAGTTTTAACCTGTTCAATGGAGGTAATACAAAAAGGGCCATTGAAAGTGCAAAGATCACTGAGACGATTGGGGAGATAGAGATCCAACAAGCCACACAAACACTCAAAAACCTTCTGGTCAACCAGTTTGACCTTTACCAGATCCGGAAACAGTTACTTGAAGTGGCTGGGGTGAATCTTGAAAGCGCAGAACTGAACATGCAGATCGCCACAGAAAAATACAAAAACGGAACCATCAATTCCTTTAATTACCGGGATGTACAATTGATATTTCTCAGTGCATCTTCTAACAAATTAAATGCAGTTTATGATTTAATTGACAGTCAGATTGAATTGTTGCGGTTGACTGGGGGAATCATTACTGAAAGGTAAATATCTGAATTGTCCCACCTCATTTAATTATCAAATATGGTTAACTTTTAAAACCCCCCATCATCATTTTTCACATCAATCACAGGCGGCTTTTCATTGAACATATAAACCAACCTCAGCGAAATAACATTGTTGTATTGTTTACGGTTCCACGTATCTCCCTTGAAGTTTGTAAACATACGGGTTCGAATCTTTGAAATGGAGTAGGCATACCTCAGGTTAATTTTTAATTTTTTATAGATCCTGAACCTGATGTCGCCAAGTAGGCTAAATTCATTTCTGTCGTAAGGCCCGGAATTTAAAGTGCTTGTTTCTACTTTTCGGCCATGTTCATATTCGGAAATATTAACAAGTCTTCCGTATGAAAAGCCAACACCACCGGTCACAACATCCTTATCGTTATAAAGAAACAGAAATGGAACTTCAAGGTAACTCAATGTTAGGTTGTACTGTCCTGTCAATTCGTTACCCAGGGAATCCTCGTCTGTATATTGTCTGCTCTGGTAAGAACCTTTCTGGCTGAAAAGGGTTTCGATGCTGAAGAACATACTGTTGCCAAGCGGTACGAGTGCACCTAGACCGGTATTTGCTCCGATTTTACTGTAGCCAAAAATTTCATCACCATCAACCTGGGCAATATTCATTCCACCTATCAGCGCACCCTGTATCCTTTGTGCATGACTTTCAACTGCAATTAGCAAAAATGTAACAATCAGTAAAGAAAAAATCCTCCTCATAAACGGATGCAATATTTAAGTTTACAAACGTAATAAACTTTAAGAAATTTTATGGTGATATTGCCTATGTTTAACTCATCCTATAGATTTAATATAAAATTAGAAGTTAAAGGACTTGAAAATTGCCTTTAAAAACTATAAACAAATCACAATTTCTGGTTGTTAAACTTCTATGTGAAATTGCTTTGTGTTCAAAAAATAATATAGACTTATAAAGATGAATTAGCTCGCAATGGTGGGTTAGGAATGCCAAAACAATTACTCATCAACATCCTTCAATGACAGCTGTATCCTTTTCCTGATCTTATCAATCTTCACAACTTTGGCGTTAACCTTTTGATTCAGCTTCACCACTTCATTGGGATCTTTAACAAATTTATTGGCCATATTGCTAACATGGATCAACCCGTTTTGTTTGATACCTATATCCACAAAAGCACCGAAGGCTGTGATGTTGGTGATAATACCTGGCAGAACCATCCCTTCTTCAAGGTCTTCAATGGAATTAATGCCCTTGGCGAATTCAAAGAATCCAAATTTTTCACGTGGATCACGGCCGGGCTTTGCCAGCTCTTCCATAATATCTTTTAGGGTGGGCAGGCCAGTTTTCTCGGTAATGAATTCTTTCAAAATTATTTTCCTTCGCAGCTCTTCACTGGTCATCAGCTCTTCAATGCTGCATTTCAAACTACCGGCCATCTTTTTTACCACCGGGTAGCTTTCGGGGTGAACAGCACTTTGATCCAGTGGATTGGATGAATTCCTGATCCTGATAAATCCTGCCGATTGTTCAAAAGCTTTATCCCCGAGCCGTGGTACTTTTTTCAGTTCCTGGCGGGTGGAGAATGCACCGTTTTTATTCCTGTAATCAACAATGCTCTTTGCAATGGAAGGTCCGATGCCGGAAACATAAGACAATAATTCTTTGCTTGCCGTATTCAGTTCAACACCAACACCGTTAACACAACTCATGACTGTGTCATCAAGACTTTTGCCCAGTGCAGTCTGGTTAATATCATGCTGGTATTGTCCGACACCGATGGACTTCGGATCGATCTTTACAAGTTCAGCCAGCGGATCCATCAACCGTCTTCCGATGGATACGGATCCTCTCACAGTTACATCGTAATCAGGAAATTCAGCACGTGCAATAGGGGAGGCAGAATATACAGATGCTCCACTCTCATTGACCATGACTACAGTAACATCACGTTCAAACCGGATTTTCCTGAATAGATTTTCGGTTTCCCTTCCGGCTGTACCATTACCGATAGCTATTGCATCAATCTTATAGGCACTTACAAGCTGTAATATCTTATGAATAGCTTTTTTAATATCATTTTGGGGAGGATGGGGGTAGATGGTTTCATTGTGTAATAATTGTCCCTGCTTATCGAGACAAACCACTTTACATCCGGAAGCAAATCCCGGATCAATGGCTAACACTCTTTTCTGGCCAAGTGGTGAAGCCATCAAAAGCTGGCGCAGGTTATCGGCAAATATTTTTATGGCATATTCATCAGCATTTTCCTTTGCCATGGCCCTGATCTCTGTTTCAATGGAAGGTTGCATTAAGCGTTTGTAACTGTCTTTCAGCGCATCCCAAACCACATCCCCGGATTCACCATCGGAACGGACGAATTGATCCTCCAGTACATCAAGAGCATCATCCTCTGGTGGAGCAACTTTCACTTTTAAAAATCCTTCTTTCTCTCCCCTGAACATGGCCAGGATTCGATGTGAAGGGGAGTGCATTATCTTTTCCTCCCATTCGAAGTAGTTCTGGTATTTGTCTCCTTCGGTTTCTTTGCCTTTGCCAACTTTCGATTCAATGGTCGCTTTACGAATAAACATCCGTCTTATTTTCTCCCGGGCATATTTATTTTCATTGATCCATTCGGCAATAATATCCTGTGCTCCCTGTATAGCTTCCTCAATAGTTTTAACGCCTTTGCTTTCGTCCACGAAACGTTCTGCCCTGTATTCAACGTCGTCGTATTTCTGTGACATGATGATTTTTGCAAAGGGTTCAAGTCCCTTACTTTTGGCGATGGTAGCCCGTGTTTTTCGTTTGGGTTTATAAGGAAGATAAAAATCTTCAAGTTCTGTTAAGGTTTCGGCCTCTTCAATTTGCTTTTCCAGCTCATCTGTGAGCAGACCTTGTTCTTCGATGGATTTAAGAATAGCATCCCGTCGTTTATCAAGTTCCTCCAGTTTCTCCATTCTGTCACGGATATGGGTAATGGCAATCTCATCCAGGCTCCCTGTTACCTCTTTCCTGTATCTGGCCACAAAAGGGACTGTTGCTCCTTCGCTTAAAAGCTGTACAGTATTTTCTACCTGCTCCGTTCCGATCTTTAACTCATCGGCAATCTTTTGATAATATTTATTCATATCATAAAATTAAAACCAATATCCGATATTTACAAACAATTTCAGGTTGGGTGATGTATTTGAGCCCATTAATGACAACTCAACCGGGCCCACGAAACTATCGTAACCATAGGTTATTCCATATCCGGCAATCATAGTATTTAAATTAAAGGAATCGTTGAATTTCATTCCAGAATTTCCCACATCAAGTTTCCAGGTCAGGTATTGTTTGCGTGCAAAATTATATTGTAATCCAATGCGTCCAACGAAGACATATTTACCAAATTCTTGCACAAGATCAAGCCCGGTAAACGGGATAAAGTTCTCGGAATAGTGTTTAACGACCTGTCCACCAAGAGCAAACCAATCTGTGATCAAAGGTGTTTCATCTTCGAGGACACCTGCAAGAGTGCCTCCTGTTTTAAGTGTAAGTCTTTTACTTACCGGAATATTTTGCCTGTATTTAAAATAATAGGTTGTAGCAGATCCCAGGTTAAGGTTGCTTACAAAATCATCTTCCAGGTAAGAAACTCTTTTTAGTTCTGCATTTATCCTGAATCCTTTAATAGAAAAAGCATTTCTGTCGTAGGTGTCAATCTTTAAGAATGCGTAGGCACTCAGAACTGATTTGAATTCACCCCCTCCGAGGTTGAACAAAGTGGTATCGGATATGGAAAAATCATTCTTCACCCTGGCGTATTTGTATTGTGCACCCAGGCCCATTATAAAAGAATTATGGAGGGATATCTGTGAAAACACATCCGTCATGTAATTGGTAATGTCGTACTTGTTTTCTTTTTCACCTTTTATGTTATAATCAACTACTGAGAAATTATGGAAGTCGACACTAATACCAAAACCTGGTTTATGGCCAAGATCATACAGGTACATAGTTTTAAACCTTGGTTTCTCACCGATGATCAGGTCCACGAATAGTTTTGATCCACCTAATCCGATATTCCTGAATGTGCTGTTTAAAAACAGGGCCACATTGTAATCGGTATTCATGTTAAATCCGGCTCCCAATTCACCATCTGAAATTTCTTCTACATATATTTCCAGGAGATTACCGTTCTGTAATGAATGTAAACTGTAATTTACTTTGGTAAAAAAACGGGTTCCGTATATAGAGCTAACTCCATACTCAATATCCGAGAGCTTAATGTATTGGGGCAACTGGAAATTTAATTTCCCCATGATCATGTTTCTTTTTATTTTTTTTAACCCTGAAATTCTTATCTCTGTGATCAGGATGGAGTCTAGCGGTTGAGTAGATTGATCGATTTTCAGAGGTGGCCCGAGGGTGTTGAGCGAGTCAGCCAGCTTTTTAAGATGTTGAAATTGAAGACGGGTGGCCTTTTCCCCGGCAAGAATGATGGAATCACTTTTCTGGAAATCAAGTATGTTAAATTCTTCAATGTCAGGTTTAATGTAATAATCCGAAAGTTCCTTCCCTTCTTTATTTGCCTTTATCCGGTAAAAGGATGAGATCTGATCCAGAATGGATACCATGGAACTTATCCTGTTTTCATCCTGCAGGTTGTCCTGGACATCAACACCAATGATGATATCAGCTCCTTTTTCTTTGATGCGGTTTACAGGGTAATTATTTACAACCCCACCATCCACCAAAGTTCTGTTTTGCCATTTGTAGGGCTCAAAAAATGATGGTATGGCCATACTGGCTCTCATGGCCTGGCCGAGCTTGCCATTTTCAATGATCACCTCTTCACCGGTAAGCAGATCTGTGCCAACACACAAAAATGGTATCCGGAAGTCGTTAAAATTTTCCTCCTTGTAAGCAGGACTGGTTAATGTGGTCAATAGTGTTTCAATATTTTGACCGGTATACAGTCCTCTTTTCATTTTAATGCCTTTAAAGGAAACCGGGAAAGTGATCAATAAGCGTTCGGCATTTTCCTTCTCTTCGTAGGTTAACAGGTCCCTTGGAATTTTGTCCTGTAATAAGATATCCCAATCCTGGCTTTTGATCATGTTCTCCATGTACTCTGTGCTGTATCCGATTGAATACAAGCCCCCGATGATGCTGCCCATGCTGGTTCCACCAATAAAATCAGGCCGGATGCCAGCTTCCTCTAAAACTTTTATGGCTCCTACATGTGCAAATCCTTTGGCTCCGCCACCACTTAATACAAGGCCAACCGTTGGTCGTTTATTAGAAATTGAATCGGGAGCTGTTTGGGATTGTGCGAAGAAACTAAATATAATCTGGCTAAATAAAATCAGGAAGTATGTCAGGTATGATCGTACAACAGGTTTCACATTTTCCCGTGTTTATTTATTACCATCCTGATGCCAGGACATCAGCAATATGAATAACTTTGATAGGTTTTTTGTTTTTTCTGATGTATCCTTCCTGGTGCATAAGACAGGAAGAATCGGTAGATACGATAAAGTCGGCTTCGGTGTCAACTGCGTTTAAAACTTTCTGCTCAACCATGGCCGAAGAAATGGCCTCATGTTTAACGGAAAAAGTTCCACCAAAACCACAACAAACATCTCTGTCCTCCATTTCAACCAGTTCAAGTCCGGCTACATTCTTTAGAAGTTTCCTGGGTTCATCATTCAATTTGTATTCCCTCAATGCAGCGCAGGAATCATGATAAGTCACTTTATGTTCGAAGGTTGCTCCTGTATCTTCCACCTTTAATACATTAACAAGAAAATCGGTGAATTCGTACATGTTCCTTTGTAACCTTTTGTACTCAAGATGAAGACCGGTATTAAAGAATAATTTACCGTAATAATTTTTAACATATCCGGTACAGGAAGCAGTTGGTGAAACTACAGGGCGGTCATTGGGAAAGTCGTTGATAAACTTTTCCCCCAGCTCTTTGGCTTCATCCCAGAATCCGCTGTTAAATGCCATTTGTCCACAACAGGTCTGATCTTCATTATAGTTAACCGTTACCCCGAATTTTTCAAGGATCTTAACCATATTCATTCCCGTTTCAGGATAGATCTGGTCGATAAAGCAGGGGATGAAAATATCTACGGTCATATGCACTTTCTTAAGGAAAGCAAAGATATTAAAAAATTAAAAGGATGGAAAAATTAGGGGAAAGGAATGATATATACTTAATATAGCCACTAATGCACGAATATTTACTTTTAATGGAAAATGTATTAGCAAATTCGCGGCTATTTAATTTGATACTGATAAAATGTCTAATTTAAATCCGATTAGTTTCATGTCCTCCCAAAATCCAGGATAAGATTTGCTGACCACCTCAGGATCCTTGATTTGAATGGAACCAAAAACGAGGGCTAGTGGAGCAAAGGCCATGGCCATGCGGTGGTCGGAGTAAGTGTTTATATGTTTCGGGTTCCAGGTTTCGGGTTTTGAGTTCGAAGTTCGGAGTTCAAAGTTGTCCCCCCTTGAGGGGGGAATGAGTGGGGCCAGGTGAAGGAAGGGGGGTGTTTGTCCAGAGCTCGAGGTTACAGAAATATTAAATCCAAGTTTTTGAAGTTCTGATTCCAGTGCTTTAAGCCGATCAGTTTCTTTAATTTGCAAACTTTCCAATCCAATAAATTTTCCTTCGATACCCAGACCGGAACAGGTTGCTATCACTGGTTGGGCCAGGTCGGGACAAGGCCAAAAGTCGTATTCAAAGGATTTAACTGGTGTTCCTGATTTTGTTATCCTGATACCTGTTTCATCAAAGGATGTATCTACTCCCAGATATCGGTAAATTTCCGGTAAAACGGAATCCCCCTGTAAACTCTCTTTTTGTAAACCTTCGAGGACCAACTCAGCATTGTCAGATAACGCTGCCAATTCGTACCAGAAAGCTGCAGATGACCAGTCGGATTCTATTATGATCTCTTTGGACTTAAAAACCTGCTTTTGAATGGTCACCTTGTTATTGACAAATTCATAATTGATGCCCAGTTCCTTTAACAATCCCAGGGTCATATTTATGTAAGGCAGAGAACTGATCTTATTCTCCAGAATAATTTCAAGTCCGTTTTGAAGAACTGGTGCTATCATAAGCAATGCAGAAATATACTGACTGCTGATTCCGGCATCTACTTTTATTGATCCTCCCTTAATATTTGTTCCTGTAATTTTGAGCGGTGGGAAATTTTCATTTTCCAGGTATTGAATTTCTGCACCTAACTTTTTTAAAGCCTCCACCAAAATTCCGATGGGTCTCTCTTTCATTCGCTGGTCTCCGGTAAGAATCCACTTTCCATTTGTTATGGATAAAACCGCAGTTAAAAACCTGAATACAGTACCTGCATTTTTGCAGTCTATTTGAACCTCCTTTTCTGATTCCTTGTTTTCGTCAATTTTGTTTAACAATTCCCTGAGCAGTAGCGTGTCATCTGCCTGCGACAAATTTTTAAAAGGAATAGTTAAGCCGGATAACCCCTGAATGATCAGGATCCTATTACTTATACTTTTTGAAAATGGAAGGGTGATCAGGCCCTTCAGTGATTTGTTTTCCTTGCTGATCTTAAGGATTTTCATACCATCATCCCTGGAGGTTGTGATAATAGATCAGGCTTTCACGAATGATGTTCATATCAATCACCTGGTTGATCAGGCTGTTGCCAATGGTTGTGAGCAGGGTGAAATTTACATTTGTTCCCGTATTCTTTTTGTCATGCCTGATGCTATCCAGCACAAAATCAAAATTGCCCGAACCAAAGGGGTAATGTTTAAAACTTTGAAGAATGTATCTTACAATGTCTTCAAATTCAGCCAATGGTAATCCTGCAATCTTATTAGAAAGATAGGATTCGCAAATGATGCCAATGGCAACTGCCTCACCATGTGATATTACATTTTTGTCGTTTTGAATGGAATAGCTTTCCACTGCATGCCCGATGGTATGCCCGAAGTTTAAGACTTTTCTGAATCCTGTATCCAGCGGATCTTCCATCACATAATAATTCTTGATCTCAATACACCATTCGATGATCTCACGCCAGTTGGTAATTTCACTGAGTGATTTTTCTGAAAGTTCATCCCAGTAATTTTTTTCGTAGATCAAAGAATGTTTTATGATCTCCGCAAAACCTGTGGTGATCTGTTTATCGGGTAAAGTATCCAGGAATTCTGGTATCACAAATACGGCCTGGGGATTGGCAAACAGCCCCACATGGTTTTTTAATCCGTTCATGTCAACCCCTACTTTGCCTCCAACTGAAGCATCTACCATGGCCAACAAAGTTGTGGGAATATTAACGTAACGGATGCCGCGTTTAAAGGTTGAAGCGACAAAACCACCCAGGTCACTGATCACTCCACCACCCAGGTTGATCAGTACTGAATTTCTGTCTGCTCCGTTTTCCGTTAGCTCATGCCAGAGTTTTCCACAGGTTTCAAGGGTCTTGTATTCTTCCCCGGCCGGAACTTCCAGTATATGTACTTTTTGAAAAAGCTGGATATGGCTCATTAGCCTCGGGAGGGTATACTTTCTGGAATTTTTGTCAACCAGTACAAAGATCCTGTTCTCCTTAAATTCATACTGATGAAGGTAGGAACGAACAGTTTCGATGGCTTCATTTCCAATGAATATTGAATATCCGTTTGAGTTTACTATGGTTTGTTCCATGAAAGCAAATTTATAGATTAATTCGGGATTTCAAAAGATTATTGATCAGCATTTGTTTTTTTGTGATTTTTTTGGGCGGCTTACGGGCTTTTCGTTTGTAGTTGTTTCAAACCTGTAAATTTTTGTAAAAACTGCTGGGTCTTCCTTCGTCAGCCCAGCACTATTAACAAAAATTATTACAGCTTTTTCAACAAGCTATTACTTCAATCCCTGCCGCAGGCGCCACGAAATGAAATACTTTAGCGAGAATAACTAACTATTCCCGATTAATCTATTCATTAAGAAGTTCATTCATTTAGTTATAGGACTTGTTTCCCAGTTTTTTTTATTTTTGATTCGCTTTGATTTTTTGGTAAACGGTTTAAACAAAATTAATCCACATGATCTCATTTGAAAATACAGAGATAGCATTTAAAAGTAAATCAGACAAAGACCTGAAAAGAGCCCATTTTTTATTCAAAATGATTGGAAGCAATTTTTTGGTGAACCTCGGGAAGTTTTCATCGAAGGTGGCCTTAAAGCTTCATATTCCGGTGGGCTGGGCTGTTAAACCAACCATCTATAAACATTTTGTAGGAGGAGAAAGTATTGAAGATTGTTATCCGAGTGTTCGCCAAAATGAAAAGTTTGGCGTTCAAAGTATTCTGGATTATTCAGTGGAAGGAAAAGAATCCATTGAAGACATCAACAATGCCATGGATGAAACCCTGAAAACCATTTTCAATTCAGCAAAAGATCCAAGTGTCCCTTTTGCCGTTTTTAAGCCTACAGCCTTTACCCGGGAAATCGTTCTGGAAAAGGTAAGTGCCGGAGAACAACTGTCAGATGAAGAGGCCGCTGAAGCTGAAAATTTCAAACAAAGGGTGGATAAACTTTGTCAGACTGCCTACGATAATAATGTTCCTATTTTGATTGATGCAGAGGATGTTTGTTTCCAGAACTTTATCGATGAAGTTGTAGAGGTCAATATGGAAAAATTCAACAAGAAAAAAGCCGTTGTATTTAATACATTTCAGATGTACCGCTGGGACAGGATGAAAGTGCTGGAAGAAATGTATAATCATGCTGTACAGAAAAACTATTACCTGGGAGCAAAATTTGTCCGTGGTGCCTATATGGAAAAGGAAAGGGCCAGGGCGGAAGCACAGGGCTACAAAGATCCTATCCAGCCCGATAAAGAAAGCACGGACAGGGATTACAATGCTGCCTTGAAATTTTGTATTGAACGAATCGATAAGATCTCCATTTTTAACGGAACCCATAACGAATATAGCTCTCGTTACATGGCTGAGCTCATGGATCAACATAAGATCAAAAGGGATGATGAGCGTTGCTGGTTTTCGCAGCTTTATGGCATGAGTGATCACGTTAGTTTTAACCTGGCACATGAAGGATTCAATGTAGCCAAATACATGCCATTTGGCCCTGTAAAATCTGTTTTACCCTACCTGTTAAGAAGAACTGAAGAAAATACTTCCATCGCCGGGCAGTCGAGCAGGGAACTTAGCCTGATTGAAGATGAGGTTAAGCGGAGAAAGGAGAAATAATGTGATTTAATGAAAATAAAAAAGTTTATACAAGCAGTTCATTCTTTTTATTATTTCCCGAAGTATTCAACCTGGATCTTTATTGGCTATTTTCTCCTGATGTCGTTTGTATATAACTACCATGAGATTCTTTTCAAGCCTCCTCAAAGTTTTCATATGTGGAGGCAGTGTGATTGCTTGTCGATCACAATGAATTACTATCAGGATGATAATCCATTTTTGGAACCTTCGGTACATTACCTCGGACGTGATGGTACAGGTAAAACCGTCAGTGAATTCCCCATAATTTATTATTCGGTTGCACAATTATGGAAATTATTTGGCCACCATGAATTCATGTATAGAATTGTTGTTTTATTGTTTTTCTTATTTGGTTTGTTGGCTTTGTTTAAGATCCTCGAACAGCTTTTAAAGGATTCAATTCTGTCAATAACAGGTACATTGCTGATGTTTACTTCTCCAACTCTGGTTTATTACGCGAATAATTTTCTAATGGATATTCCTGCATTTTCCCTGGCACTTGTTGGGTTATATTTCTTTTATAAATTTTACAACTCATCAGCCAGTACGCATCTGTATTTAATGGTTCTGTTCTATACGCTTGCAGGTTTACTAAAAGCGTCTTCTTTGCTGAGTTTCATGGCAATTATAGGGATTTATTTTATTGACAGGTTTAACATTAGTTTAAAACCTGATGGCAAAATCTTTAAAATTCCTCTTGTTCAATTTGTTCCGATAGTAAGTGTATTAATTGTCCAGTTTCTTTGGTATTCATATGCCAGAACATACAATGCTTCAAATAATTCTGGGATTTTTTTAATTGGAATAATGCCGATTTGGGAATTGACCTACAATGAAATAATCACAGTTTATCATGAGATAATCAAACACATAAGATGGGATTATTTTCGAAGAATAACCCAGGCGGTGCTTGTATTGATGTTTTTGTCAGCACTTATTTTTTACAATCGGATAAACAAGACTTTTTTATTCCTAAGTATTTTCATCTCTTTTGGATTTTTATTGTTTGTTTTACTTTTTTATGAGGCACTCCACAGGCATGATTATTATACCATTAATTTATTTGTACTTGCACCTTTGGTGATAATATGCTTTTTCTTAATGTTAGAGAAAAGGTTCAATAGATTTTACACATCAATTTTTCTTCGCATAATATTTATCGCATTTCTAATCCACAACATTGATTTTGCCAGAAGAAGAATAGAAAACCGCTATCACGAAAATTCAAGAGCTAATTTCAAATACGTTAATTACATTCGTCCACTTGAAAAGATTACACCTTACCTTCGCACAATTGGAATTGAAAAGGAGGATCGGATTGTTTGTATTTCAGACAACAGCATAAATACAAGCTTATATTATATGAATCAAAAAGGATGGACAAATTATGGCTTGTTTTATGATAGTATCCGAATTAGAAAAAGGATTAAACTTGGGGCGAAATATTTAATTATTTACAAAGAGGAGACTTACAGGAAAAAAGGTGTTAAACCTTTTGTAAGAAATAAAATGGGTGAATTTGAAAATTTTAAAATTTATTCACTTCAGGAATAGATTCCACAATAGCCGACTTCAGTTTTATCTTCTCCAGTTTTCAATGGCAATGTACCAACTGCTTTTATATACCGGCAGCCGGTGAAGGTTGTAGCTGTTATCAGTAAAAGGATTATCGCTTTTATGGAAATAAAACCTGATGGACATGGGATTGCCTTTTTCACCATAGATCCACTCTTCTTCTTTATTGTTGCGGTAAACTTCCGAAGGAGGCCCGTAAATGATGTAGATTAATCCCCGGTCGGTTTTCCAGCCTTCCTGGTATGAGGTGAAAATCCTGTTGACTTCCTGCACGCGTGAATAGTACCGTTTGATCATGTTTTTTGCCCTGTCGGGTTTGAAGGAAGACCTATCCAGCCAAAAGCTGTCCACAGCAGTTTTATAGTCACTATAAGAGAGCAGTTTTTCAAACTCCCTTTCAGTTGTTAAATACCTGAGCGGTGCAAGTGCCTGGGCAGGATCACTAACATCGGGGTAGCCATCATCAAATCGAAACAACGTTAAGCCTTCACGTTGTCCTGTTTTTGCCTGTATATGATAAATGCCATGATGTGGCAATTCCAGCAAATGAGACATTCCTTGTGTTAAATTTATAGTGTAAAAACTATCGGCTTCAAAGGAATACGTAATGTTCCTTTCAATTGAAAAAGGAGGTTTAGCCAGCGGGAAGGTTTTTTTGTAATACCGGATAACCAGCTGCTGTGTATCCGGATTGTTGTATTGTACCCTGAAATAACGGTCCTGCAACACAAAATTACCGAACAAAGGATATTCGTTTTCATCAGTAAGAAAGAAATTCTGAGCTGAAAATCTGCTGGCTTTATGTATATTTTCAAACCTGAAAACTGAATGATCAGAAGCATTTAAATCGGTAAGGATTATCTTAATAACGAATGTACCCGGAAATGCTGCTTTCACATCAAAATCAACAACCACTTCAGCCTCCTGACCATAGTTCTCCTGGTCAGAATAAACAAATGATGCAGTATCCAGTGGATTCTTTGAATCATAGGATTCATACAACTCATAGGCTACCCGGTAATTCGCCTCATAGGTAATATCATCAACCTGCTTATAAGTAAAATGATGAAGTTTTACATTGAGGAATACAGTGGACTTCTCATCGGAGGTATGATAGATTTTGGTATCAAAGCCTGTAAAATTCTCTTCTGTATACATGGAGGCAATATCGGTTTTCGACAGTTTTTTATTCCTGGCATAACCGAAAGCTACAATTAGTATCAGTAAGATGGTCAGTATATTAGCTTTTCTCAGTGTCATTTGTTGATTCATTGTTTTCCAGTAAGGTCTGAGGAATGGATTTACTTGTTTTAGCCCCCAGCTTTTTTAAGTTTTCAACGCGCTTCACTAAATTTCCGGCTCCTTCCGAAAGTTTGTTTTTTGCCTCATCATAAGTTTTGTTCACCCGGCTGAGCTGGGTGCCCAGGTCTTCAATGTTCTTAAGGAATCCTACAAATTTATCATAGAGCGCTCCTCCCTGCCTGGCAATCTCGATGGCATTCTGGGTTTGCTTTTCATGTTTCCAGATGGAAGCAATGGTTGTTAAAGTAGCCAGCAAAGTGGTTGGACTCACCATTACGATCTTTTTTTCCCAGGCCAGGTTAAACAAATTAACATCTGCCTGGATGGCTGTGCTAAATGCCGATTCGATGGGCATAAACAGCAAAACAAAATCAGGTGTATCAAAAAGCGATGCATTCTGATAATTTTTTTCGCTTAATCCCTTTACATGATTCTTAATGGATTCAATATGTTGCTTTAAAAAAGTCTCTTTTCTTTCTTCGTTTTCTTCATTGGTAAATGCCTCATAAGCAACAAGGGATACTTTTGAATCAATGATGATGTGTTTGTTTTCCGGGAGTTTAACAATTACATCCGGTTGAATGATCTTTCCGTCTTCACCTTTTACCCTTACCTGGGTATCATATTCCTGTCCCTTTACAAGCCCTGACCGTTCCAGCACCCTTTCAAGGATAATTTCACCCCAGTTCCCCTGCTTTTTGGAATCAGATTTTAATGCTCTGGTAAGATTGGTAGCCTCTTCACTGATCCGGGTATTCAGGTCGTGCAACTTTTTAAGTTCCGCCTTCAGGTCAGTCTGATCTTTTAATCCTTTCTGGTAGGTATCTTCAACCTTTCGTTCAAAAGTGCTGATCTTTTCTTTTAAAGGATTAAGAAGCTCTCCCATGTTTTTTTCACTGGCTTCTGTAAATTCTTTGGTATTTTGTTTCAGGATCTTATTGGCTACGTTTTCAAATTCCATGGTAAATTTGTTTTGCAGCTTTTCCATCTCTTCTTTCTGGCTGTCCAGTTTTTCCTTTAGATTTTTGTACTCCACCTCAGCCCTTGCAATCCGGTTGCTGAGCTCTTCATTGCGTTTACGCTCCTGTTCAGATTCTAAAGTGAATTTTTCATGAGCCAACTGAAGATCAATGTTTTTTTCCTGAAGAATGGATCTTTCCTTATCCAGTTGGTTTACCGCTTCGGAATTTTCTTTTTCCAACCGGCTAAGCTCTTCAAGGTGTGACTTCTCCTTTCCGGATAATTTTGCCCGGGTTGCCAAAAACACGACAACAGCTCCAATAACAGCCCCAATAACTAAATAGATTATTTCCATGAATAGATACTTGTATATTAAACCGGTTCCCGGAATCCCAAAACCTGTTCAAAAATACCAAAATTTATACCACAGTTCAGTATAAAATGAATTGCAATAAAAATTCAATAGTAAAATGGGCAGTTTGTTGAATTGCCTGTTTCTTGTAAGAAATTTTCTGCTCTTGTCAGAGAACATTTTCTTGCCTGTTTCCGGCAATTATGAATTATTTTTTTAACTTTACCAGACAAAAACCTGCACCATGAAATACGATAATCGATTCAATTATTTCCTTTTATTAATTATCCTGCTAATGTTGTTTCCTGCTGTTGAAGCCCAGGAGATCACTGCTCCACGTTGTTATGGTGGGAACCGACTTACACGGGAGTTTATCCAGGAGGAAATGATCTATCCACCAAGGGCCATGGAAATCCAGACTGAAGGCAATGTACTATTGTCTTTTTATGTTCAGAAGGATGGCTCAGTGACAAACATAAAAGTGGATCAAAAAGTCAGTCCTGAAATTGATGAAGAAGCAATTCGGATATTCAGGAAGATATTGTGGTTTCCGGCAACGGAACTTGGTAAACCAATCGTCTACAGGCATCGGTTTGAGATCAAGTTTAAAATCAAAAAATATTTAAAATACATAAAGCTCAGGGGCTATGAATATTTTGCATACCCCTGGGAACCTGTCGATTCAAGCAATACAGTTTATTTTAGGAAAAGCCTCGACCGCCTTCCTAAACCTATGTTTAATTCTGATGAAATCAATTTTTCAAACTTCCTGGCAAAAAACCTGGTTTATCCTGAAGCAGCTTTTAAACAAACAGTTTCAGGTACTGTGAAATTAAAGTTTGTGATCGAAACCAGTGGCCGGGTTTCAAACATACTGGTTATTGATGGAGTAGGGGGTGGATGCACGGAAGAGGCGATTAGGGTGCTGAAGCTCATTAAGTGGATGCCCGGAATTAAAGATCATTATGCTGTAAGAACCATGATGCCCATCGAGATTAAATTCGATATTGCCGGTAAAACTGTTGGAGGTGCGATCCCTTCACCTGGACAGTTGAATTAGGGTTTATAATTATTTTTTCTAGTGGAATAATATGGAAGTTTTATTTTTAACAATATTACTTTTGTAATTTGTAGTATTTCAATCGTAATTGTTACTCATATAATTTGTTCACTTGCGATTGTAAACTATCCAAAAGCCTTTGATCTTTCCTTACCGTTTTACTTTATTACTTTTGCTGGCATTAATTGTTTATGAAAAAAATTGGATTATTAAGCGATACACACACTTACCTTCATTCAAAGATCTTCACCTTCTTTGATGATTGTGATGAGATCTGGCATGCAGGAGATATCGGTAACCTGGAAACCATAAACAAGCTGTCGAAATTTAGACCTGTGAAGGCAGTTTATGGAAATATCGATGGCCAGTCCGTTAGATCTTCATGGCCGGAAGTACAGCGGTTTTACTGTGAGGAGGTTAATGTCCTTATGATCCACATCGGAGGATACCCTGGAAGGTACAGCTCTCGGGCAAAACAGCTGATTGAAAAAGAAAAACCTGATTTATTCATTTCAGGACATTCTCATATTTTAAAGGTTATGCCTGATCCTAAATATGATCTGTTGCATATGAATCCCGGTGCTGCGGGAAAATTCGGCCTGCATCAGAAGATCACTTTACTTCGATTTGTTATTGACGGAAAGGATATCAAGGATCTTGAAGTAGTGGAGATGGATAGGGGTAATGGTTGAATCAACCTACGCTAAAGCTTCAGTTGACGAGTCTGTTGAACTTATTGAATCGGTTAAATCTGTTGAATCGGAATATGACCTTCAATTGTTCCAAATCAGCATCTTTCTAATTCTCCAACAGGCCTTTATCTTTTGACTGTAAATTATAAAAAACAGCGCTATACCAGCCTACCTCAACCTGTCAACCGACCTTACCAGCTTTTCATCCTTTAAAATAAATCTGTTAGCCAGGAAGAGAAATAAAAGGTTGATGATAGGAATGTAGGCTCCGGTCAGGAATTCATATTCAGCTTCTTGCGCTTTTACCACAATGTTGGGATAAAGAACAAAAATGCCAACGATCATAAGAATGGTAAGTAACAGACTCAGGCGAACGAATTTTACCTGTTGTATCCTGTTTTTGTACTTGAATATTGTGTACAGTGTGAGTCCAAAAATACCTCCATTGACCAGGATCAACGGAAAAATTGTAGAAAACCCAAATTGAATTTCTGAATCAGGTGTCATGTTCCGAAACTCGTACAGGTAAAGTTTCAGGTATAACAAATCTGATGCAAAACTCACCAGAGGCAGAAAAAACATGGCTGCGCTGGTAATCACCACTACTGCCAAAAATAATGTTTGAATCCTTTGTAACATTGAATGATATCTAAAAATTTCGGTGGCAAAGATAAAATCATTTTTTTACAGTATTCCCATTGTCAGCATTTTGTTCCTGCTCCTTTTTGACCTCTTCCTTCTCTTTTTTCTTGCTTCTTAATATATCACCGATCTTATCGAACTCCTGCGTATAAAATACACCCACACCTTGTGTATAGGGTGAGTAGTTTTTATAAAGGTAATTGTTGTTGGATTTGTTAAAGGCTTTAGCCCGGAACCGGCCATCTTTGGTTATTTTGACCTCTACAGTTACTTCTCCTACAATATTGTTGGTGTTCTGTGAGGTGGTTTCATTTCCACGCATACCAACATTCCCATCGATTAAAACCCGATCGTCGAACAATTGGGTTGAAAGGGCAACTTCAACTTCCTGGCTGGAGATTTCATTACCCGGCCTGTAGTTTACTCCGATGTCGAAATCGTTACTTATTTGAGATAGCCAGCTGTTTAGCTGATTAGTCACAAGGTCAAAGGTGTTGAATCCGACTGATCCGTTAAATCCTTCCTGCCGGTAAAAACTGTTCAGCACAAGTAGTGAGATCATTTGCCGGCTCATTTCAGCCTGGTCCGTGGTGTCGAGCCTTGAATAAACAAATTGTTTGGTGTTGTCCTTTAAGTCCGGGAAGTCTACCTGAAAATAAATGTCTGGATTAAGCAAACTGTTCCTTAGTTCAATGATACAATCAACTGGTACACGAGTAGAATCTTCATCAGGTGGGCCGTATTCACCAAGGTAGGTTTTGACTTTGTAAACAGCACTCATATTAATTTGTGCATCGTAGGGATCACCGGTCCAGACTATTTTACTGTCGCGGCTAATATCAAAATTTCTGTTTATAATATTCTGAAGAGTAAAAAAGAAGGATCCTCTGTCGATGATGTATTCCCCTTCCATGGAGTATTCCCCGGCAGGATTAACGTTTATTTTTAGTTCCCCATTTCCCCTGGTTTTTAAATTTCCCATGTTGTAAGGCATGAACAGCTGGATATCTGCATCATTGGTAATATTCATATCCAGGTTTAAGGTTAGGCCCCCCATATCCACAATATTTTCCTCCTTTTCCTGAACAACCTCCTCTTCTTCTGCTCCAACAAATACAATGTATTCGTTACTTCCAACTTCTGTATCATATGATACTGGAATTTTGATGTTTGTTCCCCTTTCCGACCTGACTCCTATAGCCATAGTTAAATTTTCCACCGGTCCGTATATTGAAACATTACCACTTGCCAGACCTGCTCCATAATAGATGTCATTCATGGAATGTGTTGTATTTAGCCCAAGGAGGTTGTTGGTGTTGATGTTAATATCCAGATCAAAATCGGTCAGATGATCATGATAAATGCTTCCGGAAGCCAGAGCCTGGTTATTTAATGAATCGTTAACGGCAATGTCACTGAAATGAATCCGGTTTTTGTCAAACTTAACATTATCTGCGAAAAAGTAATATTTCACATTCAGGTAATCGATAAACATTGAGCTGCGCATAAGGTTGATGCTGCCTGTAAGGTCCGGTTTTTCATTTGAACCTGTTACGAACAGTTTGCCAGATGCCATTCCTTCTATGTCAGAACTAAATGCTCTGGTGAATGGCTCCAGGGTCGTTATTTTGTATTTATTCAGGTCAATAACCAGATCAAAATTATTTTCGGTTTTATCCGGAAAGTACTGTCCATTGATACTGAGCGTTGTGTCCTTTCCTATATTACCGGTGTAAACAACATTCCCGGTAATATCAAACGCTTTTGCTTTGGAATCCCATATGGTAGTAATTCCTGCAGATCCAAGTTTTTCCCTGTTAAAATACAAATCATCAACCCGGAGATTTGACAAATAAAATGCTGACTTGTAATAATCGATCAGTTTTATATCTCCGTTAAGTTTTCCGTCAAGGTCTATATTGATTGTTTTTAAGAGAAGGTCAAAATTTGAAAGATCAAAATTATGGAAACCCATGAAGAGTGTATCCGAAGGTAAGGTTGATAATTTGCCTTCAAAATTAATGGCCTGGTCAATGCTGGTCAGTCCGAAGTTTTCAAGAAAAACGGTCCCGGTATCGATTTGGATACGGTTCCCCGGATTTATCGCCCAGAATGTGTTGGAGAAATCAATATCCGCTTTGTCAAAACTTAACTCGAAATTTTCATTACTAAAAAGTACAAAAATGCCGGAAAGGTTTCCTTTGCTAAAAGGAATCCTGCTTAAATCCGTCCAGTTTGTTTTAAACTCAACAGAATCATTCCTTGCCTGAATATGAACCAGCAAACTATCGGATTTAAGTGTGTCTGAATAGTGAACTGTGTTTGCTCCGGTAAACAACTGCATACTGTTGTCCAGTATGAAATATTCAACAAACCAATCTTTGAAAATGGATCCTTTATATGTTATTTCCGGCGCTGTACCATCAAAAAATAAGTTATCAATTTGCGAGTTGTACCCTCCTGAGAATTTTGTTCCTTCTGCTACAAGAAGATCAGGAACAAAAAGTTCCGATATAGAACTGGTGTTTTTTAAATGAACTGTAAAAATAAAATCCTGCTCATGGATCTGATCAACTTGAAAAGTGGTATTACAAACCAGCGTATCGAAATACTGATTAAAGAGCAGTTTAAGGTTATTCGGAAGCTGGTATAGCGTAGATTTCCCTTCCAGGGTAGCATCAACAATATCAGAATAAAGCCGGATAAAAGAGTATTCAGATTCATCACGTGTGATGCTTAAAGTCAATTCGTCCATGGAATAATCCTTTCCTCTTTCCGAATACTTTGTGCTGTCCACAATGATGATCCCCTGAGTATTATCAATTTCATCTCCCATAAAGTTAATTTCGAGCCTGGTTGAAATTCTCGATGACTCATGGGCATCCACCAGATTAATCCTAGCTAAGTAAGCATCTCTGATATCTGCTGTAAAATCATAGGAAGGAATACTTCCTCCATAATCAAGAGATCCGTTAAAATCAAGTGAAACGTTTTCATCTTTTACAGCCATCTCTCCACTGAATTTTTGCTTTTCCAGTCTGCCGCTTATTTCAATTTCATTGTAAATGTTTTGGAAAAAATTTAGTGAATCAATGGTTCCGTCCATAACCACTTCCATGGTTTCAAAACTCGTTCCAAATCCGTTGATGTTTGCTGTAAGGTCAAGTTCTTTGATGTTGTTTTCAACATTAAAAAACCGGCCGGCATTAAAATCATTGGCTGCCAGATGGCCATTGTATTCAATGGTATTTTCCTGGTTAACCCTCAAAAGTATATCGGTATCAAGCTCACCGATACCAGTTTTAAAATTTGCGTAAGAAACAAAGTCATTATAGAATCCTGTAAATTTTCCATTGATCCTTACTTTCCCGAATCTTGCCAGCATTTCAGGAAGATCGATGTATACATCATCAGTCGGCAGCCTGAACGAACTGGCATCTTCAACGGTTGTAATAAAATCCTTTATTGATAAATGAGTGTATGTTTCAGTAATATTCGGTAAACCATTCATTTGAATGTTACCCCTGAACTGTGTAGCTTTGCCGATACCTATTTTAAGGTCTCTTGCTTTAAAGTTGGCAACCGTTCCCCTTATTTTGGCTGCGATTCGTAAACGGTTATCCATGTTGAACATTACCGGGGCAAAATATCCTACTTCCGTCAGGTTCACCAGGCTGGGTCTTATGGAAGTAGTTACTTTTACTTTATTAATAAAATCCTTAAAATCTTTAAAGGATTCAAAGTCAAACCGAAAATCCAGATCCAAATTATTTAAAGGTGTGGAAGCTTTTAAATTTTCTGCCTGCAAAAGAACAGGTGACAGTTTAAAGTCGCAGGTCAGACTGTCTACATCGAATCCACTCTTCTCATATACTGAGGCACTATTAACATGGACACTAAAAGTGTCATCTAAAAATTGAAGGTTTGAAGCTTTCAGGTTTAATTGTTGAAGTTCAATATCTGTAAAATTTACACCTGGGGTGATTCTGGTTTTGTGCTCATTTCTGTACCTGAACCTGGAATTTATGATCTCTATTTGTTCAAGGTTTAGTGCCATCTCCTGTTGACCGGTTTCAGCAATACTATCGGTGGTTGTAACCGGTGGGCCTGTTTTATCCTCTGAACGATCCTTTCTGCTAAAGAAATCGATGATGAACTGCAGATTGTTATCTTCATTTTCTTTAAGTTTAACCAAACGGATATCAGCATTTTCTATGGTTAACTTCTGTAATTTGCCGGGATCAGTATTGAATAAATGGCCTGAAACACTTGTGTTCAGTTGTCCGGTATAAACAAGGGTGTCGTTATTAAGGTCTTTGATAAGGAAATTTTCAAGAGAAATACTTTTGTATCCGGTGATGGAAAATTTCTCAATTTTTATTTCTGTATTTAGTTTTGCGGAAAGATAAGTGGTTGCAATTCTTGCCATTATTGTTTGGGAAAGGGGAATTTGTAGCAGGAAAAATACAGTAAAAACAAAGGTAAATAACCCTGTTAAAGTATAAATCGATATTTTAAGTACCCTATTTTTGATAATTTTGTCCCCTTTATTTATTTGAACTCAAACGATATTGATATTCAAATATTAATACAAAGATACTAAATGTGAATCCCTTATGAATTGGAAAATCGCGCTTGTATTCGCTTATAAGTTGAAGGCTTGATACATTGTGATTTTTCATTCAGACGGATTTATACATGATTGTCAAATAAATACAAAGAGTAGCTTGTTTTGTGATAAATGGTATACAATTTACAAACATACCTTTGTGTAAAACCAATAATGGTAACGAATTAGAAAGATGAATACATATATTCTGGGCATTGAATCTTCATGTGATGATACTTCGGCCGCTGTTCTTGAAAACAACAAGATACTTGCCAATGTGATCGCAAACCAGGAAGTTCATAAAAAATATGGAGGTGTTGTCCCTGAATTGGCATCCAGGGCACACCAGCAAAACATTATTCCTGTTGTTGATTCAGCCTTAATAACTGCCGGTATAACAAAGGACCAACTTCATGCAGTAGCATTTACAAGAGGACCAGGACTCCTAGGATCTTTACTTGTTGGCACTTCCTTTGCCAAATCCTTTTCCCTGGGCCTCGGGATACCAATAATTGAAATCGACCATTTGAAGGCACACATTCTTGCCCACTTTATCCAGGATGAATCCGGAAATAAGAAACTACCTGCATTCCCTTTTTTGTGCCTTACAATATCCGGTGGGCATACACAGATTGTTAAGGTCAATGATTTTAATGAAATGGAACTTATCGGTAATACCATCGATGATGCAGCGGGTGAAGCCTTCGATAAAGCAGCCAAAATTATGGGTTTACCCTATCCGGGTGGTCCGGTAATTGACAAGTTGGCCAAAGATGGAAATCCCCAACGATTTACGTTTCCAAAACCAGCCATCCCGGATCTGGATTTTAGCTTTAGCGGATTAAAAACTTCCATTTTATATTTCATCAGAGATGAACTAAAAAAGAATGAGCATTTCATTGAAGAAAATAAAAAGGATCTGAGTGCTTCTATCCAGAATGTGATCATCACCATTCTCATGGACAAGTTGATAAAAGCTGCAAAATCAACAGGTATTAACAATATTGCAATAGCAGGTGGGGTATCTGCCAATTCTGAAATGAGGAGCAGATTAACAGAAACCGGCCAAAAAAGAAGTTGGAATGTTTTTATTCCGGAATTCCAGTTTACAACGGATAATGCAGCCATGATCGCCATCGCGGGTTACTATAAATACCTGGCAGGAGAGTTTTCCGAACAAAGCATCACACCTTATGCCAGAAGCCGGTTTTAAAAAGGAAAATCTCCCAAAATCTCACAAGGAGCTTAAGTTATTCCTGGAAAAGAATTACCGGAAGTATAATGTTCCGGGATTTATAAAAGACGATCCCCTTTCTATTCCCCATCGTTTTAGCAAAAAAGAAGACATTGAAATTTCAGGTTTCCTCACTGCTACCATAGCCTGGGGAAACAGAAAATCGATTATTAAAAATGCCAAACGGTTGATGAACATGATGGAGAATGATCCTTCAGAATTTGTCAGGAATTTCAGGGAGTCTGATCTGAAGCCGTTTGTAAAATTTGTACATCGCACTTTTAACGAAGATGATTGTTTATATTTTTTGCATGCCTTGCAAAACATCTATCTAAACCATGGTGGACTTGAAAACGTTTTTAAATCAGATAAATCGCCGGATGGAGTAAAACGGGCAATTGTAAATTTTCGGAAGGTGTTTTTCGAATTGCCACATTTAATCAGAACTCAAAAGCATGTGGCCAATCCGGAGAAGAATTCATCAGCAAAAAGGATAAATATGTTTTTAAGATGGATGGTAAGAGAGGATGACAGGGGAGTTGACTTTGGCTTATGGAATAGCATAAATACTGCACAACTTATGTGTCCGCTGGACCTTCACTCAGGAAATGTTTCCAGGAAGCTTGGCCTATTAACACGAAAGCAAAATGACTGGAAAGCTGTTGAAGAATTAACTGAAAACCTTAGGCTGTTTGATATGAATGATCCGGTTAAGTATGACTTTGCTTTGTTTGGCCTGGGAGTTTTTGAAAATATTTAGATTATTAATTATTTACTATTTTTGGATTAAATATTCCTCGAATGACAACTAAGACTTGTTCTGAAAACTCTTTCCGGAGGCGGCTGCATTGTTTGATCTTTGAAGCAGAAACTCCTTCCGGAAAAATGTTTGACATCTTTTTACTCGTTTTTATTGTATTAAGTGTTATCGTTGTTTTACTCGACAGCGTAGGTTCCATCAGGACTAACTACCACGATGTATTATACATGGCTGAATGGTTTTTTACAATATTATTTACCATTGAATACTTACTTCGGATATATGTAACTCTTAAACCCAGAAAATACATTTTAAGTTTTTATGGCATCATCGACCTGCTTGCCATTATTCCCACCTACCTGAGTCTTGTCTTTGTTGGATCACAGTATTTCCTTGTGATCAGAATGTTAAGGCTGTTGAGGGTTTTCAGGGTACTTAAACTTGGAAGGTATGTCAGAGCCTCCAAAACCCTTGCTATTGCCCTGAGGAACAGCAGGCATAAAGTCGTAGTATTTCTTGAAGTGGTCTTTACTTTGGTTGTTGTAATGGGTTCGCTGATGTACCTGGTCGAGGGAGAAGAGAATGGATTTACAAGCATTCCCCGGAGTATCTACTGGGCCATTGTTACTTTAACAACTGTAGGATATGGTGATATAGCTCCGCAAACTGTTCTGGGGCAAACACTTGCTTCATTTATTATGATCATTGGTTATGCAATTATTGCTGTTCCGACAGGTATTATCTCTGTTGAGATGTCGAAAGCACAAACCAATACTAAAGTTTGCCAGGAGTGTCAGTGCTCCGACCATGAGGATAATGCCAAATTCTGCAAAAATTGCGGTGCCTCCGTGAATTAATTACATCTCTTTATGAATACCCCCACCACAGATCCTTTCGAGCAGGCATTTTTCGACTACCTGAATGGAGATCGCAATACCAAAATAATAGTTCATAACAACAAAGGAGATGATGAGATCATGCCGACAGGTTACTTTTTCAGGACCTATGATAAAATGCCCGAACTCGAAAAAAAAGCACTTGAATTATGTTCTGGCAAAACTTTGGATATAGGAGCAGGATCCGGAAGTCATTCCTTATACCTTCAGGATAAAGAAATGGATATTACAGCTCTGGATATCAGACCGGGGTTTGTGGAAGTTATGAAAAAAAGAGGACTAATGAAGACCGTATGTTCCGATATTTTTGAATACAAATCCGGAAAATTCGATACCCTTCTTATGCTTATGAACGGTATTGGTTTTTCCAAAAATTTTTCAGGACTGGAAAAATTCCTTATACACGCCAGGTCTATGCTCAATCCCGGTGGTCAGGTTTTACTGGATTCCACAGATCTCCTTTACCTTTATAGGGAAGAGGACGGCTCCCTTAAAATTAACCTCAATGAAAATTACTACGGGGAAGTCGAATATCAGGTGGAGTACAATGGAAAAAAAGGAATCCCTTTTAAATGGTTATTCATCGATTATTCAAACCTTGAATATTATGCCGAACAGGCCGGCTTCAAATCAGAATTGATATTTGAAGATGATAATTTCAACTACCTGGCAAGGCTTTACTAACAAACACTCTTCCTTCGAGGGGGACTACTTCGAACCTCGAACTTTGAACCCAGAACTAACTACTAAGAACTCCCCTTCCTATACGACCACCGCATTATAAAAATGCCCACCAACAAAGAAACGATAGCCAATAAAAAAGTCCAGGTAAAACCGACAAGTTCGTAAAACAACACCCCGAATAACGGAGCTATCAACGCCCTTACACCGGTGAGCGATAGATGAACCGACTGATAATCCCCCGCTTCTTCAGCCTTACAAAAATAGGCAGAACCGATAAACCACAACAAGGCCATGGTGGCTGCAAAGATGCCATAAAACAAATAGGCAATACCCAGCATCGGATAAATTTCTATTTTCCCAAGGGTAACATGATAGGGAAAGTATTCTGTAAGCATGATGAAGACGATAAACAATGCCAGAGAACCAAAAGTTATGATGGCAAAATTTCTGGGATCAATTCTACCGAGCAGTTTACCAGTGTAGGGAAGCAGAAGGATTGCCAGGATGTTGTACGCGTTTTTATAAAAGGCAACACTACTGTAATTCAGGTGAAGAGCATCCTCAAAAAATATGGTAATTACAGTAACGGTTATCATGAAAGAAAACCCATACATCATAAATCCTATTTCAAAATGCAGATAGGGAACGTTTCCTTTTAAAATATCAACCATGGTCTTGATGGATTTCCTGATGGACGTAAAAAATCTCTCCTGTCTTTTTTTGATCTTTTCCTGGAAATCAATCATGGAAAGTACATGAAGACTAATAATACCCAGTACAGCAATGATTACAAATACATAACGGAAAGCAAAGTTGTCAATATCCAGCCAAAGGCCATATAAAAAGGTGGCAATCAGCATTACAATTTTGTTGGCCGAAGAGGCATATCCGTAAAGTTTCCCGAAATTTTCGTGGGAGTACTGTTGCTTCAGAAACAGGTTAATTAGTGGATAAATAACAACATTCCCGAAATAGTAAATAAAGAATAGGAAAAGAAATACATAGTGATAGATCGATGAACTCTGCATGGCTTCACTCTGGGCCGGGAAAAAAATCAGTAAAATCAAAGGGCCTCTTGTCGCGATTCCAATCCGACGAAGCAGTTTTCTTTTGTTTTTCGACCGTTTTATAAACTCATTGATCAGTACCAGGAAAGTAAAAACCACCATGCTGAACTGAAAAAGCACACCCAACTGGTAGTTTGAACCAAGCAGACTTTTAATAAAGACAAATTCATTAAGCGCCAGAGCACCCAGTATCACACCCTCAATTAGGGAGTAGATCAGGTGGAGCTTAAAGGTCCTCCGTTCAATAGCTGTGTAGTTGTCTTTTAGTAGTTTCAATCTTGTTATGCAGATTATGTCTTTTTATTGCAATTGTTTTGGAGTACTGGAATATTGGAGTAAATGATGTTCTTTTTTAAATTGAATATTCAATAATGCATAAAGTACCAGGTTAACACGAACCAATTATTCCATTATTCCAATCTTCCGTCTCCTGTCTTCCGTTTTCCATTCAATCACCGCTTCGCGGGATTTCGCTTCGCTCAACATTCAATCTCCGCTCTGCGGGATTTCGCTTCGCTCAACATTCAATCTCCGCTCTGCGGGATTTCGCTTCGCTCAACATTCAATCTCCGCTCTGCGGGATTTCGCTTCGC
>CAYQWA010000046.1:0-29758 GCA_964421215.1 uncultured Bacteroidales bacterium | reverse complement strand
AAGTATCTATTAATTTTATACCGCAATTTGTCCAAGAGGGTTTGAAGTCAAACACTATAAAACCATCTTCGATATCGATTTCTTTGTATAACTCAATAGCTTTTTTATAGGATTCTATTGCCTGATTATTCTTACCTTCCTCCATGTATATAATACCAATATTATTATATGCACTTGCAATACCTTGAGTATTATTTATCTTTTCACATATTTTTAAGGCTTCTTGATATAAATCAGTAGCCTCACTAAATTTATTTTTTTTATAGGCCAGGGCTCCTAGATTGTTATAACCCAGGCTTAAAAAATATAACTCATTGTACTTCTCATTAATTTGTAAGCTTTTTTTCAGGTAGGGTTCAGCCTTATTGTAGTCTCCCAGTTCAAGATATGATATACCAAGATTCAAATATCCCTTTCCAAGAATTTTATCGTATCCCTTTTTTTCACTAATCTGTATTAGTTCAATATAATAGGATATTGCTGATTCATATTTTGACTGACGCATATAAATAACACCGAGTCCATTCAATACATCAGCTAAACCTAATGAGTCTCCAAGTTTTTTATATATATTGTAACTTTCTAAAAAATAAGGTATCGCATCAAACGGACCCTGCTTCCTGTAAATAATTTTCGCTTTTTGTGCATTTGACTTTGCAAATCTTTTTAATTCATCTTCATTTCTACTAAGTTCAATTGCTGATTGAATTGGTACGGCTGCTGAATCATATTCATACAAATTGTAGTAAATTTCACTTTGGGTTACCAATGCATCAATTTTACCCGGGATATAATTTAACTCCTGGGATATTACTTCCATTTGATTAGCAAAAAACAAGGCTTTTCGTAAATTAACTTTTGAATATTCATTCGACAATAATTGTATGGTCTTCACCTTATTGGAATCATTTTCTTGTTTTAGTATAGATATCTCAAGACTATCAAGGTCGTATTGTCCAATTCCCCTGCTTTCATTAACTAAAAATAGTATTGCAATCAATGCAAAAGCCTTTAGTAGAAATAGATTTTTTCTAATCATAATATATATCGTTATGCAAAGTTTTTTTTGCACTAAAGAATTTAACTATAATGCATCAATTGAAACACCCTTTTACAAATGGCATTTATTTCTTTATAAGTACTAACCAGCTAATTATAAATTTACAATGCTTCCCCATGAGTAGTTGAAGCAGCACCACCGTTGGTTGTTACTATTACGACAATCAGGTGTGGTAACTCAACCGTGCAGTATTTAGATCCTGCTTCTGGAAAGATCTGGCAAAGTGGAGAGTTAGCATCCCCATTAACCCTTTCATAACAAATTTCAGTAATGTTACCATTCCCTTGATAATTTATATTATGATTAGCATTTAATTCATTCCTCTTGGCTGTCCATTCAGGTGTATTATAAATATAAGTCCTATGGGAACCTAACCTTACCATAATAGTTGGTGCATTGTTAATGATATGAGTAAATTCAATTTCTTCAGTTTCTCTATTCCAGGATAGATGCTGATTAATTTCATTATTTGCTGATACTGTTGTTAAATTTGCCATAGCCTTAAATTTAGATTAAACTTAGTTCTGAAGATTGGTTATTTCTTCTAAGATACAACATTTCCATATATTCTGTCAAGTTATATATAATCAATTAGCTAATACTAAATCAACACTGTTCTATGTATACCTTTATTTAAACCGATTTAGGTTCCTACTGAAAATTTTTGAGATCATCGTACCATTTTCTTCTCAAAATACATTTCAATGATAAATGCAAAACCTGAAAAAACTATGGCAGAAAACCACCGGGAAAAATTTTGGTAGTTTTCTACTGATTCAAAACCATTACCCGTAAACCTTCCCTATTTGCTTTTACTATTTGCCTATTTTTGTTTCGGTTATATACTATGTTATCAAAAAGCCATATTAAACTCATTCAGTCATTAAAGCTGAATAAATTCAGGAAACAGCACCGTTTGTTCATTGCTGAAGGGCCAAAAATCGTTGGTGAACTTTTGAACAGTAATTTCCGGATCAGAGAGGTCTATGCAACAGAAGAATTTATCCATAAGCAAAAAAGCAGCGATGGATTTAACCTGGTAACACAGAAGGAACTTGAAAGGATCAGTCTCCTAAAATCACCTAACCAGGTGCTTGCACTGGTCGAAATTCCAGAAGAAAAGGTTCCGCAGCTTCATCCTGAAGAGCTTGTTCTTGTTTTGGATGGGATCAACGATCCGGGCAACATGGGTACCATCCTGCGCACGGCTGACTGGTTCGGTATACAAAAAGTTATCTGTTCTGAGAATTGTGCGGAATTGTATAACCCAAAAGTGATACAGGCAACCATGGGATCTTTTGCAAGGATATCCGTTGTTTATTTAAATCTTGCGGAATTTTTAAAACGCGTTCCATCCAGCATAGCAGTGTATGGAGCTGTTCTTAACGGAAGTAACATATATCAAACACAATTAAAATCAAAAGGACTTCTTATAATCGGAAGTGAATCTCATGGAATTTCGGATGATGTTTTAGCATTTGTTACGAATAAAATCTCCATTCCAGAATTTTCATCCTCCACCGATAAAGCAGAATCCTTAAATGCATCCGTAGCCACTGCCATTTTGTGCTCGGAATTTAGAAGGCAGTCTAAATATCAGTAAATATGGTGGAATACATACATATAGATTCAACAATATTTATAATTTTGCGTTTTGATTTTAAATACACAGTGAGATGTTTTTAGTAGTGTTGCTTACAATAGTTTTGGTTGGGATTGCAGTTGCAGGAATTGGCATTAAGATGTTTGTTCAGAAAGGCGGGCAATTTACTAAATCATGCAGCAGTGTTGATGCTTCAACCGGCCAAAGAATAGGTTGCACCTGCGACAACCAGGGAGATGAAAAAAGTTGTGTGAATTACGAAAAGCATCATGGTGTTTTAAAGGAAGTTTAAGAATGAACTCTTCCCTATCTCCTATTCATTTTCTTCCAGTATAATTTCTTTAAATCCTTCTGTGAAATAAGTCTTTAATTCTCCACTGCTGCTTCCTGAATATATAAAATAAGCATCAAGGCTTTTGTCGCGAGCAAGGATTTCAATCGATCTGTCCAAACCACTAACCATAAATGCAGTTGCCCAGGCATCTGCAGTGGCACAATCATCAGCAAGTACTGAAACACTTAGTATAGAGTGTTGTACCGGATAACCGGTTTTGGGATCAATGGTATGGGAATATCGAATTCCATCAATTTCATAAAATTTCCTGTAATTCCCTGAAGTGGCTATTGCTTTATCCGTTAACGCCACAATGGCCTTTAATCCTTGCCCATAAGAGGCATTGTCCTGTGGCTTTTCGATTCCCACTTTCCAGGGTGATCCATCGGGCTTTTTACCTTTGCTCAGCATTTCGCCACCAATATCTACCAAATATCTTTTAATCCCTTTGTCTATTAAGAAATTCCCGACCAGATCCACCGAGTATCCCTGTGCAATGGCATTGTAATCAAACTGAATGCGTGGATCCTCCTTGGCAACTATTCCATTTTTAAGGCTGACTTTATCAAAACCAATAAAAGGAAGAAGGCTATCCACTACCGATTGATTAATTTTCATCCTGTCGGTAAATCCAAATCCCCAGGCATTGACCAACGGCCCAATCGTTGGATCAAATGCACCTGATGATTTTTCGTATACAACCTTTGACCTATTAAACAGGTCAATAAATACTTCATCCGGCTCAATTAAGGAATCATTTTTATTGATCAAAGAAATTATGGAATTGGGTTCCCAGATGGATGCAATTAGGTCAAAATCTTTAAGAATACTATCTATTTCCTGTTGAAGGTTTCTTTGGTGGCTATCAAAATATGTGACGGCATAATAAGTACCCTGGACTTCACCAGAAAATTTAATTGCCTGAGGATCAGTCTCTGTATTACATGAAGAAAATAAAACTACTATAAATATGTAGCAGAAAAATCGAATGTTCATTTATGTGTTTTTTTACAAATTTATGAAGGTTTTATGAACCAAAACAAAAAGCCATGGTAATTCTTAATGCTACACCCGAATAATCCCTGTATGAATTACCATTTTGCCACAAATAGATCTCAGGGGCAAGTCCGAATTCAAAAAAGCTGGTTTTGTTTTTATTGGTGGGTACTTTATAGCCAACTCCGGCTCCTCCTGCATATTTATAGATTTTCACAAAAGCAATGGGTGGTTCATAATAATCCTGGTAATTATCTCGCTTCATGGAATTTAAACCAATATGGGTAAAAAAGTAAGGGCCATATATTTCTTCGGCTTTGGATTCTTGAAAATATTTCCTGTAATCAACATGAATTCGTAAATCTATGCGGCTCCCTTCAAAATGATAAACATCAAAGTACAACAGATCGATAGAACTGAGATCCAGAGAACTAACCACATACCCTCCCAGGCTAAGCTGTAGCGATTCGTTGTCGCTAATCTGTTTTTCACAACCTAAGAACATACCATTGGTAAACAAAGTGAAAACTGGCATAATCTTCATATTCAGTCGTTGGGGCAGGACCTTCGAAGAGATCAGTAAGGAAGAAATTAACAGTACAACAACTTTGCTTTTCATTTTATTAGAATTTGTATCCGGTGCTAACCGTAAAATACCCACTGGATCTGAATCCTGATGCTCTGCGATCCTCCCGTTCAAGGTAACTTATACCGAAACCAAGAGAAGCAGATAAACTGAAGTTTTTAGTGGGATAGTAATGAATCCCATTGTTTATATATAGCCTACCATAAATGAACTCCTCTGTTTCTTTATACCATTCAGGAAAACCGTCTTCACCCTCAGTATACTTCCAATCCTGGATCCTTCCCTGACCAATATTAATTTCAGGACCAAAATAATAGCAGACCTCTTTTTGTCCTGCCGGAAAAATATTTAACCCCAAGCCTGAATAGGCTACATTGGAAAAGTGGTATACCCCGTAGGAGTTAAAATTATATCCAATGGCCACCGGTAATTTTAATCCTGTTTTGCCGGATTTAAAAATATGTTCATAGGAAAAAGAGATGTTATTATACAAGACATCCGATATATGGTAATTAAAAATATTTCTTTTGAACGAGTCGTATTCTTTTATCAATTTGAATTCTTCAATCTCGCCGTTTTTATAAATAATTCTAGACACTTTACCCTTTTTTGTTATGTATAACGGGCCTTCAGGGTGGTTTGCCTTTTTGTATTTTATCGTATTACTGGTTATTTCCGATATTTCAGCTAGAACTTCTTTACCATTGGTGAGAATGATCTTATCCTGAGATAATAGTGATGTCGGAAAAAAGATGGTACAAAGGATGAAAGCCGCTAAAACTATTTTTTTCATTACAAAAGAATTGTTCATTTAGTAAAGTTAAAATGCATATCCCATTCCTAAAGTATAATGTATCGTAGAACGAAGCCCCGAGTACCCAAATTTTGGCACGTCCAGGTACCTTGCACCAAATCCAAAAACAGCTGAAAATTTTAAGTTCTCAAAAGCGGTAAAAGAAACACCATTGTTGATTAGCATCCTTCCAAAAAAGAAATACTGCTGTACTCTGAAATGGTTGTATACATGATGTCCGTTGTCGTCGGTAGATGTTGTAAAATCATCGTATTCTCTTGTTCCATAACCAATATGAAATTCAGGACCAATAAAATATGAGAAAGTATGTTGACCAGCCGGATATATATTTACTCCGATCCCGGTATAAGCAATAATAGCAAAGTTTTTTCTTCTGTATGAATCCAGGTCATAGCCAATGGCGACCGGGATTTTTATTCCATATTTTCCTGATTCAACTATATGTTCAAAAGATAAAGTGATATCACTGTGAACAACATCAAAAAAATGGTAGGAGATTGAGGATCTATTTAAAGACTCCTTGCTATATTGGTTTGCAAATTCATCAATGTCACCATTCTGGTAAACAATTCTTTCAATTCGGTATTTTTTTTCAATATAAACCGGACCTTCAGGATTGCTCTCTTTTTTGTATTTGATTTGTGATCTGCTCACCTCCAGGACTTTAGCCTGGATTTCCTGGCCATGTTTGAGCACAATCCTATCCTGTGCTAAAAGTGCGTGCTGGATGAATAGAAATAGCAATATTAAAAATGTAACGAATAACTTACCCATACTTAAATTCATTTTAAAATCTATACCCCATGCTATATGAAAACCATCCGGTGATCGATATGTAGTTATTATCTGCCGGAGATTCTGTAAAATTTTTCAGGCCCAGGCCCAGGTAAACAGTTATATTAAAATGATCAGAAGGATTATAGACAAAACCATTGTTAACCAAAGCAGTAAAGAAATCTGTATCGTAATATCTGTATCTCCTGTTATGATATGACCATTCCCCGTCAACACCATTAATATATCTGATCTCGGTTCCACAGAAGTACTTAAACCTGCCCTGCCCTGTAGGATAAAAATCAACAGCCAGCCCAATTCCGAATTTTTGTTTTACCCAAAAAATATCATGCCTTGAAGTATACCCAATGGATAACGGAATCCGGATGCCAAGCTCCCCGGTTTTATTCAGCCTTTGATACGAGATCCTTAAATTTCCCAATGCCATGTCCTCAAGGTATAAGGATACCAGGTTCCTTTTCACATAAAAAATTTTCTGTTGCGATGAATAAAGGTGATTTACAATAGAGTCTCCATTGGATAAAATGATTTTCCGAATTCTTTTGAACATTATTTTTTCTCTGTTCTCAGATCCTGGCTTTACATACCTGATAAATTCTCCACCCACCTCCTCTATCTTTACAAAGCGCTTGATGTTGTTTCTTATAAGGTACATCGTATCCTGGGTATGCCCTAGCCCGCTGCTTAGGATAAAAACAGCAATCAGACTAATTATGTACTTTCCAGCTTTCATAATGTACCTATTAAAACCTGTAACCTAAAAAGAACCATGGCATTGCTGCCGGTTCAAACGGGCTTAGCACATACATGTGCTTGTGTTGTATTCCAATACTCATCACAAATGAACAATAAAAATGGTTGGATGCGCTCAATAGGATGCCGTTATCAATATACGCTTTCATAAACAGGTAATTTTCATTAATTCGTTCCCTCCTTGCAGAAAAAGTATAAGATGATCGGTATACTTCTGAATAATTTGCAGCGCCTGCCCGTAAAGTTAAACCAGCAAAATACCTGAAGGATTTATAGCATACAGGATAATAATTGATGGAGATCCCACCATAATACCATTTATTGAAGGAGTTGTAATAACTGTTCCTCCTAAAATTCCAACCGACATGGCCTTTTATGCCGTACTTCCCATTATCAATAAGCCGTTCGTAATACAGCGTAAGATCATAAAAAGCCAGGTCAAGAAGGCTGTAAGAAATTATATTCTTGTTATATAATGTGTGATCATGGGTAAAATTTCCCGGACCTAAAATTTCTTCAGCCACATTTTTATCCAGGATTTGCTTTATAGAATCAGTTTGCCCCATCAACATTGTACTATAGAACAACAGAAATATAATATGGAATAGATTTTTACACATTCATTTCACAGTTCAATTATTGTTCTCTGATCCAAAGTTCATCATCCACCTTAAATGCAATGAGACCTTCATACCTGGTCAGGTAGATCTCTATGGTTTCATTGTAGTTCTTCCTGTAATATACATCATTAAACACCTTCCCATTCAATTCCAGTGATGAAATGTGGCTGTAATTTGCATAGAGTTCATAAATATGATCTTCTTCCTCATCACCGGATACACTCTGGGGAATAGGAATCCTCATGGAAAATTCATTTATAATTACCTCCAGGACATCAAAGGGTAACTTGTATTCGTAATAGGAAAAATCAGATACATCAACATAATAATGCAAACGGTATATTATTTTAGGATTGTTGCTTTCGTATTCATTCCAAAGGTACTTTCCATAAACTTCACCTACACATTCAGCCGTACCGTAGGTAAGAAATCTGAAATCTTTGGCAGAATCGCTAAGAATAAAATGCAATGGTTCTCTGTTCTCACTGACAAAAGAAATATTATCGTATTTAAAGTCCTTCGCCCAGTTTACATAAGCATATTGCAACTCATAATTCACCGGTTTATACTTACAATTCTCACAGCCGGCAAATAAAACCGTCAGCATAAGTAGTATTAATATTCTATACATCTTGTTCATTTGCTTATAATTTTATTGACATGATGATTGTAAAATGTCCGGCTGCCAGGAAACCCGAATCACGAGAACTGTCATGATCGAAATACCTTACTCCGGTCCCAAAATAGGTTACAAACCTAACATTGTCTGAGGGTCTGTATGCAACACCATTATTAATAAGAAATTTTCCGTATTTGAAATGAAAAGTCACATCATTATACTTTCCTGAACTGTATGTCCTAAAGCCATCCTGTCCCTTACCTGCACTAATTTCAGGACCAAGAAAATAGTTCCATGTCTTCGGCCCGGCCGGATAAAAGTTAACACCAAATCCTCCATAATACTCACTTCTGAACGAATGTAGATTGTTGGGGCCAGGCAGGAATTCAATTGACATTGGAAATTTGTATCCAACTGATCCTTTTTTGTTAATTATTTCCAGAGAAACCGTAAAATCATTGTATACTAAATCGAATAGATGAAGAGCAAGGTGAACTGAACTTTTACCTGTTAAACCATCATGAATGCTTAAAAAATCTTCATCTACTCCATTGGCATAGGTAATACTTTCAACTTTCTCCAGGTCCACGATATACCTTGGTCCGTTGGGATTGTTTAATCGAACATATATTACTTCATTCTGGTTTAGTTCAATTACATCAGCTTCAATTTTACTGCCGTTTGTAAAAGTTATCTTGTCCTGGGAATAAATGATTGTGACTAAACTGACGAAAAAAAGGAGGCAAACAGGTTTTGGATTTATTAAAGGTTTTTTCATTTCAAGGTTAATTTCTCATTGGTTCATCTATCTTAGGCTTAGAATTATGTATTACACCAAATTACAGCCCCAGGTTTCAAAAATGATTGGATATCAAAGATAAAAAAAATCCCTTCCTGCTGGGAAGGGATTTATAAATATATTTAAGCCTGATTAATTCAGGTTAAAGTAGTATTACCCGCCAAAATCATCAAAGGCGATCATTTCTTCAGGAACACCAAGATCATCAAGCATTTTTTGAACAGCATCGTTCATCATCGGAGGTCCGCAGAGGTAATACTCTATCTCTTCCGGTTCATCGTGATTTTTCAGATAATTGTCGTAAATCACCTGATGGATAAATCCGGTATATCCTTCCCAGTTGTCTTCAGGAACAGGTTCGGATAATCCTATATTGAATTTGAAATTATTAAAGTCTTTTTCAATGGCTTCAAACTGGTCAACATAAAATAATTCACGTAGTGAACGACCACCGTACCAGAAAGTAGCCTTACGCTTTGTTTTTTCGGTATGGAACAAATGGAAAATGTGTGACCGCATTGGAGCCATTCCGGCACCACCACCAATAAACATCATTTCACGTTCTGTTGGTTTTATGAAAAATTCACCATAAGGTCCTGAGATGGTTACCTTATCACCCGGCTTCCTTGAGAAAACAAAAGAAGAACAAATACCAGGATTTACATTCATGAATGCATTTTTAGATCGGTCCCATGGAGGAGTAGCTATACGGATGTTCAACATTACGATGTTTCCTTCAGCGGGATGGTTGGCCATGGAATATGCACGGTAAATGGGTTCAGGATTTTTCATTTTTAAATCCCACATCTTGAATTTATCCCAATCTTCGCGGTATTCGTCTTCAACATCAATGGCTGTACTAAAATCTACCTCACATTTAGGAACGTCAATCTGGATGTAACCTCCGGATCTGAAGTCAAGCGTTTCTCCTTCAGGAAGTTTAACCACAAATTCTTTTATGAATGTAGCAACATTTTTATTGGAAACCACTTCACATTCCCATTTCTTAATACCAAATATCTCGGGTGGAATGGAAATTTTCAGGTCTTCTTTCACTTTCACCTGACAGCCTAACCTCCAATCGTTCATTTGTTCTTTGCGGGTAAAGTAGCCAGTCTCTGTCGGCAAAATTGATCCGGCACCTTCATGAACCTGAACGCGACACATGGCACAGGTTCCACCACCACCACATGCAGAAGGAATAAAGATCTTCTCGTTTGACAGGGTTGAAAGGAGTGTAGAACCCGGACTGGTTACCAGTTCCTTATCCTCATTAATTGTAATGGTAACATCACCCTGTGGAGTTAATTTTTTCCGGGCAAAAAGTAAAACCATTACCAATAACAATATGACAGTTAAAAAGACAACGACGCTTGCCATTATTACTGTTGCTATTCCTGCTTCTAATAAAATCATTAGTTAAAAATGTTTATGATATTAGATAATATATTTTCAATTTCTAATTACTAATTTCTAAATAAATCCAAATTATAAGGACCAAAATTCAAAAAGTAACCGAGTTTGCATGTTTTGCTATTTGAGATTTTGATATTTGACATTGTTTAGAAAATAGATATTTGATATTTGTACTTTATTTATAGTTTGATCCCCATAAAGCTCATAAAAGCAATTCCCATCAAACCTGTTATTATAAATGTAATGCCTAAGCCTCTTAAGGGAGCAGGCACATTTGAATATTTGATCTTTTCACGAATGGCTGCAATACCGACGATGGCTAAAAAGAATCCAACACCAGAACCCAATCCGAAAGAAGTGGCTTCGGCAATGGTTTCATATTCCCTTTGCTGCATAAACAATGATCCTCCGAGAATTGCACAATTAACAGCGATCAGTGGTAAGAAGATACCAAGGGAAGTGTAAAGGGCAGGTGCAAATTTTTCAACTACCATTTCCACCAATTGCACCATGGAGGCAATTACTGCAATAAACATGATAAAGCTTAGAAAGCTAAGGTCAACCGTGGCAAAACTTTCACCCAGCCAAACCAATGCTCCAGGTTGTAAAACAAATTTATTCAGCAGGTAATCCACTGGTACCGTGATTGCTAATACAAATATTACAGCTATTCCAAGTCCGAATGATGTTTTAACCGTTTTTGAAACAGCCAGGTAGGAGCACATTCCCAGGAAGTATGCAAATACCATGTTATCAATAAAAATTGACTTGACAAATATGTTAACTAATTCTTGCATTATATGATGTTTTATTTTTTATTTCTACATTTTAAAAGTTCTGAGTTTTGAGTTCTGAGTTCCGGGTCAAAAAACTTCGGACTTCGAACTTCTAACTCGTTCTAGTTTTCCTCAACCAAATCTTTGTTTCTGGCTCTTTGAACCCAAATGATGATCCCCACAGTGATCAGCGCCATGGGAGATAAGATCATCAATCCGTTATTGCTGTAACCAAAATCATAGAAAGCCTGAGGTATAACATTCACCTGTCCGATAACCGGAAAAGTTAATGTGCCGGATCCAAGTAGTTCCCTGAAAAAGGCGACAACAATGAGGATCCATGCGTACCCAAAAGAATTTCCGATTCCATCAAGGAAAGAGGGCCATACTTTGTTACCCATGGCAAATGCTTCCAAACGTCCCATGATGATACAGTTGGTAATGATCAGACCGATGAACACGGATAACTGCAGACTTACCTCATAGGCAATGGCTCTTAATACCTGGTCGACAAGAATTACAAGTGATGCAATCACGACGAGTTGAACGATAATACGGATCCTTGGAGGGATGGTATTTCGCAATAAGGATATGATTACGTTGGCAAAAGCCAGAACCGCTAATACAGAGATGGACATTACGATAGCTGGCTCCAGTTTGGCAGTAACTGCAAGGGCAGAACAGATACCCAATACCTGAACGGTAATCGGATTATCTTTATTCAGTGGATTGAATATGAGTTTTCTATTCTTCGGCGAGAATAAAGGTTCTCTCAGTTTTACTTCTTCAGCCATCTTTATATTTGTTTTTTAATGTATGGAACATAATTATTGAGGCAATCTTTTATCATATCGGAAACTCCGTTACTGGTAATGGTACCTCCGGCAATACCATCTACAGCATGGATTTGTTCAACTGAGGGTAAATTGCCAATACCACCTTTTACAATTTTAATGGATTTGAAATTGTAGTCGTTATCAAAAATTGTTTTCCTGAGAAATTGCTCTTCAAAAGGAGTGGTAGAAATTTCTGCACCCAAACCAGGTGTTTCACCGGCATGACCAAAGTTTACACCGATGATGGTTTTAAAGTCATCCTCCAGTGCCATATTGCCCCAAACCGGACCCCAAAGTCCATTACCCCGCATTGGGATGATGTAAAAGGTTTTGCCTTCCTTGTTGCAAACAAACAAGGGGAAAGTAGGCTCTTGGGCTTCTTTACCTGCATTGAGGTCTTTTAACTTTTTCAATTCTGTACGCAGGTTAATATCAAATGCACGAACATCGCCCTGTTCCAGCTGGTTATTTTTAAAAGTACTTAGTACTTCGCCTTCGCGGTTAATGGTATACTCCTCAACGATGTATTTGGAGTAATTAGCGTCGGCCTCGCTTTTGTCCGATTCAATATTCACCGAGCTAAGGATATCCATAATCTTGGCTGTCCGGATATTCTTTTGCTGCATAGGTTTCAGGAACTCAGCTGCGGATGATAACACAGCAGCCACTATGATCACCATCACCGAAGAATAAATAAATATGTATCTGTTGGTAAACATCTGTATATGTTTTTTTCCTTGTTAAGCTTTAATTTTAATTCTTTTCAAACGCTTTTTAATGTTGGCTTCCACAATATAATGGTCGATTAGTGGAGCAAATACATTCATAAATAAAATGGCCAACATCATTCCTTCCGGATATGCCGGGTTTAATACCCGGATCAATACGGCCAAAATACCAATCAAAAATCCATAGATCCATTTCCCTCTGTTTGTCTGTGATGCAGTTACAGGATCCGTTGCCATGAACACGGCTCCAAATGCAAAACCACCCATGATGAAATGATAATAAGCCGGAAGTTCCATGTATTCATTCACTGCAAAGGCATTCATTAAAAGTCCCATGGCAAGACCGCCTGCAAATACTGACAACATGATGCGCCAACTTCCAATCCCTGATGCTATCAAAATCACACCTCCCAGAAGAATAGCAACCGTTGAGGTTTCACCTACAGAACCGGGAATAAATCCGAAGAACATATCGGCTGCTGAGGGGAGATTTCCAAAGTTGCCTACGAGGGCATCACCGAGCGGAGTTGCTCCAGAATACCCGTCTGCCATTTCAGAGATCCATACTTTATCACCTGACATGTCCTGTGGGTATGCGAAAAACAGGAATGCCCTTGAAGTTAATGCAGGATTGAGGATGTTCATTCCTGTACCTCCGAATACTTCTTTACCAATGATAACAGCAAAGATCACAGAAACAGCAAGCATCCAAAGCGGTATATCCGGTGGAACGATCAGAGGGATCAATATCCCGGAAACCAGGTAGCCTTCATTCACTTCATGACCCCTTGCCTGGGCAAAAGCAAACTCAGTTCCAAGGCCTACAGCATAGGATACAACGATCAGTGGCAATACTTTCAAAAAGCCATAAAAGAACTGATCCCAGAAACCCACCGTCTCACCAAGTGAAAGATAATGAAAATACCCAACGTTCCACATTCCGAAGAGCATGGCTGGTAAAACCGCCATTACTACAACGATCATGGTTCGTTTCATGTCAAGGGCATCACGGATATGGCTGCCTTTGAATGTTACCGTGTCAGGTACAAATAAAAACGTTTCAAAGGCATCGAAAGTGGAGTGTAGCTTTTCAAACTTCCCCCCCTTTTCGAATTGCGGCTTAATTTTATCAATGTAATTTCTTAATGCCTTCATTTAATTTTTTATGTTGTTTGTTATAAGTTATATGTTATTGGATAGCTGAATTTTATCGAACTAAAACCTATAACTATTAACCATTAACTTTTTCTTTAACTTTCAATTACTCCATTTCTTTTCTTAAGAAATCCAGTCCTTCACGAACAATGGCCTGCATCTCTGTTTTGGATGCATCAATGAATTCACAGAGTGCAAAATCTTCTTCATCCACTTCATAGATTCCTAACTGTTCCATCCTGTCGATGTCTTTCACCATGATTGCTTTTAACAACTGCATTGGATAAATATCCATGGGAAATACCTTTTCATATTCACCTGTCAGCACAAATGCACGATGTCCGCCATTCAGGTTTGTATCGAGCTTGTACTTTTTCCCGGGTGTTAACCACGAGAAAAAAGTTTTTGAATAACTGAATTTATTAAAACGGGGCATGGCCCAACCAATAAATTCATGATAATTACCCTCAGGGATCAATGTGATGTGGTTATCATAAAATCCCAGGTAACCGTCCCTGTCTATCCTGCTTCCTGACAAAACATTGCCACTGATGTACCTGATGTTTTCAGAAATCCTGTTGTCCTTAACAAGTGGATAGATGTTGCAGCCTGCTATAACTTTGTAATACTGAGGATTCTTAACTTCAGAACCGCTAAGGGCAATTTTTCTTGAAGCATCGAATTTGCCTTCAAGAAATAATTTACCAATGGTGATTACAGACTGTGGATCAATGTACCAGATTTTATCTCCTTTATTCACAGGATCAACATGATGGATCTGTATCCCGACATTTCCAGCGGGATGAGGCCCTTTAAACTGATTAACTTGCACGCCTTTTGCACCTGAAAAAACTTTGGATGAATTCTCCCCGGTACGCAAATTCAAATGAATTTTACCGGATGTAAGTTTGCCGATAGCATCAATTCCAGTCTGAAAAGCTTTTTCATTTCCTTCAACCAGATAATCTACATCCGGGGCTAGAGGAGCTGAATTAAATCCAGAAATAATAATGGCTTTCGGATCATCATCAGGATTAGCTATTACAGAGTATGGACGTTGGCGGATAAATGCCCAGGTACCACTTTTTAAAAGTTTTTCACGGATTTTTTCCCTATCAAGTGAAGAGGGATTCTCAGCACCAAAATCTTCGTATTCCATCTTGCCATTCGGTTCAATGCGGATTTCAAGCATTTTTCTTTTGGCACCTCTGAAAACTTCAGTTATCTTCCCGCTTACCGGTGAGGTAAAAATAATGTTGTCGCGGTATTTATCAAAAAACACCGGAGTACCTGCCTTTACCAGATCACCTTCTTTTACAAATAATTTTGGGAAAACACCGTGGAAATCAGGTGGTTTAATTGCGTAACTATCAGAAGCAACCTCTTTGATTTTTTTTTCAGCTTCACCCTGAAGTTTTATATCGAGGCCTCTCCTGATCTTAATAACTTCTGACATATTTGTTTATATCGTTATGTTATATTAAAATTCCTTAGATATAAAATTGAAGCCGCTAAATTATAAAATCTATACAAATTCCATATATTCAAATATTGATATTTATCAATGTTTGAGCTGAGAAAAGCCATAAAGAAAGGATGAATAAAGCAGGTGGATTTATACACAATTGACTTTCTGCATTTTACACAAGAAGGAAGAGGTGGATTTTCTTATTTAAAATCAATTTGAATTAAGTATTTCCTTACCAAAATATTCCTGTTAAATAATTTATCTTTGCCTGACCTGTTATTATAAATTATGATTGATTCATTAGCGCATATAAAAAAGCTGGCCACAGATATATTTCCTGAGGTTATTAAGCTCAGAAGGCAAATCCATGCAAATCCGGAACTGGCATTTGAAGAATACGAGACAGCATTATTGATTACTGAATTCCTGAGATCCAATGGAATAGAGTACAAAGACCGGGTGGCTAAAACCGGGGTGGTGGCTTTGATCAAAGGGAAAAATCCTGATAAAAAAACCATTGCTCTTCGGGCAGATATGGATGCCCTTCCGATATTTGAAAAAAACAAAGTTGAGTACAAATCAAAAAATGAAGGGAAAATGCATGCCTGCGGACATGATGTGCATACTTCCTCACTTCTTGGTGCAGCAAAGATCCTTCAATCAATGAGAGACAAGTTTGAAGGATCAGTAAAACTTTTCTTTCAACCCTCTGAAGAAAAATACCCCGGTGGCGCTAAAGTAATGATAGAAGAAGGCGTATTGGAAGATCCTGCACCCTCAATGATCTTCGGCCAACACGTATTTCCTGAACTTGAAACTGGAAAGGTGGGAATGAAAAGTGGCAAATACATGGCATCAACTGATGAGATATTCATTACTGTTACCGGAAAAGGTGGACATGGGGCCATCCCACAAAAAAACATTGATCCTGTATTAATAGCCTCTCATCTTGTGGTTGCCCTACAACAGATTGTCAGCCGAAATTCAAATCCGGCCATGCCAACTGTTTTATCCTTCGGAAGGATCATCGGTGAAGGCCAGACAAATATTATCCCTGACGAAGTAAAACTTTCAGGAATCATGCGAACATTCGATGAGGAATGGCGCAAGGAGATGAAAGTAAAAATCAAATCACTGGCTGAAAAGCTGGTTGAAAGTATGGGCGGAAATTGTAATGTGGTATTCGACCAGGGATATCCTTTCCTAGTTAATGATGATAAAGTAACAGAAAATGCCAGGAAATATGCCAGCGAATACCTGGGAGATGAAAATGTTGTTGAACTGGAATTAAGAACCACCGCTGAAGATTTCGCCTACTTTACCCAAAAAATTCCCGGTTGCTTTTACAGGCTTGGCACAAAAAATGAAGCAAAAGGGATTACCTCCAACCTTCACACCGCTACTTTCGATGTTGATGAAGAGAGCTTAAAAACAGGAATGGGATTGATGGCCTGGATGGCTGTGAGAGAGTTGATGGATTCTTCGGGAGGTTGATTCATCCTACGCTGAAGCTTCGGTTGACGAAGTCAGTTGAGTTCGGGTGGAGTTGGATTTGACTGTTGCTAAAATTTATCCATGTGATTAATCCTGAGTAGTAAAATTTGGATTTCTTTAGAAAGATCATCGTATTTGATACATGGTTTACAGATTTGTCCGATTTTTGCAATCTTTTGCACCTTTAATCTTTTAACTTATATGCAATTTCTAAAAAATAAGTACACCTATTGTTTGACTCTTTTAATAGTACTTATAAATTTGAATGGTTTAACTCTTTTTGCACAAATATCCGAAAATGATTCCAGTACCATGGAATTGGTTTCAGAAGATATCTTTGTTGACAAAATTTGTAAGCCTAATATAAAAACAGTTCAATTTCACCGTAATGGCTGGGACATGTCTCCTCCCCTTATCAAAATGAATACAGGTGAAAAACTGAAACTCACTTTTGATGACCTTGATGCAGATGGAAAGGAATATTCATATACAATAATTCATTGTGATGCCAATTGGCAGCAATCCGACATTGAAAAATACGAATACATTGATGGCTATGAAGAAGACTACATATATGATTTTCAGTATTCTGCCAATACCATTGTTCAGTTTACACACTATGAATTGCTTTTCCCGACAGACGACCTGAAACCTGAATTGAGCGGTAATTATATTTTAAAGGTGTATTTTGACCATGAAGACAGTTTGTATTTTACGAGGCGATTTATGATCGTGGACCAACAGGTTGCCATTGAAGGAAGGGTAAAACAAGCCACCGTTATTGAAGACAGGAATTACAAACAGGAGGTGGATTTTGAAGTCCTTGCGCAAAATTATACTATCGTTAATCCTTACCGAGATATGAAAGTAATAATTCAGCAGAATGGAAGATGGGACAATGCAGTTACTGACTTAAAACCGAAAATGGTGATAAATGGCAAACTGGACTTTAACTATGATGCAGAAAATGTTTTTGACGGCGGTAATGAGTTCAGGGCATTGAATTTAAAAAGCTTAAAGTACAATGCTGAAAACATTGCGAAAATAGACTATACCTGGGAAGGATACCAGGTTACCCTGCGGCCGGATGAAAAGCGGCCATTCAAGATCTACCGTTCCGCAGATGATATTAATGGCCAGATGAAGATCAAAACGGAAGACCAATCCATAACTGAAACACAGGCTGAATATGTAAATGTACATTTTTTCCTTCCGGTTGATGCTCCGCTCATTGACGGAGACATATACATCAACGGACAACTAACCAACTGGTTTTTAGATGACGAGAGTAAAATGGTTTATAACTTCCAGCGAAAAGGATATGAAAAAACCATGCTCCTGAAACAGGGTTATTACGATTATCAGTATGTAATGAAATACAGAAACGAGAATGTTGGGGATGTAGGTTTCATTGAAGGGAACCACTGGGAAACCAGGAACAAGTATACTATACTGGTATACAACCGTGAACCTGGAAAGGAATTCGACAGCCTGATCGGGGTAACGCATATTAATTCGTTTGAGGAGTGAGTGAGTGCATGCAACACTAGCCTGTCTTAAATCATTATAGTTTTCTGATAAGGGTAAGTTTGAAATAATGGATGAATGGAATATTGACGGATTGGAAAAACGAATCATTATAAGGTACAATATCAATTACCCCATAATTCCATTATTCCAGTTTTCCATCCCATTTTTTTATGGATACTATCGAACCCCTCTAAAAATATTCAAGCTTAAGTTATTGCCTTCCCGATTTTTCCTTATATTTGAATCCCTCGCGCGATGAATTTATACTTCATACAAAAAACAAGTTTATGATAGGAGATCTTTTCACCAAACTTCAGGAAGCACGCGTTAAAATTGAAGAATCCAAAAAAAAGCTGAACAGCATCATCATTGAAACCGAATCAGAAAACGGTGAGGTAAAAATTAAGGCAAATGCTAACAAAACCATTACAAGCATTGAAATAGCCGAAGACTTCAAAAACTCATGTCCTCCTGAACAATTTGAAGAATTACTTTTACAGGAAGTAAACAAGGCCCTGGATGAAGCTGCCCGGAAAGGTGAGATTGAGATGAAGAACATCACGAAAGATGTATTGCCTAATTTTCCTGGGTTGGTATAAAAATCCCTGAAGCAGAGGCACTTCAGGGATACTCATTCCGATTTATTCGGGAATTTATTTTAGTTTATCTTACTATCCGCATTTAGAATACCCACATTCCTTACACACTAGGCAACCTTCTTTATACATAAGGCTTTCTTCTGTATTGCATTCCGGACATGTGCTTTTCTTATCCATGGTCCCATCAGGAATAAACTTCTTGAGTGCTCTTACAACACCGTTTTTCCAGGTATTGATGGATTCGTTATTAAAGGTAAGGTTATCCACCAGGTTAATGGCATATGGCAACGGCATACCATGTCGCAGGATACCGGAGATCAGCTTGGCATAGTTCCAGTATTCCTGATCAAATGACCTGGATAATCCTTCGATGGTAATGTTATAACCTGCTTTATCAGGAAACTGGAAATCATAGCGAGCCCGGTCGTCTCCTATCGCTTTGGTCTTTATTACTTTTCCAAAATTGACATGCGGAGGAACATAAAATTCATCTGCTTTTCCGGTAAAGATCTCGTAAGGTTTATTATCCAGCAAGCCAACAACAGCAACCCATTTTTCATAATCGTTCTGGAACCTAACGATTTCAGCAGTTAGGATCTTTGGTCTGGGGGGTGCTTTGGTTTCCTTAAACTCAATAACGTTTTCGTTTTTCTTGTTATCATTACTGATAAGGACACCGTCGCGGGAGCCATCGCGGTAAATTGTCATTCCTTTGCAACCGCTTTCCCAGGCTGTGGTATACACATCACTAACCAATTCTTCCTTCACATCCTTCGGAAGGTTAACCGTTACACTAATTGAATGGTCAACCCACTTTTGGACCTCTCCTTGCATTCTTACTTTCTCAACCCAATCCACATCATTGGAGGTAGCTTTGTAGTAGGGTGATTCTTTAAGTATGCCCTGAAGATCTTTTTCTGAATAGCCCTTCACCTCCTTAACATCATATCCGTTAATTTCCAGCCATTTTTCAAATTTCGGATGGAACACATTGTACTCTTCCCAAGTGTCGCCTACTTCATCAATAAAAGTTACATTAACATCTTTGTCGTTGGGATTCACCTTCCTTCTTCTCTTGTAGGAGACCATATATGCTGGTTCAATTCCTGAGGTTGTTTGTGTGCAAATACTAACACTTCCTGTTGGGGCAATGGTAAGGAGGGCTATATTTCTTCTGCCCACCCTTTCCATTTTTTCATAAACTTTGGGGGCAGCTTCTTTTATTCTTGCAATAAATGGATTGTTCTTTTCACGTTCAATATCAAAAACGGGGAATGCTCCGCGTTCTTCAGCCAGGTCGACAGATGAATGATAGGCTTCGATGGCCAGAAGTTTATGAACCTCAACTGAAAAATCGGTAGCTTCTTTGGTTCCATATCGGCTTCCCAATGCTGCTATCATATCTCCTTCAGCGGTTATACCGATTCCGGTCCTTCTGCCCTGAAGTGATTTTTTACGAATGTTAACCCACAAATTTCTTTCAATGGCCTTTACGTCTTCATTTTCAGGATCGGCATCAATTTTAGCAAGTATGGCATCGATCTTTTCAATTTCCAGATCAATGATATCATCCATGATCCGTTGTGCAAAATGTACATGCTGACTGAACAGTTCTGAATTGAAACTTGCGTTCTCTGTAAATGGATTTTCTACGTAACTGTAGAGGTTCAGTGCCAGCAAGCGACAGCTATCGTATGGGCACAATGGTATTTCACCGCACGGATTGGTAGAGATGGTTTTAAATCCAAGATCTGAATAACAATCGGGCACAGCTTCTTTTGAGATGGTATCCCAAAAAAGAACACCAGGTTCAGCAGATGCCCAGGCATTGTGAATTATTTTTCCCCAAAGCTTACGAGCATCTATCTCTTTTGTAAATATTGGATTTGTGCTATCTATTGGATATTTCTGAACATAGGGTTTATTATCCCTGACAGCTTCCATAAATTCATCATCGATCTTCACTGATACATTGGCACCAGTTACTTTGCCTTTTTCGAGTTTAGCATCAATGAACTTTTCGGAATCCGGATGTTTGATAGAAATGGTTAACATCAATGCACCCCTTCTGCCATCCTGAGCTACTTCTCGTGTTGAATTGGAATAGCGCTCCATAAACGGGGCAATCCCTGTTGATGTAAGGGCACTGTTTTTCACAGGGCTTCCTTCAGGACGTATATGGCTCAGGTCATGACCAACACCTCCACGGCGTTTCATGAGTTGTACCTGTTCCTGGTCAATTTTCATAATTCCGCCATAAGAATCGGAGTTCCCATCATTACCGATCACAAAACAATTGGACAGAGAAGAAATCTGAAAGTCATTCCCAATACCAGCCATCGGCCCACCTTGAGGAATGATGTATTTAAAATCCTTTAGCAGAATATAAATATCATGTGCTGTAAGCGGATTAGGATAACGGCTTTCAATCCTAGCAATTTCTTTTGCCAGGCGCCAGTGCATCTCATCCGGAGTACGTTCATAAATTTCACCTTTGCTGTCTTTCAGAGCATATTTATTGATCCACACATTGGCAGCAAGCTCATCCCCATTAAAATACTCGCTGGCCTTTTCTCTGACGAATTCCATATCATACTTCTCCGGAGAAACATCTTTTGCACCTAAAGCAGGTGCATTTACATCATCACTTGCCTTAACCTCGCCAGGTTCTGCAGGAAGCTCGGGACGCATCCGTTTCTCCAAAACCTCATCGTAGATGTTTTCCTTCTTCTGTGTCTCTTGTTTCTCGTCAATATTAGCAAAAAGGCTATGCTTCATGTTCATTGTATAATTTAACGGGTATGAATTTTATAACTCTCTGAAATTGTGTAAGGTAGATATACAAACAACCTCGATTGATCGCTTAGCGAAGATACAACAGATAATTACGACAAAACAAAAGCAGTTTTAAACACGTGGCTGTTGAAAAAAAGCTATGTTGCTGAAATCAAAAATGATAAGGTCTTAGCATCTATTTTATTAACAATTTTTTAATAAAAAATTTAGGATTTTGAGATGCGATTACAATACATGCCAAACCATTGTTATCACTGATATTCAAAGCTTTCAGCCGATTGATGGCGTAATGATACAAAAATTATTTTTATCCGTTAATAAAACTTTTGATAATTATTTACAGTGTTCCTTAATTTTGTCTGATGCCATTCTAAAACCCAATTGCAAAGCCTGGTTAAAATCATCACAAGCATCACTTTGGTTCAATGCAATTTTAACCCTTCCACGGAAGTAAAACGATGCCCCCAACTGGCTATTGATTTCAATGGCCTTGTTCAGGTCGTTGAGTGATTGGTCATAGGCCTGGGTAAAGAAATAATCTATGCCACGATTCAAATAGGCTTCAAAATAAACCGGATTTATTTCGATGGCCCTGGAATAGCAATCAAAAGCCTTGGTCATATTTCCGGATCTTGAGTGTGCAACACCAAGGTTGGAATAAGCTTCTGCATTTTCCGGATTTATATCAATGGCCTTTTCAAGATCTGCAATGGCCCCAACCAGCTCATTGGTGTTAATTCTGGCCAGACCTCTGTTAAAATAAGCATTGTTGTACTCCGGCTTTATTTCGAGTGCCTTTGTATAATCTCCGATGGCTCCTTCTAAATCACCGGTTGAGTAACGTGCTGTACCCCTGTTTGATAAGGCCTCAGCATGATCAGGTTGCAATTTTAAGACTTCATTGAAGACATTTATGGACTGGGTAAAATTTCCAGTCTGTAATAAAGCAAATCCATAGGAAGCCATCACCTGTATATTGTAAGGATTCAGGTTTACAGCTTTCTGCAGATCAGGAAGTGCTTTGTTAAATTCCCCGGACTCCATGTACATAACACCACGGTTGGAGTATTCCCTGTACCCTTTGTTGCCGCTTTTTATGGCTGCATCAAAATCCTTAATGGCCTCCCTAATCCTTCCTTGCTCCCTGAGAATTGCTCCGCGGTTGGTATGAGCAACTCCAACACCTGAATACTTCTCAATGATATCGGTGTAAAAATCTTCATCCGTTTTAAATACCGTAACTCGTTGTAAAGTTTGTATGGATATGAAAATTACAAGGAGCACAAATAATACCTGCGATCCTCTTTTAACCATTACGGAACGATCCATAAATTTATCCAGGAATACGCCACCGATAATAAACAATCCTATGGAGGGGATATAGGCATAGCGGTCGGCCATGATGTAATCACCGGCCGGAACATCAAAAAGCTTTAATAACAGGAAAACATTGATCACAAAAAATAGGTATCCAAATTGTAGGAATGATTTTTTTCTGAAGGTTTTAATAAACCAGTACACAGAAGCCAGAGCTGCGAGAAGCGCTACAAAACTTTTAACAACAAACATTCCGGAGAACTCCTTTGGATAAGGATAAAGACCGGCTAACTTCACCGGAATAATCAGTTTAAACAAGTAGGCAACAAATGCCCAGGAGGCATAAAAGATCCTCTCATAAAATGGATAATCGACCTGGCTTAAATCCTCACCCCATGTAGATTTCTGCGCCTGAACCGATATAATGCCAAAAAGTATGGCCAGGGCAAAATACGGTGCCTTTTCCAGCAAAGCCTTTTTACTTAAGAGTTTTCTATCAAAAAAGTAGTCAACTGCAAGCAATGTAAAACATAAAGGCAGTGCCATGGCCTTGGAAAATAGGGACAGTCCAAATAAAAAGATGGAAATTATTAAAGGAAGCAATTTCCTGTTATTCAAATAATGGATATAACTGATCAGGGAGGCCAGGAAGAAAAACGCATACAAAACATTCTTTCTTTCCGCACCCCATGCTACCGATTCAACATGCATTGTACTAATCCCGAACAACATGGAAGTAACAAATGGAACCACCAGTGATTTTCTTTTTACAAGAAGAAATACCAGCCAGAAAACAAGCAGTGTATTAGCCAGGTGAAAGATCAGGTTGGTTGTATGAAATACCTTTGGATTCAATTCATCCACCTGGTAATCGATGGCCAGGGAAAGCAGTGTTAAAGGGTGATAGTGACCATCATAATAGAGGCCAAAAAGGTCGAAGGTTTTGGTAAAGCTCAACTCTTTGATGTGAGGATTTTCGATGATGTATCGATCATCATCCCAGGTCATCAGAAAATCATTATTGAACAGTGGCAGATAAACAAGAAATGTTACAACCAACACCAGTACTAACAGGCCAGAGGTTTTAATTTTTCTTAATTCAGGAATACGTTTTGAAGAATCGGACATGCGGGTAAAATTTTTGCTGCCCAAAGATAATTGAATTTAAAAATCCAAACTCAAACTCAGGTAAAATACGGAAGGTTGTACCACCAAATCTTCAACTCCCCAGGCAAGGTCTGCACGAATGAAGTATCCAAGCAAGCGACTTCGGGCACCTACTCCAAAACCGCCAACTATTGGCTCCTTTTGCTCTTTCACTGTTATGTTTAGCGGTGATTGCTGAATTTTATTAGTAAATAAATAATTATCTTCATGGAAAGGATGAAGTCCTGTCCATGCTGTTCCTACATCACCAAAACCGACTACCTGGAAATTATTCAGGAAATCTGATTTTATAGGACTGTTGGCAAAATAGCGGAATACCGGAAACCTCACTTCAGAATTGATTACAGCGAAACTGTTTCCGTTCCTGATGTTCTGATGAAATCCCCGCATGTTGGTGGCCAGGGTCTGGTAAATGTAATTCTGAGAGAAATCAACCGGGGTAGTCTGGGCAAATTTCGGGAACAACCAGTTGTCAACACCACCCATGTAATAAATAAGTTTATTGGATCCAAAAGAAGTACTTGTTGCAAATCGGTTTGCCCATATGATCACACGGTGAATCCGCTGATAATTTCTTATGTCAAATCCCACCACAGCAATGTTATCATCAAGGGTTTCCAGGTTTTGATAATACTCACCGAACAATTTAAATCGGGTTCCGCTGTAAAGATTAAGTCCTAAATTCTTTGTGTCGTCGTATATCAGTTCTTTTTTAACGGCACCAATGTTTACATAGGCTTCAGGGGCTTCAAGCGTATAGGAATCCGTTGCCAGAAAAACACGGTGTTCGTTTTTATAAGTTAAAGTGGATTTCAGGGCCAGAACCTGGCTAAAAGGCCATTTGTTAATGTAAAACAGTTCATGGGTAAATACTCTGAAAAAGGCAAGGTTGTCGATGTTGTAATCGTTCACCATACGGTGGAAAATGATCTCTTTGTCAAGTCTTTTTCTAAGGTTGGCATAACTTAGCAGGTACTCATTGTTTGACAGGTTAAGGTTTAATCTTACACCACCGGTAATACGATAATCTTCCAGCAGGTCGGTCACTCCTATTTTCAGTAGCGCATTAAACCCGGGATTCAGGTAGATGGGTGAATTGCCGCCTGTAAATTGCTGGTAAGTCTGATTCAAATAAGAAAAGTCAATTTGAGTTACAATTTCATTTAGAAAATACTCCACATTATAATTTAAGCGTTTGGGAGGATCATCGTCGTCATCATCCTGGCCGGGTAATGGCACAGTAAGATTGGTATATTTCCATGTTCCTTTTGAAGGATCTTTTTCAATATTGAACCGGTAATCGTTTATGTTTATTTCGCCTTCCTTCAGTGTATCCGATTGCATCAATTCCCTGATGGCATCACTCTGGCGTACAGTTTTGAAGCCTCGTTTCAGCCGGCCTGGCTTGGAGCCTGTTTTTGGTTTTTCACCTTCTGCAGATCTCGATTCCCCATAAAGGTTGATCAATTGCTCCATATAAAAACTATTGGAAGGAGATAATTTCGGTAATGAGGAAAAAGGAACAATGTCATAAATCTGTAACAGGTGCTTTCGTCCATCGTGGACTACCTGTCCATACTTCCCAATGTCAGGAGCAAAGTCATGCATTTCAATATTACGGGGATAATCCGTTATGGCAAATGAATTGGTAAAATACCTGTAGTGGGTAGTTGTATCGATATAACTAATGGTGCTGTCGAACCATCCGACATAACGGTTATAAATTCCATTCCTGTCAGATAAAAAAGAAATGTACCCGGGTTCATATTGCATGGCCTGGATCTCGTTGGCCAGCGGTGTATTTGTTACTCTTCGTAAAATGTTTGACTCCCTGTTGTAACGATACATAAATATATCATACCTGTCCTGCACCTTTTCCGGCTTGTACTTTCTTTCCATTCTTATTGTGTCGCTGGTTCTGTTGGAGCTAAAGACTATATCTGATGAATTGTTAATGAACCTGGGATACAGGTCATCATAATGGTCTTTTGTGATTTGTTCAAAAGAGTTGGATCCGATGTCGTATACAAAAATATCCGTTTGTCCTTTGATCACAGCCGACATCACCATTTTTAGCCCATCATCGGAGTAAGCAAAATCAAGAATTTTTTCGAACTGGTACATGATCACTTCTTCTGCCATATTCTCATCAAGCAGGTAATATAACATCCTGGGTTCCCCTTTTCGTTCAATCATCATAGCGAGTATCCTACCTGACGGATGCCAGGCAATCAAGGGGTAAGAATAATCCACTTTTTCGTCAAGTCGGTATCCTTTTTTCAGAACCTTGGTTCGTTTACCGGTAATCTGATCTTTAAGGTAAACCTTGTATTTTCCGGAACGGTTATAGGTGTATGCCGCATAGGTTCCTTCTGGGCTAAGTTTAAGCTGGTCGTACACCACTTTTTCTTTTACTTTTTTCTGGATGTATTCATCCGGAAGATTTTCTTCATTGTCCTGTCCTTCGTATTGTTCCCTGTAATAATTGAGTGCCTCTTCCACCAGATTTTTAAAAGAGATACCAAGGATGTACAAAAAACCACTTTCGAGTCTCCGGCTTACTTTTGCCATATATACGATGTTGGAAATCGATGACTCACCGTGTTTTTCGGCAATATAGTGCCATAAAGCATGTCCTGCATAGGTGGCCTCTTCTCCTGTCAGCCGATTAAATTTATTATAAGCACCTGAAAGAACGCCTTCTTTTACATGGTTTTCGATCTCAGCATTCCATTCTTCTGAAATGTAAGAAACCAATCCGTTCATATACCAATCCGGAAAAGGGAACAAGGAGGTATTCTTGATCTGCGATCCGATAGAGCTACCATAAAGCAATTGATTGACTATGGTTTGTCCGATACCGGCTTTAATCTGGCGGTTTAGGTTTTCATGGTTTCCATCGAAGTAAAGGAATATTTTTTTTCCAACGATATGAGTAACACCTCCTGTGTTGTAAGTTTCATTTTGCACCAGTCCGATGTTACTTTGCTTCAGATCGCTAAGGGTATTGTAAACAATGAATTGCATTTTATCATCCAGGCTGGTATCCAGTTTGTCCTCAATATTCTCAAGGCTTTCTTCAACATATTTAGCAGTATATAGGGCAAGTTCCTTTCCTCCCAGGTAAAAGTAAACATCGAAATTATCATACTTATAATAGGTCCACTGGAATTCTTTGAACTGAACCCTGTTCTTTCCAAAGCCCATCTGCATGCCATTGTAAAACTGTCCGGATACATCATTGGAACATACCAGCATTCCCAGAATAAGGATAAATACCCCGGGGAAATAAATTTTACTCACACGCCTGCCACCAAACAGATTCATTGAAGGAAAGTATAAAATTTAATCATGTGCTAAATTAAACATAATTCTCGCAACGATATTGTTTTCAAACGGTGGAAATTTAGTTAAGGTTACTATATAAATAGTGTACATGATGTTCGAATAGGACTTATTTCGATGGAACCAACATAATGCCTAGAATACGCATCCCTGGAAACTGGTGGAGATTCCACTCTGCCTGTTGGCGGTATGGAATGACCGTGAATTCATTTAAGTGAGTTGAATGGTATAAGGGTGAACCCGAAACCCGGAACTAGTCTAGCTTAAGTACGGCAAGGAATGCCGACTGAGGAACTTCCACATTTCCTACCTGGCGCATACGTTTCTTCCCTTTCTTCTGTTTTTCAAGAAGTTTTCGTTTACGGGTAATATCACCACCATAACATTTTGCCGTTACATCTTTACGGACAGCTTTTACTGTTTCACGGGCGATGATCTTTGATCCGATGGCAGCCTGAATGGCGATATCAAATTGCTGGCGGGGGATCAACTCTTTTAGTTTTTCACACATCCGCCTTCCAAAACTGTAAGCATTATCAAAATGGATAAGGGAGGATAGTGCATCCACTGTTTCCCCATTCAGCAGGATATCGAGCTTAACAAGCTTTGCAGGTTTAAATTCGGTTTGGTAATAATCAAAAGAGGCGTAGCCTTTGGATATGCTTTTTAATTTATCGTAGAAGTCAAATACAATTTCACTTAATGGCATTTCGAAGGTGATCTCTACCCTGTCGGTGCCGATGTATACCTGATTTTTTAACACTCCTCTTTTGTCGATGCATAAATTCATGATCGTTCCAACATATTCCGACTTGGAAATAATCTGAGCGTTGATGTAAGGTTCTTCAATGTGATCGATGTGTTTTTGTTCCGGCATACCGGAAGGATTATGCACTTCAATCATTTCACCCTTGCTTGTTGCCACCTTAAACGAAACGTTAGGGACTGTTGTGATCACATCCATGTCAAACTCACGATCGAGGCGTTCCTGAATAATTTCCATGTGCAGTAGGCCGAGAAAACCGCATCGAAATCCAAAACCAAGTGCAGCGGAGGATTCAGGTTCGTACGTTAATGATGCATCATTAAGCTGAAGTTTTTCGAGAGAAGCTCTTAAATCTTCATAATCATCGGCATCAACAGGATATATCCCGGCAAACACCATGGGTTTAACATCTTCAAAACCCTCAATGGCTTTTTCACAAGAATTTTTTACATGGGTAATGGTATCTCCTACTTTTACTTCTTTGGATGTTTTGATCCCGGAAATGATATAACCCACGTCACCAGCACCCAATTTTTTCCGGGGTTCCATTTTTAGTTTCAGTACTCCTACTTCATCGGCATTGTATTCTTTTTCAGTAGCTACGAACTTCACAAAATCACCTTTTTCTATGGTACCGTTCATGATCCTGAAATAGGCAACAATACCACGGTAAGAATTAAATACAGAATCAAAGATCAGTGCTTCCAGCGGTGCATTCACATCTCCTTTAGGAGCAGGAATTCTTTTGACGATCTCATCAAGGATACGGTCAACACCATAACCTGTTTTTCCACTGGCTTCGACGATGTCTTCCCGTTCACAACCTAGCAGATCTACAATCTGGTCTTTTACTTCTTCGGGCATAGCCGCTTCCAGGTCCATCTTATTCAGAATAGGAATTATCTCCAAATCGTTTTCAATGGCCAGGTAAAGGTTCGAAATGGTTTGAGCCTGTATACCCTGACTAGCATCAACAATTAATAATGCCCCTTCACAAGCTGCAATGGACCTTGATACTTCATAGGAAAAGTCAACGTGTCCGGGAGTATCAATAAGGTTGAGAATATAATGGTTGCCGTTGTCTTCATAATCCATCTGTATTGCATGACTTTTAATGGTAATGCCTCTCTCCCTTTCCAGATCCATACTATCCAGTACCTGATCCTGTTTATCCCGGTCTGAAATGGTATCGGTCATGTCCAGTAGTCTGTCGGCCAACGTGCTCTTGCCGTGATCGATATGAGCAATAATGCAGAAATTACGAATGTTCTCCAAGTTTCAACAGCTTAAAAATTCGGGTGCAAAGATAGACAAATGTTCCGAGTTCCATTTTCTGTCTTCTGTCTTCTGTCTTCTGTCTTCTGTCTTCTGTCTTCTGTCTTCTGT
>CAYQWA010000045.1:0-32972 GCA_964421215.1 uncultured Bacteroidales bacterium | reverse complement strand
AAAATCAATGAAAGTTAATCATCTTTTCTGATTGGACAAATCTATAGGTAACTCTATGAAACTGAGGTGTACTTTGTGAAATAGTTTCAAAATGCTGTAGCACAGAGTCTCGATAGCTATCGGGGTAAAGGGCAACACGAAGAAAATATTCTTTATTATGGTACGTGTTTTACTTTTGAGACAACCTCCTTCCTTCTTGCAAATATTGTTTAGATATCCCACACCTACGGCGCGGATTCTGATTTCACCTCAATGTTTTACCCATATCATGCACCTGACGGCGCACTATGGTCCTTAAACCAACTCCCGTTTGGCTCCGTTAGGAGCTCAATATTGGTAGGAATAAAGAATCGAAACGATGGTGTGCCGTAGGTACACTATTTTTTCATTAATAAATGACTGCAAAACCTTCACTTTATAAACACCCTTTATTTTTTGGTTGACTTCATACAGGACTCGTATATTATCATTCCTAAAACCTCAACCCTGTTGAGAAACCCGGCCATATACGGACTTTTGTTCGGTGGCCTGGATTTGAGGATACCACTTTCCAAAAAGGTTGGAAATCGGGGCCGAGTTGGTATTGGTTTTCCGAGGCAACGGAAACATTTAAAGAAGGAGCAAAATATACCGACATTCGATCGTCCAGCACAAGTCCAAAACTGGCTTTAAACTGGTTTAGGAGATTTAGCCTGTCAATCCTGACAAAATCCGAAACACGCGGATCATTTACCCAGATAATCTGATGAGCCAATAATTCCAGGTTCAGAATAGCCTCTTTTCCTAATTGTATTTCAGTACCAAAACCTCCGCCAAACGCCCAGCGATTTGATCCTTCGTATGCTTTGCTGATGGAATAAACATTATAAAAATGTGGAGTTCCGAGCTTAAAAGAGAATTGAGCATAGGCATAATCAGTTGTAGAGATCTCAAATCGGTTGTAACCATTTTTCCTGACAATATTGATAAATCCAATGGGAACGCCTGAAATACTGTCGCAAACATTTATAAATCCTGCAATCTGAATTCCTTTTACGTTTTTAGCAACATTTGCAAAGCCGGCAATTTGTGTACCTTCTATGTTGTCTGCAACATTGAGGAATCCTGCTGATTGGAAATTTGTATTTCCCTTAGTAACAATGTTTGTAAAGCCTGCAATCTGTACTAGTTTGTCAGAAGCTGTAGAATAATTAATAAACCCTGAAATTAAGGCACCATCCGTTTTTTGTGCATAAATATTACCAATTCCGGCAAGACCCAATCCTGTAAAGGGGCTGTTGGTTATGTTCCCAAATCCTGCTACCTGTAAACCTCCTGATGAATATTCTGGATCACCGTTTCCGGTTATATTCATAAAACCTCCCCATTGAGCACCTTTTGTATAGAGCCTGTTCACATTCAGAAATGACCCTATTTCCAATCCATCTGTACCTGCCGACAGGCCAATGAAAAGGTTGAAGGAGGTGGTGTTTACAGTTTTATAGAAATCTCCTCCGTTTGTACTAAGTGGTGGAAAAAGGAAAGTAAACTGGAAAGCACTTGTTTCATAATCGGCTGATTCTGTTTGCTGTGCATTGGCCTGGGAACAGAAAAATATTGAACCGATAAGCAATAATGTAAAAATCTTTTTCATGGTACCGATGATTATATATTATCAACGACATAATTGTATAATGAGGGTTGCAATTACACTAAATATTTTGTCATTATTTTAATGCCATATAACAGAGTATTTATTACTTTTATCAAGCTAATATACTACATCCCATTGTTCATGAAGAAAAATTTTATATCCTCATTCCTGCCTTCAATCATTCTTTTATTAAGTATAAGTATTTTGGTAGTTTCATGTGAACAGACATTGGATCCCTGTGATGATACTGCTAAGTCAGAGAAGGCAGTAACTTTAAAAATTACCGGCCATATATTAAATGCAAATAACGAAGCTGTTGTTGGAGAACCTATTAAAGTAAAAGCTTACAAAGTCCCGTGCGGAGGAGAAAGAAAGGGTGAATTTGAATTTACTGGTGTCACCGATAACACTGGTAGTTATACTTCCACTGTGGTGGGTTATAATTTAAGAAATCTGGATGACGAAGTGGTAACTTTTGCGGTTGCTCATGAACTTGAAAACTACCATGAACAGAATTTTGCCCAAGTTATCTTTAAATACAACGATTTTTCAAGCATAAGCATGAAGGAGGTTCATCTTTATATTTATACCACTGATCAGAAGCAGAATTGATAAAAACAAGACTCCTGGCCTTGAAGAAAAATGAATTTGGCAGGAACTAATAAACTTATCCGATAAGTCTATTGTTTTATTTCCCATTTATCCATACTGAACTCATAGGTTCCTTCTTCAGTGACCTTGGTCGCCCATTCATCACATTCACCATCGCCGAAATCAATGGTAGCTAACCAGGAATTATCTTTTTTAGAATAAAACTCGATAACACCGGCGACTATAAAATCACAATCATCGAGTGAAACCAAGGGCTCAGTGATCACTTTATAGAACCAATCATCCCCAATTTCTTTTTTTAGAGAAAATTCTAATATTTGGTCACCAACAATTTTTGTTGCAATGTCATCACATGCACCATCACCATAATCGATTGTGGCAATTAATTCCCCGTCCAGCCAATATTCGATTGTGCCGGCAACGATATAGTCGCAATTATCGATTTTCAGCAATGGGTTGGTAATGATTTTCTCGTACTTCCCATCACCCTTTATAGTGAGGTTGGCCTCTGTGGATGTTGCAGATTTAAAGAATTCAAACTCTTCCTTCGAATCTTTTTTATCAGATTCTTTGCTGCAAGAGCTGAGTATAAATGCAACACCAATGGTAAACAGAACTAAATACTTTAATGAATTCCTCATTTTGATTTTTTTAAATGAGAGGTAAAGTTAATATTTTTTATAAATAAATTGAAAATTGTAAATCATTCAATCATCTATTCAATTACCTCGTAGATCACCATTGGATTGGATTTATTTTTCAATTTTACTTCGCCAACCATTGAGCATTTAAATGATTCTTTTACTTTTTCGTAAGAATTCTCACTTATAACTATTTGACCAGGTTTTGCAGCTGACTCCAGCCGCTGGGCTGTATTAACAACATCTCCGATCACGGTGTAGTCGAGCCGTTTTAAGCTGGCTGAACCTATGTTGCCGGAAACAAGTTCACCACAGTTTATTCCAATCGAAACATTTGGTTTAAATGTCACATGATCCGAAAAAGAGGGAAGACTATCAATTTCTTTTCGAATAGCGAGGCAGGCATCAATTGCTCTATCCAGGTGGTAATCACCCCTGAAAACAGCCATAAGTGCATCTCCGATAAATTTGTCAATGAATCCTTCATGAGCGATAATCTCCTTAACCATTACATCAAAATAGCTGTTTAAAAGTTTTACAACAGTGTCTGGTGATTCATTTTCACTGATGGAAGTGAAACTGCAAATATCGATGAAAGCTACAGAAGCCTCAACAGTTTCATTTTTCATAATGGATGATTCAAATTCCCTGGAATCCATGAAATTCAAAACTGTTTCATCAACATACATCTTTAAAATGTTATTTTCCTTGATGGCTTGCAAAGTGGCCTTGACCTGGTCAACATGTTTAATGGTTTTTTCAATGGTCAGCTCCAGGTCATTAAAATCAACAGGTTTGGTAACAAAATCAAATGCCCCCCTGTTCATTGCCGTCCTGATATTTTCCATATCGCCATAGGCCGAAACGATCACAGATTTTAAAATAGAGTGCTTTTCATTCAGTTTCGACAACAGGGTCAGCCCATCCATTTCCGGCATATTGATATCGCTTAATACCAGGTCCACATCATTGTGTTCTTCGAGTCGGTTTAACGCATCGTTTCCGTTAATCGCAAAAACAAATTCATAATCCTGGTTTCGGATTTTTTTACGGAACTTCTGTTTGATCAATACCTGAAGATCCGTTTCATCATCAACTACAAGTATTTTAGCCATATTTATATTGTTTTTATTCTTTCTTTTAATTCTTTAAAGTCAACCGGTTTTGTAATGAAATCATCCGCTCCAAGTTCCATTGCACGATTATAATTGTCAGCATCGCCATAGGCGGTGATCATCATCACTACAGGAGGAGGTTTGTGGTATTTTTGCTTGATATGTCCCAATAATTCCAGGCCGCTCATGCCCGGCATATTGATATCAGATAAGATCAAAACAGCTTCCTGGTTGTTTTCATTCAAATATGTTAATGCTTCTTCACCTGAATGGGCAAATGCAAACTTAATTTCATTGCTTCTTATTTCTTTTCTGAAACGTTGTTCAAATAATGTTTTTATGTCCAGTTCGTCGTCAACAACTAGAATTTTCATAGTGTATCAGTTAGTTAGATTTTTTATTTATCTGGCAGAACAATTATAAATTCAGTTCCTTTGTTTTCTTCTGTTTTTACTATTAACTCACCTCCATGTCCTTTGGTGATGATGTCAAAGCTCAGACTTAATCCCAACCCTGTACCTTCACCACTTGGTTTGGTTGTGAAAAATGGTTGAAAGATTTTATCCTGTATATTTTTCGGTATCCCATCACCATTATCTTTCACAACTATCTTAACAGAGTCGTTCTCTCTTTTTGTGGTTACAGAAACTTCAGGTTTATAACTTATATCTACTTTTTTCGATTTAGCTGAAACAGTGTGGAAGGCATTATTGATGAGATTGAGTAAAACCCTTCCGATATCCTGGGAAACAACTTTAATTTTTGGCAGGCTTTCATCAAGGTCGGTTTTAAATCCGGCATTAAAGGATTTGTCCTTAGCCCTTAGTCCATGGTAAGCCAGTCTAAGGTATTCATCAGCCAGGACATTGATATCTGTAGGTTCTTTATGACCATCTCCTGCCCTTGAATGTTCAAGCATGCCTTTAACAATTATACTTGCACGTTGCCCATGATGCGTTATCTTTTCCAGGTTTTGCTTTAGGTCAGCAGTTATCGATTTTACCTCCTCCATATCTCCTGAATCGATTTCTTCATTCATCTCCTCAATTAGATCGGCGCTCACATCTGAAAAATTATTTACAAAGTTGAGAGGATTCTGTATTTCATGTGCTATTCCGGCAGTTAGTTCACCTAGTGAGGCCATTTTTTCAGCATGGATCAATTGGGTCTGAGTCGCTTTTAGATCCGATAAAGCTTCTTCAGCTCTGCTCTTTTCTTCTTTCAACTGCTGTAAATCAATTCGGGCCTGGGTCAGGTCTTTAAAACGGGAATAGGCCAGGGAGAAAACAGAAGCGGCTCGTTTCAGCAAACCCCAGTTATCATCCGATATGTCACCTGCTGTGGCTGCTCCAATTGCACCGTGAGAAAACCTGTACAGATGATAGGTCCTGTCAGGAATTACCTTTCCATAATAACCACGGAGGGGAACAGATTTTTCTTCACAATACCGGATCCATTCAACACGCGGTTTACCGGTCATATATATGGAAGTCTTCTGCTCATCCGACTGGTAAAATTTCAGCATTTCTCTACCCACCCAGGTGTCGTTGAGGTTCAGCAAAAAGTAGTCGTTGACCAGAGTTTTCTTTTCATCACGAATATCCTTGATGGCATACCAACATTCTGCTTCTTCTACCGATTCATCATTGATGTAGATGCTGCTGGTTTCCAGTTCCTCCACGCCTAATAATCCCATTTCATGGCGCATTACATCTGCTACATCCTTCAACTCTTCGGGTTGCTGCATTGCTAAAGCCCTTGCCCTAACTCTTTCGAGTGCAGCTTCCACTTTAGATTCACGGGCCTGGGCTTCAGCTTTTAGCAAATCCTGGTATCTCCTGTAGGTTTGTCCGAAAACACGGGCAAACCGATCCAGAACTTTAGCTGCTTCATCTGAAATTGGGTTTGGTGCAAAAGAAAACAAAATGCCTTCAGAATAAAAGAAGCTTCTGTGGTACTCATTTTCAGGCAATGAATCCAGGTCAGCCTCAAACGGATAATCAGGTTCGTTATTAAGTGCCTCATAGTATGTAAAAACATCCTCACCAATATAGTCGTAACGATAAGAGGTCTTCCCACTTTTCCATGCTTTTTTGAGCCCTATTAGCATGGGATGGATTGTCATATCCAACATTCCCATCTTTAAATCAACTTCACCATCGGAATTTGAAGTTACCGACCATGTTTCCATACCTTCATTTCCTTCGAGGATTCCTATACCCAGGCGTATAGACTTATCGAGCCCAAGTTTTAATACTTCATCAAGTAAGGTAATAACTGTATCTCCAACATCAGTACTATTGTGCATGGCCATGGTTTTTGCACGTACCCTTTCCAGAGCAAGCTCAATTTGGATTTCCCGTTTTTGCTTTTCTGCACTTTTCAGGTCTTCAAAACGACGATAAGCCAGATCAAACACACCGGCAAAGCGAACCAAAGTGTCAAGATCTTCCTGTGGTGGATCAGGTACGGGACCAGGCAAACTAAAACCGATCTCTCCGTATGTAGAACGTGCCATAATAAAAGTAAGTCCTCCTATATGGCGAATATCATCAAGGGTAGGTGCATTAGGATCTACCTGTTTAAAGTCCCCAAGGGTGATCATTTTGTGTACATAATCCACTGCAGTTTCTACGTCCATCGCAAATACAACAGTGGGTTCATCACTCTTTTCCCAATCCGCTATAAGTTTAATATCACCATGAATATGACGGGGAAGCGTCATTACCATGCCAATTCGTGTACCATCACCTGAGGTCATGGCTTTTTCATAAGTTTCTGGATGGTACCTCATGTACCAGAAATAGTGAGCTTCGTGACCCAGAGACACAAACTCATTGCGCATGGTTACCACGATATCAAGCAATTCCACTGATTCTTTCATGGCAGTGACCTGCGCCCGGATTCTTTCAAGGGAAAGTTCAACCTGTGCTTCCCTTGCCTGCTCCTCTGCTTTTTGCAGATCAAGGAATCGTGTATAGGTTTGTTCGAATACTTTTGCGAAACGTTTAAAAATATCATGAGCTTCAGGCACTGCTTCAAAAGTGATAAATATGATATAACCATATTTAAAGAAGGCAACATGATCAATTTGTGATTTAGGAAATGATATTCCTGCATCTTTCATCGCAAGCAGTTGTTCCCCAACACCTGGCAGGCTGCATAAATAGTCATAATGAGCGGGGCATTCATTCTCGCCGATTGCATTTATGAGCAAAGTTTCTCCTTTTTGCCCTGCTTCATAATAGCGAAGAAAGATACCTTCCCTTGGGGTTCTGTATTCCTCATATGTACCTTCAGTATTGCTACCCCATTCCAATGAACCTTTTTGATCATCATCATAAATATTAAAAGCACAAAACCAGGTATCTATTCCCAGAGCATGAACCTGCTTTACCAATTCGAAGGATAGATCAGCCAGTTCTTCACTTTTATGCATAGCCATGGACCTGGATCTAACCCGTTCGAGTGCTGCTTCGATTTGTGCTTCCCTTGCCTGTGCTTCTGCTTTTTTTAGGTCGAGGAAACGTGTATAGGTTTGCTGGAATACTTTACCAAAACGCATAAGTAAGGTATTCTCATCATCGGAATAAGGAATCCCTGAAAAGTTCTCGATATACAGACATACATTGTCTAATAAAACGGTTGAGATAGAAAGACCGGGACAGTTTAAATAAAACTTCTTTGATTCTTCCGACAATTCAGGGATATACTCAAATAATTTTTTGTAAAATTTGTTTTTCTGTTCAAAATCCAGATTGTTGGCAAAGTAATCCTGCCCTGTTTTTTTCGCTTCAATAAAACTATTCCAATGTGGAGAATCAAAATATGGAATTGTTATCTCTGAGGGTGCCCCATTTTGGTCAGCTAACCAAATATGCATATTATCACTTCTCTTATAATCGACAATAAATCCTGTATGTTCGACAGAGATATCTAAATTAACAAATTGCTCATATACAACCTGAATCACTTCTTTGAGCTCTTCACTTTTGTGCATACCCATTGTTCGGCTTCGTACCCTTTCCAGTGCTGCTTCTATTCGTGCTTCCCTGGCTTGTGCTTCTGCTTTGTGTATGTCGATGAACCTACTGTATGCCAATGAAAAGACCTTATGAAAACGTTTGAATATTTCGAGGCTTGTATTTGATATTTCCTGATAGGTGGTTAATCCAAGTCCTCCTGATCCAATGGAATAGAAATAGTAATGTACAGCTGAAGATTTGTCCAGTAAAGGATCAGGAAATTGCTTATACTTTTTTCTCCATTCCCTGAATTCTTTCAATTCATCATCCTTTATTCTACCAATAAAAAATGAGTTGGCTGATTTCCTCATTTCATTAACCATAGCATGGGCTGCCGCATTATTTTCGTAATGGGTTTCCTCGAAAACGCTTTTTGAGTAAGGAGTAAAAAACTGGTAATTAGAATAATTCTTTTTAGATTCATCAATAACAGCTACCTGTACGTTTCGAATGTTGTTTACATCAAGCATTTCCAGTTGTTCGGAAATGATTTGACAAACATCCTGAATATCATCAGGCTTTCGCATTCCCATTGCCACGGTCCTGACACGTTCCAGGGCTGCTTCAATTTCCAGGTCACGGTTTTTATTAACAATGTCTGCTGTTTTTTCATCAACGAGGCGCTGAAGTTCTTCATTTTGTTTTTTCCATTCTTCAAGGTGGAAGGGATCCTCCTCCGTTTCAACCCCGGTGGAACCATGCCAGTGCGTTAATTTCCAGGAGTTATCAAGGAATTCGTAGTTGCAACTCAATCGCAGATTAATTACGTTGTGCCCTTCTTCCATATTCATGATGACCATTAATTCGTCAACATAAATGGCTGTTTGCTGGTCATTGGATAATCTTCTGTGTACTGGTGTAATGGTAAAATCGATCTGAATATTTACCGCCTGCTGCTTTTGCAAATCTACAATAGCCTTCAACCCAGCAATATCGAATGTTTTTTCTTCAATTGTAGTACCATACCCCATAACATCTTCAATGGCAATCTTATCCAGTTCGTTTGTTGGCAACTTCATTAGTATGGATTCTATAAAATCCTTATGGATTTTTTCCAGTTGTATCTTTTTTTCCTTGTCCATAAATTAATTAATCTAATTCTATGGGTAATTTGATAATAAATGCTGAACCTTCTCCTTCGATTGTTTCTAATTTTAATTCCCCACCATGTCCTTTTGTTATGATATCATAGCTTAAACTTAATCCCAGTCCTGTTCCTTCACCAGTTGGTTTTGTAGTAAAAAATGGCTGAAATATTTTATCCTTTATCTTCTCCGGAATTCCGTTACCATTGTCTTTTACTAATATTTCAATTTGATCGCCCAGATTTCTGGTGATGATGGTTACCGTGGGTTTGTATTTACTGTCCTCCGATGTTAAAGCTTTGGAGAACACTGCATGGAAAGCGTTGTTAATCAGGTTAAGAAGCACCCTGCCAATATCCTGCGGCACAACATTTACATTAGAAAGATTTTCATCGGCCTCAAACCAGAAGTTTGCATTAAAATTCTTGTCTTTTGCCCTAAGCCCATGATAGGCCAATCGCAAGTATTCATCGGTAAGTGTGTTGAGGTCGGTAAGTTCTTTTTGTCCTGATTCTGTTCTGCTATGCTGGAGCATACCTTTTACAATACTATCAGCACGTTTACCATGGTGTTTAATTTTTTCTTCGTTACTGGCAATATCGTTAGCGATTGCTTTTACTTCATCTATTTCACCCTTCTCCAGTTCTTCTTTTAGTTCTTCAATTAATTCTGAATTAACTTCTGAAAAATTATTTACAAAATTCAGTGGATTTTGAATTTCATGGGCAATACCTGCTGTCAGTTCACCCAGTGATGCCATTTTTTCTGCATGAACAAGTTGAGCCTGGGCAGCTTTTAATTCCTCCATTGATTTTTTTAATGCTTCATGAGATTCTTCAACTATTTTCCTTTTTTGTTCCAGTTCTTCAATTGTTTCTTCCAGTAAAATGGCCGTTGTCCTCTTTACTTTTTCTGTACGATCAAGTTTAAAAGAAATGATCTCTATTTCTTTATCAACTTTTTTAACGGATTCAAAAAAGTCATTTTTTTGCTCAGCCAACATATTTTCGTCCAGCTGAATAAGATTCCATATGTCCTGAAGGTATTGATTCATCTATTTTTCCTTTAAGGCAACACAACAAGTAGTGATGTTATGCATTTCCAGATTTCCTCCGGTGGCTCTTGCCAGTTCAGCATTTGAGAACATACCAACCATGGGGACATTCCATACTTTTTTAACTCCTTCTATTTCCTGGTTCATCATCGGACCGAAAGCCATAATCCTGCCAGCACAACTGAATATAATCAAAGCATCAGCTTCGGGCATTTCATTTTCTTTCAGTTCTTCAACACCTTTAATAACTTTTTCCATCACATCAAAATCTGGAGGTATGGAGAAACGTACTTTTGAACCCTGAGGCACAGAGCCGCTGCAGTAAAATGAACGATCGTTCCAGTCGATTACAAGACCGGGACGCATAACAGGATCTCCTTTTTCCCGTTGAAGCTGAAGTGGTAAATTGGCAGCAATTTCTATTAACAAATTATTGTTGTCAGGAGTAACATTTTCAAGTCCGCCATATTTGGCAGTCAGGTCTAAAACAGGAACGTCATCAACCGTATAAACATGGTTGCCTTCACTTTTAGTCACCGTTTTTTCGGTTCCTACTGCTTTCCAGCCACAGGTAGCCTTTCCTTTGATGAGTATTTTGTCTTCATCCAGTGCCAGTGCTACGATGCCCTGATTACTTTCTTTGCCATTGGTAAAAACAAATTGCTCAGTAAAAGTATAGTCATCTGATGCCATCCCTCCATAAACATTGACATCCTTGCCAATCACATCTTCAAAACCAAAGAGTAACTGCTCCGCATCTGTTTCCATATGACTTCCTGAAATCAGGAAAGCCGGTTTGGCAAATTTATCTATGGCCTTTTGAGCGATACTACGTGTAGTTTCCCTATAGTTTCTTTCTGGATATTCATCAAAGTGGATTTGAAAATGATCCTTTTTGATGTCCATCAGTAATATAGCAGTTGAATCTTTTTCTGTTACTTCGTCGATAAATTCACCGCTTGTGGTTGCCCCGAAAATTGCTATACCTTCAGCATCAAGAATCTCACAAATCGAATTGCGATCCTGGTTAACTGATAAAAAAACAATGGCCAGAGTTGGCTTGAAACCATCTACCAAACTGTTTTCCAGGGCAGATTTAATTTTTTTGGATGAATTCCCTTTGATTGATTTTGCTTTCATTTTTTTAAAGTTTTTTTAGTAAGATTATTTCTCTTTCAATGCTAGCCAACTTACCGTTGTTCCATGAAATTCACAGCGGCCTTCATCTAATTTTCCAAATTCACCCATGGAGAAATAGCCTATCATTGGTGTGTCCCAGGTTGATGCCAGTCCTTCAATTTCGGTTGAGATCAGTGGACCAAAAGTTCCTAATCTTCCTACGCATGAAAACACAAGCAACACATCGGAGTCGGGCATCTGTTTTTCTTTAATGATCCTAGTGCTTTCAACTACTTTGTCAATCACATCAAAATCCGGGGGGAGGGAAAAACGGAAATGATCTCCTTCTTTTACTTCACCGCCCATCATGATTGATTGATCGGCCGTATTTAATAACAGAGCTGGCTTCATTATTACATTTCCTGATGGCCTTTCAAATTGTAATGGATAGCCCAGGTCTGAAGGAAGCAGCCCACTTGCTTGTGTTGTAGAAATTACTATTTCGTTGCCCAAAAATCTTTGAATGACATTCATTGCCGGTTCATTGTCAATCGTAAAAACCCAGGAACCTTCACTTTTCGTAATTTTCTTGGTTGTCCCTACCGGCTTCCATCCTGAAACAGCCAATCCACTTATCGAAACTTTATCCTGGTCAATGATGAGTGCAAGTAATCCTGCTTGACTTGATTCATCATTGGTGAAAACGATCCCTGAAAAATCTTCCGGGTTACCCGAAACACCACCTGCCACCATAATATCCTGGCCTGCTGCATCGGTCAATCCTCTGATCAGTTCATCCCCGGAAAATTTGAAATTCACCGGAGAAATGATAAAGCACGGATTTGTAAAAGAATTTCTTCCTGTTATACCTGTATTATTCCCGGCTTCATATGCAGAGGATCCCTGGTAATCGTTTAATGTTATTTTGAAATTAGCCGTTTTCATATCCATAAGCATTACGATGATATCATCCTCTGTAATTCCTTGTTCGGTAAATTTTTGGGGTGCAGTGATCCCGAAAATGGCAATACCTCGTGTTCCAAAAATTGAACGGAGCTGTTCAGCATCTTCAATTTTGCTTAAAATGATGATAGCAAGGGTTGGTTTGAACCCCTGCCCGTCCGGCAGGCGGGCATCACTTTTGCCTTCATCTAATGCCTTTTGTATTTCTTCGGGTGATTTTCCTTTGATGGATTTTGCTTTCATACTGTAATGGTTTATTTTTCTTTTACTGTCACCACGCAACATGCATTATTGTGATATTCATTCTTACCGGTTTTAGCTTTTCCATACTCACCATAGGTAAAGAAACCTGCCATGGGTGCATTCCAGATTTTTTGAACCTGCTCAATCTCATCTTTTACTACCATCCCAAACGCTAAATGCCTGCTTACACATGAAAACATGATAAGTGCATCGGCTTCTTGTTGTGTGTCATCCTTAAAGGTTTTGCAGTCTACAACAACTTTTTCAATGGAATCAAAATCAGGCGGCATGGAAAATTTAATTTTTGAACCTTGAGGCACTCTTCCGGAACAAATCAGGGAACGTTCTTTCTTGCTGGCGAACATGGCTGTACGTATGACGGGATCTGCATTTTCCCTTTCCAGTTCCAGTGGATAATACCAGGAGCTCAGGAATGTCGTGATGTCCGTCTCCACATCTTCTTTGATATCAACACCCAGATAATTCATCAATATATCCAGTGCTGGCTTATCATCAATGGTATATACGGTCTTCCCTTCACTTTTTGTAACTGTTTTTGTGGTACCAATAGCCTTCCACCCGCAGGTAGCTATACCCTTCACATCTATTTTATCTTCATCAATAATCAGCGCAACAAGTGCAGAGTCTTTATTCTTTCCATTGGTAAAAACAAATGTTGATTTGAGTTCCAAATCATCTCCGGCCTTGCCGCCAAATATGGTTACTTCCTTACCTTCAGGCGTTGAAGATTTTTCAAACTCATGTGTAATGCCTTCAACAAATGGTTCACCATCCATTGAAACACCACTGTTAGCTATTATAAAGGCAGGATTGGTAAAAACCTCTTTTCCGGAAGTAGCAAGCTTTCTGGCGTCGTCGAAGGCAGTTTCCTGGCTTGTTTCTAATAATTCAATTTTGAACCAGGCGGGGTTCATGTCGAGCAGCAGCATTGCAATACAGCCTCCTTCTACCTCGCCATCTATAAATTCACCTGCTGTAGTTGCGCCAAAAATCTGAATACCTTTTTCGTCAAGAAATCTGGAAATAGCTTTCCTTTCCTGTTTTACAGAAAGGAATACAACAGCCAGTGTTGGCTTAAAACCATTCGTCAGGGTATTCTCCACTGCCGTTTTAATTTCTTCCGGTGATTTTCCTTTGATGGATTTTGCTTTCATAGTATTTTATTGGATTGGTAAAACAATAATAAATTCGGTTCCTTCATTTTCTTTGCTATCCACTTTAATTTCGCCCCCATGCCCCTTGGTAATAATATCATAACTCAGACTTAAACCAAGTCCGGTTCCTTCTCCACTGGGTTTAGAGGTAAAAAATGGTTGAAAGATCTTCTCACGAATATCTTCGGGAATACCAGATCCATTATCCTTTACGGAAATCTCAATAGAATCTTTTACTCTCCTTGTTGAAACAATAACGAGTGGTTTATGATCACTGTCTGCATTCGCTAAAACTTTGGCGGACACTGCATGAAAAGCATTATTGATCAGGTTCAGCAATACCCTACCCATTTCCTGGGCTACAGCATTTATATTGGGTAGTTGCTCATCCAGGTCAGCGTGAAAGCCGGCATTAAACGATTTGTCTTTCGCCCTTAAGCCATGATATGCCAGTCGTAAATATTCATCCGCCAGGGCATTGATATCTGTTGGCTCTTTTGTATTGTTCCCGGCCCTTGAATGTTCAAGCATTCCCCTGACAATACTGCTTGCCCTTTCGCCATGGTGTTGGATCTTTTGAAGGTTTTGTTTGAGATCGCCGGCAATATCGGTTGCATCCGTTTGATTGCCTGCTACCATTTCTTCATTCAATTCATCAATCAGATCGACACTTACATCAGAAAAATTGTTAACGAAATTGAGCGGATTTTGAATTTCATGGGCAATGCCGGCAGTCAATTCACCCAATGAAGCCATTTTTTCAGCATGGATCAATTGAGATTGAGTGGCCTTCAGGTTCTCAAGCGATTGTTGTAATTCTGCCTTTGACTCCTCAACCTGCTTTTGTTTTCTTCGGATTTTCATTCTGCTGTTTAGCATACCAATCAGTGAGGCCAGCAATAAAACTGCAATGCTTATGTAAAGAATTTGGATAATTCGTTGCTGCTCCAGTTGAACTTCCTGCTCATTTATTCTTTCATCTTTTTTTGCCGTTTCATACTTGATCTGAGCTTCACTTTCCAGACGTTCGATGATGGTGTTTAAATATTTTTGATATTCTTTTGAATACAGTATCTGGTATTCATAGGCATTTTCAAAGTCACCCATTCCTTTATATATGTCAGAAACGAGCATGTAGTTCTCCCAAAGGTTCTTTGTATTCCCGGATTCAATCATCAATTCTATCGCTTTCAGGTTATATGGAAGGGCTTCTTCCCACTTTTCCTGCAACACATAAACATGTCCAATATTCCCCACAGGAGGAATTACATAATGAGTAAGGCCCAACTCAAGGCATTTTTCATAAATGAATTGATAATCAGCAATAGCTTCATCATAACGTTTCAGGTATTTTAATATATTCCCACGGCCATTCAAGCTGGCAAACAATGGAGCACCACTCTCGCCCATTTCATGATAAACATCAATTGCCTTGTTGATCGTTTCAAGGGCAACTTCCAGAGCACCTTCAATAAATAACTGACTACTTGCTTTGTACCTGTATGAGAGGGCTAAATCTCTTTTGTTATCGATCTGTTCCTGAATTGCAATGGCTTTATCACAATAATCAGAACTCTCCTGATAATTGTGTTCATAATACAAGAGGTCGCAAATATGTGTGTAGCAAATGGCAATTCCCTGCTGGTTATTTAATCCTTCATAAAGCTCAAGGGCTTCATAAACCTGTACCAAACAATCATCATATGCGGCTTTTGAACTATACAAGCCTTTTAGTTCAAGGCAGGTTTCGGCAATAGCTTTAGAATTTCCGTCATTAATGTATAAATTCTTAAGAACGGAAAAATAATATATTGCTGAATCAACATGGCCATAGAGTTCATGAAACCTTGCAATATCTATGTAGGCTTTAAATAAGCCTGCCTTATTACTTTCACGGTTGGCACGATGAAGCATCTGATAGGCATTTTTAAAAACCTGATTGGTGTCTTCAATGGATTCTAATTGTATTCCTGCTTGGTTAGATATTGAATCAGTTGCTACCTGCCCGCTTACAGATAAAACGATGAGCAAAAAGACCAGGATAATTCCTGGCAATTGATATTTTCTATTGTTATCCATTTATGGGTAATTGAATGATAAACTCACTGCCTTCGTTTTCTTTTGTTTCTACTGATAGTTCTCCACCATGGCCTTTGGTAATTATATCAAAACTCAGACTTAATCCCAACCCTGTTCCTTCTCCGCTGGATTTGGTGGTGAAGAACGGTTGAAAGATTTTATCCAACACGTCCTCAGATATGCCATTCCCATTATCCTTAATTCTTATTATAGCCTGATTCCCGGATTGTTCGGTTGTGACAGAAACCATTGGTTTATAACCATCTATTGCATTTTTTGATTTTGAAGCAATGGAACTTCGACTTCGTTCAGCACAAGCATGAAAAGCATTATTAATAAGGTTTAGTATTACCCTGCCAATGTCCTGGGGAACAACATCAATTTTCGGAAGATTTTTATCAGGGATCATTTTAAAATCTGCGTTAAAGGATTTATCCTTTGCTCGTAATCCATGGTAGGATAGTCTCAAATATTCATCCGCCAGGGAATTGATATCGGTTGGTTGCCTTTCCTCACCTCTGCTTCGGCTATGTTGCAACATATTCTTTACGATAGCATCTGCTCGCTTCCCATGACTGGTGATTTTTTCTTCATTGCCCGCAATATCATTCGCAATATCTTTCGCCGCATCCAGGTTTCCTTCAAGAATTTCTTCATTTAATTCCTCAATCAATTCAGTATTCACCTCAGAGAAGTTATTAATGAAATTTAATGGATTTTGTATTTCATGGGCAATACCAGCTGTAAGCTCTCCCAGTGAGGCCATTTTTTCAGCATGCAATAATTGTGATTGTGTGGTTTTAAGTTTATTGTAGGCTTTTTCGATTTCACGGGCCTGTTCGAGCTCCTTTTCCCGAGCCTGCCGATTTGTTTTTTCAATTAACCTCCGTCGCTGGATCCTGTCAATGGCAATGATCAACCCAACTCCAAGGAATCCGTAGATTATATAAGCCCACCATGTCATCCACCAGGGTGGGTTGATGGTAAAACTCAGGCTGGCACCCTTCTCATTCCACACACCGTTACTGTTTGCTGCTTTTATTCTGAAAGTATATTTCCCATGAGGAAGATTGTAATAGAAGGCAGACCGCAGGTTACCAACTTCCCTCCAGGAATCGTTATAATTTTCCAAAATATATTTGAAATTATTACCGGAAGGATTATCATACTGAATGCCATTATATATGATCGATATATTGTTTTGGTCATGCGAAAGCTCCAGCTCTGCCTGGAGAAGATCTATTGACTGGTTCGCAACTTTGAAATCCATTATAGATACAATTGGCGGAATGGAGTTTTCATCTATGTCATCAGGATTAAAATATGTTATCCCATTGCTGCCACCAAAAATGAAATAATTGGAAGAGGTTTTTAGCAGAGCCCAGTCTGCATATAACAATCCTTGAATACCATCAGAAAGGGAAAAATTATTGAATTGTTCATCATCAATGCTGAACCGACTTATCCCAGCAAAAGTACTTAACCACAAAGCATTGTTTTTTTCATCTCCGAGTATTCCCTGAATACTCATATGGGGCAATCCTTCATTCACGGTATATGTCTTGAGGTCCTGACTTACAGGATCAAAACGATATAATCCTCCCTGCCATGTCCCTATCCAGGCAATCCCATTTTTGTCTTCGTAAAATGCATTAATATCCTGGCTTAATAGTACATCACCCTTATCGGGATCATAAGCATGCCTGTTAATTTGTCTGTTTTCATCCATAAGGTAAAAGCCATTGTTGGTTAGGATCCATAATCCATGAACCGGACTTTCAAATACATTGGTTACTTCATTTGAAACAACAGTACCCCCTTGTATGCCAGATAAATTAAAGTGCTGCAGGTCAGTATCCGGTCCATCCCAGGCGTATAATCCATTTGTAGTGCAGTACCAATCTGTACCCTCGCTATCTGTGACAACACTATTGATTTTCTGTTTGAGCAATATGCTATCTAACAGTGCATCCCGGACTTGCATAGTTGCCAGGTCCAAATAAGAATACTCACCTCGATAATCAAACAATAACATATTTTCATCTTTTAATCCGCAGACATTTGACCATATTTCTTTTGGAGTCAGGCTGGTATAAGGATAGGCACTAATATTACCTGTTGAGGGATCAAACTTGTTCAATCCACTATAAATAGTTCCATTTCTAGTGGCAATCCAAATGCTACCATCGTTTTGCTCAAGAATTTTTAGAATCCAACCTGATGTAATCGTTGAATTATCTCTGTCGTTGTAAATACTGGATTGTAATGCAGCTTTGTCATTGTATTTTAGCAGACCGGCTGTTTCTGATCCGATCCATAGATTCCCAAAGCCATCAAATTCTAAAGCATTGATGCTTGAATTATGTACAAAGTCATTGCCTTCCTCAAGAAAAGCGCTGAATTCTTCTGTCTGCCGGTTAAAATGAATTATGCCCTGATTGCTCGTCATCCATATGTTTTGTTCTTCATCAAATTCAATATCGATTATATAACTCCGGGTGAATTCACCTTCGAACAAGTGGTTCATCTGCCATAGTTTTATTTTATTGGTCTTAGGATCATAATTGCCCAGCCTCGACTTAATGGTAGTGAACCAAATCAATCCTGATGAGTCACTTTGTAAACTGTTAGCCCATTCTTTTTCTTTAAGAATAGATTCATTATCGGGAGTGTGTTTGCTTAAGTTTTTCATTCTGTCAAGACTATGAACTCCGTTCCATGTTCTTAACCATAAGTTGCCGTGCGGATCGGTGGTGATATTAAGAACATTATTTATCGGCATACTATCAGGATTCTCAAAGCAGAATAACTTATTTAACAATTCATCATAGTAAACAAGTGAAGAGGTTCCATCGAAACCAAGTTGAGAAATCAGGCCAAAATATATTTTTCCTTCCAAATCCTCGGATATTGCAGCCACTGTGGATTGGCTGTGAGCAGGAAAACCTGTTTCGAAGGGTAAAGGATATGTGGAGAACAACTTTGTTGCAGGATCATATTTAAAAACATAATCAAGGCAACCTATCCATATATTTCCTTTTATATCCTCATGCAGTGAATAGGTTAAAATTGCGCCAATTGTTGTGGAATCATTTAAATCAGGATGATACCTGATATATTCATACCCATCGTATTTTACCAGACCACTTTGGGTGGCGATCCAAATATTTCCCTTCCTATCAGGGAGAACATCATAAATAACTGTCCCTTTCAGTTCATCATAATGTTTGAGCATATTTGGGTTTAACTGGCCAAACAAAGTATTCCAACACATGACCAAACAAAATGAGAAAATGCTGAGTTTACCTGTATTCATTTAGAGTTTTGGTTAAATGTTAACTCCCTTTTTAACTTAATGACAGCCTCATTGTCTTCATCAGAAAGACAAGAAATAAATATCCCATTTTATGGCGCCCCTATCTACTTATTCTTGTTTCATCACAAGGGATTGGCTAATCTTAATTGTTTAAATATAACTGAAGATATTATACCATTTCAACAACCGGAAAAGAGTATCCTGATATAGGTCAATTGAAATCATTTCAATTTATAAATTCGATTATAGGTTTGTAAACTTAAAGGATGAGCCATGCTGCAATTATTAACATATAACAATGTATATATGAAACTGTTCATTACATTAATATAAAGTAAATATCTTATTTTAGAACCTTTAGACAGCTAGCACGAATACCAGGCTTTGTAAAGCAAAATATTTAAATGGATAGAATTATTTTTCTGTGGGCGTTTTGGATATAACCTACTGGTAGTGTATGGCAAATGATTAAAACAATGGGTTCGACCTATTTCGTTTTTACAATCTTTACAATCAGATCCCCAATCGTTAATAAATAGATGTTAGGTGACAAATGAGCCACGTCAATTTGTTGATTAGGTGCATAAATATATCCATGCATTATTTTTTCACCTAATATGGAATATAAATCAAAACTCACTGGAGTTGTTAGATTGCCTTTTATGTTTATATGAGAACTTACAGGATTGGGAAATACTGTTAATTGATCCTTTGTTGATTTGATATCTGTATCAATGGAAATTACCGGCCGCGAAGCAATAGCAACATATGTTCTTCTTTTCCATGGCTCCTGTGTATCATGTCCTGCATTGTATGCAATAATATAACGATGATAATCTTCATCCACAACAATGGCTGGAGTTCTTTGAAATCCCTGAGCAGGCACTCCATTTGTAAACTGCCCGGGAGCAATAATTGGATTGTCCGGATGACTATGCCAGGTGTCGCCCCAATCTGGTGACCAATAGTAAGCAAGGTGGCCCATCCCAGCATAGTTTTGATTGGATACTGTCATTACCATATGAACACCATCAGCTATTGTATCTCCTGTACAATGTGCCTGCCATGAACCCCTGAATGAAAATCCCTGTGGATAAGGCAAAGTCCACAAATATGCTGGATTATCGGGATCGGAAGGATCCCAGACCGGTTCACCTTTCTTTTCCCAATTCGATTTCCCATCTTCGCTATCCGCATAGGAAATGCGCCAGTTCCAGTAGGACCCTGGTGCTCCGGTTAATCCCCTGTAAAACAATCGAACTTTTCCTGATTCTCCAAGGTGAGGTACCCATACTGGTGTGGGTTCTGACAAACCACCTTTGATCACTCCGTTATTGTTCCATCCCTGTTCCCACCAGTATTCTGCTTCCAGGATGTTTATATAATCCTGATCGAAAGGTTTTCCGATCCCTGGAGCTGATTCACGTATTGCAACCTGCAGGGCACCTACATGTCCTGGTATACCTGTCCAGTTGGGATTAAGGTGTTTGGTTCCTGGCCTTACCGTATTGTATAAGAGGTGCTCACCAGAAAGAGGATGTTCAATATAAGCAGGTGTGTCGGTGTGGTTCCAGGCAGGTCCTGGGTTAGGGCCTCCTGGTTTTGCTAAGGGCGAATGTTTGATATGTGTAATAGAATCGTAACCCAATTCCCAGTTATCAAGAAAATATTCATCATGTGGCCGGGTGGTCATGTAGGTTTCATGGTAACTGTGGTAGAACAATTTTAACGATCCATTTTGGATTTCAAGGAATTCTTCTCCTACAACTCCTCCCCAGTCTCCATAAAGATGAGTCTGGACGTTTGGATTTGCAGGATGAGGAGCAGTGATGAACCCTATTGGTGTAAAGTCAGGCCATTCCCCCAAAGGTCCATTCTGAGCATGCAGACTGGCTGCCATTGGGATAAGCAAAATCAAAATGTATCTGTATACTCTTACTTTCTGCATCTATTGGGTAATAAATTATTCAATTAGCTATCATTTTTTCAAGACCTTAAACGTTTTATCACCTATTTTTAAAATGTAAATATTCGAAGGCAAGTGAGATATGTTGATGACCTGACTTTTGGAATCTAATTTCCCTGTCATCAATAAAGTACCCGTTGTCGAAAACAATTTGTATTCCAGATCCCTGATGAATTCGCCATTAATGGATAAATATGAATTTGTAGGATTGGGATAGACCATTTTATCCAACTCCTTGTTTACAATCCTTTCAATAGCAGTTGGTCCAACCAGATCATCCATATCGTATTGTGACAAGAAGTTCCAGATCTCAACCGAAGCATTGATGTCATTGTTTGTTCCGGGAAACCAAAAGGCTGTTCCCGGCCAGGTATGACCTCCTTCAATTACTTTATAATGTTTAACGGCAACACCATTATATCCTCCAGTGTATAACCATTGTTCTACTGTACTTCCGTCATCAGGATCAATGTTGGGTAATCCAATGACATCAGGTGTAATATTGCAATTGTTGTAATCCACCCAATAGGCGAGAACTTCTTCAATGGGTTTCATTCCTTCAGTTCCATTATAAGGAACAACGTCATCAGCGGTTCCATGGATTTGCAGGATGGGTGTAGGATGTTGCGGATTGCTGTTATTGTACGTCTCCGTTGTCATAGATCCGGTAACAGAAGCAATGGCAGTGATTTTTTCGCTTAGCTGACAAGCAAGCAAAAAACTCATAAATCCGCCGTTGGACATACCTGTAGAATATACCCTGGTCGTGTCAATTGTATACTCATTTGCAAGGGAATCGATCAGCGCTTCGGTAAATCCTACATCATCCACAGTACTTCCTCCTGTCCATCCTCCCACATTCCAGTGAGGAATTCCATTAAACAGTGTGCCCTGAGGATGAACTATTAAAAACCCGGCTGTATCTGCAATTGAACGAAAATCACCATAATACATCTGTTCCTGCGCATTGCTTCCAAAGCCATGGAAATTCAGCACAAGCGGAACAGGTTCACCACCGGAATAAGAAGCAGGTAAGTAAATTATGTATTCTCTTTCCAGGCCATCATGCAGTATGGATCCGTTAAGTGTTTGTTGTCCCTGGCAAACAACCTGAACAAGGACAAATACCAACAAAAAGAAATATCCCTTCCTGCTGGATAAAGAATAGGGTAGAAGATATTTATATAAGGTTATCATCTAAACAAAGGTCGCACAAATTCTGTTAAAATTGAATGAAAAGATGAACTTTCCAAATTCCTGACTGTTCTTACTTTGCTAATAACTACTATTATGAAAACTAACAATACCCGTCGTCAGTTTCTTAAAAACTTTTCTCTTGCCTCTCTATCCTTTGGGGTTATTCCGGCTGTAGCTCAAAGTGGTTTAAACCAGAATGGGAAAACTTCAGCAATGCTTGATTGTAATATGACCACACTCGATTTGTACGGGGAAGGACCATTTTACACTCCCAATGCTCCGGTTATCCAGAATTACATGTTGGCAGATCCCAATGAGCCTGGTACCAGGCTAATCATTACCGGTCAGGTACGAAATCTAGATTGTTCAGAATTGATCGGCGATGCTGAAATTGATCTCTGGCATGCCAATGATGCCGGCCAGTACGATAATGCAGGGTATAACCTCAGGGGTAAGACCTATTCCAATGTTCAGGGATTCTATATGTTTGAAACAATACTTCCAGGCCATTATCCCAATGGTGGTAGTTTTCGGCCCTCTCATATTCATGTAAAAATTACACCACCCGGATTTGATACGCTGACCACCCAGCTGTATTTTGAAGGAGATGAATATATACCTGGTGATCCTGCTGCTTCACAAACAAGCGGCGTTTACGATGCCACTCACAGGATTATTCCCATTACCATGAATGATGATGGAAAGTATGAAGGGACGTGGGATATCGTTATAGACGGTGATGGAATTGTTGGAACCAATGACCTTCACCTAGAAAAGGGCATGATCTATTCAGCAAACCCAAATCCCTTCAGCAATCAGGTTGAAATTAACTACGGTGTTTTCAGAGATGCAAAAGTGGGTTTATTTGTATTTAATTTGAATGGCCAGATGGTTGCCAATCTTGAGGAAAAATCATTGCCATCTGAAAAGTATACTGCGATTTGGCACCCGGACTCCAACCTGCCGGATGGTTATTATTTTATTGGTTTAAAAGTGAATGACCTCCAGGTTCACTATTTGAAGGTGTTAAAGAGGAAATAAAGAAATGCCTTTCATTTAATCCGCCTTCGCCTTCCGCTTCGGCGGACGAGAAGCGTGGTTAAATTCCTCGGAGTTCTACTCCGAAAAGATAAGTCCATCCCGAAGATTCGGGATACTCTGGGGTATATACCATTTATTAATCTGGATTAAGAAAAATTCTTAATTGTAGAGAATAATTCAGAAAATCCTGCTATGATCAAACCGACAAGTTTGGACACCAGGCTTGTTTTGATTTTATAATTATCCAATATTTTCTTATACGCTGATTAATGCCTGCCATAAAAAAGCAAGTATTGATAACATTGCTACAAAATATAAAATGGAAGACACAACATTTTCTGCGTTAATTTGCTTTTTTTTCGTTTTAGTTTCACCCATTTTATTAGATTACTTTTAGTTTTAAGATAAGAGAATCAAAGGATTTTCTCGCTTTTATCATATAGGTAAAAGTTCTGCCAACAGGACAAAAGTAATTGCAGAAAAAGTCCGATATAAAAAGTGAACCAATTAATGCAGCTGGCAAAATATACCATTGAATACCTATTCCGTCCAATGAAAATAACATGGCAAAGGGTTCGTACCCTGCAACTGTTGGATTTGACGAAATAAAGATCAACATCAGGCTGGCCCAGAGTAAAAATTTTGATGTATGTTTTGCCACTTTTTGTATCCTGGTTGGCAGCCTGAATTTCATTCCGCTAATGCTAATCAATCCTTTTTGTGCTGCATGAAACGGACACATATTTGAGCAATATACATTTTTCTTCAAAAAAACCACACTGCCAATTGAAAATCCTACAAGTATCCACCATAACAGATGTGATTGGAAATTTGGAAGATATCCCAATAAAATACTTCCGAAGGATGTAACGCTTAAAGAGGCATTCAAATAAAAACCTAGAAACAAAAATGAAATTCCCAGGGATATAGATGTGAGAATCCTTTTCTTACTGTATACAGCTACCATTGACAAAATAAAAAGCAAGATCAATCCGATCTCATTATGTCCAAAATTCCATTTGGTGGTTTTTTTCGGAATATCAAGATCAAGGTAATTTTCCCCGGCGAAATAAGCTGTTCGTTCAATTGTATTTAAAAAAGCAACTGAACTAATCGTCGCTCCGGTAACTACATCTACATCCTGACCGGGAATAAACAACGAGTTGGCGTTCATTCCTGTAAATTGGTCAAAAAAATGGTTGTTTATCAGTTTTGCATAAAATGACCGGGTCTCTTTGTAATCTAAAGTAAAAACATTAATGATTTCGCCGGTTAGACTCACTTCAGTTGCCACTACCATTGGCCCACCGTATCCTATTTCCTCTTGTATTCCGCAATATGAAACAAGTTCCATATTGTTATCAAAAACTTCAAAAAAGATCGGGTTGTTGGAAACGAGATTAATGGTTTTTTCGTCCAAAAGGGGCTTTAACATATCAGAATAGCTGCTGCTTTGAAGCATATATCCATAAAAATATGCAACCCCAAGTGTGAGAAAAGCAGTTATATTCAGAAATTTTCGAACAGTAAATCGTTTTGACTTTCTGTTAACAGCTTGTTTTTTGCATGCGTTATTATTAAAGACACCGTCGTTAGTTGCCATTTCCTTTTTCATCAATTCTAAACCTGACAAATCATTAGATTCAAAACAAATGATTACTTAACTTCTTTTTTACTACCGGATTTCATCATCACCCTCCTGGCAAATAAAATCAGTATCAGAGCTGGTATTCCGAAAAACACCATTCCCATACTTGCTGCCCTGGGTTCGCCCTCAAGTACAGAGCTTACAGACCAGGCAATTGCAAATAAGATTAAGAATATTCCTGATCCGCTTAACAACCATGAAAGCCAATTAAAACGATACACTTTATTAAGCCTAATTAATCCTGCAATTAATAGGGTTGTTAGGATTCCTAAAGTAAAGAATAATATAAGTTCTCCGCTAATCATAACTATTATTTTTAAAGATTAATGACCATTGTATTTGCGTCCTTTTGGACTATAGAATTTATCAACTGCTTCTTCGTCCTCTGTATTACCATAGCCAAATACGATATCCATTTCTCTCATGAAACTATGGACGGGACCGGGCAAGGCTGCAGAAATAGAATTTACCATCTGATGGTGCCAGAAATCAGGTTTATTATAGGGACAGGAGGTTATACAAGCACCGCAGTCGTTTCCAAGCTCCCCCCATGTTTTAAAGCATTTTTTAGCATCCATATACCATTTTTCAACTCCTTTTGCATTAAAGAATGCATTGTCCTTATTTTCATGAGTTGGTTCAAAGGAGGGTTCGTTATCAAAAGAAATTGCTTGACCTGGACAAGCATCTGCACATCGTTTACATCGTTTACAAAACTCAAACACTCCAAATGTTTTTGGTTTGTCATATTCTGTAAAATCAAAATCTGTATACACTTTTGCGATACGTACTCTGGGTCCGTATTTATAAGTTACAATAGTACCCATACGTGATCCTTCACCTAATCCTGCTGCGATGGCATAAGGAACACTCAACCCGGTATCATTACCGGAAGGAATAGCATGATAACCCAATTGTCTAAAAAAAACAGCCATCTGATGTGCTACTTTTGTCATCCTTGAATATCCTTCTCCTGCAGCTGCACTTGCTACACAACTGGGAGCAGAACTAAAAGCTTCGTAATCCATTTCAAAAGCCATTACGATGACTGATTTTGGAACAAATCCCGCTGTTTTGTCAATATCATGTAGCCATTTATCAGGTGTATGGGATTCCATTGCATGATGGATACCTTCTCCTCCAATTTCATTTAACTTCTGAAACTGTTTAGGACCCATCGGTGAAATTTTTCTTGCCAGAGGAGGAACCGGATTAAATTGAACTGAAAAATCCCAGCGTTCATCTCTTTTTGTAATGCCTACCAGATCAGCACCAAATAATGTTGCAGCTCGCTTTATGGCATTTGCTGCTTGTTTTTTGTCTTCAAATTCATATTTTTCTTTCTGAACAAAATCCTGCCCCATTAATCCTAATGGAAATTTGTCATCGTTATTGTCCCAAGACATACATCCATAATCTCCAACCGCACCTGGCATCGGTCCGGAAGCAAAGTTGGCCAATGCCCATGCTCCGCTTTCTACTGCTTTTGAAAGCTGATCCACACCTTTTTTACCTTTTTCATAATCATAGTTAGTATGCTGTATGAACTTTTTTCCATATTCTTCGCATTCCTCATCTACATTTACTCCAAGTGCCCGGAGTGCTCCACCAAAAAATCCATGTCCATGAGCAGTACCGTATGAAGGATGAGGTTTGTAATCTTCACGTACTCTATTGGGAAACTCATCATGCTCTTTGATGATGGAATCTTTCACTTTTTTATCAGCCAGGTTGGCTGTAACTTTCTTGGGTAAGTTGGCAACTGTAACTACACCTAAAGCAGCACCCGCACTCCCAAATTTAAAAAAGTCTCTTCTGCCAATCATTTGATCTGGATCACTTTTCTGAATCGATTTATTTCTTTTTTTTGCCATAGCTGATTCATTTATTTTTGGAATTAAACTTTTGCAAACAAAGAAACATTACGATTATTGAAATCAAGTTCGGGATGATAAAATCGAATACAATATTTCGTTCAGATTTATAATATTAAACATTTAACTCACTGGGAAACAGTTATTATAAATCTAATACAGAATAAATTTAAATAGGTGGTTTGGACTAAACTTATCTGGACTACTTACTCTTTAAATTCCTTTTGTATACAGAGGGTGTTTGACCTGTAAACTTTTTAAAGGCTGTATTAAAAGTAGTTTTGGAATTAAATCCTGAATCATATGCCAGAAATTGAATTTTATCATCTTTTTTTTCAGGATCCTCCAGCAATCGTTTGAATTCTTCAATTCTGTAATTATTTACATAATCAAAAAAATGTTGCTTCATCAATCCATTGGTAACCTCTGAGATGAGATGGCCCGAAACAGCAAGTTTCTGAGAAAAATCGGCCATGCAAAATTCAGGAATTAACCAGGGTTTGTATTTATCCATATAAGCATTCATTTTTTTCATAAGCTCTTCAGATTCTTTTTTTGAGAGGTTTGGTCGTGCATATTTTTTAGCGCTGTTTAATCCTATCTGTTTTCTGTCAATGTGAATGACCTCCGGATAATTAATAATTCCGTACAGAAAGACATAACTCAAAATAATCAAGAAAACAGACATCGCCATTTCATACCAATTTTCTGGTAATGGAATCAAAGAATCGAAATGAATTTTAAAAAATTGCAGCAGCATGTCAATTGAAAGCATAACAGCAATTATTTTCAGCCAATTGAACCTTGGGTTCGAAAATCGAAAAACTGAAATTATTCCTTGTTCAGTCCCGCAAAACAATGCCAGGGTCTTGAAAATCAAATAAGTGTATACCAGGAAATTTATAATTATGATTTCTGATATGATAGAATTGTAGAGACCGATTTTATCTTCATACCCCTCTAAAATAAATATTACGAGTAATATCATGGCAAGAAAAAATCCCGTAAACATCAATGTAACTTGTTTCCAGGAAAACATCAAATAACCTGTTATAACAAGATTCACATACATAAAAATTATTATTGGTGGAAAAAAGGAAATTGATTTTAAACCAACTGACAAGGTTTGGGAGTGATCCAGGTAACCCTCAGAGATGAGTAAATAATAAAAAATATGCAAAATGAGTATGCCAAAAATAAGCCCAAGAAAAAAATTTGGTAGTACCCTGTATCTTTTTTGTAAAAGTATAAATATCAATACCAGCATCTGTGCAATACAGAAAATCATTACATCCTGGAAACTGATAGATGAAAACATAATTATACAAAGATAATAATTGGTTTTAAAAACTTTCTAGTGCTATTCTTTAATAAGGTTTGCACAACAAAACAGACCAGATGACATTTTTTTTTGGTTGGTTAATTAACATTATCCCCGGCTGTATTTTGAAGGGGACGAATACATCCCCGGTGATCCTGAAGCTTCTCAAGCCAGTGGCGTTTACGATACCACTCAAAGGAATATTCTCATTATCATGAATGATGACGGAAAATACGAAGGAACATGGGATATTGTTATAGACGGTGATGGTATTGTAGGAACCAACGACCTTCATCTTGAAAAAGGGATGATCTACTCAGTAAGCCCAAATCCATTCAGCCAACAGGTTGAAATTAACTACGGTGTATTCAGGGATGCAAAAGTAGGATTGTAAGTATTTAATTTGAATGGCCAATTGATTGCCAATCTTGAGGAAAGATCATTGCCCTCTGAAAAGTATACAGCAGTTTGGCAGCCGGATTCCAACCTGCCGGATGGCTATTATTTCATTGGTTTAAAAATAAATGATTTACAAGTATATTATACAAAAGTGTTAGGACGATCTAGATTCAGGCTGGGGGAATAGAATTGCATTAAAAAATAGATCAACTATATTTAACGAAACTAACGTTTTTTATGAACAGGTAAGCAAAGTTGGCATTAAAACTCCAGGATTTATAATACACCTTTTTTCAGAATAATGATAAGCATTTTATTTATACAAGCATAAAAAGGTTGTATATCAATTATTAAGCCTACCTTTGCCGAACATTAATAACAAATTATAATGAATAAAGGAACAGTAAAATTTTTTAATGATTCGAAAGGATTCGGATTCATTACAGATTCAGAATCGTCAAAAGAATATTTTGTTCACTCATCTGGTTGTAAAGACAACATTAGGGAAGAGGATGAAGTAACTTTTGATTTAGAACAAGGAAAAAAAGGATTAAATGCTGTAAATGTTAAACTAGCATAGTTTAAAATATAGTCAACATTTTTAATTTTTAGTCCCGCTTTTAGCGGGACTTTTTTGTTTTCTTTAACAAAAACAATGCAGAAATTGGGCGTCTTTTATTGAGAAGGTGAGCATATGAATTTTAGTTTTAATTGCCAAATAGTAGGAAAGCTCACAAGTTACATTATTTGAAACTGTTGAAAAGAAGTTAGATCATTCGTTTAAGTTTCCTTTACTGTGACCTGCTTAGATCGAGCATTATTTTTTCTAAATTTACATCCAAAAAAAATGAGATTGTTCTTGTTCTTTGCTTTAGTTGCACTGCTGACCAGCAAAGGGATTTCTCAATCCGAAGATGAGAAAGTGATAAGGCAGATATTTGATAATGTGCTTGAAAGTGATGTTGCTTATATAAACCTCGAATATTTGTGTGAAAATGCCTCAGGCAGATTATTAGGTTCTGATGAATCGGTGATCGCTGTTCATTTTATGAAGGATTATTTCGAGGAATTGGGTGTCGATACTGTATTCTTACAGAAATTCAAAACGCCGGCATGGAAATGCCATAGCACTGATATAAGTATATTATACAAAGGGAAAGATATAAAGCTCAGAGCCGATGCTCTGGGGCCATCACCTTCTACCCCGGATGGCGGATTGCTGACAAATGTAATAGAAGTTCAAGGTTTGGATGAATTAAAAGCACTTGATTCGGAATTAGTCAAGGACAAAATAGTTTTCTTCAACCGGGCAGTAAACATGAAGCTGGTGAATACTTTCCGGGTTTATGGCTCTGCTATCAATCAAAGGTATTATGGCCCTGCTGTTGCTGCTGAAATGGGGGCTTCCGGTGCACTTGTCAGGTCCGTTTCAACAAGGGTAGATACATTTCCCCATACCGGTTCCACAGGGTTTAATGAGAAGAAAATTCCTTGTGCTGCCATTAGCACTATAGATGCTGATGTTTTGAGTGATGCCTTACAAAACAATAGGGATTTGCAGGTTAAAATGATCATAGATTCAGAAGACCTAGAAGAGATCACCTCTTTTAACCTCATCGCTGATATAAAAGGGAGTGAATTTCCTGATGAGTACATTGTTGTGGGAGGCCATATTGATGCCTGGTTCAACAGTCCCGGTGCACATGATGATGGAATAGGTTGTGTACAATCGGCAGATGTGTTGAGAGTCTTCAAAGAGCTGAACATTAACAATAAAAGGACCATTCGCGCAATTATGTTTATGGATGAAGAGCTTTATCAGTCAGGTGGTACAGCTTATGCAAATTATACAGCTGCCCAGGGCATTAAAAATTACCTTGCCCTGGAAGCCGATGCAGGTGGTTTTACCCCTGTTGGATTTACCGTGGATGCTCCTGACAGTATATTTTCTAACATCGCGAAGTATCTGGAACTACTTGAACCTTACGGCATTCGTTATATCAAGAAGGGTGGGAGTGGAGTCGATATCAATCCGCTTAAAGATTTCGGTACACCTTTAATGGGATACCGCACCGATTCACAACGTTATATGGATGTTCATCATTCAGCATACGATACTTTTGATAAAGTTCATATACGTGAATTGCAGCTGGGATCGGGTTGTATGGCGGCAATTATATACCTGGTTGATAAATATGGTGTTAAAAATGTTGAGCCATTGGAGTGAGTTCAACTCCTGATTTTTCCTATCTTCGGCCTCCGTTTTATTGTTCATTAATATTTTTTCTTATTATGAAATTTACCAGAAGTTATTGTTTGAGTTTATTTATTATTTGTTTTGTAATTGCAGCCAATGTAAGTTTTGGACAATCAGTCTTTACACCAGAGGATTTGATGAAACTGGAGCGCTATAGCATCTATCAGTTAAGTCCCGATGGAAAAGAATTAATATACTCCCTTTCAACTCCCCGAACTGCCAATGAGGCACCTGGTTCTGCACACAGTAAGTATTTCAGAATGAACCTGAAAACTAAAGAACCAAAGCCACTATTTGAAAAAGGTGTTAAAGGAAGTTCTCCGCAATACAGCCCGGATGGCAAATACCTTGCTTTTACCTGGAGAAAGGAAGGAGAACTAACACAGGTTTGGGCTGAACCGGTGAAAGGTGGTGAAATGATACAATTGACCCATGCAAAAAATGGTGTGAACTTTTTCAAGTGGCAACCGGATGGGAATGGTATTGCTTATCTGTCAACGGAACCCAAAACAGCAAAGGAAGCCGAACTTAAAATGCGCGGTTATGACTTTATCTTTTATGAAGAGAACCTCAAAAGTGACCATTTATTTATCGTAAATTTCGATGCTAAATTTGAAAACAACACGCAAAAGGTACTAATCAGTGATGGCCATGTCTGGGATTGTGAATTCAGCCCGGATGGCAAATGGCTGGCCTTTTCCACTTCAGATAAAAACCTAATCGATTACCGGTACATGTTTCGTAAAATTAAGGTCCTTGATCTTGAGACAGGTGAAGTTGTAAAAGATGTTGGAAATATTGGAAAGCTGGGCAACTATGTTTTTAACCAGGATGGGTCACAACTGGCTTTTGCTTCTGCCTTAAACATAAACGATCATGCCGTCAGTCAGGCATTCACCTATTCAATAGAGAATGAAAAAATAACTAATCATACTCCTGCAAACTTTAAGGGACATGTTAGTTGGGTTGGTTGGAAAGACAATGAAGAGTTGCTTGTTTATTCGGGTGAAGGAGTGTATCCAAAAATATGGAGCAAGACTTTAGAAAATGATGAACGCAATGTTTTGCTTGATGCAGAATCCTCAGGGATCATTTTTGGTACTCCTTTGGCTACTGGTGATAGCAAAACTTTTGTATTCACAGGAAATACTCCGTATGACGCCTCCAATATCTATTTGTGGGATGGCAAAAGTGACTTGAATAAAATTACTGAACTGAACCCTCAAATGAAAAATTTTACCTTCGGTGAACAGGAGGTAATTCGTTTCAAAGCCAGGGATGGTATGGAAATAGAAGGATTGCTCATCAAGCCGGTAGGTTTTGAATCTGATAAGAGATACCCGCTTGTTTTGTATGTGCATGGCGGTCCTGAATCACATCATGACAACGGTTGGTTAAGCCGGTATTCAAGGCCCGGACAGGTAATGGCTGGAAAGGGATACCTGGTTGCTTACCTGAATTACCGTGCCAGCACAGGTTATGGTGTTGACTTCGGCATGGAAGGATTTATGGATCCGGCCGGAAAAGAATTTGATGACCTTGCTGACGGTATCGATTACCTGGTTGCTGAAAAGGGGGCTGATAGGGAAAGGGTTGGTCTGGCAGGTGGATCCTATGGTGGTTATGCAGCTGCCTGGTTTGCTACCTATTATACCGAGTATGTAAAAGCTGTTGGAGTTTTTGTAGGTATAAGCAATGTGGTCAGCAAACGTGGAACTACCGATATTGCATGGGAAGAGATGTTAGTTCACAGTGGAAAACCATTGGAAGAACAATGGCAAATGAACCTGGAAAGAAGTCCGGTATACTGGGCTCACCAGAGTAAAACAGCCACCCTCATCTATGGAGGGGCTGATGATCCAAGGGTTAATCCTGAACAAAGCCTTCAACTTTACCGCAGAATGAAGATGAACGACCACCCTGCAGTCCGACTGGTTCAGTACCCGGGTGAAGGACATGGCAACCGCAAACAGGTCGGACAGATCGATGTGCTGTACAGGCATATGGATTGGTTCGACTGGTATGTGAAAGACCTTAAACCCCTTGATGGACCCATGCCACCTTTGGATATTAGTGATAAGTATGGGTTGGATTGGGATTTGTAGGATTTGTGATGTATCTGCTAAGCGTAGTCCTCTACTAAGCGTAGTCTCTAGAGGCTATGTTATACAAAATTGTTGTTTAATATTTTTGGCTTTCAAATAACTAT
>CAYQWA010000044.1:0-35343 GCA_964421215.1 uncultured Bacteroidales bacterium | reverse complement strand
ACCTTTTGTTAATTTTATGAATTAAAACTTGGATAAGTCTTAGAATACACAAAGTGTTAGAGACAGCTCCCTGCCATTTTATATCCTTAACACCTGTCATTTACAAGAACTTGCGATTGAGAAATCTTACCAAAGACAGATGGAAAATGAAAAGGACACACACCCTTTAGCGGTCACCTATGCATCATTTATTTTAATCCCTTCACTTTAGGCACTCCGGCAATAAAGTCTTTTAAATAAAAAGGTTCGAAATATGCCGTATCCTCGAAATTGGTACTGTTGAATTTTGCTAAAACAACATCTGCCATAAACGCAGCTGAAGGGCTGAATTCAGGTACAAATAGAGCATTGGGATGAGTGATCACCTCCTTGCATTTGTCGGCACCGTCTCCGAAAAAAATCATTTGTTTGTCGTTAAGGAATTCAAGGTATGATTGTTCATCGATGATCTCTGCTTTCGTTTCTCTTATCAGTTCACCCTGGCCATCGTATATTGAAGCATAAACCTCCATTCTCCTGGCATCGATCATAGGACAGAAAAGAAAATCTTCAGGATTGTGATCCGAATGCCGTTTTATCATTCCTTCTGCCATGCTGTGCAGGGTATTCACAGATATTAAAGGTTTTGAGACAGCATAACACAAACCTTTTGCAGTGGAAACACCTATTCGTAAGCCGGTATATGACCCCGGTCCTTTGCTAACAGCTATAGCGTCAAGGTCGCTAGCTTTCATATTATGTTCATCAAGAAGATCCTGAACAAACAAAGTAACCACTTCAGAGTGGGAATTCTTTTTGGTTGACTCCTTGATCCCGATCACTTCATTATCCTTCATCAAAGCAACGGAACAAACAGGTGTAGCAGTTTCAACAGCAATGAAATAGGGCATTTCTTAAATCTTGTTTTACATCAATGGATTTGCAAAGGTATAAAAGAGTACAATTCATTTAATGGTTTCTTGTTCATTAAAACATTTGAATTCTCGGAGTCCATAGTCAATATCATCTGAATTCATTTTAACTCCTACATTCTTATTGTCAGTTGATGTTGCTTTTGTATTTTTACCCAATATATCAAATTACCTTCAGGTAAACTGCTTTACAATACCTTTTAACGATGATAAAAAAAATACTAGAGTCAATTCCTGAGAATAACCAGATGGAAAGGATCTGGATATTGGCCAAGATGGACTTCAAGCTCAGGTATTACGAAACTTTTCTGGGGCTTATTTGGGCCCTGATCAATCCGTTGTTTCGTCTTGCCATCTATTACCTTGTTTTTTCTTTTCTGAAAGAAATGAAAGTACCCAATTACGGATTGTATATTTTTTCAGGATTGATCATTTGGCTTTACTTCCAGGAAGCCACCAAACAGGGAACCAATGTGATCAAATCAAAGCGTTACCTCCTTGAGAACATTAATTTCAGGAAACTTGACCTTTTCTTATCATCAGCATTAAGCAGTACGTTAGGACTGATTTTCAACACCAGTGTTTACCTGATAATAAGCATTATACTGGGCGTTTACCCCGGATGGAACATCCTTTTCTTTCCTTTGCTATTGTTCAACCTGGTCTTACTTGTATTTTCCATTAGCCTGATCTTATCAACCATTCATATATTTATGCGGGATATCCGGCAGGTTTGGGACATGGTACTGGTTGCCATGTTCTGGTTGAATCCAATTTTTTACGCTAAATCGGCCCTCATTTTTGACAAGGTACCGGCATTGTTGTACATTAATCCACTGGCAGGAATTATAATCAATACAAGAAATGTATTGCTTTTGAACCAGCCACCGGATTGGGGATTGTTGTTGTACAATATAGCTTATGCATCCTTATTTCTTTTAATCGGACTCACTGTGTTTAACTCAATGTTTCACAAAGCAGCTGAAAAATTCTAGGTATGGAGAGAGAGGTTGTAATAAAGTTGGAAAACGTCAGCAAAACTTTTACCATTCGTGAAAAGGTCAGGGATCCCATTACCATGATGGTCAAGCAGGTCTTAATGCCCGGAAGAAAACGGAGAATTAAAGCGGTAAAGAATGTGAACCTGGAAGTAAAGAAAGGTGAATTCCTTGGAATTGTGGGAGCTAACGGAAGCGGTAAATCAACACTGTTACAGTTGATGTCGGGTGTTTATCGTCCTGACAAAGGGGGTAAGATAAGCCGGACTGGTAGCTTTATACGGCTTAGTCTTGGGATCGGATTTAATAATGAATTAACGGCCCGTGAAAATATATATGTGAATGCATCAGTCATGGGGATGACCTTTAAACAAATCGGTAGAAAGTTCCACGAAATTATTAAATTCAGCGAATTGGAAAATTTTGTGGATACAAAGATCAAATTCTTCTCCAGAGGAATGAAAAGCAGACTTGCTTTTGCAATTGCTCTTCATGCTGAAGCCGACATTTTTTTAATGGATGAATTTTTTGGAGGAGTCGGAGATGAAAAGTTTAAGGCAAGATCAGACAAAATTTTCAAAGAAACCTTTCTGAAAGGCCGTACCATCATACATGTGAGCCATAACTTCGGAACCATGCGGGAGTATGCCGACAGGGTTGCACTAATGCACAAAGGGGAATGTATTGCTATTGGCCCTCCGGGCGAAGTACTGGAAACCTATCGAAAAGTTATCGATGTAAAAAAATTATCAACCAATAATGACAGTGAAACGGATGTGCAATTATAATCGGTTGAGGGGATGAATAATCAAAGTTATTCGACAATGGATTTATAATAAATGAGCGTTAACTACAAAATAAAAAGGATTCTGGAGCAGCTTCACCTGAGTGCTGAACACAATGCGGGCAGATCTGCATTCAAAAATAGGAGCATAAACCCGAAAGGCCTGGATATAAAGAAAATAGAGAATCACCTGGAGTTAATCTCGTTACATGTCCCGAAAAGTGCAGGCACCTCTTTTTACAAAATCCTTCAGGGAGCTTATGGTAAAAGGCTAGTTGCCCGTGTTGATTCAAAACCCTACTTAAATGGTTTGCTTGTAAATAAAAGACATTATACCAAAGAAGCTCTTCCGGAACAGATTAAGGTTATCCACGGTCATATCCGACACAAAGCCCTTAAAAAGTACATCAATCTATCGGACAATGTTAAGATCATTACCTGGTTAAGAAATCCTGTGGAGCGGATCATTTCCGACTATTTTTATGTGAAAAGCATGCTGAACGAAAGGTATCGTTTTGATCCGTATAATCCACATGTTCTTGACCGGATCACCAAATCCCTTACCGAGTTTGCCGCCACTAAAAAAGAACAAAACAGGATTAGCAAATTCCTGGGTGATATTCAACCGGAAGATCTGTACTTCATCGGAATAATGGAACATTTTGAAGAGGATATGGAAAGTCTGGCCAGGATGCTCAACTGGAAATCATATACCATGGCAAATATCAACAAAACAAAAAATAAATCCCATGATATCCCTGCTGCAATTGTTGATCAGATCAAGGAGCTAAACAGGCGCGATATGGACCTGTACGAAAAAGCTTTATCCCTGAGAACCAGGAGAATTAAGAACTACAATAATGATTGAGCTCATCACTCTACATATACATAAAACGGGAGGTCGTTCCTTCTACCAGACCTTAAAGTCGGTATATGGCGATGCTGTTGATGTACCGCGTAACAGGGGGAAATTGTTCGCTGATAATAATGAGAACATATCCTTGCTTGAAATTATACCCGACCATATCAAGGTACTCTATGGTCACCTTGAATACAGGCATGTCACAGATTTAGCTGAGAAGTACAGTCCGAAAATCATAACCTGGTTACGCGATCCTGTTGAAAGAGTAATATCCCACTATTATTACAAGGCATGGAAACAATCAGTGGGTAAAACACATGATTTCGATAAAGACAGTACTTTAATAGAATTTGCACGTAAGGAGGATCATAAGAACCTCATGTCTCATTTTCTGAAAGGGATTGACCCGGAAGAACTGTTTTTCACAGGAGTACTTGAAAACTATAATTCGGATCTGAAACTACTGGCCAGTATGTTAAACTGGAAAAAATACAGAAGAAACGTTCACAGGAACAGTAATGCAAACTACAAAAAGAATCCGGATTGTAAAACAAAAGTTGTTACACAGGAAATGCGTGAGGAAATATTCTCTCTGAACCAGGAAGATGTTGCTCTTTATAATAGGGCACTGGAATTAAGAAAAAAATACCAGAGTAAAGCAGGCAGACGGTTTAGAAACTTTTTATTACCGAAGTTCAGTTAATATGTTTGGATCCAATAAAAAAATAAGGAATAAGGTAGAGTTGATTTCAATTCACATTCCGAAAACTGCAGGAACATCCTTCAGGAATATCCTTAAAGAGGCCTTTGGAGAAAAAAACGTCGTACGATTCGATATTGTAAAAAAAGAAAAAATTGTCCTGGTGGAACAAAAGGAAGTAAAATCCAAAAAACTTTCATCAAAGATAAAAGTGATCCATGGTCATTTTAATTATAAGCATTTGGTTGAAAAGCTTGAAATCAATGAGGATGTCCCGGTGATTACGTGGCTACGCCATCCTGTTGAAAGGGTAATCTCTAATTATTATTACCTTGCAAAACGATTGAAGGATGAATTGCAGGAGGAAGAAAAAGGTTTAAACATCCTGGCGAAAATGCAAAAATCCCTCATTGAATATGCTCGGCTTGAAATGAACCGTAACAGGATGTCAAAATTTCTGGAAGGTATTTCATTGGAACAAATGAAATTTGTGGGAATTCAGGAACATTTCCACGAAGACCTGTTGTACTTCGGGGAATTATTCGGCATTAAGGATATTAAGCCCCTGGAACATAATATTACTGGCACCAAGCATAAGATAGATGAAGCAGTGATACTAGAGATCGAGGAATTAAACTCATCCGACATGGACATCTACAAAAATGGACTGGAACTCAGAAATAAAAGAATTGCACATAGTAAAAATGATGGTTAAAAACCTGGATACAATAATTAATATTGAATTAGTTTCCATTCATATTCCCAAAACAGGTGGAAGTTCCTTTTATGAAGTTCTGAAGCATGTTTACGGTTCCAGTCTAGACCCAAGAACGAAGAGAAAAGATTTTTTTTCAAACCCTGCACTGCCTGAACAATCCATTGATTTGTATCAGGGGAAAAAGGCAATACACGGTCACTTGCATTATTCAGAGGTGAAACATATTGTGGATAGAAATAAATCTGTTAAGTTAATTACCTGGCTTCGTGATCCTGTTGAAAGGGTCATATCCCATTATTTCTTTTTTATTAACCGCATACACGAAGGAAAGGTAAAGCCGCAGCAAAACCATAAAATTAACTTCACATTGCTGGAGTTTGCAAGATTGGAGTCATCCCGCAATGTTATTTGTAAATTTTTAAAAGGTGTGGATTTGAATGATTTTTATTTCATTGGGCATATAGAGAAATTCCAGGCGGATTTAAGGCTGTTATCAGAGAAAATGAATTGGCCCTTTGGAATTCAACCGCATCATGTTAATAAAAGAAATGCGCTTTCTGCAGGGGAGAAAGCTAAAACAAAATTCAAAACTATTACGGATGCAATGAGAAAAGAGATCAGTGAGCTGAACCGGGAAGACACCAGCTTATACAATAAAAGTCTTGAATTCAATTATTCCTGCAATGGTAGAATGTGAAAAAATGATGGGTAAACAAAATAATCAAATATGATCTGGCTGGCTTCATTCCCACGTTCGGGAAACACATTTGTAAGAAATATTTTGTATGAGGTTTATGGAATTGAATCCAGCACCTTTCACTATGAGAGAGATTATCCACTGGATAAGAATTTTGAAGGGTATGAATTTGTCAAAACACATGAGTTACCCCATATGGTTATACCCTCTGATCTTTCAATACCAGCAGTATATATCGTGAGGGATGGAAGGGATGCACTGGTGTCTATGGCACATCACAGGAAAGACATAATTGCTCCCGGATCAGATTTCTACCAAAATTTAAAAGAGGCGATTATTGCTGACAGGGGAAGCTTTTTTGGCGGATGGTCACAAAACGTAAATCAGTGGTTGCCCCGGGCAGATCTTATCATAAGGTATGAAGACCTAACGGCTGATCCAATGGCTGAAGGAGAACGGATCCGCCAGATATATGAGCTTCCTGAACCAAAAGGTGAAAAGCTACCCACTTTTGAGCAATTAAAGCATGGGATTCCAAAATACGGCGCAGGCAAGGACCAAAGTATCAATACAGATAAAAAAAAGGAAAAAGCCCGGAAGTTTTTCAGAAGAGGAAAGGCAGGAGGATGGAAAGATGATATGCCGGATGAGCTTCATGACTTGTTCTGGAGTTACCATGGTGATACCATGGAAAAACTGGGATACTCCTTTTCCGGGGATATTTTAGAGATACATCCCGAACTTGATTCATCCATCAGAAAAAAGTTGGGCCTGGCCCAAACAAAAGAAACCGGCAGGAATTATAAAATTTTAATAGAAAGCAATAAAATAGTTTCACCCGATAATGATGGAGTAAAAAGATACCAGGTAGAACTGTTAAAAGGATTAATTCCTCTGGTTGAAAATCCAGATTCACGGTGGAACATTGACTTATTTATTCATGGCAGGATCTACCCGTTGCAGAATTATAAAAAAAAGATCGAAGGGGATTTTAATAAATCATTAATTGACCAAAGTAATCAGAACAGGAAAAAATCAATTTTCGAACGGTTTGAACAATTGCTCATTAAAATCATCCCTTCCAAATTTATTCAATACATCTTTGATCATGACATAAGAATTTTTCATACGTTTTATCGGTTCTTGAAAAGAGTCGTATTTTTCTTTGCTAATATTCTGATCTGGTCAATCAATGAAATAAAACTAATGATTTATCGGATCTATCATAAACTAAGCAGAACTGACCAGGCTAAGAAAGTGGATAAAGATCAGTTTGATAAGTATGACCTGATCCACCTGCCTTTAAAGCACCATTTCGCTCCTTTTGAGAGAACGAAAACAAAGCTACTTGCAACTGTTCACGACCTTACTCATATTTTATTTCCTCAATTCCACACCAAGATAAACATATCCAATTCACAAAATGGGATGGACTTTATCGTTAAGAACAAAGCAGATGTGATCGCCGTTTCCGATTCCACCAGATCGGATTTAATTCAGGAATATCCAATTGACCCTAAACGGGTGTACAAGGTATATGAAGCAGCTGACAGGCAAAAATTCAATTACAGGATTAACAAGGATGATAACCATAAAGTCAGGGAGAAATATGGGATTGACCGCATAGGAAATTATATTGTTTGTCTGTCAACCATCGAACCCAGAAAAAACCTGGAAAACACGATCAAGGGATTTAAACTATTACTGAAAGAAAATCCCGGGATACCCTTAAATTTAGTAATCGCTGGTAAAAAGGGATGGGAAACTACCAAACTATTTTTATCTGGTGCTTCCGGTGCTGACAGGGTTTTTTATACTGGATTTGTAGATGACGTGGACATTGCTGCCATATACTCCGATGCTTTGGCCATGAGTTATTTGTCCTTTTATGAAGGCTTTGGATTACCTCCTCTTGAAGCCATGTGCTGCGGTACACCGGTTATCTTTGGTAATAACAGCTCTTTGATTGAAGTGGTCGGGCCAGGAGGATTACCCTGTGATCCAAATGATATAAATGATATAAAGGAGAAATTTGCTCAAATATATTTCGACAAAGAGTTAAGGAATCGAAAAAGCAAGGAAGCACTGAAACAATCCCTTGATTTTTCATGGCGAAAGACAATTGTTGAAACGCTGGATGTATATCAAAAGGTTATTGAAAATGAAAATAGCCATATTAGCTGATCCCATTGACGGACAATACGCAGGTATTCATATTTATACGGTCGAATTGATTAAGGCCCTGCTTCAATACGATCAAAAAAATGAATACATCCTGATAAGGCAAAAGAAAGGAAACGAATTTCCCGGGATAAAACAGGTCGTGATTCCAAACTTACCTGTTTACACTGGTTTCCAGGTATTGCGCTTTTTTGTGATTTTCCCTTTTCTTTTGAGATGGTTGAAAGTGGATGCTGTTGTCGAACCTGCCCATTTCGGACCTTTTAACCTGCCCAAACACATAAAACGCATTACGATGATCCATGACCTTACTCCCATCAACTACCCTGAATATCATCGTTACCATAGCCAAATGTTACAACGTATCTTTTTAAAAGGAATTTTGAAAAAAGCTGATCTCATCCTTACCAATTCAGACAATACATCACGTGACACAATAGCTTATTTCCCCGGTGCTGCAAATAAAATAAAACGAATATACCTGGGTAAAGAAGATCTGTTCAAACCAGCATACAATCCGGAAACACAGGAATCACATCAACTGAAGAAGCCATATTATCTATATACAGGTACCATTGAACCACGCAAAAACCTGATGGTATTGCTAAAAGCTTTTGAGTTATTCAAAACCTCGGTTAAAGCCTCTGTGAAATTACGTATTGTTGGCAAAAAGGGTTGGAAATCCCAACCGGTTATTGAAGCATTGAATAAGCATGCCTTCCGCGAAGATATTGAGGTAAGCGGTTATGTTGAACGGGAAGAATTGCCGGTCTTGTATTCAAACGCCCTTGCTCTGGTTTATCCTTCCACTTATGAAGGATTTGGGTTACCGGTACTGGAAGCTATGAGTTGCGGGACTCCCTGTATAATTTCCAGATCATCAAGTCTTCCTGAGGTGGGAGGTGATGCTGCCCGCTATTTTGATCCTTCCAATAGTGATGAGTTAAATTCCATAATGATGGAAGTTTTCAAAAACAAGAACTTAAGAAAGACCATGAGTGAAGCTTCTTTAGTTCAGGCTACAAAGTTTTCATGGAAAGCCCATGCTATTGAATTCATAAAAGCCATTGAATCTTTAGCCTGAGCGTCAGAGGATACTACCTTTTTATCAGATCCATTAACAGATCCAGAAAGTTCCTGTAATAATCAGCCACAGACTTGTAATTAGAGGCTTTGTACCTTTTCAGAATATATGCATACACTAGTTTTCTTAGCGCTTGTCTTTTAGTAAAAGAGCCGGAATATTCCTCCACTTTTTTCCAATTGATAATCACGTTTGGAAAATCTTCAGTGCCGCTTACAATCGTTTGATCACGCTTTCGAATAAATAGCCTTCTGGCCTGAACATTTACCGTGTGGTTTACCATCAGGACCGGACCGGTAGTTTCACTCAAATCAAAATACAGGTCACTGGGTACTAATTGTGTTGATTTATTTAATTCTGATAGTTTGAATAACTCACGGTATTTTTTAACATGCAGATTGTCGGGAGGAACAGTAAGATCAAAATAGTTTTGCGCATAAGGGTGTCTTAATCCGAGCACATTATAATTGAGGTCGGGATACTTGCAATACAATGAAAATCCAACGCTTGATGTTTTACTGTTTTCCGACTGGATCGCCTTCCAGCCCAATGGTGCTTTTCGGGTAAAGATCATGTCCCAATACCTGATCTGTGATATTCCAATAATATTAAATGGCTGAATTTTATCTTGATTACTTGTAGATCTCAATTGAGTTTGAATTGACTCAACGAATGTTATAGGCAAAGCATCGTCATCATCTAAATTGGTAGTTAAAAAATAATCAGGAGTATCTTTTACAAAGGGTTGGACCCAATCGAGACATTCCAGATCATCCTCATCATTGTATTCATACAAATGAATCCTTTCATGACTGGTAAGATCTTCCAATAACTTTTTATGGCTGGGTGGCAGCAATCTATCAATAATTAATATCCATTGAAAATTTCGGTTTGATTGATTTAAAACCGAAGGGAGACAAATCATCTCGAACAACTTAAACCTCAGGTTGAGCCGATTTTTATCAAGCGGATCACCATACAATTGCCACATGGATTCCTTACCCATTTTCCTCCTTTTAAAGACATCTTTTGCCCTAATACTAAAGCGGGTAAGTATTATGTGCTGGAATTTTATTTCATGCATTATGTCCTGGCCATTACGTTAAGCAATGATTGAGTCAAGCTAAAGTATAAAAATAATCTTTTTCACAGGTCTTCAAAAAAGCCCCGATTGTTATCCATTTCGCTGAAACGAAAAAGAAAAATCAAGAAAATCTGGCTGGAATTACTTAATTGTGAACCATGCATTGTATTTTTGAGCCTAATACTGATTCAATTAAGTAAACAACACATACTGTAAACAAGGTCGTTTGTGAAGATCCTTTTTGTACTTGAATATTATTACCCGAACATCGGGGGGGTTGAAATGCTTTTTAAAACCCTTGCTGAGAGTCTTGTAAAAAAGGGCAACGATGTACAGGTGATCACAATGCGTTTTAAACCTGATTTACAGAAAGAAGAGACCATTAACGGTGTTAAGGTGAAACGGCTAAACTTCAGGAACAGGGTAGCATTTGCTCTCTTTTCGGTTTTTTATGTTATTAAAGAAGCTAAATCCTGCGATCTTATCCAAACGACATCTTCCAGTGGAGGATTCCCTGCTGTCATCGCCGGGAAATTATCAAACAAGAAAGTAGTCATCACATTTCATGAATTGTGGGGGAATCTGTGGTTTAGTTTACCACGAATGAATACCTTTAGCAGATGGTTTAATTACCTTGCTGAACAAATTATTGCACGCCTTCCCTACCATAGAATAATTCCGGTTTCTGATTTCACAAGGAAATGCCTGATCGAAGCAAAAATTCCATCAGAAAAACTAATTAGAATATATAACGGACTAGATTATACAGCTTTTACAAACTATAAAGTAGATCTTCCGGCAAATTTTACCTTTACCTTTTTTGGAAGACCAGGAGTATCAAAAGGATTGGATATTTTATTTCCGGCTGCAAAAAAGTTCTTGTCCGAAAATTCTGATTCCCGGTTAAAATTGATCATCCCGACCATACCGGCAAAAAGCTACAACTATGTTACCAGGCAAATCAAAAAGCTGGCAATCGATTCTCAGACGATCATTCTCAGCAATTTAACAAAAGGAGAACTGTACGATCAATTGTGTTCCTCATCTTGTGTAGTAATTCCTTCCTATAGTGAGGGATTTTGCTTTGCCGCCACAGAGGCAATTGCCTTAGGAGTTCCTGTTATTTCTTCCGATAAAGGAGCTCTTAAGGAAACGGTATCAGGAAAAAATATTAAACTCTTATCATTGGAGGTAGATGACTTGTACAAGGCACTTAAACAGGCGAAAAATGATAATTGGGAGTTTTCTGAGATCAGACAGTTCTATCTCGAAAAAACAGTTAGTTCGTATATTGACTTATACAGTGAGATTACCGGATAATCCTGCTTATCTCTTCAATTCCGGATTTTGCATCTGTCTTCTGGCCGACATCTGGATTTGTTTTGCATTGGTGTTGTCAGGATCAATTTTTAACAATTCCGCCCCAACGTTCAAGGCTTTTTCATATTCCCCTATATTTAAATAACTGAACCCTAAATTTATATGGGCATTGATATACCGTGGATTGACAGCTATGGATTCTTTAAAGGATTTGATGGCTTCATCGTAATTCTTCAATTGCATGTATGATAGCCCGATATCCGATAATATTATATGATTGTCAGGATCCTGATTTATAAGCTTTTTGTTAAATTTAATGGCTTTTTTGTAATCTTTCAGGTTATAATAAGCAATGGCAATATTTTGTAAAATTGAAATTTGCTTTCGATCGTTCTTAAAAGCCATTAAAAGATATTCAATTGCATCCTGGTACTGCCCTTCATTGATGTACAAGCTTCCCAGGTTATTCATGCTGCGCCCGTTTTCTTCATCCACTTCAATGGCTTTTTTATAATACCGGATAGCATTCTTTTTATTGCCCGATTGCTCATTACATACCCCCAGGATGTAATACGCATCTCCATAATTAGGATCCAGTTTGATGACTTTATCAGCATAGTTTCTGGCTTCAATTAAGTTTTTTTCATCCAGATAGAGTTTACTAAGATTAAAAGCCGGCCTGGTTTTATCAGGAGATTTTTTATGGGTATCCTGCCATAACGAAAATTGGGTTTGCCACACCTCGTTCCTGTTGTGGGCAGATATACTTAGAATTATTACCAATAGGGTGAGTACAGCTACAGGTATTGATTTATTCTTTTTACCCAATAACAGGAAGGCCTCGCTTGACAAAATAATCACAAATCCAAACATTGGCAGGTACAACCTGTGCTCGAAGATCACATCCTGAATTGGAATAATACTTGACTCAACAGCCAGTGTTAAAAAAATCCAGATGATCCCGAATGCAATCAGGGGTTTTCTTTTATGAAAAACTATGGCAAGACCTAGCATTCCCAGTATAAAAAGCGCACTTAGAATTTCCTTCCATCCAAATATTGATTGGGATATACTAAAGGAATAATCAACATTCTGGTTTATGGGAAGAACCAGCAATTGAAAATATTTAACAATAACCCTGGATTGTGTGATCAGATAATCCTGTCGGGAAATGTCTTCTGCCTCTTTGGGAAGAAATCCTGATAAAACAACAGCTAGGGCTCCAGCCAGCAAAGGGACCAGGGAAAATATCAGGTACCTGCTATAAATTTTTCCGTTTTTATCGCGGATAAAGAAAAATTCATAGAGAAGCAAAGCAAAGGGTAAGGTTACTGCGATTTGTTTTGATAAGAGTGAAAATACACCTGATACAAGGGTTATCATATACATCAGATAAGCTTTCTTATTATCACCTGAAATATGGTTTTTCCTGCCGTAGGCGTAAAAAATAACCCCGAGTATATAAAACATGGATGACATGGAAGTCATGCGCTGAACAATATAGGAGACTGCCTGTGTTTGAACAGGATGACAAACGAAAAGCAAAGCAGCAAATAATGCAGCTATATGGCCGGTCTTTTTTTCCGACAATCCATGTGTTTTAGGCAGAAAAGAGAAAGTTAGTCGTGCAAGGAAAAAAACAAAAATGGAGGAGAGCAGGTGGATAATAAAATTAAAAATATGATACCCCTCAACATCATAATTTCCCCAATGGTAATTTAAAGCAAAGGTAAAATACGCGAATGGCCTTTTATTGATTTCAAACCAATGCGACAAAGAGGTAAAGTTGGAAATATCGTTTATCCGAGTTTTGGCGACAATCTGAAGGGTATCATCAAACTGCATTTCACCCTGGAAAGTGTTGGAGTAAGTTATTAAACCGAGGATAGATATAACAACAATGGCAAAAGTTTTAACTTTATCTTCAATAAGTTTATTAAAAATACCGGAGCCGGCAGTTTTTTTTGTTTCCCTTTTTCTTGTCGACTTCATTCTTGAAACCGGTTTATTTTTTCTGCTCTTCTTCACCATATACTTTATCAAACCTTGTTTTAATATTTCGTAATTCCATTTTAAGCAATCCGATTTCCTGAGTAAGGTTTTTGTTTCTATCCGACAGCCGTGAAATGATGGTAGAAAATTCAATTAAAATGAAGAAAAAAGCCAGCATAAACAGTAGGAACATGGCCGCAGGTGGGTATGCGATACCAACGAGAGAGGCAACAAAATCAAGACCTGCTCTCCAGGTGGAGAAGATGATAAAAACCACTCCAAAGAAAAGCCATAATAGCGAAAACTCCTCTTTGATCCTTTTTTTGCGAATTAAATACAACAAGAAAAAAAACAATAATATACTTGCAGCAATGGCAAATGCCTGCATTTTCTGAATGACAAATAATGTTATCATGATTTGGCTTTTATTTGTTTCGACCTTATGGATGCCATGAACATCGACAGCAATACTTTGATCATATAGTAAGGGCCTTTGGTAATTGAAATGGAAGAGATCCCACCTTGTCGTTCCAGCATTTGTGTAAAGGTTTCTTTCATCTTAAACCCGTTCCTTCCCAGGAGAATTACTACCTCTGGTTCAGGATAATCCAGGGGATAATTGTCTTTTAAAAAGGCAATTGTCCGCTTATTGAAAGCACGAAAACCGGATGTATGGTCAGTGATCCGCTGCCGGATTAAAACAAAACTGAAATATTCAAAGATCTTAATCCCAACCCTTCTGAGTAACTGTGATTTAAAACCGCTGTGTTCCTTGTTAAACCTGGAACCTATAGCAACATCTGCTTCATTCTTTGTAACAATTTCCAGCAACTTCTCGATCTCTTCAACCTGGTGTTGACCATCTCCATCAAATTGCAGAGCTACATCGAAATCCTGTTCATAGGCATATTTAAATCCTGTTTGTACCGATGCACCAATTCCAAGATTATACGGAAGGTTTACCACACCCGCAAGGCCGGTGGATTCAGCCAGAGCACCGGTATTATCCGTGGATCCGTCATTCACAACAAGGATTTCCCAATCCGGGTTAAAAGATTTTAATGATCTTATAAGACCACTGATTGTTGACGATTCATTGTATGCCGGTATGATTATTAAAACTCTTGTATTCACGTCAGAAAAAAATGATGGGCATCAGAAAACAGATTTGCTAATATATCACAAATATTCAGACATGGCAGGAGAAAATCCAAATATTGTCCGGATAGATGATCTGAACTAAAAGTAAATCATGTTATAAATGAAATGAAATGTGCTTTTAGGGCAAAGGATTTCAACGTTATGGATTCAATTAAAATTGCGGATCAGTTCTAAAAGATCAATCTTCCTTAAACAGATCTTTTTTATCCACTTTATTTACCATGTCACCATCTTCCAATTTTTTGGATACTGCCCTGTAAGGTCCGGTTATGACTTCATCTTCAAGGGTGACTCCCTCTGTGATTTCGATGTAAGTATTATCCTGAATGCCGGTTTCAACCTTTCTCATTACAGCCTTTCCTTCGCTCAATAGAAATACGACCTCAAAAAACTCTTCATCAGTGGTTTCTGAATCAGCAACCTCTTCTCCACCTTCCGATGCTACCTCCTCTTCTCCTTTTTCTGATGGAACTGAATCCGTCCTGGTTGTAACCGCCTGAATAGGAATGGTAATTATGTCTACAGCTGTTTTTGTCTGAATATCAACTGTGGCAGACATTCCGGGCCTGAATGGAGATCGGATTAAATTGTCTTCATTTACAAGTTCTTTGTAAGAGTCTTCTAGGATCAGGATCTTTACTTCAAAGTTTGTTACCTGATCGGCACTTACACCCAAAACATTAGCAGATGTCGCTATTTCAGTGACAATGCCTTTGAATTTATGTTCAAGGTAAGCATCCACTTCAATAATACAGGTATCGTTTAAACTTACCCTTACAATGTCGTTTTCATTTACCTCAACCAAAACAATCATTCTGGAAAGATTGGCAATGCGCATAATCTCTGTTCCGGAAGAAAATTGAGACGCACCTGTTACCCGTTCACCTTTTTCAACACTCAGGCGGGAAACAGTTCCGACGCTTGGTGCATAAATAGCAGTTCGGTTAAGGTTTTCTTTGGCTTCCCTTAGAGAGGCTTCGGTGCTGTTTACAGAAAACTCAGCAGCTTTAACATTTTCTTTTGCGGCATCTACTTCAGCTTTGGAAACCATAAAAGTGGATGTAGCAGCATCAAAATCGGATTGGGAAATTACATTTTGTTCAAACAACTTTTTACTTCGTTTGAAATCTTCCTCTGCCTTAACAAACTGAGCCTCTGCTTGAGCCAGCCTGGCGTTGGAGTTGGAGCGATTGGCTTTTTGCATCTGCAAAGAAGCTTCCATTTGCTCATACATGGTAATATAAATTTCCGGATCGATCTTGGCCAGAAGTTCATTTTGTTCCACCTGGTCACCCTCCTTCACATACAATTCCACCACCTCTCCTGAAATGTAGGGACTGATTATGATGTCCTGTTCAGGTTGGATCTTTCCATTGGCCGAAACAGATTCAACAATTGTTCTTTCTACCGGAAACTCGGCCGTAACCTTAATTCCATTGCCGCCCTTCTTTTTGGTAACTGCAAGAACGATTAAAATAACCAGCACGAGAACGGCTCCAATTATTATTAAATTTCTCTTTTTTGATCGGGTTGCCATGAATACTTTTTTTGGTAAAATGATGATCTGCTAAATTACAGAATTTTAATCCACAAATTTAAATTCTTTTCATTTGAATAAAAAAGGCACAGGAAACTGATCCTATGCCTTATTTGTTCGTTGTGACTTTTGACCTTAACGTGTTAGGGTAAGTGGTTTACCCAGATAAAAATCAATGATGGTCGTTCTGAATACAAAGTCGTATTTAGCCTGTATCAACTCAGATAAAGCATTGTTGTATTCTTTTTTCGCATCGTTGTATTCCACTGAATTGATCAGGCCTACATTGAATTTTTGTTCAGCATATTTAAAGGATTCACTGGTTGCGTTTACCTTTTTATTGGAGGCCTTATGCCTGTTGAAAGCAGCAACCGCATCATTATAAGCCTGCTGTAACGTTTTATACAAGTTGTTTTTCTGTAGCTCAAGATCCAGGTTTGCATTTTCAATACCAATTTTGGCTTGTGCAACATTCGAACGGGCTGCCCAACCATTAAATATTGGAATGCTTAAACTTAAATTTAGTGAGCGATTGAGATTATCATCAATTTGATCACCAAAGGGTTTGGTTTTGGAATCAAATGTTGCATTGTATCCAAATACGTCCTCGCCACTTTCTGTCAATCCTAATGGATTTTCTGACAGAGAATAAACATAGTTATCATAAATTTCATTTGCGCCGGAGTATCCTGATCCAATGGAACCCGTTAATGATAATCTTGGATAATAGGAACCCTGTGCTATTTTCAAGTCCATTTCAGAACTCTGAACATTCAGTTCAGAACTTTTAATTTCAGGCCTTGTTTCAAGGGCTGATGCAAAAACTTTATCAGGGGTAAAAATTTCAGGTTGGTCAACCAGGCCAATTTCAGGTTTTTCAATCATAAACCCCTGAGAGCTCGCCAATTCCATCAATTGAGTTAAATTAAGCAGAGACAGGGAAAGATTGTTTTCAGCCTCTACCAGTGATAATTCCTCTGAAGCCAGTTGAGCCTCGATGGTTAAAACGTCTCCTTTTGCAAGTGTGCCGGCATCAACTAGTTTTTGAGTTCGCGAAACCTGTTGGTTTGTGATCTCTAGCTGATTTCTGTAGATCTCAACAAACTCAAGGTAATAAAGTGCCTGAAGGTACTCTGTGGCAACCGAAATGGAAATATCATCCTTATAGAAATCGGAATCAAACTGTGCTTTCTGAAGGTTGAATTTATTCCGTTTAATTGAATTGAGTTGTTGTAATCCGCTAAACAAATTTACATCACCCTGAAGATAAAGGTTGTTGGACCGGACCCTGTCAGTAGCAAACTGGTTGGTAAAGCGGTCAACAGTCTGGCCCCAGTTATAACCATGTGAAACATAACCATTAAAGTTGGGTAACATTCCCAGCTTACTTTGGTTTAAAAGCTCTTCCTGGTAATTGATGTTCAAATATTGCTTTTTAATGTTGATGTTGTTGTCTAGGGCGTAATTGATGCACTCTTCAAGTGTCCAGATCTTATCTTCCTGGGCAGATAAACCGGTACTTACCAAAATGCTAAAGAATAGTGCTGTAATCCCTGCGATAATCCTCATAATCTGAAAATTTATTTATAACGTGGTCTAACGACAAAAATACTGAACTTGTTGTTTATTCAAAGGTTTTTACTAAAAATATGCCATGCTCATAAATCACTGAAAGCTAAAGCCTCCGGCTGATGTTGATCACTGCATGCTTTTTCAGGTGTTCGTTTAACTACAATTAATGTTCACATGTGAACAGAGCTGTCTTAACCTTAATTATGATTCAAAGTTAGCAGGATTTTTTTTGAATACACCAAATAGATTAATTTTGTGTTTGATCAAATCGAAAGCTTCACATGAAAAAACATTTTACCAAAGAAGGCCATATCGTTGATGTTGTCGGCAGAAAAATAATTCAGGGAGTTGTTAAGGTTAATGATGGTGTAATCGTTTCAATTGAGGAAAAAAAGACCAGCTCAACAAATTACATCCTGCCGGGATTAATTGATGCACATATACATATTGAAAGTTCCATGCTGGTACCCAGTGAGTTTGCAAAACTTGCTGTTGTTCACGGAACGGTTGCAACTGTTTCTGATCCCCATGAGATTGCAAATGTTTTAGGTGCAAAAGGTGTGGAGTACATGATTGCAAATAGCGAAACCGTTCCATTTAAGTTTTTCTTCGGAGCACCTTCCTGCGTTCCGGCAACATCATTTGAATCGTCCGGAGCTTCATTGAATGCTCAAGATGTAGAAAACCTTCTTCAAAACGATAAGATCAAATACCTTTCTGAAATGATGAATTTCCCTGGAGTTCTTTTTACCGATGAGGAGGTAATGGCGAAACTGAAAGCAGCGAAAAAAGTAAACAAACCGGTTGATGGTCATGCTCCGGGCTTAAAAGGTAAGGATGTTAAAAAATACATAGAGGCAGGTATAACTACCGACCATGAGTGTTTTACCATTGATGAAGCTCTCGAAAAAATTAAATATGGCATGAAGGTCCAGATCAGGGAAGGAAGTGCTGCAAAGAATTTTGATACACTTATTCCTCTCCTTAAAGATCATGCGGATGATATCATGTTCTGTTCCGATGATAAACATCCTGATGATTTGCTGGTAGGGCATATGAATGAAATTATAAAGCGGGCAGTAAATCTGGGATTTGACCCCCTGGAGGTGCTTAAGGTTTGTACGCTGAATCCGGTAAAACATTATAAGCTCGATGTGGGATTATTACAGGAAAATGATCCGGCGGATCTGATCATTGTGGACAATTTAAAAGACTTTAATGTCAAAGAAACATATATCGATGGTGTGCAAGTAGCAGTAGAAGGAAGGAGCCTGATAAATACAACACCTGGTGAATCACCCAATGTATTTTTGGCTGAACCTTTAAATGAGGAGAAAATTAAAGTTGTATCAGGGGGTGAGAAAATAAAGGTGATCAAGGCACTCGATGGACAATTGATCACTAAATCAGAAATAAAAGAACCGAAAACAGAGAATGGGTGTATTATTAGTGATACAACCCGCGATATTTTAAAAATGGTTGTGTTAAACAGATATAAACTTGCTGAACCTGCCATCGGATTTATTTCCGGATTTGGTTTTCGTTCTGGTGCAATTGCATCAACTGTTGCCCATGACAGTCACAACATTATTGCAGTAGGGACAAATGATGCCGACCTGGTTAAGGTCATAAACCTGCTTATAGAAACCAAAGGGGGAATTTCAATGGTAAACGGCAATGATGTTCATCATCTGCCATTACCGGTAGCCGGTATCATGTCCAATCAAAATGGTGAAGAAGTTGCCCGCTTGTATGACAAGATCAACAAATCGACAAAAACGTTGGGCACCAGTCTAAATGCACCTTTTATGACATTATCCTTTATGGCATTGCTGGTTATTCCTGAGTTGAAGTTGAGTGATAAAGGTTTGTTTGATGGGAATTCGTTTTCGTTTACATCATTGTTTGAATAATCTGAAATAAGGTAATAAGGTTGATGGTTTGATTTCTGATTATTTTCTACTAAGGTTATATGAAAAAATAATGTTTTGTGATTGTTTCATTGTGGTCAAAACTAAATCAATTCGTACATATTAGATTCCATAAACAATCTCCTGGATATAAAAACCTTATCCCCAACTTTTTAACCTTCATAGAACTTTGAAATAATGACCAAATCAACCTTATTACCTTATTAAATCCAAAATCTCTCTATATCAAACTACAATAAAATTGTTGTATTTTTGGTCAAAACCACCTAATTATTACCATTATGAAAATTGAATACAATAACCTGTATACCCATTTTGTATTTACAACATTCCACCGACGACCTATTATCCCAGAACAAAACAGGATTCGAATTGAAAAATACATTACCGGTATAACCAATAACAATCTATCAAAGCTATATGCAATTTATGCAAATCCCGAGCACGTCCACTTTTTAATCTCAAGATCTCCTACTTTATCAGAAACCGAATTGGCAACTATAATTGCTGACAGCTCGGAAAGGTTTATCAATACTAATAAATTAGCTTTAGGGAATTTCTTTTGGCAACAATCAGCATCAGCATTTTCGGTTTCCAAATCGGATGTGGATAATGTTTGCAGGTATATACTCAATCAGCCTAAACATCATAAAAAATTTAGTTATAAAGAAGAATATGACTATTACATTAAACATTATCAGCAATCCATACAAATAAACAATACAAATTCATAAAAATTTTAAGAATCTGAATACGGAAAAAAATCCAACTTAAAATAATTCTAAATATCTACATATTTACTTTCCTGATATATTTTTATTAGTTTTGCAAAAAACAAATTAAAGAAACATGGCAAAACTAGTTCTTGACATTACAAAATTAGAGATGGCAGCGAGCAAGCTCAGGGCTATTGCACATCCAATGCGGATAGCCATCATCGACCTATTAAATGAAAAACCAAAATTGAGCGTAACTGAAATTTATAGTGCCCTTGATATTGAGCAGGCTTCAGCTTCACATCATTTAAATATTCTCAAAAACAAAGGAGTCCTGGTATCAAAACGAGAAGGGAAAAAGATATTTTATTCTTTAAAAAGCGTTACACTTACTGAGATTATCGAATGCATCAACAGATGCAACGAGGAATAACATATTGTTAAAGATTAATTTTTGTAATATGGAAAAAACTTAGCCCTGAATTAACAGGGCTTTTTTATTGGATAATGTTTTGGGTGAGATGAACAAATTCTTCAACACCCAGTCGCTCTGCCCTTTTCTGTAATAATTCAGGTGAAACCTGATCTGAAATATTAAATTTCTTAAGAGCATTCCTCAGGGTTTTTCTCCGCTGGTTAAAGGCCGTTTTTACGACATCAAAAAATAAAGACTCATCACAATCCAATCTTCCCGTTTCATTTCTTGTGAGTTTGATTACAGCCGATTTTACTTTTGGGGGCGGATAAAACACCCCTTCATTGACAGTAAACAAATAGTCGATTTTAAAATAGGCCTGTACCAGTACGGAAAGTATTCCGTATTTCTTACTGCCCGGAGGTGAGGCAATTCTCTCTGCTACCTCTTTTTGAAACATCCCCACAACCTCACCAACCTGATTTCTGTATTCAAGGACACGAAAAAGGATCTGACTGGAAATGTTGTACGGGAAATTACCAACAAGTGAAAAATTACTTTCAAAGACTGACCCGAGATCAAGCTTTAAAAAATCTCCTTCAATAATTTTGGGTTTTAGTTCCGGGAAATTGTCTTGCAAAAACTTTACTGATTCTGTATCAATTTCAATGATCTTAAAATCCGGGAATTCCTTTTTAAGGATCAATTTTGTAAGTATTCCTTTACCCGGCCCGATTTCAAGCAAACTTCCATTTGACTGGACTGTAACAGCATTAACAATCTTTGCAGCAGTGTGCTCATCCGTTAAAAAATGCTGACCGAGGTGTTTTTTGGGACGAACCATAGACTTTATTGTTTAACCGGATTAGGATTGAATTTCTGGCAGGGTAAAATTATCAATTCTCCGGAAGTTTAATATCATAAAAGAATAATTCCTCCTGGGGCATTTCTTCACTATTTAGGTCACCACGCAAATACCTGAACCTTTTTCTTGCATCCACCACATAGAGACTACCCGGATAATCTGTCATAAGTTGCTGATAATATTCCATGGCTTTTTCCTCATTATTGTAGTGTTTTTCAAAAATGAATCCGAGCTGGTATAATGCATTGTCGGCTGTTATGTCGTACCCATAGTTTTCCACAACATCTTCCAGGTATACTACTGCTTCATCTACCTTCCTCTGCCTAATCATAATTTCCGCCTTTTTCATCAATACCTCATCGAATATGGGATGCCATGATGCCAGTGTAAATATTGAATCAAGGTTTTCCAGGGCTTTTGCTTCATTGTTCTGGTACAAGTAAAGGTCTGCCTGTGCATACAATCCCAGGGCGATCCCAGATGAATCCGAATCCATATTATCAGATATCAAAACAGACAATCGCAAAGCATCATTGGCTATGAGTTTAGAAGTAGCAGCTTTTAAAACATCCAGTTGAGCCTTAGCCCAGTCGTATTCTCCAATATAAAATGAAAGTTTAGCATTTTTGAATTTTGCCTCATATCCAAGGGGATCAAGCTTAAAAGCTTTTTCAACCTGTGCATACAATAGTTTTGCTTCCCAAACATCTCCTGTTTTCAGATACACATCAGCCAATTCAATCTTGCATCCTGCTATGTTTCTTGCGGAAGTATTTGGCATTTGAATGGCCTCGTTCAAAACCTGTATAGCCTCACTGGTTTTTTCAAGAAAAAATGCTTGCAGGTGCCCTAAATATTGCATGATAAGTATGGTAGACGAATTTTTTCCATACTCATCCAGGGTGCTTATATATTCATTTTCAAGTTCCAAGAGGTCGCTTTCTGTATAATCGAAAGTTTCAGTTACCTTAAGGTAGTGAGCATAAAGTAATCCAACTTTTGCATCAATATACAGCATATTGTTCTTGCCCTTCTTCAGAATGTATTTGTAAGCATCAATAGCGATATCATAATTTTTGTTGGAAAGTGAGATCTCAGACAACTCAAAAAGCCGCTGACCATCCTCCTGGTTTCTTCGGTCGATGGATTTTGCCTGCATCAGTGCCATTTCAAAATCTTCATTCTGAATGCTTAACCAAAGGAGCATTTCAGAAAAGTACAATTTGTTCGGATTTTTTTGAATCCGGGTCAGTAAAGATACCCGTAAGTATTCACTGATCTGTTTTTCGGGATCATCTTTCAGAACATTCTGGAGACGCCCCTGGACCGTATTCATATGGATCTGATCAAAATCCACAGCTTCAAGATAGGATTCTATCATTTCCGAAAAATTCCTGGTTTGCCGGTAAAGATTACCCAACTCAAGGTAAAAGGGATAGTTCATTATTTTACTGCCCTTCCTGTAAACCTCAACTGCATATTCCGTTTGGCCACGGTAAAGGAAAGCGTTTGACAATTCAATAATTCCACTTTTATTGGGAACTATCTTTTTTATAGCAAGATCGAACTGCTTTTTCGCTTTGCTTTCCTCCTCTTTTTCGTTGTAAACATAACCAAGGTCAACATAATATTTTAACCTGTCAGGGTATTTTTTTATTTGTGCTTTGGCAAGTTTTTCAGCATCCTGGAAACGTTCAAGTTCAAGGAGGCAGAAGAGGTAGTAAGTATAATAGATGGTTGTACTTTTATTATGGTAGAGTTTTTCATACAGGATTACCGCTTTATCAAATTCACGGTTCCTGTAATATTGCGATGCTAACTGTTCGTCGCTTTGTTGCTTCTGCTGGGGTGGACCTCCTGGCATGGGAGGGTTGATCTCAACCGGTTTTAGTATTTTATCAATCTGAGTGTAAGCCGGAATTGTGGCAAAAATCATCAGAAAGACAATGGTATGTAATAATATTTTATTCATGTTTCCAGTAAATTCCGAACGTTTGCGGTAAACCGTTTATTTTAGTGATTGTTGTATAATTTGTTAACCGCGGATTACGCTAATTCCCACTAATTTTTAAAACGAAACGATCATTTAGTTTTTTTTGCGTCCATATAATCTTCATAGCGATCTTGGCGGTTAAGTCACACTCCTACATCATTGAATTACTTAACATCGAAATTAGTCAATTGTTTCAAAACCTGTATAAGGCACAAGTACTTCCGGGATTTTTATCCCCTCAGGGGTCTGGTAATTTTCCAGCAAAGCTGCAACGATGCGGGGCAGAGCCAGTGCACTTCCATTTAAGGTGTGTGCAATTTTGGTTTTGCCATCATCATCTTTAAACCTAAGTTTCATTCGGTTTGCCTGGAAAGCTTCGAAGTTGGATACCGAACTCACCTCCAGCCATCGTTTTTGTGCTGCAGAATATACTTCAAAATCATAAGTCAGTGCAGAGGTAAAACTAATATCTCCTCCACATAAACGAAGCACCCTGAATGGTAGTCCCAGTTCACGGATTAATGATGCCACATGATCCTTCATCTCTTCCAACACTTCGTATGACTTTTCCGGATGTGCCACATGAACGATCTCTACCTTGTCAAATTGGTGAAGCCTGTTCAAACCTCTGACATGTGCACCCCAGGATCCAGCCTCCCGCCTGAAACAGGATGAATAGGCTACATTCCTGATGGGCAGTTTATTTGCCTGAAGAATAACATTACGGTATATGTTTGTGATCGGAACTTCAGCTGTGGGTACCAGATAGAGGCCATCCTCAGTAATGTTATACATTTGTCCATCCTTATCCGGAAGTTGACCTGTTCCATACCCTGACTCTTCATTGACGACCAGTGGTGGTTGAAATTCAGTATAACCGGAATCGAGTGCACGGTCAAGGAAAAAGTTGATAAGTGCCCGTTGCAATTTGGCTCCCTTACCTTTATAAAATGGGAATCCGGCACCCGTTACTTTATTACCAAGATCAAAATCAATGATATCGTACTTTTTTATCAGATCCCAATGAGGAACAGCATTGTCTGCCAGTACAGGGACTTCACCTTCTTCGTACAAAACTTCATTATCCTCTTCTGTATTCCCCGCAGGAACCGAAGGATGCGGAATATTGGGTAATTGGATCAACAGCTCATTGTAATCGCAAATCACTGTTTCAAGATGCTCGGTAAGTTCTTTTGACTTTTGTTTTAATTCCGATGTCCTGGATTTTAAGGCTTCAGCTTCTTCCCTCTTTCCTTGTTTATACAACCCACCAATTTCTTTCGATGCTTTATTGGCTTCTGCCAGGGTATCATCAAGTTGTTTCTGGGTTTTTCGACGGTCTTCATCCAAAACCAGGATCTCATCAATAATTTCTTCGGCATTAAAATTCTTTATGGCCAGTCTTTTAATGACCTCCTCTTTGTTTTCACGTATATAGTTTACCTGTAGCATTTGTTACGGCTTATTAATTAAATCAGACTTGCAAAAGTATTGGTTTTGAGCGGAAATAAAAACTAAAAAGAAATTCAATTAATACCTGATATTCGATCTTAAATAGTTGTTATGATAAAGGAAATTGAATAGGATATTTTTGCTGATCATTTACAATTTAATTACAAGTGGCTAATGATCCAGTTAAACACCTCCTCTTCCACAACACTTCTGATCAGTAACTCAGAACCATGTTCAGAGGCATTGGGAACGATTATCAGTTTCTTCGGATCAAGGCTGATGTTGTACATATCCTCGGCAAGTTCTGCAAAGTTTATGTTTTCTCCCGGATGTATATCGTTTTCTCCTGCAACATAAAGTACCGATTGAGGAACCAAATCCGGGAAGATTTCATAAATTCCATCCGGAGTTCCTGACAGGGAAACGGAAGTCTTTACTTCTTCGTAACCATTTCCGGCTACTGCCATGATTCCTCCTAATGAACCGCCAACCAACCCAAACTTATCAGGATCGACATGACTGTGATTTTTCATATTATTCATGATCGCCTGCAAATCTTTAACTATAAGGCTTCTGTCGTTCAGCAACTGCATTAAATCAGGGATGGGTGTTGAGCTACCATGTCCTCTGAAATCGAAAGTAACACACACATAGTTTTGAGCCACGAGGTCAACTACGATATCAGCACCCTTCCAGTTGTTTACAAAAGCTCCCATTTCGTGCATAAAAATCAGGCAGGCTTTGGGTTCAGGATTGCTTTCCAGGTATTTTATTTTTGTAGCCAGCTCATGGTCATCTACGGTTGTTATGAAGAGAGATTCTGATTTATAGCCCGTTTCAAAATGTAAATTTTCAGTTGTGAACACCAGGTTCCCATTCGTTTGAGCTTTTATCCTCAAATAATAGTCAGTTGCACCCTGTAGACTGTCCAACAATAGTGTTGAGGAGGTAACATCCTCTTTCTCAAGATTGTGTTGTAAAATTCCAAAATCTGCATCTTTTGATACTTCTATGATAATTTTATCAATGGTATTATCATTTACCTTCCAGTTGACCTGGCAGGAGGTTTCTGTAATATTGGACACATTAACCTGATTGATGGCTGGAATTTCCTGTTCGGTGTTGTCCTTATTACATGAATAAAACAACATGGCCATAAGCATGGCCGGCAACAATAAATTATTACGAATCATATTCAATGGTTTAAATTGAATGATAAAAGTAATACAAAAACGAGTTATCCGGTCCTTGTTTTTTACACAGATCATTGATTCGCTTGGCAAATCTTTAACCGAAATCACAAGAATGTTGAATAACTGTTCCTGCTCTAATGGAGGAAAATTACTAATTTACAGGCATAAAAAAATCCTCCTTCCACTCGGAAGGAGGATATTCTTTCATCTTCAGTCAGTCACCTGGCGGGACTAATTTGCTTTTTCTTCAGTTTCCAACGGAAGGATATTCACAAAAGATTTGTCGTCTTTTCTACGTCTGAATTCCACAGTTCCGTCGATTAATGCAAATAACGTATGGTCTTTGCCCATTCCCACATTTTCACCCGGGTAATGTTTTGTTCCTCTTTGCCTGATAATGATATTACCGGCTTTTGCAAACTGACCGCCATATATTTTTACGCCTAATCGTTTACTTTCCGATTCGCGACCGTTTCTTGAACTACCAACACCTTTCTTATGTGCCATGGCTGTATTATTTTAAATTTACAATTTTTGATTTCGATTTACTTGTCGTCTTTTTTCTCTTCGTCCTTTTTGGCTGTCTTAGCTTTAGGAGCTGCTTTAGGCTTTGCCTCAGCCTTAGGAGTTGTTTCCTTTTTAGCTTTTGGGGCTGTCTTAGCTTTTGGGGCTGTCTTAGCTTTAGGGGCTGCCTTGGGCTTTGCTTCTTTCTTAACTTCTTCTTTCTTTGCTGTAGCCTTTGGTGCTGCTTTTTTTACTTCCTTTTTTGGTTCAGCCTTTTCAGCCTTTGGAGTTGCTTTTGCTTTAGGAGCTGCTTTAGGCTTTTCCGTTTTCGTTTCGGCTTTAACCTCTTTTACTTCCTCCTTTTTAGCAGCGGCTTTTTTAGCTGTCTTCTTCACACCTGTAAGGATATCTTCAATCATCACTTTGCTCAGGTATTGCCTGTGCCCGTTTTCTTTCTGATAACCTTTCCTGCGTTTTTTATGGAAAACCAGTACTTTATCACCTTTCAAATGCTCAATGATCTTGGCTTTGATTTGTGCTCCGTTAACAGTTGGAGTACCAACAGTAACTTTGCCTTCATTGTCGAGAAGTAATACATTATCAAATTCAACTGCTGACCCTGCATCACCTTCTAACCTGTGTACAAAGATTTCCTGCTCTTTTTCAACCTTAAATTGTTGCCCTGCTATTTCAACTATTGCGTACATTATTATATATTTTCTTTATCCTGAAAAATGGAGTGCAAAATTAGAAAAAAATTTAATTCTGCAAATCTTTTTTTCAAATAAAATATTAATAGCCTGAAAGATTGGGTATTTTCGGATAGATTTTTCTCTTTGCAACGGAAACTATTTATCATTGTCTGTTACATTCTGTAAGGAATATGATACAATTCAGTATGATATTCTTTCATCACCAAAAAATCCTGCAGAATTTTGCGCAAAGATCATTAAATTTATACAATAATCCTGACGATAAAAATGGAATTTTCACATATTAAAACGTTGATGGTACTTTTTGGTCTCTTTATGTTGGGATCATCTGTTACAGGCCAATCGCATATAACACAGACAATCCGCGGAACTGTGATAGACCAGATCACTCAGATCCCCCTTCCCGGAGCTAATGTAGTTTTACTGGAAAGCGATCCGGTTACCGGTACCTCAACAGATGTAAATGGAAAATTCAGGTTGGAGAAGGTCAGGATTGGAAGAGTTGGAATAAAAATTTCATACATGGGTTATCATGATGCTTTTTTAACAAGTTTAAACCTGCAATCGGGAAAGGAACTTGTTCTCTTTATTGAACTGGAGGAGATGGCCATTATGACCGAAGAGGTGGTTATTCATGCTGAAAGCGATAAAGCACCTGCTATAAATCAAATGGTAACTGTTAGTGCGCGAGGATTTACTGTTGAAGAATCGGAACGGTATGCCGGTTCCAGGAATGATGTGGCAAGGATGGCCTCCAATTTTGCAGGAGTACGAGGAACCGATGATGCCCGCAATGATATCATCATCCGTGGCAATTCTCCCAGTGGATTGCTGTGGCGGCTTGAAGGAGTTGATATTCCAAATCCCAACCATTATGGTGCTACCGAAGCTACTGGTGGACCCGTAAGTATTTTAAACAATAACCAACTTGCCAATTCAGATTTTATGACTGGCGCTTTTCCTGCAGAATATGGAAACGCACTATCAGGCGTGTTCGACTTAAGGATGAGACAGGGAAACGACGAAAAGCATGAATTCCTTGGACAAATAGGCTTCAATGGGTTTGAATTAGGGGCTGAAGGGCCAATTTCAAAAAAGAACGGTTCTTCTTACATGGTCAATTACCGTTATTCAACACTTGAAGTTTTTCAAAAACTGGGTATAGAATTTGGGACCGGAACTGCCATTCCAAAATACCAGGATTTTTCTTTTAAGGTGAACCTGCCCAAGACGAAACTGGGGAGCTTTTCAGTTTTCGGAATAGGGGGTTTAAGTGATGTATCTTTTTTAGATAGTGAAAGAGATACTACAAATGAAGCCATCGATTTTTACGGAGGTGAAGGTTTTGACCTGATCAATTCATCTGATATGGTCGTTCTGGGTGCTTCACATACCTATTTGATCAACCAAACCACCTACACAAAATTAACATTGGCTGGTACTTATCACGATTACCGGGTTACCATGGATTCAATTACACCAGTGGATCACCGTATTCTTCCCTGGTTCAGGAATTACCATAAGGAGCAAAAGTTGTTTGCCAATTTTTTTATCAACAAGAAGATCAATTCGCAACATGCCCTGAAAGGGGGATTTACTTTTAGTTACCTTGACTTCGATTTCATCGACAGTATATACATGGATAACCACGACCGCTTTGATATCCTCACTGAATTTGAAGGAACAACCCAACTTTTACAACCCTATTTACAATGGCAGTTTAAGATCAACAATGAATTAACCTTGAATACAGGCTTGCATTACCAACACTTTTTCTACAACAACAGTTCTTCTCTGGAACCAAGGGCCGGAATAAAGTGGAATTTTAAGACTAACCAGTCATTGAGTCTGGCTTATGGATATCACAGCCAACTAGCACCCATCACAATTTACTTTAACCAGGTTAGAATTGACAACGATTCATACTACGCTCCCAACAAAAATCTTGACATGACCCACAGTCAGCATTTTGTTTTGGGATACGACTGGAATATCAATTCCAGCCTCAGGCTAAAAACCGAAGCCTACTACCAACGCATTAGCAACGCAGGTGTAGATGGCAATGAAAAAAATTCATACTCCATACTCAACCAGGGTGCAAATTTTTATGTTTGGGCACCCGATACGCTTTCCAATGAAGGTTCCGGAAGTAATTATGGTCTGGAACTTACTTTTGAGAAGTTTCTGAGTAATGGAATGTATTACCTGATTACAACTTCATTTTATGATTCAAAGTTTACAGGAAGTGATGGTGTGGAACGCAATACTGCATTTAACGGAAACTTTGTATTGAACGGATTGATCGGCAAGGAATGGGTGCTTGGGAAAGATCCGTCGAAGAAAAAGAAAAAAGAGCTCATCCTTGTTGCAGATCTGAAAACAACCTACGCAGGAGGCCAACGATACACGGAGCTCACTCCTCATCAGGTTGGGTCTGACCAATATTATGCAGATTATGACTACGACAACGCCTATGCCCTCCAATTTGATAATTATTTCAGAACAGATCTGCGAATAGCATTACGGCAAAATTCAAAAAAGATCTCCATGGAATGGGCCCTTGATATTCAAAACCTGTTCAATGTTGAGAACATGTACAGTCAGAAATTCAATACAAAAACCGGGGAAATTGATTTTACCTACCAAATGGGACTCCTGGTGATCCCACAGTTCAGGATAATATTTTAGAAGATATACCCTACGAGGGTTTGTAACCCTCGTAGGGTATATCTATCTGGAGACTCTTTAAATTTACGTAGCGCCTGCGGCAGGGATTGAAGCGGTAGCTTGTTGCAAAAGCTGCATTATATTTTGTTGGTGTTGCTGGGCTGACGAAGGAAGACACAGCAACGCTTTCAAAATATTTGCAGGTTTAAAACAACTACAAGCGTAAAGCCCGTCCGCCGCCCTTATTATAAAAAGTTTGAATATCAGTAAAAAACTAAAACTTCACAATCAACTCAGGATCAGACAGAATGTTAAGAACAACATTCTCAGCAAAGTCCTTATCAAAAGATTTGAGGAGTCCTTTTATTTCTTCCTTTTTCTTTTCCACCTCCTCACCCGATCGAACTATGGCTTTCAATTTCCTGAATTGCGATACTTTCAATTCTTCCTCCAGGGCTGAAACCAGGACGGATACAGGGATGGAATCATCCGTGGGAGTTTGCTTTTCCGGAAGGCCAAAAGCATTCAGTTCGTCAATGGAAGCTAGAAGAACTTCCCTGCCTAACTTTTTACAGGTTTCCATATATGCTGATTTTCCGGAAGTATCTCGAAGGGCCCAGCTTGAAAAATCGTATTCTATTTTTTCGATTTGTTTAATTTTCGTGTTGTGTTCTCCAAAAATCCTGGCAAGAAGGACAACAGTATATTGTTTCCAGGCATCGAGGTCGAATCCTTTGTTTTCAAGTTTATCAATTTGTGCCTGCAGCAGTTTTATTTCTTTCATGTGATTTAGCGCAAAATAATTATTCACTCAAAGGTAGTAAAGATATTGATAGTGTTGATAAAAATAGAAAAGCCGGAACGTTTTCCCGGCTTTTCTGAACTACAATAACGCATATAGAGGTGAGTCAAGGTATGTTACCTCTAAAATTTTAATTTATGATAATTCAACATGGTTCATTTTTATTCTTTTATCAATTTTTCAGTTGTAACTTCCCCGTTATTTTGGTAAACCATTACAATATAAATCCCTGATCCAAGATCGCTGATGTTCATTGCAGATGAAAAAGATGAATTGAATTGTTTTACAATGTGTCCTGATAAGTTGCAAACTTTGATCCTTTCCACATCACAAACCCCTGAGATGTGAAAAGAATTCTTTGCAGGATTGGGATACACTGTCAGTTCATCTTCCAGTTCATTGATATCCACTTTTGTAATAGTAGACTGGTGGAAATAAAAGGCGCCCACATCAGCTCTTGTTCCGTCGGGATCAAAAGTCGAGTGAGGGTCGCCGGCATCAATACATGGTGATTTTGTGAAATCATCGTAGGGGTAGTTGTCCCACGATAATTCATAATTTCCATTGACCTCATCGACAAACATCGGATCTGAATCAATATTACCTTCGCCTTCAAATCCACCGTTAATGTCAGAATAGGTGATCAACGGACTTACTCCGGTTACATAAATCTCTTCGGGATAATTTCCCCAAATGATGGTGTTGTTAATAAAACCTGGTTCGTTGAAAATTAGGTCATAATACAGGCCACCTCCAAGGTTGCCTGCGGTGTTGTTACTCATCGTAACATGCAATAAATTAAGTTCTGATTCTGATAAATAAATGGCGCCTCCCTCCTGTACAGCATTGTTGTCAGTAATGAAGGACTTTGTAATGCTTACATGGCCAAACTCACCGGTGTAAATGGCAGCACCTTTATCTCCACTGTTGGAATGGATATTCATGTTTTCCATATTAACAGTACCCATGCCGCAATATATTCCGCCGCCAAACTGAGCTGAATTGGAATAAATTTCAACATTGGTTAAAAAAACATTGTAATCCATGTTTAAATAAAGGCCACCGCCAGATGATTGAGCCAAATTGTTAAAAATCTCGCCGTTCTCGAATACAGGATATAAACCACCCCAGGAGTTTCCTGTAACCGAGATACCGTGACCGAGATTATCATTGACAATAAAATTTGAAATATGTGGTGCTGAAAAAACAACATCGATTCCTCCCTGCTCATTGTTGTTCACCTGAACATTTTCCATTGTAGCATCTGAGAAATCGTAAAAGCCTATACCTTTTCCTTTATTGTTCCTAATAATTGAATTGGAAACAATAATGTTTGAATAATCTGCGCATAAAACTCCGGTTCCGCCACTGTACTCAACTATACAAAAATCAAGTATTGAGTTTTCGCTCGTGGTTGAGGAATATCCTAAGAATGAAATTCCATTCCATCCCGGGTTATTTCCGGAAGCAAATCCTGTAGTATCATCGAGTGAGAATATAATGTACTGATCAGTATCTCCGTCAGCTTCAAGCCTGCCTTCCACAGTGATACTGAAAGGTCCGGTAAATAAAATTTCAACACCTGGCTCGATGTTTAAACGTTCATCAGGAGTCACCATCAGATCACCTTCTATTATATAAGGATTGCCTTCAACATTCCAGGTACCTGCAACGTCGCCGCTTGTAATTATAGTTTGGGAATTAAGTTTGAGTGCTGCGAGAAGTAGAATTATTATTGTAGTTCTTAAAGTTACCATGATTTGCATTTTATAATTACCTTGACGAAAATGGGATAGCCAAAAACTATGCAACAACAATAAATGAGGTAAATTCCAATGGAAGAAAATTACAAAATTCAATTCATAATACTCAGTCTTACAATCTTTTATGCGCTTTTTTAAAGGAGGCCAGATGTTATTTCGAGAAAATTACAAGAAAAATAGGCTGTGCCAATTTTCCCAAATCGAGACAGTAAATTGGGAAATTTTCCAATTTTTAGGAAATACAGAGTAAGAATCAGGGTGAAATAAGAACTGGGTAATACTAGTTAAATAGGTATTTCATTTTCAAAATACCTACGAAATTCAAAGCACCAAGACCGGGTAAAATGGAAGAGATGTTACTCACCTGCCGGCTAGAGGTATATACGTGGTGGCCACCTTGAATTCCAAATTCTGAGGATAGTTTTTGGTTTATCATAATACACACCCCGATTTCTATGGCAATGGCTGAGAAATACCCTTCGGATTGCACCCTACCATCTTTAAAGGTAAATTCATCAGGGATTGCTCCATTCCTGAACCACTCTTCAAAAGGTTCCTGATAATCTGCCGATTGATAACAGTAACCGCCGAGCAATTTTCCTCCAATGAATAAATAATATTTTCTGGATTCCTTTTGAGGGGCTAACCTCACTCCCACAAACCCATAGAATCCCGAATTTTCATGGTGATAAGTACCTTCTCCAATTTTATGTAAAGAGCCTTTTAATGAGTTTTTATACATCCCTCCAACTCCAACAGTAAATGAATGTAGTCGGAATTTAGTTATTTCCGCATCCAGGGAAACGGTTTTGCCAATTAATGGAGGAAAGTTTAAACCGATGGCGATTTGACGTTGTGATTCCTGGCAAAAGACATGGTTTGTAAAAATGAATAGTTGAAGGAAGATTATCAGGAGGATCTTTTGCATGTCTTTTATTGTGTTACCAGATCAACAAAATAATTATCCTGTCTGAGCACCTGCATAGCTTTCTGGTAACCGTCATCAATATCAGATAACACCTGGAAATAGGATTTAAATTCGAAAAGATTACGGGCAATAAGCGCTTTGAGTTGGTAACGGATCAATCTAGATGAAAGGTTTAATTCATTTTCTTTAGGTACAATACCATCGACGGCTGCAAAATCTAGAAATTCCTTAAAGAATTTGTTTTCCACATCAAATCTGCTGTTGAACTGATCAAATGTTGGGTATTTGCCCCATAATGTATTTCGTTCTCGTTCTATGTAACTCAGAACAAAATCATTAAATAAATTCCTACTGAGCAGGTCCACATAAAAATCAGTGTATTGAGTTGAATCCCATGGAACAAAAACATCGGGCATGATTCCACCCCCACCATACACCACTCTTTTATTGGGTGTATAATATTTCAACGAATCCGGGAAATTGATCTTATCCGAATCGGTTAACTCGCCTGCTGCAAGTCTTTCAGCAAGATCGTCATGGTATTCATCGTACCCTTGCTTATAGGGTTTTTGGATACAGCGTCCTGTAGGAGTATAATACCGGGCTACAGTCAATCTGATTACTGAACTGTCGGGAAGGTAATAGGGCCTTTGAACAAGTCCTTTGCCAAATGACCTACGGCCTACGATAAGTCCCCTGTCCCAGTCCTGCAATGCACCTGCAACAATTTCACTAGCGCTTGCCGAACCTTCATCCAGGAGAACAACGACTTTCCCGGATTCGAATCCACCTCTGAAAGAGGACTTGTATTTTCTTTGTGGGCTCGATGTTCCTTCAGTATAAAGTACCAGTTTACCCGGTCCAAGGAATTCGTCCGAAAGATCAATGGCAACATCAAGGTAACCTCCTGAATTCCCCCTCAGGTCAAGAATTAAATTTTCCATCCCCAGGTCTTTGAGCTCACCAATGGCTTTTCTGAACTCATCCATGGTTGTTCTTGAAAACCTGTTCAGCTTGATGTATCCGATTTGCGGATTAGCCATAAAGGATGCATCTATGCTATTGATAGGGATACGGTCGCGTTTAATGGTATAATCAATCAACTTCTTCCTTCCCTTTCTTGCCACACTAATGTCCACCAGTGTTCCTTTGTCGCCCCTCAACCGCTGAAAAACATAATTATTATCAACTGCAGTACCTACAGAACTTTGTCCGTTAATTTTTACAATTTTATCCCCGGCCATGATACCCAGCTTTTCGGCAGGCCCACCTGGAACAGGAGAAATAACAAGTATTGTGTCATGGTAAATCTGAAAAGAAATACCAATCCCATCAAAATTTCCTTCCAGGGGTTCATTGGCAGATCGCAGGTCTTTTTTGGAAATATACTGTGAGTGGGGATCAAGCTCCTTAAGTGTGGCAATAATGGCTTTTTCTACCAGCCGGCTTTCATCAATTGTATCCACATAGGCGAAATTGATGATCTGTAGAGCTGAAGCAAATTTTTGTGTTGTGGATTTGGGATTATAGCGTTGTGCCATGGACACAGTCGAAACCACCACCATGGCAAGTAGTAAAAATAAAATCTTTTTATACGCCGAAGTAAATTCCATAACTCCCTAAGCAAGAACGTTCTAACAATAATCACACCCTTTGTTCCTGCTGGTGTAAAATTAATCAATTGATCTGTATACGTCAAGAAATGAAATAGGATTACTTTTGCGGGCGAAAATTTTGATTGAATGTTGAATGTTGAATGTTGAATGTTGAATGTTGAATGTTGAATGTTGAATGTTGAAT
>CAYQWA010000043.1:0-36198 GCA_964421215.1 uncultured Bacteroidales bacterium | reverse complement strand
GTAACTTTAGTTTTTTAACCCAAAATGTGTCAAGTTTTTTTAGGACGGTACATCAAATTTAGATAAAACATGAACATGAATAAAATTAAAGCAAATTCTGTTATTTTTATCAGACGAAACGATGCATGTATTAATCAGATGTCCGGGGATGATAGTTAATAGACTATTGATCACTTAAATTGGTTTGTAGGTATTAAAAATCTGTGCAAATCTGTGTAATATGTGGTAAATATTTGTAATCTGAATCCATTATGTTTCTAATTAACCGCAGATTCAAAGATGGCCACTGAAAAAGTACTGAAAAACAGAATTTATTGTATACGGATTTCCTTCTAGAATTAGATTATGCTTTTATTTAACTGCAGGAATGATGTATGTGTTAACCAACCGTTCAGGTGTAGTTACCTGTAGATAATCTTCTTCGTTAAAGTAGTTTGTAAACACTACCACAAGGTCGTAATCCGGTATGATGTAGATCCATTGTCCATAAACTCCAACAGCAGTGAAATACTCATCCGGCTTTACCCACCAATGGTATCCGTAGTCAAACTCAGGAATGTATTTTCTTGGAATGTGAGCAGTTGTTGAGGTTTCGATCCAATCTTCAGGAATTATCTGATCGCCATCCCACTCCCCATTCTTCAAATACAGGTATCCAAATCTTGCCATATCTCTTGTATACAAGTTTAAACCATGGCCTCCAGTGGCTATATCATTTGGGTCAATAAACCAATTGTAACCTGATATTCCCAATGGCTCAAAAAGATTTTCCTCAGCAAACAGGTCCGTTCTTAATCCGGTTGTATTTTGGATGATGGCTGACAATACATGTGACATTCCGGTATTGTAATTAAACTCCTCACCCGGAATTGTAACAAGCGGAAGATCAAGGACAAACTGAATCCTGTCATCGCTTCTTACCCATTGATAAAATGAATTCCTGTCATCGTTATACAGATATTCCATTTCATACCATTCAAAACCGGCACTCATGGTAAGCATGTTCTCGATGGTAATGTTCTCCTTTTCCTGGGTGAGGTTTTCAATCTCATAATCCGGAAAATAGTCAACTACTTTATTATTTACTGACTCTATGTATCCCTCTTCCAGAGCAATACCAATCAGAGCAGAGCTTATACTTTTTGTACAGGAATTTATAGGATGCAGGCTATCGTATGTGTAATCAGAATAATATTGTTCAGCCACTATGTATCCGTCTTTTATGATCAAAACACTGTGAACGTCAACATGCAATCTTTGCAAAATTAAAATTTCATCATTGATTTGCATTAGCAATTCCGCATCCATACCCACTTCATCGGGATGGCATGTTCGCCAACTATCTGTGGGCCAATAGTCACCCGCGTAACTTCCTTCGGATATAAATTCGGATGATAGGAATATGTGATCTTCTTTTGGTTCTTTTTCACAGCCAATAATCAGTAAAGCTGTAAATAATATCAAGAGGTTATGGTTTATTATTGTTTTCATTATTCGTTTACTTAAAATTTCACTCTGTAGGTAAGCAATGGTATTAATGGATTTTGGTATTCAGTTTCCAGGGCCCTGATGGAATTATTGTAACGTATATATCGTACATTCTTCCTGCTGGTCACATTGATAATATCTAATCTCCATTCACCTGTGTATTTGGGTTTGTTCCGTTTAAAGCTGAACTGAATATCTATTCTTAGGTAATCATCCGCCTTTTCAGTAAATCCGTGGTCCCAGATATTTACCTGACTGTTGTGTGCCAGGGAGGCTTCCAGATCGATGGGCAAATACCTCAAACCACCTAAATAGATTCCTCTTGCACCAACAGAGATCAGATTCTGCTTTTGATTTCCAACTTTGTACTCTTTAATGAACAATCCTTTAAAAGCATAAGATCCATTGTATTTAGAATGGTATTCTTCTCCAAGGTAATTTTTAAACTTCGAATCGTAAACAGTTCCGTTAGCCAGGAAATGATAACCTTTTGAAAAGAATTTCTCCACTGTGAGTTCTATTCCCTGATTATAGGCGGTCCCTTCATTCACCAAAATATTTCCTTCAAATCCATAGTCGAAGTTTATGGTAGAAAAATAGGGAGGAAAAGGATAAACAGGTATGTCGTATAAATATTGGTAATAGGCCTCAGCCTTTACTATCATATCCTTTTTCAGCATATAACTGTACCCCAATACATAATGAAAAGCTTTGGTAAGCTCAAGGTCAATGTTGGGATTAATGACCGTTCCGTCATGCAAAGTTTTTTGGCCGGTATAAAAGGTCAGCGATTCTTTTCTGCTGTGTTTTCCAAATCCTGCGCTAAGTGTATGGTTATTCAGGAATTTCCAGCTAATCCCAAACCTGGGTTCAACAGAATAGTTTTTGTTCAGGAAAAACTTAATGTAATGCAGGCCGGTATTGATCATTAGGTTTTCAGTGATCTTGTATTTCCAGTTTCCATATACCTGTAAGGTTTGTGCATCTCCTTTATCATTAGAATAGGTATGCTCGTAATTTATATTGTCAGAATGATTGGGGTGATCAGGATTTTGCCACCAGTTAAACAGCGTGTCGGATTTCCAACCCATAAAAGTGTCGTAGTTGTTATTGTCGAAGGCCACTCCAAACTTAAGTTTGTGCTGAGCATTGATTTTCCGGTTTACATTTATTGAAGCTCGTGCTGTAATTTCCGTGATCTCACTGCGGCTGGTAAAATCTATCGGAAGTTCTTTCGTTCCGATATTTTCAAAGTCATTCCAGTTGTAATACCAACCTGAAAAAGCAACTGTTGATTTCACAAAGGTTTTTGTGTTGATAAGAAAATTGTTACTGACGCCCAGTGTTGCCGTATTGGAATTCCAGTCGTATCCATAGTCCCCAGTTTCATGGCTCAATCCCCCAATCCCGAAAATTGAAAATGTTCCGGCTTTTTTAGTGGGCAGAAAAAACTTAAAAGAGATATCCTGGAATTCAGGTACACTTTCAAGATCGATCATAAATCTATCGATCAATTCCAATGTACTGTAACGGTACTGAGCAATATAGGATGAATTGGATTTTTGGTTTAAAGGGCCCTCAACCATAAACTCGGTACCCATTATCCCTATTTGAAAGGTCTGTTCATGCTTTTCGTGGTTTCCGGCCCTTAACTTCAGGTCAAATACTCCTGAGAGTGCGTTGCCATATTCCGAAGGAAATGCACTCATAATAAAGTCGGACTCACCAATGATGTTGTTGTTAATGATTCCTATTCCACCTCCTGAGGATCCGATTTCTGCAAAATGGTTCAGGTTGGGTATTTCAATTCCTTCTAAGCGCCATTGTAATCCTTTCGGGCTGTTCCCGCGAATGATCAAATGATTTTGTCCATCATTATTATTGGCTACTCCCGGAAATGATTCAGCAGCCCGTGAAACATCATTTAAACTTCCCGGATAATCCTCCATTTCCAGGGCTGAAATCCTTCTGCTGCTAACTATTGCAAGGTCATTAACCGGTTTGGATTTATCAGGCACAGAAATAATTTCAACTCCTTCAAGATCCGTAACAAGTTCTTCCATTCGTATGTTTACCACTTTCTCCTTCCCTGAAAGCAAAACCACATTATCGACAGTAACAGGTTTAAAACCAATATAGCTTGCTTTTATCGTATACCATCCAACAGGCAGGTTTTTAATCTTATAGTAACCATTTTCATCGGTAACATCACCAACTTTAGGAGTTGTTGAGTTAACGTAGATATTAGCTCCTGGCAGGGGTGCATTTGTATCCAGGTCAACCACACGTCCTTTTATTGTTTGCTTTTGAATGTTTTGGTGTGTGGAGGATTCTTTGGGGACAAGAATTATTTTTCCGGATTTTTCAATATAGTTAAGTGAATCATTGGTAAAGATGTCATCCAGGAATTGTTTAACCGTTTGCGTCTTTGGCTTCAGATTAACTTTTTTAGCAATTGGAATTTTATCGCCATGGGTAAATGTACATTGCGCTTCCTTACCAAGTGTTTTTAAAAATTGTTCGACTGTGGTATGTTGTTCCGGCAGAGAAATTTCCTTATTCAGCAAAGAATTTTGTGAATAAGACGAAATCGAAAATGCGAGGACTAATGCGCATAGCAGCAGGAAAATTTTCACACGACTGCTAAATCGCACCTTTAGCTTAATTAATAAATGATGGGCATTCATGGTTTAATTTGTTTAATGGTTTGGGTAAATAAATACCGTATCGTTTTTAACCAGGTGGGTAAGGTTAAAAACTAAATTGATCTCATCCAGAACCTCATTCAATGTTTGGTTATCAATGGTTGAGGTGTATTTGAGATCCTTAATTGTTTGATCGTAAATTATTATGGGTTGTTTATAAAGGTCAGCCAGTTTAAGTACAACTTTTTCCAAACGATTATTTTCAAAAACCAAAATGCCTGTTTTCCAGCTTAGGAAATTTAAATCTTCTATTTCAGCTTTGGTAATCTTATTATCCTTTAAAACGGCCTTTTCATTTTGGATTAAAATCGTTTTGTTCTCAGTTTTGTCTGATTTGTAGAAGGCCACTTTCCCGCTAGTAACAGTTAGCTCAACTTTGCCAGATGTCGTATCGTCATTGATATTAAATGAGGTTCCCAGAACCTCGATTCTGCCGTTGTTTATTGTATTCACAGCAAATGATCTTTTTTCATTTTTGGTAACTTCAAAATACCCTTCTCCCGAAAAGAAAACCGTTCTTTCTTTTCCTGCAAATTTCTCTGGGTAGGTCAATTTTGAATTCTGGTTTAAATGCACCCTCGAACCATCGGATAACAAAACTTCCGATTTATTCTGGCCGGACGCATAAACAATCATCTCTGGTTCATGAAGAAAATAATTCCTAATGATAAAAGTTAATCCTGCAATAAATAGCAATATTGCTGCAATACGTACTAAGCGGGTAGAATTGGATATTAGTTTTCTGGTTGTGGGTTTATCCACCGTAGTTTCAATTCGGGATTTTACCTTTTCCCAATCAGCTGTCGTATCAATTAAATTGAAGTTCTTTAACTGATTACTGCCATCCAACAATTTCTGGACTTTAATAAAGTGTTCCCGGTTTTCAGGATTAAGTTCAAGCCAGGATTCGATGACCTTGTTTTCCTCATCCGATGTCTGCTTAAGATGGTATTCAACCAGCAAAAGGTCGGTAACAATATTTTCAGTTTGATTTTTCATAGCACATTCTATATCTATGACAAATCAAAATGAATATACACGTATTTGAAATTGAAATTATTGGAAGATGATTAAAATATCATCTTAAGATACTGGCCCAGGTTGGTGCGTAATATTTTTAATGCTTTGCTTATTTGGGTTTCCACAGTTCTTTTGGAAATGCCCAAACGATCAGCTATTTCTTTGTTTTTCAGACCTTCTTTCCTGCTGAGATTAAATATACGCTGGCATTTATCAGGCAGATCAGAAACCTCCTGCCATATTCTGTACTCCAATTCCGTTTGTTCCATAGTATCAGAAAAATCCATTTCATGAGCCTTGTGCCGGGTTTTTATGATTTCACCATGTTCAGCGTGAAGCTTCACTTGTTTTAGATGATTCAGGCACCTGTTTTTTATTGAGGTATAAAGGAAGTTCTTAAGGGAAATCTGTATCTCAATTTCATCACTGGTTTCATACAATCTCACAAAAAAATCCTGGACAATCTCTTTGGCAATATTAATATCCCCAACATATTTTTTCGCAAAAACAGTCAATTTTTGATAATAGTCGAGAAACAGCTTTTCAAATGCTTTTTTATCTCCTGACTTAATCTGTTTGGTCAATTTATATTCGTTGTTATCCATTAACCAAAAACCAATTACACTACGATTTATGAAATCCCTTAGTTTAAAAGGGAATTATTACAAAGTTAACATTTCTGATATCATTAAATGAGACGGTGAGAACTTCTGATAAATTTTATTATGCTTGATTTTTAGACCCTCCTTTTAATATCTTGTCATTATATACAAAGAATAATATAAGTGGATGACTCGTTAACATATAAAAAAACTACATGTATGAAAAAAGCAATCATCGTCGGAGCAACATCAGGAATGGGAAGGGAGCTTGCTATTTTGTTTGCAAAAAATAACTATAAGGTTGGAATTATCGGACGACGTGAAAACTTGCTAATAGAGCTAACACATACCTATCCAGATGCTTTCATTGCTCAAATACTTGATATATCAAAGTCCGAAGCACCCATCGTACTCGACTCTTTGGTAAGAAAACTTGGAGGATTGGACATTCTTGTGATGACTGCAGGATTTGGAGAACCCTATGAACGACTCAATAACCACGTCACTCAAAAAATAATTCAGATCAATGTTACAGGTTTTACAAATGTAATCGATTGGGGTCTTAATTTATTCATTAAACAAGGCAAAGGACACTTGGTTAGTTTCAGCTCAGTAGCCGGAATACGAGGTTTTGGAATTGATCCCGCCTATTGCGCATCCAATTCATTTCAAATGAATTATCTTGAAGGATTACGCCAGAATATTCACAATACAGAACTGCCAATTTCGATAACTGATGTCCGGCCTGGATTTGTAGAAAAAAATACTTCAGGTGTTAAAACACGTTTTTTGATAACATCTCTTGACAAAGCGACACAACAGATTTATCAGTCGATTATAAAAAAGAAAAAAGTGGTTTATGTTTCCAGACGATGGGCTATAGTGGCATTATTACTGACCATTATCCCACGAAAACTTTACCTAAAAATTCTTAGCCAGTATATCAGGAAGGAAACCAGGTTAAAAGAATCAAAGGTTATAAATATTTCAAGCCCATCCAACCAATCACTTGTATCGTAATGAATCCTTAAAACTTTTTCGTTTGAAGTAAGGTCCTTATTTACTCATATTTCAATACATCTACCGGTTTCATTAGGGAGGCTCTTAATACCTGAACATAAGTGATGACAACTGCCACAATAATGGTAAGAACTGCGGTAATTAAAAAATCCAAAATGCGAATATCAATTCGATAGGCAAAATTGTTCAGCCAGTTTTCCATCCAGTACCAGGCAACGGGTATGGCGATAATAGTAGCCACAAGGATCCATCGTAAGTATTTTGATGATATCAAATATTGTAGCTGGTAAATACTTGATCCGAACACTTTCCTCAACCCGATTTCCTTATATTTCTGTTCAACGATAAAAGCGGTAAGACCTATTAATCCAAGTCCGGAAATGAACAGAGCAAGGATGGTTAATATTCCTGCCAGTTTACTTACCTTTTCTTCATCACGGTATAACCGATCTACGAAGTTTTCCATATACCTGCAAGAAAATGGGAAACCGGGTGCGTATTGTTGCCATAATCCTTCGATATGCTCTTCTGCTTCACGTGCCATACCGGGAGCTGCCCGAACTACCACATAATTGTAAGAATCCTCCCATATTAAAAAAACCAGTGGTTCAATGGCGTCACTTAAGGGTTGTGAATGAAAATTAGGAACTCGTCCGATGACCTTTACAGGAGGTTGATCATCATAAAAACTAATATTCTGGCCCACAAGGTTTTCTTTCCCAACCAATTTTATCGATTCTTCATTAAATATAATAGAAGCCGAATCTTTTTCCAGATCTCTCGAAAATGGTCTGCCTTCTTCAATGGGGATATTAACTGTACTAAAAAAACTATAGTCGACTGATGCAACTCCAAAAGCAACACCTTCGTCGTGTCCATCCAGTTCAATTCCTCTCATGATCCATGAAATTCTGGCTGGCAACTGTGAACAACGTCCGGCATCTTCAATATAGGGGCTGGCCAGTAATTCATTCCTGAATGATTCATATTGAGTTCCGATTTTGTCCTCTATTGGGATATAGAGAATATCCTCTGTTTGATAGCCCAAATCTTTGGTTGTAATAAATGAAAGTTGTCGATAGATAATCACAGCCGAAAAAATTAATATGGTAGAAATAGTAAACTGCAACACAACAAGTGCTCGGCGGAAAATGGCTCCCTTTTCTCCCCTGTGAAGGTTTTTCCTCAATATGTCAGCCGGTTGAAACTTCGATAGTACAAAGGCAGGATAACTTCCTGACAATAAACCTACCACCAGGATCAGTCCCGCCAATCTTAAAATAAGTTCTAAACCAAGGTAGTTGAACTGCAATGTTTTACCGGTTATCTCATTGAACCAGGGCCTGACAAGTTCAGCAAGCATCATAGCCAGAACAGCCGCAATCAATGTCATAAAAACTGACTCCAACAGGAATTGAATAATTAATTGCCATCGGGTTACTCCAACTACTTTTTTTAATCCAATTTCCCTCGCTCGATTTGAATACCGTGCGGTTGTTAAATTCATAAAATTAATGCAGGCAATAAGAATGATAAAAATTGCTATCAAAGAAAAAGTAATCACGTATTGCAAACCTTCATTATTACCACTCATACTGTATAAGTGCAACTTTTTTATAGGTTGAAGTCGAATGGATGTTTGCTCGGTCTCCATATTGATGCGCATTGCATCAGTCATTTTCTGCTCAAGTATCTCTTTTTGATCAGGATTATACGCCTGAATATAAAGTTGCAAAAAATGATCGGTCCAAACATCAGCATACTCTTCACGCTCCTTAAAGGCTTCAATACCAACGATCATATTGGCATCGATATGAGTATTATCGGGAGGATCAGATACCACCCCTGAAACAACATATTGTTCCGATCTGTTTCGGGTAAGGATTTTACCCATTGGTTCTTCATTACCAAAGTATTTTTCAGCAATACTTTCTGAAATTACCACATTATGACTTTCCTCGAAAAATTTATCAGGATTACCTTGTTTTACTTTATAAGTGAACAATTCAAAAAAATCCTTATCCGCAAAAACAAATCCATATTCAGTAAAAACTTCATCCTCATATGAAATTGTTGCTCCCTGGTTCACAATCCGAACAACATTTTTGGCTTCAGGAATATTTTCTTTTACATAAGGTCCAAGGGGAAAGCACAAAGATGCATTGTATTCGGTTTTACTTCCAATTGAGTATCCTTTAAATGTTAGAAAAATGTTGTCGGCATTATTATGGTTTTTTTCATATGAAAGTTCTTCCTCAACCCACATCATAATAAGAATAAAAGCAGCCATGCCAATAGCCAAACCCAGAATATTAATGATGGAATATCCCTTTTGGCGAATAAAATTTCGGAGGGTTATTATAAATACGTTCTTTATCATAATTAATATCTTAGTTCTTGGTTCTTAGTTTTTTAGTTCCTGATTTTTGTTTCTCTATTCATACTTCAGTGCATCTACCGGATTTGACCTTGCTGTTTTAAAACTATGATAAAACATGGTAAGGAAAACAATGACCATAGATATTAAAAGTGCAACAATAAATGGTGTAGGATTGATATTAATCCGGTAAGCAAAATTATAGAGCCATTGCTGAGCAAAATACCAGGCAAGCGGCCAGGCAATCAAATTGGAAATTATTATTAAAATGAAATAGCCCTTCGATAAATGAAAAATGATCTTTAATACGGTTGCTCCTAAAACTTTCCTGATCCCAATCTCACCTGTCTTTTTAATCAGGATATAAGATATAATAGCAAATAATCCCAGACATGCTATTACAATAGCGATTACCGAAAAAAACCATATCAACTGGAATGCTTTCTTTTCTTTACTATACAATTCCGAAATATGGTTATCATAGTTTTTATAGGTAAATATATCATTAGGAAAAATTTCCGACCAGATTTCTTCGGTATTAGCAATGACTGTATTATCTATCTCACCTGAAAGTTTAATGTAGGCCTGGCCGAAAAATCGCGGGTAATATATCATTACCATTGGAGTAATATTATTGTGAAGTGATTCCATATGAAAATCCTGAATAACGCCAGTAATCCTACCAAAATTCAGTCTGGTTCCAATGGCATCGGCAGGATAATCAAAACCAAGTTTTTTAGTTAGAGTTTCATTTACAATCACTTTTCTTACAGAATCATTTTTACTGTGAACGGTTAACCATTCACCCGCTATTAAATTCAGATTAAAAGTCTTCAGATAGTCTTCATCCACCCCTTTTGTCTCGCATTCAAGTTTCATAGGATTATCAACTTCTTTTGAATAAAAAACACTGGTAAACCTTTCATCCAAACTGGCACATGGACCAGCAATCCCGAAAGTCATATTGCTAACTCCCGGTATTTGTAGTATTTGACTCTTTAAAGCATCTCTTTGTTCAACATCGGGAACTGTAATGTTGATGATAGGACTTTTATCAAATCCTAAATCTTTATCTGATATAAAATTTAACTGTTTTGAAATGACAAGAAGGTTGACAATTAGAATCTGAGTTACAATAAATTGAAAAATGATCAGGCCATTCTTTAACAAACGGACACTCCTGCTATGAGAAGTTATTTTATTTTTAATGGCTTTCAGGGGTAAAAAACCCGAAACAATAATGGCAGGATAAATACCTGTTACAATTCCTAAAACAATGGCCAAAAAGACACAAATTACCAGAATTGCAGGACCCGTGTATAGCTTTAATGTCACATCATTTCCCAAGTAGTTATTTAAGGCAGGCACAAATAATTCAGCCAGACTAAATGCAAGTATTACAGTAACGATGGATATTATCATCGATTCAAGGATAAACTGAACGATTAGTTCTTTGCGTTGTGCCCCCATTACTTTTCGCAGGCCTATCTCATGTGATCGTTGGAAAGACTTTACCAATGATAGGTTTATATAATTTACACAAGCTATGAGTAAAATAAAAATACCGATGATGGTAAAAATCCATAATGTTCTTTTACTCGTAATGTAGTTTAAAGTAGAAAAGCGTGTATCAAAATGGATATCTTTTATGGCTTGCAATTCAAACTCTTTACCACCCAATTCTTCAGGTTTCAGGTGCCTTTTAATAAAATTGTTTATATTTTGTTCTAGTAATACAGGTCTGGAATTATCAGGCAATTTTATATAAGTAAAAAAGCCACTTAATACAATTCCCCAATGGTCATAATTTATTCCGATAAATTCCGGGGTTAGCGTTTCAAGGGTAAGTATCATCGAAACTGGTAAATGTGTAGTACGTGGCGGATCATTGATAATACCTGTTATTTTGAGGTCATAAAGATTTTCCAGGTTGATGGTTTTACCGATAACATTAATAGAGTTAAAATATTTAAAGGCAGCACTCTTAGTGAGGACGACAGAGTTTAGTTCCTTGAGAGCTGTTGCCGGATTACCAGTTATCCAGTCAAAATTAAAAATCTCTAAAAAAAATTCATCAGCGAATAAAATATTCTTCTCTTGAAATTTATTTTCACCGATATGTATGATCCCATCGGATGCACACTGAATCCTGGATATCTTTTCAATTTCTGGAAAATTTTCTCGTAATAAAGGAGCTAATGGATGTGGTATTTCGCAATTGTAATCGGTTCCTTCGGAATGAATTTGAGTAGTCGTGATTCTATAAATTCTGTCATTGTTTTCGAGGTGATTGTCAAATTTCAGTTCATTCCACACAAATAAGAGGATCAGGACTACACTTGCCAATCCAGCCGAAAGTCCAAAAATATTAATTATAGAAGAAGTTTTATGTTTCAGAATATTCCTGAATGCAACCTTTAGATAATTTTTTATCATATTGCAAAATTTCAAAACTCTTATAGTCAAACCCCATGCCACGACCATAACTCATTGATAATCCGGATAATTTGAATTATTAATATTAAACAACAAACTTAAAAAGTGTCTGTTTTTGATACAAAATGTGTTTGGATATGGTACAAATTTGTATCTTTGCTATGATTATTAACCACGAATTCATGAATTAATAAAATAAAACCAATTGCTATGAAGGAATTAATTTACAAAGAAGAAAGCTACGAACTCATCGGGACATGTATGGAGGTTCATAATAACCTAGGGCCTGGTTTCCTTGAGATTGTTTATAAGGACGCCTTGGAATTTGAGTTTCGGAAAGCAAATATTCTCTATGAAAGGGAAAAAGAATATGAAGTCAATTACAAAAACATTATCCTCCCTCATAAATTCTATGCTGATTTTGTCGTGCATGATAAAATCATCCTGGAAGTGAAGGGAGTAAGTGGTATTGCTGACGAATTTATAGCCCAATCAATAAACTATCTGAAGGTATCAGGAAATAAGTTAGCGCTTTTAGTAAATTTCGGAGAATTGAAGTTGAACTATAAAAGATTAATATTATAATAGTTAGTTGCCACGAATGCACGAATAATTCGTTATACATTCGTGCATTCGTGGCTAAATAAAAGTAGTTGTCTATTAGCGGCTTATTAGAAAATGTCGAAGACCAACGCAAGCATATTAATCATCGATGACAACCAGGACATCCTGACAACAGCAAAGATGTTCCTGAAACAGTTGTTTACTCATGTACAGGTGGAAAAAAATCCGGAGAATATTCCCATGCATCTTTCATCGGCTGAATATGATATTGTACTTTTAGATATGAACTTCAAAAAGGGACAGAATGAAGGAGAGGAAGGGATCTTTTGGCTCAACCGTATCCTTGAAATGGATCCCGGAACAGTTGTTATCTTTATTACTGCTTATGGAGATGTCGACCTGGCTGTGCAATCCATGAAGGTAGGAGCTTTTGATTTTATTGTAAAACCCTGGAAGAATGAAAAACTCCTTGGCACCATCCTCTCCGGACTTCAGCACCGTCAATCAAAGCTGGAGATAAAAAAATTACGCAATACCCAGGAAAAGCTCACAGAAGACATCAACCAACCTTTCCAACATTTTATTGGAGAAAGTCTGGCCATGCAAAAAGTATTCAGCATAATTGAAAAGGTTGCCAAAACAGATGCAGATGTTTTAATCCTTGGAGAAAATGGTACGGGAAAAGAAATGGTTGCCCGGGAAATCCACCGTCAGTCTAAGCGGAAGGATGAAGCTTTCATTAATGTTGACCTTGGAGCAATACATGAAAACCTTTTCGAAAGTGAATTGTTTGGCCATATAAAAGGTGCTTTTACCGATGCCCGTGAAAACAAACCAGGACGTTTCGAAGCCGCCAGTGGAGGAACCATTTTCCTTGATGAAATCGGAAACCTGAGTTTATCATTGCAAATGAAATTATTATCAGTACTTCAAAACAGGAAAGTTATCCGTATTGGTTCCAATAAAGAACTCCCAGTGGATGTTAGACTCATTTGTGCTACCAATATGCCCCTTTATGAAATGGTGCAACATAACAAATTCAGGGAAGATTTGCTTTACCGCATCAATACCGTTGAGATAAGGGTGCCGTCACTAAGGGAAAGAGTGAAAGATATTCCTTTGCTGCTGGATTACTTTTTATCAATATATACCAGGAAATATAAAAAAGGGAAATTTAAGGTACTGCAAAGCACTGTTACCAAATTAATGAAGTACAATTGGCCCGGTAACATCCGCGAATTCCAGCATGCCGTTGAACGGGCGGTAATCCTCAGTGACGACAAAACCCTTCATTTTACCGACTTTACTCCGGATAAAATTACCAATCGGAGTAACGATATAAAAGATACCTTTAACCTTGATGAAATTGAGAAACGGTATATCCTCAAGGCCATTAAAAAGAACAACGGTAACATTACTCATGCTGCCAGGGATCTTGGCATCACTCGAACCGCATTATATAGGAGGTTAGAAAAACATGGTTTATAAGCGATTTTCCATATCCGTTATTTTTCAAATTGTGCTTATCCTTGCTGTTCTTGTTTGTATCGCTTTTCTGTTCTTTAATCTTGATCGCAATCAATACATCTACACCTTCATTGTTTTAATCAGTTTATTAAGTTTCCAGGTTTATTTCCTCCTTCGGTTCATTACCAGAACCAACAGGGAGCTGGCTAAATTTATTGAAGCCATTAAACAGGAAGATTTTTCCTTGAAATATCCCGATATCAAAAACAAAAACTCAATTGCAGAACTTCATCAATCCTTTAACACCATTATTAAAACTTTCAAGCAAGTAAAGATCGATCGTGAGGTGCAGTTCAATTTCCTTCAACTAATAATTGAAAACATTGAGATTGGGATTTTGGCCATCAACGACAAAGAAGAAATTATATTAATGAATACAGCAAGCGAAAAATTGCTTGGTGTTCGTAAATCCAAAAGCTGGAGTCAACTGCGTCATAAAGCCGAAACATTTTGCAGGGAAGCAGAATCTATTTTTCCTGCAGGCAAGAAACTTTTTGAATGGAAACAAAATGATACTCCCTTGAAACTGGCTATTGAAGTGATACAGACCATCCTAATTGATCAGCCTCATAAGCTCATCACCCTTAACAACATTAAAAAAGAGATTGAACAAAAAGAGCTGGATGCCTGGATCAAGCTAATCCGCGTATTAAATCATGAGATCATGAACTCCACGACACCTATCTCATCCTTAACTGAAACCATCATCATGTTGCTGGAAGATAAAAAATCAGGACCAAAATCTATCAAAGAACTCAACGATGAGGTCATTACTGATGTAATCGGTTCAGTAAAGACCATTCAAAAACGAAGCGATGGTCTGTATGATTTTGTAAACGAATACCGCAAACTCACCAAAGTACCTCCTCCTAAAATAGAAGAACAAAACATCAAAGAACTTTTCGATGAGGTGATAACTCTAATGCAGCCCTCACTTTCCGAAAATCAAATTAATCTTTCTAGAAGCATAGACCCTGAAAATCTTATTATACCACTGGATCCAAACCTCATAGAACAAGTATTGATCAACCTCATCAAAAATTCCATTGAAGCCCTGGAAGAAACTGAAAATCCACAAATTAACCTACAAGCTGCAGGATCCGGAAACCGTCCTGTCATCTCGATTACAGACAATGGTCCTGGAATTGAACCTACACTATTGCAGGAGGTATTCGTTCCGTTTTACTCCACCAAAGAAAAAGGTTCAGGCATTGGTTTGAGTTTATCACGCCAGATCATGAGGTTACATGGCGGAAGTATTAATGTAATAAGTTCACCAGAATTCTCAACAACTTTTTCTTTAAGGTTTAAGTAATGTGATCCTAATTAACCTTCCCTTGAATCCAAACCTCATAAGTATTACCTATTACCCGTTCCTTCTTTTGCTAAGTGCCTTTTTAACATAAATGTAATCAAGATAATACAACACCCTAAGCGAAAAGGAATTGGTTTGGGATGCATCCAGCGTTCTGTCGATGGCCTGGAAATAATTGTCTGAAGGCGTTTCGCCCCTGGTGAAAATGTGGTTCTTCCACACCAGGCTCATCTGGCTACCCGGGGCAAAAAACCACAGAAATTGCATATCTACATTGAAAGCATTGAAGTCGATGTCTTTGTTTTCATTGTATTCAGCCGGTAATAAATTTCCGTTAGTTTGCAGCGTATAAAAATCATCATAAACGACTCGTGACCAATAATGCCTGGTCCTAAGATTGAGGGAAATATCTGCAGTGAATATGTAGCTGATGTCCAGTACATTTTCCATTGAAATTACATCACGCTGACCAAAATAAATAGTAGGATCTTGCTCGTTACTATAATCGGTTTCAACCCAACCATAATCCTTGTTCTGGATATTGTATTCTGAACCCATAGCAATGGTCAGCCGGTCGGAGAACCGGTATCGTGGTTCCAATTCCAACCAGTATTCACCCCTGTTATTTTCCGGAAAGATAAAGAATCCCACCTCAGCATCCACCGCAAACTTTTTACGTGAGTCGGTACCGACTCCCAATTCACCGTCAAAGGATTGGGGTTGATAGAAATACCAACCTTCAACACGGGGTTCATAAAAATCGTAATAACCTGATGGCCGGTAAGCTATTTCAGCATAATATCTCCAGTAATTCCGGAAAGTTGTTGAATTGTTTATTTCAACGTCAACAAACATAAGTTCATAAGGCATGTATTGAGTAAAATACTTCACTTCAAAAGCTGTCGTTGACCTGAGTATTCTCCAAACCGGGTAATTGATGTTGTAGGTGATTGCCCCAAAGTTTCGAACCTCATTATTTCGGTTGAGGTACCCCATATCGTTTGGGTCGTAATGGTCATCCAGGATCTGGGTTGAAAGATTGTATCGCCAGGTACCATCCGGTTTATAGATATTTAGCCTGGTAGTGTAGCCGGGATTTGTGTTTTCACTGTCACTCCATTTTTGGCTTACATTTAGCAATCCCTTAAAAGCAAAACTATTCTTTTTGTTCATCAGTTTGGTCTCCACACCAGTCACATTAGCACCATAATTTAAGTCAGGCGTCCAGTAGTTGGTATTGATGAGGGATACATAGGATTGGTTTTTCAGGTTCTGATCGAAGACAAGCACGTTGTAGTTTGTGAAAGGCTGGGTGGATATCCGCCTTTTTTCTCCAGTTATTGTATCCTTTGCTTCAGCCCAGGTGTTGGTTGTCATTCCATTGAAAACGCCTATTCCAAGTCCATGGCGGTTACGTCCACTGACTTTTGTGGCATTGATCACTTGCGTGAGATCGGGATTTCTACTGATTTTCTCATTTGATCCCAGGCTGTCATAAACATTATCGTACCCTCTTGGTGATGCTCCCACACGCCTGGAATAAAAAATATCGCATTTCTGGAACATCTCTGTTCCTTCTGTAAAGAACTGCCGTCTTTCTTCATACCGTATCTCAAACGGGCTAAGATTAAGGACGATGTCATCTGACTGCACCTGTCCGAAATCCGGTACCAGTTCCATGTCCAGTGTAAAAGCCTGGCTGATACCGTATTTAAGATCCATACCTCCACGGATAAAACTGTTCCATTTTCCCCCGGGTTGTTTTTCCAGGTAGCTTCCAACGTATGGCGTTACAGAAAGCCGAAGCGGAGGATTGATTCCTTCCATACCCACGAGAGTACCATAGTATTTTAATATCTCATGCGTACCGTTGGGAACAAATGTCCATGTTGACATCTCATTTCGCCGGGCCAGTCGCCGCCATACATTGATACCCCAGTTCTGTACTTCTGTTTTTGGAAAACGCAGGGCGCTGTATGGGATAAAAAATTCTGCAACCCAGCCTGTATCAGAGATTGATGTGGCAGTATGCCAGACAGCATCCCAGGAGGATTCTTTGCCAGCAGCAGAGTATTTGTTATCGCTTTGAAGTCCGGCCGGTGTGACTTTGAACTCAAACATGGTAAGACCATCATTATAAGGAAGTAAATCCACCGAGAGGTAGTCCGTATTTAACTCATCAACCTGGTCGCGTTTCCCCAGTTGAGTAAAAATACTATCAGGATTAGGATCATGTAAAAAAGCCCCTACATAAAGCCCATTTTCAGTGTATCCAAAACGGATCTCAGTTTCATACAATGGCCTTTCCCCGTTAAATGGTTCATATTGAACAAAGTTTGTATTCCCTAGAAGTTTGGACCACACAGCCAGGTCAAGGACACCATCGATTTCCGGTGTATCCTCAAGCTGAACTGACCGGGTAGATTTCCTTTCAAGGTTGGGCTTATCCTGAGTCATGCTATGACCTGCATACAGTAAAAACAGTAATAAAAAAAACCACTGACTACCATTCTTCAGGAATAAATCCTTCATACCTCTTGTTGTTTCCCTCATCTGATTATTCTTTGATCTTATCCTCCTGTTGCTCAGAGTATGCATTGATTTTCAAAAGGTATAAAAGTAGAACATTTTTAAGATTTTCATAAGTTTTTATTGAGGATGCAAAATTTTTATTATGGATTGATATATCCTTGTATTGCTTATTGCATAAATTGCTGTATTCCCAAAACTTTACTTATTTTGCAAACCTTATGAAATTCAAATCTACAGTTCTTGTCCTCTTACTTGTAGTATCGCAACTAATTGGCATTACTCAAAATCTTACCATCACCGACTTAAAGAACTTTTATAAAAATCAAGAGCAGGACAAACCACTCAAGATATGCAATGACAGCTCTGCAGGAATTTTTCAGGTCGTCTTAATCCGTCATGGAGAACCCAATCTGAACAAAAAGGGATGGCGAAACCGGGATGAAGCTGTGCAGTTTTTTCTGGATTACGATTCAAGTATTGTCATCCCTTTCGATCATGGACCACTTGATCTAATTTCAATCAACCTGGACACCATCTTTCATAGTTCGATACCTCGTGCCCATCACACAGCTCAATTGTCTTTTGGGGATTCATTTAACCTTTCGGGAAGCTATAATTTTAGGGAGTTTGAAAGAAAACCTTTGAAGTGGTTTAATGTAAAAATGCCCACAAAATTCTGGACCACATTTTCACGCCTTTCATGGATGATGGGATGCAATGATAAAAACATAGAAACCTTTAAAGAAGCAAAAGACAGAGCCAAAAGTAATGCCGGATCTCTCTCTTTACAGGCAGAAGATAAAAATGTGGTTATCCTTGTAGCCCATGGATTGCATAACAACTATGTAAAGAAATACCTCCGCAAATCAGGATGGAAAAAAGTTCACAACAGTGGTAATGATTACCTTTCAGTAAAAATATTGGCAAGGGAATTACAACCAGTCAAAAAGAGATACGTGCGAAGAAATTATGCCAAATGTCCCTGTTCATAAATTCTGAGGAATAAGGATTCAGACATGCCGACCAATCACCTTTATCCAATTTCTTATCTTTGCAGAAGTAAATAATTCCATGTGACAGACAAGCAACGAAATAAAAACTCAGCATTAAAAGTTCAAAAAGGTATTGCCCAGCCTTCTTCCTTTAATCCGGAGGCGGCAAAACATTTTCAAAAATCAAAACAGGAATTATTATCCGTTGAAGATTATGTTGAAGGGATTGTCAGTGGAAACAGAACATTATTAAGTAAGGCAATTACATTGGTTGAAAGTGCACTCCCAAAACACCAGGAAGTGGCACAAAAGATCATTGAGCGATGCCTGGCTTTTGCAGGAAATTCCATCAGGATTGGAATAACCGGTGTTCCGGGGGTAGGGAAAAGCACCTTCATCGAATCATTAGGAAGTTACCTGACCAGGCAGAATCATCAACTTGCAGTTCTCGCCATTGACCCCAGCAGCGAAAAAACCAAAGGGAGTATCCTGGGTGATAAAACCCGTATGGAAAAACTGGCAAATGATAAAAATGCTTTTATCCGGCCTTCGCCGTCTGCAGGATCGCTGGGAGGAGTTGCACGTAAAACCAAAGAGATCATCGTGCTTTGTGAAGCAGCCGGTTTTGATGTAATATTTGTAGAAACTGTAGGAGTTGGGCAGTCTGAAACAGCAGTACATTCTATGGTGGATTTTTTCCTCTTGCTTATGCTTGCAGGGGCAGGCGATGAGTTGCAGGGGATCAAAAGAGGCATCATGGAAATGGCCGATGCACTGGTCATCAACAAAGCTGACGGAGATAACATAAAAAAAGCCAACCTTGCCAAACAGGAATATACCAATGCACTTCATTTGTTTCCGCCGGCTGAGTCAGGGTGGATACCTGCTGTTAAAACCTGCTCTGCATTAAATGATTCAGGGATTGAGGATGTATGGAAAGTGATTTCAGATTATCGTGAACTTGTTGACAAAAACGGCTATTTTCAAAAACGTCGACAGGAACAGGAATTAAAGATCTTTTTTGAATCCATGGGTGAACGACTAAAAACTGATTTTTATTCCAATCCCACCATAAAGGAAAAACTGAATTCCATAAAATCAGATATTCTTGAAGGGAAAATAAGTTCTTACCTTGCAGGTAATACTCTACTTGAGATTTATTATAAGAACAGACAAAAAGGATAAACACTTATTGTTTTTTGATCTCAGTACTTTCCTTTGGAGGAAATAATATTGACGCCAAAATACTTACACTCAATATGCCAAGAATAATATAAAGGGAATGTATCGTTTTAAATCCTATACTTTGCAGGTAAGTATGTGCAAGCATTTTCACCCCAACGTAGGACAACAACACAGCAAGTCCGGCTTTAAGGTAATAGAACATATTCAAAATATTAGCCAGTAGAAAAAACAGGGCTCTCAATCCCAGTATGGCAAAAATGTTTGAAAAAAATATGATGTAAGGATCTTTGGAAATGGCAAAGATGGCTGGGATGGAATCGACAGCAAATATCACATCAGAAAATTCAATCACCAGCAAAACAATAAAAAGAGGAGTGATAAACCACTTTTTATCCTTCTTTATAAAAAACCGGTGACCTACAAAATGTTTGTGTACTCTGAAATATTTGCTGGTAAACTTAACTATCAGATGCTTTTCAGGTTCTATCTTTTCCTTTTTATGTCTTTCAATAAATAGTCTAAATCCTGTGATTACCAGGAAAGCACCAAACACATAGAGCAACCACTCAAACTCCCTCACAAGGGCTGCACCGGTAAAGATAAAAATGAACCTCATGACAACTGCACCAATGATCCCCCAGATCAATACCCTTTTGTAATACTTCTCTTCAACACCAAAAGCATAGAAGATCAAAATGATCACAAAAATATTATCTATGGATAAGGTTTTTTCAATGATGTAGCCTGTAATGTATTCCAGCGCCAGGTTTTTCTCATAAACTTTAAGAGCTTCATGAAAATCCAGGCCCTCAATGGAAATTGGATGTTTAAAAATGTCGATCCGTTCATTTAACTGTGCAATGGAATCAATGCCATGGATCAGGTACCCGAAGTGGATCAGGAAAAAATAAAAGGCGATTGAAAATCCTATCCAGACGATCGACCAGATAGAAGCTTCTGTAAATCCTACACGTTTGTATCCCTTGCTGAATACACCAAGATCCATTAACAAAACAATAAATATGAAAACCAGAAAAATGGTAAAAAATATTATTTCGTTTGTTAACTGGAATCCCATCATAATTATTTGCACCAAAATTACAGAAAGTATTGAAATATACCCTTACATGGAATCCTTAAAAATAAAGGAGAATATGATCTGTGTTCTAAAAAATTAAGTAAGTTTGACCGCTTTTTTCAAACATAAATAGTTCGACATGAATCTGTATACGGAAATGAACCCGAATCCCCTGGTTCAATACTTAAATAAACCCTCATCAGAGTTTACAAAAGAAGATATTATCAGGTATGCTGAAGACCATGATATTGCCATGATCAATTTCAGGTATTGCGGCTGGGACGGCCGTTTGAAAACCTTAAATTTTGTGATCAACAGCAAACGTCACCTCGACAGCATCTTATCATACGGGGAGCGTGTGGACGGATCAAGTTTGTTTTCATTTATTGAGGCCGGATCAAGTGATCTTTATGTAATCCCAAGGTACAAAACTGCTTTTTTAAATCCATTCAGTGAAGTGCCTACCCTGGACATATTGTGTTCTTATTACAACAAAGATGGTGAACCTCTTGCTAGTTCACCGGAATACATCCTGAAAAAAGCCCACCAAAAACTCATTGAGCGCACAGGCTATTCATTAGAAGCCATGGGTGAACTGGAGTATTACATTATCAGCAAAAAAGAAGACCTTTTCCAGGCTACTGACCAGAAAGGGTACCACGAGGCCGAGCCCTTTTCAAAATGGGGAGAATTCAGAAAGGAAGCCATGATGGCGATTGCCCAATCCGGGGGAGTTATAAAGTATGGCCATTCAGAAGTAGGAAACTTTGTTGTTGATGATCTGGAGTATGAACAAAACGAAATTGAATTTACTCCAACAAATATTGAAGATGCAGCTGACCAGGTTTTGATTGCCAAATGGATATTAAGAACCCTTGCACATAAACACGGTGTTACAGTTACATTTGCTCCTAAAATTACTGCTGGTAAGGCAGGCAGCGGATTACACGTACATTGCAGGTTAATGAAAGACGGAAAAAGTCAGATGGTTGAAAACGGTCAATTATCGGATGTTGCGAAAAAAACCATTGCAGGATTTCTTGACCTTGCCCCATCAATTACAGCATTTGGCAATTTGAATCCTATGTCCTATTTCAGGCTTGTCCCTCATCAGGAAGCACCAACAAATATCTGTTGGGGCGACCGTAACCGGTCAGTTCTAGTTAGAGTTCCTCTTGGCTGGACCGGCAAACTGGACATGGCACTTGATGCGAATCCACAACAAGTTACATTTGATGACCGGAAGCTTCAAAGACAGACCGTTGAGCTTAGAAGTCCAGATGGTTCTGCAGATGTTTACACGTTGATGGCCTCCATGGCAGTGGCAGCCAGACATGGCCTTGAGATGGAAAATGCCCTCGAATTTGCTGAAAAAACTTATGTGGATGTAAATATTTTCGAGAAAGAAAATAAAAAACGTTTATCTGAACTGAACCACCTTCCTGCGTCATGCTGGGAATCAGCAAATGCTTTGGAAAAACAAAAAGATATCCTCAAACAATACGGAATATTCTCTGAAGGAATGATCCAGGGAATTATTAAATACCATAAAAGTTTTGAAGATCAATACCTTCGTGAAGAATTAAAAGATAAACCAGAAGACTTGCTAAAATTTGTTCAGCGGTTTTTTCATTGTGGATAGAAGATTTTCTTCCAGAAAACTATAGCCTCTTCAAATAATCAATATTTATTTGAATTTGGGGCGGTCTAAATTCTTTTTCGTGTTTATTTCATTTAACCTACATGATTATATGTCACCCCTTCGGGGTTTATTTCTCACATTATTTAATCAATCTATAATCATTTCATCCCTTCGGGATTACTGTTTTTTATTTTACTAGAGATAATGGAATTTTGAAGCCCGAAAGGCTGACATTATTTTAGCAAATTGTTTAGGATTGTTAGTGAACCCCGAAGGGGTGATATTATTATTCATTCCAATCAAATAAAAATTACAATTGATCAAGAATTAATTGGCATTATGGAAATCTACTCAATAAACGCTCCTGTTAGCTTTGTGAAAACATTTCACCCTTTCATGTTCAATTCATTTAACCTATATGATTATTTGTCACCCCTACGGGGTTTATTTCTCACATTATTTAATCATTCTATAATCATTTCATCCCTTCGGGATTAATGTTCTTTATTCTATTAGAGATAATGGAATTTTGAAGCCTGAAAGGCTGACATTATTCTAGCAATTGAAATTTAGATAGCAATTGAACCCCGAAGGGGTGGCATATAATTCATTCAAATTAAATATTGAAAATGGTTTGATAGACATAATGTAAATCTTCTCGGAAAGTTCGCTTGGTATCACTAAAAAAACTCACCGCTAATGGTTTATTTCCCGCATTGTTAGATATTTTTAAATTCATTTCACCCTCCGGGATTAAAGTTCTTTATTCTATTACCGATAATGGTGCGTTGAAGCCTGAAAGACTAACATTATTCTAGCAAATAATATTTAGATTGCAATTGAATCCCGAAGGGGTGATATTATTATTCATTCCAATCAAACAAAAATTTGTCCTCATAATCAATTTCAAACTTCTGCAAAAATTCTTTGTATTCCTCCCGAAAGGATTTTTTCTGATGATGTTGGTCCTGGTATAATATATAATTATAAACATCTTCAATTTGTGATTGAGAATATGAGAAGACTCCATATCCTTCTTGCCAGGAAAATTTACCTTTAACAAATTTGTTTTTATTTATAAAATTCGAAGAGTTATTTTTAATATCACGAACAAGATCTGAAATTGACATCGCTGGCTTTAATCCGATGAATGCATGAATATGGTCAGCCATACCATTTACAATAATTGATTTTTGTCCTTTATTGGTAATTATTCCAGCAATGTATTTAAACAAATCATCTTTCCAGGGTTTAGATATTAGGTTTTCACGACCTCTAACAGCAAAGACAACCTGTATATAAACTTGTGAAAATGTTCCTGGCATAACAAAAAAAAATCTATCTTCTTTTGCAAACTTTTGTAACAAAAAATGAATTTTAAAGAAATTTACCCTCATTAACTAATTCGAGCTCTTTCAATTTCTCAGAGGTTGGAACCCCCTCCTTCGACCATCCTCTTACATCATAATATTCATTGAGAAGTTTTTCAAATTCAATTTTATACCCCTTGGATAAGCCGGACTTGAAAGGTTCTTCAAGCAACCGTTTTGGCAGGTAATCATCTTTACGGCTTTTCCCTTCACGCAAATTAAACAAACGTTCAATGTTATAAATCCGTTCTCCTGTTTTTAATAGCGCCTTACCGTCTTGATCGATACCTGTAACAGATCCAACCAATTGCGCATACAAATCAGGGTTTAAAGCAAAGGAAGTAAATACACATGCAACCATTGAATCAACAGTAGAAGTTAAATCCTGGTACAATTTAGTTAGTCCTGGTTTTCCTTTTGATTCGAAACGATTCACTGCAAATGGAGTTGCCAGTGCTTCCGTACTAACCAGGTAGGATCGTAAATGACAACCTCCCCTGTTATTGGTGGCAAGGGAAATACTCATCCCATGGAACCCACGGGGATCATATGCCGGCAATTCTAGTCCTTTTACATGCATGGCCAGTTCAGGATGCCCAAACTTTTTGGCAAGTTTTGCACTACCCATGGCAAGGTCTTTTCCAAATCCTTCGTTCCTGCCCATTTGATCCGTAAACAAAACAATGGCCTCTTCGTCTCCGAATTCAAGTTTCCGGCCCAGGTCTTTTTGGATCATCTCCATAGTTTCTCCGGGCAAAAATCCTTTTTCTGACAACTCCATAGCACAGGCAATGGCATTCCCTGCCGAAATGGTATCAAAACCGTACTTATTGGAATTGTAATTGGCATGTATAATTTGTTCCAGGTCATTTATACCACAAAGTGCACCATAAGCCCAAATCGTTTCAAATTCAGGTCCTTTCCCTTCCGCCTCAGGGGTGGCAGTTACTCTGGCACAGCTGATGGGACATCCGGAACATGGTTTTCTTTTTACAAAATAAAGTTCCTTAAACGTTTCCCCCGAAATGGAATCCGCATCATTAAAAACTCCTTGCTGGAAATTGTTTGTTGGAAAGGCACCATAATGGTTGATCACCTTAACAAGTGCCGGGGTTCCGTACTCTTTTAAAACATCTTTTGTTAGTGGTGCTTCTCCCACAAATGTACGCCAGTTCTTTACTGCGGCATCAACAATTTCTTTATCCTCAACAGGTGTTTTCTGGCCTCCGCCTACAACAACAGCTTTTAACTTTTTTGAACCCATTACAGCGCCCAGTCCTCCCCGGCCGGCTGCATGGTTCTTTTCATTCATGATGGATGCTATCAACTGTTTGTTTTCACCCGATGGTCCGATACTGGCAACACCTGCATTCTTTTTTGTTTCCGAAAGGACAGTATCCGTTGTTACATCCGTGTTTTTGCCCCAGAGGTGAGCTGCATCCCTTATTTCAATATTTTGATCAGTAATGTAAAGGTAGCATGGATTTTCTGAGATCCCTTCGACCAGCAAAACATCATAACCTGTTGATTTAAGGTTTACACCGAAATGACCACCTGAGGAACTTCCTCCAATGGCACCTGTAAGTGGTGATTTGGATACCACTGAATAACGGCTCGTGGTTGGGGCAGGTATTCCTGTTAAAGGTCCGGTAAGGAAAAGAAGTACATTGTCTGAACCTAAAGCATCTGCTTTAGCAGGAACTTCATCAAACAGGATCTTTGATCCAAGCCCTCTGCCACCAATATAATCGATCAGAATTTGCTCGGGAATTTCTTCAACAGTATAAGTATGATTTGATAAATTAACCCGAAGTAAACGTCCAAAGTATCCGCCTTTTATTTTTTTCATGATTACAATCTTAAAATTCTTTATGCTTTCGGTATTCCTTAAATTCACATGCCCTGCATTTTGCATTGCTTTCTTCCCTCATTTCTACCCTTAGTTTCCCTGTATGATGGTAAGGACAAATGGTACAGGGTATGATCCCGGCATCAATCCAGTCTTCAGTAGAATGTATCAGCCACCCGAAAGATGAAAGGATGTTCAATGGTTTACTTGTTCCCAGTCTGAACAATTCGGGAGATTGAAGTTCTTCCTCCATAGCTCCGGCATAAAATAACCGCATAGCAGTCATTACATCCGAAATGCCACCTGCAGCCTTCACTCCCATGGTTGGTCCAACTACTTCTCTCATAATCCTGATGTGCTCAGGTGTAGCACCGTAGGCATCCATACCGGTTGAATTTTTGATAAAGCGGGCCTTTGATTCAGCACAGATTTCAGAAACTTTATATATTTCTTTCTCTGTAAGCTCTGCTGATCTGACTATAACTTTCACATGTTCCCCATCAGCAGCATCACATACAGCATTGATCTCTTCAAGGGTATATGCTGGATCCTTTTTGAACCGGCCTACATTGATAACCATATCCAGATCTATTTTCCCATTCCCTTCATTTCTTATGGACCTACTTTTATTCACAGTATGAGCTGTCATCTCTGCCTTTAATTCTATATCAACCTTGCCCAATGGAAAATCGATAACATAACACTCCTTCACATCCGATCCTTTACAAAGTTCTGGCAAAATATCACCACCTTCCACAGGATTAACACAAACTGACGCACATCCGAAATTTTTGGCCCAGTTTACCATTTTACTCATTTTTGGTGCCTGGGTATCAGCATTTAAATCCGTTACATCCAGAAAAGAAGCCAGCTTTTCAAGTGTAAAGCCCTTTACCAGTTTCAACATTTTATCCCTGGAAAACTCAACCAGCGGAGTCCGGTTTGGTATTTCAATTTCCATAACCTACAGATTAAAAAATTTAGTGAAAATGCATGTTCAGTAATTGTGTATAAAGATAGAACATTATTCAAAATCCGTAAATCAAATTTTACCCGTCCACCATGATGAACATATAATTTCATTGTGGTTTAAGGTGTAATGATTTAATTTTGTATTCGTCAAATACTATGCAAAATCTACCGTGAAACAGATGAAAAAGTACTTACTATCAATATTGTTATTAATTGGGGCCTTGGCTTCCTTTGCACAAACTACCCTTGATACTGCAGTAAACTTCACCATAAAAGACACCTTTGGTAACAACTGGGAACTGTTTGAAATCCTTGATGGTGGCCAGATGGTTGTGATCGACTTTTTTTCCACGGCATGAGGGACATGCCAGGCATATGCGCCAGATCTGCAGGCGGCATATGAAGAATTTGGTTGCAATGAAGGCAATGTGTTTTTTATAGGTATTGATAAGGGCAATACCAATGATGACGTGATCTTGTTCGACTCCATTGCTGGCATTGAATACCCGAGTGCATCAGGCACAGAGGGCAACGGGAATGCTGTTCATTTGCTTTACAACATTCAGGGTACACCATCTATCGTTGTAATAACTACAGATAAACTAATTGCTGTTCATCAGATTTACCCCCCTGAATTTAACAGCGTTGTAGATAGTGTATCCAACGCAGGCGGTATTCAGCAATCCTGCACCACTGATATTCCGTTTTCTGAGGAAAAAGAATTGTTCACAATTGGGCCCAATCCGGTAAATGACATTGCCCTTATAATATTGAACCTTGAATCAGAGTGTCGTTTGGGGGTCCAGGTATTTAACCTCACAGGGCAACCTGTTATTCAATACCCGTCAATAAACTATTCAGCGGGTAAACATACTTTCGAGGCTGATCTTACTGGATTCCAGGAAGGATTTTATTTCGTACGTCTATTAAAGAATGAATCTGTTCTTTATACAAAAAAAATAATTTTACTGCGATAGGATTCTTTTCGAACAATACCTATTACAACTGGTATTTCAGGTAATCCAGCATAAGTGGAATTTCCGTTTCTTCAATACCATTTTGAATCAGGTATTGTTTATCCTCCTCAAATCCTGCAAGAAATGATTTGTAGTTGTTATCGCCCCTGTTTATTGAAAGTTTATAATTTTTCAGTGCTGCCTGCTGATCACCCATACACCACTCTACATGTCCCAGGTTCATAAAATCGTACTTATTGGCCTGATCTTCGATCAACCTTTCGTAATATTTCTTTGCATTTTCAAACTTGCCTATAACAAAAGAACACCAGGCAATAGGACGGAGTACTTTTTTGTTTTCAATGGCAAGAAACTCTACCTTGAAATAATACTTCAATGCATTTTCATGATCCTTCATGTCCAGGTAGGAATGGCCAATGTATGTAAGAATATACAGGTTATCGGGTTGTAATTTTTCAGCTTCGAGGTAATACTTTAAAGATTCATCATATTTCTTCAAAAAGCGGTAGCAAAGAGCGATTTTTTTAAGGTTCCATGCCCGGTTGGCTTCATACAATTCTGCCTTTTTATAAAAGTTCAGGGCCTGGTCGAACTTCTTAAGTTTTTGGTAACAGTAACCAATTTTTTCAAATATCTCCAGGCTATTGTCGCCCTTATCATTCAACGTATGATAAACCTCAAGGGCTTGCTCAAAATGATTGTTTTCAAATAAAAATTCGCCAATGTTCCGCATGATCTCGTCATCTTTGACAAGAATCCTTAAGGACTCACAATTATATATATCAAATTTCAGGTTAAAAATATCAATGAACTCACCCCGCAAAGGATGAATTTTATAGAACCTGTATAAGTCGTGAATATACTGTGAATAAATACTTTTTGTCATTGCAGACTGATCAAGCAATTCGTCGTCCTTTTGAATTTCCTTCAGGCTTTCCAATTCTGCATTGAACATTTCAAGCATCATGGTTTTTTGGATGTCCGGCATTTGTGGAATGTTCAGACAAAACGAGTACTTGTCTGAATTACACATAAAGAAAGAATCTTCCAGGCCTTCCAGGAAAGCTGATGATTTAAACTTTTCATTTTCATTAGCCAGCGTTTCTTTTAGCTCAAAGTTCTCTTTATAGAATGGCCTGAACCAATTGATGATATCACTGAAGAAATTAAAGTGTTTTAACCGTGCAAAAGTGCTCATAAATACATCCGCACCTTCCAGTTGCATTTTGGAGATCTCCTGCAATTTATCCAACAGGTCAGGAGCATCTTCAAATACCCTCTCCCAATCCGGATTTTTGTCATCAAAAAAGTCATCCGACAGGATGTTATCCAGGTCTAGTTTATCCCTGATTACCGGTTGGTATTTAACCATTTCTGGCAGGATTTCCTCCTGCAGCTTTTTTGTAATTCTTTCGGTTTCTTTTGATTTTAAAAACTGGAGGGTAATGTATTCGATCAGTTTTTCAATTTCGCTGTCTTCAGCCAATACCTTCAGTTTATTTATTATTTCCGGGTAAAGTGACAACCTTTTGTTGTAAATAAATAAGGTTAAAAACAACCCGATGAGTGATCTGTGTTTTATGTGTTTATGTTCATCGTTTACAAACCTGATAAGCAGATCAATCTTTTTTTCATCAAAGCACCTGATAGAACTCAACGTTAATGCACTAATGACAATTGAACGTTCATACCAGTTGAAGTTATCAGCCTTCCAGATAGTATCAATTAGTTCTGTATCGGAATCTTTAAATTTATCGGTTAACCAAATGAGGTTGAAGATCTTTAATAAAGTTTCGTGATGTTTAAAGTATTCCTCTTTTTCATCAACATTGGTCTCTATGCTGGATTGCAAGATCTCAGAAAGTTCTTCTTCAAAAACAAGGTTTTCTATGGTGTCGATGGTCTCGTCCTTCACCTGTTTTGATTCAAATTCAATTTTTTTCTTCAGCCTGTATACGTACTGATCGCTTTCGTTCATGTAAGCATGCTGAATAGCAAGGTCTGCAAGTTCAAGGACTGACACATGCAATCGATGATAGATATTGTTTCTCTCGGGATCTTTAACACCCTCTATGGAGTACTTCAGCAGGTTTTCATAAGTATCGTCCAGTGCTTCATACTGAGCAATAAACTCACCTCTTCTTGAATTAATTACAAGGTCTTTTAAAAGATCCAGAGCATCTTTTAACCTATTATTAATTACATGGTCTTCTACCTTTAAATAGTTCCTGTCCAGGCTTTTTTTATCCATAAGTCGCTAGAAAATTACTTTGCTTATTCAATATCTTTATAAAGTTCAAAATTAATAACCTCCTCAATAACAAGGTTGTCAACTTTATAATGAAATTTTTTCGAATTGCCACTTAAACGCAGCTGGTTATCCTTTGTGTACAACGTTGCTGAAATTGAGGAGTTTGATCCTGCAAATGAAACAGAATAGGTTGTGGCTAAATCACCACTTAATGTTGCACTGTAATAATTTTGGATAAGAATATATGCGGTTAAATAATCGGTTGCCGTTTCTTCAAATTCAATGGTTAAATTCAAGTTATTTGTTGTAATGTCAGTCTGTGCATCAAAATGTTCTGCTTTACCTGAAAATTCACCTTTCCATGACTCAATGGTACAGGATTGGCAATTGGACCAACCGTCATCTTCTTCATTTTCCTTGGTACAACTCACAAAAAATAACAAACCAAAGGATAACAATAAAAATAATAAATGTTTTTTCAAGTTTTACTAATTTAGTGTCTTTGTCAAAGATAACACTATTTACGGCACAATTATTTCTTAAATACCAAAAAATCTTTTCTGTTATGATGGCTATTAAAAAGGTAACCAGTGCATTATTAATTCTGCTTTTTGTTGCTTTGATCTCCTGTGAGGAAGAATCATCTGATTTAACGGATGACAGGGATTATTTTTTAGGAACATGGGCTGTTTCTGAAAATTGCAATCGTGATTCTTATTCGGTCCAGATCGTAAAAGATCCTTCAAACAGTGTACAGGTGCTGATCAATAACTTCTGGAATACGGGAAATTGCGGTAATTCCCCATATGCAATAGTCGCCGGTAGCAGTATACATATTCCAAACCAATCGTTCTGCGACGGAGCTTTTCAGGTAAGCGGAAGTGGGGATCTGGACAAAGAAACAATAAGCTGGACCTATTCAATTAACGATGGAGCTGACCTTTTTACCTGTACTGCAACTTTTACCTTAAACTAGAATCAAATCGATATTGTATTGACGGGATATTTGAAAAATGATATTCCACACCTAGGGTGCAGATTCAAATTTCCTCTCAATATTCTCTACCTCTATCATTCACCTGAAGGTGCACTACTAACATTAAACCAACTCCTGCTTGGTTCCGTTTGGAGCTTTATATGGGCAGGTTTAAAGAAACAAAACGATGGAGTGCCGTAGGTACACTATTTTTCAATAATAAATGATTACAGATCTGTCGTTTAACAAATTCCTGCAATTTTTTGGCAGACTTGACACAAGTTATTCCTGATCAACAGTACTTTTCATTTTGCTAAGCCTGGTTATGGCCTCCATATAGATATCATCGAGAATTTCCAGGTCATGCTGATAATACTGATAACTTGATTCAAACTGTTCACGGGTGATATCGTATTTTTCCATAATGGAATTATGCAGGTAATAATTCAGCTCGTTTGTTTTCCTGTTTCGCTTTTTTTGTTCCAGGTTGATAACTGCATCCAACAACCGTAAATCAACAAATATTCCGACCATTGTATCCTTAGAAATTAAATCTTCAGGAGGGACAGCTTCCGTCCTGTACCTTTGAGTGCAGGCACTCGACAATACAATCAAGGATACCAGTAAAAAAGGGAAATATAATTTATTTGTTTTCAGGCGTGTATTTTGCATCGTATTCACGATTAAGTCCGTCTAAAACAACATTTGTTATATCAAACGTATCTTTTGCTATAAATATGCTGCCGGAGGCATTATAATTCAGAATATAATCGTACTTATTGTCTGCATTCATTCTGCCAAGGTAATTTCTTACACTGTCGAGCAAGATCACATTCATCCTGAATTCCTCCTGTGCCAGTTCAGCAGCGAATTGTTCACCCAGTTGGTAGATCTCCTGTTGTTTTTGCATGAGTTGATCATAAATGTTCTGTGCATTTTTTTCGCTCAGGCTATTGTTTTGAATGGATTCCTGGAAATAAGCCGCCTCGCCTTCAAGTTCTTTTTGCCGATTGGCAAGATCAGCATCCTTTTTCCTGCTCTCTTTTTCGAGTTGTTTACTCAGTTTACCAACCAGGGCATATTTTTCGAGCAAGATATCTGAATTTACAAATGCAATGGTACCAGAAGAGGATTCAGCAACAGCCGGAAGTTGTGCAGGCTCTTCTTTACCTCCTGCTTCAGGTTTCTCATTACTGAAATGAAAAAAGTACAATACAACAACTGCAACCAGTAATACAACATTTAATGAGATGATCCCTTTGTTCATTTGAATAGATTTTAAATTGAATAGAAAAAGACCAAGCAAATGTTGCCGGCCTTTATGTAAATATGTGGTGCAAACTTAGTTATTAATTACCAACTTCGGAAAGAAATTTTATGCGCATCATCCTGATCTCTTCCTCATTGTACTCATCATCACCAAGTTCTTTTAGTGCATCATCCACACTGTCGGTCTCCGCTTCGTTAAAATAATCGTAGATCTCTTCCTGGTGGTATTCATCAACATATTCCGTTATGTAATAATCGATATCCACTTTTGTTCCGGATGAAACGATACGTTCTATTTCGGTTAACAAATCTTCTACGGTAAGGTTTTTGGTATGGGCAATGTCTTCAAGTGCAAGTTTCCTGTCGATACTCTGGATGATATAAACCTTTAATCCGGATTTATTAACAACTGATTTAACAACCATATCATTAGGCCGCATGATCTCATTCTCTTCGACGTATTGTTTAATAAAGTCCAGGAACGGTTTTCCGTATTTCTTAGCTTTTCCGCTACCAACTCCTGTAATCTGGAGTAGCTCTTCCTCTTTAACAGGATACTGTATGGCCATGTCTTCCAGAGATGGATCCTGAAATATGACAAACGGAGGTAAATTTTCTTTGCGGGAAATATCCTTTCGCAGGTCCTTTAATAGCGAAAACAGTGTTTGGTCTGCTGTGGCTGTTTTTGCAGCACCTCCTCCATAAATGTCTTCATCCCCATCATCACTTTCGTAATCATGGTCTTTGGTAAGCAATATAGAGAAAGGTTCTTTTAAAAACTCTTCACCAAGTGGTGTAATTTTTAACAGTCCGTAATTTTCAATGTCTTTGATCAGCAGGTTACGGATCAGGGACTGACGTAAAACTGCGTTCCAGAATTTGTCATCAAAATCCATCCCCCTTCCAAAGGCCTTGATCTTGTTGTGCTTAAACGATTTAATGGTGGCACTGTTTTTCCCGATCAACACATTCACAACATGATTGGTCTTGAACAGCTGTTTCATTTCAAGAACGGCTTCAAGGGCAACTTTCACCTGGTCTTTTCCTTCAAAACGTTCTTTAGGATGCAGACAGTTATCACATGCTCCGCAATTCTCCCTACCGTACTCTTCTCCAAAATAATGCAACAGCTGACGGTGCCTGCAAACTGAAGATTCGGCATAATCAACCGTTTCCTGCAGCAGTTGTTTAGCGATCTCCTGTTCGGCAACAGGTTTGCCTTTCATGAACTTCTCCAGTTTAACAATGTCATCGTAACTGTAAAAAGTTATACAATTCCCCTCTCCATCGTCACGGCCACCTCTTCCGGTTTCCTGGTAATAGCCTTCTATGCTTTTCGGAATATCATGATGGATAACAAAGCGGATGTCGGGTTTATCAATGCCCATTCCAAAAGCAATTGTAGCTACAATCACATCGGCTTCTTCCATGAGGAACCTGTCCTGGTTATTACGACGTGTCTGAGCATCAAGACCGGCATGGTACGGCAGTGCCTTTATTCCGTTAACCTGGAAAGTCTCAGCCAGTTCCTCGACCTTTTTTCGGCTAAGGCAATAAACAATTCCCGATTTATTAGGATGTTGTTTGATGTATCTTATGATGTCCTTAACAACATTTTTCGTTTTGGGCCTAACTTCATAATATAAGTTTGCCCTATCAAAAGAAGACTTGTAAACTTTTGCATCGATTATGTTAAGGTTTTTCTGAATGTCCTGCTGTACTTTTAATGTTGCTGTGGCCGTAAGAGCCATTACTGGAACATCCTGGCCTATGGATTCAATGATCGGTCTTATCCTGCGATATTCAGGCCTGAAATCATGCCCCCACTCCGAAATACAGTGTGCCTCATCCACAGCATAAAAGGCTATCTTTATTTTTCTCAGAAAATCAACATTTTCTTCTTTGGTTAAGGATTCAGGAGCAACGTACAATAGTTTTGTTTTCCCGGCCAGTAAATCATCTTTTACCTGATTTATCTCAGCTTTAGACAATGAGGAATTAAGAACGTGGGCAATACCCTGTTCCGCACCAAAATTGCGAATAGCATCAACCTGGTTCTTCATCAATGCAATTAGTGGGGAAATAATTATAGACGTTCCTTCACTTATAATTGCCGGAAGTTGATAACACATCGACTTACCACCTCCGGTAGGCATTATCACAAATGTATTGTATCCTGCAAGAACACTTCTGATTATCTCTTCCTGGTTTCCCTTAAAACTGTCAAACCCAAAAATCTTCTTTAGCAAATCGTGCAATCGATAATCAACCTTTTTTACCATCTCTTCCGTTCTCTATTTAAAGTAGAGGCAATTCCCCTTTTATCCCCAATTTCTTCCTTTATGGTTAAACTGCGGGTATAATAGTCAATGGCTTCGGCGTAGTTAGCTCTGACATAAAAACTTACTCCCTGGGTATTTAGGGCCTTTGCCATCTGCTTTTTCAGCCCCTTGCTTTTGGCAAGATCGTATCCCAGTTGAGCAAAATAATATGCACTATCGGGTTGGGAAAAGAGGTAGCTGTCCCAGGCAATCTTATTAATTGCCTCGAAGCGAATTGTATCAGCCTGGTTAAGATTATTCCAAATAGTCCACAAACTATCAAGCTTAGTTTGTCCAAAGGAACATATGGGAAATAATATCACGTAAATAAAAATAATTTTTTTCATTTATTTTGCCTCCTTATATAATCATAACGATCCTTGTTTAAAATTTTTTTGAGCCTGTGGTTTTTCATTTTTGTTGTTTTCTATCTTTCCCAATCATGTCTATTAATTCATCCTTATTTATCGGTTTTGGAATATAATCATCACATCCTGCTTCTATCGCTTTTTTACGATCTCCGGAAAGGGCATAAGCTGTTTGTGCAATTATAATTACATCTTTATTAAATTCACGAATTTGTCTGGTGGCTTCATAGCCATCCATTTCAGGCATTCTGATATCCATTAATATCAAATCAATATCAGGGTTTTTACGGCAAAGCTCAACTGCCTCAGTTCCGGTTTTTACATGTAAAATTTCATTGCTGAATTTTTTTACTATAATCGTAAGGTACATATCTGCTGCTTCAACATCTTCGGCAATTAATACTTTTAATTCTGAAATTTGATTCTCAATTTTTTTCTTGAGAGTTTCACCTAAAACTGTGGTTTTTTCCTCAGGATTAGGATTGTAAGGGATGGTAAAATAAAACTGTGAACCAACAACTTCTTCCGATTCAACCCAAATTCTACCTCCAAGCATTTCCACATAAGCTTTTGAAATGGATAATCCCAGTCCTGAACCTTCAAGAGCCCTGATGTCTTCAATATCAGCCTGAACAAAGCGATCAAAAATTGCCTGCTGTCTGTCTTTTGGAATGCCAATTCCTGTATCTTTTACAAAAAACTCCAGGTATTTCCCTTTTTTCTCGTAGCCAAATTCAATTGTTCCTTCATCGGAATACTTAATTGCATTTTTAATAAGATTTGTTAGTATTGCATAGATTTTTACACTATCTGTTTTTATAATGGCTTCTTGATCCGGCAGCGTATTTTTAAAGAAAAGTTGTAATCCTTTTTTTTCAGCCTCCGGTTTAAAGAATGTATATAGATCTGTGATTTGATCATTAATAGTTACTTCTGAATCAGCAATTTTCATCTGCCCCGATTCAATCATCGAAATATCCATCAGGTCGTTAATTGTATTCAGCATACGGTCGCTACTGTTTTTAATTACATCAATGTACTCATGCAGTTCCTCACCGGTAAGTTCGGGTTCTAATAATAGATTGGTGAAACCAAGAATACCGTTCATGGGTGTACGTATCTCGTGGCTTATATTGTGTAAAAAGGCGGTTTTAAGGCGGTCGCTTTCTTCGGCGCGTTCTTTGGCTTTTCCCAACTCGACATTAATTATCTGAATACGTTCCATATTATCCTTTAGTTCCTCGTTTAGAACCTGGTATTCTTCATTTTGTGCTGCAAGTTCTTTGTTCAGGTTTTGTAATTCCTCTTCAGCCTGTTTGCGCTCAGTGAGGTCCACATCAACGCAGAACATCTCTTTCTCCC
>CAYQWA010000042.1:0-40207 GCA_964421215.1 uncultured Bacteroidales bacterium | reverse complement strand
AATTATTGTGTATTCTTATTTGCCAAAAACTGTGTACTTTTATTTACCGATTAGAATGAAGAATATTTCCCATTAAACATTTCTGCAATTGTCCCTACTTCTTCAGAATGTTTAAGTTCAATCAGTAGTTGATCCTGCTGAATGACGGTTAATGACCCGTTGTTTGATTTCTTGTGCGTAGTCTGCAAGTTCGTTTGTTCCTTCATTTTTATTTGATTTCAATTCGAATAACCCCTGCCAGTTTTTCGACATGGATTGGTTTATAATTTGAATGGCAATATTTTCATTTAGATGGGCCATTTCAGACAAATCCTTTAATGCAGCTTGTTCTGAAATGACTCCCTTGATCGGTTTTTTTATTTCTTTTCGATATTCCTTCCATAATTCCCATTTGTTTTTGAACGCTATAGAGTCGAAAGGAAGAATTATTTTAGGTTTTTCATTTTCGATTTCTGATTGGGTATTGTCCTTGTCTTTATCCTTATCCTTTTCTTTATCTATATCCTTATCCATATCCTGTACAGTTTGGTAACTATTACCTAAGTCTTTCCTAACTCTTTGATTTTTTTCATCATAAAGATTAAATTCTTTAAGCCTGTCAATGACAGATTTTTGGGCTTTGACATTGTAGTTGAGCCCTCTAGGATATTGAAATTTGATAAATTTTGGCAGAAAATGATAGTTCGCATAAAGATGTAACAGGCGGCCCTCAAACTGTTTGCAAAGAGTTGGGTAACTCTTTGCTAAGTCTTTAATACCTGTTTGAAATTCTGCAAGCCTTAAATTCAAATCAATTATTCCTGCATGATCGCAATTTGTATAGAGGTACACCACAAAAAGTTTTTCCTCCTTGGATAAATCTAAAACCCAGCTGTCGGAAAAGAATCCAGTATCAATAAATCTTTTCGCCATAATTATTTTCTTGTAAAAATGTAATCCTCAGCTTCTAATTCAATTTCTTGTTTAGTTTTCCGTCGGAACTTTTCCAAAAAGTCATCCAGATCTTTTTGAGGAAAGATCCAGGACTTTCCTGGTTTACTACCAGAAATGTGACCTGCATGTAAATGTTTTCGAAAGGTGGGGATGGGCATATTTCCACAATACGCTGCCGCTTCCTTCAAATTTCTATTTTTTGAAATTGTTGTTTCCTTCTTTGGGGAGTTTTTAATTGCACTAAGCATACTTTCAATATTGCTTAATCGTTCATCAATTACTTCAAAGGGATTCTGCATATTTTAACCGTTTAATTTATTTTGCAAATCTCCGTAAACAGTTAAAAATGATGTGACAGTTTAGGGGGTAAAATGTACAGGAAAGGGGTAATAATACTCAGGTTAGCATAAACAATACTCAGAAAGGGGGAAACTTTGTACAAGAAGGGAGTCTGTCTAATCCTAAATTTACTATACAGGTTAATTGATCGTACTAAAATAGTTATACAAATTTAAATATTGTACTAAAATAACTATACATGTTTTCTCAACTGAACTAAAATAGCTATACAGTTCCACTCTTCCAAAGATTAATCTTTGGAAGAGTGGATTGACTTTGATTTCATTCTTCATTTTTACCATGCCTTTATTAGTTCTCCTTTTGTTCTATGTGCAATTGATGGAGTAAGCATACCACAACTCATATGAGGCCTTCTCTCATTATAAGTATTAATTGATCTAATTGTTTTTTCAAGAGCTTCTTTATGAGTATTAAATATTTCGCCAAGCCCAAATTCTGTCTTCAATATTCCATTTACCCTTTCAGCAATAGCATTCTCATAGGGAGATCCCTTCTCTGCCATACTTATTTGTATATTGTTTGACATTAGAAGATCTACATATTGACTACTACAATACTGAACACCTCTGTCTGAGTGATGGATGAGATTATTACCTGAAGACTTTCTTGAAATCAAAGCTTGCTGTAAAGCTTCCAGGGCCCCATAATTACTCAAATTCTTGTGAAGATAATAACCAACAATTTTTCTTGAATAAGCGTCTGTAATCAATGATAGATAGCTAAACCCATCTTTTAAGCTGATATAGGTAATATCACTTACCCATAATTGTTCCGCTTCCGTAACTTCTAAGTCTTTTATCAAGTTAGGATATTTTCGTAACCAGTGATTAGAAAAAGTGGTTTGAGCATATCTCCTTTTTCTTTGTATTAATAATCCATTTTCTTGTATTAGCTTATGTAAAGCATCTCTTCCCATTTTTACTTCGTGTTCCCTGAAAAATGGATTTAGCATATAATACAGTTTTCTTGTGCCTAGCTTTGGCATCTCTCTTCGTAATAAATGAACCATTTCTAGCACAATTACATTTTGTTCGTCTTTCTCTTTTAAATACCACTGTTTGTGGTAATAAGCATGCCGGGTTTTACCAAACAATCCACATAATCGTCCGATTCCAACTGATGTGAAACTCTCCTTCATTAATTTGACTGTTTGGTACCAAACTTTTTTCTAATCTCTATTTTATATTGCTCCTCAGCTAAATCAATCATTGTTTCTAAACCAGCTATTTTTAAGTTGGCTTCTTGAAGCTCCTTTTCGATTATTTTGTCCGTGGTCCTCTTAGTTTTCTGCATTTTTGAATTATTTATATCAATGCAGGAAAGATGGGAAGAATATTTCTTAACCCAATAGGCTACGGCATTTTTAGATACATTATGTTTTATTCTAGCTTCATTCCGAGTCAATTTCCCTAGTTCAATATCTCGGACGATTTGTTTTATTTCTGCTGACGTGTGCTTTTTCTTGGGGCCATATTGCTCCGGATTTTTAGAGTATTTAAACAGCCAGGAATTTATAACGAATGGCCTATTCACCTCATATTTTATCATTGCTTGATTGAGAGTAATAAACCCTGATTCTAATTCTTCAACTGCTTGCCTTTTGATATGCTCTGGTTGTAATACATACCTGGTTCCATTAGTAGCATATTTTACTACTTTGTCCTTTTTTATTATCATAACTGTTACACTTTTTGTGTATAGTTATTTCAGGACAAGACATTGTATATTAAAAATTGATACCCTTGAAGCTTAAATGTATCGTAATTGATGATGAACTTCTGGCCAGGAAATATTTAAAAGACATATAACGAAGTTGCCCTTACTCGAATTTATCGGAGATTTTAATTCACCTTTAAAGGCAATTGACTTAAAAATATCGGGAACGTTGATTTAATGTACCTGGATATACAGATGCCTGATATTTCAGGCCTTGATTTTCTACATACACTTACAAATTCTCCTTTTGTAATCATTCCACTGCGTATAAAAAATTTGCAACTGAAGGATATGAATTGAATGTTTGTGATTATCTGTTAAAGCCGTTTTCATTTGAAGGATTTGTCGCTGCTTCAAACAATGTACTTGCTTCAAAAGAGAAAATGCCGGATGAAAAAAATTTACAGAATGAACATCATACAGAAACAACTTTACACGAAAATTACCTTGTAATTCGTGTCGACCGGAAACATTACAAAATTAACTATGAGGATTTGATCTTTATTGAGGGTCAGAAAGCATATGTTACATTTCATACTATAACCAATAGGGTGACTACATTGGCATCTTTATGTGAGTTGGAAGAAAAACTTCCCAAAAGCAAGTTTCTACGAATACATAAGTCTTATGTTGTTTCTATCAGTAAAATTATTGCTTTGGATGGGACATTAGTTAAATCGGTGATCATGTTTTACCAGTAGGGAAAAGCTACAAAGCTCAGGTAGGGAAGATTTTTGGATTGAATGGATAATTTAGCGACAAAATATTTATCTAAGGTTTGGAATTTTTTTTCAATATTCTAGAAAATGATCACTATGTAGCCTTCCTCCACTCAGCGTAGTATCCGACTACGCAGCCTGGGATTATGATCTTCAGATCAACTAATTTTCATGAAGATGATCAATTTGCTTTTTCAGGTGATCAAATTGGTTTGTAGGAATGATGAATATATACGAGTCGAAAATCAGGTGATTTTTACACCAGAAAGCGTAGACCGAGTCTATGCTTAGTTGAGGATTCTGATTAATACCTTCTCATTTAATTCCAGAGCAGAGGCCATAAAAATGAAATCTTAACTCAAGAAAAGAGGGGTTGAAAGCTTTCTTGATAATATAAAGCAGACCGGTTCAGGGATACGTTTTTACATCTGTAGCACCTGAGGATCAACTATATTTGTTTCTCAATCGCAATTATTAATTCTTTCCAGGTTCAATGAAACTCCGCCGCCGCAGGGCAGTGGGGTATCTCAAGGGAATTGTCTTGTTTTTATTAATCGCCCTATGGTTTGGGGAATAAGACCCTTATGATCCCTCGACTATCGCTCGGGATCAGTTCGGCTAAATGATTTTACAATCAAAATCATAGTCTACTATATAACTCATTTTTTACCACCCACATTATCAATCAGTTGATTAAGCGACTTCTTTTAGTTGTTGAAGTTGTCGTTCTAAATATAATATTCGTTTTTGTTTCCAACTCTCCTTTTCTGCAATTAATATTTCATTATTATATTCTTTCTTCTCTTTCATCATTACATATATAATTCTTGCTAATTTATGGGCAGTGGCCACGACACCTCCTTTTTTCCCCAACCTCGATCTCATTTTTCTTGAATATTCCCCGATTGGTGATTTACTATTGTACAAAGTGCTCGCGCCCATTCTTAATGTTTGGCCGGCATGGTTTTTCTTTTTCTGCATCCTACTGCTGATTATCTTACCCCCTGTAATTTTTGTATTGGGAGCAAGATTTAGCCAGGCAGCAAAATGTTTGTGACTCTTCCATTTTCCCATGTCCACACCTATTTCGGAGATTAGCTCAACAGCTCCAGCTTCACTAATACCTTCAATATTGCATAGATCAACTCCCACTATCGCACTTAATAGTGGACGGGCATTAAAATTAAATTGATTTTTTACAGGTTTTCTTGTCCTTGTTAATTCTAAGCTGGTTATATCTCCGTCCAACACTTTAGATGCCTGGTCAAGCAATATCTCCTTAATTTTATTTTCACAAGCTTTTACCTGTTTCTGATAAAAAATATATCCATCATAAGCTTGTTGAAGCATGAACAGGTTCTCTTCCCTCCAGATCCCTTTCAACGACTTCTTTATTTCTTCATCACTAGCTTTAATCCTTGAATCTTTTAACTTAATCAGTTCTTGTGGATCATGCTCTCCTTTCAAAATGGATTCTACCATTAGTAGACCTGTCTTGCCTAAAATATCACTGATTACTGTATGAAGCTTTATATTCATTAATTCTAGTGCCTTTTGCATCCGACGCACATTATCTGAACTTGCTAGCAACAAATTCCTGCGCTGGCGTACATAGGTTCGCAATACCCTTATCTCTTCCTCAGGTTGAAAGCTCTTCTGCAATAATCCGCACGTATGAAGCTTTTGTATCCAAATCGCATCTGTATCATCTTTCTTCCTTCCTGTGACATTTTTAACATGCTTGGCATTGACCAAATAAGGTTCTATACCTGATTCTTCCAATAGTAAGTACAAGTTCAGCCAATAAACTCCCGTGCTTTCCATTGCTGCTGTGGTAATACCCTCTGAAACCAGCCATGAAACCAATTCTTCCAGGTCTTCTGTAAAACAAGAAAATTCCCGTACCAAATGACCATCCGTTCCATCATTAATTGCTACATCATGTAGGGTGTCGCCAATATCAATGCCGGCTGCATAATAATTGAATACAGGTAGCCCACGTGTAAACCTTTTCTTCTTTTTTGATGCGACTTTTTTGTGATCTTTTTCTTCCATCTTTAAAGCTTTTTAAACCTGAAAGAAGGCTAATTCTATATTTTTGATCTACTATACGGAGTCCTATGGCTTCCAATTGAAATTTCAAATAGCCCTCAAGTTCAAACTCACTGAAGGAATCTTATTCCATGACTAAATCGAACTTTGCTCAGGTGGTTTGTCCTCGCAAGTTATCTATTTTGATGTTTGATTCCTAAATCATGAGGACTCTCTGATTTAATGGATATATTTGTTGGTGGACAAATGCTTGTGCTGCTACCAATCATATTCAACAATGTACATTAAATGATTAAAATAATTTTCCTCGCCGATACTCATCTTGGGTTTGATTATCCACTCAGACCAAAAAAAGTAAAGCGCAGAAGAGGAATTGATTTCTTTAACAATTTTGATGAAGTTCTTTCCTATGCGTCCAACAGCAAAGCCGACCTGGTGATCCATGGTGGCGATCTCTTTTACAGAACGCTTGTTCCTGCTCCAATCATCGATATGGTTTATGAACGTATATTTAATTTTGCTCAATCAGATATTCCCATCGTAATTGTTCCCGGAAACCATGAAAGTTCAAGATTACCGGTGTCCTTATTCATGCAGCATCACCATATCCATTATTTTACCAAACCCCAGATTTTTCACTTCAGCCTGAAGGGCGTTAAGGTTGATATCGCCGGATTTCCATGTGTAAGGAAAGATGTAAAATCAAAATTCCCTGTGATTGCTAAAGAAATTCAACCGCAATTAAGACCGAATAGTCTAAAATTTCTTTGTATGCACCAATCCATTGAAGGTGCTAAGGTGGGACCTTCAGAGTATACTTTTCGAAATGGTAATGATGTTATTCCAATTCATGACTTGCCCTCAGATTATCAATTAATTCTATCCGGGCACATTCATCGATCACAAATTCTTAGGTCTGCTAATAAAACGCCAATTATATATCCAGGTTCCACTGAACGAACTGCATTTGCAGAAAAAGATGAAGAAAAAGGTTTTTATGAAATAAACTTTGATCAGAAACTGGAATGCTCTTATAAATTTATAAAATTGAATTCCAGGCCCATGGTGGATGTTAACCTTGAAAAAGAGAATTATAACACTGATATCTTAAAAGATGAGTTACTTCAAAAAATCAAGAATATACCTTCTGATAGTATTGTAAGGATCAGAATGAAATACACTGAAAACTTGTCTTTATTGAATGTTAAACTATTGGATTCTATTATTCCTTCATCGATGAACTACCAGGTAGCTGGACACAGAGCAGAGTTTATTCCTGCAAATAAAACGAAATAATGGGAGCAAAGATGTTGAGAAAAAAATTATTAGACAATTAAAAATGTGACAACATGAAAAAACTATTACCATTATTAACAGCCATTATCATCCTGAGTGGATGTAACAGCCTCGTATCAAATAAAAAAGAAAAAAAGGATTATATAAAAACCGAAACTGATGCGGAAAAGAAAGAACGGATGGAGTGGTGGCGGGATTCAGGATTTGGTATGTTTATCCATTGGGGCCTTTATTCAATCCCTGCCGGGCAATATGGTGACGACAAAAATCATGCTGAATGGATACAGGAAACAGCTAACATTCCCGTTGAAGAATATGAAAAATATGCTCTCCAATTCAATCCTGTCAATTATGATGCGCAGGAATGGGTGAGCATGGCAAAGGATGCCGGCATGAAATACATCGTGATTACCTCAAAACACCATGATGGGTTTTGCCTGTGGGATTCCAAAGTCTCGAATTATGATATGGCTGACCGGACTCCTTATAAAAAAGACTTGTTAAAGGAACTGGCTGAAGCCTGTGAAAAAGAAAATATGGTTTTGTGTTTTTATCATTCCATAATGGATTGGCATCATCAGCAGGCCCAGGGAATAAATCACCCGGATTATAATTATGGAACAGGCCCGAACCCTGAGTTCTCCAATTATGTGAGCAACTATATGTACCCGCAACTGGAAGAATTGTTAGGCAACTATGGAAAAATCGGAGTGCTATGGTTTGATGGTGAATGGATCACTGAGTGGACTGAAGAACAGGGCAAGGAATTATATGATCACTTACGAAATATTCAACCTGATCTGATCATCAATAATCGTGTGGGAAAGGGGCGTCAGGGAATGGAAGGCATGAACGCCTATGATGATGCTGCAGGAGATTTTGGCACCCCTGAGCAGGAAATCCTGGAAGGAACCTCCGACCTTGATTGGGAATCATGCATGACCATGAACGATCACTGGGGATTTAATCAATTCGATGAGAATTTTAAATCTACTGAAACCCTTATCCATAACCTGGTGGACATTGCTGCAAAAGGTGGAAATTATTTATTGAATATTGGACCAACAGCCGATGGGCTTTTCCCGGATGAAAGCATAATACGGCTAAAGGAAATTGGTGACTGGATGGACGTTAATGGTGAGGTTATTCATAACTCAAGAGGAACAAGACACTACAAGGAAAATGAAGAAATTTATTATATCCAAAACAAAGAAGGATCCATTTTATATGCGGTTTTAACCCAATGGCCCGGCCACTCAGTTCTCCTCAAATATGCAGATCCCATGACCGGATCTGAAATTTATTTGCTGGGGAATGATAAACCCCTTGCCTGGGAATACCAGCAACGTGATGGAATTCTAATTCAAATGCCTGTGTCGTGGCAAGTTGAAGAGAAACGACCTGTACAACATGCTTATGTTATTAAAATACAGGGTAAACAGGCGCTTGTGGCAGAAAAACCCGAATTGAGTTTAAATGGAAAAACCATAGAAGATAAAGCTCTTTTTTCCGATAGAGCAATTGTTGAATTATCTTCACCGACAAAAGGTGGAGAAATATATATTACACTTGATGGTAGCGAACCAGGAACGAGATCAATTATTTATACATCCCCTATTGAGCTTACCTCTTCCACGAAAATACGGGCCATTTCTGTTCGGGATGGGTATGTAAACAGTTTGGAAAACTCAGCGGATTTTATGCAATCAGAAACATTTCGTTCTATTCAGTATGAGTTCCCATACAGTGAAAAATATGCTGCCCTTGGCGACCTGACAATTGGTGATGGAGTTTTCGGGAAAGAAGATAATTATTCAGTAAACTGGCTGGGATTCGAAGGTGTTGATTTCAAAGTAACCATCGATCTGGGTAAAATTAAATCAGTAAATACCGTGAAAATTGACTTTCTCGAAAATATTAAAAGCTGGATATTCCTTCCTGAAACAATCGAAGTGCGGATTTCGAATGATGGAGAGAATTATCAGATTAAAAGAACAATTGAAATTGGAATCCCACAGACAGAGCGCAAAGCTAAAAGTCATATGTTTGAGTTTTCCTTTGAGGGTAATGAATCCAGGCATATCCATATACAAGCAAAAAATATAGGCACATGTCCTGATTGGCACCAGGGAGCCGAAGGTAAATCATGGTTGTTTGTGGATGAAGTTATTGTTGAATAGTTTATTGGCTACAATGGATTCATAGAGCCACATGTTCACTCAAGGTGTCCGGAGAAGCCGCTTACAGGATACACTCGCTCTGAATAACCTCCTAACTGCATTAGGTACCCCGCGTGTGCTGGGTGCTATAAGGAAAACATTTTTAGAAATACACTAATTTTACGAAGAATATGGGATTTAATCCTGGCTGAATGAAAATAATAAAGTGAACCTCGTCTAAGGGTCTTGCATATAGTTACCCATGAACGATCGGTTGCGTAGGGATTAAATCAAAAAATGAAATTATCATGGATCTGAAAAAAAATCACATCTTATTTTTCGCTTTAATAAGTTTTCTGGTTTTGTCGTGCAATAAAGATGACAAAACTGATGAACCAAATGATCAAACCAATGTACCTGATGATTATTCCCTGGTCTGGTCGGATGAATTCAATAATTCAACAATAAACATGGACAACTGGCAATATGAAACAGGGGATGGAACAGATTATGGACTGCCACCGGGTTGGGGTAATAATGAATTGCAATTATATACTGAAAGCGAGGATAACTCAGGCATTGAAAATGACGAAGATTTATCAGCTCTTTACATAAATGCATTAACGGATGGTGCCGGAGGATATACATCTGCAAAACTGACTACAAATAATTTGTTCAGTATACGATTTGGACGAGTTGAGGTAAAAGCCAAAATGCCAGAAGGGCAAGGGCTTTGGGCCGCCATATGGATGCTTGGGGACAATATTAACTTAATTGATTGGCCCGGTTGCGGTGAAATTGATATCGCAGAAATATTAGGTAACGAAACCAATAAAATGTATTCGACACTTCACTATACGGATGGTGAGAATTCACATGGAGAAATTCAGGAAAGCCATGAATTATCAAATACAACTTTTAGTAACAGCTATCATATTTTCAGTATTGACTGGACGCCGGAGAATATCGGTTTTAGTGTTGATGGCGTGGAAATGCAACAAGTACCTATTGAGGACGACATGAAGGAATTTCTCAGAAGTTTTTATTTGGTTTTAAATGTTGCTGTTGGAGGTAACTGGCCTGGCTCACCTGATAACTCCACAACTTTTCCTCAGACAATGCTTGTGGATTATGTTCGAATTTTCGAAAAAGTTGGATTCACTGCACCCGACTCTCCAATACTTAATATAGACGAAGAATCTATTGGTCAAAACATAGAGCCAGGTCTTGCACAACATGCAATAAAAGATGATTTTACAGATTTAGGAAATGCTTCAGTTATTGTTTATGGTGGAGGGGGAGAACCAGTGGTATCAGCTTCAGGTCTCGCCATCGATGGTGATTCCAGTTTGGTTTTCAGTTTTCCCGGTGGCAGTTGGGGTGGTGGTTATCTAGAGCTTGAAACACCAAAAGATTTAAGCAGTTTTACGAAAGTCAATTTTTCACTCAATTTACCCGAAAATATTACAAATGCTGAGATAAAATTAGAAAGCCCTTCAACCAATGCCGCTATTTTTCTTGCTGATCATACAGGAACCAACGTAGGACAGGGTTATATGGAATATAGTATCCAACTTTCTAACTTTTCAGGATTAGACCTAACACAAGTTTCAATACCTTTAGCGGTGTGGAATCCTAAGGATGCTGACGATAATTATGCGTCAGGAACCGTATTACTTGATAACGTTTATTTCTCTGATTAAATTCAGAGGTAAAGAAAAGCAGTAATTCTACAAATCCAATTCTCAAAAAGCGTAGACAAAGACTACGCTCAGGTTTTATTGAAAACAAAAAATGAATGACCTCGTAACAGAGCTAATTAGGAATCCTATTGGAATCATCATTAATCGCACCAGGAGGCGGGGAATTTAATCCATATCAGGTAGAACCAACAGGTACAGTAAAACAAAACAAGGAACCTTTACCGGGTTCACTCTCCACCCAGATCTTTCCCCCATTCTTCTCAACGAATTCTTTACATAACATTAATCCCAGTCCGGTCCCTTCCTCTCCCCCCTGTCCTCTTCTTTTAAATACTTCATCTTCCCTGAAAAGTTTTGGAATGTTTTGTTGCTCAATTCCTGTTCCGGTATCTTTTACACAAACAACACAAGTGTTATCCGTGAGTTTGCTATTGACATCAACAGAACCACCGTCAGGTGTAAATTTAACTGCGTTCGACATTAAATTCCTGATGACAGTTGAGATCATTTCGCGGTCAGCAAAAACTGTGGTTTTCTGGTCTATTTTGAGGCTAATGGATATGTTTCTTTCCTTCGCTTTAACACTTAACAGTTCCCTCACTTCATATGCCACTTCATTAATGTGGAATTTCACTTTTTTGGTTTCCATTCTTCCTGTTTGCATCCTCGACCAGGAAAGTAGATTTTCGATCAGGCTGTAAACCTTTTTTACCGTTTTATTTACGGTGACCAGAATTTTCCTCTTTTCTTCATCGTCATATTTATCATAGTTTGCCCCAAGGAAATTTGTAAGGCCCATTACTCCTGAGAGCGGGCTTTTCAAGTCATGGGAAATGATGGAGAAAAACTTGTCCTTAGAAGCATTTGCAGCCCTTAATTGTTTTTCACTTTCTCTTAATTCGAGTGTTCGTTCATCCACAAGCTTTTCCAGCTTGACTTTTTGTCGCTGAATGTTTCTCAATCTGTTCTCGTAAACAAAATAGATCACAAGAAGCAGCAATACTATGATCATCGCTCTGAACCACCAGGTTTGCCAATAGGGCGGGTGAATGATGATTTCCAGTGTACTTCCCTTAAAATTCCATTTATTGTCGTTGTTTGATGCCTGGACAACTAGCCGGTAATCACCGGGTTGCAATCCTGTAAAGGAAGCTGTCCTGCTTTTGCCCAGGTTAATCCAATCGTCTTTAAACCCTTCGAGTTTATACCGGTATTTATTTTTCTCGGGATTGATGAAGTTAAGGGCTGTAAATTCAAATGAAAAGAAATCATCTTTGTGTGAAAGTTCAATCTGGTTGGTAGAGATTATGGACTGTGGCAATTCAAACTCCGCATTGAATTTTTTAAATGAAGTGATGTAAACAGATGGAATGAAAGGATTGTCTTTTACATTTTCAGGAAAGAAGGAATCAAATCCAAAGGGTCCGCCAAAAAACAATTGACCTGATGAAGATCTAAAACAAGCATCGGCATCAAATTCATTGTTCTGCAATCCGTCATCCGTGGTATAAATCCTGAATCGGCCATCGTTTGGGTTAAATTTAACCAGGCCTTTGTTTGTACTGAGCCAAAGGTTGTGTAAATCATCCTCGAGGATCCCAAGCACCACATCATTCTCCAGGCCGTTTTCAGCATTAAATACCTTAAAACATTTATTTTTTTCATCAAAACGGTTCAGTCCTTCTGCTGTCCCGATCCAGATGGTACCGGAACGATCTTCCAGGAAACTTAGCGTTGCATTGTTACTGAGGCTCTGAATATCATTGACATCATAATCGAAAATCTCAATGTTTTTAAAGTCTTCAGAAAATAATGTGATCCCTCCATAAGTCCCTACCCATACCCTGTTTTTTGAATCCTTGTACAGAAAGCTGATTCGGTTTGAAGAAAGGGATGGAGGATCATTGTCTCTGCGTTGAATTTTAGGAATACAATCCGATCCCTCTTTGATCACATTGATCCCACTACCATTTGTTCCTGCCCAGATAACACCTGGTGCAATTTCACATAAAGAAGAAATGTAAATACTGCTCAATAAACAACTGTCATCCTCATGGCTTTTGTAGTGTACAAATTCTCCGGTATTGTAATAAAGCCTGTCAAGCCCCATTCCTGTTCCAATCCACAAGGATTCATTTTTCCCTGGAAGTACACTCAGAACAAAAGTATTACCTATGGAATTGGGATTGTCTTCCTCGTATTTGTAATGCCTGAACTTTTTTGTACTTGTGTTGTACTTAAATAAACCGGAGCTGTTGGTGGCAAACCATAAATTCCCGGAATGGTCTTCACAGATACTGGTGACCGGACTTTTGGCCAGAATTTCGGGATAGTCCGGAAAACTTCCTTGTGTGTCAAATTTCCATTTCACTTTTTCGATCAGTGATATCCCTTCATTTTGGGTACCAATCCATAGGGTTCCTGCCAGGTCTTCTGTTATAAATAAATTATGGATTGATGTATTGTCATAAGGATTATCCTTTGCAGAGCTATAGGAAATAAATTTACCGCTTTCTATTTCCGGTATAAACTTTGACAATCCACCATCCCATGTCCCGATCCATAAGATTTTTTCATTTTCAGATCTATCCTGATGAATTGCCATGATGATATCGCTGCTGATCCCATCAGGATTTTCGGCATCATGCCTGAATGATGTAAATTCTTCTTTGGCAATGTCAAACTTATTAAGCCCACCACCGTTTGTGCCAATCCAGAGAATATCGGCCTTTTTATCACTGTCTTTTATAATGGTCCAAACATAGTTGGAAGATATGCTTTTAGGACTGGTTATTTCACGCTTAAATGTTTTAAACGACTGGTTCTTTTTATCGAATTTAACAAGGCCTGAGTCAAAGGTGCCTATCCAGATGATGCTCTTTTCATCCTGGCATAACGTTATTAAATTGTTACTGGGTAAACTATTGGGATTATCAGGATCATGCTTAAAAGTCGTGAAAGTATTATCAGGATAATTGAATTTCACTAAACCATTCTGACGGGTGGCTATCCAAAAAACCTCTCCCTTTTGGTCAATATCCTCAAGAATACACCAAATCATATTATCAGGGAGACCATCCCTATTCCCAGGAATGTTTTGGTACGTTTCAAATTCATCAGATGCAAGATTATACCTGCAAAAACCACTCCTGTCAGTAGCAATCCAAAGGTTCTCATTAATATCTTCACAGATCCAACGGATAAAATTTCCGCAAATGGAAGTGGAATCCCTGGGATCATTCAGGTAATATTTGTAATCATAACCATCATACCTTACCAGGCCATTTTTAGACCCTAGCCACATAAAACCTTTTTTGTCCTGTAATATGTATGTTATGCTGTTTTGTGAGAGGTCTTTCCCTGGAGTTAACCTGCTGAATTTTTCCCTGGGATCCTGGGCATGGACAACAAAAATTTTAGCAATAATAATAATTAACAGAATACCAGATGGGATTGAATTTCTGGCCCAAAAAAATCTGTATTTCAGGTTTATTGACAAGTAGAGGAGATTCTTTCAAAGTTTAATAAAACAAATATAATGTTTCTTTTTGTAATTTTAGCAACATTATCAAACCATTATTCATGTCGAAGATTAAAGTTTGTTTTGTTGAAGATGAGCAGGTAAATGTTACGACCCTGTCGTTAATACTTGAAGGATTAGGATATGAAATTTCGGGAGTGGCCATGGATTATAAGCAGGCTGTTGAAATGCTGGATTCCGAAGATCCTGATATAGTTCTCGTAGACATAATGCTTGGTGAAGAAAAGGATGGCATTTTACTTGGCCACCTTTTAAAAAATGAATACAAAAAACCCTTTATTTTTATCACATCCCTGCAGGATAAGGATACCATTAACAAAGCCACCAGTGTTAGTCCGGATGCTTACCTGACCAAACCATACAACGAGGCGGAAATTTATGCTGCCATCCAGATGGCCTTAAAATCGGCAGCAAAAAAAAAGGAGAACAGCCCTCCTCAAAACAATCACATTTTTATCAAAGATGAGTACAAATACATTAAGCTTGATTTTAGTGAGATCAGGTATATAAAAGCTGAAGGGAATTACATTCAGATTCATACACCTCAAAAAAGTGTAATGGTCCGGTCAACCCTGGCCGGAATAATGAATAAGATCCCCGCCTCCAAATTCAAACAAACTCATAAATCTTTCATCATCAACCTCGACCACATTGATAGCATTACAGGCTCACAGGTTATTCTTGCTGATGAACACATTCCGCTCAGCAGGAACTATAAGGAGCAGTTGATTGCCGCGATTAAACTACTTTAATTCTGAACCCGACCCTTCATTCCATCATCCCTTATAATGTGCATTTCATATACCACTTCCTGCATCTTATCACATATTTTTTAATGTAAAGAGGCTACAGGATATATTTGATCAAATTTAACCTTTAATCTTATGAAAACTTTGATCTTATCTCTACTTGCAATTTTATGTTTTACAATTACGATACAGTCACAAACCGCAGGTTTATGGACCGGAACCGCTGCTGATGAAAGCTGGAACAATGGTTTAAACTGGGATGACGGGAGTGTTCCTGACAATACTGTAGATGTCGTTATTCCATCAGGCTGTACATATTATCCACTTTTAACCAAGGAACTGGTTGTTGGTTCCGCTTTTGTTTCAGGAAATATTAACAGATGTAAATCTTTGGATCTTCAACAGGGGGCAAATTTCTTTACCAAAGAAGGACTAACCGTTAATGGTTCTGTGACCCTTAATGGATGGTATCGGTATTATGAGCATTACCAGTCAGGGACACATGTGGTTAATTCAGGCGGGAGCATCGTTATCGGAACAATGGGATATGTATCAATAGGTGAATATGATTTTCCCGGTAATCCTGCTCTTTGGGGGAAACAGGATTTAATCATAAATTCAGGAGGTTCTATCATCAACAGCGGGTATTTACTGATAAACGACTGTTTGATCATCAACAGTGGAGCCACATTCAATATGAGTGCCGGTGAATGTAAAGTTTACGGTTGGGAGGCCGCCTATAATGCAACGTATCCGGGTAGCTTTTATGTAGCATCGGGTGCCACCGGTGGAGTTACAGGAGGTACCTTTTCTGTATCCGGTGAAGAGGTTACGTCATATTATGCTTTTCATATTCTGGAGTCTGGTTTTGATTTTAGTACAGGTTCAAACCTGAACTTTTGGAATGAAGGCGACCAGTCAAGCTATGGGGATTTTGAAGTTTATACCGTAAGTGGTGTTGATTTGCCGAATGTACAAATAAATACGCAAGGTTCTGTTGTAACGGCAAAAAGCAATCTTGAAATAAAAAGCCATCTTGTTGTTGAGATCCCTTCCTGTTTTACTATACCGACCGGAATAACGGTTAATGTTTCCGGAGATTTCAAACTGGCAGCTTTTAATACCATGAACGAAATGGGGATCTACTCTTCCCTGATCGACGCAGGAACATTGAATGTGAGCGGGACATATTTTACACCCTGGAATTTTACTGGAAATAAATGGCATTTTATGTCTGCACCAGTGGCCAACCAAACAGCTAACCTGTTTCTGGGACAATACCTCATGAATTTTACGGAATCAACAAATACATATTCTTATATCACCTCAACATCAGCACCTTTGAATGTTATGGAAGGTTATTCGGTTTGGTTTCCCAACTATTGGACCAATCAGATTGATTTTGGAGGGCCGACAAATACAGGGATTTCCGGCAGCACAAATAACTTAACCAACCAATCACAGGGATGGAATTTAGTTGGCAATCCTTATCCGTCAGCCATCGACTGGGACGCTTCAAGCGGTTGGACTAAAACAGGAGTTGCTAATTCTATTTATGTATATAACAATGGAAACTGGGCATCGTATGTAAATGGGATTGGGACCAATGGCGGCACACGCTTCATTTCACCCTGCCAGGGATTTTTTGTAAAAGCCACCACCCATCCTGCTACTTTGATCATGAATAATGATGTACGGATTCATCAGAAACCTGCATTCTTCAAAAGTGAAATTGGCCCATTTGTCCGACTCAAAGTAACTTTTGCTGAAGAAATGTTTTTATACGACGAAACCGTAATCTACTTTAGCGATAATGCTACACATGGATTTGATCCCCATATGGATGCGGAGAAATTGTTTGCTGATGATGAAGCCATTCCTCAGATCTGTTCCTCATATCCTGAACTTTCGATCAATGCCCTTCCTTTCCTTCAATCAGTGAACATGAACTTTTATGCAGGTGTTTCCGGGTATTATACAATCAATGTAAGTGAGGTTACCAACCTAAAAATGACCCATCTGGAGGATAAGCTTACTGGAGATGTCATTGATCTGAGCATTGAAGATTACACCTTCTATTTTACTGAAGGGGATATACCCGAAAGGTTTGTAATTCATTTCGATTTAGTACATGTGGACGAATTACAAATAGCTCGGGCGAAGGTTTATTCCAGCGAAAGTTCGATCTTCATCAAGCCTGGTGAAAACATGGACAACAGCGGTCGAAATACCGCTGCAGCAGTTTATAATCTACACGGACAAAAGATCACAGATGTGGATATGTCGGCAAAAGGCACCACAGTTGTAAAAATGGAGGTTCCCGGATATTATGTTGTCAGGATAAATTCAAAAGGATCAATCATCTCGGAGAAGGTACTGGTCCGCTAATTAAGAACAAATTCTTCTATGATGAATGGTTCCCTTTATAAAGTTATACCACTGGTGTCTTGTTTCTTACTCAGTATTTATTCTGACTCGCAGGCACAAACATTATCACCTGAAGTAACCGGAAGTGCAGGAGCTCATTTTGAAGCCATTAATGCTACCATTTCATTTACCGTCGGTGAGATCGTGACGGAAACCTTTACAGGACCAACCCATATGCTGACCCAGGGTTTTCAGCAGCCCATTGAAATTATTCTCACAGGAATTGACCTGGATCTGCTGGCCTTCCTTGAAGGCCCTTTCAATGCCACGCATATGGAAACAAGATTAAATGACGCAGGATTAATTCCTCTGGTTCAACCTTACAACATTGCTCCCTGGAATTATTCCGGTTCAGAGTCAGTACCATCCATCCCAAACCAAAATATTGTGGACTGGGTATTGGTCGAATTCAGAGATGCCCCGGATGCTGTTTCAGCAACACCATCAACTATGATCACACGTCAGGCCGCCTTTTTATTAAACGACGGTTCTGTTGTTGGATTGAATGGCGTACAGCACATTCAGGAAGCATCTCTTACTTCCATAAGCCATCATCTGTTTGTGATCATTTATCACCGGAACCATTTAGGGATCATGTCCTCTTCCGGTCTTCCTCATTCCGAAGGAGTATATAGCTGGGACTTCTCAATATCTGCTACCCAGGTCTACAACGGAACTGCAGGTTATAAAGAAATCGTGACTAACATTTATGGAATGCCGGGAGGTGATGCGAATGCTGATGGGTACATTAATCCGGCAGATAAAATGTTCTGGTCAAATGATGCCGGAAACAAGGGTTATAAAGACACCGATTTCAACCTGAACGCTCAGGTATCCAATCAGGATAAAAATGATTTTTACATAAAAAACGGTACGTATTCTTCCCAGGTGCCACAATAAATAATAATCAATATCAAATTGAAAGATTATGAAAAGATTTATCTCCATTAAAAGTTTAATGCTGATCTTATTGGTTATGCTTTCCCCTTCAGCGATAACCCAGTCACCCGATGCATTCAAATACCAGGCAGTTGTCAGAAATGCTTCCGGGGATGTTTTGACAAATCAATTAGTGAGTTTAAAACTCAGTATTCTGGAAGGTTATCCCGGAGGAACAACAGTTTTTTCCGAAACACATCAACCCACTACCAATCAATTTGGACTTGTTTCTCTTGAACTTGGGCATGGGACACCTGTATCAGGAAATTTCGGAATGATCAACTGGAGAAACGGAAATCATTTTATGCAGGTAGAGCTGGATGAAACTGGTGGGATAACTTACCAGTTAATGGGTGTTTCGCCATTCCAATCTGTTCCATATTCCATGTGGGCGGACTCTGCCGGAAATGTAAATTACTCAGATACAAGTGCAATAAACGAACTTCAAACACTCTCCCTGGTTGATCATGAATTATTCATTAGTGATGGTAATTCGGTCATACTGCCTGATGAGGTGGATGATGCAGATCCGGATCCGGGAAATGAACTGCAATTCATTTTCTTGTCAAACGATACCATTTATTTATCAGATGGCGGATTTGTAATACTACCACCTGATATGGTGGATGATGCAGACCCTGATCCCGGAAACGAAATTCAGGCTTTATCAATATCAAATGATACAATCTTTCTGTCGGATGATGGCTTTGTAAAGTTACCCCCGGATATGGTTGATGATGGTGATCCGGATCCGTTCAATGAGCTTCAAATACTTGGGATTTCATTTGATACATTGTTCATTTCTGATGGGAACTTTGTTATACTCCCTTCAGGAAACAGTTTGTGGTCAGCAAATGGTAACGATATTTTTTATGATGCAGGGAAGATAGGTGTGGGAACCCATACTCCGTTTGAACAATTGGATGTCAATGGAAATATAAATACTGATTCTACATTTATGATCGAGGGATTCAGGGTTTTATCCGTTAATTCTTACAATACCTATGCAGGAATTTTATCGGGTGTGTTAGCAGCAACAGGGAATTTTAATTCTGCTTTTGGATACGGTTCACTAGGTGTAAATTCCACCGGGGGAAATAATACTGCTATTGGAACATTCGCCATGCGGGATAATCAAACTGGAACCCATAGTACCGGTATTGGTACCTTATCACTCGGTCATAACACTAGTGGGTCAGAGAATACAGCACTGGGAGCTTATTCTCTCTATTCTAATGTTGACGGATTTAGTAACGTCGCAATGGGTGATGATGCGCTTGGCCAAAACACCTCGGGATATGCCAATTCAGGTGTAGGCTCTGAAGCACTTGGTAATAACACCACTGGCAATCAAAACGTCGCCATTGGTTATTTAGCAGTACAGTCAAATACGAATGGAAATGGTAATGTTGGAATTGGAAGTTTAGCACTAACTAATGATACCATTGGAAGTTACAATGTTGTTATTGGTAACAAGGCATTAACAAACGCATATACTGGAAATTCCAATGTGGTAATCGGACAATCTGCAATGGGATTGTCCAGCGGACAAAGTAGTATTATTGCCATCGGCGATTCAACGCTGTACAGAAATGGATATGGAGCAAGCCAACCATGGGAAGCGATTAAAAATACAGCGGTTGGTTCCAATGCACTATTCAATAATCAAACTGGTTATAATAACACGGCAATGGGATATAAGGCCCTATATACGAATTCCAGTGGTTATGCAAATACAGCATTCGGAACAGATGTGCTTGTCAGCAATGCAGGAGGAAGTGGCAACACTTCAATGGGAGTTTCTACGCTTACAAATAATTTAAATGGAGATTATAACAGTGCTACTGGCATTTATGCATTAAATAGCAATACCAATGGTTCAAACAATACAGCAAACGGTTATGCCGCTTTATCCATGAATACGACCGGTTATTCCAATGTGGCCATAGGTGTTTCAGCCCTGCAAAACAATACCACAACAAGCAACCTGGTCGCAATTGGTGATTCAGCATTGTTTAATAATGGAACAGGAAGTGGTGGGGCAACCTCGAATACGGCCATCGGTTCAAAAGCATTATATTCAAATACATCAGGTTGGTCGAATACAGCAAACGGTTTTTTGTCTCTATACTCCAATACTACTGGAGGATACAACTGTGCCTTGGGAGAAAGGGCATTGCATGATAATACAAGTGGTGATGAAAATACTGCAATTGGAATTGGAGCTTTACGGTATAACGACATTGGTTCCTTTAACACTGCCCTTGGCTCATCGTCACTGTATAACAATACTACCGGGTATGAAAACACAGCCATTGGATATGTTACACTTTATCAGAATACAACCGGAATAGATAATGTTGCATGTGGATCTGGTGCGATGTCCAACAATACAACAGGTAATAATAATTCAGCCTTTGGGCCAAATGCCATGGCGGGTAATTATTCAGGACATAGTAATGTAGCATTAGGTGCTTCTGCTCTTTACAACAATAGTACAAAGGGTAATCTTGTAGCAGTTGGTGATTCGGCTTTATATAACAATGGGACAGGAGCCAGTGGTTCACAAGCAGAAGAAAATACAGCTTTGGGATCAAAAACACTCTTCGCGAATACAACGGGTTTCAGCAATACTGCGGCTGGAAGCCAGGCACTCTATTTCAATACAGCAGGCTATGCAAATACAGCAACAGGTACAGCTGCTATGTACAACAACACTACTGGAAGCCAAAATACAGCAAATGGTTATAATGCATTGTCTTCTAATTACGATGGTGTAAATAACCTGGCCAGCGGTTACAGTGCCCTTTCATTAAATTACAGCGGGCATAACAATACTGCCACCGGTGCTTTTTCTTTATACACTAACAATTCCGGGATCAAAAACACAGCTGCCGGATCGGCTGCTTTAACTAGTAATTATTCCGGAAATGAGAACTGTGCCTTCGGAGCTGATGCTGCGTGGTCAAACGATTTTGGTTCATTCAACGTGGCCATGGGTACCAGGGCTATGTACTCCAATACGAATGGAGATGCAAACACTGCTGTAGGGCCTAACGCATTATATGAGGCACAGGGAAGTAATAATACGGGTGTGGGAAGTTGGGCAGGTCCATCCTCTGGGACAGCCTATATTTCGAATTCTACTGCCCTTGGCAACGGAGCAACGACTACTGCTGACAACCAGGTACGCATAGGTAATTCAAGTGTAACCAGCATCGGAGGTTACGCAAACTGGTCAAACATTTCTGACGAACGGTTTAAGAAAAACATCAAACAGGATATTCCCGGCCTTGATTTTGTTCTGCAATTGGAACCGGTATCTTACCAACTGGACGTGGACAAGATCAATGATTTTATGGGTATTCCTGATTCATTGCAAAACACAGAAATGGCAAGTCAAGGGGTCAGACAGAAAGAATCTCAAATTCAGACAGGATTTATTGCCCAGGATGTAGAGTCATTGGCTCAATCGCTTGATTTTGACTTTAGTGGAATTGATGCCCCACAAAATGAGAAGGAGCATTATGGTTTACGTTATGCTGAGTTTGTAGTGCCAATGGTAAAGGCCATCCAGGAGCAACAGCTAATCATTGAGGAACTTCAGGCCCGTATTGAGGAGCTTGAGCAACAATAACAATGGAAATAAAACATTTCAAAATGGTGATCAGGATGTTGATAATTGCCGCAACAATTACGCTTGTGGTTTGGATTTTCACTGGTTGTTGATTTCCAGGAGGGATCGCAAACCATATAAAATAAAGTATCTGATGAAAAGGGGATCAGCAATAACCCTGAACCATTGTTAAATGATAAGGATTAAGCTCATTTCAAAATATTATCAGTGCATATCAAGCTTTTTTCAAAACCTTCAGATAGTGAACCTGAAGATCATTAATTTTTAATGCGATGAAATAATATCCGTTCGGAAGGCCGGAATCAGGTTTCCAAATGGCTGTATACTTTTCGGATGTCAATGTTTTTTCTTCCAGCCTGGCAACCGTCTGGCCGTTTAGGTTATACACGAAAAGGTTCACTTTTGAATCTCTGAACACTCCGTAATTTATTTCTACCTGATTACTGAATGGATTGGGGCTGGCTGAATAGATCATTCCTTTTTCAAGGTGTAAATCATTGGTTCCAACAACGCCATCTCCATTTACGACGATGTCCCATGTCCCTTCGTACTTTCCATCATCATTCATAGCAATGGGAATGATCCGGTGCGTGGCATCATATGTTCCGCTGGTGACAGAAGCTGCAGGATCACCAGGGATATATTCATCACCTTCAAAATACAATTGTGTGGTAAAGGTATCGAATCCCGGAGTCGTGATTTTTACGTGGATATGTGAAGGACGAAAACTTCCTCCATTTGGATAATGACCAGGCAGTATGGTTTCAAAAATGTAAAACCCCTGATTATTGGAATAGGTCTTTCCCCTTAGGACAAAACCTGTGTTGTCATACTGGCCTGCATCGTTTGCATGCCATAAATCAATTTCGGCATTTCCAATCAACTCTGAACAATCCAGGTTGCGAACCTGTCCACTAATGATAAGCCTGGTTCCCGGCTCATTGGGATCGGCCAGCATATTGTTTTGAATGACCGGGGCATTGGGTGTATAAAATGGCCCTTCTCCATATAAATCTGGAGTAGTGATGTTACAATCGAGTGTTGATTGAGTTCCGCTTTTTTGATTCAAATTACCTTGCCCTACTGCAGGAATTATCCCTAAGGACAAGGATGCAAGAGAAATGTTTTTTAGAAATTGCCGGCGGGTTTTAATGGTAGTTTTCATACAGAGTGATTTTCAGCATTGTTGTATAGAAAGAACAGTTCTGAAGTTGGAAGGTTCACTAACTGACTTAATATTGGAATTGAGCCCTATTCTATGGTGATAGTATTGAGAAGTGAATACTTGTTTGTTTTGTACTAGAAAAAAAAGCAGGTAGAATTCGATATAATGAAACTCCCCGCCGCAGAGTAGCGGGGTATCTCAACGGATCTATTTATTGTGTCACACCATAGTGCGAGGGATGAAATCCGTGAAATTCCTCTCTACGATCGGGATCAATTCGGCTAAATAATTTTGTTTCTCAAAATTAAAGTCTCACTGATTTGATCACTCAACTTTTATCATCTTTACAATGTCAATACCCCCATTGGTTTTTAATACACAGAAATAAACACCGGTATTCAAAAATCCACAATCAACCAAAACCTCTTGCTTACCAATATTTTGAAATTCATTCAAAACGATTTTATTATTTTTACCTTGTAGTGAAAAGATAGAAATCTCGACAAAACCAGCATGAGTTAATTCGTATGAAAGAGTTGTTGTTTTATGAAATGGATTCGGATAACTATTTAATGAGTATAATCTTTTCCTGGCATTTGAATTTTCTACCGATAATGAAGTATCCGGTAAAGGCGACTCGAAAGCACCCATATCCGGCATAGTACCTGTGGGATTAGGACGGGGATTTCCGAGGATATCAAAGAGTGGACAAAAATACCAGGTCCCTTCAATCTGAATAGTATCAATACCAATTCCAATACATGGACTTATATTACTCAAACTATAATCTTCGTTTAAGAGATCTTCAAACATAGGCTGTGCGTCAATGTTCCCTACTCCCCAATGAAGAATGGAAACACTATCTGAAATTATAATGGAATCCTGGCCATCTTGTAAATCACAGTAGTTTAAATAAAGATTACATGCAGTTGTATCAGTAACTGAATTCATAGCAAGCTGATTGGGACTATTCCCCCAGAAAATACTATTCATTATGTTTGCACTTGCATTCTTTCTTAAAGCCAATGCACCTCCACCAGGAGATGAGTTACCTGCAAATGTGCAATTGATATAATCTACACTACCACCGTTACTTGATCCGGCAGCACCAGCAGTACCAGCGCCCGCACTATTATACGCAAATAAACTATTTGAAACAGTGCCACTGCTGCCATTTGAAATTGTCATACAACCTGTCCATAGTTCAGAACTGTTTGCCTGAAATTTACAATTTGAGATATCTATATCTGAAATATTTTCAACAATCATTATTGCACCAATTCTTTCAGCATGGTTTTCAATAAACTCACATTTGTGAATGGAGGTGTTAACTAAAGAAATTTCTGAATTTAATTGTTCGATGGATATAGCACCGCATCTATAATCAGCCGAATTATTGATAAATTTGGTATTTAACAAACTAAATTCGTAAGCTTGTGAAAACTCATTGGTATCAATAATATAATCAATTACACCTCCCTGGTTGTAAACATGATTATCCTGGAAAAATGTGCTGTCAACATCAAGGTAACTGCACCACATTCTAATAGCACCTCCATTATTGGCACTATTACCGGCAAAAGTAGCATTGTCAATTTCAACAGTGCTGAAATCAGTGTATATTGCCCCTCCCTGAACAGCTGAATTATTTAAAAAATCACAATCATCAATTTCAATATCGCTATACCATCCGTGTATTGCGCCACTTATACTTTGTGAGGTGTCATTGATAAATGAGCTATTGCTTATTAAAATTTCACAAAAATCTGCAGCTATTCCACCACCAACATCAAATGCCTTGTTGTTTTCAAAGAAGCAATTAACAACCGTCACATCACCTCCACTTAAACCCAATCCAGCTCCCCATGTAGCAATATTACCGGAAAAGGTCACATTCTCAAAAGACCAGTTTTCCGGTCCCCAAACCATTATTCCTCCACCATGACTTGAAGCAATATTATTAATAAAAGAATCTCCATTGAAAGAAATGTCAGCTACTCCCCCGATACTTATCCCCCCACCCTCCTGTGCTGAGTTTCCTATAAATGTATTGTTAGAAAATGTTGGATGTGAATCATGAATCTGAATGGCTCCTCCTGCGATTGCCTTATTGTGTGAGATGGTATTGTTTTTAATTATAGCATCTGCCCAGGCGAGGTGAATTCCACCGCCAGCAGGAATTTCCGCTTCAGATCCACCGGCACTATTATGAGTGATCAGGCAGTTTGATATATAAACCTTACTGAAGTTAACTACACAAATCGCACCTCCCGCATTTAACCACCAACCAGTACCTACCGCTTTTCCATATTGTATTTTACAATAAACAATTTTTGAAGTATCATTCTGCTCAGGGGTGTCTGCAATTTTAATCCCGTACCAGCCCCCAAGCGTAGTATCCGGGTTATAAAATCCAGTTGTATCGCTTACTGTCCAGAAAATGGTATCGGCTTGTGATCCGATAGCCAATAATCTTCCGTTTACATACAATGCATGATGACCTTGAAATTCAACAATCACACCCGGTTCAATACTTAGCGTTGAGTCATTGGGAATGGTTATGTCACCCATAACCTGATAAGGAGAGCCACCTGAAGTCCAGTTACCGTAAACATCCCCGCCCGGAACTACAGTTTGTGAAAATAATAATGTTGATGAAAAAAATACAATCAGACATAAATAAAAAGGTAATTTATTAATCCTCATGACAACCTCCCTGTTTGAGAAAATTTCAATTATTATAATTTGATTGAATATGCTGGTTGATCACCATGACACCAAATATACATAATCTGCCTTCGGAAAGCAAGCTATGTAATATTGCACTAAGCCCACATGTAAAAAACCGGTAGAGGTATATAATTGTAAAATAATCAAGAAAAACTATGTTTTTCTAATCCGGCTGAATGAATATTTGGTTGTACTCTAAAAATTGTAATCATTATAAGAAATACAGATTTGTGTGTTCTTGTTTCATGTTTAAATACTCCTAATTTTATTTCTTAATGAAGAAAAATCATATTTTCAATGCCGTAGTTACGGGATATATTTTATATTTGAAGTTCAAAAAAAGGTAACATGAAATACTCAGTAAGACTCCTTGTTCTGTTTGCGATTGGCCTGGTTTTTATAATCAGCTCCTGTAGCAAAGAAAATGCCTCGAAACATTCAAAGGATGAATCCGATATGTTCAAATCTGCAGCATCAACAGAGGTCAACCTCATACTAAAGGGGGATGGCAAGTATGAAAAAATCATAACCAATTCATTAACTAAAATGGAAGGTTGTGACTTTATCGTTTCAGGTACAATAGAGTATTACCTGGATGGTGAATTGGTAGCTTCCATTGATTATGGTGATGGTGACTGTGATGCCATTGCTACAATGACCATTGATGGTGTGACCAAGGAGTTTTCTCTAAAGAAAAAAGGTGGGGACGATTGGTACTATAAGGTAATTGCAGAACCTATCGTTACACTTGAAGATTGTGATTATATCGTAGCAGGTATAATTGATATTTTTGCTGTTAAGGATGACTCCTGGCTGGCTACTATTGATTTTGGAGACGGTACCTGTGATGAATGGGCTACCAAGATCACTAAAGACGGAACCTTCGAGTTCAGCATGAAATATTGAAAATTAAAATAGAATAATAAAGCTGCTAATTCGCGAATTATTGATTCGGCGTTGTTTTTACACTATCACTATTTTATATTTTAATAATTATTTCTTCATTTCTTTCAACACCGTAATTTAGGATAAGGTAATAAACTCCTTTGGGATATTTTGAAATATCAATTATGGACTCTTCTAAACTACATTGGTGAATTAATCTTCCATTCATATCATACAATTCCAACCTGCAATTATGAGTCCGGTTAACCAGGTTGGTTAATCTTACTTGGTTTGTTGTTGGGTTTGGATGGACTATCACTTCTGTTTTTTCTAATTCCTGAATTTCTGTTATCGTTGTGTTTAACCAGGTACTGTTATATCCCAGACAGTTATACCAGGTATTTGAAGTTACAAATAGATCTGGTTTATTATCCCCATTAAGATCACCAGCGACCGAAGCCATACTTTCATTTTCGGGAAACTGAAATTCAGATTCGGTAAATTCTCCTGTTCCGTCATTTAATAAAAGTGCATTGTTACCCCAAAGTGTTGAAACAAAAACATCCTGATCGCCATCATCATCTAAATCCGCTGTACTAATATCTTGTATCAGGTTGGATGAATTAAGGAAAATTTCCTGCTTAAGTGTAAAAAATCCTGATCCATCATTCATCCAGATTTGACTGCCAATATTCTCAGCAGAATAGCCAAGGAAAACGTCCAAGTCACTATCATTATCAAAATCGCATAAAGCCACTCCATGAATATGCTCCGGTATATTTCCAAAATTCTGCGATAATTCTGTAAAATAACCTGTTCCGTCATTTATCCAAACCTGGGCGCATGGTATTCCCCAATTACCTTTAAAAATATCTGTATGGCCGTCCCCATTCAAATCACCTAATTCGATACCTCCGGCCCCATCGATTCCCGATAATCCTAATTCCTGTTCACTTTTTTCAAATGTCAGATCCCCGTTATTGAAAAATATTTCATCCGGATGTTCGAGGTTTAATACTACTAAATCCAGGAAGGAATCTTCATTGAGGAGGCCAACCCGAATATCTTCAATGCCACTGTGAGTTTCGATTTGACCATCTGATAAAATAAATGATCCATAGCCGTCATTGATCAGGATTTTTATAAATTGATCGGTGCCGATTAAACAGATATCCTGATCTTCATCATTATCCAAATCACCAAATGATGCTGCTTTTGCACTTTCAAATAATTGTTGTCCAATGGAAAAATTTCCTGATCCATCGTTTACGAGGAGAACTGAGCTAAATTCCTGGATCCCTTCATTAGCAATTAATACATCAAGGTCAGAATCATTATCTACATCAACAGCAGTAACATCCCAGGTGTCAGCACCAGTTGAGCCCTGCCAGCTTTTTACAAATTGCACCTGGCCTGTTGAGTGATTAAAAACAAGAGCTGAGATTATTGCGAAGAGGGTAAATTGTTTATTCATAGTGACATTTTTTATTAGAGTGCATGGTTTTATAAATAATATGGCTCTTATATCGAAGAGAGCCCGAATAATACTTAACAGGATTTTTATTTGAGTTTTGATGGTCTTTCGTTTACCAGGTCTTTAATACCTAAAACAATAAACCAAACACCGGCAATATAACATAACAATAATCCTGCTGTCCCGACCAGAAGAGCACCGGCTATGGCTCCAATATGGCCGGTGACCATCACTATAATTCCCAATACGATTTTCTGAACCGGGGTCGAAAAACTTCGGCGGCTCAACCAAAACAATACAGAACCAAAAAGCATTGCCGCTAAACCATTAATAATACCAATATGGCCGAATATTCCATAGGGGTCAACTTTATTATACATTGCATTAATTGGAATGGAAATGGCGATGCTTATTATACCACTTACCAAAATTAGCAATGCTCCGATTTTCAGTATAAATTGCGGCTTTTTATTAGTTCTCATGTTTTTTTCTTTTCCATGCCGGCAAAGCAACAAGGTCCCTTTTAATGACTCGTTTCAGTATGTATATTCCAAGCAGTAAACGAATAAGTATTGATACGATGGAGGCTTCGATTCCATAGGCCCCTCCCGTAAACCATTCAGGGCCAATAACCGTTGCTTGAATAAAACCAGTCCTGGCAACTCCAGAGCAGGGCATTCCAAATATACCTGTTTGGAAAAAATTCCAGCTCCAGTGTATGCCCATGACCAACCATATTCTTCTGGTTAACATATACCCGCAACCCAAAAGCAGTGTTGTGTCTATCACAGAACCCAGTAATGTTAAAACAGTAGCATTGGGATTTCCTAAATGAGCAAATCCAAATATCAGTCCTTGAACCATAAGCGCGATCCAACTACCGGCAAATTCCTCTACCAGTTTGAAAATTATTAACCTGAATAAAAGTTCTTCAGAAAAAGCAACCATCATATGTCTTCTGAATGGATCAAGAAGATAAAAAAAGCCATTGATTTTATCAACCTGATAACACCCGGTGGTTATCATTAATATTACCATAAAACAAACAACTCCACCTCCAATCAAAAAACCAGTACCAAGTTCTTTTTGAAAATTCCATGTGGAAAGTTCTGATGCTTTTCTGCGTTCAATGTATTTTGTGTAGGAATGATATAAAACCATAAACAAGATCAGGAAGAATAGATCGTAAACGAATTCCACTACCGAAAAAAATGGCTCAGCTAATGAATGGAATAAGCCAGTTCCTGAAAGACGATTTAAAAGAGTTACCGGAATCAGAAATAGAATAGCAATGAATATTCTCGTAATAGGGAATTGTATTATTTCCCAAAACCGGGTATGTGGAAGTGATTTAGTAAAAAGCTTGTTTATGGCTGTGTTCAAGATTGTTTTGCTTTATGCAATTGAACGATTACTGTGTCGATAAATATTTTAATTTGAATATATCATTTAGGATTGGTACCAACTCCAACTTTACCTGATTGAATCCTTTCAACAGTATACTCCAACACTTCATCTTCATCGGTAAAGATGTCATCCTTTACAATAATTTCAGGGATCACACCATGTAAGGAAGTATCGCCGTTTGGCCTCACACCACATACCCTGGTAAAAGAAGCTTCGATCAAGGTATTTGGCAGTTTGAATGTGCCCATTGCACCGCATGAAGAAGGTGTAAATGAGGTTTCTTCTCCAATTAGGGTGCCGAAACCAAAATCCTGGACAACAGTGGCTACAGCCGCTGCATTCGAAAAACTAAACCTGTCTATCAGGACATATACATTCCCGTTAAAATGAAGTGAATCATCCCTTGGAAAAACTTCTTCAATGTCCATATCAATTCGGGTTCCGTTTTCTGCTAACATGAGCTGTTCCTTCATATCAGCTGTTTCAGGCATATGATAGTCTTTCCAGATATTTTTTGTAATCTGGCTTGTTTTCATACCCCACCATGAAGCTTCTGTAAAGGGACCGGAAGCAAAACTGGCTAGCATGTAATTGCTCAAAAGATCACTCCCTCCGTTATTTCTGCGTATGTCAATGATTAAATCCCCTACTCCCTTTTTTGCCATTTTATAAAAGGCAGAATCGATAAATTCATAAAACTCCCTGTTGTCCTGGAGTTCTTTGCTGTTTATGTCATTTGATGTAGATTCCTTGTTAAAAAAAATTCCCGGATGCAAATAAGCAATATCCCTAATAAATTTAAATTCTCGTCTCTGGTGGTCAACTGATGAGAATTTTTCTGGATGATTATTAATGAATTCCAGGTATTCGTCCATTGAAACACCTTCAACCTCAACGGATAGAATCGAACCGCCTTTCTTTTTTATTTCTATGGTTGACGTTTTACAATCTCCGTAAACATACCAATAGGAGTCCGTAAAACTTCCACTTTCAATCGATGTCCTTTTATAATATTCTGTTTCACCAGTAGTGTATTTGAAGATATTATTTAATATTGAATTGAAGGAATCTCCGTTAATTGAAATTAATTCATCCCCTTTTGTAATTTGCGCATTCATTTTGTAATCAATCACTATCAGTGGCTTTTCATTCACAAAATTTATTTCTAAAGGAAACCAACGTCCCCCGCCTCTTATCCACTTTAGATATGGATCAACAGGGAATGATAAATTGATGTGCGAAATATTGGATAATGCTACAAATGGTTGAAACAACCTGTGTATTTCAAGTTTTGTCAGGGAATCGGAAATGGAATTATTAATGCGGTCAAATTCCTTTTCAAAAACTGATTTGTCAGTAAAATGAAAGAGGTCATAGCAGGTGGCATCCAGGGTTTCGTAGAGGTATTTTAAATCCTCCCTTACCTCTTTTGCTGAGAATTTCACCTGATCGTAGTTTAATTTATAGGCAGCAATGGTATTTCCAAAAAATGTTGGGACGATCAACAGGTTTTTCCTGGCGATATATTCAAAATCCGCAGAGTAATTTCCCGGGCTTGTACCATCCAGGATCTTTGTTTTTTTACCATCAGGAGTTACACGATAGATTTTCCCTTTCCATAGTGAAACAAGATAATTTCCACGTTGATCGATCCTGAATCCATCAATAAATCCGGTTTCAAATTTTGTAATGGTTTTGGTTGTCTTGTCTTTAAGGTTTACTGATTTTAGGGATTGGTCACCACTGTTCCCAAAGTATAATGTGGTATCCTTTATATAAATTACATTTGGGTCCAGCACCTCATCTCCTACCAACCATTCTGATGCTTCACCATCGGCATATTTCCATATCACATTTTTTCTTGAATCAGTGATATATAAACTACCCGTTTTATCAATGGCTATGTCGTTGATAAAGACAGAAGCCGGCAAAGGATGTCTTTCAATTACTTCTCCTTTTTCGAGGTCAATTTCTGCAACAGTCTTTCTTTCTGCAACAAACAGCCTGTCATTAAACAGTGTCATACCTAAAGGATTGTTCAAACCATCAACCCATTTCAATTCCTCAACTTTTCCATTGAGTGAAACTTTAGAAATAAATTGATGTACTTTTGGATTGCCCACATTAAACTGGTCGAAATTGGTAACATAAAGTACGTCCCTTCCAGGGTCATATAATACAGACTCAGAAGTTGTAAATACTTTTTCTGATTCCCATAATTTTGAGATTCCATCCGTATATATTTCTTTATTATCCCGAAACATAAACCCCCACCCACCGAATTGCTCACCAATTATTAACTCTAGCTCATTTTTCCCTTTTTTAAGTGGCAGCATCACTGCATCCCAAAAACCTGTTATTCCCAGGAATGCTTTTCCACGACCCTGGTAAGGGCTGCTTCCTGTAAACAACAGTTCTCCATTGAGGAAAATTACGATCCAATCGCTATAACCAAAACCGAATTCTTTACTTAGTTGTTTATCAGAATAAATATCAGTCTTTGCGAAAATAAAATCGGGTTCCCTGCCTCGCCTTTGAACCTGTTTCGAAAGATTCACCAATCCAGACGGATCACTTTGTACCGATTGCCATTCCACATTCATTATTCCCTGCTGCTCACAGGTTTTTTCCAGGTCAATTTTACTGTATTTATACTGTTGGGAAATCTTCCAATGAGTAATAATACCGGGAAGCGGTTCTACTTCAAGCGGCGGATAAAAATTCAATTTTGTGGTGGTATCTATTTTGAAATTGGAAAAATATGCCGAGCCATCGGGTGGTGCTGTCAAAGCAATTCCCCCCTTACTGATGCCATGTTGCAAGTAATCAATTTTTAATGATGGTGTTTCTGTCTTACCAATGTAAACCCTGGCCTGACTTCCGGAAACCTCAAGTTTAAAATGGACCCATTCGTTTAATGGCATGTCTATCCCGCTGGTATAGCCTTCACCATTGTAAAGTTGCCAACAGGCCTCCATATTAAAGATTGGTGTGTATTGCAGGGCATCTTCAGAATGACCAATAATGTGTGGCCGGATATAAATATTTTCCGCATTAGCCTGAGATTGAGCCCTGAAACGGATGCCTGGATAAGATCGGTCGCCGGTAACATAAAGGTCGAATTCGACAATTCCGTTTTTAAACTCAATTTCTTTTAAAGCGGCAGTACCTTTTAAGCATTGGCGGCCAGAGTGTTCGGTTAATTCTCCCCCGTAAACCTGCCAGTTATATTCATTAAAAGGATATGAACCAACGTCCTGACAAAAAATCCCATTGCTTAGAAATAGCAGTTTACAAACTATTGCGAAAAAGCTGATTTTAGTAAATACTGAATATTTCATAATATTAGTTTTAAGGTGGTAATTATTTGTCCAATTAAGTATTTCTATTGTTGTTGCTATTGTTTCACTAGGATTGTCAAATCCCAGAAGTGCTTTCATCATTTTATTTGAAAATGATCGCCAGGATATTCTGCACAATACACTTTTATTTTATTGTTTATATTTTCAACCTGCTTTTCTGTAATTGGAAAAAGTTCTTCACGCCGGTCAGGATCAAGTGGAAATATTGCTTTTGGATTAAGCTTTTCAATTAAGCACAATAGTTCATAATTATCCTCTTCAGGCTCGGCAATAGGAATAAAAGCTATGTCAATTTCTGAACAGGATTGAGCAAGGAAATCAATTTCACTTTTAAATTCTTCCAAATCTTCAGTCCTGAACCCAGAGTAAAAAATTGTCAGACCATCCATTTCACATAAATAACCCAAAACAGGCATTTGTTCCTGTATTGTAATGGCTGTTATTTTCAGGTCATCCATGATTATTTCGTCATGGGATTCCATATAAACAGTGTTATTGCTGCTCCTCCAATTATCGAGTTTGTTATGAACATACTTTATTTTTGAAACAGAATCCTCAATGGTATGAATATAAGCCGGATCACCCGGTTCGCCATGATATGCAGTATAGATAGCTGTAATATTCTGTTCTGAAAGTTCATAAGGTGTGAGAAACCCATTAGCCAGTTTTGGTTCATCAGGACGTTTTACCCCGAACTCTTCACTATCAAAAACAAGGAAATGGTTTTGTGTTTTTACTGCCCAGCCCCGGTGGTTCAGGTACCATGCAACTGCCTGACCTTTATCAAGCCTTTTGGATAAGAAAGTTGATTTACCAAAGTTCTTTGGGATTCTTTTGTTTGTTTTAGCGCCCTCATTTTTAAGGTGATTAAATATCTTTTCGTGGCCATACATCGAAGCATAATCAATTGCAGATTTTCCTGAATTGTCTTTGGCAGATATTTCTGCCTTGTTTTTTATAAGAATTTCTACAATATCATAGTAGCCATAAAGACAAGCATAATGCAATAAGGTTTTACCATTTTCATCGATGAAATTAAAATCAGAATTGCCCTCTGAAATTTTCCTGACAATATAGGTCATACCTTTAATTACTGCAAAGTAAATTGGAGGATAACCTTCCTGGTTTGTTATTGTAAAGTCGGCACCTCCCAGGATCAATAGTCTGGCCATACTTTCCCGTCCACGTGTTATTGCATTAATCAATGGGGTTTTGCCATCCCGCTGCCTGACAGCATTAAACTCTGCACCTATCCCGATAAAATATTCTGCAGCATCCTGATTTCCGAAAACAATGGCCATATCAATGGGGGTATATCCAAAACGGTTTGGTTTGTTAATATCAAACTCTGCTCCCAGTTCAATGAGATAGGGTGCAATTTCCATCTTTCCTTTTTGCATTTCTACCATAAAGGCCATGTCAACAGTACTAATTCCTCCCATTTTCTCATTTTTAGCATTTAGTTGGGTTGGGTTTTCCTTAAGTATAGATTTTACCTGTTCAAAGTTTCCTATAGCAATGGCTTCAAAAATGTTTTGGGAGTGTACTGTCAAAACTGAGCTTATAAAAAATATAAGTGTAATTGTTGTTTTCATGGTTTAGATAAAAATGATTTTATTTTCGATAATCTTAATTATTCAAATTTCAATAACTCAACCGGATTCCTTAAGGAAGCTTTTACCACCTGGTAACTAACGGTAAATATTGCAATTACGGCAACGATTGATCCGGCAAGCAGGAATGTTTTCCAGGATAAATTGTTTTTATATGCAAAATTATTAAGCCAATTAACAACGAAATAATAAGCTAATGGATATGCCAGAATAATTGCTATCATTACGAGTTTGAGGAAATCAAACACAAATAAACCGGCAATTTGAGATACTGTGGCCCCATTTACTTTCCGAATACCTATCTCTTTAATTCTTCGCTCTACCACAAAGAATGAAAGGCCAAATAATCCCATGCATGAAATCAGAATGGCCAGAACTGAGCTGATACTCATAATTGTGCTTATCTTGTATTCTTCAGCATACAACTCATTAATATTCTGATCAAGAAACTCGTAGGTAAATGGCTCGTTAGGTGTAATCTTTTTCAGCAAATCTTCAATAAAGACCAGGGCTTTATTTTGTTGTTCGGCATGAATTCTAACATTGATCTTACCTAAAGCCCATCCGTAGGCCATAATGAGAGGTTTAATTTGGGTATGCAGCGAAGAATAGTGGAAATCTTTTACAACACCAACTATTCTATATTCTTCATCCCATACTGTTATTGTTTTTCCGATAGGGTTTTCCATTTCCATTTCCCGTACAGCCGTTTCATTAACAACACATCCATCTTCCATATCTGTGCTGAAGTCTCTGGAGAAGAACCTTCCATCAACCATATCAAGCTTATAAATTTTATCAAAGTCGAAGGATATTCCCATTACTGCAAGTTTTGAAATACTCTGTCCTTCAGTTTGTTCTTTCCAGCTTACATCGGTACCATTTGCAGAGCTTGTCCAGGAATCGAGGGTAGTATTTGATGCACATACACCTAATACATATGGGCTGGCCCGAAGTTCCGTGAAAATTGCATTTATGTTCTGCCCGATACTGCTTGAGATGTCAAAACTAATGACGTTTTCTTTATTGTATCCCAGGTCTTTATCTAAAATAAAATTGATTTGCCGGCTAATTGACAATGTTACAATGATAACCAGTACCGATAATAGAAACTGAAAAACAACAAGTATTTTCCTTATGGTCAACTGGCCTCTTTTCGTAATAAAAGATCCCTTTAAACAAATAATTGTATTGAATGAAGACTGTATTATTGCAGGGTAGAAACCTGCTAAAACACCAATAACTAAAGTAAACATCAATATTGAAATTATAAACACGGGTGTAACATTCAGTCTGATTTCCGTATCAAGGACGTTGTTGACATATGGCAGGAAAAAGAGTGCTAATATTAAAGCGAAAACAACGGCTATGATTGATAGTATGACAGATTCCGTAAGGAATTGTGTAATTAACTTTTGCCTATCTGCACCAATCACTTTTCTCAGACCAATTTCGCGTGACCTGGTTATCGAAAGAGCAGTAGAGAGGTTGAGATAATTAATGCATGCAATTAATATGATAAAGATGGCTACTCCTGATAATATATAAATATAATTTATCAGACCACCCCCTTCCAGGTCATGTGTATGGATCTCTGTTATTGGCCTTAATCTTATTAAAGTATTTGAATTAGGGTCATATTGTTTTTTTACATCCTCTATCTTTTCTTTAAGGGTATGGATATCTGTACGATCTGAATTTAGTTGAATATAGGTTAGAAAGCTTTGGTTTTCCCACCCATTCAAATTCCAATCATAGATTTCTTCGAAAATTTCAAAAGGCACAAAAAATTCAAAGTTTGACCAAAAATGAGTTTCCTTAGGAATATCTTTGAAGATGCCGGTTACTTTTGCATCATACCAGTCCTCTATCCTCACAATCTGATTAATGGGTTCCGTGTCTCCGAAGAGTTTTTTTGCAGAGCTTTCGGAAAGTATAATATTTCGTGAATCTGAAAAGGCTTCCTGAGGGTTACCCTTGACAAATTTTAATGAAAACATCGAGAAGAATGACGAATCAACAGGGGTTCCAACCTGAGGCAGGCGTTTAGTTTCTGTCCCTATGATCCAATTGCGTGAGCTTGTTCTCGTAAAGTTAACTATTTCAGGAATTTGTTTGGTTAAAGTTGGCCCAAGGGCTGTTGATGTCATATCACTGTACGTGTTACCGGTAGTATATATGTACTCGTGGTAAACCCTGTATAGTACTTTGTGATTTTCAAAACATTTGTCGAACCCGATATTGTAATCTACCCATAACAAAATAATTATGGCAGTTGCAATACCAGTTGCTAAACCAAAAATATTGATTGAAGAGGAAACCTTCCTCCTCAGTATATTTCTTAGGGCTGTGATGAAGTAATTTTTTATCATGCTGAAATGTTTAGAAGTGGATTCATTGAGGTGTTTTTATAAGGCAATGCATGAAGTCAATGAAAAATTCATTGCTGAGATTCCTTCGTCATATACCAATACACTTCTTTTAAATCATCACCTCAAAAACACTTGTCTTTCTAAGAAAGCAACTATAGTTTTGAAAACAGAATATTTGATTTGCATGGAAGGATTGTTTGCTAACTAAGATTTAATGCAAGTACTGCCCCTTATGTTGACACCAAACCACTACACCAATCCCAAAAACAAAGATGGTTGGAGAATAATGAACTAGAGGTTCGTATAAACGTAATCCCTAATTATGAGCTTGAATCCTTAATACTCTCCTTTGGTGATAATGTTAAGGTATTATATCCTCAGAAACTAAAAGATAGATTCAAAGAAAAATACCTAAACTCTGCAGGTTTGTATTAGTTTTTAACATCATTGTTAATGTTTGTTCTAAATCGGTGAGCTTTATTTTCATTTGATTTACCAAATCCAACAATAAATAGAACATACCAGATATCTTAAATATTTTCTAAGTTTCATTTTTATACTAAGTGAAACAAGAGGTCTTTTGTAAGGTGCAGAAAATCAACTAATAAGAAAATTTATTTAAGTGCTTATGAAATAATCATTTCACTTTCCTTATAATTTCCTTGTATTTGAAACTTTTCCTCCGTACCCTAGCCAAAATATTCTAAACTGGCATTAAATGGCTCTTCAAGGACAAAAAACTACAGCAGATTATATTGAATGGAATAAGCTTCAAAGTTTAATTCTTAAACTTAAACGAGATGGTGATTATCGATTTGCTTTACTAATTGCAATTGGAATTTACACTGGCCTCCGAATTAGTGACATCCTTAATTTAAAATGGGGAGATATATTAGGTAAAGATCTAATTGAATTAAATGAAAAGAAAACTGGAAAATATAGGCGAATAAAATTAAACTCTGATTTAATGGGATTAATTATAGATTTAGGTCAAAAAATTAGGATGATAAATCCTGATGATTATGTATTTCTTAATAAATATGGAGCTTCCACCATTTCTATTCAGTACATAAACAAACAGCTAAAGAAAATTGCATCGAAATATAAACTTTGTGATAATCCTCAAAAATTCAAATCTCATTCATTAAGAAAGAGCTTTGGAAGACGAATTTTTGAGCAAAATGACAATTCTGATAGATCTCTGATTCTATTAAGTGAAGTGTTTAATCACTCCAATATCAAAACCACAAAAATATATCTAGGAATTCGTGAAAAGGAGATTTTTGATGTATATGACTCACTATAACCTTTATTCTTTCCCGATTCCTAAAGATTTTCTTGTGCCTGCTCTATTTTTGATATTTGCCTAATAACAGGAGGAGGCCAGTACTTCAACTATTTAATATTATTTCTGTAATTGTAATAGCTATTATAATATTTATGTATTTTCAAGTATTCTTCATAAATAAATTCAGCCCCACTAGTTAAACTAATATTTGATGTTTTCAGAAATAGGGTATAATCTAATAATAAGTCTTTATTTGACTTGATTAATCTCTGCTGGGGAGTTTCTTTTTTTCTCTCTTCATCATATATTTTTTGAATGTTTTTTTCAATAATACTTGTGATTTCACCAATTTTCTTTTTCTTTTCTTCAGTCATAATATTTATTTATTTTTTTTAAATGATTTCACTTATATATATTTTTATTCAATGGCCCAAATGAAAATATTCGGAAAGAAATTATATGAAAAATCGAGAAAAATTCGATAAAATTCCTGATCTTTTTTCTCAATAAATAAGTACTTTTTTATGGTAAATTATAATGTAAAATTTTATAATATTTTTCATTTAAAAATAGGTTTAAAAAAGAAAAAAATAAAACCCGTAAATAAAAAAAGTTATTTTCGGGAATAATTGTTATATCAGGTTTTAATAGAAAAAACATTACTGAATATAATTTCTAAAACGGGATGAACTTTTTCAGATATAAAGATGGGAATTTTTATAAAAAACCTTCAGGTTTTATCAAACAATTTCTAGGAAAAAAATCTGAGTTTTTTGTTAAAGCTTAAAACTTATTTTCAAAATGTTTTGTGGCCAAAATATATGAAGAAATACTTTCTGTATACGGTTAAAAATGGCTATCTTAGCCTAATTGCGAGGCATTCACTATTTCTATCAAATCTCAAGTATCACAATTATCATAACAATGACAGCATTAAATCTTTCCACTGAAGAAGTTCTATTACTTAAATCTGCCCTAGATTTTGTATATACTCAAAAGCTAAAAATCTTACAGCTTAATCGAAATATAATGAGTGAGGAGGAAGCGAATTTCCTGCTTACTAGTGCGAATAAGTTTCTTGACTTAAAGGATAAAATTTCAAAAAATAATATGGAATGAAAAAGGATATTTTAGAGATTAAAAAATTAAATTCGATTGATGAAGCTAGGAAATTATCCATTGAAGATATAAGAATGGTAAAGAGATTTCAAAACATTTCCGATGAAGAAGCTGAGTTAGTAAAAGAGACTATCTATAAGCTTTCAGAATTATCTTATTATATTATCAAAGAAACTATATAAACTTTAATTTAAAATTCAATCCAACCCAACGGCCTATTATGGCATTGTATTTTTTACCAAAATCAAATCTAAAAAGAAAATGCCTTTAAATTAAAATGCAAGTGTTTATGTATACTACCTTTTAAAAGTAGAGGTCTAAGTAATTCTATTTCTCCTGACAATCAGAATTACAATTAGAATAACCAGTAGAATTAACAACCACAACGGAATAATCATTCCTCCTATGCAGTAGGAATAATAAAACAGATTATGTGAATCCCACTGTATCATATTTTTCGAGCTCATAAATGTTATTATTGATAGGGCGAGTAAAACAATCGCATTTCTGTAAGTCTTCAGCCTAATTTGGACAGATTGGTTTAAAAATTTATAGAGGAAT
>CAYQWA010000041.1:0-40708 GCA_964421215.1 uncultured Bacteroidales bacterium | reverse complement strand
AGAAAATCAATGAAAGTTAATCATCTTTTCTGATTGGACAAATCTATAGGAAGCTCTGTGTAACAACTCTATCTTATAATGTCCAACCGTTTCTATACGTATGTTTAATATACTCTTCGGCAGCCGGTTTGGCTTTTATGGTTGCATATTGGGTATCAAAATGAGGATGTCCGTCGATAACGTTAAATGCATCAGTTGTTACAACACGAATCTCATCTTCATCGCCGATGTTTGTGATCCTCATGTTTTCTCCATCCCACAACAGTTTTCGTTTGAGGTCCTGAAGCCTTACAGCCAGGTTACCCATAACAACCATTTCATTCAGTGGTCCGGAATAATTGAAGTTTGAACTGGTTTCAACACGACTTTCCGGACTTTCTTTACATGCTCTGAGCCAGTCACCTTCATGTCCGCCGGCCCAGTTGTCTGCTATCCTCCGGATACTAGGTTCCGGACGTTTATAATCTTCATCCAGTTCACCAGGTAATAAAATAGGGTTCCTTCCATAGCAGCCGGTCATCAGCTTTCCTTTGCTTCCAACGAAAAGTACACCACCGCTGCGATCGCCCATTATCTGACCATCTGGCAATTCATCTGGTCTGGGAGGCATATGACCACCATCATACCAGGTCATCTTTAGAGGAGGAAGTTTAATTTTTCCAACCTTACCTCTATCTGGAAATTCGTAATGAACAACTTCTGAAAGCGGAGCACTTTCAGTATTTACCTGAGAAGAGCTTCCCTGGATACTTGTTGGATGCCCCAGTTTCAATGCCCAAAATGCCGGATCTACAATATGACAGGCCATATCACCTAAAGCTCCTGTTCCGAAGTCCCACCATGCTCTCCAGTTCCATGGTGTATAAGCTGGATGGTAAGGACGCCACGGTGCTGGTCCTATAAATGAATCCCAGTCCAATGTAGGAGGTAATGAGGGTGTTTCCAATGGCCTTTCAAGGCCCTGTGGCCAGATTGGTCGATTTGTCCAGGCATGTACTTCTTCAACTTCACCAATTGCTCCGTCCCAGATCCATTCACAGGTTTGACGAATACCTTCTCCTGTATTTCCCTGGTTACCCATTTGGGTGGCCACCTTATATTCGTTGGCCAGATTCCTAAGGACTCTTGATTCGTAAACTGAGTGTGTTAAAGGTTTTTGAACATAAACATGTTTACCCATTTTCATGGCCATAGCCGCTACAGTAGCATGTGTATGGTCCGGAGTGGCGATCACAACAGCATCGATCTTGTCGCCCATTTCTTCAAACATCTTCCTGAAGTCCTTGTACTTTTTCGCATCGGGATACTTTTCAAAAGTGCCTTTTGCATAATGCCAGTCAACATCGCAAAGGGCGACGATATTTTCCATTGCACAATTTTTTATATTGGTGGCTCCCACACCACCAACCCCAACTCCTGCAATGTTCAGTTTATCGCTGGGCATACGATGCCCAAGCCCACCTATAACAGTACTTGGAAGGATAGTAAACCCTGCAGCAGCTGTCGCTACACTACCGATAAACTTACGTCGGCTCAGGGTAAATTTTTCATTTTCTTTGCTTGAATTCATGATTGGATATTTATTTTTATTTAATGTTTTGCTCCAACTTACCTATCACTACTAATTAATCAACTTCACACATATTTATTTATTAACCATTAACTACATTTATCCCTCGAACTTCACCCTTTCTCCCATTCTGTTACTTACAAATGCCAATTCGATCAGGCGGATCACATTTCGGGCTTCAATTGGCTTAACAGCTTGTGATCCATTATTAACAAGAACATTGTACACATTTTCATAAAATCCCATGTAGTTGCCGGGAAGCGTTTCAACGGTACCATCAAAATCTTCACTTTCGTCATCAAGGGTGATCAGTCCGAAATTTTTCGGATCATCAAGTCCCCAATTCTGTTTCGTGGGTAATGACCCTTTTCTTAACTGAGCTTCCTGTGTATCAATTCCGTATTTAATAAAAGAACCGGCGTTACCATGAATGATATAGCGCAATTCGTGATCCTTTACCATCACTCCTGCAGTTAAAACCACTTCAGTTTCCGGATAAAAAAGATTGATCTTAAAATAGTCGTCCACCATGCTTCCCTTTCTCTGGGACAGAATATCAGCCATCAAATAATCTGGATTACCAAATAGCGTTAATGCCTGGTCGATCAAATGAGGACCAAGGTCAAATAAAACCCCACTTCCAGGATTATCCTCATCGCGCCAGGTTGCTCTGGTTCTCTCAGGTGCCCACCGGTCGAAGTGAGCTTCAAAGTATTGAATATCGCCCAACACCCCACTCCTGTATACTTTCTGAATGGTTTGAAAATCTCCATCCCATCTCCTGTTATGGTAAACAAACAATTGCAAACCTTTTGATTCTGCAAGCTCGATGATCTCATCACATTCTTTGGCTGTTGGCATGAACGGTTTTTCAATAACTACATGTTTTCCAGCCTCCAGGCATTTCTTTGTTTGTTCATAGTGGTAAACATTGGGCGTACAAATTACCACCATATCAATTTCAGGATCATCGAGAATAAAACCCAGATTTTTTACCACCTCAACATAAGGATAAGCCTTTTTGGAATCTGTTCGATTTCTTTCAACTACTTTGTTTAATTGGAAACCATCATGTACATGAAGAAAAGGTGCATGAAATGCCTGGCCTGACAAACCGTATCCTACTATGGCTGTTTGGATTTTTTTTCTCATGTCTATTGAGGTAAGGTGTTCATGTATTTGAAACTAATGGCAAGGCTTTCCCAGTGATCCATCGAAAAATGTTCCTGCTCAAGGAAATAATATTCCATTCCGGATTCTTCCCTTAGATTAAATATTGCCGGAAAATCAATCATTCCACTTCCAATCTCAGTACTTTCTCGTTTTAGGCCAGGAGCCATGTCTTTAACATGCCACAGTTTAAACCTACCGGGGTATTTTTTGATATAATCAACCGGCTTGTGTCCTCCGTAAAATACCCAGTAAGTGTCCATTTGCATGGTTACCAGGTCGGGATCAGTATTATTGAGCAATACATCATAGGGGATCTGTCCGTCGATCTTCGCAAATTCAAATGCATGGTTGTGGTAAGCAAAGGTTAGTTTTGCTTTTTTACAGAGTTTTCCAATCTCGTTAAATTCCTCAGCCAGTTTACGATAATCATTAATGGTTTGCCGTTTATCTTCAGGAATGGATGGTTTAACAACATATTTCATGCCTGCAGCAGCGGCATCATCAATGGTTTGTTCGGCATTGTCAAGCTTTACATTACTATGACTGCTTAAGGGTTCTATTCCAAATCCTAATGCCAGACTTCTGAAAGCTTCGGGGGCATGGCCATAAAACTTCCGGTCACCGTATCCAGCTGTTTCAATTGTATTGTATCCTATTCCTGCCAGTTTTTCCAGTGAGCCGTTCAGATCACTGTTCACAAGGTTGTGAATGCTATAAAGTTGTATACCTATTTTTTTATCTGTGGGCATAGCAAATAGTTGTTCAGGTAATACAAGGCTTGCTGCTCCTGCAGCAGCAATGCCTTTGACAAAGTTTCTTCGGGTAAGCATAAATGTATAATTATATTTTAGTTTATTTATCCATTTTTTATCATTGTCAATCAATGCCAATGTAGTGTTATATTTTTTATTTCACGCAAAGGCCGGTAAGATAAACCGCAAAGTACAGCAAAGGCTTTAAAGATTATTCACAATTCTGTGAATATTTCCTTTTAGAACTTTGCTATTAAAATTAATTAGTAACGCCAGTTTGAGCTCAGACAATTTTAAGTATGTTAGTGTTTGTGCAAAATGAACAGGCGCCAGTGCTTCAATAGATTTAACTTCAATAATAACTTTATCATTCACTATTATGTCAATTCTGTAACCAACATCCTGCCGAACACCTTTATAAATAAACGGCATTTGTTGGTGTTGCTTTACTTCAAATCCTGCTTCGCTGAGGTCGTATACTAATGCATTTTCATAGGCTGATTCCAATAAACCAGGTCCAATTCTTTTATGGATATCTATAGCGATTCCTATAATCTTATAAGATATCTCGTTTTCAGTCATTATTTCTTTGCGTTATTTTGCAAATTTTCTTTGATTTCTTTGCGTGAAAAATTGATATCTATAAAAGATATATTATTAATTGTTATACAATCTCTTTCTTCTCCTTATCCCAATATACTTTCCGGTTTTCCCGGTAAGCAATGGTACCCATATGTGCGGTCATGGCTTCTTCAAATGCCAGATCAATGTTACAGCTGGGTTGGCCTCCTTCACGAATACAATCAAGCCAGTCTTTAATATGAAGGTGTGATGTATCTACCCTTTTACCGCTTCTGTATGTATAAAGTAATCCCCTTCCTGCAAAATACTGTTCCGTTGGAGAAGTAATTGCATCTACCTGTTTCATTCCCGGTGTAAATGAATAGATAGGCAGATTGGGATCAATTAGGCCGGCCTCAATTTTTTCTGCATATTTTGTAGATCCCTGGTCGGCATAGATCTTTAAATCTCCTCCGACTTCCATATAGGCATCATGACCCATAATCCTGCGTCCCCGACGCATATTACTTGCGAGTGATGCACTATACATCAATGTAAGATCTCGGTCAGGATATTCAAACGTTTGTTGCAAAACATCGGGTACGGTTCTACCATCTTTGTAAAAATAGATTCCTCCAGAGGAGACTGCAGATTCAGGGATACCAAGATCAAGGATCTGGTTCATGGCATCGTATTCATGAGTAAACAAATCGCCTGATAAACCGGTGCTGTAATCCCACCAGCATCGCCAGCGGAAAAAACGTTCAAGGCTAAACTCATGGTAAGGAGCCGGTCCGAGGAATTGTTGCCAATCAATATTATGTGGCCCTGCTCCTTCTTCTATATTATAAACCCAGGCCCCATTCGGACTGTTCCTGTTGGTTGTGACTTCTACAAGGTTTACCTTTCCCAGCACCCCTTTCTCGTAAGCTTCCTTGGCTTTGAAATAACTTTCTGTTTGCCTGTTTTGATGTCCAAGCTGGAAAACGATGCCATTTTCTTTGACAGCATTAATTACTTCATATGTTTCAGCAACAGTCCAGGTCAAAGGCTTTTCACAATAAACATGCTTTCCTGCTTTAGCTGCTTCGATGGTCATGGTGCCGTGCCAATGGTCAGGTGTAGCAATAATTACTGCATCAATATCTTCTGCAGCAAGAAGATCCTTGTAATTGGTATATCTTTTTGGTTGATTTCCCATTTCACCATTGGTCGGATTCCGGCAAATATTAGAACAGGCTGCAATTCCTCTTTTGGCATTTTCATCGTAAATATCACAAATACCATTGATCACAATATTCAAATCTTCCTGTTCAAGGAATTCCTTGTATCGTTTGTCAGACTTATTTTCTTTGCTTTGTTCAATAAAACTGTCAATTACCTCTGGCCTTAAAAATCCGGCAGCCTTTAATAAATACCTTCCCCGGCCACCTGATCCTATGATCCCAAGTCTGATCTGCTTGTCGGTGGATACTCTCCTGTTCAAAACCGGATTTTGGCCGTTCAGTTTCACCTCTTCCTGAATGGCCTTTTTAAACAAGTTTTCATACCTCCGTTTTCTGTACCACCCATATAATAAAGCACCTGCTATGGGTACAGTTGCAAGTCCTTTAATGATATCCCGTCTTCCTATTTTGTTTGTTTTTTCTTCCATAAAAATTCCACTCCTACTTTTTACAAATCAACCGGTCGATCCCAATGTACTTTCCTGTCGGGACAAACAACAGTGTAATCAGAGCAACCATTTCAATTAGTATTTTATTAATTACCAGATAACTTCCTTCCATGGGCATTCCGTACTTTAAGCCTACAAATGGTGGATGTGAAAGGTAATACATAGCCAGTAATACAATTCCAGACCAGGTTGCAACTCTTGTAAACAGCCCAAGTATCAATCCTAAACCAATGGCGATCAATCCCCAGATGTTCATAAAGTCAACTACAGCCAACACATTAGGATTTGCAGCCATCGATTCAAACATACCTTTGAACCATCCCTGGGAATCTAAAAGAAACCCAACACTTGACCAGTTCGGATTGGTAAATTTCACCAGCCCTTCATACATAAAGTGCCAACCAATAATTACCCTAAGGACGAGCATCCATCTTACCCCCGCATTCGAGATCGTTTGTCCGTTACTTGTCATACTCTACTTTTCTGTAATTTTGTTTTAATCTTTTTTCCATTCAAATTCGCAGTCAAAGCAATACAATCGTTTCTTAAAAATGGGTAATGGCAGAGCAAACAACAATAAGGACAGCAAAGTAATGAGCCCGGTCCTTTTCATGATAACCACATTATCAGAGTTACAGCCAGGACAAATCCATCCGTTACCATCAGAAGCTGAATTTGTTATCGTACTTTCTTGACCCATAAATAATTCGCTTTTCCGATTCAAGTGTCAAATATATGGATTGAAACTTTACATCGTATATCCCATAGTAAATATTTTCTAACACCTCCTTGCCTTCTATAATACCCTCTTTTTCTTCATTAACCAACGACATATCCCCGTTTGCGGGAATTATGAACAGTTTCTTTTCCTCCATTTTCCATCGGGCCTTAATTTTTTCTGTATCAAAACCTGGCAATGTCACGATCCCTTCCTTATAAAAAACCATATACTCTCTGCAGGAATTTACAAATTCAAATTGTATTTGTGTTGAGCTCTTTACTTCGTCGGGTTCAATTGTATTTGGAGTAAATTCCCAGTCTTTATAATACAATCCTTCGAAACACCATGCATTCAGGCTTAGTTTTTCAGATTGTGAAGGAATTAAAAAGATTGAATAAACTGCAGTTCCAATGGCAACCAACAGGATGACAACGGCAACAGCATAAAGGATTTTTGAATACCTTAACTTCTTTCTTTTTAAATTTTCATCACCTGCTGCTTCATCCTTACCAGTATTCCCTGAATCGTTTAAGATCTCCAGAGCATCTTTTTCATCAGATTGACGAACGAGTAATTTTACACCCCCAATTGCGTTTGAGTAAAAGTTATGGACCTGAACAGTTAATTCATCTTTTAACTGTGTTTCGATACCCCGGGATTCAAGTTTAGTTTTTACAAGGTGCGCCTCGTGAGGATAGGTAAAGGATCGGACAACTACCCATTCTTCCATCTTCAGTTTTATATTTCTTTGAGGTAAATATTCCGCCACCTCACTTTAACATCTCCTCCATCATGGATCTGCAGTGCTACACTGCCCTGAGCCTGTCCGATTAATTCATCACTCAGGTCAGTCATCATTTCACCATTCAGCCAGGTTATTACCCTGTCGCCCTCCACTTTAATGATCAATTCATTCCATTCTTCTTCCTTTAGAATATGCTCTCTATCATCAGGGATCTGGTATAACCAGCCTCTACCATAGGATTCATAAATACCACCTGAATCATAACCTTTAGGCGCCACTTCCACCTGCCAGCCACTTATCTTTGTTCCTTCGAGCGTAGACCTGAAAAAGACTCCACTGTTACCGTTTGATTCCTGCTTAAATTCCAGCCGTAGAATAAAGTCCTTGTAAATTTGTTCGGTTGCCAGATAACCGTAAGCTTTATCAGGTCCGCTTTCACAAACCAATGTACCATTTTCAGCGAACCATTTTTCGGTTCCATGTATCTTCCATCCATCCAGATTGTTTCCATTAAATATTGCTTCACCCTTTTCGGTCAGGTCACGAACTTTAATGTTTCTAAAGCGGACAACATCTCCATGATCCTGCAGACCTATATGGCCTTTACGCGCTAATCCATAGCCGGGAAAATCTTTCCACTTTGAATTTTGCACACGTTCTTTCCAATCGTCCGTCCATAAATCATATTCCACAACCATATCACCATTAAGCCAATGCTGAACATGTCCGTCATGGACAATGATCCTGCTTGAGTTAAACTCTCCAGCAGGTTTCAACACTTTGTCAGCGGCATTGTGCATGGCATAATTGGCCCCTGCCAGCTGCCATTCCTCCAGTTCATGGGGGTAGCCTACATCATCGAGCACCTGGTATTCAGGACCTGTAGCATATACAGTGGGATAACCCTCTTCTAGCACATTAAAAAATATTCCACTATTGCCACCTTCCTCAACAGCCCATTCAAGGTAAAGCTCAAAATCCTCAAACTGGTCAATAGTGATCACATCACCACCAAGATCACCACCTTTTCCAAGTGCCACAAAATTTCCATCCTCAACGATCCATCCTGAGGGTACTACGTCTTTCTTAAACCCTTTCCAACCATTGGTGGTTTTCCCGTCAAACAAAGACACCCACTGAGTTTCCTCATCTTGTAGATCCTGGTTCTGTTCGCTTTTACTAACGGCCGATTCATTATTCTGAGTAGAAGTATTGCAGAATGTAAATGTAAAAAGTAAAATTAAAGCAACGAATACATATTTCATTTTGTCCATATTTATAAAGATTAGAGATTATCTGATAGAGGGATTAAAATTATAAAATGTTAACTTAACAGAATGGATTGACGTTGATTTTCTTTAATTTATAATTATTACAAATTGTTAACTACTGCTTGAAAAATAATAATACTAAGACTTTAAATATACTTAAATTTGCAGCGTTAAAAGTTTAAAACATTAAAACATAGATATTATGAAAACAAATTTACTCCTTACATTTATTGCAGTATTAGTTGCAAGCTTTGTTTCCGCACAAAGTCTTGTACTTACCCATGATGGCAATCAATTGGAACCCAATGAAGTAGTTTATGTGGATGGATCATCCGCACAAGACGAAATTGTAGTATATATGGATGTTACCAATACCAGTGGCAACGCCATAGATGTACTTGTTCGTCGCTATGAAGAGATTATGGTACCTGGTGCTTCCAGTGCTTTCTGCTGGTTGCTTTGCATTGCACCTAATGTTAGCCTGTCGCCCTATTCAATTACCATTGAAGGCGGAGCTACTAATGACACTGACTTTTCAGGACACTACTACCCTGGAGGAAATATCGGAGAATCAACAATTTCTTACGTTTTCTTCGACGAAAGCAATCCCAATGATTCAACCATGGTAACTGTTGTTTATAACGGCCTGGAAGTAGGTGTTAACGACAATATTGCTGCTTCGGCCCGGGTTTACCCCAATCCAGCTAATGACATTGTGAACATTCAGTTCGAAGCTAAGTTAAGCAACAGTGCATATACTTTCGAGCTAATTGATATTACCGGATCGCTGATCAGACAAGTAAATACTGTTGAATCCAATGTACAATTGAATACAGCTGATATTTCAGAAGGTATTTATTTCTACAGGATCTCAACCAATGGTAAAATGATCACAACACAAAAGCTTGCTATAAAGCATTAAAAAAATAGAATCTAATAAAAAGCCGCACCTGTAAAGTGCGGCTTTTTTATTTCCCAATACGGATCCTTTAATAAACAAAGAAGTTATGGTATCCCACACCGATATCAAACCTACCATCTGTAATAGAAACCGGCTCACTGTCAACGAGGATTTTGAATTCAAACAGCCCGGATAAAATCACTTCAACCTGTTCTTCATCCACCAATAACTGTTGAGCTCTTTTAAATTGAAGATAGCCCTCCAGTACTGTACCATCGTATTCAGCATCGCCAAATTTAAACCGGACCCTGCAACCTGAATCAACGAGGTCAAAAGTTGTGTCATCTAATTCAATGAGGTCGAAATATTCTTCAGGGTTATAATCAGGAAAAATAAATTTTAACGACACATTATCATCATAACCGTAACCTCCTTTTTGTCCGGTAAAGGAAAAATAAGTTGAATCGTTTGTTACAGATACTTTCAAAGGCACATCGTAACTGTTCGACCGGAATGTTTCCCTGTCGTAATACGCGCCAAATGTATTGTAGCCCCACTCCGAATAAATGGGCAATCCAGCATGGTCAGGATCTGTAATAAAAACTGACTCTCTTAATTCGCTTTCTTTACTACAACCGGAGAAAATAATCACCAGTGTGAAGGCAAAAAATATTATTTGGTTTTTCATAATTATTACTGATTTAAAGGAACATATACATGAACTTGAAATCCTATACCTGCTATAGGATCAACAATGCCTGATACTCTCCGGCTAAATACAAATGTCGGTGCAACTCCTTCTATTCCTACATGAGGTTTGTCTTCATTGCCAATGATGAGCCCCGCTCCGAAATACAAATTCGAAAAAAGGTTAACAGGTTCTTCAAACTTCGCGACAACATCATTCTTATATTTACTCATTTCATCATTATAAAACTCCACATCATGTGTAGAGCTTAAACGATAATTAAAACTACTACCGGCCTTCAGATAAAATCCAAACATGTCTTCATGGTAAGGAATGTATCTTATCTCAAGAGGAATACCAATATAGTTGGAGGACTCTGTGACTTCTTTAACTTTAAGGTATTCTGTTGTTGTTCCATGTTCCCTTAGCAACAAGTAGAAAAAATCAGCATTGGAACTGTAATAAGAGGATCCGGTCAGGTTGGAACTAAGCCTGGTGAAATGGATTCCAGATGTGAAACCAAAATGCTTGTTTTTTGACCGGGATTCGGTTTTAACTCCGGCATACCAGCTTGAACAATAACCTGTAAGTTCATTGGCATGAACTCCGCCACCATAGTCATCCATGTCACCCCGGATAAAGTCATATTCCGGCAACTCTGTAAAAATGACATTAATTCCCGATTCCATTCCAATGTAGCGGGTATTTCCGTCCTGTGCAAACACAGACATGAAGCAAATCACAAATATAGTCGTGAGAAAAGAAGATAAAATTGTTTTTAGCATAATTAAAATTAATTAAGGAATATTATACAATCAAGATGGCAGGAATTACCATTCGGTTGCTTTGATATGCGAAAGTAAAATTTTTTATGAGCAGTTGCTAATGTCATTGATTTTTTTACCCAAGTTGTCACTATTTCTTTAAGCATAAATTTATGGTATCAATCCATAAAATATTGGAACTGATTAAAAACAAACTTGCAATTGCCAATTGTAAAGATTTGTTAAACGAAAATACATAAACATCAATTTTTGTTGCTTTTATTTATCTTTACATCAAATGAAAAACAATCACATCAGGCTGGCTGTTATTCTTGGATCAATATCCATCATAGGTATTATATTGTTCCAATTGTACTGGATCAACCGGACCTACAGCACTACGGAGCAGGAATTTACCCAGCGGGTACAGATTGCCCTCTATAATGTAGCTGAAAAAGTGCTTGCTTTCAATGGTCATGAATTACCCAATGAAAATCCAGTCCGGCAGATCTCGTCCAATTATTTTATTGTTGACATTAACGACATCATTGATGCCAGCATACTGGATCATTACCTGAAAACAGAGTTTGATTTCAGGAACATGGACATCGACTATGAGTATGCCATATATGATTGTGAAACAGATGCCATGGTGTTTGGGAATTATATCAGCACTTCCAATGGAAAGGAACAGGAAACTAAAAAATTCCAGAAATACGATGAGTTCACCTATTATTTTGGAATTCGTTTCCCGTCTAAAACCCTGTTCATTTTAAATACTATGAACATCTGGTTTGTATCTTCCCTTGTATTATTCACTGCCGTGATATTTTTCGGCTATGCCATCTATGTCATACTCAAGCAAAAGCGGTTATCTGAGATCCAGAAGAACTTCATCAACAACATGACACACGAATTTAAAACTCCCATTTCAACCATTGGAATTTCAGCCAGAGTGCTCTCTGAAGAAGAAATATCTAAAGATCCCGAAAGGTTTATAAATTATGCCAATATAATTTCAGATCAAAACAAGCGACTTGAGCACCAGATTGATAAAGTATTACAACTTGCCCGTATTGAGACCAACAAATTTAAGTTGAAAAAGGAGGAGATCGATCTGCATGAACTGATTCAGGAGGTTACTGCAGGTTTTAAGCATTCTGTTGAAGAAAATAAAGGAAGCGTTTCTTTAATTCTTGAAGCTAATCATTCTTTAGTCGTAGGCGACAAACATCATATATCCAATGTATTGTATAACCTCCTGGATAATGCAATAAAATATTGCAACGGAAAACCTGAAATTGAAATATCAACCATAACTGACAATCATAGCATTGTACTTTCCGTGTCAGACAATGCCATTGGCATAGAAAAACAATACCTGAAAAAGATTTTCAATAAATTTTTTCGAGTGCCCACTGGTGATATTCATAATGTTAAAGGATTCGGTATTGGATTAAATTATGTAAAAAACGTTATTGACAGCCATAAATGGCAAATAACTGTATCGAGTGAGATAGGAAAGGGCAGCACATTTTCAATTAAAATTCCAGTTTAAATGAGCAGTAAACCAAAAATATTATATGTAGAAGATGATCCCTACCTGAGTTATGTTACCAAGGATAACCTTGAGATCAAAGGGTATGAAATTGTTTTGTGCAAAGATGGAAAAGAGGCCTTATCGGTTTTCGAAGACAATCCTTTTGACCTTTGTATACTGGATGTGATGTTACCGGAGATGGATGGGTTTGCCCTTGCAAAAAAGATCAGGGAAAACGACGAGCACATACCAATTTTGTTCCTTTCTGCCAAATCGATGAAGGAAGACAGGATCGAAGGGCTTACTGTAGGTGGGGACGACTACATTACCAAACCTTTTAGCATTGAAGAACTTGCACTTAAAATTGAAATATTCTTGAAGCGTGGAAAGGTCATTAATGCGAAAAAAAGTAAAGGGGAGTATGCCATTGGTGAATACATTTTCAATTCCGTCAGCATGACATTGTCACATCCAAAAGAAAGCCGTAACCTTACTTCCCGTGAAGTGGAATTACTGAAATTCTTTATTCAAAATCAAAATAAAGTCCTGAAAAAGGAAGATATCCTGAATGAGGTCTGGGGCAGCGACAGTTACTTCAATAGCCGTAGTCTCGACGTGTTTATTTCCAAACTAAGGAAACACCTAAGCCTTGATAAATCGGTACAGATAAACAATATTCATGGAATCGGGTTTATCCTTGTGATGGAGTGAGGATATGGTTAATGGTTGTTGATTATTGATTATTGAATATTTTTTAATTGATCCCTGCTTCATAGCATCATTGTATTTATTACTATATTTTGATCAGTAATTTATTTATTTTTGGGAATTCAAGAATAAGTACCACAATACTATTTAAATATTTTTCCGGATGCCTGATAAAAAGCACAAATTAGCAGCCATTGTATTTACCGACATCGTTGGTTATACAAAGCGTATGGAAGAGAATGAGCAGAAAACCATGCAGCTGCTTCAGCAACAACGAGAAATCGTATTTCCAATGGTTGAGTCGTATGGTGGAGAGGTGATTAAAGAATTGGGTGACGGTTTATTAATGATGTTCACCAGTGCTGTACAGGCAGTCCGATTTGCAATTAGTGTACAAACCCGGCTAAAGGATGAAGAGTTAACGATCCGTGCCGGAATCCATATTGGTGATGTAATTTTTGAAGATGGAGATGTCTTTGGATCAGCAGTAAATACAGCTGCGAGAATTGAGCCCATGGCACCCGCCAATGGTATTTGTATTTCGGAAGATGTAAAAAGCCAGCTAAGGAACAAATCTGATATAACCACCATTTCGCTAGGCAAGCGTGAATTAAAAGGAGTCAGTCAACCTGTAGAAATTTTCGAAGTATACGTGGAAGGTATCTCCGGCCAGCAGAAAAAAGATGCTAAATGGTTCTTTAATGATATTTGGAAACGGAAAGTTGTTCATGTAATTATTGGTTATCTGATAAGTGCATGGATCATCAAACAGGCTGTAGCTGCCATATCTTCAGAATACCTTTTATCACCCCATCTGGTTGACCTCGCTTGGGTAGTTTTGCTTTCTTTGTTGCCCGCAGTCTTTCTTCTATCTTATTATCATAACAAACGCAGACAGGAAGGATGGACAAAAGTTGAGCTTTTCGGATTACCTGCCAATGCGGCAATGACCCTACTGTTGGTAGTTTTAATGTTCCAGGGAAAAAGCCTGGGAGCTACAGCTCAAAGTGTAACCGTAGAAAATGAAGATGGAGACCGGATTGAACGAACCATAGTTAAAAGTGAATTCAGGAAAAGTTTAGCACTGTTTAACATAACAAACATTTCAGGTGATTCAACCTGGGACTGGTTGCAATATTCCATCCCTACCATGATTGAATATGATTTATCTCAGGACATTTATATCAATTCACAATCGGCGGTGCGATTTTTTAAAAAGCTTGAAGAAGCTGGTTATGAAGATGGAATCGGTTTACCAGTGTCGTTAATGAGCAATTTGTCAGAATATTACCATCTGAATTATTTTCTCAGCGGAGATTTTTCCATTGAAGGCGGTGTATATTCAATAAATACAAAGCTCTACGATACAAAAACAACTAAACTGCTGATAGAAAATAATTTTACTGGAGAAGATATCTTTAAGCTCATCGATGAAATTTCTATTCAGGTTAAAGACGATGTTGAAATACCGGGATATCATATCGATGAAACAAGAGACCTGCCCATTGCTGATATATTTACCGGTTCAGAAATAGCGTTACGTTTGTATGCCTTTGCCAATCGCGAAATTTTAAGAAACGACTATGTTAAAGGAATTGAATATTTAAACCAGGCCGTTGAAGAAGATCCTGGCTTTGCAATTGCATACCTCTCCCTGGCTAACTTCTATTTCAGTTCAAATCAAGCGGAAAAATCCATGGAAACCCTGGAGCTGGCCATGGATAAAAAAAACCTGGACAAATTACCTGAAACCGTCCAGTTTTTTGTAAAATTCTTTTACTACCTGGTCAAACAGGAACCTGATAAAGCGGATGCCGTCGTTAAAATGTGGGTGGAACTTTACCCGGAAGATACAGAAGGAAGAACAATGCTCGCAGGAAGATACATCAACAAAGGTCAATCGGCTGAAGCCATTGTACAGTACAAGAAAATTCTTGAGCTGGATCCGGAAGAATATAATTACCTAAGAAGCATAGGAGATCTTTATGAAAAGGCCGGCAATTATGATTCTGCTCTTATTTATTACAAACTCTATGCTGATAAGTTTCCCAGTGATTTCAAATCCTTCCGTGAAATTGGAGATTTATATATTCGGCTGGGTGATTTTGATAAAGCTGAGCAAAATTACGACAGAGCTTTGCTGATAGAATCCAGTAAAGTATCCATCATGATAAGGCTGGCCAGAATAAAAGTTTTACGAGGTGATTTTGAAGATGCCCTGATAGAATTTAATAATATTCTGGCGTCAAGCAAAACTGCTGAAGACAGTTCCAGCGTTTTCCATGCATTGCACCAATTCTATGGATTGAAAGGACAGAACCGGACAGCACTCGATTACCACGAAAAAAGAATGAATTTGTGGAACAGGTTTAAATCCCCCAAAGACATCCTTGTATATCAAGCCTTTACGATTGGATACTATATTGTGGCCGGGCAGGAAGACAGAGCGTTTAAAATACTGGAGGACATGGAAAACAAATTCGAATCTCCTCTTGATAAAATTGCTTCCTTTGGCTACCTGTTTGCATACATTGAATTAAAAGATACTGAAAAAGCAATGCAGGAGATTGAACAGGCAGAAGCATTGATCGAGGGGTTTGGAGAAGATCTATTGCTGGCCAATATCCATTATGCCAATGGCAGAATCAATGAAATAACAGAGAATTACAGCGAAGCCATCACCTACTATCAACAATTTCTTGATATGCAACCTTCAAACATGGATACGCACCGATGGATTGCCAGGTGCTACAGAAAACTCGGAGAATTTAAGGATGCCGAAGAACATATCCGGATTCCGCTTGACCTGGATCCCTTTAATCCTAAAAACAACTATGAGACCGGACTGCTCTACCTTGAATCAGGAGAAGAGAAGAAGGCCCGGGAATATTTGCAAATTGCCAATGATATCTGGACAGATGCAGATCCAGGATATGAACCCGCTGAAGATGTGAAAGAGAAATTGGCAGAACTGGGCGAAGTCTAAAAAGACTTCTTAACTTTCTAATACTAGTCTTTATTTATCTTGCTTTATTTATTATTGCCGTATAATTGTTAATCATTTCCTCTAAGCCTGCTTGCATCCCTTAAGCTTTTTTTGTAGATTTGGGTTGTATATAACCTTTTCCTGATACAATAAATGCATGTCAGATAAATCGCATAAACTGGCAGCCATCGTTTTCACCGACATTGTTGGGTATACTAAACGTATGGAAGAAAACGAACAGGGAACCATGCAGTTGCTGCAAACCCAGCGTGATATTATTTTCCCATTGGTTAAATCTTATGGTGGTGAAGTAATTAAAGAAATTGGTGACGGACTTATGATGATGTTTGACAGTGCCCTCCAGGCAGTTCGTTTTGCCATTAACGTTCAAACCCGTTTAAAAGATGAAGAATTAACCATCCGGGCTGGTATTCATATCGGAGAAGTTATCTTCGAAGAGGGAGATGTTTTTGGATCCGCAGTAAATATTGCAGCCCGCATCGAACCTCTTGCCCCGCCTAATGGGATTTGTGTTTCTGCTGATGTAAAGGCTCAGCTCCTTAATAAATCTGATATTACTACCCAATCCCTCGGTGAGAAAGAGTTAAAGGGGATGTCGGATTATATGGAAGTGTTCGAAGTGTTTATTGAAGGGATTACTAAAAAACGTTCCCGGTCCATCGGATTTATATTCAAAGATCTATGGAACCGAAGGGTTATTCAAATCCTTCTTTTATACATATTAAGTGCATGGGTCATTAAACTGGCTGTAGCTGCCATTGTTTTTAACAACATGCTTTCCCCTCATATTGCTGATCTTGCCTGGGCAATATTGTTATCACTTATTCCTGCTGTAATTCTTCTCTCTTATTTCCATGGAAAAAAGAGCTCAAGTAGATGGACGAAAGTTGAGTTGTTTGGATTACCAGCCAATGCGTTCTTATCTGTTCTACTTGTTATTATCTTATTCAACGACAAGGACCTTGGAGCCACAACTCACAAAATTTACCTTGAGAGCGAAGATGGAGAGAGTATTGAACGAACGGTTGTTAAAAGTGAATTCAGGAAAAAGATCGCATTGTTTTTCTTTAATAATTCGAGCACGAATTCTGAACTTAACTGGCTGCAATATGCTATACCTTCGATGATCCAACATGACCTGTCACAAAACACCTTTATACAAACCAATTCAGCCAGGGATTTTGCTAAAAAATTCAGAGAGGCCGGCTATGACCATTGTATCGATGCCCCGTTTCTTCTCCTTCACTCAATTGCAAAGTACTACAGCATGAATTATTTTATCACAGGCACATTTACTTTTGACGATGGAACTTATGTCTTTAAAACAGAAGTTTATAAGACTAAAAATGCAAGTCTGGTTTCTACATTTGACACAAAAGGGGATAATGTTTTATCACTGATCGATCAAATTACAGAGCAATTGGTAATTGATATAAAAATTCCTCCCTTCCAGATTGAAAACTCAAAAAACCTCCCAGTTGAGGAGATCTATACCAAGTCATTTAAAGCCCTGGAGCAGTACACTAAAGGGAATATGCAAGTCCTTTTACACAAAAACTGGGATAAAGCTATAGCCCATATTGAATCAGCCTTGCATGAGGATCCAAATTTTGCTCTTGCACGTGTAAAGCTCATGGACTATTATTTTAACAACAATAATTTTTCCAAAGCAGAAGCTGAAGTAAATGAAGTTATGAAAATCATCTATAATCTACCTGAAAGGATGCAATTCATTACAAAATTCTTCTACTATACATTAAAACAGGAATCAGATAAAGCCATCGCAGTTCTGAAGATGTGGACCGAATTATTCCACGAAGATATTGAAGCGCATGATATGCTTGCCACAAGGTACCAGTATAAAAACATGTTCAGAGCGTCAATTAAAGAATATGAAGCCATTCTACAGCTTGATCCTGATCAAAGTAAATACATCAGGTATATAGGAGATCTATATACAGCTTTGGGAATTACAGATTCTGCAATGATTTCTTATGATCAGTACGTTAGGATTCACCCCGATGATTACAAAGGATACAGTTGTTTATCGGAACTATACCTGGAAATGGCTGTGTTTGATAAAGCATTGGAAAACATTGATAAAGCGTTGATCCTGGAGCCACGGGATATTTCTCTGGCACTTACCCGGCTTACGATAGACCAGCGTCTCGGGATTTTTGATCAGCTTGAACAGCAACATCATAACTTACTGAGTCAATGCCCCACCATACAGGATAGCATTTCAGTACTTAATGCTTTATCTGATTATTATGAATTCCTGGGTAAAGCCACCTTATCCCTTCAATACTATTTAAAATATCTTGACGGTGCTTCAAAAATTTATAACCCTCTGAATATTGCAGTGATCAAGATGTTCAACGTTAACAAATACATTATTGCAGGAAATGAAAAGACAGCATTTGAAGTAATTCAAATAAACGAAAAATTGCTTGAACCTCCGGTGGATAAGGCCGCGGCTTACGGATATATGTTCTATTATATATTTGTGGACAGCGCTGAAATGGCGGAACCATTTATCAGTGATGCCCGTGAACTGGCCATTGGATTTGGAGAAGAAATGTTGTTAAGCAATATATGCTATGTGGAAGGTTTTATTGCTGAATTCAAAAAAGATTATGAAACAGCGGTTGAACAATTCAACTTGTTTCTGGAAAAAACACCTTCGGGAAAACAAACCTACCGAAATCTGGCAAGGTGTGAACGTAAGGCAGGAAATCTCAGAAAAGCTAAAAAAAATCTGGAAGCCGCACTGAATTACTACCCATTTAGTCCAAAAGCTCATTTTGAAGCATATTTACTGTTTAAAGAATCAGGAAATATCGACAAAGCACTTATGCATTTAAAACTGGCAAATGAAATTTGGAAGGATGCCGATGTGAACTTCAAACCTGCAAAAAGAGCCAGAGAGGCATTGGCTACATACAATTTATAAATCCCATAGAACTTCGTTGTAATTTGGAATCACAACGAATAAAAACCCTACCTGAATAATTTTGACTTGTAAATCCCAACTTTCGCCAGGAAATACCGTATGGATGTTCCCATAACACCCAATCCGTATTTGGCACTTCTCCTGAAATTGATGGAGGAAGCTTCAGGGAAATATTTGGTAGGACAGGTAATTTCCGCAATTTCAAAACCTGCATAAAAGATCTGGGCCAGCATTTGGTTATCAAATACAAAATCGTCGGAATTCTTATTGTAATTGATCGCTTTAAGAACTTTTCCTGAAAACGCCCTGTAGCCTGTATGATATTCCGAAAGTTTTTGATTGATCAGAATATTTTGAAACAATGTAAGCAAACGGTTGGCAATGTATTTGTAAACGGGCATCCCTCCCATTAACGCACCTTTCCCAAGGATCCTGGAACCAAGAACTACATGATAGACGTCATTCGCGATCAGGTAGGCCATGGAATGAATTAGCTTAGGAGTATACTGATAATCAGGATGAAGCATGATAACTATGTCAGCATCCAGGTCCAAAGATTTATCGTAACATGATTTCTGATTTCCTCCGTAGCCCCTGTTGTTGTCGTGACGGATCACATGATGTATACCCAGGTCACTGGCCTTGCCATAAGTATTATCCAGGCTGGCATCATCTACAAGCACAACATCATCCACGATATCAAAAGGAATCTCGTTATAAGTTTGTTCAAGGGTGGCTTCCGCATTATAAGCCGGAAGTACGACAACTATTTTCTTACCATTAATCATATCACTAGCTGTAAAGAGCGCAAAAGTAATATTATTCTATTTTATCGTCTATGGTGATATACATTATTTTTTTACATTTGCTCATCTTTTCCTGGTAGACTCATTACCTTGAAAATCAATATAAATTAAACGGCTCTGCGGATGGATTTCAAGGCATTTTTAAAGGATTTCTTTATTCCCAAATTAAAATTTGCGATCACATCCGGCATAGCCACTGCAGTTGACTACGCGATCTATATCAGTTTAACTTACTTCCTTGTAACGAGTGAAACTGTTGCCCATGGAATCTCCTACACCTGTGGAATGATCCTGAATTTTATTCTACAAAAGCGATACATTTTTATCACCAAGCGGAAACTTGGATATGTATTCACACTGTCGGTTATCTTTTCACTTATTGGGTGGATGCTTAGCCAGTCATTGTTTAACTTTTTTATTCATTACATTGAATTTTTCAAATCCTATGACCTTGTGGCCAAGATCTTAGTTACCGGAATAATCTTCCTTTATAACTTTTACACCAAGCGGTTTTCTTTTGAGAAACGAGTACCCATGGATAAAATGAAGGATTACTTTAAATAGGATAATAAGTTATTTGTTTAAAAGTTGATGGTCATAAAAGTGAGACTAAATTGACCTAATTTCTAAAGTTTAATTTCTAAAGAAATCCCAAATTAACAATTATAAAATACCAATAGCTGAATTGACATCTCATTTTGATTTGGTTTTTAACATTGGGATTTATTTAGGTCAATTAGAAATTAGTTCAATTAGAAATTAGAAATTAATATTGCTATTCATCAGAGCTTGAAATAGTGACCACAATTCTTCTTTCACTCCTCGGCCCGTCAAACTCACAGAAGAAAATATTTTGCCATGTGGACAGTCCCATCTTGCCGTTGATAATGGGAATGGTTTCACTGGGTCCGACTATTCCTGCTTTCAGGTGAGCATCTCCGTTCCCATCTTGCTGGTCATGTTCCCAGACTCCTGCGGGTATCAGTTTGTTCAAAAGACTAACTACATCCCTTTGCACAGAATCATCCCAATTCTCCTGGATCATAATGGCTGCTGTAGCGCCCTGGGCATACACATTTACCATTCCTGTTTTTACTCCACAATCACTTACAATACCCTGGACTTCTGCAGTTATGTCATAAAGACCGTTATGGCTACTTGTTGATATTCGAATATATTTTTGCATAAAAAAAGAGATCGTATCATAGTTTCAAATTTTGCCACAAAAACACTAAAGCACAAAACTTCACAAAACAATTTGTCGGTTTTGTACTTTAATGTTATTTAGTGTATTTGTGTTTTAGTGGCATTTTTTTCTAATCGACTTATAATACCGTCTCTCAATAGTATAGAATTTTTAATTAACTCTGTTCTTCAGTGCTTTCCGGATTGTCTTCTTCCGGTTTTTTTGTCTCCTGCTTTGGTGTTTCAGTTTTCACCTCTTCAGCAACAGCATCCTCAGTTTTATCATCCTTTTTTACACCCTTTAAATACTCAGGCAATTCAAGGCCTGCCATTTTAAATATCTCATCAAAGGGAGGAATGGATTTAAGCATTCCTGAAAGGAAGTTTGCCGATGTTGGTGTACTATCACCACTATTACCCATTGAATCCCAGACAGTGATCTTATCTATCTTAAGATTTTTAATGGCCTCAACCTGTGTCCTTACAAGTTCTGGTAACTTATCGGCGATCATCAGCATGGCTGCATCTCGTGCATTTTTGTTGGCAGAGTCTACCAGTTTTTCAAAACCAAGCGCCTGTTTGGTAAGCACTTCCATGATACCTTTCGCTTCAGCCTGTTTTTTAACCAGTATGGCATCTGCTTCACCAGCAGCAATTCTTCTGATTTGTTCTGCTTCAGCTTCAGCATCAATTTCAATCTTTTGTTTATCGATTTCAGCAGGTACAACAATATCTGCTTTTTGTGACGCACGTTCTTTTTCGGCTCTTTCAAGTTCGGCTTTTTGTTGAGCGATATACCCTTCTTGCATTGCAGCGGCTTCTTTTACCTTTTCAGCTGCTATAGCAAGCCTTCTTGCTTCAGCTTCCTTTTCCCTTCTGTTTGCATCGGAGTTAGCGATATCAATTTTTGCCAGGTTTTCTCCTTCTACAGCAGTTGCATTGGCCTCTGATGTTTTCACCCTTTCCAAACGGTCGGCATCTGCTTCTCCAACCTTGGCATTGGCATCTGCATCTGCCATTTTAATTCTTTCCTTTTTATTGGCTTCCGCTTCACCAATTTTGGCCATGGCTACGGCATCGGCAACCTGTATCCGTTCTTTTTGATTTGCAGTTGCTTCACCAATTTTTGCATCAGCAACGGCACTGGCTACCTGAACGCGTTCGTCTTTAACAGCAGCTGCTTCACCAATGGCTCCATCCCTGTTCTTTTCCGCCACACTTTTCTTTGCATCGTTAATAGCTTTCGCAGCCGCCTCTTTACCTAATGCCTCGATGTATCCTGATTCATCCCGGATATCGGTAACGTTAACGTTGATAAGACGCAATCCAATTTTCTGAAGTTCCGCCTCCACGTTTTGTGATACATTGGCAAGAAATTTATCCCTGTCAGTATTGATCTCCTCAATTTCCATGGTAGCGATAACAAGCCTTAACTGTCCGAAAATAATGTCTTTTGCCAGCTCCTGGATATGTGCGAGTTCTAAGCCAAGGAGCCTTTCTGCTGCATTGGTCATTACTCCGACATCCGTTGAGATACCTACAGTAAATCGTGAAGGAACATCAACCCTGATGTTCTGCCGGCTAAGCGCATTGGTAAGGTTTACTTCAATGGATATCGGTGTCAGGTCCAGAAAAGCATAATTCTGGATTACAGGCCAGATAAATGCTGCACCACCATGTATCGTTCTTGACGATCTGGATGTTCCATCTTTACTTTTTCCAGTTTTACCGTATATGACAAGGATTTTATCAGAGGGACAGCGTTTGTACCTGGAAAATAATGCCATGATCATTATAAAAACAATGACCACAAAGGCAATAATGACAAATAATGTATTCATAATGTTTTGATTAGAAGTTTGGTATTAGTTAATTATTAAGTTTTATTTCGACATCTTTTGTACCACCAGAATGCTGTTACTCACAATTCCAACTACTTTAACAACTGTTCCGGTAGACAGATCTTCATCTCCTTTTGTAATTGCAGGCATTTCACGCAGGGAATCCTGAATAGTGATCTGAATTTTCCCTACATTTCCACCATCTGCTTTAATAGGAATGTATACATTTCCGATCTGATTGAGGGCATTCCTGATCTTAATTCCACCTCCGGCATCCTGCAATTTGCTCATGTAATAGAACAAGGCCGAAACTACAGCCATCGTTATCAACCCGACAACAATAGCGATCGTAATGGTCCAGGTTTTATTCATGCCTTCGTTCCAGGCTGCAATGCCAGCCCAACCGAACATGGTAAAAAAGGCTATAAAGTTTCGAACGGTAAAAAAATGGAAAGATATGTCAACATCGCCAATATCTGTCGCATCACCGGCATCGGAAATGTCTGATACATCGATATCTGTATCAACTTCCAGGTCCATTCCGGATATATCCGTATCCCCTTCACCAATATCAGAATCACCACCACCCATTCCTGAAAATGTGAGGATCATCTGAATTAACAGGATTACTGAAAAAGGTATAGCGATATACCAGAAAACTTGCTCAAAAGAACTAAGGGATTCCCACCATTCTGTCATGATTGTATAATATGAATTGGTTTGCCTGCCAAATATAAGAAAAAATTCAACAGAATCCCCTAAAACGCTTGTTATTGGCGCTATTTAGAAAGGTTATAAGTAAACAGTTCGAAGCTCGAAGTTGGGAGTTAATCCATAGTGAACCAGTCTTTGACAATTATGGTTTTGTCTTCCGGCTCATCTCTGTGCCTGAATTCATTAGTATGTTTGTTATATACATAATCGTTCGACCAGGAATCAATGTTCTTTTCAATTTGTTTAATGGCATCAATACATGCATACAGCTCATCATTGGTCATGGTTGGATGTAATGAAAGCCTTATCCAGCCTGGTTTTTCCGAAAGATCCCCTGAATTGATCTTATCCGTAATTTCTTTTGAATGTTCATAGCTAACGTCCAGTAGATAATGTCCGTAGGTGCCGGCACATGCACAACCGCCTCTTACCTGAATTCCAAAGCGATCATTAAGAATTTTCACCACCATGTTGTAATGTACTCCCAGCATATAAAAAGAAATAACACCAAGCCTGTCTTTAACATTATCAGCAAGTATATGTACTGACCGGATCTTTTCTAATTCTTTAAAAGCAATTGAGATAAGTTCCTTTTCTCTTTTTTCAATATTATCAGTACCCATCTGGTTTTTCACTTCAATGGATAGTGCAGTTCGAATGGCCTGTAAGAATCCGGGTGTTCCGCCATCTTCCCGTGCTTCTATATCGTCAATGTATTTGTATTCGCCCCATGCATTGGTCCAATCAACTGTGCCTCCTCCGGGTTGATCAGGTGTTGGGTTTTTATACAAAGAGGAACAGAAAACCATAACGCCTGAGCTGCCAGGGCCACCTAAAAACTTATGGGGCGAAAAAAACACAGCGTCAAGTTTCTCCATGGGATCTTCCGGATGCATGTTAATATCAACATAAGGTGCAGAAGCGGCATAATCAACAAAACAGTAGCCGCTGTATTCATGCATTATTTTTGCCATTTGATGGATAGGTGTAAAAACTCCGGTTACATTTGAACATGCAGTAAAAGCACCAATTTTCATTTTCCGGTCTTTGTACTTTTCCAGCTCAGCTCTGAGGACATCCAGATCGACCAGCAGTCCATCTCCCGGAGGAATGACAACCACATCGGTCACCGTCTCAAACCAGGAAGTATGATTCGAATGATGCTCCATATGAGTAATAAAAACTACCGGCCTTTCATGATCCTTTAAACAATTTCCACCTGTTATTTCCTTGCAATGTTTCAAACCCAGGATCCGCTGAAATTTATTGATCACCCCTGTCATGCCAATACCAGTAGTAATGATAACATCGTCCGGTCCGGCATTAACATGGTCCTTTATCTTTTTTTGTGCCAGGTGATAGGCCTTGGTCATTAATGTTCCTGTTTCTGATGTTTCGGTATGGGTATTCCCAACATAGGGTCCAAAAGTTTTTTGTATCTTTTCTTCAATGGGTTCATACAACCTGCCACTGGCAATCCAATCGGCATAGATCATTGATTGTTCCCCGTATGGAGTATTGAATCTCAGTTCATTTCCAATTGTCTGTTCCCTGAATTTCCTGAAATAATTTTCCATAACACTGTATCTTTAGAACGGCAAAATTAATAATTAAAATAACGACTTTTCATCATCTTATTGCATTAAGTTTGAAATGCAAAATGCATTGATTCCAATTTGTAAACTTTATAAATTACAACTTCGTGCATGCGCGTAAGCAATATTATATATTTTTATCAATATATTTAACTATTTGCATTGCAATTAAAGCTCTGATTCATGACAGTTGTTGAAAAGAAAATCATTGGTCTTTCAAGTTTAGTAGGCAATACACCATTGCTTGAAATTAGGTTTACCTATAAAGGAGAAGAAAGAATAATTTATGCGAAAGCTGAAAACCTTAACATGACCGGTAGTATTAAGGACCGCATGGCCTTTCATATTTTAGCTACCGCCACCACAAACGGACAACTTAAGCCAGGAGCAAGAATCGTTGAAGCCACCAGTGGAAATACAGGGATTTCGGTTGCCGCTATTGGCAGGGCACTTGGACATCCGGTCACGATCTTTATGCCCGACTGGATGAGTGATGAGCGTAAAAACCTGATCCGGAGTTTTGGCTCCGAAATCCGTCTTGTCAGCAAAGAAGAGGGTGGATTTCTGGGAAGTATTAAAATGGCTGAAGAACTTGCAGAAAAGATGGACGCAAGTTTTCTACCCAGCCAGTTCGCCAATGAATATAATGTGGATGCTCATTACCTGACCACCGGACCTGAGTTATGGTGGCAGCTGAAATACCGTTATATAAAACCGGATGCATTTGTGGCCGGAGTAGGTACTGGAGGAACGGTTATGGGAGTAGGTAAATTCCTGAAAGAAATTGATCCTGGCATCAGGGTACATCCATTGGAGCCGGCAAACTCCCCTACCCTTACGACTGGTTATAAAGTTGGAAAGCACCGTATCCAGGGAATTTCAGATGAATTTATTCCTTCCATCGTTAAACTGGACAAACTGGATTCGGTAGTGCAGGTGGATGACGGAGATGCTATAATAATGGCACAACAGCTTGCAAGCATCCTTGGAATCGGTGTTGGTATTTCCTCGGGTGCAAATTTTTTAGGTGCTTTAAAAATTCAAAATGAACTTGGAAAGGATTCTGTTGTTGTAACTGTATTGCCCGACAGCAATAAAAAATACTTAAGTACCGACCTCCTGAGAGAAGAGCCCAGGAAAGAAGATTTTCTTTCTATTGATGTTGAATTGCAGGATTTCAGGGCATACAAAAGGGTTTGTCATACCTGCTGCGATCCAACCGATTGTGCAGAGGCAGAATATAAAGATGATGCTGATGAAGTGGTTTTGCCCTACTGTCCAAGGAGAAAGACATATGATTTTGAGGTCGATATGGAAAAGTTGCAAGGTTAGATCTAATTTCTGACCAAAATAAAATCAAGAGTAAACGTTATCAATTACACAAAATATAAGGGGTTTATAGTTCAAATTTAATCATAAATCCATCGGCCTAGCCGATGCCAACTTATATGTAAGATGAAATCTGATAACATTAGTTACAGCAGCAGGGACCTGAATAAACTCCAAAAAGAATTTAAGAACAACCTGATCAATTCGCTATGTGGTTACAAAAGCACAAACCTCATAGGTACCATTAACAGTAAGAAAAAAACCAACCTTGCCATTTATAACACAGTCATTCATCTGGGTTCAAACCCACCCTTGATGGGAATGGTGGTAAGAACACCGGTAAGACCCAGGCATACATTATCCAACATTATAGAAACCAATGTTTATACGGTTAACCATGTAACTCATAAATTCTATCACAGGGCTCATCAAACAGCAGCGAGGTATAAAAATGAAGATAAATCAGAATTCGATATTGTAGGCCTGACACCATATTACTCAGGCGCACTTGAAGCTCCTTACGTGGAGGAATCCCCGGTAAAGATCGGTTTAAAATTTAAAGAGGAGGTTGAAATAAAAAGCAACGGATCGATTTTGGTAATTGGTGAAGTGGTTGAATTGATTGTACCAAAAAATGCTGTCCATTCCGATGGACTGGTAGACCTCGGAGTAACGAACACCATAACATCTTCAGGTCTTGATACTTACTATTGGACCACCAAGCTTGCTCGCCTTTCTTTTGCCAATCCTGGCGAGGAACTGAATATTATTGGCTGAATAATTTATTTGGTAAATATGAAGGCATAATTCATGGTTCATTTTATCTTTGTGTTTTGATAAACTATATCCTATGTTTGACAATTCCTACATAATTATAATTCTGATAAGTATTTTGGTCATCCTTTCGTATGCATACAGTGCACTTTCTTACAGAACCAAGATACCATCGGTTTTAATGTTGCTTATCACAGGGATCGGAGCCAGGATAATCTTCGACCAGATGGGTTATGACATACCGAACACCAAAACGGTCCTAGAATTTTTTGGAATAGTTGGTTTGATCCTGATAGTCCTTGAAGGCGCCCTTGACCTGAGGTTAAAGCGTGATAAATTCTGGATCATTGTACGTTCATTTTTTTCAGCCCTTGTCATATTGGTGGTTTCTGCATTATCCATTGCCTATGGATTACAATTATTCATGAAAGATATTTCCTTCTATACCTGTCTGGTCAATGCAATTCCTTTTGCTGTGATCAGCAGTGCTATAGCAATTCCCAGTGTAGGACAGATGCAGGAGAAGAAAAAGGAATTCATCATTTACGAGTCCATTTTCTCTGATATTTTAGGGATCTTATTTTTTAATGCAGTAGTAAGTAATCCAACTTTTGAAATGCAATCTGCCACATGGTTAATCGCAGATTTTTTCATTGTGATCCTTGTATCCGTTGTGGTATCAGGTCTGATCCTGCTGTTCATTGATAAAACAACAATGAATATTAAATTCTTCCTGCTGATTGCTGTTATGGTGCTGCTGTATGCTTTTGGTAAGATGGTGCATCTCTCCTCCTTACTGATGATCTTATTTTTCGGCCTCATCCTTAACAACCTGGACTTGTGGGCGAATAAACGAATAGCTAAATACCTAAATGTCGATAAGTTGCAGGACGGTATTGAACGGTTTAAGCTCATCACCAATGAATCGGCATTCTTGATAAGGACGCTGTTCTTCTTTATTTTCGGTTTTACCCTGCACCTTCAAAAAATGTTCAATGCCAGAATTATAATTACGGGTGTGATCATTGTTGGAATTATTTATGGTCTAAGATTCTTGTACCTGAAGTTTTTAGCTCGAAGGAACCTGATCCCGGAACTTTATGTGGCACCACGCGGATTAATTACCATTCTCCTGTTTTATTCCATACCCAGGGAGTTAAGCCTCGGGATCATCAGCGAAGGTGTATTGTTTTTTGTAATTATCCTGTCCAGTCTGGTAATGATGATGGGACTCATGGGATCAAAAGAAAAAATACCTGAAATGGAAATTTATATTGGGAGCAAACGGGTTGAGGAGTAAAAGGATTAATTGACCTAATTGACCTAATTGATCTAATTTTTTAAAGAAATTCCAATATTCTAAATTCCAAAATCCAATATCCTTGAAACTATACAAATGTTATATTTGTGGCTTATTTAGAAATTAGAATTTATCCGTAAAAGCCTACTCTTTGGCAATCTCAATTCCTGTCACTTCTACCGATCCTCCCTGGGGAACAAGCTTAAACCAATTGTTGTCTTCAGTTAACCATTTGTGTTGTTTACCTAAAGGAATTATGTATTCTTCCTGGGAATCTCCCGGAGTGATTGGTAAAATGTATCCACCGTTCTTGGAACCTCCTTTTCCAAAGTTTACAAAAACCTTAAAACTACGTGATGCAATACCCCTTGCACTAATGATCAATACGCTTGATTTCCTGTCGGTAGTTTCTAGTGGTTCAAAGGAAAATTTTTCTTCCTGGTTGTTCTGAAGCGTGATGCTGGATGTTTGAATTTTCCTCATGGCCCTGTCATCCAAAACTTCCAGGATCTTGTCAATCATCTCCTGCGGATAGGTATCTTCCGGATTTAATGCTTTTGCTTTGTAATAAGAATCCAGAGCCTTCGTATAAGTGGAGGCAGCAAAAAACTTATCCCCCTCAGAAATTGCAATATCATATTCGGATTGTGCAGTCTGGTTCTCCGCTTTATGGATAAGGTTTATCTCTGCAATCCTGTTTTTAGGATGTTCTTCATTGGGAAACAACGCAGATGCTTCGATGTACTTTGTTTTGGCTTCCTGGTATTCTTTAGAAGTAAAAAGCATGTCGGCAGAAGCCACAAGCCTGGAATACTGGTCCTCAAGTTTTTCCTGCTCAGAAGCAAGGCCATCAATTTCCTCCAGCCTTTGTGCAGGATATCCCTCATTGGGTTTATATTTCAGCGCAAGTTCATATTTTATGCCTGCCATCGTATATTCTTTCTTATCAAATAATTCATCCGCTTCGGTAATGGCTTCGTTGTATTTATCCTGCACCTCCAGCTCTTTGGCAAGAATTATTTGATCAATTTCTGTGAGTTTATCCTGTGGATATTTCTCATTGGGAAATATTGCTGTAGCTTGATTATATCTCTCCTTTGCCCCATCATAATCCTCCGACTCCATCATTCTGTCACCTGCTGACACAAATTTATTGTATTGTGCTATGGTTGCTGCCTGTCCGGACTGGAGACTTTCAATCTCTTCTAATTTATATTTAGGGTACTGCTCTTTTGGCCTTAAATTGGAAGCCTTTAAATAGGCCAGCTTAGCTTCATCATATTGTAGAAGGTCAAATAAATTGTCAGCTCTTTTAAGGGTTTCGGTATATTCATCTCCCTGCTGCATATCATCCGGCTTCATGGAGGCAATCTTACCTAACCTGTCCTGAGGGTAAGTAGCACCTGGCTTTAAATCAGCAGCTTTCTGGTATTCTTCCTTCGCCCGTTCATATTCCTTATTTTTATAAAAAATATCGGCAGTTGCAATAGCCCTGGTATAAGCATCATTAATCTCCTGTTGTTTGACCAGTAGTTTATCAATCTCAGCGATTTTTTCAGCCGGATAAGTCTTACTTTTATCCAGGTTTGAGGCCTCAATGTATTTTACTCTTGCTCCTGATAGTTCATTCCTGGCAAGTAAGTTATCAGCTTCAGCAATTACTTCTGGATACAGGATTTTGTTCTCCTTTAGTTGCTTTTGCAATGCTTTAATCTCATCAACTTTACCAGATGCAAATTCATCATGAGGAAGAATAACCAGTGCATTTTCATACTCTTTTAACGCAAGGTCAAACTTTCCTTCCTTCATAAATTCATTTCCTTTTTCAACAGAAAGGTTGTAACTATTGTTAATGGCTTCCTGTTCTTCAAGCGCTTTTGTTACAATGGCCATTTGTTCATTGGGATAATCTGCATCCGGGTCAATCTTCAGGGCTTTTTCATATTCCTTTTTGGCAGCCATAAAGGATTCAGCATTTAAATACTGATCTCCCATTTTTATAGCAAGCGCATAGACCTGCTCCTCATACGCCATTTCATCAAGGATTCGGTTTATATCTTCAATTTTTCGCTGAGGGTAGAGTTCATTGGGCTTAAGTTCAATAGCATTATTGTATTCCTGCAAAGCGTTGGTATAATCTTTTGCAGCCAGGAACTTATCCCCTTCTGCAATTGATTTATCATACATCTCGCCTTTCCCCAATTGTTTTCTTAATCCATTGTTGACCTTATCGATCATATCCTGAGGATAACTCTCATTGGGATAAATCTTAAGTGCTTCCTGATACTTCAATTTGGCCTGTTCAAGATCTTTGCTGATATAAAACTCATCTGCCAGGGTAACGATCTGGTCGAACTCATTTTTCTGGACCAGCATTTTATCCATCTCTTCAATCATCCTTTTTGGGTATTCCTCTTCAGGACGGGCTTCGGAAGCTTTTTGGTATTCCAGTTTTGCATTTTCGAAATATTTCAGAAAATACAAACGGTCGGCATTTTTGATAACATCTTCGTATTCATTGCTTGCTGCAACCAGGTCCTCAAGATGTTTCTCCAGCTCGATGATCTTATCCCTTGGATATTGTTCCGTAGGAAGCAATTCCAGGGCTTTGTTGTATTCCTGAATGGCTTGTTCGTATTTCCTGTACTTTACAAATTTATCGGCCCGGTATATTGCATCGTCGTATGCAATTTGATTTTTCCTTTCTTTTTCCTTCCGCCCTTTTATTTCATTGATCTTTTCCTCAGCATATCCTTCGGTTGGAATGATGGTGCTGGCCTGCCGGTACATCACTTTGGCTTTATCATACTCCTTGTTCCTGAAATAAGTATCCGCCTCATTGATGATAGTGGAGTACTCCTCCATCCGCGCCATCTTTTGGCGAAGCTTTTCAATGGTCTTATCAAGTTTTTGTTTTGGGTATTCCTCGTCAGGCCTGATCCTTAGCGCATATTCATAGGAAGATTTTGCATTGATGTAGTCACCATTATTGTAGTGGTCATCTCCGGAATTAACCATGGTGTTGTAATCAATACCACCCTGTGCATTAACCAAAGATGAAAATAAAATCGCAGTAAGTAAAAATATAGTTGCTTTTAAAAATCTGAATATCATACAAAAACAATAATTTACAACACCTGATAAAGATTAATTAACGTTGATAAAATTAAAATAGTATTAAGGTTTTCCATTGACTATAATTCCATCTGAAATGGTCAGTTTTCTATCGGCCATATCTGCCAGATCCTTGTTATGCGTTACAATAATAAAGGTCTGATCCATTTCATCACGCAAATTAAAAAAAAGTTTGTGCAATTCAACAGCAGAATTCGAATCAAGGTTACCGGAGGGTTCATCAGCAAGTACCACCGCAGGTTCATTAACCAGTGCCCTGGCCACTGCCACCCTCTGCTGTTCTCCGCCGGATAACTCAGATGGTTTATGATCCAGCCTGTTGCTAAGGTTTAGATAATCCAGTAATTTTCTGGCCATTTCATTTGCCTTTGTTTTTGATTTTCTTGCAATTAGTGCAGGAATACAAACATTTTCCAGTGCAGTAAATTCAGGCAATAAATGGTGGAATTGAAACACAAAACCAATCTGGCTGTTCCGGAATTCTGATATCCTGTTATCGTTTAACACATTCACATTCGTATCACTTATAAACACATCGCCGGAGTCTGGCTTGTCAAGTGTTCCCAGTATATGAAGTAATGTGGATTTCCCTGCTCCTGAGGCACCAACAATAGAAACAACCTCTCCTTTCTTTATCTCAAGGTCGATCCCTTTTAATACTTCCAACGACCCAAAGGATTTTCGAATATTTTCTGTTCTGATCACACAATTGAATTAATGGAGCAAAGATAAAATTTTTATCTTTCTTCTGTAAATTGATTGTACTAACAGGTCAGCGGGAATCACGCATGAAAATTTTCATGCAGATTGTATATATTTGCATGAAAATTTTCATGTCGATTTGAGTGATCATATATTAATACCAATAAAGGCAAATGGCTCATATTTTAATAATAGATGATGAACGGAGCATCCGGAATACGCTGGATGATATCCTGAGCAATGAAAAATACAAAGTTGATCAGGCAGAGAATGGAGAAGTCGCGCTGGAGAAGATCAAAGAAACAACATACGATGTAATTCTGTGTGATATAAAAATGCCTGGCATTGACGGGATGGAGGTGCTTGAAAAGGCATTGCAAATTACCGACAGCCCTATCATTATGATTTCCGGACACGGAACCATAGAAACAGCTGTTGAATCAATCAAAAAGGGAGCCTATGACTATATTGAAAAGCCGCCGGATCTGAACAGGTTGCTGATCACCATCAGGAACGCCATGGACAAATCCACCCTTATCACTGAAACCAAGAAATTAAAAAAGCAGGTCAGTCAATCCTGGGAAATGGTTGGCGAGTCGGAAGCCATATCCTCTATCAAAGATATGATTGAAAGGGTTTCCCCTACTGATGCCAGGGTTTTGATCACCGGAGAAAACGGAACGGGGAAAGAGCTAGTGGCCCGCTGGCTTCATGAAAAAAGCAACCGTTCTCATGCTCCTTTTATCGAGGTAAACTGTGCTGCTATACCCTCTGAGTTGATCGAATCCCAATTGTTTGGTCATGAAAAAGGCTCTTTTACTTCTGCCATCAAACAACGTAAAGGTGATTTCGAACAGGCACATGGTGGAACTATATTCCTGGATGAAATAGGCGATATGAGTTTATCCGCACAGGCAAAGGTATTGCGTGCACTGCAAGAGAATAAGATCACAAGGGTTGGTGGTGAAAAGGACATTGCTGTAGATGTTCGTGTTTTGGCTGCAACAAATAAAAATCTGAAAAAAGAGATTCAGAATGAAAAATTCAGGGAGGATCTTTATCATCGCCTGAGTGTAATCTTAATCCATGTACCTGCATTAAGGGAACGTAACGATGATATTCCATTGCTGGCTGAACACTTTATGCAATTGACATGCGAAAACAACGGCAGGCCATTTATTCCCTTTACAGATGATGCGATCGAGGAAATGCAGAAGATGCCCTGGACCGGAAACATCAGGGAACTACGAAATGTAGTGGAGCGTTTAGCCATATTGTGCGACAACCAGGTGACCGGTGAGGATGTTGTACGGTTTGCGCAGCCGCTGATGAAATAATTCCGAATATCTAATATCTAATTTCTAAATAAATCCGAAATTCAATTCTCAAAATCCAAAACGTTGGCTCGATTCAAATGGGATTGGTTTGGACATTTGGTATTTATACATTGGAAATTGTTTAGGAATTAGAATTTAGGATTTAGAAATTTTCTCTCTTTATTCATATCTTTGCAAAATCAAATGTTCTTTGTAATTGGTTCTTAGTTCTTTGTTTTGGAATTTTCAAATTGAATATTTGTACTATTCGGGGCTGACTGGTTTTGACAGCAAGGTCAGTGGAACTGTAAGCATGCCGGGCATTGGAGATAAGGCTCGTTATCAACCATCTTCAAACTTTTAATTGGCGAAAATAATTACGCTCTCGCAGCTTAATCGAAGTTTAGTAGATTAGCTCTATTGCCGGCCAAGGGCTGGTGACGGGACATTCCGCAGAAGGAGATGCCTGATTCCGACTGATTACGGGGTGCTCATAATTTCAGGCTGGTTTTGTAAAGACCCTGGTTATAAAATGAGATAAAAGGGATAAGGTATAATTTGGGTGCTTTTTTCCGGATTGTATTCGAAAACCAATAATAAGCTAAGCATGTAGAAAGCACTTTTGCTGCTTGTTTGGACGAGGGTTCGAATCCCTCCAGCTCCACGACAGAATGCTGGTTGATAGTTTTTTAACCGCAATGTTCGCAAAGAAAACTCTGAGATTTCTTTTTTCTGTGTAGTCTTAATACTATGTGACCATTGATAACCTTTGCGATCATTGCGGTTAATTTGTCTATTTACACAAGTGACGTTCTAAGGAATATAAACCTTCCTGCTAAACTTCTCTCCTCCCGATGCAACCTGAACTATATATAGACCTGATCCGAAATCAATCGGAAGTGTATTTAATCCAGACTCAAGATCAGTTGAATGTACAGTTTGTCCCAGCAGGTTACACACCCTGATATTTCCGGTATATCCATCACGGTTTTTTATAACTACGGCTCCTTCTTTAGTAAATACCTCAACTGATTCATGAAAATGTCCGGGTATATATTCTTTAAAATGAATAACAAACCGGTTATGATCCCGGGTAATATCCGAATAAAACGAATAGTTAGATTCTTCCTTAAAATCAATTATTTTACATTGTATTTTATCTTCCAGCAAAATGCAATCAAAATCATCTGTACCATCCATTGAAACAGAATATGACCCAGAAGTTCCAGTTTCAAAATGCAAATCAATTTTATTTGCATCATTTAAGGTGTTTATTGCATAATCAACCCCATTTACCTGGGAATATATTTGCGGAACTGATGGTACTCCGCTCAGCAATTTATAGGCATCCCATTCTTTGTCAAATAAGCTGGAGGTATTTTCTTTGAACCGTATATAAGTATGATCGGAGTTATCATTCCCAGCCACTTCGACCTTTAACAGATTTGAGATCTCCTCCTTGAACCAGTCATCTGATCCTTCACAGGTTTTTACCGAATTATCCAGGCTGAATGTATAGGTACCTGCCGAATTAACATGTAGGAAAAAGCCCTGTGCCACAGGAATAAAAGGTTGACCTACTCCTCCAACAAATGTTGTATAGCTTAAACTCTCATCATCATAATAATAAATGGCATTATCTATTTCCGGAGGAAAAGATATCAGGTTAGCATCAATTGCAGAGGGGTATGGATTTCCGACTAAATTCCAGTTGTTCATTGAATTGGGATCTCCAGGTTCAAAATCGGAACCATTTACCAGGATTTCCATGTATTCGGAGGCTACATCGTTCATCGTTCCGGTAAATTCGATGACTTCTCCAGTACCTGGATTGAAATCTTCGCATTGATAGTTTATGTCCCTTTTAACACTGTAACCCTTCATCGCCTCAAAAGCGACCGGGGGTTGAGTAGTACACGGCACACCTCCCGGAGAAAGATCATACCATGTATTCTGTGTTTCGTTCCAGTCGTTTATCCAGTAATCAAACATATGGTGTGTTTCCATGCCTAAAACAGGAGTAGAAATGTAATGCCACCCTTCATAATCACCTTGTGCACCTGTACCTCCGGTATTTCGATTGTAGCTATAAGTACCTGGTCCAAATATGGATGCATGATTTAGCAAAGAACCAACATATGAACCGTTATTGGACATGTTTGCCTGTACTTCAAAACAACCTGTATTTATTACTTCTCCTCTCGACAAATTATCAAATACATCCCCAATATAAAACGAGCCGCTATTGTCTATTTCACCATCATTTTCAAGGGTATAAGCGATATGAAAATCAGCTGTATTTTGAATTTCACCCTTAAAATACTGCCATAGATCATGGGTTACAAAATAATTATCATTAACAATTAGCTGGTAATTTTCAACTTCCATCACATCCAGAACTTCACCATGATTAGAAACATACACGTCTCCATAATTCAGAATCAGCAAATTATCATCACCCTGAATCGTTGCATGGTCTTCACAAACCAGGTTGCCAACATTTTCTAAAGTTGAAATAACAATCAACTCGGAGTGTTTATCCAGGTTTACATCTCCGGTATTGTAAAAATAATCCCCCACTTCAGTCACTGCATGTTTTGTACTGTTAAATTGCGAATAATTGTTCAGGCGGTTAGTAATATGAATTTCTGAATTATCTTCATTATTAAATATTCCAAAATTATCCAGTTCATAAGCTTCCAGAACAGAATAATTATTTCCGCTTCCCCTATTGTCGAGTTGGCCTGAGGTATAGATCGTTATTTTGCTTCCGACCAACAATTCAGCCTCCTTATAATTATCGAAGTAACCGTAACAAATAAGGTTATAGGTTATTTCTACATAGCCACTGTTGTTAAAAGTGTTACCGGACTCAAGGTACAGGTCATAATTGATTTCAAGGCTTCCGTTCCTTTCAAGGTTAAAGTTGAAGCCAGTGCCGTAAACATAAAGGTTATTGCATTGCGCAGAGCCTGTTCCAAAATCTATATCTATTGGGCCATCAGGCGGATTTACAAAATAAACGTCGTCCAGGTAACCTGGAACCTGCTCAGGATCCCAGTTGGCAGTATTGAACCAGTCATCATCACCGGCACTTCCAACCCAGCAGATTTCTTCTGCAAAAATTGAGATTGAAAAAAATACAAATAGGACAGAACAACACAAAGGAAGTGTCAAAATTTTCATAATCGATGGGTTTTAAACAGAATACCTGGTTTTCACCAAATATTCCTATGTCATACTTTTGGGTACTAAGTAACTAACACTTTTACTGGAAAAGAGGGGTGATAGTTTCATTTATTAGGGAAATGAAGACCGGTTTAAAAAGAAGATGAATCCGGGAGGCTTATAAATGGATTAAATTCCAATATTCTAAATTCCAAAAACCAACTTTTAAGGTTCATGGGTTGGAATTTGGATTTTTTATATTGGAATTTTCAGATCCAATACTCTACCTTAGTGTCACATCCATTGCTCCATAACCAAAATCCTTCATGGAAGCATCCCTGTAACTTACATTGGGATAATCTTTCAGGATTTCCTTAATTGCAGTTTTTAATACACCTGTTCCTACTCCATGGATAAAAGTGACCTTTTTCAGACGATTAGCCATGGCATTTTCAAGGCAAGAAGTGAAATAATTGATCTGTATCTTGATAATTTCGGAATTTTCCATTTGGTCGTGCCTGTCGACCAGTTCCTGTATATGAAGGTCAACAACAGCCTCTGTCGGACTGGTTTTATGCTTGTCAATTATGTGTTCGGGTTTTACCTCTTCGGAAGGCTTTACTTCGGGAACCTGATTCGCATCTTTATCAGGGTAATCCTCGTTGGACAACACGGTCTGAGCAACTATAGGAAGCAATGACACAAGGATAGCTTTTCCGTTAAGAATGCCTGATTCACGGTAGTTGCCTTCCTTGTAAAACCTTGTGGATTTTACCTTAAATATTGAATTGCCAGGAGCCAACACTTTCTGCATACGCTCAGCGTGAAACATGACCTGTACAATTCCTTTCGACCAGGTTTCTACCTTTTCACGTTCAACTGATTCCAACAGTATCATAGCATCGGGTGAAGCGGAACCATAATCGAATGCTTCGAAATCTCCATTTTCATTGGCCAGGTAAATATTGTACAGGATATCGTATGATGTATTGTTTACCAGGTATACATCTATCAATCCGGTAATTAGCCATTCCTGGTCTTCAGGGATAAAGGCCAGAAAAACTCCTTTATCTACCGTTCCTTTCGAAGGATTATTAATCAATTTAATGTTTCTGCCATCATCCTCATAAACCTCCTGGGTAGAAGTATCAACCTCTACATTAAAATCCTCATTGAACATATGTTTTGGAGAATCAAGCGGAGCATCTTCTTCAATACGCAACAACTCCCCCGTTAAAACAGGAATTTCAAATCCGTCCTCAATCGTTACATGAACAAGTTTAGGAGTAATGATCTTGCTTACTATCCCGCCACCGCTTTCGTTCAGGAATTTTACTTTGTCGCCTACTTTAAATTTCATTGTAATATTTTTTGCAAAGCTACCAAATCTGTTTATTTACTATCCATTAATTCTTTAATAGCCATGATTATTTAGCTATCTGGCATTCATCAAACAATCCAGCTGTTCTAGTGTTTAATATATATACAAGAATTTCAAATTTATTGATCCATTGATACACATATTGAGTAATTTGTATATTTGTACCGCTTAATAAATGAACAATAGAATTACCGCATGGAAAAAAACAAGAACATTATCGAGACCTTTGGTACCATCTCAAAAAAAGAAATTCTGGCTTCCATTGAAGAAGATTTTTGCAATGGGATATTAATACTTGAAAATAAATTTCCCTTCCCCGGTTATTACCACGCTACTGTGCCGGATAAAGAGGTAATGATGCCCGGAAGCTTTTTCCTGGTTACGAAAAAAATGCATCATGAAGAAGACATTATGCGATTAAACCATGAAGTAAAGAAACTTTTCAAGAAGAAGTTCGATACTACTGTTGGCGAGGTTACAATATTTAACGAGGTCAGGCCTTGTATCAGGGTAAAAAACCTTTCGGATTATAAAGACCTGCCGGAGCTGGTAAAAATTTATCAGAACAATGGAATCCATTTCATAAAATACCGAAGGGTAATACCTTATCACGGGTTGATCAGGATCAGAAAATATTTTGCTCTGGAATCTCCTCAGCCAGGAATGTACATTGATGTTGAAGATTCAAAGATGTGTTACATCCAGGTTCCTGCTTTTCTGAAGTGGGATGAGTTTGAGAAGATGACCATCAGCATGAAACAAAACATTGATGACAACAAATGGGATGCAGCTCTTGGTACTGTTTACCGTAAAAACTGTCTCGTTGATGTAGTCAGGATTTATGATGAACACATTGACAAAGACAAGATCCTTTTCATCAAATCCAAATACATGGATGCTATTAAGAAGCTGAAAATTAAATAAATACATCCTTTTAATGCATGACAGGATCTTTTGTAGCACATTACTAAAAGATTCCTATGCTAACTATTCCTTTACCTCGTTTAAAAATTATAAGAATTGTTATTCGAATTGAATAGCAGTTTTTATACTTTTGAAATTCAATTCCGTAAATTTCAAATTATGTTTAAAAACATTGAAACCTTGTTTAAGGGATGGTTTACCGAAATGGGCATGGCTCAAGATAATGCTCAGGTTGCATCAGACTTTATGACTTTTGGAGTTCTGGTCATATTAAGTTTACTCACCTTTTTTATAGCAAGAAAGATTTTCCTTGTTATCATTCATAAAGCAACTGCTAAATCGAAAACCAACTGGGATGACATCCTCGCTGAGCAGAAATTTTTCAAACTTCTTGCCTACCTTGTTCCATCCTATATCATATATGCCTTCACACCGCTTGTGCTTGCTAAATACGATAGTGTTGTTTCCATCATTCAGGCCATCGTTACCATATATATGATCGCTATTGTTCTTCTTGTGATCAATGCCTTTCTAAATGCAGTGGCAAAAATCTACGAAGATTTTCAGGTAGCTAAAACCAGACCGATAAAAGGATATGTACAGGTAGTTAAGATAATAGTGTATCTTATTGGAGCCATTATAATCCTGGCTACTCTTTTTAATCAGAATCCCCTAGGTCTGATTGGTGGTTTAGGAGCGTTCAGTGCTGTATTGCTTTTGGTCTTTAAAGACCCGATTATGGGATTTGTTGGTGGGATCCAGTTATCCGCAAATAATATGCTGGTTCCCGGCGACTGGATCAGCATGCCTAAATATAATGCCGACGGAACGGTAATCGATGTGGCTTTAACTACAGTTAAAGTACAGAACTGGGATAAAACGATATCAACAATTCCAACCTACTCCCTCATTTCAGATTCATTCAAAAACTGGAGAGGAATGGAGGAATCGGGAGGAAGACGGATAAAACGATCCATTAACATCGATATGAAAAGCATTAGGTTTTGTACCGATGATATGCTCACAAAATTCAGTAAAATTGAACATGTAAAAGAGTATGTTGATGCTACTGAGCAAAAGATCACCAAATACAACCAGGATCATAACATTGATGATACTGTCCTGGTTAATGGAAGAAGGCAAACAAACATTGGTGTTTTCAGGGCATACCTTGTGGGTTACCTGCACAATCTGAGCGACATACACGATAACATGACCTTTCTAGTCCGACAACTTCAACCAAATGAAAAAGGACTTCCCCTGGAAATATACGTATTCAGCAAAATACAGGAATGGGCACAGTATGAAGACCTTCAGTCGGATATTTTTGATCATATCCTGGCCGTCATCCCTGAATTTGATTTGAGAGTGTATCAGAATCCAACGGGTGATGATTTGCAGAGAGTGTTTACAGGATTTGATAAATAAGATTTTGATAAAACAAAACAGCGTAGTCCGGAGACTACGCTGAGGTAACACTATGGTTTTGTTTTGGTGTCTTTCCTGGTT
>CAYQWA010000040.1:0-44747 GCA_964421215.1 uncultured Bacteroidales bacterium | reverse complement strand
ATAGTTATTTGAAAGCCAAAAATATTAAACAACAATTTTGTATAACATAGCCTCTCCGGACTATGCGGCACGACAAATAAATCTTCAGATTTAATATAATTATTTCATCCGTCACAAATTTTCCCGATCCAACCGACGAAGATGAATTGCTTCAGCCAGATGTTCAAAAGGGCATCCTTACCTCAATCCAAATCAACAATATTCTTCATCACCCAATAAAATTCTATTTGTTACCAAAAGAATTAATCCCTACTTTCGCCTTCCTTTAGCAATTTAACATATCTAATTTCAATTTAGGAATTCACTTTATATATGTCAAATACGATTGCACCTCAACCAGTAAAATTCGGCACCTTTTTAGGCGTATTTACACCAAGTGTACTAACGATACTGGGTGTAATGATGTATCTCAGGTTTGGATGGGTATTGGGCAATCTTGGTTTACCCTTAACACTACTTACTGTTTTACTTGCCAGTTCAATAACTTTCATAACCGGTCTTAGTGCCTCTGCTATTTCTACAAATATGAAGGTAGGTATTGGCGGTGAATATTATATGATTTCCAGAAGTCTGGGTATTCAACTTGGAGGAGCCATCGGAATACCACTTTTTTTATGCAGGACTTTCAGCCTGACCTTATATGCCTTTGGATTAGCTGAGTCCATTGCTCCATTTTGGCCGGCAGAGTGGGGAGCTCCTCCTGTTCAATTAATGGCTGCTTTGATTATTATATTTGCTACTGCCGTTGCCGGTAAAAGTGCAAACTTAAGCTTGAAAATGCAAATTCCAATTATGATAGCCGTTGGATTAAGTGTGATTGCATTATTCACCGGAGTATTATCAGGCGGGTTTCAGGCGCCTGAAATGGAGCCGAATTATCATCGTTCTGCACCTGAAGGTTTCTGGTTCGTTTTCGCCGTGTTTTTCCCTGCAGTTACGGGCTTTAGTGCTGGAATTGGAATGAGTGGTGATTTAAAAGATTCAAAGAAATCAATTCCCCGGGGAACAATATTAGCTATTGTAACAGGAACCTTTATTTACATTTTAATTCTAATATCATTGTCAGTAACCTCAAAAGTAGATGGGGCTACTTTAGCGAGAATAGATACTACCGCACTTCCAATCTGGTCGAAGGTTGCTTTTTTAGGTATGGTATTGGTCTATCCTGGTCTTTGGGGTGCTATATTATCTTCAGCATTCGGTAGTATACTCGGAGGACCCAGAGTTTTGCAGGCCTTATCTCTGGATAAAATTGCCCCTAAATTTTTTGGACGTACAAGCAAGACTGGTCAACCAACAATTGCTACCTGGGTAACTGGAGGAATCGCACTTATGGCAGTTGCACTTGGTGACCTTAATGCTGTAGGTCGGTGGGTAACGGTATTTTTCCTCACATTATATGTAGCTATTAATTTGGCAGCAGTAATTGAAAGACTGGTTGGTGATCTTTCTTACAGGCCAACCATAAAAGTTCATTGGATCATTTCTCTGTTCGGATGCATAGGAGCAGGAGTTGTTATGTTTCTCATTAACCCTGTAGCTTGTATAATTGCCATATCTGTTGAGATAGCTTTATACTGGTATCTCAAAAGAAAAGCTTTAAAAAGCAGTTGGGGAGATGTAAGGGCAGGTCTCTGGAGTTCAATAGCCAGAATAGCTTTGATTAAGCTGAAAGAAAAACATTCAGCTGCCAGAAACTGGCGGCCAAATATCCTGCTATTTTCATCCAATCCTTCCAGATTGATGAAATTGACCCGTATCGCAAATTGGTTCAATCAAAATAAAGGCATCGTAACCGTATGCAGAACTTTAGTCGGTGATATCAGAAATAAAGAGGTAGATACGCTTGAAATACAGCGAGAAATGGAAGAAGAGTTTGCAAATAAGAAGATCACTGCATTTCCTGAAGCATACATTGTTCCTAATTTTGAAGAAGGCATTATTGGAATTATTCAGGCAAACGGATTAGCAGGAATGCAATCAAATACTGTAATGTTTGGTTGGTCACATGAGACTGATCGAATCCAGAGATTAATGAGAATTGTCAGAATTGTTTCATCGATGAAACAAAACAGCATTTTAGCCTATGTTCCTGAAACAGAAATGTCATCAACTCATAATTGCATTGATGTTTGGTGGCGGGGGATGCAAAAAAATGGGGACATGATGCTTTTGCTCGCTCATTTGTTAAATCTAAATACTGAATGGAGACATGCAATAGTGCGCTTAAGAACCATTGTTTCTTCTGAGAATGAACGAAATCCAATGGATGAAAAACTTAAATCATTGATTACTGAATCTAGAATCCCGGCTAAATATGATGTTATTATAAAAAAGACCAATGAGAATGTGATAGACCTAATGCATAATTCAAGTAAAGATGCTGATATTGTATTCATAGGATTAGCACTTCCTGAAAAGAATAGAGAAGAAGAATTTGCAGAAAACCTGGATAAACTTGTAATTGGTTTTAAATCTACGATACTGGTTAGAAATTCGGAATCAACTCAAGGTGAACTTCTTGAATAAATTGGATTAAATACCGAAGCTGGCCCGGATTTGTATTCCAGAACCAGACTTACCCACAATGGTGAGAGTTTGAAGCCAGGAATCGAGTGTAGGAGACTCGTGACCAGATTCATTAAATTTTTTTCCTGACAGGCTCACCAGCAGGCTCGAGTCTTCCAGCGTGGTTATTTGCGTATGCTTGCCTCGTTCCCGATTTAACCTACCCGTTTCTCAGCATAGTCTCCAGACTATGCTGCATGGTGTACAAATCTTCAGATTTAATAAGAGTATTATACCCGTCTCAATTCCCTTCACTAGACCGAGTCTTCAAGCATGGTTAGGTGTGTGCGCATGACTCGTGTCTGATTTAATTAACCGGACTCTCATTTTTCCTATTGTTAGGTACGAATAGGATTAAAATTTTAACATTTTTTTTAACAATTTGTTAGTCAGCTAATATTTTTTAATATATTTGGTGCAATATTTCAGTTACAAAACTCATTTCGATCAAATTATACATTTTAGGTTGCTAATTATCAAAGAGATACAACTAAACATTTATACAACTAACCTTAATTAAATTTTATGATGAAAAAATTACTTTTTATCGTATTTGCATTTTTCTTTAGTGCGGGTATGATTGCGCAAGAAACGGTGCCTTTTGTAAACGCACCTAGCCAGGCCTCATCAGGTATTGTCACTTATAACATGCCTGTTACCGGAGGGTACACACTGGGAACAATAGATTGGGACGGATTTGCTTCAACCATTAATGCTGGTACTTATGGAAGTGAATTGAGATGTGATATTTCCGGACCGCTCGGAGCTGTTTCCCTTACACTTGGATCAGGGACTACTTATGCACCGGGAAATAATTTTGCCGGGAATACAGCAGTTTTTGATAATGCTGGGGATCCATCAGGAATATGGGTATTTGATTTTTATGAAAGCTATGACGATGGAGGCGATGGCCTGCCAGATGCAAATTGGGATTACCTTGACTTCATGTTTAATGTATATGTTCCTCCTGCCGGAGTTACTGCTCCCTGGGCAGAACCATTTACGGCAACCAGTTTGCCTGCTGAATGGGCTTTATCCGGACCTGAAAACTGGTTATTCAGCACAGGTGCTGCTTATGGTGCTGCTGCTGCCGGTGATCACACAACAGGTGGCGGAACTCAATATGCCTGGGTAGATGGCTCAGGTACTGGTACAAATACCGGAATTACGCTTACTACGCCAGTAATTGATCCCAGTGGTTTAACTAATCCTGAGTTCAAGTTCTGGTATTTTAGTAACAATACAAATTCTCCAGGTGATAACAATACATTGTATTGTGAAATGTCACCCAATGGTGGTCCATGGGCCAACATTTTTACCTATACAGGTGATGATCCTAACTGGCAACAATTCACACATGACCTTTCAGGGTATGGAGCCTTATCCACAGTCCAGTTCCGTTTTATCGTGGATGAATCTGCTTCCACTGCTTATTGGAATGATCTGCTGGTTGATGACGTGTCTGTTGATGAAGCACCTGTTAATCCTATCATTGCTGTATCACCTGACCCGGGCGAATACAATTATGTTCAGGTAGGAAATTCAAAAGCGATTACATTTACAGTTACGAACATTGGTGGTGGAGTCGCCGGCATTTCCGGTGCCGCTATTAATCCTCCGGGAGATTTTACAATCACGGCGTCACAAACAGGTAATTTACCTCCGGATAATGTTTACTTTGAAGTTACTTATACTCCAAGTGGAGTGGGTGCTGATGTAGCAACCCTTGAAATTTATGACAATACACCAGGTCAAACCGATGTAGCACTAAGCGGTGAAGGTGTGGCTGCAATTCCAAATGACGATTGTGCAAATGCAATTGTTGTGGGCCCAACGTATCCTGAAACTGTCATGGGAACAACCAAAGGGGCAGAAATAGACTGCGCGGGTATACTTGACTGGGGTGCTGTTTGGTACGAGGTAACCCTGCCGTATGCATTGAATGATTTAAGCGCTTCCTATTGTGGAACAGCCACTCCTCCAATGTATACAGGTGGTATCGTATATATCCCGGATTGTGCATCCTGTGCTTCTTATGATATTGCTGACAATTATGCATTTGCTGCATGTCCTTCGCCAGAAGATGCTACTTTACAAATGGACTGGGCAGATTTACCAGGCCCCGGAACAGTCTTGTTCCCTGCCTATGCTGCAGATGCCAGTGACAACGGTGTTGACTTTACCTTAACATTTGATGTGGTGGATGCATCTGTTGTTCTTCCCGGAACAAATTGCACTTCCCCGATAGTGGTTGGTGGATTACCATACGCTACCACTGACAATACAGTTAACTATGCTGATGACTATAGTTCTGCGGATGAGATTTGTTCAAGCTCATCATACCTTAACGGTGATGATGTCGTTTATTCTTACACTCCTGGTGCAGATGAATGTGTTGATATTACTCTTACCAATACAGGTACCTGGGTTGGATTATTTGTTTATGAAGGATGTGCGCCTTTCACTACTTGTGTAGGATCTGATACACAGTCCGGAGGTAATCCTTCCTTAGCAGGTGTGAGTCTCACAGCAGGAACTACATATTATATTGTGATTTCCTCATGGCCTTCACCACAATCTACAGCCTATGATCTGGATATAGATGTTTGTGCAGGTCCTCAACCGGGAGAAGATTGTGCTACTGCCTTTCCTATTAACTGTGGCGATGTAGTTTCAGGAAGCACCCTGGGTGCTTCAAATTCTGCAATTCCTGATTGCCAAACTTATGCGAACACTGCTCCTGATTTTTGGTATACGTTTACCGGAACAGGCCAAATGATAAGTGCTGATCTTTGCGGTTCTGCATACGATACAAGAATATCCGTATTTGAAGGTTCTTGTGCTTCTTTAGTATGTGTTGATGGAAATGATGATTATTGCGGATTACAGTCACGTGTTGACTGGTGGGCTGAATCAGGTGTTCAATATTTTATCATGGTTCATGGATACAACACGGCAAGCGGAGCATACACTCTTGCTCTTGATTGTACAGATCCAGCAACTGCTACCTGGATTGGTGGTGATGCTTCATACCTGGATGGAAATCCATTAGAAGATTGGTTTGGAGCTGACAACTGGGATGTTCAGGATGTTCCTGGTGTAGGAACCGATGTTATCCTTCCCGCAGGTCAAACTTACTACCCAACTATTGACAGGGAAGCTAGAGCCAATAATTTGTCAATCGGTTCAGATGCCTCTGGTACGGCAACCATTCTAGACAATGGATTCCTTGCAATGTTCGGAACCGGTAGTGTTGATCTTTATTTCTCAGGAAATGATATCGACTGGCACCTGGTTTCTCCTCCGATAACTACAGCTAATGCAGGCGTATTTACAGGTATGTATCTACAAAGTTTTGATAACTTAACGTATAATTATATTGAGATAATTGATGAGCTTACCCCATTGGATGTTATGACAGGTTATGCTGCATACTCTACCCTGGGTGTTGACAACACAGTTAATTTCGCCGGTAACATTAATTTTGGAGTAGAAGGACAAGCCATTGGCCTTGGTGCTGATGCATTTAACTGGAATTTACTCGGTAATCCTTACCCATCAGGTATTGACTGGGAAATGGTTACAATCCCTGTTGGTATGACCAATGAGGTTCATTATATTGAAGCCGCTACAGGAAATGACCTTTCTTATGTGCAGGGTGTTGGTGGTACAGGTTCTCAAAACGTTCCTCCTATGCAAGGTTTCTTTGTTAGTGCAACAGCTCCTGACAACCTGGTCTTCGATGATGCTGCAAGATCCCATGGTGGTGGCGGAATCTACAAAGATGCCAATCCTATGTTGGTTGTACTTGAGGCAACAGGCGAAAACTATACCGATGAAACATGGATCCATTTTAACGAAAATGCAGGTGAAGAACACGACGGACAGTTCGATGCTTACAAGCGTATTTCAATGTCCAACCCTGAATTACCTCAGATCTATTCAACTACACCAGGTGGTGTAATGATGTCTGTTAACGGTATGCCTGAAATTCAAAGTGTACCAGTTGGATTCACTACAATTGAATCAGGTGTATTTACCATTTCAGCTAAGGAAACCGGTGAGTTTGCCGAACTTTACCTCGAAGACCTGTTCAATGGTACAGTTACCAGCTTAGTTGGTAATGATTACAATTTCACCTTTGATACCGGTGACGAGCCTAACAGATTTATTCTGCATTTTAGTCCTCTGGCTATAGGCGATCTTGAGGTTTCTGATATAAACATCTTCTCTTTTGATAAAGAGGTCTATGTTACAGTACCTGAGTTCACCACAGGTGATATCAAAATATATAATACAATCGGACAGGAAGTTGCCAGCACTTCTATCGTAGATGTAACCACAACAATTACTCTTGAAGAGAGTGCATATTATGTGGTTGTCGTTATTAGTGATGAAACTGTTGCAACAGATAAAGTATTTATAAAATAAAACCTCAACAATACCCCTCTTTTTTGAGGGGTATTGTAAGGGCTAACTTTAAAAATAACAATTATAGATATGAAAAAAGCATTGAGAATAATAACAGTAATGGCTTTCCTGCTCGCGGCTCCGATTTTTATGTTTGCTCAAAATCCACCTCACCCGAATGGTGGAAGTGGCCCTACTGGTGGTAATACACCTGTAGGTGGTGGAGCACCGATTGGTGGCGGACTTATCATCATGATGGTTCTTGGCGCTGCTTACGGATCCAAAAAAGCCTATAAAGCTTTTAAATCGTAGTAGAAATTCAATACTTAAGAAATTAATAATGAAATTCCAGACCTTACGCCAATGTGCGTAAGGTCTTTTTAAATTACCGGAAATGAAAATAAAGGAAACTACATTGTCCCTGTTTTTTAATGTTTTTCTTATAAGTTTAATCCTATCTCTGTTTTCATGTAAAACAATGCAAAGCGATTCGAAATCAAGTTCTTCCTACAACTACAATCCAGGATACGTTGAAGAGACCAATCAGGAAGAGAATAACCGACCTTCAGTTTCTCCGGAAGTTTTGGAAGAGCAAAAAGCAAATGAATTTGTCACCATGCTGGCAGAATTATTATGCTCTCAAAAACAACTGATTAAACGATTAGAGAACGCAAACAATCAAGCACAAAAAAAAGAGATCACCGCACAAATTGATGAGTTAAAAAATGAAATAAACATTCTCGAGAATAAAATCCAATCTACATTTCCAACAGGAGATTATTTTTCTGAAATAAATACTCAAGCTCAACAATTAGCCAATAATTGTTAGTTGGCCCTTCCTTAATGGTAGAGATCCTGTGATTCTTCAGTTTTTAATTATAGGATTATCCATTTTCAGTATTGTGTTCCAAACTCCCTCCAGCATCAAGGCGGTCGCATGAAGTCGGGGATTAATCACCCACAGATCTGAATGTAGTCTTCAGAGCACGCTAAACGGCATATAAATCTCTGGATGCAATAAAACCAGTCCACTCTACCCTATTCTACTTTTTTTCTAATTTTTGCATCAGCGATACAAAACCGTCTGACCGCTTGAAGCGGTCGGACGGTTTTCACTTAAGGCGAGTCTTCCAGCTCGGCTTTGTATGACAGAAAGACTCATGTTGTTTCTCCCAGCCTATTTTACTTTTTCCTAATTTTGCTCTCCAAACAAGCTACCATATGTATTTTGTCCTTGGACTACTAATCCTTCTGGGAATTCTTTTTGCCATTGATAAGATCCGGCCTGATTACCTTGCTCTGGCCGCATTGTCATTGCTGATCTTCAATGGCACCTTAACCGCAGGAGAGGCGTTGTCAGGATTTGGGAATACAACAGTGATCCTGGTGGCCTTGTTGTTTGTTATCGGACAGGGACTCAACCAAACAGGTATTACTCAGCTGATCGGTGATCAGATCTCGCTTCGTACAAAAGCAGGACAGGAAAATAAATTGATCGCCACTGTTATGGGTAGTGTTGCCCTGCTTAGCAGTTTTATGAGCTCTACAGGTGTTGTGGCGCTATTTGTACCGGTGGTACAGAAAATCTCATCCAACAACAATTTTAACATAAAACGATTGCTTTTACCTGTGGCTTATGGAGGATTGATCGGTGGAATGCTGACCCTGATTGCCACACCGCCAAACCTCATTATTTCCGAAGAATTAAAAAACCAGGGATACGAACCGTTTAAAATGTTGTCGTTCATGCCTGTGGGTCTTTCTGTATTGGTTGTGGGCATGCTTTACTTTATCCTCATCAACAAGTTCAGAAAGAAAGATCCGGAGAAGATCGACAAAGCTGAGGGGGAAGAACGGATGCTTGCCCTGGTAGATAAATACAACCTGAAAGGATCGCTTTACAGGATGAAGGTGACCAAAAAATCTGCCGACCTGAAAAAGAAGATGAGTGAGACCGATTTCAGATCAACTTATAGTTCAAATGTTTTAGGAATTGAAGTGGAGAGCCGCCTTGAGACGTCACTTACGGCAGTTGACAAAGACACCATAATCCGCGAAAATGATATTTTGTATATCCTTTCTGATGAAGAAAATGCACAGCTGATCTCACAAGAAAAACAACTTGAAATCCTTCCTTACCTCGGAGTTCACCGTAACCGCTGGAGGCAACAGCTGGGACTGGCCGAGGTGATCGTTCCTTACAACTCCAACCTTATTGGGGGTAGCCTTCAGGAGCTTATCTCTTTTACCAAATCCAGGGTAAACGTACTGGGCTCTAATAGAATAAAAGAACCGTCGGTGGCCAACATTAAAAAGCATGTGATCAGGGAAGGAGATACCATGCTGGTGCTTTCCAGCAAGGATGATTTAAAACGCCTGCGGCAAAGCTCCCGCGACCTGATCGTTTACAATATTCCTTTTGAAGAAAAAACCGAAGTAAATCGCAACAAGGCCTTCACCGCATTAAGCATAGTATTGCTAATGGTTCTCTTTTTGATCCTCAATCTGGTTTCACCGGTTTTAACTGTTTTGATCGCAGTCCTTGCCCTTATTGGTACAAAGTGCTTAACCATGGAAAATGCTTACCAATCCATTAGTCTGAGCACTGTAGTTATCATTGCTGCCATGCTCCCTTTTGCTACAGCCATGGAGAAAACAGGTGCAATTCAGTTGATCGTAGATACCATTATGAAGTTTTTTGGAACCGGCGGACCTTACCTTTTAATGACAGGAATATTTATTGTTACCGTATTGCTGAGTTCTTTTATTTCCAATACAGCAACAGCAGTGATCCTGGCCCCTATTGTGATAAAGATCGCTGAAGAAGCAAGCCTATCGCCTCATACACTTGTGATCACACTAGCTATTGCTGCTTCCACAGCGTTTATTACACCAGTAGCCTCACCTGTTAATATGCTGGTGGTTTCTCCTGGTCGTTACCGGTTTATGGATTTTGTGAAAACTGGTTTTCCTTTGGCTGTTTTAACGTTATTGATTTGTTTGCTTGTTATTCCTTTCTTGTTTCCTTTTTAGATCCAATGGCGCTAACTGGAACGTGGTAAATGGAAAATCGACAATGGAAAATTATGTAAATTAACTGTTTCGTATTTGCAATCCAGAACTTTGTCCAAATGAATTTAAAATCCATAATCTTATTGACATCCGGCAATTCTTTATGTATTCTTTGTGCCTTTGAGCCTTAGTGGCAGAAACAAAAAAATATAAGATGCCACAAATACACCAAAACTCTAAGGTGGGATATATTAATAACTCATAACCCATTGTCCATTGTCCATTTAAATGAAACCCACTGATAGCTTTCGGATCGCGGCAGTTTATAAACTTGAATATGGATTTTAGAAGTGATCAGTTCGAAGATATAATTGGGACTCATTAGAACTGGCAGGATTTATCTTGTTAAAGAAATTAGTAATAGCAGAAAAAGAATAAAGAAAACAGTCATGATCTTCAAACTTGATTTCGTGGGGTCTTTCTCTTTGACACCATCCACCAGAAACAATATTCCGGTTACGATTAGTCCTACATCTGCTACCCAGATCAGTTTTGCTGCACCAGGCCAGTGCATCACCTTAAACAAAAAAGCGAGAAATATTATGGCAATCGCCAATGAAGAAAAAGTGATATTAAACCGCTCCAGGCCAGTAATAAATTTTCCGGCATTAGAAACCATTATCATTATTGTTGTAAAAACACCGGCAAATACACCAATAGTGAAAATGGCATTAGCTCCCATCAGGTGCTGACTTTTAAAGACCATACCAAGGACAAGTAAAACACTTGCAGCGGAGGCACTTATTTTTATCATTTTTATCATAGAGGCCAAAATTAGTAAAAACAATAAGAATAGTCCTATTACCATAAAGCTGTTCCGGATTTGCAATCCGGAACATAGTCCAAATGAGCTTAATTGGGCTCATTGACCATTCTCATTTTCCAGTCATTTCTCAATGGACAATAACATGGAACATGGAAAATGTTTTTCCCAGAAAAATCTAGTAATTTTCCTCTTTTACCTGCATATAAGCCTTAGGATGCAAACATGCCGGACAGGTCTCAAGTGCTTTTGCCGACTCATAAACATAACCGCAATTCAAACATTTCCACCACACTTTGTCGTCCTTTATAAAAACTTTATCCTCAGAGATGTTTTGTAAGAGTTTCAGGTACCTTTTTTCATGTTCGGCTTCCACTTTTGCGATCATCTTAAATGCAGTAGCGACCTGTGGAAATCCTTCTTCTTTCGCGATCTCTGCAAATTCCGGGTATAACTCGGTCCATTCTTCGTTTTCTCCTTCTGCAGCTGCTTTCAGGTTTTCAGGAGTGGTTCCGATTATGCCTGCCGGGTATGCAGCTGTAATTTCCACCATGCCTCCTTCAAGAAATTTAAAGAAACGTTTAGCGTGTTCTTTTTCCTGGTTGGCTGTTTCCTGAAAGATGGCGGCTATTTGTTCATAACCTTCTTTTTTAGCGACTTTCGCAAAAAATTCATAGCGGTTTTTTGCCTGGGATTCACCGGCAAACGCTTTTAACAAATTTTGTTCTGTTTTTGTTCCTTTAATTGAATTAGCCATAATTTTTGATTTTATTGTGTTTATATTTCATAAAAGTCTTCTTTGTCAGCTCCGCAAACAGGACATGTCCAATCATCTGGCAAGTCAGCGAAAGAACCATCTTCCTGACTTTCATCATAAACATACCCGCAAGCTGAACATTCATATTTCGTGTTTGATTTGGCTTTTGGTTTTGTTCCTATTTTAGATTTATCAATATAAGTAGGTGCATTTTTAGGCGCTAAACCTTTTTTCACCTTCCGGTAATAAGCATAAGTTATTGGTTCCAGGGTTTCGTCGATCATTTGAGCATCAAGCAGTTCACCAATAAAAAGCCAATGGGTCCCCACATCTACTTTCTCTAATACTTTACATTCCAGAAATGCCACACCATCATTCAGGACAATAGGAACACCGGTTTGTCCGATCTTAATGTTCATCCCTTCCATCTTGTTAAATTCTTTTCCGCTTTTATAACCAAATCTCCCGAATATTTCGGAATCCGTTTTTTGGTGAAGAATAGAAACCCCAAAATGGCCGGTTTTCTCAATAAGTTCGCTTGTATAATTTTCTTTGTTACAGCAGGAGGCAAATTTTGCCGGTTCGGCAGTAACCTGAAAAAATGTATTGGATACAAAACCATTTCCATGATTTTCATCTCCGGAGCTGACGATATAGAGCCCATAACTTAATTTAAAAAGTGCCTCAAAATTTATCATGAACTTGCCAATAGTTTAGTTAGCATTTTTTGAATTTCCCTCTTATCTGAAGAACTACGTCTTCAATATTAAATCCTGGCAGATCTTTTTTCTCAAAGTAGTTTTTTAATAATTTATCCAGCTCATCATCCTTATAATCTTCTATGATATCACATTCAGAGCAATACAAATGATGATGCAGTTCCATAACACCATCGTACCGCATTACATCCTTTTCTGTTTTTACTCTCTTGATCAAGTTATTTTTGATCAGTACATCCAAAACATGATAAACCGTGCCGGAAGCAATGCTGGGATGATTTGTTTGAATATGTTCCAGGATATTTTCAGCAGTGGGATGATTATTTAAAGTATAGACAGCATCCAGAATAGCAATTCTCTGGGGAGTTGCCTTTAATCCGCTTTTTTTGATGATCTCCTTTATTTCTTCTACCGTAAATTTCATAACTCCTAAACAATAACTATTCTTAGTTAGGAATTAACAAAATTAACAACAGTTGGCAGAAATTCAAAATGAAATTGGAATTAAAATCGATTGATTATGTAATTTAGAATAAGTTCAGATAACACAACTTTTACATTTCAGATTCAGGATAGAACCAGTAAATCTTTGTCATACCAATGGCGCAAGTCTTCCAGCAAGGAATGTATGTATTCGTGACCCGTGCCCGGTTCTACCTACCCAACCTACGCTACCTGTTCAAATCCCTACATTGACTCAATATTTCATTGTCCATGTAAATACCTGATCTGACAGGCAATATTCTTAGTGATTTCTTTGTGCTTTAGAGACTTAGTGGCAAGAAGCACAACCAATACATGCCACAAAAACACTAAGACTCGAAGTTGCACTAAGGCCCACACCTTTGGTGTGAATCTCCCTGCATGGTTATGGGTGCAATTGTGACTCGTGTCCGGTTTCACCGATCCACTCCAATTCTATCTATTCAATCTTCAATAACAGCTACAAATTTCATTGTCCATTCGACACTGTATATTGTCCATTTTCCATGTAAACGGAACATGCTTGCCAGCCAGGCTGGCGTATTCGTAAATCGTAAATCGCTATTCGTAAATCGTAATTCGTAAATCATCTACCCGCCCCAATTCTCCCGATCCAAACTCCGGTACTGTATCGCCTCTACCAGGAATCCCAGCCGTTTCAATCATTCCGCTTGAATTAATAACAATCTAAAAATTCCAATGCTTTTTATTTGAAATATTGCCAATCCTGAAATTTCTGGTTGATCCGCTGGTAATTGAGTCGAGCTTATAACTGCTGCTATACAAAATTAATGGCCATGGATGATCATCTATAGGTGATCTTGCGACAGCATCGGATAGCCTATCATCCTGTCTTACAGAGACATTCACATTAGATGGCCGTAAATTATATATGAACAAAATGAATAAATTTATGTTTTGTTTTTACCAATAACTATAGTAAATCCGTTGATGATGAAATGTCAGGTTTAATTTTTTCTGTTTCCTGTGCCGGTTTAGTCGCTTACCTTTCAATACTAACCGATTCTAGTTTGAAGAATTAGGTTCAAATCGACAACTGTTCATTTTGCAAAGCGACTTTAATCTTCTGATTAAAATAAACATTATAGTAAACTTACATATTCTCATTTGACTGCATTTAAAACTATCGATAACTCGTTAATTACTATAACTATGAAAAACTCTCTTTGCACTTTTGGTCTTACCTTTTTATTTATTTTTTTAGCTCAACTTTCAAACGCGCAGGTTTCCATAAACACAGATGGCAGTGATCCTGATCCTTCAGCCATTTTTGATGTTAAATCCACCGATGCCGGGATTTTGATCCCGCGTATGACAACAGTTGAAAGGGATGCAATCAACTCCCCGGCAACCGGACTGATGATATTTAATACCGACGACAACAGTTTTTATTTTTATAACGGTACTGTATGGCAGCTCATTAAAGGAGCTGTGGGTCACTCCCTAAATGCTGCAGATAGTGACCCCCTGGATGCGGTTTATGTTGACAATGAGGGAAATGTAGGTATCGGAACAACAGTGCCCGGCGCCAACCTAGATGTACAAGGTAGCCTGATCATTCAGGATGGCACGGAAGCACAGGGCCTTATTTTGCAAAGTGATGCTAACGGCAATGCCTCCTGGGGATCTTTGACTTCAGAAGGGATCTTTGGGAGCGGAATTATTCCTGCCACTGACTTTTCATGTTTATACCTGACAGCAAGCGTGGACATCAACGGAATATACCCCTATTTGATGGCTGTTTCAGGTAATTATGCCTATGTAGTGGATGATTCGGCAGATGATCTTAAAGTATTTGACTTGAGCGAACCGACAAGCCCTACCCTAAGTGGTAGTCTTATTCTACCCTCAGGACCGACAAAACAATGGGTATCTGTTTCGGGCAATTACGCCTATATTTTACAGTCAGGCCCTGGTGAGTTGAAAGTAATTGATGTCAGCAATCCGGCCATTCCAGTTATTAGCACCAGCTTTAGCCTGGGCGGTTTTCCAAAATCGATGGATATTTCGGGCAATTACATATATTTTCTGGATATCAATACCAATGAACTGAAAGCCATCGACATCAGCGATCCTTTAAGCCCAAGCCTTTCCGGCAGCCTGGGGGTTGGACTGTCATCATGGAGGTTAGATGTTTCGGGCAATTACGCCTATGTTTTGAGTGGATGGGATAAGGATCTAACAGTGATTGACATCAGCAACCCTGCCAGTCTTTCGGAAAGTGGAAGCCTATTCCTGGGCAGTGGTAGTGATCCCAAATCCATTGAAGTTAAAGGCAATTACGCTTATATAATTGATGATCCGGCAGCTGCTGCTGATCTAAAAGTTATCAATGTGAGCGATCCTGCCAATCCTTCTCTAAGCGGTAGCTTGAGTATCGGAAATAATCCGGTCTCCACAGCCACAATGGGAAATTACATTTATGTGGTGGATTATGCATCTGACGATCTTAAGGAAATCGACGTGAGTGATCCGACCAACCCTTTCATTAACAACAGTGTTGTCATCGGCCCTTATCCGTCGGTGGTTGGCGTTTCCGGCAACTATGCTTACGTGACCGATCTGACTGATAATGATATGAAAGTGATACAATTGAATTGCCCGGGCTTGCTTAATATTGGAACAGATGGTGGGATCATCCTTGGTTCAGAGACCGACCCACAAGTATACTCTTCCGATACATACTCAGTGCCTTTTTGGAATGGAACAAGCCTCGTTGATGGTTCCATAGTAGATGTTAATGGCTATGTCGGAATAGGAACGAACAATCCAGTATCACAGCTTCATGTGAATAATACAAATTTACCGGTTGTATTCACAGTTGAAGCCGGTCAGGATGCGGTTATGGTCCTTGATAGAGATAACCCTGGAGAAGAAGGAACTTTCAAATTCAGAACCGGGGGTTCTGATGATTGGATCATCGGAACAGACAACTGGCCACTCGAAAATAATGATGATTTCGGCATCAAAACTTCCGACAATTCTATACCGAAGTTTGTTGTAAAGACCGACGGTAACGTTGGTATTGGGACAAGCACACCTTTGTTTGATCTGCATGTTAACAACGCTGCTTCCGGTGCGGTACTCCTTATTGAAGGAGAACAGGATGCAGACCTCCTTCTTGATCGAAAGAATAATTCAGAAGAAGGCCTGATTCAATTCCGTACAAATGGGATAAATGATTGGGTTATAGGAACGGACAATTTACCATCTGGAAATAAAGATGATTTCAGCATAAAAACCACAAATAATGGTTCCCCGGATTTCGTGATAAAAACAAATGGTAATGTAGGAATAGGAACAAGCGATCCTGACCGGTTGCTAAAGGTCCAGGGAAACTTTTTATCAGGTGCTTTAAGGGACGGTGGCTTTGAGGTGATGCATTCCAACAGCACCCAGGGAGTTGGTCTGGGATACAATACCGTCTATTCAACCGGCACAAACGCTGCTGTTGGTCTCAATCTGCAATCCAAAGGTGCTGGGGCTGTTCTCCTTAAAACAAATGACATCAGCAGGCTGACAGTTGACGGAACGACCGGAAATGTTGGCATTGGTACAACAAGCCCAACTTCCCAACTTCATCTGAACTCGAGTAGTGATGCCGGTCTGCATATTGAAGCCGATACGGACAACGTAAACGAGGACGACAACCCTCAACTATTGATCTCTCAGGATGGAGGACTTGTAAGTGGATCTATTGGTATGGTCGGGAGTCCAAATGCTGTGGCAACAGGAAGCGTCCCGAACTCGATGGTGATCACGTCTCTTAATAATACAGTTAACGGACCTCTTCAATTCGGATCAGTTAGCACGATAAGGGCTACGATAGCAACAAACGGTAATGTAGGAATCGGCACCACCTCCCCAACATATAACCTTCATGTCAGCGGTGCACATAACGCGATGCGTATTCAATCCAGCAGCGATGAAGCGGATCTCAGTTTTATAGGCTCAGAGAATAGAGAATGGATTGTTGGCACCCATGATGGAGGTAGTGGCATCGATAACCGATTTTACATTTTCAATACTAACTCCGGCACTTTCCCCTTCACGATCGAAAACGACAAAAACGTACATCTTAGCCTTACCTCAGGCAACACCGGAGGCAACGTGGTGGCAGGTACGACCACAAGTTACAATAATACTAAACTATATGTTAACAGCAGTCAGGCGGTCGGTATTTATAGTTATAATCCCAACAACTGGTCTGTCTTAATGCAAGGGGATGCACATGCAAATGGAACCCTTAGTGCCACAACTAAAGCCTTTCGGATAGACCACCCTTTAGATCCGGCAAATAAATATTTGATGCATTCAAGTGTGGAGTCACCGGATATGATGAATGTGTACAACGGGAATATCATTCTTGATGGCAGTGGAGAAGCAACAGTTGAACTACCAGATTACTTTGAAGCTTTGAATATGAATTTCAGGTATCAGTTGACTGCGATCGGTACATCATGTCCCGGACTTTACATTGCACAGAAAGTACAGAATGGTAAATTCACAATTGCCGGAGGAGCTCCTGGAGCTGAAGTTTCCTGGATGGTAACCGGCATCCGCAAAGATCCTGACGCAATACAGAATCGCATAGAAACGAGTGTCGTAAAAAAGGAAAGAGATCGTGGCAAATACTTAAATCCGGAAGCTTATGGTTTTGGAGATGACATGCGCATAGGGCCAACTGAAGACGATTCGAATGCGTCGAAGCCATAAGCCTGTATATTATCTCAACAAAACCTGAGTTGCCTAAAACGGAAAGCTCAATGTATAAATTCCAATAGGCGTAATTCTTCGCGAGGAAAAAAGGTGTAAACGGGAATTGTACCTGTCAAACCAGTAGTCCACAACTGGTGCAAGTCTTCCAGCGTGGTCAAGCGTGTAAGCATAACTCGTGCCAGATTCAACCTAACTGCCTCAATGCTCTCTATTCAAACTCCTATAATAACTCAACATTTCATTGTCCATTCGACATTGTCCATGTAAATACCTGATCTGACAGGCAATATTCTTAGTGATTTCTTTGTGCTTTAGAGACTTAATGGCTAGAAGTGGAACCAATACATGCCACAAAAACACTAAAACTCGAAGTTGCACTAAGGCCCGCACTTTTGGTGCGAATCTTCCTGTATGCTTATTTGTGTAATTGTGACTCGTGCCCGGTTCAACGTACCCTGTCCATGCTACCCGTTCAAATCCCTATAATGACTCCACATATCATTGTCCATTCGACATTGTCCATTGTCCATGTTCCATGTATATGAAACCTGCCGGCAGGCAGGATTACACCAGCCTAAAAAATGAGTTGTCCGGATGAGCCCCCGGCAAAACACAATTTGTATAAATATTGAGTTCTATGCAATGGTACGTGTCAAAACTATTAACAACAGTAAAAACAGGATAAAGAACATGGTCATTATTTTCAGGGTTGACTTGACCGGATCTTTCTCTCTAATACCATCAACCAGAAATAAAATACCACTTAATACTATGCCCACATCTGCCAGCCATACCAATTTTGCTGCCCCGGGCCAGTGCATGACTTTGAAAAGGAATCCTAGCAGTGCTATGGAGATTACTAAGGAAGAAAAAAGGATATTGAACTTCTCCAGTCCTGATGTAAGGTTTCCTATAAAGGAACTTATCATTACAACTGCTGAAAAGACTCCGGCGGCAACACCGGTGATAAAAATGACATTTGCTCCCATCCAGTGTTGGGTTTTAAAAAATACTCCTAATAACAGCAGGATACAGGAAACAAGTGCACTGATTTTAATCATTTTCATAGGTATCGACATTATAATTTATTATAAACAAAGCACTTGTCCATCTATACAGGACAACCGCCTCTATTCCAACAACTTGCAAAATTAGTTAAATTAGGTAGAATAACTTAGGTTTTAGAAAATTATTTCTTAAGCTAATCCAGGGACACACTTGCGCGAGTCTTCCAACGTGCTTGGGTGTGTAAGCATGACTCGTGCCTGGTTCAACCTACCCACCCCAATTCTCCACTGGTGCGAGTCTTCCCGGTGGTGAATCGCCTCCGCTCCCATTAGCAACAGTAATTGTTCGCGAACCATTCAGCAATTAAAAGTTTAAATTTAGAATACATCCACGTTACGCTGTGCTAAATGAGCAGCAGTTGGGTATATACACATGTGGTTAAAACTGATTTTAGTATATTTAATATCATTTGGATGAGCTAAAAAAATTTGAAGCTAACTATAAGGTACGCTTTATACACTTATTTGGTATAATAGTGTTACCTTAGCCTATGGATAAAGAAGTAACATGCGCAACAGCAACTATATACAAAAAGCAGTCTTTTGCTGTCTAAACTATACAGCTTAACTAAGCAAATTATATTCAATTGGAATTATCTACGCTTGTCATATTTTTTATTGGTTTTTTAATTGTTGCCCTGGCAGCCAATCAAATTGCTATTGTTCTTCAAAAGATTAAGCTTCCCCTAATTACTGGATTAATTATTACCGGTCTTATTGCAGGTTCATCCATGCTCAATTTTATTACACGAGAATCCATTGAACAATTAAATTTTTTGAATCAAATTGCGTTGGCTATCATTGCGTTTTCTGCAGGGGCCCAATTGTATTTAATCGAATTACGCAGCCGTATCAATAGCATTAAATGGATGACTATTGGGCAGTTGGTCATTACATTTGTATTAAGTAGCCTGGCAATTTATTTTCTCGCTGATTTAATTCCTTTTATGGCCGATCAGTCATCTAAATCCAAAATAGCTATTGCCATTTTGTTTGGGACAATCTTCGTTGCCCGTTCTCCATCATCAGCCATTGCAGTTATTAACGAAATGCGTGCAACCGGGCCCTTTACAAAAACGGTAATGGGTGTTACAGTCTTGAAGGACGTATTGGTTATCATATTATTTGCAATCACTTATTCGCTGGCAAAAGCTTTTATCAATAATGAAGAAATCGGTTTTCTTTTTCTGGTTATTTTGCTCTTCGAACTCCTGCTCTCTTTTGGACTGGGCATTGCAGTAGGTAAACTATTTGGATGGTTATTCTCTCAGAAAATAAACAAAACATTCAAATCGGCTTCGATTATTATTATTGGTTATTCGGTGTATTTGTTTGCCTCTTTTATAGAGGCCTATACAGAAGTATTGTTTCAACACGGAATTTTGGTAGAACCTTTACTTATTTGCATCATCGCCAGTTTTGTCGTTACAAATTACACCAAACATCGTATCGAATTTCACGACTTATTGCAAGTGATTGCACCGGTGATTTTTATCATTTTCTTTACACTAACCGGAGCATCATTATCATTTCAAACACTTATTGCTGTTTTTGGAGTAGCTGTTGCGCTGTTCTTCATAAGAATAATTACAATGTTTTTAGGAGGAGTTTTTGGTGTTTATATAGCCAAAGATACAAAAGAATATACTTTTATTTCATGGATGCCATATGTAACTCAGGCAGGAGTTGCATTAGGATTGGCCACTATCGTTGCTCACGAATTTCCTGATTGGGGCTATGCTTTTGAAACAATAGTTATTGCAATCATTATCGTCAATCAACTGGTCGGACCACCTTTGTTTAAATGGTCGCTTAACCTTGTTAAAGAAAGTCATTTGCGCGCTAAGATGAAACCACTGCATGGCACGCAGGATGCAGTAATATTTGGTATCGAAAGTCAATCTCTGGCGTTGGCAAACCAGTTAAAAAAACATAATTGGAAACCAAGGCTTGTCTCGGTGGATGATTCCAGGACTGATGATATAACAGATTTTGAAATAATTCACATAAGAGAATTTACTAAAGAGAGTGTGAGTAATCTGGACCTTGATAAAACTGAAGCTGTTGTATTAATGTTGTCTGATCAAAAAAATTATACCCTGTCAGAATTGATTTATGAACATATTGGCACGAAGGAGGTGATCGTGCGTTTGAATAAAAGAGAAAATTTCGAAAAATTTCATAAGCTCGGAGCTTTGATTATCGAACCTACAACAGCCATGGTAAGCCTGCTAGACCATTTTGTACGTTCCCCGAGTGCTACCAGTTTGCTGCTTGGCATGGATCAGGGACAAGATACTATTGATGTTGAAATTAAAAACAAAGACATTCACGGTTTGCGTTTACGTGAATTACGATTGCCATCTGATATTATTGTTCTTTCAGTAAAACGCAGTGGACAAATTATAATATCTCATGGCTATACACGATTACGCCTGGGAGATGTCATCACATTAGTCGGAGCCGAAAAAACCCTGGAAGACATCAAGTTCAAATTTGATACGGGTTCGAATGCTTAAACATCGTGCTTTGGCTTAAGTTTTAATTATCCGGTATTTATTAACCCTCCCCCAGGCTGTTCCGGATTTGCAATCCAGAACCTTGATCATCATGGATTTTAAATCCATATTCTTTTAACATTCGGATTACAAATCCGAATGAGCCAGGGTGGATCTATTGGTATGGTCGGGAGTCCAAATGCTGTGGCAACAGGAAGCGTCCCGAACTCGATGGTGATCACGTCTCTTAATAATACAGTTAACGGACCTCTTCAATTCGGAACAGTAAGCACGATAAGGGCTACGATTGCAACAGACGGTAATGTAGGAATCGGCACCAATTCACCAACTTTCAATCTTCATGTTAGTGGGGCAGACAAAGCAATGCGCATTCAATCCAGCAATGATGAAGCAGATATCAGTTTTATTGGTTCACAGAACAGAGAATGGGTTATTGGTACATATGATGACTCAGACTTAGGTAACATATTCCACATTTTTAATCCGAACACCGGGACTTTTCCATTAAAAATTCAAAACAGTACTGGTCGAATGGAAATTAATAAAAATAATGCAGGGATTGACACCTATTTAAACAGCGGAGATTATGTTAGTACATATGGTGCGGTAGTGATGGGTCAGGCCTATGCAAACCCTGTTTTTTATAATAACGCCAAAGTACAAATGTTCGGATTCGATCAATTTGTCCTTAATGTGGAGAATGCCTTAGGTAATGTTCAGTATGCTGGTAGATTTGAGGGTAAGTTACATGTTCAAGGGACCCTGTCTAAATCCAGCGGTTCCTTCAAGATTGATCATCCCCTGGACCCGGCCAACAAGTTCTTGTATCATTCATTTGTTGAATCTCCCGATATGATGAATATTTACAACGGCAATGTAGTATTGGACGGATCTGGCGAGGCGAGGGTAAATTTGCCTGATTACTTTGAAGCACTGAATATGGAATTTCGCTATCAGCTCACAGCCATCGGAGCATCCTGTCCCGGACTCTATATCTCAGATGAAGTAGATGGAAACAGTTTCAAAATTGCCGGTGGCTCACCTGGCGCTAAAGTCTCCTGGCAAGTCACCGGGATCCGTCAGGATGCATTCGCAAAAGAATATCCTATAGAAGTTGTCGTAGAAAAGAATGAAGACGAACGAGGCAAATATTTACATCCTGAAGTTTTTGGCATGGATCGCTCTATGCGAATTACTCCAGGTAAGAATATGGCTGCTGAATAAATGCTTTGAGTCAGAACCTGATAACCTGGTACGGATAATCGGGAACGTCCATTTGAAAAAAGTAGGATCTTCTGCGCTTGAAAGAAAAGTCCCGCAGGTTCGGGATTTTCAGAATTCATTGGTTGCAGTCAGTACAAGACCTCTTAGGATTTAAGTTTTGAGAATGGTGAAGAAAAATGGATGTGGATTCATATTGTTGTAGCGATTCTGGTTTTTAATGTTAATAGTATGTTAAATAACTCCATAATACATCAAATGAATCATTTACGCCAGAACTTTTATCATGCTTATGTTGTTCCCATTATGTAAGAAACCAATAAATAATTAGCCGACAATCCAATATTGAAGATTTTATTTTTCAACACTAATACTGGCAGGTCATTTTTCTTCTCAAAACTAAAACTTACGAAATGAAAAAAATTACTCTATTTATCGTAATTTTGATTATGGCAACAAGCTATTCATTAACTGCCCAGGTAAGCATTAATACTGATGGCGCCGATCCTGATGCCAGCTCCATGCTGGACATAAAATCTACCGACAAAGGGATTCTGATACCCCGTATAACGACGGCGCAAAGGGATGCAATAGGCTCCCCCGCAACAGGATTGATGGTATTCAATTCCGATGATAACAGTTTTTACTTTTACAATGGAACCAATTGGCAGCTTATTAAAGGAGCTACAGGTCATTCACTTGATGCGCCAGACGGTGATCCTTTAGATGCAGTTTATGTTGACAATGATGGGAATGTTGGCATCGGAACAAATAGTCCTTCAAGCGTTCTGGATGTCCGCGGAAATACCCGTATTTGGGATGGTACTGCTACAATAAACAATGCAACAGGTGCAAAAGACCTTTATGTAGAAGGAAAAATTGAATCGGATAATCGATTGTATGGGACCACACTGAACACAGGTCAGGGAAATAACGAGCTCTATGAAATGAATCAGGATGTGAAGACTACTTCAGGAGTTAATTTCTCATATGTCAATACTGGTCAGGGTAATAATGAGCTTTATGATATGAATCAAAATGTGTTAACTACATCGTCAGTTACATTCTGGGACGTAAATGCTACGGGTAATATCATTTCTGCGAATAATGTCATTGCAGGAACTAATATCGGTGGTGAAAAATTAATAGTGGATCATATCGATACGGGTCATGGAGTAAATGAGCTTTTTGGGATGAATCAGGATGTTAAGACTACATCGGCTGTTACTTTCAGCAGTATCAATACGGGACAAGGTAATAATTATTTATTTGATATGGATCAGAATGTGAAGACTAACTCGGTAGTATTTTTCGCTCAAATCAATACGGGTCAAGGTTATAATCAGCTCTATGGCATGGATCAACATGTGAAAACTACATCGGATGTTTATTTCCAATCTGTTACAATGCCTCGCTTCTACGAATCATCCGATACATGGTATGCCCGGCTGGCAAATACTGGCTCAAATGGAATAGCGATAACTCCTCATCAATCCAATTATGGTCAGTGTGGCAATTTGGCCTATTATTGGGACGATGGCTACTTTTCAGAATTATACAGAGATACTGAATATACCATATCCGACAAAAGCTTCAAACAAAACATAGCAACAGTTGAAGGCGCTATTGAAACCATTAAAAAATTGCGTGGCGTTCAATACGATATAAGAACTGACGTACATCCTTTTTACAGAAATGCCAAAGCGGATGAACTGGCTTATGCCAATGGGCAATTGGGTTTTATTGCCCAGGAATTACAGGAAGCAATACCTGAGATGGTTGTTAAAAATGAAGAAGGTAACTTTTTGATGGTCAGGAATTATGAGCAATTGTTGCCTGTACTTGTGGAAGGCATCAAGGAGCAGCAAGCAATCATTGAAGACCTGGAAACCGAGATAGAACAGATCAAAGCTGCTTTGAACTTGAAGTGATCACGGAATCGATATATAAGAAATAAGATAGATCATTCCTTGGCGCGAGTATTCCCACCAAGGATAGTGGGCAGACGTGACTCGTGCCAGGTTTCACCTACCCACTCCAATTCTATCTATTCAATCTCCAATAACGACAACACATTTCATTGTCCATTCGACATTGGACATTGTCCATTTACCATGAAAACGGAACATGCCGACCAGCCAGCCTGGAGTATTCGTAAATCATCTACCCGCCCCAATTCTCCCTATCCAAACTCCGGTATTGTATCGCCTCTGCCAAATGCTCAGATTGAACATCATCACTTGAATCCAGATCAGCAATGGTTCGAGCCACTTTTAAAATTCGATCATAAGCCCTTGCAGACAAGTTCAGCTTTTCCATAGCATTTTTTATAAGCGCCTGCCCAGTATCATCCAGCCTGCAAAGGATTCGTAATTGTTTACTCGTCATCTGGGCATTGCAATAAATACCTTTGGATTCCTCAAACCTTTGTTCCTGGACTTTTCGTGCTTCGATCACTCTTCGCCGAATGACTTCACTTCGTTCGCTTTTTTGCTCATTGGCCAGTTCCCTGAATGGAACTGGCACAACCTCCACATGAATATCAATCCTATCAAGCAAAGGCCCTGAAATTTTATTTAAATAACGCTGAACAATACCCGGGCCACAGGAACAATCTCTTTCAGGATGATTATAATATCCACAAGGGCATGGATTCATGGAAGCCACGAGCATAAAACTTGCCGGGAATTCAACAGTGAGCCTTGCTCTTGAGATCGTAACCACTCTGTCTTCCATAGGTTGCCGCATAACTTCCAATACGGTTCGCTGGAATTCCGGCAATTCATCCAGGAACAAAACACCATTGTGAGCTAAAGAAATCTCACCAGGATTAGGATATGGTCCACCACCAACTAAACCAGCATTTGAAATGGTGTGATGCGGCGATCGGAAAGGCCTGACAGATACCAGGGCTGTTTCTTTGCCCAGTTTCCCTGCCACTGAATGGATCTTTGTTGTTTCCAGGGCTTCATGCAAATTCAGAGGTGGCAGGATGGATGGTAAGCGTTTGGCCAGCATTGTTTTACCTGCACCTGGGGGACCAATTAAAATTAAATTATGCCCTCCAGCTGCAGCAATCTCCAATGTCCGTTTTATGGTTTCCTGGCCCTTAACATCAGAAAAATCAAACTCATATGCATTTAGGCAGGAAAAAAATTCTTCGCGGGTATTCACTTTAACAGGTTGTTCATCACTTTCGCCATTTAGAAAATCAATGACCTGTTTGATGTTGTTCATCCCATACACCTCCAGATCACTTACAATAGCTGCTTCACGGGCATTGGCTTTCGGAAGTAAAATTCCTTTAAATCCTTTTGAACGGGCTTCAATGGCTATGGGCAGAGCACCTTTCATGGATTGGAAACTGCCGTCCAGAGAAAGTTCACCCATGATAATATAATCTTCCAGTTTATCATTGTTGATCTGCTCTGAAGCAGCCATAATTCCCATTGCTATGGTCAGGTCATAGGCTGAACCTTCTTTCTTAAGATCAGCAGGTGCCATGTTTATGGTAATTTTAAATCCCGGCCATTTGTATCCGTTGTTTCTGATGGCCGACCAGATTCGCTCCTGACTCTCTTTTACTGCATTGTCAGGTAAACCCACAAGACTGAATTTGGAGCCCTGACCCACATAAACTTCAATGGTGATGGTGATGGCATCAATACCCACAAGGGTACTTCCATACGTTTTAACAAGCATAGTTATTAGAATTGGTTTTGTAAAACAGCTTCTTTGAAACTGATTGTCGTTTATCCCGCCTGATCCCAGGCAGGTCATTCAATGTCTAAAATTAGCGAAAATTCTAATTAAAAACTAATTCGTGTAATTAATGTCTGCTAATCTAATAATGAGATCAATTGAAAAAGCTGATATAATTGTATAAGCTTCCTGTCTAATTTGAGACGATTTGAAAATGAAATTTATTTCAATGGTTTACTGGCCCCTCTATGCGGTGCGAATTATTATGATAAACACTGATTTTAAGAATCTTAACAAATCATAATTTATCATAATAATCAGTGTTCTATTTTTTGAAGACACTAATTAGGTTTATATTTTGAGGTCTTTAAGATCTTTTGTGTATCGTTTTCTTTGAACAACTCTTTTAATCCGAAGTCCTTTTGGTTGCCCATATAGCTTTCAACTATTTTATAGCCGATAAAAGCACCCAGGCGAGTTGGTGATTCATTTCCAAAATAGGAGGTAAAAGGGCCGTCCTGGATAAATTTCTGCTGGTAGTTCAAATCAGATGAATACAATACTTCGTTTTCAATCATAAATGCCCAGATCATCCCTTCGTTATCATGAGCCCATTCAAGTTGAGGTTCTGTATAACCGAATAAAACTTCATCGTCCAAACCGGGCATCAAGGCTTTAACAAAATAAAGGAGTTTACCCTCTGCAATCATCTGATCGAGCATTTTGTTTCCTATGGCCCTGTAATTGGTTTTCGACCGTGCTATTTCATAGGCGGCATCTCTGGTAATGTTTTCTTTAGCAAACTTCTCCAAAATGTATTTTGGCAATCCGAGTTGTTGGTAAGATTCATAATCGGCACCAAGATACATATCCAGTGCTATAACCAGGTTGTCGTTATAAAACTGTGTTCTGTACTCATAGTCAAATCCGGAAACATAGGTATACACAATGGGCACAACTTCATCGGGAAAATAGTACTTATAAAGCCTGAAGACTTTCTCCAGTTCTTCCTTTAGCCAGGTCAGATCAGGATAATATTCAATGCAGTCGTCGTAAGTATCCTGTAGGCTTGGATCCAGAATGAATCCTTTCATCCTGTCGATGGTTTCAGGATCATCAAGGTCACCATCAAGGAACAATGGAAATTCTGGTTTAATCCTTTTTAGCTCTGAACCAAGATCCTTTTCATCCAGGTTAAAGATCGCCTTTCCATATCTTTTTATACTAACCTCATCTATTTCAATTCCACTTACATCAGGCCCTTTACCGGAATCATAATCACAGGAAATCACAATAAAGAGTAACAACACATAAACAATTACCCGGTCAAATTTCATTGTTGGTATTATTAAATGTCTTTTTTCCACTGAATCTTCACATGTGGCAACTACATAAATTTCCAGCCAACACTTACAAAGAAGGCATTGTTTTTTAAATTGCCAAGATCATATGCAGCATCGGTGTGGTCATAAATTTTAGTCAATCCGAGTTCATACCTAACATCAACAGTAAGAAACAGAAAATCTACTCCTGCCCCTGCCTGAAATCCCCAATTGGCATCTTTGTATCCTTCTTCAATAGCCTGGGCATGGATTTCTTCACTTTCAATTCCATTATCAAAAGTCAGGTCAAATTTTTTATTTAGCACCATCGATACTACTGGTCCAGCCTGTAGGCGAATATTCATAGCAGGCGGATCAAGGATTTTATAACCAATCAATATCGGTACATCCAGAGTGCTTAAGGTCATTTCTTGTGTTACATCTACAGATTTTGATGGATCAGCGGGGTCAAGTTTACTTAATCCGGCTTTAATTTCACCTCTTCTCAGTGAAAAATAACCTTCAGGCTGTACATGAACTTTATCCCCTATCCTAAAAAACAAGCCTCCCACAAATCCCATTTTTGCGGCCTGCTCATAATCACTGATATCGGATGACAAAGAATTCATATTAACCCCGGCCTTCAATCCCATATTAAATTGCCCGTAGGTTAACGTTGAAATGAAAAGAACTGAAAGTATAAGGACGATCTTTTTCATAGCTTTTAATTTACATGGTTTAGTTAGAACAAAAATAACATTTTAAACAATCGTAAAAATTATCAAACGTAATATTTCAGGATTCCTTATTTTAAACCTCAATTTTTCTACTACTTATAATACCTGAATTTTTATTATTGGATACAAAATTGTGCCACTGATGATCCATCACTAAGATTCTTATATTTTTTCCTTCTTGCAGTACCGGTTTAGATGCAAAAAAATCATGTACATTTGTTTGAACAATTAAACAACCGACATGAAACAGAAAATTCTTCTTTCAACCATTGCGCTTCTATTGACAATTCAGGGATTTTCTCAAGTCAAACCCTTCCGCTTCGGGGTAAGGGTTGCGCCCAATCTGGCATGGCTGGCACCTGATTCAAAAGATTATACAAACGATGGTACAATGCCTGGATTTTCCTGGGGATTTCTGGCTGACATCTCACTAACAGAGAACTATTTTGTAAAAACCGGATTTAATATCGATTACCTGAACGGCAAGCTACTTTATCCTCATCAGCAATTGGTGAATGAAGAAGATCCTTTCCTGACTACCGGACAGTTATCAAGGAAATACAACTTAAGGTACCTCGAGATACCACTAACTCTGAAAATGCGGACAAATACCTTTAATAAAACCGCTTTTTTCGGTGAAATCGGATTTGGTACTTCCCTGAACCTGAAAGCAAAAAGCAAGGATGAGTTTATGCCGGATGAAAGCCAAAATGCCCTGACATCGGTTGAAGACATTAAAGATGAGGTTGCTTTTGTTAAGGCATCTATGATTGCTGGTGCCGGGATAGAATACTTTATTGATGAATCAACTTCGATAATTACAACACTCTCCTTTAACAACGGTCTGACCAATCTCCTTAAAGGAAACAATTCAATTGATGAATCCATTAAACAAAGGGCAACACTCTATTATTTCCAGCTAACGGTTGGTATCATGTTTTAAATTATAATCACTGATCAATGAAAATAGCACTCGCACAGATCAACTACCATATTGGCAATTTTGAGAGCAATGAGAAAAAAGTAATCGCTGCCATTAACAAGGCCAAAAACGCCAATGCCGACCTGGTTGTATTTGCCGAACTTGCTGTATCAGGCTATCCACCTCGTGATTTCCTGGAGTTTGATGATTTCATCAGTAAGTGTTTGTTATCAATTGAAAAGATCTCAAAAGAAAGCAAAGGAATTGCAGTAATTATTGGTGGTCCTTCACGAAACGCTGAACCTAAAGGAAAAGATCTTTTTAATGCTGCATTTTTCATCAACGATGGAAAGGTAATTTCAGAACACCATAAATCCTTATTGCCCAACTACGACATCTTTGATGAATACAGGTATTTTGAACCTTCACGCCTGGATGCACTTGAAGTTGTGGAATTTAATGGGAAACGACTTGCCATAACGATTTGCGAGGACCTCTGGAACATCGGGGATGATTTACTTTACCGTGGAAATCCCATGGATGAATTGATGAAACAAAATCCGGATGTGATCATTAACATTGCAGCCTCTCCTTTTCATTATAACCAGGCAAAGGACAGGAAAGACATCCTTTCCCAGAATGTAAAAAAATACAAGCTACCCTTGTTTTATGTAAACCATGCAGGCGCACAAACGGAACTTCTTTTCGACGGAGGTTCACTTGTGCTTAACAGCCATGCTGAGATAATTGATGAACTGGAATATTTTGAAGAAGATTTCAGTGTCTATGACCTGAATGAGGTGGAAAACAGTAAATCTCCAAAGGATCAGGAACCACCAAAGAAGATCGCTTTGATCCACGATGCCCTTGTTATGGGGGTAAAAAACTATTTTCAAAAACTGGGATTCAACGATGCAATATTAGGATTATCCGGAGGGATCGACTCGGCTGTGACACTAGCTATTGCTGTAGAAGCTTTGGGCAGCAAACATGTAAGAGCAGTATTGCTGCCTTCGCAATTTTCTTCTGACCATTCGGTAAAAGATGCGGAAGACCTTGCCAAAAATCTTGGTGTTCCTTACGACATTATTCCAATCAAAGATTCCTATGTATCTGTTGAGGATACTGTTAAACCCTATTTTCAGAACCTTCCATTTAATATTGCAGAAGAAAATATTCAAGCAAGAATCCGTGGAATTATTCTCATGGCCCTTTCCAATAAGTTTGGTTACATCCTGCTTAACACTTCCAACAAAAGCGAGGCAGCCGTGGGTTACGGAACTCTTTACGGTGATATGAACGGAGGACTTTCCGTTCTTGGAGATGTTTATAAAACCGAGGTGTTTGAACTTGCAAGATATATTAACCGCAAGGGCGAAATCATTCCGGAAAACTCAATCACAAAGCCTCCATCAGCAGAGCTAAGGCCTGACCAAAAAGATTCAGATTCGCTTCCGGATTACAGCATCCTTGACGAAATCCTGATGCAATACATTGAAAATAGGCTGGGGCCAAATGAGATCATTAAAATGGGATTCGATGAAGCCATTGTCAAGAAGACACTGAAACTGGTCAACACAAATGAATACAAACGTTACCAAACGCCACCAATTTTAAGGATTTCTCCCAAAGCATTCGGAATGGGAAGGAGGATGCCCATAGTTGCGAGGTACCTGGCAAACGATTAAAACCTTCAGGTATTTTCCGCCATAAGTTTAGTTTTTTTCATCCAATGTTTCAACATCATTTACGTTAATTGGCATTCAGGCATTTTAAATAGTAACCTGATGAATCTCCCGTAATTAGTGACATAGAGGAAATTTACATGGCGTATTTCCGGGATCTTTAAAAAAAGAATATATCTTTTTGAATATATTGCTAACCAATTAGTAATCTCTCCGTATAAACCATTCAAACCCTAAATTGAATGAATTATGTCCACGGCGGAAATTATTTCCAGCACGAAGACTTTAATTGATTTGCTTATGTCTGTCCAGTCCCCAAATGGGTCAGGCAATAAAGAAGTAATTGATAAGTTAAAGTTTTTACAACAAGAGATTCAAGAGCTTTCAGAAAAGGATTCCAAATACTCCCTTGAACAAGAGCATTATTTCCAGGATCTTCTGAATCAAATACAGGCAGGTGTAATCATAATCGATTACCATACACATATCATCGAGGATGTTAATGATGCCGCCTTAAACATGATTGGCGGAACAAGAGAAAGTGTTATTGGCAATATATGCCATCACTTCATATGCCCTTCTGATGTCGGTAAATGTCCAATTTGTGACCTCAATATAAAAGTTGACAGATCAGAGAAAGTACTGAGAAGAAAGGACGGGAAAATAATAGATATCCTAAAGACCGTAAATCCGGTTATGATTGGAGGAAAGAAAAAACTACTCGAGACCTTTGTTGATATTACCGAATTAAGGCAAACACGCGAAAACTTCAAAAACAAACAAAAAGAGCTTGAAGAGTTATTTAACGGAATAAACGATGCGGCCTATCTGATCAGTATGGGTCAGCAATTCGTAAAGGTTAATCCCATTGCCTACAAAAGGCTGGGTTATACTGAAGAAGAGATACTAAAAATGGGACCCTACAAGATAGAATCGCCCAATTACAAAGACAAAATAGACGGGTTTTCTAAACAAACAAACAAACACGGATCCTTCACCTTTGAATCAGAACATATTACTAAAGATGGCAAAATAATTCCGGTAGAGATCAGCTCAAAGCTCATAGAGGTCAATAAAACACCTCATTATCTTGCCATAGCCAGGGACATTTCTGAAAGAAAGTTAGCCGAACAGGAGATTCGTGAAAGCGAAACCCGTTTCCGTGAACTGTTCAATCAAATGAGCAGTGGTGTTGCCGTTTACAGGGCCATTGAAAATGGCAAAGATTTTATCATCACTGATTTTAATAAAGCGGGGGAAAAGATAGAAAAAATCAGAAAATCAAAAATAACAGGTAAAAAAGTAACTGAAGAATTTCCAGGTATAAAGAATACTGAATTGTTCAAAGATTTTCAAAGAGTTTACCGCACCGGAAAGCCAGTGGCTTCCCCACGATTTTATTACCAGGACAAAAGAAACAAAGGATGGCGTGAAAATTACATCTACAAATTACCTTCAGATGAAATCGTAGCCATTTTTGATGATATAACTGAAAAAGTAAAGTTGGAAGACAGGCAACGAAAAATGTCTGTTGCAATTGACCAATCTCCTCTTTCGATAGTAATAACAGACCTTGAAGGGACTATCGAATACGTTAACCCACACTTTACAAAAGTTACGGGGTACACCTCCAAAGAAGCAATTGGCGGCAATCCCAGGATCTTAAAAATAGACAGTCAGCCTAGGGAATTTTACAAGGAACTCTGGGAAACAATTTTAAAAGGAAAAACATGGCAGGGTGAATTTCATAACAAAAAGAAAAACGGTGAAAAGTTTTGGGAAAAAGCCACCATTGGGCCCATAAAGGATAACAAAGGTAAAATAACCCATTTCATTGCTCTAAAGGAAGATATTACCGAACAAAAAGAGATTGAGGACAGGCTGTTGGCAGCACAGTATGAAACTGCCCAGTTGCTTGATACTGCAGCTGATGGATTAAGGATAGTTTTAAAAGACGGAACCATACTCAAAGCAAATCCTACATTCCTTGAAATGCTTGGATTAGAAGAAAAGGATGTTATTGGCAAGAAATGCTATGAGATCAATGAGGATCCGGATTGTAACACAAAGAATTGTGTGATTAACCGGATAATGAAGGGGGAAGAAAAAATCGAACATGATGCTTTGATCAAAGTGATAAAGAATGGTAAGGAATTGCCTGTGATTTCTACCATAAGGCCATATTTTGACCTGGAAGGGAACAGGATTGGCATTATCCAGAATTTAAAAGACATTACCGAAAGGAATAAATCCAGGGAAAAAATAAAAGGTCAGCTTGAATTTAATACTACACTGCTGGATACCATTCCAAGCCCTGTTTTTTATAAAGATGCAAATGGCCATTATTCAGGTTGCAACAAAGCGTTTGAAGAATTAACAGGTCATACACAAGAAGAGATTTTAGGCAAAAGCGTTGCTGAAATTATGCCTAAGAGCTTAGCCTCCAAATACATTGAAAAAGATATAGAACTGTTCAATAACCCGGGAAGCCAGACCTACGCATGGTATGTAAAAGACAAAGCTGGCAAGAAAAAGAACGTGATATTCAACAAAGCCACTTTTAACAATTTAGATGGTGAGGTGGACGGTATGGTGGGCGTAATATCCGATATTACAGATTTAAAGGAATCTGAAAACAAGCTTATACGCAGTAAAGAAAATTACAGAATGCTCATTGATAATATGGGTGAAGGCATTGGAATCACTGATTTTAATGAAGTATTCCAGTTTGCAAATCCAAGCGCAGAAGCTATCTTCGGTGTGGAGAGAAGTGGTTTGGTTAACCGGTCACTTAATGAGTTTATCCGAGGAAAAATAACTGAAAAAGTAAAAGAAGAAACCCATAACCGTAAAAAAGGACAAATCTCTCAATATGATATTGAAATCAGAAGAGAAGATGGAAAAATCAGAAATCTTTTAGTCACAGCTACTCCCCAGGTAAATGAACATGGAAAGATCACAGGTACGCTTGGTATATTCAGGGACATTACAGAACGTAAACACCATGAAGAGGAGATCAGAGACAGCGAAAAGAAATACAGAGCCATTGTTGATAATATGCAGGATGTGTATTTCAGATCGGATGCTGAAGGGAATTTGATCATGGTCAGTCCTTCAGGTGTTGATTTAATGGAATACGATTCCATGGATGAATTGCTGGGAAAGAATATCATTTCTGATTTGTTTCTCAGGCCTACCGACAGTAAAAAATTCCTGGAAACACTACGCAAGCAAAAGGTCGTTAAAAATTATGAAATGACTTTGAGGACCAAAACAGGTAAACCGATCATTGTATTGAACAGCAGTTCGTTTTATCTGGACCGCAGAGCACAAAAGATGGGAGTTGAAGGTATTCTGACAGACATAACCCAAAGAAAAGAATACGAAAAAACCCTGAAGAAGTCCAAAAAAACGGCCGAAGAGGCAAACAAAGCAAAAAGTGAATTTCTTGCCAACATGAGCCATGAGATCAGAACACCCATGAACGCTATCCTTGGTTTTAGTGAATCGCTTTACCACAAACTTGAAGATGCAGGTCATAAAAAGATGTTGAAGTCTGTCCTGTCAAGTGGTAACCTTTTGCTTTCACTCATCAACGACATTCTCGACCTCTCTAAAATAGAAGCCGGAAGGCTGGAGATATCGCCTCAACCAACTGACCTTGTTCACATACTTGAAGAAATCAAAGTATTGTTCAATGATAAGGTAGCTCAAAAAGGGCTGGCCATAAACCTGGTAATCCCGGATAAATTCCCGGAATCAGTAAAACTCGATGAGATCAGGATCCGCCAGATTATATTTAACCTGGTGGGAAATGCTATTAAATTTACACATAAAGGATACATTGCCGTGGAACTCGAATTTGATCCATCAGAGGATGAAAAAGGGAACCTGGCAATTCATGTCAGAGACACCGGAGTAGGCATACCTGAATCTCAGCACAAGCAAATATTTGAAGCATTTAAACAACAAGAGGGACAAATCGACCGTCATTACAAAGGAGTTGGTCTTGGTCTGGCCATCAGCAGGAAACTGGTCAACAAAATGAACGGTGACATTTCAGTTGAAAGTACTCCAGGTAAAGGCTCATCTTTCTCTGTGAGATTGCCAGACATTTTAATAACCTCTGTTCCGGCGAAAAAATCAAGCGAGAGGACAAAAGAGGCGAATGTTAAATTTACTAATGGGAAGGTATTGGTTGTAGATGATCTTGAAGCTAACCTTGAAGTGATCAAATCTCATCTGGATACATCCAATGTGTCCATTTTTACCAGCGAATCAGGGGAAGCAGCACTTGAAATCTTAAAGCATACCGAACCGGATGTTGTGCTAATAGATATTCGTATGCCAGGACTGGGTGGTTTCGAAACAGCCAAAAAGATCAAAGAAAATCCTGCAACCAAATCCATTCCGCTCATTGCTTATACCGCCTCGGTACTCAGCACTGAAAAACTTGAAAAATCAGGTTTTTACGAAACAATTTTATTCAAGCCTGTTTCAAAAAATGAACTGTTTAATGTTCTGGTTAATTACCTTCCTCATGAAGTAATCAAAGACGAAGTTGAAGTGGAAGAGGTGAAAAAACTAAAAGCGGAAGACCTGGAACCGGGTATCTTGAAAGAATTACCAACTATTATTTCAACCCTTGAGGAAGATTTTATTCCTGAATGGGAAACAATTAAAGATAAACTACTCATCTTTAAAATTGAAGCTTTTGCCGAAAGGTTGGAAAAAATGGCTGAAGAGGTAAAACTTAATCATGTTAAAGTTTACGCAAACAAAATGATCGAGGAAATTAAATCCATGGATCTGGATGAGTTAAACAATACCTTAAAGAGTTTTCCTGAGGTAATTAAGGAATTAAAGGAACTGGTTGACTAGTATAACTTACCAAAACAAATGATCGAACAATGGACATAATTTTTTCAAAATCAACTGATGTTGAGGAGTTCAGGAAAGACCTCAACAGAATAACTTCAAACAACAAGGTAAACGGAGTATTGGTTTTTGTCAGTGACGGGAATGGATTTTCTCCCAAAGACCTTAATCCTGTTTTAACTAATACGAAAACACCTGTTTTCGGTGGAGTCTTTCCGGGAATTTTATACAAAGATTCGAGGTATGAAAAAGGATATATCCTGGTTGGTTTACCTAATGAACCGGAGATACACACTATAACAAACATCAGCAATTCTGATGAAGAGTTCCATATAACAATGATGAACTATTTTAAGGATAAGCCGGATGTAAATACGATAATGGTCTTTGTAGATGGTTTTGCTGAAAAAATAAATAAACTCATCGAGTCACTTTTTATGAACTTCGGACTGGAATACAATTACATTGGTGGTGGTGCGGGTTCCTTATCCATGGAACAATCTCCCTGTATTATTTCCAACAAAGGATTATTAACTGATTCAGCAATAATTGCAGGATGTTCAGTTAATGGTGGAATAGGAGTACAGCACGGATGGAAAAGCATTGCAGGCCCGTTTAAAATTACCGGAGCTGACAAAAGCAGAATAATAAGTCTCGACTTCAAACCGGCTTTTGAAGTGTACAAAGAAGTAGTTGATGCTCACTCTACTACACCTATTCAACCGGATAATTTTTTTGATGTTTCCAAGTGTTATCCGTTTGGTATAACTAAACTGGACTCAGAAAAAATCATAAGGGATCCTATAAAGGTGGATAACTACAACAACATTGTATGTGTGGGAGAAGTGAATGAAGGTGCATTTGTTCATATTATGCATGGAGATAAACCTTCGCTGGTAAAAGCTGCCAAAAACGCAAAGAAATTGAGCATGGCTTCCTTTAGCAACAAAAAAAACAGCAGCATAAATGTTTTCATAGATTGTATATCACGTGTATTGTTTTTAGAGGAAAATTTTCAGGAAGAAATAAATGCTGTTTATGATAAAAACCTACCGCTTATCGGGGCTTTGACCATTGGTGAAATTGCCAACAATGGAAAAGATTACCTTGAATTCTATAACAAAACTTCAGTAGTAGGTTGCTTTGAATTATAAGTTAGAGAAATGTTGAAGAAAAATACACCGGAAGAATTACAAGTTTATTTCGAGATAGCCATGTCCATCGAAACCGACCTGGATATTAAAGAAATGACCTTGAAGATCCTGATGGCTTATCTCCGTAAGCTTAACCTCAGTGCCGGGGCAATTTTTCAATTGGTTCGAGGCCATAACAAACGTTATCAATTTAAAACAATTCAATCCATTCCATTTAACGCTTCAAGAAATGCCACTTTTAATGAAGCGGTTAAATCCATTCCACAATCAATTACCAAACAGGAATTAGCAGAGTTCAAAAAAACACTACCTCTAAATGTTGACCAAGACGACAATAGTTATTCAACCATAATGGACCTGCCAGGATTCGGTCTGCTTCTTTTTGTTAAAAATTCTGCATCCATCCCTAAAAAAATACACTATTCCTTAAAAGCCGTGAATGAAAAACTGTCGAATGCAGCGTTGGCATGTATTCACAAGCAAGAGTTGAAAGAAAGCGAAATGAAATATAAGGATCTAATTGAACTTCTCCCGGAGATGATTTGTGAAACTGATCTACACGGAAACATAATTTATGGAAATACTTATGCGATTAATAAGTTCGGATACACAAAAGATGATCTTAACAAAGGGTTATCAGCATATGACCTTTTTATTCCCTCTCAAAGGGAACATGCAAAACAAAACCTGATTGACTCACTTTCGGGAAAAAACCAAATACCAAAAGAATACATTGCCATTACAAAGGCCGGAGAATCCTTTCCCGTGCTGGTTTATACCAGTATTATTCTCAAGGATAACAAGCCGGTTGGAGTTAGGGGTGTAATGATTGACATATCCATAAGGAAAAATCAGGAAGAGCTTCTGAAGCAAAATAGTGAAAGGCTTGAACTTGCCCTCCTGGGAAGCGGAGCAGGCCTGTGGGACTGGAACATTACTACAGGGAAAATATTTCGAAGTGATAGCTGGCTTTCTATGCTTGGCTATACAGGAAATGAGATCGAAAAAAATGTATCCTCCTGGGAAAATCTTATTCATACAGAGGACATGAAACGGGTTATGTCTGATTTATACAATCACCTGAATGGTAAATCCGAGCTCTATAAATCTGAATACCGCATAAGAAAAAACAATGGTGAGTGGTTATGGATACTGGATACCGGTAAAATTACTCAACGAAACAAGGCAAATAAACCAACCAGGGTTGTCGGAACTCATATTGATATTTCTGACAGAAAAAAAGCTGAAATTAAGGTTGAACAGCAAAGAAAATTGCTCGAACAATCCTTAAAACAACAGGAGATCATTTCACAAATATCGCTAAAGTTTAATTCCCTCAAGGACTTCAACAGACAAGTAAAGGATGCCTTGCGTATAATTGGCCAGCATACAAATGTTGACCGTGTTTATATTTTTGAAAACAACAAGCAATTAACGGAAGTAAGCAATACATACGAATGGTGCATACCAAAAGTAAAACCACGGTTCAGCAAGTTAAAGAACATTCCATTTTTTGATGAACCATCCCTTCAGAAATTACTCATGGATGAGGGTGGGATCTTTTCTGAAAACATCAATGAATTACCAAAAGATATCCAGGCAGTTCTTAAACCCCTGAACATTCAATCGATTGTGGTTTACCCAATTAAGGTCAAAGGGAACTATTATGGTTTTATTGGATATGATGATGGATCTGAGGACAGAAAGTGGAGCAAAGCTGAGCTTGAACTGCTTAAAACAGTAGCAAGTATAATTTCCAATGCATACGAAAGGGAGTTGGCTCAAAAATCACTGGTAGACAGCGAATCGAAAAACCTTGCTATTGTGGATTCCATTCCGGATATTCTGTTTCATTTCGATAAAACAGGACAAATCCTGAATTACAAGAATTCCTACAATGATGAGACAGCACTCAAGCAAATCCAGGTCATTGGAAAAAACATAAATAAGGTTTTCCCTGAAGATGTTGTTCAGATTCTGGATACTGAAATTAACAAATGCCTCGGAGAAGGACAATGCAGATTTTCCTACCAGATCAAGCTAAATGGCAAATACCGTGATTATGAGGCAAATATGTCAAAAATGAACAACAGGGAAGTGATATCCATTGTAAGGGATGTTACGGAACAAAAAGATTATGAGCGGGAACTGAACAGCGAGAAAGAAAGAGCTGAACAGGCCAACAAATCCAAAAGTGAATTTCTTGCTAACATGAGTCATGAGATCCGGACACCGATGAACGCAATCCTTGGATTTAGTGAATCATTATTCCATAAGATTAAAGATGAACAACATAAAAGGATGCTCAACTCCATCCTTTCAAGTGGCAAATTATTGCTTTCCCTTATCAACGATATTCTTGATATGTCCAAGATTGAATCGGGCAAAATGAAGATCTCATATCAAGCCGTTAACATTGTTAATCTTTTGGAGGAGGTCAAGGAGATATTCATTGAAAAAGCAATGAAAAAAGGATTAACAGTAGATACAAAAATAAACAGGCATATCCCGAAATACCTTATTCTTGATGAAAGGCATATAAGGCAGGTACTTGTAAATTTAATGGGCAATGCAATTAAATTTACAGAAAGAGGATATATTCTATTGAAGGCCAATTATACAGGAGGAGATAACCTGGGAACCCTAACTTTCAAAGTGGAAGATACTGGAATCGGAATCTCAGCTTCAGCACAAAAACAAATATTTGAAGCTTTTCATCAGCAAAGCAGGCAGATCAACAAAATGTATGGAGGAACAGGGCTTGGTCTTTCTATAGTAAAAAAACTGCTGGAACAAATGAATGGGAAGATCGATGTTTCAAGTGAGTTAGGCAAAGGAACAGTATTTTCTATTAGTCTGAATGATGTACAGGTTTCTACATTGAGTAAAGAAGTTAATGCTGGAAACAAAGATGAGAATACCGAACTGCCTGTTGTAAAATACAACCAGGCGACCATGCTCGTTGTTGATGACGTTAAGCTAAACATCGAAACCATTAAGGCACTTATCACCGATCAGGGTATCTCCTTTTATGAAGCAGAAAATTCCGAAATTGCGCTGGAGATCCTCAACCATACAACACCTGATATTATATTGCTTGACTTAAGAATGCCCGGCATTGATGGATTCGAACTTGCAGAGTTGATCAAGAAAATGCCTCATATGAAAAACGTTCCTCTGCTTGCTTTTACAGCCTCCGTTTACAACGAAGAGAATAGAAATATAATGACAAGTGGATTGTTTGATGATGTGATCTATAAGCCGGTCAGCAAACATAACCTGTCTGCTACGATCAGAAAATACCTCCGGTACAGGGTTGTAGAAGAAACTAAACCCATAAAAACTCCTGAAGCTCCTATTAAACTTTCGGAGGAGATCCTGGAAAAAATCCCTGAACTCACAGAAAGATTAAAGGATACCTATGTTGTAAAATGGGAAGAGATCAGACATAAAATGGTAATATTTAAGATTGAGGGCTTTTTAGAGGAATTATCAACCGAAGCGAAAAAATACAATATGCCTGTTCTGAATGAATATTCTGATCAAATAAAAAATGATCTTGAATTATTTGATCTAGAACAGGTGGAAGAAAAACTGGGCAAATTCCCGGAATTAATTGAGAGAATTGAAAAAATGCATTGAACCTATGAAAACGAATGAGACAGTACCAACAATCTTAGTTGTGGATGACAACCATCAAAACATTAAATTGCTTTGTGGAATCCTAAATACTGAACAGTACAATCTTGCAGTTGCATTGGGAGGCAATGATGCTCTTGAGATCATGGAATCTACTCCTGTTGACCTGCTGTTACTGGATATTATGATGCCGGTTATGGATGGATTTGAGACCTGTACAGTTATGAAATCAAAAGAAAACTTAAAGGACATACCGGTTATATTTGTTTCTGCGCTTACTGATACTGATAACCTGGACAAAGCCTTTGATGTTGGAGGTGTTGACTATATCCACAAACCCGTTCGGGACAAGGAGCTATTATACAAAGTAAAAACCCACCTGGAACATGCCGAAACTAAAAAACAGCTGAAGGAATTGGGCGGTACAGGAAGTGAGACCTCCGATGTGAAATTGGACCTATCAGGAATAATGAACTTAAAATCAAAACTTCTGCCGGGTAAAAATGCATTTGACAATGAAAGTTTTGATTGCATAATAGTCCAGGGGAAAACCAATGGACCGAGCCAGGGGTTTTATCAGTTCCTGAATAAAAAATTAAAATCATTTATTATTCTAGGGAACAATAACCCACAGGATATTAATGGATTAATTGCGGATTTTGCCAGCACAGCCGTCTTGAATGCCATGGTAAAAAACGGCATGCCTGAAGATACGGTAAAGGCATTGGAATATGTTATGGGATCCGCATCCTTTCCACCAACCAAGGAAACAAAAATCCATACCAACCTTGGTATTTTAATTATTGACCAGGAGAACAGAAAACTGAATTACTCAGCTTCTAATCTTCCTTTGGTATATTATTCCTTTGATTCGGATTCATTCGAAGTAATTGAAAACACAAAAGGAAAATCAAATCCCGAAAAAGATATGTATACAATAGATTTCCATCCGAAAGATCGTATCTATCTGTTTACAAGAAATCAATCAAAAACTGAAGACATTATTTTAAAAACCATCAAACAAGACCTGGAATCACAAAAACAATCACTAACAAAAGAATTGGAAAATCAGGATTTAACAATAGTCGGTATCGAGATCAAAGACTACGTTATGTAAATCTAAAAAACATCGAGCTATGGAAACCATTAACAATTCAATACTAATTGTTGATGACAATCATGAAAACATCAAGGTATTAGGTATTGCTTTAAAAGACAAAGATTACAATTTAACTGTAGCATTTAACGGGCCGGATGCCCTGGAGATTCTGGATACAACAGCTGTTGACCTGGTTCTCCTGGACGTGATGATGCCGGGGATGGATGGGTTTGAAGTTTGCCGAAGGGTAAAAGCTAATCCAAATCTAAAAGATATCCCTATCATCTTTATCACAGCACTAACAGAAACTTCGAATATTGTTAAAGGATTTGAAGTAGGCGGAGTGGATTACATTACAAAACCCTTTAAAAAAGAGGAGCTGTTTGCCAGGGTTAACACACAACTTCAGATTCAAAATCAACGAAGACAGTTGGAACAAACCATTCAATCACGAGATAAACTGTATTCAATAATTGCTCATGATCTGAGGTCACCACTGGCCAACATCAAAACAATATTAACTGCATTATCTGAGGGCCACATTGATCATGACAGCTTCGAGACGCTTGTACCAATGCCTCAAAAGAGTACCAATGAAACATATGATCTGCTTGAGAACCTGCTGTACTGGTCAAGAAGCCAGTTAGACAACCTCAAACCACAAAAAGGTGAATGTGATGTTAAAAGTATTGTGACGGAAACTTTCGATTTGTTAAAACCCAATGCTGATAAAAAGGAGATTCTGCTTGAAATGGAATTGAACGGAGCAAAAGAAATGCTGGCGGATAAAAACATGATGAAGACTGTTTTGCGAAACCTAACATCAAATGCTATTAAATTTACACCAAAAGGCGGCACAATAACACTTGCCACCGGTGAAGATAACGGATACACACAACTCCTTGTAAAAGATACTGGCCTCGGAATAAAAAAGGAGAATATCGAAAAGCTGTTCAACAAAAGCAGCAACTTCACAACTACAGGAACGGAAAGTGAAAAAGGAAGCGGGCTGGGATTAAAACTCACTTATGAGTTTGTTAAGCAGCATGGTGGTGAAATTAATGTAGAAAGTGAAGAAGGTAAAGGAAGTGTGTTTACGGTTTCTATTCCAACAAAATAATATTTCCTTGTCAGGAAGGCACTTCGATGCTGTACTTTTGAATTCGCCGGTAAAGGGCGTTCCATTGAAGGTTCAGTAATTTTGCAGCTTCTGATTTGTTGTAGGAAACCATCTCCAGTACCTTTTTAATGGTCTCCCTCTCGATGAACTCCAGGTTAAACTGGTCAATATTATTTCTGACTTCCATATCAAGTGTATTCTGGCTGATTTGCGGAAAATGTTCACAATTAATAAATCCACCATCACTTAAGATTACAGCCCTTTCACACAAATTTCTTAGCTCCCTCACATTGCCTGGGAATTGATAATTGGATAAAAGTTCAACAGCTTCATGGTCAACGCCAGTAATTTTCTTCCTCATTCTGGTTGCAAAATGATGTAAAAAATGTTCCAGGAGAACGGCAATGTCCTCTTTCCTTTCACGCAATGGAGGAATATGTATTTCAAATGTACTTATGCGGTAATACAAATCACTCCGGAAAGAATCACCATTTTGTAATTCGTCTATTCGTTTATTGGTCGCAGCAATAATTCTGATATTAAATTCTTGCTGTTTTGCAGTTCCTACTTTGTTGAAGCGCCTGTCTTCAAGAACCCTTAAAAGCTTAATCTGCAGGTTTTGTGGCATGTCCCCTATTTCATCTAGGAACAAGGTTCCTTTATCAGCTACCTCAAACCAACCCGCTTTATCCCCGATTGCTCCAGTGAATGAGCCTTTCTTATGGCCAAAAAATTCACTTTCAAAAAGGGATTCCGGGATGGCTGATGTATTTACCGCACCGAAAAATTCCCCTGCCCTTGAACTCAGGTTATGAATGCCACGCGCCACCAGCTCCTTTCCTGTACCACTTTCTCCAGTAATCAATACGGAAGTATCATCGGTTTGCGCTACACGGGAAATTACATCTTTAATTTCCTTCATTGCATCACTGCTGCTTACCAGGTCAGATCCTTCTTTTTGCTTGATTTCATCGGTTAAAACCGATTTTGTGAGTTTGATTCGTTTTAACTCCTGCTTTGTCTGCCTGAATTTCTTGGTTCGCTCTATGCTCAATTTAATGTCCTTCACATCAAAGGGTTTATTGAAAAAGTCAAAAGCACCCAGATGCATGGCCTCGATAACAGTATTCATATCACCATGTGAACTGATCATAATGATTTCGATTTCCGGGTAATCCTTTTTCACCTTTTTAACCAGGGTCAATCCATCCATTTCAGGCATACGTATATCGGAAATCAATATATCAATGGATTCATTCGACAATATTTCAAGTGCCTGAAAGGGCAGGGAAGAAACAAACACTTCAAATTCTTTCTTAAGAAATGAAGCAACGACAGCGAGTATAGCAGGATCGTCGTCGAGGACGAGAATTTTCATATCGATAATTTTTGGGTTTTAATTCACTCTTCAAAAATGAAGATATCTTTTTTACGAAGGATTTGATCAAACGCTACATTTTTTGGCATTTTTTTCATAATCCCGTCCTATATCTAAATTCTTTCGTCATTTTGAAGACCCACCACTTTTGAAAATCCTAAAAAAAATTAATCTATTGATAAAGTGAAACAAAGCAATTGTGACACGAAATTGGAATCCTCAACTATCAACACTAATAATTATTATCATGAAGAAAATATACACTTCTGACTTTAATAATAATTGCTTTGAAAATGATTCTTTTTGGAGGCTGAGAACAAAGTGATCCGGTTTTGAAATTCAGCAACCAGATTATTCTGCCGTTTCCTTGTAATGAAATATTAACTGATTATTCGAAGTGGAATTAAATTTTTAAAGTAATATTAAATAGGTATTCTTACCATTAAATAAACAGCAATGTATCATTCGATATTGTCCTTCCTATTGAAAAAATCCTGGGCATAATTATTAAGGTAAATCTTAAACAATCAAGCAATTAGTGAAATATGTTATTGAAGTTAGTCTTAAAGGCATTTTCCTTTATCCAGAAATATTACAGAAAATCTATAACTCATTTTATAAATCACCGTAGAAAGGGTACGTTAAAACCCTATTCTTATTATGAAAAAAACTGTTTTAGTCCTCGACGACAAGCACGAAATCCGTAATCTTCTTAATATGTATCTCTCGAAGGAATTCAAGTGTAAGTCTTCAGCCTAATTTGGACAGATTGGTTTAAAAATTTATAGAGGA
>CAYQWA010000039.1:0-51090 GCA_964421215.1 uncultured Bacteroidales bacterium | reverse complement strand
CAAGTACTGAAGCTCCTTCTGCTATTTCCCACTTAGCCAAGCTTAAAATTCATTCTGTTTATAAATTTAGTTTATTTCTTAAAATGTTGTCCACAAGGGACAAATTTTGAGCTTGGCGCCATCCAGATACCCACAATGTTTCGTAACCGGCAACCTTGCCCTATTTGCTATTAGGCGTTGTTGTGCTACGTTTTAATTTTTCAAGATTCCATATAATATTGCATAAAAGACACTTATGTATATTACATACAATGAAATATTTGAAATGATTAATCTTTGTTTTACTGAGGTATCTACTTCTTTCGTAACTACTGGCAATATGAATATAACCAACTTTAAAATCTTCCTTTTCGTATCAACATGATGAACGTATGCTTCCTTTTTACGCTTACCATAAAACGATTTGTGATATAACTTTTGATGATAAAAATTACGTTTCTTAGGTAAGTAATCAAATATTAAATAATACCTTATTATTAAGGCTATTGAAGCAATTATAAAAATGATACTGATTAAAACACTATTCATAAAATGTAGCACAACTTGTTTATATGTCCAATACCCTCCGCAAAACCACCTGCCCTTTCAAACTGTTTAGTTTATTGTCATTCAGTTGTATAGATGATTATAATTGATTAAACACGCTTATCTGATTACAAATAATTAAATATTTGTAAGCACTTGTAATTATTTACGCGCAGTTTCCAGGCCCTGGTAGCATTTGTTTTGGATTTGATCCACTAAGTTAATAATTTTTCTTGTTTTAATTCATCAAAATCAAAAGAGGTGCCAATGCAATTATTTATTCCAATAATTCCTGAAGATAATTTATCTTTGCCCGCCATTATTAACACTAAAAATTTACAAGATGAAAATCAACAGGTACGAAGACATTTCTCAAATTGAAAGGGAAGCTAAAAAAGATTATATCGACCGTCACTCTGCATTTGTACATTGTAAAGGCACAGCAAAAAAAGGTGAAAAATTTAAAGTGAAAGTGAAAGTTGGTGAAGAATATTTACACCCGGATGACTTTGACCATTACATCTCTTATGTACAGTTATGGAATGGTGAAATGATGCTTGGAACAGCTCACTTTACTCCAGGGGCATTAGGCAACCAACCTGGTCAGGTGGAGGTTGATTTCCATATCGTTCCTCAGAAAAATATGAAACTGATGGCTACTGCATTCTGCACCAAACACGGTTTGTGGCACAGTGATGAAGTAGTTGTAGAAGTTGCGTAGTGTAGTTTCTTTAAATATATCAAAGGCTTCACGCAGAGATCGCGAAAATTAACCGCAAAGATCGCAAAGGCTTGATGTTAGTCTTAATCTCTTTGCGTCCTTTTCGATTGTCTTTGCGTTTTTTGCGTGAAGCCTTATTGTTCACTTCTCCGGAAAATAAAAATACGGCAGGTGAAACCTCAACTCCCTGGTTTCTTTCCTGCCGAGATGAATACTGATAAAGTACAATTGTTCCATTAACTTTATCGGTATTAAACCTTTCCTTTATTTACATTGCCTAATTCCCATCCATGAGGTTCTGTAAATTATCCATGTCGAATTCCTTAAAGTCGATATCCTCAGGAACATCAATCTTATCCCTGGGAATGTTAATGTTGGTTTGGATTTCCGTAGCGATGTAGCTGATCTTCATGCCCATCATGTCCACCACAGTTTTTAGAGGAATATAATTCCAAAGCCAAACTGTGGTTCCCATGCTTTTGACTTCCCATACCTCACATTTTTTACCCAGGAATACCTCCTCACGGATCATTTCTCCACCCATGCTGATGAACATCTTTTTACCCACCTCACCAAGGTCATTGCTTTCAGAGGATTCAACCATTTGTTTGAGCATTGTGTTCTCTGTTTTGGTACCGGTGTTGTTAGTCGGATCATAGGTGTACTGGTCATACCCGTCCAGGTAAACCACCTGTTCGGTCTTCTGTTTCATGCCAAACATTTCCATCACCATGTTGGTGTATTTTGCTTCTTTAACACCATAGTTGACGAAGTACAGGATCTCCGTCCCGGTTTGTGATCCGCTGATCTCATATGAGACTTTTCCTGATTCGACAGCATACCTGTAATAGCTCATATTCTGGCCATATATAACTACAGACAACAGGATCATGCATATCAGTAACTTTGCTTGTTTCATATTATCTTCCTCCTTTGATTAGTTTAAGGGTTGAAAAGTATTTTTCAGAATGAATTTCAAGAATATACAATCCACCTGGTAATTCTTCAAGATCAAGTTCAAAACCATTAGCGTTTGTCTTCATGAAACTTTGAATTGTTTTGCCGGAAGAATGCAAAAGTGCAACATTAATGTTGTGATTACCTTCGATATGAACCTGTACGGAATTTATCACCGGGTTTGGAAATACTTTAACTTCTCCCGGAAAATCAATTGAAGTAATACTGCTTGTGCCCGGAATCCAGAAATAGGCAGCTCCTGCTTCCATAAGTGTATTCTGGCCATTTGCATCTTCGTCCTCACCGTAAGCTCCAATTACAGCCATTCCGTCACCGCCGATACCCACATCATAACCAAAGTAATCGTATTCTGCCCGAACAGGCGCAATGATCTTTTGTTCGTTTGCCCAGGTACCGGACCCATTCCTTTTGTAATAATATGCTGCACCGGCATTGAACAGGTCTCCGACACCATTTTCGTAGTCATCTTCTGAATAAGCTCCTACCAGGAGGTGATCATTGTTGATTGACAAACTATGTCCGAATTCATCGTAATGATAAGCATCGCTGGCAAATATTTCCTGGTAATTCTCCCATAAGTTGTTCCCGGCAAGTTCATACATGTAAACAGCACCTGCACCAATCATGTCTTCTTTTGCACTTCCCAATTTATCGGTAAAATTTGCACCAATTGCCATATAATCTCCTGAAATACCAACAGCAGATCCAAATTGTACAAATCCATTACGTTCCGGGGCTACTATTTTTTGGGTTTGTGACCAGTTGCCATTATTGTCTCTGTGATAGGCATATGCAGAGCCCGATTTGGAAAGGTAATTCTGTCCGTTTACATCCTCGTCTTCGAAAGGTACACCCACAATGGCATGATCGCCGTTAATACAGACCTCTCTGCCAAACTGGTCATCGGTTCCTCTGTCAGAAGCAACAATCTTTGCTTTTTCAACCCAGAAATCTCCATCTTTTGAAAATATATAGGCTGCCCCTGCTCCCTCGATGAGGTTATTGCCAGATTCATCCATTTTTTCATAAACAGCTCCAACGATGATGTCCTCTCCTGAAATGTATACATCCCAGCCGAAGCTTGCCACATAATTACGGTCAGAAGCCACGATCTTTTGAATTTCATTCCAGCTACCTCCGTCATCCCGGGCAAATATATAAGCAGCTCCGGCTTCAGTCATGTTATTTGCACCAACGGCATCGAATGATTCACCAAAAGCCCCCACAACTGCATAGTCACCATCAATGGAAACAGAACAACCAAAGTAGGCCCCAGCCAGTGGAATTGAAGCAGTCAGTTTTGCCACTTCTATAAATTCATCGTTATCCTTCTTTTCAAAAATATAACAAGCTCCTTCATAACCATTTTCCCATCTTGCCCCGATAATGGCATAATCACCCGAGATGGCAACATGCTCTCCAAACCAGGCATCTTCTTCCCGGTCAGTTGCCGAAACTTTTTGAAGGCTGTTTTGCGCTGATAAAGTGGTAGTAATTGTAGTTATTCCAAGTAATAGTAGTAGTAATGTTTTTCTCATTGTTTAGATTTTTAAAGTAGATAATGGATTAAAACAGGTTGGCTGAAAACTGGCCATCTGTTACTGTATACTGGGTGCCACCAAAACCGTCAACACATGATGCTGAGAAGGTCCCGCTTGTTGTTCCGTTGAGTTCGTCGATTGTTATTGTTGCGCTTGTCGCATTAAGGGTTGTTCCGTCAGAAAGAACAATAAACAATACATTTTGTATTCCCTGTCCTCCAATGTTCATATCAAAGGTGCCAACAGCCGCTGGAGTAAATTGCATTTGAAAATCATTTTCAAGGAAGTTACCCAGATTTAAAGTGCCGTCAGCCAGGGCACAGTATTCAATCGTTTTTTGAAAATCTGCTCCGTCAATTTTGCATGAAATGCTTCCATTCCCTGCCATAAACTGAGGATTGTTGTTGTTATTGGGTTCGTCGTCCTCATTTTTTTTGCATCCTGTACCAGTAACTAATCCCAGGATGAATAGTCCTAATAATAATTTGTTTAGTGTTTTCATTTGAGTTGATGTTTTGTGTTTGAGGCAAAATTAGGCAGGGAGGAAGCGAAAGTAAATACTGCAAATGGGGTAATTTGATCGGCTTAAACGGCTTAACGGTTTCTACCCGCTTAGCCGTTTCACCGTTAAGCTCGTTTCCGGGCCCAAACCACTTAGCCATTTGCACGATCATGAGGCATTTGCTTATATATTAGTATATTTGTTTCGAAAGAAACCTATTATTACCAATGAACTTCGAGAAAGATTACCTCTATCACATATATAACAGGTCAAATGAAACACTGTTTCTAAATGATAATAACTACCGATTTTTTCTCGAAAAGTTGAGGTTGAAAGTGTATCCGGTTTGTGAAATTTTTTCATGGTGCCTAATACCAAATCATTTTCATTTACTGATACAGGCAAATGAAGCTTCAATAAGATCTCCTAATGAAAAGCACAGGCCTAAATTGCAATTGTTATCAAAGAATATTGGTGAAATATTAAGCTCATATACTCAGGCTATTAATAAATTACGTAGAAGAAAGGGATCTTTATTTGCCCATAAGACCAAAGCAAAACTAATTACACACAGAGGCAGTGAATTTGTAGAAAATTGTTTCCATTACATTCACCGAAATCCTTTAGAAGCCGGATTAGTAAAAAGAATAGAAGATTGGCCGTACTCATCCTTTGCTGATTATGCGGGTTTGAGAAATGGCACTTTATGTAACAAGGCACTTGCCTACAAGATTATTAACTTCAATAAAGATGATTTCTACGATCAATCATATGCCATTATAATGGATAAAATAATCAAGGAATTCTATTAACCTTGATCGGCTTAGCGTTTGCTATCCGCTAAGCGGTTTAAAACCGCTAAGCGGGTTCGTGGAAAGCCGCTGACGGGTCAATCGGGTGTTAGACTAACCCATCCTTAAAAGCCTTTTTAACTGCTTCAGCACGGGAGTTTACCTGAAGTTTTTCGTAGATGTTTTTAATGTGGGTCCGGACAGTATGGGCGCTGATTATCAATTGATCTGCAATGATGCGGTAGTTGTTGCCATCACACAGTAACTTTAAGATCTCTGTCTCTCTATCGCTAAGAGGGGAAGGGGCATTTTTATAGAAAGACGAGATCACTTTCCGGGCAATGGCTGAACTCATCGGGGATCCACCAGCATGGACTTCTTTGATGCTGTTTAGCAGGTCGGTTGGATTTATGTCTTTGATAAGATATCCTGAAGCTCCAGCACATAACGATTCAAATATCGATTCGTCGTCCTGCTGTATGGTAAGCATGATGAAATCGGCTCCTGGCATTTTCGGTTTTAATTTTTTAATGCCTTCAATGCCTGTAATTCCGGGCAGATGAATATCCATCAAAACAACATCCACAAACAAGTCGGGCAACTCCTCCATGGCGGATTCACAGGACTCGAAGGTGTGTTTACAAGCGAAGCCCGGTGTACCGTCAATGATCAGGCAAAGTGTTCTGCTGATCTCAAGGTCATCTTCCACGATGGCTACATGTATGATATCGTTTTCCATGTTATCCTGCTAATACTTAACAAAGGTAATCCATAAACAGGCTGATTTTATACCTCATATGGGGTATTATAAAATATTATGATTGCTCGATTTCCAGAACTATGGTAACACCATGTGATATTGTTGAATCAATTTCCAGTATTCCATTTATCTTCTTTGCCCTGTCCGCCATGTTGTTTAAACCATTACCAGTGGACTGATCATCCATTTCAAAGCCTTCCCCATCGTCACTGAACATTATTCTGATTTTTCCATTTTCTAATTGGGCCGAAAGCTCAGCATTATTGCAATTAGCATACTTAAGGCAATTATTCATGGCTTCTTTAAATATTAATATGATATGACGACGGGTATCCGCTGTTAGTTTAACACCTGCAAAACGGTCAGAAAATCCCCTTGTAACAAATTTCACATCACTGAATTCAAACAGCGTATCACCAAACTCCTGCAACCGAAGCAATGTTTCATAAAAGGAATCCTTGTCGGGGTCCAGTGCCCAGATAAAATCACGAATACCTCCGGAAAGGGACTTTACGTTGTCTGTAATTTTATCGAGGTAATTCTGTAGTTCAGACCCGGATTTATTCTCCCTCCTGGCCATTTCTGCAAATAGAGTGATCTTGGTTACATTGTGGCCCAGTTCATCGTGAAAATCAGCAGCATTTTTCTTCCTGACCTGTTCTCGTTCAGAAAGTTTAGCTCTTTCTATTTTTATCTGGGTTGTCATTTCCTGCCTGAGCTTATTCACCCTGTACCTGTTGTAAACAAACAGTACCAGGATGATTAGAATGAGATACAAGGTGTAAGCCCACCAGGTCTCCCAGGGTGGAGGCAATATGGAGATAAGCAGTGTTTTATCAGTTGGGTTCCAGACACCATCGTTGTTGGAGGCCATTACACGAAATGTATATGTTCCGGGATCAAGGTTAGTGTATGTTGCAAGGTTGTTGTTTCCCGAATATACCCATTCCGGATCAAAGCCATCGAGTTTGTACCTGTATTTGTTTTTTAGAGGCTGTGTATAGTTTAACCCGACGAACTCAATTGAAAAGATATTTTGCCAGTATTTAAGTTCAATTTCAGAAGTGTGGGAGATTGATTTTTGTAAGGGTGACTCTTTTGTATAATCCGGACTTCCTGGATTGACAGATTTATAGGAAAGGCGAAAATCGGTAAATACCACAGCAGGAAGAAAAGGATTACTTTTAATATCCTGAGGATTGAAAAAATTCATGCCGTTTTTGCCTCCGAAATAAAGTTGATTCCTGTTGTTTATAAAGGCTGACCTTAGGGCAAATTCATTTCCCTGCAACCCGTCGGATATATCATAATTTCTGACAATCCCGGCCTGGCCTGAGCTGCTGATCTGCCTTAGTTTCGGATTGAATACTGTGATTCCATTATTTCCACTTGACCACAGGTTGCCCTGCTCGTCCTCAAGGATGGCGTAAACCGCTCCGTTCACAGGAGAATCTTTAGCAGAAAATCTCTGAAAGTGCGCTTCCCGGTTTTCATCAATATATATCCTTGTCAATCCGTCAATTGTGCCTGCCCAGATAAAATCCCTGCTATCACGGTATAAAACAAAAACTTCATCTGACTTGAGGCTTGTTGGTGTATTGGTATTGTTCAGGAAATTGTAAAATTTTCTGTTCCCTGTCACGCTGTCCTTTCTGAATACACATAATCCCATAAATGTTCCGATCCAGAGATCATCATTTGCATCCAGGCAAAGGGTGTAGGAGTCGCTATTAATTATTGTTGTGGTATCAGTGATGTCGCCTTCAAAAAATGTAGAGTTAAAACTGCCATCAGGATTTTCGATAAGACGGGTTAAACCACCATAGGTAGCCACCCAGAATACTCCATCAGCATCCTCTTCGATGTCAAAAACAAAATTGTGGGTAAGAGCCAGCTTCACATGATTATAATTTTTGATGGTTGAGAAATCGAATTCCGACATATCTTCTTCCAGTTGAATAATATTTATTCCTCCGTAGGTTCCGATCCACAACCTTTGTTTGCTGTCTTCGAATAAGGCATAAACATCATTGTGTGCGATGTTCACGGTATTTGAGGATCCGTTCAGAAAGTGCTTGTAACCGCTTAACTTTTGTGGAGATGTTTTCCCCGGAAGAAAATTTAATCCGCCACCTCTTGTACCTATCCATAAATTCCCAAAGGAATCCTCGTGAATGGCCTGGATATAATTACTGCTTATGCTTGAAGCATCTTTTTTGCTGCTTTGCACAAGATTAAAATTGTTTTCATTGGGATCAATCTTATCCAGCCCCCCATAGCTCCCCACCCAAATGATTCCTGCGCGGTCATGAAATATGTCTTTTATGTCATTGCTGATAATGCTTTTGGGATTCTCAGGCTGGTGCATAAAACTGGTGAAACTCAATTCTGTACTTGTTTTTTCTAATTGAGCCAGGTTCAATCCGCCGTTATATGTACCGGCCCACAAGCGGTTATTGTCATCCACCAGTAGTCCAAATACATAATTATGACTCAGGCTTTTAGGGTTTTGAGGGTCATGAATAAATCGTGTAAAAGTTCCCGATTCAGGGTCAAATTTGTTTACCCCATTTCTGGTACCGATCCAGAGGTTTCCCCAACTGTCTTCATTTATTTCCCAAACCTGGTTAGTACTCAATGAGTTTTCATTATCAGGATCGTGTGTGTAGTGTTCAAACCATGTACTGTCAATACCTTTGTTGTGAATCACCTTATCAAGACCTCTAACTGTTCCGACCCAGATATTTTGTTTGCTGTCTTCGAAAATTTCCCACACTACATTGGAAGATATGGAATTGGGGTTTTCAGGATCATGCAAAAATTCAGTAATTGAATAATCCTGCCCATCATTTATTGAAGTAAGTTTAAAAAGTCCATGGTAAGATCCACCCCAAACGTTACCGTCCGAATCAGATGCAACAATAAGAATGAAGTTATAGGATTGAGTATTTGGATTGACTTCTCCTAGAAATGATTCAAAACTATTGGTAACCGGATCATATTTGTTCAGTCCTCTGTGCGAGCCAATCCAGATATTTCCCTTGTTGTCTTCGTGAAGGGCTACAATATCACTGTGGTTAATGCTGTTCGGATTTTCAGGCTCATGCCGAAAAGTCTTAAAGTTTATTCCATCAAAACGGTTAAGGCCATCGGTTGATCCTATCCAGATAAATCCCTGCCTGTCCTGTAAAACCATATTGATGGCATTTTTTGATAAGCCATCTTCTGACCTGTAATGTGAAAAGATTGTCGGTGACTGACCAAATGTATACAACAAAACGTGAAGTGTAATCAAGAGTAATAAAACAGGAAAAAAACATTTTAGTCTTTCTCTCATAATAAATTCAGGAATAGGGCGACGGTTATCTCATTGTTTTATACTAACAATGCATCACCTGATTTTGTTGAAGCCGGAATTATATCTGATTATTTCCTGGCTTTTACCAAAAGTACAACAAATTAGAGAATGTAGAAATTTACAGAAAAATTACCCTGGAATTGATTATTCCATATTCGACTTAAGCCGGTTAGTATTATTAAATACGCATTTGATCAACTTCAGAATGAATAGCCAAACGCAAATCCAATAAATGGTAAATGTCCCCAACTACCTTCAGCCGGCCATAGATCGGGAAGAAATTCAAGATAACCTTTAAACAGAAAACCTTTAGGTGCCTGGTAACGGTAGCCTGCAATGATAGCGAGTGCCGGAATATCCTCACTGTCCTTTTCAAATAAATTGGGTTGTTGATAGGCGACACCAAATTCCAGGAAATTTTTAGATTGTCCACGAAGATAAATGGCCTCCACAATGGCAACATTGTCTTTGTTTCCTCCATCCCTTCCTAAACCACTTCTCAAACCGAGGCTGTTTTTTTCATTTAACGGAAATAATCTTTCGTAATTGATCGAGATGGTTAGGAATATGTCGTGTGCGAGGTATATGGCATTTTGTCTTTTATTGACCAGATCTGGATTTTTTGTATCATAAGTTTGAGCGTAAAGAGTACTGATACTAAGGATGAAGGTAATGGTTAACATGAGCGTTTTCATTGCTTTTATTTTAATAGTGAATCAATTATTTTCTGACTTTTTCAGTATTATCCCTGCCATTGGGAAATGTGCCCAACCTTCTGTGTACCGAAGTTCACTATCAATAACACCACCCTCCAGAGGAGACAGCCACAATTGAACTTCTTTATTATCCAGCGGATCATTATCGTATATTTTTCCGATAGTGCCACATTTTATGATATAGGCAATTCCTGTTATTTTAGGATTGCCTCCATTTTTCTTAATTTCTGCATTATCAAATGTCGCTGATCCGATGGAACCGGATGCTGTTTTATCTTCATTTATTTTTAGAATAACAGATGCTGAATCAGAAGTAAAGACATATTGCCATTTAGCAGGTTTCGTTCGAACTGTGATTTTGTGTTTCTTGGATTTCCATTGCCCTACCAGCTCAGGAGGGACTGTCCATTTACTGCAGGAACAAAAGAAAAATGCTGCAAGAATAAGGACCCAATTTTTTCTTCGTAGATTGATGAAATAATAACTTATCATGTTACTAGAATTTGACGATTTTTTCAGTTTGTCTGCTACTTGATGGATCATTTGAAATTAGGGTAATGAAATACATTCCGGTAGGCAGGTCACTCAGATCAATTTCCAGTTGGCAATTTCCACTTCCATTGCAGTCCATGGTATGTGTTTTAATTTTAATACCCGAAATATCAGTTATACTGATAATCATCTTACCAATCTTCGGGCTTGTATTCCGAATGTTTATAATATCATAACTTGGATTTGGGAATATATTAAAAGTGTGCCCTGTAATGTTTTCTTCAATGGACACATTCTCACATGCCTCTTCCACTTCATCCGGGTTGTCACATCCGGTAGCATTGTTCTGAATTTCTACCGTAGCACCCGGACTTGCAATGTAATCACAGATACTTTGAATATTACAGGTTGACAGGGATGGATTTCCAACAATGTATAATTCTGAGATCGTCCCGGGATTAATGTTGTCAATTCCAGTCAGGCTATGCAACACATCATTGTCCTCAATAATTATTTCACCACCAATTGAAGATAAGTTTTCAAGACCGGTCAGGTTTATAAGGACCGGATTTAATGTAACTGCAAATGGTCCGCCTATTGAATTCAATCCATCAAGTCCGGATAAGGATGTCATTGTAATATTGTCTGCAATTACAAGGCCACCACCGGTATAATTCAGATTGTTAAATCCGTTAAAATCTGACACTGCTTCATTGCCGCTTATCCAGAGTACTCCTCCGATGTAAGTGATATTTTCCAGACCGCTAAAGCTGGTTAAGAGTGGATTGGTGCTTAGCCAGTCACTTATGTATACACCTCCATGCACGGTTGATAAAGCATTTAAACCGTTTAAACCAGAAATATCGTCCCCACCAATCACCAATTCCCCATCTATTTCGGTACAGTTTGGATAATTTACCTGAAAATTATCGATTTCTGTCTGGGTATGAAAATAGGCCCCATCAGTCAGACATGAGCAATCACACCCATCCTCTATTTCTTCCTGATTGTTACAACCCGGAGAATTGTTGTAAATTTCAATTGTTCCTCCCGGGTTCAGTAAATATTCACAAATACTCAATACATCACAATCGGATAAAAGCGGGTTGTTGTAAATGCTTAAGTTTGAAATCGAAGCAGGTGCAATGTTATTAAGGCCTGTCAAACTGATGAGTGCATCGTTCTCCTCAACGGACAGGTCGGTCCCTAATGATACAATATTTTTTAAGGGTGAAAGATCAGTTAGAATAGTATTGTTTTGGATCCACAGCATTCCTCCAATGGAGGTAATTTCGCTCAATCCGGCTACACTTGCCAGGTTGGGATTATTGCAGAGTCACAGATCTGACCCTAAGGAAGTCAGAACTTCCAGACCATCTAAATTAGTAATGTTACTTCCCTCGATCAGAACATAACCTTCTATTTCCGTGCAATTTGGGTAGTTTATGCTGAAATTGTCAATCTGGTCCTGGGTGGAAAATGTGATCCCGGAAGGAAGACAAGGTTGAGAGAACAAGTTTACCGTAAAAAGTATAAAGTAAGCTGTTGAAATAATAGTAACCAGTTTTTTCATGACGAGTGTTATTAAGTTAATGAATATATTTTGAGTTATCGTAGTTATTGAATACCTACCAACTATATCCCAGGCTCAAACCGATTAATGGAAGAAACCAAACTCTCGGTCTGTAAAAAGGTGTGAATCCTGCCCTGAAAAGCAGCCCGTTTTTCTTTTGATATCTGTAGCCGATTACTCCATGCAGTGATAAGGGATGGTCTGTCCACTCCTCATCGTTATAGTCTTCATTTAAGAAAGGTGACGTGCTTATCCCTGCTCCAAGTTCAAAACTGGATCGGTTGGTACCAGGGAGGTAGTAGTACATGATACCGGGAGATAACCATGTATGATTGGAAGATTCTTCATCCAGGGGATTTTCTCTTTTTGTATCATATTCCAGGGAAGTTAATCCGAAGGATATTCTATGATGTTGGTGTAATCGGAAATCAACATTCATTGAATAGTACCCCTTACCGAGTAATTCACCGAATACAGCGATGCCTGCTGGATTGTTTACCTGGTTTTTAAATTCTTCCTGGGCTGATAAACCATGGCCACACAAGCAAATAAGAAATAGAGATAGAACTTTTTTCATAATAACCTCATGTTTTTATTATGATCAAAATTACCCTATGCAGCACCCGAATCAAAAAGGTTTAAAGCAATGGTTTCCTTGAATTTGCAAAAACTGCAATAAATCATTGAATAAAACCTTATCTTAAGCTAAAGTAATTGCAAATTTTAAGAATGAATCTGGTGTATTGTATCTTTTGCAATAAATTTATTCATGAAAATATTTATATACCCAATTCAAACTTTAATTTATATTATTTTTTCTGTTGACGATTGTTTTATAGATGATTAAACCTAACAAGGATAAAAGCAGTAATCCAACAAGAATGAATCCCCAGACATTGATTACCCTTGATTCTACAATCATTTCATGGTCTTCAAGCAACATCGGTGTTAGAGTGACATGCCATGAGACTGTATTCCCGGTCAAAGAAACTGAATTGGTGGAGGTAATAAGTCCAGGCATTTTTATAACGGATTGGTAATCTTCCATTCCTAATGCATCGTATAAATAGTAGAACTTTTGGTTGAGGGTATCAAAAAGCGGAGGTTCAAGCTCATATAATTCCATGAACTCCTTTATTCCGGACCAGTCACGGTAGTATGCAATAATTTCATTTGCATGCTCGTACTCCCATTTCTCGATTGCTACTTTAACACTGTCTTCGTAATCTGCAAGGTTAACTTGCTGCAGAACCGGGTTGCTACTTCTTTGAATGCCTGCCTGGAGTTCTTCCAGAAATTCAAACATGATGGATTCCATCAGAAAATCATCCATTTTTTCCTCAGCATTTTCAAAATTTACGGAGTCTTGTGTCGTAACAGGCAATTTGTTACCGTTAATCCAGTCGAGGTCGTTTTGTGAAAGGTAATCCCTGTAATCTAATTTATTAAATGGATTTATTCGTTTATAAACTTCTCTGTATGTCAGGTATGAATAAAAGATGCCTAACCTTTTTTTCACTTCAATAGTTCTGTCCAGGTTTTTGTACCAGCTTGTGTCATTCTGTATTTCGTTTTGAAGCTTTTTATCTTTTTTAAATGTCTTTGAATAGATCACACGGTAATCACTGTCCTCTGCAGTATCCGGTTCAAATACCATGGCCCACGTGCTGTCCACCGGATAGGGAAGGTCCTTTTTTAAAACATGAGATGAGTCCCCTGTAATGGTTATTATACGGGTAAAACTTCCATCCTTATGGACCTCTGTTGTTATGGTAATTTCCCTGCAACCATAAAAGGCCAGTATAACGATGATGAGGATTTTTATTTTAAATAGCGATTTCATTTTTTCTGGATTTAATTAGATTCATTTGAAGATCTTAGCGGACTTTTGTCATCTTTTCTGTTATTTGAGATTTGGAATTCGTTTTGCATAGATGAATCAATACCTGTTTCTTCTTTGAGGTCCAAACCAGCCATAGTTATGTAAGTTCTGTATCTGCTTTTGTTCAGCCTCCATGCTTTGAACTTGTTCCCCGTTTTTAGGGTTTTTAAGGATTGGGCCGGATACCTGATCAAAACATTTTGATAGGCACGGAACAAGGATTGCCCTTTAGGGGCAGTTGACATTTTCTTTTCAAGCTTCTGGATTTTATTAACAACCACATATTGTTCAATACCGAATATTACGAACAGACAAACTGAAGCAGCAACCAGCAATCTTTGGATGGAATGTAAAGATATTGTTTTCGATTTACTGGATGCATTATTTTCAACCCTTGCTGAAGGATCACCAATGCTAGTGAGAACTTCTTCGGTAAAACTTACGGGATCTGACAACTCTGGTTCATGTTCACGGATTTTATTCAATACATTCTGTCCCTGAAGGCTGTTTTCATAATAAGTTTTGCACGACAAACAAAAAGCAGTGTGTTCGATTATTACCTGCCTGGATTGTTCATTGTCTTCGAAAACCAAAAGGTCGATCCGTTCCTGTATTTCTTTACATTCCATAATTGCTTCCTTTATAAGTTAATCCGTATGAAACCAATGCATTAAGTTTTTTCTTAACTGCTTTCCTTGCATGGTACAAATTACTTTTCACTGAATTTTCAGGAATATCCAGAATGGTTTGAACCTCTTCTGAAGAAAGCCCTTGGATATCCCTCAAAACAAATGTCAGTTTTTGCTTTTCAGGCAGATCTTCAGCTATCGCCCTGATCAGTTGTGCAGCTTCCTTGTTATCGATCTTTTTACCAGGATCTTCCCTCAACCCGTCAAGGTTTTCTGACACTGCTTCCAGGCTTACCATGTTCACCCTGGATTTTGTCCGTAAGCGGTCGATGGCCGTGTTGGTAACAATTTTATACATCCAGGTTGTGAATTTCATTTTCGGATTGTAGTTTTTTATGTTTTTCCAGATCTTGATAAAACTTTCCTGTGTTGCATCTTTTGCTTCGTCTTCATCACACAAGATCCGGAAGGCAAGGGTAAAAGCAAACTGCTGGTATTTTTCCACCAAAAGCCTGAATGCTTTGTGGTCTCCCTTCTTTACCTGTCCGATTATTTGTTGTGTGTCTTTCTGCATCAGCAAAATGCCGTTCTGAAAATGATACGTTGAAGGTACAAAAAAGTAAAATTCGAATTTAATTTATTGAGATTGTATCTTTTACCCGTCTGACCGCTTGAAGCTGTCGGCCGGATTTTAAAAGAATTGATATAAAATAAAAATCCGCCTGAGTGCATATCGCAAACAGGCGGATGATTAGAAATAACCCTGAAGTAGTTTCACTTCAGGGTTATTACGATGGTTAAAATTTATTGAATGAATACTTTTTCGGATTTCACCTCGTCCTTCGTTTGAATCCGGACAAGGTAATATCCCGATGAACCATCCAATCGAAATCTCTGTAAGCCCTCCTCAACATGAATATCTTGTTGAATCTTCTTACCTGTTAAATCAAAAATGCTCATTGTTCCGGTGACCTCCTCCGGAAGGTTAGTATAAATAATATCGTCAGCTGAATAAATCTTTATGCTGTTTGTTTCTAAAAAATCATTTTTAAAATGTAGTTTGAACCTCTTATGATCTTCTCCGGCTGTATAATCAAATGAATAGGAATTAAATGTAAGATCAGTAATTGTTCCTGTTTTCAAATCTTCTAGATAAACCATATCTTCCCCTATTAATTCATCAAGAGAAAGGGTATAGGTTCCCGAAGTTTCTGAAGTAAATCCAAGTGTAATGGATTCCTGTGCAGGCAGGGAGTTAAGGGAATAATTCACATCGTCAACAACTGAATAGATCTGAGGCAACTGGTCATTGTACTCACTTATCCATTTTGTTGCGTCGAAGTATCCATCTAAATCCAAGCTTGCAGCGGCATCGAAATGGATAAATGTTTTATCATTAAATCCGTTTCCTTCTGCTTTTACTGATACCAGATGTGAGATCTCTGATTTATAAAAAATATTCTGTCCTGCATGTTTCCTCATGGTATTATCAAAAGTCAGTGTACTGTTATCCGTATTACAGCTTATAAAAAATCCCTGCATAGGAGGAATAAACTGTGATCCTGATCCGGTAATACCGTTCCAGCTTAACCAGTTTCCTGAAGTTGCATCCAGGTAATAAATGGCATTATTAATTCCGGATAATGTTGGAATCACAAGGTTCCAGTCCACAGGGCTTGGGTAAGGATTACCCATCATGTTCCACCCTTGAGGCGCTGTTGTTGTACAAGATGCTATCCTGCTGATATCCCCGGAGTTCAGGGTTCCGCTGAAAGTTCTGTTATTGGTTGCTGAATAAGAATAAACGATATAACCTTCCATGGCTTCCAGTTGGGTGGCCGGATCAATGATTTCCACATACTGGTTTAGGGGCTCATCGAACCTTCTGAGATATAGATTAAGGAACACATTGGCTGTTGCCTCTGCAACAGGAGATGAAACAATGTGCCAGCTTGGTAAGTTCCCTGTAAAATAACGCTCTACTGTTCCTTCAATGCCGGGTGTGTTATCAATGTATGATCCTGTACCCGTTGCATCTGATTTTATGGTTATACCATCTATTCCTTCTAGGTTACTGGTCTCTCCTTCAACCGTGAGTGTATTTCCGGCTTCAATGGTAATATTACCACCCTGGTAAATGAGAAGATCCTTGCATTGTGCATTTCCATCAATTACTGGAAAGTTATTGGATCCTGAAGATACATCCGGGATGATAGCATCTTTGGTTTGATTCGGAATGGTTGTGGTTTCCCAGTTGTTTGGATCGCTCCAATCACTATCCACTGATCCTGTCCAAAAATGACATGGACCCATTACAGAGATCAGGTCAATTGCAATGTCACCACGATCATACCAGGTAGCTCCTCCTGTTTCTGCTTCAAACTGTAGCTTAACGTTCGGCAAAAATGAATAAGCTGAAAGGTCAATGGTTTCTGTTGTGTAAGACTCTCCGGAAGAGGTATGCTGCTGCCCCGTTCTTGACCAGATTGTAGTTCCGTTAACCTTAAACCTCAATGTGCCCATTTCTGATCCGTACATATGGTAACCGAAGGTAATGTATGGAGCCGGTGCAATACTAAAGTCATAGATTCCTTCAATAAGAGCAATCCGGGATGGGAGATTGTTATCACATTCAACATACAGGTAGTTTATTCCGTCATCCGCGGAGGATGGTCCTGTATAATCTGTAGGTGTGCTGCCGCTACTTATGGTCCAGTCAAAATTATCAGATCCAACGTTGTACCAGTTTCCAAATCCGGCTTCAAAGCTTTGACAATGCGGGTAACTGTCGATCTTAAAATCGGATTGTGACTGCACACAAACCTGATCGATAGCCATATCGCCTCGGTCGTGGTATGTTGCTGAACCTGAAGTGCCTTCAAACTCCAAAGTAACATTGTTCATACTTCCATAGGAGGTAAGATCTATGGTGACCTGTGACCAATCCGAGGATGAACTGGTATGTTTTTGCTCACTGACATTAAAAACTGTGGATCCGTTTACCATCACTTTTAATGTTCCCATTTCACTACCGTACATATGATAGTAAAAAGAAAGTACTGGATCAGCCAGTGTGGTGAAATCAAAGGTTGCCTCAAGCAAAGCCACTTTTGACGGAAGATGATAATCACATTCGGTATACATGTAATAATCCCCTTCATGTGCAGTGGCAGGCCCGGTATAACTTGTTGGTGTGGAATTGATATGCCTTGACCAATCAAAGTCATCACTACCGACATTTGTCCAGTCACCGATTCCATCCTCAAAACTTTCACAATAAGGGAATGTGTTGATTACCGATTCAATCTTGGAATTGATACATACCTGATCTATTGCCATATCACCCCTGTCGTACCAGGTAGCATTTCCAGTTGTTCCTCTGAACCTGATTTGAATATCATTCATCCCGCCATAAGCCGAAAGGTCGATGGATGGATTTAACCATTCTGCTCCTGCTGAAATGTGTTGTTGACCGACTGCGGACCAGATTGAATTGGTCCAGTTGGTACCATCATGGATATCCAGTCTAAGGGTTCCCATTTCTGAGCCGTACATATGGTAGGCAAAACTCATTACAGGATCTGCAATATTGGTGAAATCAAAATTACATATGAAATAAGCTTCCTTCGAAGGCAGGTTATAGTCACACTCCGTAAACAAGTAGTAGCTTCCGTCATGAGCAGCATTCGGTCCGGTATAATTTGTAGGTGTGGTTCCTGTTTTCCGGGTCCAGTCAAAATCATCACCTCCGATGTTAAACCAGTCACCCCAACCTGTTTCAAAGCTCTCGCAATAGGGGAAAATTCCAACGATGGATTCCTGTTGCTGAGCAACGCATATTTTATCTATGGCCATATCACCTCTGTCATGCCATGTAGCATTTCCTGTTGTTCCAGTAATACGGACTTTTACATCGGACATACCTCCGTAGGCTGATAAATCAATATTTGGCCTGGTCCATTCCGCTGATGCTGATGCATGTTGTTGCCCTGAAGCAGACCATACATCCAATATCCATGATGAACCGTCAAAAATGTCCATTCTGAGACTTCCCATTTCTGAGCCATACATATGGTAAGCAAAACTAATCACAGGATCTGTAATGCCTGTAAAATCAAAATTGCAAACAAAACTCGCGGTTTTTGAGGGAAGGTGATAATCACACTCGGTGAACAGGTAATATGTTCCGTCAAAAGCATCTGAAGGGCCTGTGTAACTGGTTGGTGTTGTTCCTGAATTCCTGGTCCAGTCAAAATCATCATCTCCAACGTTATACCAATCACCGAATCCATCTTCAAAGCTTTCACAGTATGGGAAGGTATTGATTATTGTTTCGTCCTTTTGTTCGATACAGATGTTGTCGATTGCCATGTCTCCTCTGTCGTGCCAGGTGGCATTGTTTGTGGTTCCGCGGAACCGTACTTTTATATCTGCCATTCCACCATAAGCTGAAAGATCTATTGTAGGAACTGTCCATTCAGCACTTGCTGAAGCATGTTGCTGGCCTACTGCCGACCAAACAGAATTGATCCAGCTGGTTCCATCAAACACATCCATTCTCAGGCTGCCCATTTCTGAACCATACATGTGATAACCGAAACTTATAACAGGTTCAGAGATGGAGGTGAAATCGAAATTACAAACAAAATTTGCGGTTTGTGATGGCAGATGATAATCACATTCGGTAAACAGATAGTAGCTTCCGTCAAATGCACCTGATGGGCCAGTATAGGATGTAGGGGTCGTTCCCGATTGGCGGGTCCAGTCGAAATCATCACCACCAACATTATACCAGTCGCCCCATCCGCTTTCAAAGCTTTCACAATAGGGGAATACAGAAATTATGGTTTCATCCTTTTGTTCTATGCAAATATTATCAATTGCCATATCACCACGATCATGCCAGGTAGCATTATTTGTTGTTCCCCTGAACCTGATTTTGATGTCTGTCATTCCGCCGTATGAGGAAAGATCAATTGTAGGAGTGGTCCAATCTGCACCTGAATAAGCATGTTGTTGACCTGTTGCCGACCATATTGAATTGATCCAGCCGGAACCGTCAAAGACATCCATTCTCAGGTTTCCCATTTCACTACCATACATGTGATAAGCAAAACTGATGACCGGTTCTGAAATGGAAGTAAAATCAAAATTGCAAACAAAGTTTGTAACTTTTGAGGGCAAATGATAATCACACTCTGCAAACAGATAATACGTACCATTATGAGCACCAGTTGGACCGGTGTAGGAAGTCGGTGTTGAACCTGATTGTCTTGTCCAGTCGAAATCATCTCCTCCGACATTGTACCAGTCTCCCCAATCACTTTCAAAACTTTCACAATAGGGGAATGTGTTAATTATGTTTGCATTTTTATCAGAAACGGAAAAGTAATCGATGGCCATATCACCCCTGTCATACCATGTGGCATTTCCAGTTACTCCTCTTAACCGGATCTGAATATTGTTTAATCCACCATAGGCTGAAAGGTCAATTGTGGGAATAGTCCATTCGGCACCAGGCCAGGAATGTTGCTGACGGCTAACCGTCCATACTCCATTATCCCAGGTTGAACCGTTATAAATATCAAGGTACATGTTACCCATTTCACTACCATACATATGGTATGCGAAAGAAATGACTGGTTCAGGGAGTGAAGTAAAGTCAAAATCACAAATAAGATTTGTTGTTTGCGAGGGTAAATTTCCATCACACTCGGTAAACAAATAAGTTGATCCGTTATATGCAGAAACAGGACCCGTATAACTAGTTGGTGTCGTTGATGTTGTCGGGGTCCAGTCGAAGTCATCACCGGTATCCTGATACCAGCTACCAAGACCTGATTCAAAGCTTTCAACATAAGGGAAAGATGTTACCTGGGCATTTACAACATTGATAATGGTTAAGAAAAGCAATGATAGTATTATTCTTGCCTTCATAGCACGTTTTTTTTGTGAATAAAAAAATAGATGGTGTATCGTCATAAAATCAAATATCATTTAGAATGATATCCATAACAACGATTCAATGGGCTTGAGTTTGAATTAAAGGGAATATTTTAGTTCAAACCTGATTCTCTTGGTTCGTTTTAACGAAGGTTTTCGAATTTAGTTTGAAAAATGGATAAGAAATTCTTCTGGAGTTGTTACTTTCTGGTATTGATATAGTTAAGTGAGTAAATATTACAATTGACCGATGGAATAGGGCTTAACCATAATTCTCCCAGCTCTGGCTGAAAAAAAATGGGATACAAAAATTTGAGCCCAAATCATCTAAGGGCCTGATGATCGGTGGTTTAGGGTTTATGTGTTCCAGTTGAATTATTAATGTTAGTACCTAATCCAATTGTTTCCAGATACCATCAAGGAAACAATATATATGATGATCAATAGAATTGACATAAAGATCACCTTCCATGGGGTCGAGAGGGGGATCTACCCTTGGCTCCAGGCGCAATACATCGCTAATGTGAAGCGGCCGTTGCGGATCCGGAATTCCTATTCCCACATTCCCTGGATTGATGTTATGAATGGCAGGGCCATTTTCAGCCCATAATGGTGGATCTCCACCGCCACTTAAAGGTAACCACTGAATACCATCGTTATATTCCATTAAGCTACCCGTCCAGCGAATTGTTCCTGCATTGTTCAAAGCGGAATATCCAATCCTGATCCCACCATCAACATCCAGTCGTTCCAGTGGGCCAACAGTTCCAATACCAATATCACCGTTTGATGTTATTCTTATTCTCTCCTGGTTTCCTGTTGCAATAGAAAGACCATCAGGTTCGGGTCTGAAAAGTCCGTTCCTTATATTAACTGCTTTGTTTCCACCTGGCGCAAATATTTTCTCATCACCCATAAATGCAATACCCTGTGTTGGCCCGTTTCCTGGTATCCGTATCTGTCCTTCTACAATTTTAAAAAGTGTATCCGGCCCGTTCATAATTACAAGCTGTCCATCCGGATCTATGGTTCCAATACCAATGTTGCCATTTTTAATGGTTACTGTGCTGTCAGGACCGCTGTATAAATCGTTGCCATCAAGAACCCAGTCACTATCGCTAAGGCTGCTATTGTTTGCAATAACTTTAAGTGTGCTGTCTGCCGGATCCCATGTGACCAAAGAGTCGCTGGCTGCTCCCTGAAGCATGTCTTCTATTTTTACAGATCCGGTAACGTGCAGCTTTTCATCAGGATTTAAGGTACCTAAACCAACATTTCCTCCATCATCTATTTTTAACCTTGAAAGGTTTCCCTGTCCGAATGAACGGTCACGGATATTAAAACTTCCGTCTGCTCCGTCCAGGTAAAAGTCCCACCAGAAATTACCATTATCTCCCTGAACCGGTTGAGTACCCCAAACCAGTTCAACCCCGGGAGAAAATGAAGTGGCGTCTGTAACTCTCCACACTCGCATAACCGCATCTGAACTGATCAGGTTAAGTGCCCTGTTGGCCTTTACAGCATCAACTGCATCGCCGAAAGCCCCTTTGCCGTTAACATGAAACGGTGTTACTGGGGTTGTCGTTCCAATACCTACATTCCCGGCAACACCTGAATACATATCACTTCCTGCTATGGTCCAGTCCGAATCCGTCTGTGAGGATGGTGGAATCCTTTTTAATGTACTGTCGGTATGGTCCCATGTGACCAGTGAATCTGAAGCAGAACCAAGAGCTAACTGATCTATTTTTACAAATCCGGCAACATGCAAACGCTCATCCGGTGAACTGGTTCCCAATCCGATATTTCCACCTGCATCAATGGTGAACCGGGTTGAATTTCCCTGTCCAAATGACCTGTCACGGAATTTTAAACTACCCGTGGAACCATCAATGTAAAAATCCCACCAGTAGTTACCTAAATCACCATGTCCGGGTTGATTCCCCCATATTAATTCAACACCGGGTGATAATGATGGGGCATTTGTATATCTCCAGATTCTCATGACCGCATCAGAACTGATAAGGTTTAAAGCACGGTTTGCATTCGTGTTGCTTACAGCATCGCCGAATGCACCTCTTCCATTTACATGCAGAGGAAAGTAAGGGTTGGTAGTATTAATTCCTACTAAACCATCTTTAAGGGTTATCGTGCTGTCAGCTGCACTGTATAATGTGTCTCCATCAAGGATCCAGTCATTGTCGGATAAATTCGCAGGAGGAACCTTCTTTAATGTACGATCTGAATAATCCCATGTAACAATAGAATCTGAAGCCGTGCCCGTTAACATCTCCTCAATTTTTATGTTTCCATCAATATGAAGTTTTTCCTCCGGATTAAGTATTCCTATGCCCACATTCCCTTCTCTGATTGTAAGCGAACTGTCCACTGCAGAAAATAATGTATCACCATCGGCAGTCCAGTCTCCATCATCAACGTTCCCGGCATTTTCTGCATACAAAGCGTAAGGAACACTTAACAATTGTGTTGTTCCCATGGAGGTATATGTTGTACCTCCTGCCGTATCAAGTTCTATTTCCATGAACTTAACGCTGATTCCCCAATATATTCCGGAAAAAGTCCCTGTAATTGGTGTTCCATTTCCTATTTCAAGATTTGCCAGCCCAAATGCATTGGTGGTGGTGATATGAGTTTCCTGGTACAGCAGGGGACCAATGGCTGTACTGTCATGGATCCCGATTCGAAAACTAACTAATTGGTTTGTTAAGGCGTCTCCTGAATTACCTCTTACCAGTGCCTGGTATTTAAACGCCTGGGGTGCTTGAGAATAAGCGAAAACACCACAAAGAAGGATAGAAAGTAGAAGTAGAAACTTTTTCATATTACAATTTTTTTATTGATTTGATTTACTGCCTTGTAAAAATAGCATAAATATTAACTTGTTTAAAGGGATGGTGTTGGATCATTGCGGTAAAGAAGATAAGTTCCACAATATGGACTTTGCTATTAAAACAGCTATCTTAGTGAAATTATTTTTAATTAAACCGTTATGTTCAACCGACATCAATAGCGGAATAAATGAACACTTTAACCTTTATATCACTAGTATTTTTTTTGGCAGTTGTTGTTTTAGCCAGAAAATACTGGCGGACCAACAAATGGAAAACTCCAGTTGGCCCTTTCCTACCGGAATGGAGGATCATTCTTTCAGAAAAAGTTGCCTTCTACAATGGATTATCTAAAGAAAACAAAGCTCGTTTCGAATCCCGAATCCAGGAATTTCTATTGAATTGCAGAATAACCGGTATTGATACCACCGTTGAAATAGAGGATAAGCTTCTTGTAGCCTCCAGTGCAATCATACCCATTTTTGCTTTCGACAATTGGAAATACACTAATCTGTATGAGGTCCTTCTTTATCCTGGAATGTTCAACAAGGATTTTGAAACATCCGGTCCGGGCCGCAACATTATGGGAATGGTGGGTACCGGCTATATGCAGGGAAAAATGATTCTTTCGAAACCTGCTTTGCATCATGGGTTTGCCAATGAGACGGATAAGAAAAACACAGCTATTCATGAATTTGTACATCTGATCGATAAAATGGATGGAACCGTTGATGGGGTGCCCTCACTATTAATGGAAAAACAATACACTTTGCCCTGGCTGGATTTTATGAATAAAAAAATTGAAGAGATCTATGAGAATAAATCGGACATTAATCCTTATGGAGCAACCAATCGTCAGGAATTTTTTGCTGTAACCAGTGAATACTTTTTTGAACGACCGAAATTGCTTGCCCAAAAACACCCGGTGCTGTATGCTGCACTTGAAAAAGTTTTTGACCAGAAAATGACAGCAAGGAATTTGAACAAAAGAAAATATACCATCGGTAGAAACAGTCCGTGCCCTTGTAACAGTGGATTAAAATTCAAAAAGTGTTGCGGAAAGGCCCGTTAATTAGTGGCTATTATTTCAGTCAAACAACTGAATAAAGTTGTTCAAATGTTCAGCTGTGTGATTGAATCCGTCTTATATTTGTGCTTTTCAATAAATAACAAAAGGGTCATGTAACCCATTTAATTTTATACACATGAAATTGAACACCTATCTTTTATCAGGATTGCTGTTTTTACTTAGTATTGCAGGGATAGCACAGGAAGAAAATGAAACATATTTCCAGGGATTTGTTGAAGAAGTTGGTGGCAAACGGTTTGGTTATCATTCTCCTTTTCCGGATGTAAATACATCTTTACTATTGAGAGGTAGAGCAGATTTCGATCCAATTGAATGGAAAACTGAAGTTGTTCCTTCATCGTATTCCGGTGATTATGTGAGTTTTCTTTGGATTTTCGGGATGGATGTTACGGCAGAGCCTGTCGACTTTAATCTTTCAGTTAACAACAAAAAATGGTTTACATTCCAAAGCTCAAAGACAAGTGTTACGGGCATTCAAACCATCGAAGGTGAAAAGGGATCCGTCCTGACATTTAATGTTACCATGCTGGATAAGTACGAAGACCAGATGGGGTTTGCCATACTAAAACTTCCTGTGAGTGCAGTAAATAAAGGCGAGCATAATTACCTGAAAGTGGGGGCAGATCCTGCAGGTAATAATTCATGGTTCATGACATTCAAATCAGGTGTTGAGGAGAAAACGGAAATCTATCAAAATAAAGTGGTTGTAAAAGACAATGGCAAATTGTACCATTCCATCAGTGTTGACTTTATTCATGTAGGGGAGGATGCTGATGTCCAGATTGAAATCGGAAACATTAAGTCTGAATCATCGCTTAAAGCGGGATACAACAAGGTTGAGATGAACCTGCCAAAAGTTGAACAAGACACAGAATTTACTGCCGACATTAGCATAAGTGGGAGGAAACCTTTTCAACAAACGTTTACTCTCTCTCCGGTTCGTGAGTGGGAGATTTTTCTGGTGCAACATACCCACACCGATATAGGATATACACGGCCGCAAACGGAAATATTACCGGAACATCTCAAATACATTGATAATGCACTTGATTATTGTGATCAAACGGATCATTATCCTGACGCTTCCAAATTCAGGTGGACCTGTGAAACCTCCTGGTCGGTGAGGGAATACCTGAAAAGCAGGCCTAAAGCACAAATTAATCGTTTTCTGAATAGATTACAGGAAGGCAGGATAGAAGCCACTGGGATGTTCTTCAATTTCTCGGAGATCATTGATGAGTCAGCATTGGCTGCGCAAACAAAAACACTCCGGATGTTCAAGAACATGGGCATTGAAGTCAATACCGCCATGCAAAATGATGTGAACGGCATTGCCTGGTGCCTTGTTGACTATTACCATCACACTGATGTGAAATACCTGACCATGGGCATTCACGCACACCGGGCACGAAAACCTTTCAATAAACCTACCACTTTCTGGTGGCAATCTCCTGCAGGAAACAGATTATTGGCTTACAGAAGCGAGCATTACCAACATGGCAATTCCCTTAGTTTAACCACCGGTCAACAGGATGTTTTCAGGACAAACCTCTCCAATTACCTCACAAGCCTTGAAGAAAGGGAATATCCTTACGATAAAATTTCTTTACAGTTTTCAGGCTATATTACAGACAACTCACCACCATCCACTAAAGTATGCGAGATCATCAAATCCTGGAATGAGAAATACGAGTGGCCCAAACTAAAAAGTGCTCTGGCAAAGGATTTTATGCTTTACCTGGATGAATACCATGCCGAGGATATTCCTGTACAAAAAGTAGCCTGGCCCGACTGGTGGACAGACGGAACCGGATCAGCCGCCAATGAAACAAAAGTAGCACGTAATACCCATGTTGATATTGCTGCCACCTCTGCCATATTTTCCATGGTAAAGATGCTTGGAAGTGAGCTGCCGGAAAATGTACATGATGAGATCACAGAGGTGTATGATAACCTTTTGTTTTATGATGAGCATACCCATGGAGCAGCGGAAAGTGTATCCGATCCTTTATCCCAGAATACCATTAACCAGTGGAACATGAAATCTGCTTATGCTTGGGAAGCAGCAAAAAAGGAGAGCATGTTACAGGAAAAGGCCATGGCATACATTGAACCCTTTATTCAACGATCAAAGGTTCCGACCATTGCTGTGTTCAATACACTAAACTGGGAACGGTCAGGATTGGTTGAAATGTTTATTGAATATGAGGTGATTCCTTCAGGAACGGATTTTACCATCACTGACCATGAAGGAAATGAAGTTCCTGTCCAAATCTATGAGCGAAGGGAGGAAGGCGCTTACTACGGACTATGGGTTGAAAACATACCTCCTTTCGGATACAAAACCCTGCAACTTAATGTCGGAAAAAAATCATCCGACACACCTGAGGAAAATGAGGATATTGAAAATGAGTTTTACAGGATAACAATTGATGAATCCAGTGGAATTATTAGCCATATCTATGATAAAGAATTAAATCAAAACATTGTGGACCCGGCCGATACACTTTCCCTCGGTCAGTTTATTTACGAAGAACTGGATAACAGGCATGAACTGGAACGGCTTACCGCCTCCAACAGGGATACCGTATACAAACCTCTCAAATTAAATCGTACGTTGCTAAGTAATATTAAAGTTGAGGGTATTCAAAATGGATCCATCTACAACAGCGTTTACCTGCATGGTGATATGCCGGTGTGTGCAGATGAACGGGGAGTTCATATTGAGATCAGGTTGTACCATTATCAGAAAAAAATCGAATTTTTGTATAAAATGGTCAAACTTCCGGTTTATACTCCTGAGGGAGTTTATGTTTCTTTTCCATTCAAACTGGAGGAAGGAAAGCTGGCCTTTGAAGCTCAGGGCGGTATTGTTTACCCGGGTAAAAATCAACTGGCAGGATCTTCGGCCGACTGGAATACCATTCAAAATTTTGCAACGGTTCAAAATGAAAACTCCCAGGTTGTTTTTGTCAGCCATGATATTCCACTGGTACATTTTGGTGATATAAACATAGGAAGGTATTATTATCGGTTAAATCCTAAAACCAATCACATTTATTCGTGGGTTCTGAACAATTATTGGGTAACAAATTTTAAAGCAAGTCAGCAGGGTGAACTGAGGTGGAGATATGCCATTACATCTTCTTCTGATAACAGCGATATGTTTGCCACTAAATTTGGCTGGGGGGATAGGGTACCATTTTTATTCAGGATAATCTCACATGCTAAGGAGGCAAACGAAACAAAGCTTGTATCACGTTCATTGATCAACCTGGATGTCCCCAATTTATTGCTCGTTAATGCAAGCCCATCGGTGGAACGAAATGGAATTGTTCTGCATCTGCGTGAGGTCGAAGGTGACCATGCCATACTTGATATTAGAAGACTGATTGATGAAACAGGTGCCACTTCCATACAGGAAGTAAATATACTAGAGGAAAAATTGGCCGATCATACTTCACCAGTACTGATTGAGCATTTTGAGACGAAGTTTATTCGGTTGAATTTTGATTAATAGTACACTGATTGAACTGATTTATTATGATTTTAACTGATTATTCTCTTGAATGCAGAGGACGCAGTCTGAGCAGATTTTCGCTGATGGTGCTATTTATCTGTGTTAATCAGTAAAATCTGCGTTTTCTGTGTTCTATCTATGTAGATTATGAAATTTTATTGCTTCTGACTTTAAAAATCAAAAACATGAGATATGGTTTAATACTTTTTCTGGCTCTTTTGATGGCTTCCTGCACCACAAAATATGAGTGGGAAATCGTACAATCCTCTATAGTTGAAGGATTACATGATATCGAACTCATTGGAAATAAAACTGTATTAGCTTACAGCTACGGTACAGGAAATCTTTACAAATCAGCAGACAAAGGAGAAAACTGGGAAAAGATATACCAGTTTGATTCCATCTATTTTGAGCAAATACAGTTTATTGATAAAAAAAACGGTTGGATAGCAGGTAGTCCGAATATAATCTTCAGGACTTCAAATGGAGGCAAAGATTGGACTGACATATCGATCCACCAGGAATTAGAAAATCCTTATCCACTGGTTTATGGTATGTATTTCAAAGATAAAAACACTGGTTTTGTTACTGCCGTTAATAAAACGAAAAACGGGTACGTAACCAATGTTTATAAAACAATAGATGGTGGGAATAACTGGAAATTGGTAAATGCAATTAATGAAACACTCCTGAACATTGAAAAGATCGGCAAAACCTTGTATGCCACCGGGGATAATGTAATTGTAACCAATATCAATAAGGTGGAAAATTGGGAATATGCGTTCAGGGATACGAGCAAAACTGTTGGACAGATTAGGGATCTGGAAGTTGGTTCGAAAGGAAAAATCATTGCAGTTAGTTTTAATGGTTTTGTTATCATAAAGAATAAAAAGATGTGGAGGACTTCTAAAATTTCGGAGAACCGGATCAGAAGTATAGCCCATATTAAAGACGATAAGTGGCTGTCGGCTGGAGATTCTAATAAGGAACAGGGCAACCTTTTTGAAAGCAATGATGATGGTAAAAGCTGGCAAATTGTTGAAGGGAATTTTCCTGACATTCACCGTATTGCAAAAACAAATAAGAAATTGTGGTGTGTAGGAAAGGATGGATGGATTATGGCAAAAATGAGATAAAGTTCTGAGATCACAATAAATTTTAAAAACTATTTCATACCAAAAACACATTAAAAATTGAGAAAAGTAAATCAGGAAATTTCCGACAAAACGAGGATCGAAGAGATCCTGTCACAATCAAGGATTTGCCGTATTGCTATGATGGATGGAGATAAACCCTATCTTTTGCCATTCAATTATGGGTATGCCGACAACAACATTTATATCCATTCGGCCACAGAGGGTAAAAAGCTGGACCTGCTTCAAAAAAACAACAAGGTTTGTTTTGAAGTGGAGTACACTGAATCCATGTTTAAGTATGACAGTGCTTGCAGATGGGCATCAGCATACCAATCGGTAATGGGTTACGGAGAGGTGGAGGTTGTCACCGACTTCGACCAAAAAGTTGCCGGTCTCGATGTCATTATGAAACACAATGGTTTTGAAGGAAAAGCCACCTATGGCCCGGAAAAGGTAAATGCTATGGTAATCCTGAAGTTAAAGATTGATTCATTGTCAGGAAAACAATCCGGTAACTGGAACAAGTTATTTTCATCATCCCAAAATACCATAGAAACTGAAAGGCTCATCGTGAATGAAGTGACCATGGAGGATCTGGAGAAATTACATGAACTTCATAAAATACCTGAAGTAGACAGGTACAATACAAAGGGAATTCCAGCCTCACTTGAAGAAACAAGAAACAACCTGAAACCTGCTGTGGATAATCGACTTTTGCAAGAAAGGACATTTATTATGTGGACCATCAATCAGAAACAGACGGGTGAGTTTATGGGTGAGGCAGGTATGTGGTTAAGCACCGACCGTTTTAAACTGGGTGAGATCTTTTACAACCTGGCACCTGATTTCTGGAACAAAGGCTACGCTACCGAAACAGCAAGAGCCCTAATCAATTTTGGATTTGAAAAAATGAAATTGCATAAGATCGAAGCTGGTGCTGCCTCAGGGAATCTACAATCCATGCGTGTTATGGAAAAGGTGGGAATGAATTATGAGGGACTAAGAAGAAAGATCCTGCCCATTCGTGGTGAATGGGTGGATGGTGTACAATATGCAATTGTTGAAGATGACGAAAGAAAATAATTGGTAGACAGAGTTTTTCTACCTATTTCTTTTTTTCAACCTTTTTCCCAAACCTGTTCATCTCACGACCGCATTCATGGCAGGTACTGCCTCCCCATAAAGCCTGACGGAGATTTTTAGGTTTTCGAATACGTGGTTGTTCAGCACCACAATAAGGACATAAAGTTTTGTTCAAATTGACTTCCGAAACCTTTTTAAGATTATTGATCATGTTTTTAAACTATTGATGAATTTTAATAAATCCATTATTGAATTCCGAAATTAGGATTTATTGATCCTGAAGTTTGTTAAAATTATGTTAACAGGCCGGTGATAGCGCCAATTTACGATTATTCCCCTAGGGTCATTTTCTTAGAATACTTGTCTTCAATAGGTGAATAATCCAATTAGAACAAATATGTAACATATGTGTTATAATACTATAGTTATTACAGCATTATAAAACAATTGGTGAACTCAAGCTTCCATACCACGCAATACTGTTCTGGCAAACTTTCAGAGTACATTGATGGTTATACGGTCTATCATTTTGAAGATGATTCACCGGTATGGCTTAACCCAGGAGGTTATTTTGAATTGATCTTTCAGATTAACGGTGAGTTCAAACAAAAAACAACCAACACGGAAGAATGGAAATCCAGGCCAAAGTATTTTGTGGGAGGCCTCCATCAGGAATCCTATTTTATTAAGCCGGAGCAAAAAAAATCCCAGATCATCAGCGTTCAGTTTAAACCCAATTGTTCCAAATATTTTATTCCTGATAAACTTCATTTATATAAAAACAGAATTACCAACCTCAAAGAAACGTATAAGGTGGATAGCATAAGATCACTTAATCGCCTGCATGAAAAGGATTCCATACAAAATGACCTGAAGACGATAGAATCATTCCTTAAAGGCATTTACAGAAAACATTCCAAATCCCCCATTGATAAAGCACTTACTCAGATCATCCTAAACAACGGTTTTGTCAACATCAATAACCTGGCAAAATCAGCTTTTCTGAGTAATTCTCAGTTCCGAAAACGATTTAACGAAGAGGTGGGCATGAGTCCTAAGGAGTACAGCAAGATCATGCGGATTAAATTCATTTCCCGTTTGTTAAAAGGAGATCTGGGGATCAACCTTACAGAACTTACCTACAAACTTGGGTATTTTGACCAGTCACACTTTATAAAGGATTTTAAATCGGTCACAGGATTATCTCCCATGAAATTTATGAAAATGCAATTGGCACAATAAGCGTTTTTTACAATTTTTTGGATAAAGACCTCCCTACTTTTGTGACCGAATAACATTCATAAGTACACTATCAAAAACTAAAAAATGCATTACATGAAAACAATCACTTTTTTATTTGCCTTCATTATTTCAATGCTGAGCATGAACACATATGCACAAGACCTTGAGATCTATGTAAGTGATGCCGGTAATTTTTCAAGTCCACCCTGGAAAATTTTAAAGTATGATGAAAACGGGGAAAATCCGGAAGTATTTATTAGCGACAGTATTGTTTGGCCTCAGGATATAGTCTTCCTGGAAGATCAGGGTGTTGTTCTGATCTCAAGTTTAAAAACCAATGGATACATTTCGAAACACGATATCTCAACCGGTGAATTTGTGGATTATTTTGCAGAAGGGATAGCCGGGCCAACACGAATGAAAATCGGTGAAGACAGCTTATTGTATGTTCTTCAGTGGAGTGCCTCAACCAATGCTGTTTTAAGGTTTGAACTGGACGGAACACCTCTTGGTGATTTTACTAGCACAGGTGTTTCTCAAAGTATTGGACTGGATTGGGATGATGAAGGGAATCTTTATGTTTCCTCCTGGGGTGGGAAATTCGTACAGAAGTTTGATCCTGATGGAGTTGACCTCGGGACCTTTATCGATTCCAACCTCTCAGGGCCAACCAATATCTGGTTTGATGACAATGGAGATCTTCTGGTCATCGACTACAGTGGAGGTGCTGTGAAACGCTTTGATGCAGATGGTAATTATGTAGACAATTTTGTAACCGGATTAAGTGCAGCTGAAGGTATTGCCTGGTTACCCAATGGTAACATGTTGATTGGAAACGGAAATACACATTCCGTTAAAATGTTCAATCCGGATGGAAACTACATCGAAGATTTTATTGAGAATGGTAGTGGTGGTTTGATCACTCCCAATGCGGTTGTGGTCCGGGATGTAACTCAAACTGTAGGGATCCAGGCTAAAGAAGTAGAAGAGATTTTTATTGTTCCAACAACCGGTACCCAATTCTATATTCATGATGATCTTTTCAATTCCATCTCTGCAGTTGAGGTGTATGACACTGCAGGGATTATGGTAAATAATACCAAATTCAATGGGAAGAAGATTTGGGATGCCAGTACCTTTCAATCAGGAGTGTATATAATTGTTGTGAAAACGAAAGATGGGGATATTAAATCGAATAAGGTGATTGTTCAAAAATAATTACTGAATATTAGATTAGTAAATGCTAAACCCTGCCTGAGTCTTTGACTTTCGCAGGGTTTACTTATTTGTATGAATTAAATCACCGGATCCACCAACAGAAAAATGATCATGAACAACACAAAGTAGTTGATCTTCGTGAAATAATAATCCGGGTTAAAAATTGAGTCGTATACTCCTTACAGCTAAGCAAATTCAATTATCCTATCCTTTGAAAAAGGAAAAGAAATTAATTGATTATTTAAGGCTACCTATTCATTGCAAGAGATTGAATTGCTGAAGCCGGAATTCATGTTTAGATTGATTTGTACAAAGGACAATTATAATGGGTATTTTTTATCTCCTGATTGAGCTTCTTTAGAATAAAATTAGAATAGTAACTTTGCCTAAGAATTAAAGACTTAGTCTCTGAACTAAAAAACAAACTTCAAACATATAAAATAGATAATCATGGCAAAATCACAAAACGCAAAGAAAGCTGTCAAAAAAGAACCACTTAAAACAGCAAAAGAAAAAAGGGCAGAAAAGAGAGAAAAGAAAGCTAAAAAGGGATAATTCTTTTTTAGAGAAGCGAATCTTCCGAAAGAAAGATGATAATAAACAACAAAAAGTAGGTGATCTTCAAAAAATAAACACCGGGTTTGAAGGACTCGTCGTTTTGGCGAAGCAATTGAATAAATTGAATCATTAGCTACCCCGAGGCCAATAATATGGTGACGGAGAATCAAATGGAATTTTCAATATCCGTCCTGCTGAAGTATGTTTTATTACTGCTTTGGTATCCAGCCCATGCATCTTTAAAAATGAAAGCTTATCCCAATAACCACGCTGGAAATTAATTTAGCAAAATGACAACCATGAACTACCATCTTGGTATCCTTCAATAGGAGTAACATTGGTTTGATATTTATAGGAATTGACCAACATAGAAATTTCATGTTTTATCATTTCAATGCTATTCTCAACCAGATCTTTCCTGAAACCTTTATTTCCCATTTCAGCTACCAGATTTGCTGAAATAACGCGACTAATAATTTTTCCGAGATCAATAATTTTTCGTTGAGGAATATTGATATCTACATTAAAATTTAAGATGGACTTTAACTGTTCGGCTATTGTTTTTGATAAATCATAGTTTAATAAAAAGGTAGAAAGATTGGTTGTTTTTTGGCGTGTCATGAGTTTTGAGATCAGCTCAAATATTTGTGTATACAACATATCGTTAGAGCCTTCAAAAATTTGGAAAGGCCTGCTGTCAATAACCGCTCTTGATCCAGTACTCTCAGCTTTATAACCATTTCCTCCGCTAAGTTGTGTTAAAGTTTGTGCCGAATCCTGCATAAGGTCTGTAATGTGTGCTTTCATACTATTAGCTTCAATAGCTGATGAAGCCAGGTTATTTTCAATACTGCTTACTTCAGCGCTTTTTAAACACATAGCCGAACAAATGGTAAAAGCACTTTGTATGCGCGAAATGTGATGTTTCACCTGGTCTAAAGCGATCAAGGGTTTTCCTCCAACAATGCGGGTATTACAATGGATTATAGCTTCATCTAACATCCTTCTGATAAATCCCATGCCCATTCCGGGAAATTGAAAACGACTTCGGTGTAATAAGTCCAGCAATAGTTTAAGTCCTGTCGATTCGGGTTTAAGTTTGTATTGTTCAGGAACTTGAATATCAACAATATTTTTCCCATAGGGGATAGGGTACAAACCAAGGTTATTATAATATTCCACCACCTTGATCCTTTGCCCTTCCTGCTGGACATCGCAAATAAAAAAATCAATATCACGCCCCAGCGTATCGTTTGCCATTTTTTGCCGCGATGCTATCAGCCAGTAATCTGCCATACCAGTTAATCCCTGCCAATGTTTGGTCCCTTTCACAATATAGTCCGTACCCTTCCTTTCATTAAAAGTCTGCATATTAAGAGCATCACTTCCAAAATCCGGTTCTGTGATCATAAGACCACCCATATTTTGCTGGGTTAGAAAACGGTTGAAAATATCTTGCTTAACCGACTCCTGGGCGTATTTGGCAATCGGTTCAATAAACAAACCGAGGTTAATTCCCAGGGTTAAGGAAAGAGGGAGTGATTCGTAAGAAGCAGCATCCAATATTCCTAAACATTCTTTTACCAAAGCACCACGCCCACCATATTTTTTAGGGATGGCAACAGATAAGGGATTTTTTGCCATAATATCGCGTAATACCAAGGCTGGAAATCCTCTTTTCTGTATAAATTTTTCGATGTTATCTCTTTCATAAAAAACGCTTTTTAATGTTTTATTAAAAGCACAGAGGAATTCTGAAAAGGGTACGTGTTCGTCAGTTTGCAGACTTTGCATTGTATTTTAACTTAGATATTAGTTACTTTGAGATAATGGGTGTTCAGCATACAAATTTATTATTAATATAGCGAACAGGAAAAGAGTAATAATGTTTGATTTTTTATCTTTCTTTTTTATTGAAAATGTCTAATTAATATTCAACTTTTAAATCAGTGAGATTATGATTTTAAAAGTTGAAGACGCATTGAAATCATTTAGTCGAACTGATCCCGAAAGCGAAGCACTTCGGGATCCCCGGGTTTTATTCCCCGCAGCTTGCTGCGATAACAGAATTTATTATTCTTCCTTATAATGCCTCGATAGCTCTGCTTCGAGGTCGTTGATTTTTTTAAGGATGCAAAAAATTAAGGACTTGAATCAAATCATTTTAAATCACCGAATCCACCGACAGAAAAATGATCATAAACAATACAAAATAGTTGATCTTCATGAAATAGACACCCGGTTTAAAGGACTCATCATTCTTACGTAAAAGTTGAATGAACTGTATCATCAACCACCCGGAAGCCAGTAATATAGCAACAGAAAATCCAAGGGAATTCACCACCCCAAAAACAGGCAGCATCAATGCTGTTACTCCAGTAGCCATGGTCCAGATGAAGGTGGTGTATTTTATTTGTTTTTCGGTATAAATACTGGTGAGCGAAGGATACCCTGCTTTTTCATATTCTTTTCCGTACTTAAGCAACAACAGCCAAAAATGAGGCACCTGCCAGATAAAGAAGAAAAAAGCAATGATCAGTGCCCTAGGATCAGCAAGACTGCCTCCACCTGCTACCCATCCAACCAGTGGGGGTAATGCTCCAATTACGGAGCCGGGGACTACAGCAAAGGCTGTTTTCTTTTTTAATGGTGTATAAATAGCATTATACCAGATAAGAGCAAGCAGTGCCAGCTGCAATGCAAGGAATCCTGATCCAAAATAAATTAATAATGAGCCTGTAACGGATAAAATCAGTGCGACAAGCAAAGCTCCTGTTGCAGTAATCCTTCCGGAAGGAATCGGTCTGTCGCTGGTCCTGTCCATTTGTGCATCCTTGTCTTTCTCCTGGAAATGGTTTAATGCGGAAGATCCGCAGGCAAGCAGAAAAATTCCCAGGGTGGGTAAGATCAGCCCTGAATCAAAACGGCCATTGGCCAGTACATAACCGGTAATGGTGGTTAATGAAACCGCAAAAGTGATTCTTACTTTGCTTAATTCAAGAAGTGTATTTATGAATGACTTGTTCAATTTGTTACTGTTTTCAAAGATAAAATCTTACTTACTTATATTCTTGCCACCGCACACACTTCGACAGGCTTAGTGTGACCCCCCAACTTCGAACTACTTCAACGTTTTCAGGTACTCAATAATCTGTTCCATGTCTTCCTCAGAAACGGTCTCCTTGTAAGAGATCATCAAGCCCTGATTGTATCCTTTTGTAATGTCGGCATTGGGTTCATAAACCGATTTTCTGAAGTAGTCCTCATCAACAGTTATTTCTCTTTCCTGTCCGTCAGTTACAACAGTTTCTGTTAATCCCCAGATTCCTTTAAAAGATGGACCAATGATCTTTGTTCCGTTCAGCGAATGACATGTTATACATGCATTTTTCTTGAGTACCTGTAATCCGGGGTGATCTGCTGAAGCTGTGGTATCATTATACCAGGTATTGTATTCCGATTCGGGCATTACCCAAACCTTCGACATCATATTTGAATGCAGGTCACCGCAATATTCAGCACAAAGAATATGATAACTTCCTTCTTCCTGTCCGGTAAACCACATCCAGTTATCAATACCCGGGATCACATCCTCCTTTACCCGGAAAGCAGGAATGTACAAGCTGTGAAGAACATCTCTTGAAACAAGGTCCAAAACAACCGGTTTATCTTTTGGAATGACCAGCGAATCTGATGTTTTGCCGTTCTCATATTCGAACATCCAGCTCCATTTCTGAGCTATTGCCTTGATAGGAATGGCATCATCCGGTACATTCCTCATGGGAGCATATCCTGCCCATCCGTAATAGAACATGACCAGAACCAGAATGGTAGGAATGGCAGTCCAGATGATCTCCAGTTTATGGTTACCTTCTATGTTGGTCGCCTTTGGATTCTTTTTCTTATTGTAACGGATAACAAAATAGATCATTACCCCAGTTACAGATATAAGAAAAAATATTGAAAAGCCCAGGATCACAGCAAATGCCGTATCAACTCCCTGAACAAAATTAGATGCATTTGAAAACATAGTCCCCTTGTGTTTATCGTGTTAAATAATCAAAAGCAGTGAATATTATAAATACTGCAAACAACATCATGGTTATTCCCAGCAAGAATTTTATAATTTTATTGTCGTATTTTAAATGCATAAAATAATTGGCTACCACAATTGCTTTTGCAGTAGCTATGACCAATGCAGTTACGACGGAAAATGCAACAAGGCTGAGCCCCATCACCGAAACCAGTACAGTCATCACTGTTAAAATGATAAGCCCGACCCAGATCCCGATATGGAATTTATAAGGAACCACATGATGTTCTTCAGGATCTCCGGGTAAATGTCTGCTTTTATTTTTATCTGCCATAGTATAAGTTCAATATTCGAAGTTCAAAGTTTTATTGCTAATGAATCAGGTAGAATAACGGGAAGAGGAATATCCAGATAATGTCTACCAGGTGCCAGTACAAACCTCCATTTTCGAGGTAAATAAAGTTGGTGCTTGTTACTTCCCCTTTTACAATGTCCCTGTAGATAAATCCTAACAATACTCCTCCAACTACAACATGAAGTCCATGAAGTCCTGTCATGAAGAAATACAGGAAAAAGAACATCTTCTCACCGGGAGGCATAAGATTGTAATGCTCCATGCCCGGGAATAAGCCATGATCAAATTTAGCTGTCCATTCAAAATATTTAATGACCAGGAAGGTCAATGCAAACAATATCGTTGAAATGATCAACCACAAGGAAAGTTTGACATTTCCTTTCTGCAAAGCAGTAATTGAAAGGGCAACAGTTAAACTACTGGTTAGTAGCACAACAGTATTTACAGTTCCCAGTACCACATCCAATTCGTAGGAAGCATTTAAAAATGCATCACCGTTCAGGTATCTGTAAATGGTGTACACCAGGAACAATCCTCCAAAAAGGAGCAGCTCGGTAAAAAGAAATAGCCACATTCCAAATTTCGAAGCTTCATCGTCGCGGTTATGGCCTGAGTTTTCTAGTACAAAATTTGACATGTTATCTATCTGTTAGGATTCTTAAATGGATCCGGTTTAACATTTTTGACTTTAACGGTCTGTAAGGTTCTCTGCGGAAAAATATTCCGAAGAAGAATGGCTAATTTTTCAGTAAACCTGCTATTTGTCTTATGAATTTTCATAGGAGTGATTATTCGAGTTTTTATAATTAGTTTTTATGATCGTATGGTCCACCTTCGGGGATAACAGGAGCTTCATCGAAATTGTGCAATGATGGGGGAGAAGCTGTTTGCCATTCCAGTGTAGTTCCACCCCAGGGATTCTTTTCAGCAGGTGTTCCTTTTCTTTTTGATACAATAAGGTTGACAATCATTAATATAACACCCAATACTGTTATCCATGATCCTACTGTTGAAATTACATTGAGGTTGGTAAACTCCGGCAGGTAATCGTAATATCTCCGTGGCATGCCCATCATTCCAAGGATCAACATCGGGAAATACAAAAAGTTGAACCCAATGAACAGAACTGTAAATGCAAATTGAGCTCTTTTTTCATTGTAATTTTTTCCGAACATTTTGGGAAACCAGTAATGCAATGCACCAAAAAAGGCAAACCCAGCTCCGCCAAACATCACATAATGGAAATGCCCTACAACAAAATAGGTGTCATGCAAATGAATATCCGTTGCAAGCGCTCCAATAACAAGCCCGGTTAATCCTCCGATCAAGAACTGGAAGATAAAAGCCAGGGCATACAAAAACGGTGTTTTAATGTCGATGGAGCCTTTGTACATAGTCGATACCCAGTTAAACACTTTGATGGCCGAAGGTACTGCCACCAGGAAGGTCAGGACGGAAAAGATAACACGTGCCGGGCCGCTCATTCCTGAGGTGAACATGTGATGTCCCCAGACAAAATATCCTATAAAGGCAATGGCAAGGCTGGAATAGGCGATGGCTTTATAACCAAAAATGGTCCTCTTCGCAAAGGTGGGTATAATTTCAGAGATCAGTCCCATGGCCGGCAGTACCATGATGTATACGGCAGGGTGGGAATATATCCAGAATAAATGCTGGTAAAGAATAGGATCTCCACCCAGGGATGGGTCAAATAAACCCAGTCCGAATATCCTTTCAGCGATGATCATCAATAAAGTTATACCAATGATTGGAGTCGCCAACAACTGAATCCAGGCAGTTGCATACAGCGCCCAGGAAAACAATGGCATTTTAAACCAACCCATTTTCGGGGCACGCAGGCGGTGAATCGTAACAATAAAATTCAAACCGGTCAATATGCTCGAAAAACCTAGGATAAAAGCTGCCAGAACTGCCAGACTTACATTGGTGCCTGTTTGCACACTGTAGGGGGCATAAAAGGTCCACCCGGTATCGGCAGGACCATCACCTACAACCAGAGTTAGCAGGGCAAAGATACCACCTATTACATACAGCCACCAGGAGAAGAGGTTTACTTTCGGAAAAGCCACATCATCGGTACCGATCATTATGGGTAAAAAGAAATTTCCAAAAAAGGCCGGCACACTGGGGATCAAAAACAAAAAGATCATGATTACCCCGTGAAGGGTAAATACCTGGTTATAGGTTTTTGCATCCATAATTGTTTCGCCGGGAGAAATGAGTTCAAGCCTCATCAAAAATCCCAAAAACATAGCCACCAGGAAAAATGAAATGATGGCATAGAAATACAATAACGCTATTCGTTTATGGTCGGTAGAAAAAATCCAGCTGAACAATCCTTTTTTAGCCTGGTAAAAAGATTCAGGTTGTGCTATTGCTGTTGACATACTATATACTCTCTTTTAAAGAATGATTAATCTTGTTTTTTCTTCGTAACAGTAATCCAATGAACAGTGATACTGCGATTAAAAGAATCAGTGTTCCGGAAATTTTTGTGATGTTAAAAACATATTTTTGACCCTCTGGGTCATAAGCAAAACAATATTTTAAAACTTTATTGATGGTAGGGCCGGAGCGTTCTTCCGAAGCTTCTACAACGGCCATCTTTAAATCAAAGGGCAAAAAGTAAACTCCGTGCAAGTAGCGGGTAATTTTTCCTTCTGGGCTGATTACGATGATCGCTCCCGGATGGATGTATTCCTGGCCTTGTTTTTTTACTTTGTAGCCAAGGGAATTCAGTAAATTACCGATGTTTACACTGTCACCTGTAAACCAGGTCCATCCGTTCTCTACATCTTTTCCTTTGACAAGTTTGCTGTAATTGGCTTTTTTGTCTTTAGCCAGTCGGGGTTTTTCCTCATGGTCGAAACTTACCGTAAATACCTGGTATTCGGTACCCAGATCAACCTTTGCTTTTGTAATAACATCGGCTACCCCTTCTAATAGGGGGCTGCAGATCCCGGGACACTCATAATAAACCAAAGCTATAACTGTTGGTTTATCAATGGCCTCTTTTAAATTAATGGTGTTGTAATTTTCGTCGGTAAGAAAAATGTCCTCCGGAATGTATTCATCGAGTTTTTCATAAATGCCCAGTTCATCGGCATCTGGCTCAGCCAATACAGGGGAAATGAAAGCGACCAATAATAGAAGGCTTGCTATGGACTTTAGCATCCTGATATACATACTGTTTACTACCTCTTTGTTTTTTAATCTCATTTTTTGAAAAGCTTTGCAAATTTAGATTTAATCTAAATAAATATTGTGTTACTTAAATTCCTTAACAAAAAATTAACAGTTTGGTTCAACTTGTGGAAAAAATAGATGGTCACTGATATAAACTTAACCGCAAAGGGCGCAATGTTCTAAATCAAACAGTTAAATCTAATTGATTTAAGAAATTATATAACGACCTCTGCGCCTCCTTTGCAACCTTTGCGGTTAAAAACACTACCTAAACAAAAAAAGCCACCCCCGGGTTGGAGGTGGCTGCCGTTAAATTCAAATCAGCGATCAATCAAACTCAATTTCAAGTTGGTTGATATCGAGTGGGTTATAAGGGGTGAGCCCTGCAATTATGTTAAGCAGTTCGTTGTAATTCTGGCTGGGTGCTGATCCTCCCTGTACAAAGCCATCATGGTCGAAGAATCCCGGAGCTTCTGTGTTATAAAGATATGCCTCAACAGTTTCCGGATCGATCCATGGCCATACTGCATAGATCTGCTCTTCAAAAACGTTTCTGATTGAATTTTCAACAAGCAGCGTATAACGGTCATCAGAATCAAGTGTATTGGAAGGAAGTCCAACTTCAGCAACACCAATATCTTCGGAGTCTTTACCTGCAGCAGTAAATGCCCAATCGAATCCAACCTCTCCCGTAAAGAAAGTAGCATTCGGATGTTCAGTATTTCCAAATACACTTACGACATCTCCGTTTTTACCTACAAACATTTTCATTGTTGAGATAGCATAAGGATCTTCCAGTGGTTCAGGTAATGGCAATCCGTCGATGGTAACGATCATGTGGTGTGAGTAGCCGAGTTCACCGGCTTCGCTGTAATCAATTCTGTACATGGTTTCTGCAAACACTGGATCGGTATTCCTGTCAATGTTGTAAGGATTAAGCAATGCAATTCCTTTGATAGGATTTTTATCCCAGAAGATCTGTAAAGCGATATTCTCATCTTCTGTTGTTGCCGGCCCTTCATCCGTTATGGTCATTTTATACTGCCATGTATATCCTTCAAAGGGTGCATTTTCAACAATCTCCACATGCTTCAATCGACCGTCATCATCGCTGGTAAAGGTGAATTCCATGGGTTGGCTCAGATTGTGAAGTGCGATAACAAGGATTATATCGCCAACAATATCAGCTGCCCCTTCACCAACATGTATAAATGTTCTGAGGTGTTCATAAATATCATTTCCCTGCAGTGTATCAATATTGCTGTCTTTATAAACATAAGCTGAACTGATGGAACTGGGGATATCAACTTTAAAGCGTTCAGGCATGATGTTCTCATCCTGTTGAATGGGTTCCAGGCCGTCCTTTTGACACGATTGAAATAAAAATGCTGAGAAAAGGACACCTACGATTAAGATTACTTTGATTGTTTTCATTTTTTAAAGTTTAAGTTTAACAAATTCATGATTGCGGAGGTAATACACATGGAATTTATTTTACCCTTATTTGATTGATGTTTTTTTTTGGCCGGTTGCTACAACTACCGATGTCCAATCGATTAATTCCAAGCGCAAAAGATTAAGGAGTCTCAATAAGTATAACATAACAGGCTTCGACAGGCTCAGCCTGACCGCAATTGGTTAGGTCACACTGAGCCTGTCGAAGTGTGAACCGGTATGAACTTTTTGTCAATGGATCGCATAATTCAATTGGTTTTCAGGGCAAAGACATATTGTATACACGAATCATGAAAGCATTAAAACATAATTAACAGGAGTGGATTTTATAGGTGCAAGAAATATTGTTTTAATTAGATCCCTGGATACTGAAAAGTAAAATGGAATTTGATGCCTTTAATTTACAAACACTGTATCAACAGCAACCGAACAAGCACTGAAATACCCAAGCCCTCCATTGGTGATATTGGTTGGTATATTTCCCCGGGCCTCCTCAAAAAGACTGCCCTGCCATTCTGTTTCTGCTATAAGTGCGCGAAGGTAGGCGGCATATTCGTCGGTGAGTGAATATTTTTTTACAACGGCTATACTGTTCTTCGGAAAAAGAACCTCTTCCATATCCTGGGGCAGGATCACATAACTTACATCGATGGTGTTAAAGGTATAATGCATGATTTTTGCCATAGCAACAGAATCAGGAAATGCATTGCCGAGGAGGTGCTTCCATGATATGGTTGCTTCATACATCGCCTGCTCAAAGGGATCATAAGTTCCCTGTGGCCAGATGATCTTATACAACTCGCTCTCCTCATCGTATTGCCAGCCCGGAAGATTAGCACTGGATACAGGAATCATATAGGTCTCTGCACGAAAGGTTTTGCCTTCATGTTCGATCTTCAAATGGTAAACTTCACTTACGGATGCCGCAATCTGGTTTTGTGTATAATAATGGCCCGGTTCTTCAGTTGATTCAACAAACAGATAAGGTTGATTGTCGGTGGTTACGATTACAAATGCTCCGGTAACCGGGACAGGTTCACCATTAACATCCTGCATGGGTTTGGTAAGGTGGATGTGCTGAAATTTAACTTCGTTGGTTAGCCGTCCATCTACAACAACCGTATTGACCGACTCCGAATCGAGTTCCCAGCTTATTTGTTCTTCACAGGAGGTAAAAAGAATGAGACTTGAAACCACAACCATTAGAATGTATGTGAAACGTTTCCTCATATACTGAATTTATAAGTTATTGATGGCATAATTCCCATCAGAAACTTCTGTGTTGTTAATACTTCTTCTATACCATAAAGATTTTCAGGAACAACAAACCCACCATCTTCATTTTCAATTTTGTTAAAATTGACGGAGACTGGATTATGCTGATTGTAAAAATTATAGATGGCAAATGTAAAACTGTGCTGGTATTTTCTTTCGGGTTTGTTAATTTGCCATGACAAAGCCAGGTCGAGACGATGGTAGTCTGGCAAACGGCTGTTGTTCTTTTCACCATAAAGTGGGACAGTGTAGTTGTTGTAATTGTAAAAGGAGATGGGTGTTGTTATGGCTGATCCGGTATAATATATCCAGTTTGCTGAGAAATTCAGCTTTTCTGAAAAGTGGTAAGAAAAGTACAACGATACATCATGTGGCCTGTCGTAATACGCTGGAAATTCCAGTCCGTTGTTAACACCATCTATTTGTTTTAGTGCCCTTGAATAGGTGTAGCTTAACCATCCTGTAAATCGACCTTTGGTCTTTCGAAGTAAAAATTCAAATCCATAGGATTTTGCTTTGCCAAAACGAAGTTCACCTTCAATCAGAGGATTTAACATTAAACTGGCATGCGATTCATAATCAATTTGTTGATAAAGCCATTTATAATATACTTCTGAAGTAAGTTCAATATTGGCCTTTCTAAACAGTTTAAATATACCAAATGCCAGTTGGTCTGCCCGTTGAGGTTTTATGTTGGAGTTGCTGGGTAACCATATCTCAAAAGATGAAAACGGGCTGATGGAGTTTGAAATAAGATGGATATACTGATGATAAATGCCATAACTGAGTTTCAGGGAAGAAGTAGGGGACAGCTTGTATTTAAAACTCATACGTGGATCGAGGTTCACAAATGTTTCAATGGCATTATCATAAGGATACAATATAGTATCGATTACCTGGTAATTGGTGTCGAACTGGTAAAGTGTTGTTGGGCCCAGGTTGTTCCATACCGGCATCCTCAATCCGGCTCTGTAGGAGATCCTGTCAGTAAGATTATGTTCCCCGTTCATGTACAAAACAAATTTACTGGCCTGGCTTTTGGCAATGCTGGGAAGAAACTGATCTTCCTCAGATTCAACCAGATTACCCGGATTAAAATCATGGTTTGTAATGCTCGTACCGAATTTAAAAGTAAGATCCGGATGCGGGTAATAGGTCATGTCGTAGTTCAAGCTTACGTTGCCAATGGTTGAGTTCCATTCAAAACCACTCAGCAGAATGGAATAAAAATAGCGGCTGCCATAAAATGTTGCATTGGAAAAAAGCCGGTTATTGAACACATGGTTCCAGCGAAGGGTAGAGGTAAAATTGTACCAGTTTATCCCAGCTTCATTGTTGGGCAAATTGTTGTTGAAATTATCCGCACCATAAAAGAAAGAATAATAAATTCGGTTGTTTTTATCGAGCTTCCAGTTGATTTTAGTGTTTACATCCAGAAGGTACAGATCACTTTCCGGAGCAGCCCTGTGATAGATCCACCTGAAATTGGAACGCCGGTACGACATAAAAAAGGAGCTCTTGTCCTTTTTAATTGGACCTTCCAGTGAAAACCGGTACATAAGCGGATTCAGTACACCGTTCAGCTGAAGTTTTTTCATGTTGCCATCTTTGGTCTGAACATCAATAATGGAAGAGAGCCGGTCTCCTTTATGGATAGGCAGATCCCCTTTATAAATGCTAATGTCTTTAGCTACATCAGGGATGATCACAGAATAATAACCAAACAAATGTGCAGGATTGTAAACGGGTGCTTCATCGATGAGAATAAGGTTCTGGTCTTTATTGCCGCCTCTTACAAAAAAGAAAGCCGAACCATCGCTGTGGGTCTTTATTCCCGGCAGTGACTGAAGGCTCTTGATCAGGCCAACTTCACCAGCAAATTCTGGCATGGCAGAAAGACTTTTAGGATTTACCTTTATCCGGCTCATCTGGCTTTTTTCAATGGTCTCCAGTTGTTCATTGGTTTCAATGGTAACAGCTCCCAGTTGCTGGGAGTTGAATATGAGGTTCAGGTCAAGCTGAAGATTCTCCGTCAATTGTACCACTTTTTGCTGGTCAGTGAATCCGACAAATGAATAGGTCAGCCTGTTTTCACCCTTTGGAAGTGTCAGGGAATAAAAGCCATAATTGTTGCTGATGGTCCCGACACCTGTACTTGCCAGCATCACCGTTGCACCCGGTAAAGTTTCACCTGTTTCCTGGTCCCTGATGAATCCGCTTATTGTATATCTGGAGGATTCCTTTTTTTTCTTCAAAGGTTTTAAAACGATCTGGCCCTTAACCACCTTATATTGGATCCCTGAATTTTCACTCAATGAATCCAAAACGGTTTTTAATGATTCGTTTCTTACACTGATACCCTGAAGCTGGTTATCGTTTACGGTTTTGCTGTTGTATGTAAACTCAATAGTGGTTTGCCTGGAAATTTCTTTCAGGATGTCCTTTAACATCCCCTCCTGAAATTCTAATGAAATCCTTTGATTCAGAACATCATCCTGGGCGGATAAATTCCCAATCATAAAAAAACCAAAAAGAAGTACAATATGTTTTAATGGTATTCTCATGCAGGAAAAACTGATTTAAAACGGGTGTTAAATTTATCTGGCTTAAAGATACTAATTAATCCAAAGGTCACTGCTCACATTTAGTTCCGCGGATCAGGTAGACATTCACACTTTTTGAGATTTCCAGGTTAGGAAAAGTTTCAGTCAGGATCTCAAAAATATCTTCAAGATCAAGCCGGTTGAACGTTGACGTCAGTTCACATTCACCTATACCTGTGCTGGATAGCTGAATATTGACTGAATATGTTTTCTGGATAACATCAACAACTTCAGCGAGAGGTGTATTTTCGAAGACCATCCTTTTGGTTTTCCAGGCCAGGTAATTTTTGTCTTTATTTCTAACTTTAACCAACCGGTTCTCCCTTTTGTTAAAAGTACCTGATTCCCCTGCTGCCAATTCAATCCTTTCCGCTTGTTCGGAGAGCACTTCCACCCGACCGGAATTTACAATTACTTTTATTTCAGGACTGTCATGCCTGGCGTCCACATAAAATGAAGTTCCCAGTACTTTAATGGTGACCTCACTGGTTTTGATGATAAAAGGTTTGTTTTCGTCACGTGCTACATCAAAAAATGCATCCCCTTCAAGTGTAACATTTCTTTCATCTTGGTTGTATTTACCGGAATAGGTCAATGTCGAATTCCTGTTTATGGACACTTCTGATCCATCCTCCAAAACCTCAGTTACCACATCGTTCATAGCTGTGAGTTCTGTTTGCCCCGGCTGTATAAAATAGAAAAGGACAAAACCAATGGCTGCTAGTATTGTAATGCTTGCAGCAATCCGGTAAACCATCGACCATTGTGACTGTTGAGATTGAATGGGTATGGCAGGAGCCTGATCTTCTTCCCGGAATAGTTGTTCTTCCAAATCGTTCCATACCTGCTTTTTATCAAAGTCGGGGCGTGTTGACCGTGTTAACATCCATGCCTGCTTGTATTCCCTGAACATACTTTCCTTTTCCGGATCAGTTCTAACCTGGTCTTCAAGAAGCTTAACCTCATTTTCAGAAGCTTCCCCCGCCAGGTATTTGGCCGTCAGTTCATAAAAGTCGATATGTTGTTCCTTATTGTCCATTTTATGTGTGTCACATACTATACACTACAATTAGCTTTTACCCTTATTTATTTTAATTCTTTTTTTGAGGAACGCAGATATCACTGATCTGGCAGATCAACACAGATAAAAAAAATCAGCGAAAATCCGATTTATCTGCGTCATCAGCGTTCTATATTTTATTTCAAATTCAATAATATTATTAATAAAATGATCAGGTCTTTAAGTTCCTCACGTAATATCTTCAGTGCCTTCGACATCTGAACCTCCACAGTTTTTACGGAAATGCCCATGTACTCTGCTATTTCCTTGTATTTCATTTCCTCAAATCTGCTCAATTCAAACACCTGCCGGCATTTTTCGGGAAGTTTATCAAGAGCAGCGTTTATTTTATCCTGAGTCTCTGATTCAGAGAATATGTCTTCTTCCTGAACCGGGATCTCAAGTTCCAGTTCAACATCCAGGTAATGGCTCCTGAATTTTTTATTGTCACGAATGTAATTCAGGCAACGGTTTTTTACCGAAGTGTACAAATATGATTTTACCGATTTATCCTTTTCAATTGAATTTCTTTTTTGCCAGAGGTTGATAAAAACATCCTGAACTATTTCCTGTGCGGTATCCCTGTCGCTTACATATCCATATGCAAAACCACAAAGCGGTTCAAAAAACTCTGCAAACAGAAGTTCAAAGGATTGTTTATTCAAACGGCTATATGAAATGTCGAGGTTCAATTGAAAAGGAATTAATTCCTTACAAAAATAATTTTATTTCCATAAGTTTAGCAATTCATTGGTTGTTCATACAATTTAACCATACCATATTCTTATAAAATAATTTTGCCCTTGCATTTATTTCTGGCCAAAAATAGGATCGATATTTTCACCAATTAAAACCCTCGCCAATCTACATTGAATATGATTGTTCTCTTTTAAAGGAACAGATTAAAAAGTATGGAATATAATTGATTTCGGCATCTTACGTTTATAGACTATGGTATAAATTAAAATCTAAACGTCATGAAAAGATTAAAGCTTATTTGCTTATTTGCATTTATACCAATTTTATCCTTTTCCCAATATGTATTACAGGAAGGTTACATCAGTTTTGTACCCTACACCGAATCAGGTGGAAAGTTTACTTATAAAAACCTGCGCATCTATCCTTTGATGGGTGGAGAACTTTTTCATAGGGCCCATGAGGGTTTGGGTGACTATGTTTCTCTCGAGAATGCAATTGAAGACGACAAGGTTCTGATCACGGAAAAGTCTTCCGGCGATCTATCTGGCGACTTAAGTTTAGAAGTTGAAGGTGAGGTGAACCTGCTGTTTGTAGAAAATGTTTCTACCGATACACTTTACCTGATGTCGGGTGAAGTTGTTAAAGGAGGGAAGCAGGACAGGGTACTGGCTCAGGATATCATCCTGCCACCGGCCAGCGGCAAAGTGGAGGCACCTGTATTTTGTGTGGAACATAATCGATGGAGTGCTGGGGAAGATGGTGGAAATTTCGAGGAATACTACTCCGTTTCATCTAACGATGTCAGATCGAAAGCGGTTAAAGAAAAAAGCCAGTCTGGTGTCTGGGAGGCCGTAAAAAAAATCGTGGTAAGTATGGATGCTGAAAGCAGTACAGGTACTTATGCTGCCCTTAAGGATTCAAGAGACTATAACGATGCTTTGAAGGAATACCAGGATTTTTTCCTGAAACAATTTGCCGAATCCAAGAATGTTATCGGATTTGTGGGCGTCACGGGTGACAGGATCATAGGTTGTGATATTTTTGCAACACCCGATTTGTTCTCAGGGCAGTTTGAGAACCTGCTATGTGCTTATATCGCCGAAGTCATAAGGGATGGGGGTTGTATTGAGGTTGAAGATGAAGATGTTCTTGCTTACCTTCAGGAGTTCCTCACCAATGAAGCTACCCAGGATGAGGTTGTAAATTCAAAAGGGATGGAGTTTAAGCATAAGGGGAAGAAGATCCATCTGAATACGTTTTAGTTCGAAGTTTCGAGTTCTGGGTTTCGAGTTCTGAGTTGAGAGTTCGAAGCCTGCATGCTATCCGCTTAGCGGATGTGTTACTCTACCAGAAAATTCAGCAATAGCTCCTGGCCGAAATCTGATTTAAAGCTATGGAGCTCTTCACCGTCGTTTGAGAGTATGGCAACTCCTCCATTTATTCCAACCAGTTCCGGATTACTGTTGCGGTACCACCAATGGATGGATATTCCATCCTCCTTTGTATCCGTAAACCTGAACTGGTAACAACCATCGTCAAGTTTAACAGGGATATTGTATTCTGTGCTGTCTGCAAAGTTATCCTTTGAATAGAAAACAGTTCCCAGGTCGTTTATAATTGAATAAGCGTTCTCAGCTGATCTTCCCAGGTTATTCGTTTTTATCTGAAGAATAAATTCATTGGGGAGAATCTTTGGAAGTTCCATTACTGATTTTAACGTATTATTCGAAGGATTATCATCTTCCATATTGTTAGGATCGCCCAGTCTAACCCAAAACTCCTGGTATTTTTTCGATCCTACATAATTGAGTGCAGGAAGCCAGACTTCTTCCGTTTCAAGGAAATCGAGGTTCCCATACCACTTGTAACCCAAATTAGGTCCATCCTTCACTCCATAGAAAATAAACATAGTTTTTAAGGTATTTGATCCAGTATTCTTAATAAGAACCCTGGGACTGGCGCAAACCGGATTAATACGGCTGTACTTATCTTCCGTACTGGGAGCAATTATTTCTTGAATACAAGCATCATTTTTAAAATTGGGCGGTCCATAAGTAAACAATTGATGCGACATCCTGAATTCCCCATCCCTTTCGCCATTGTCCTTATAATATTCAATACCGTAATCAAAATCGACAGTGTCCCCTGGAGAAACTAAAGGTGTCAGTTCGTATTCATATTCGTCCACTTTGGTCCCCGGACACCAGCCTGCCCTGTCGAAAGGCCAGGTTCCACCTTGAGGGTAAATGGGATTGTTACCACAATCTTTCCAAACATTCCACCTGAAATGATCCCATTCGTTAATGTAATAAGAATGAGTTTTGCTGTCCCATTCGCAACAGTTTCTTGGCCCGGCATGCCCATGGCCTGAAATTACCGCCTTCAGTCTATACGTTTCGGCATTTTCTGACAGCACAATTTTTTTAGCCTGTAAAACACTGTCATCGGCAAGTTGCCCATACTTATAAATACCATAGGGGTAAATGTTTTCAACGGATAAAACATCTCTCACAGGAGTACCTTTAATGAACAGGAACTTCAGGTCGAGCAACTCCTGGTTGTTGCCTGTTTCCACTTCCAGTTCACCTTTGAGAAGTGGTGCGTAATCTGTAACATCATAAGTCCATTGCCATCCTTTATCTCCTCCAAGCCACAACCTTTTTCCATAGGGTGTTACAAAGCTTCCAATGCTAAATACTTCCACCGAATCTCCTTTCGGGATCTTGATAAAGGTATTCCAGATATAGTCCCACTCACCACAAGGATATTTATCAGCTTTGGTTGCTGAATCGCATTTTAATGTTTGTACCATAATAATTTTAGCCCACGGTCCTTCATCCTGTGGAAACTGAACGGTTTCTTTATAGGATGCACTCCATCCTTCCGGGCTGGGAAACTCCCATGTAACAGCCTGAACAATCAGAGTATCGCCTTTATTAATTTGGGCCGGGACAGTATTTACCAGCAAAATGAAGGAGAATACAGTTAAAGCAAAAAAGGATTTCATGAAAATTATTGTTTAATGAAGAATAGCCTGGAAAAAGTCTTTTTTACAAATTTCCAGAAAAACTTAAACTCACCGAAAATACTCCCGATAATAAGTAGGACTGTGAAATAAAGAGGAGTAATAATAAGAATATAAAGGATGACATAAAGCCATGTGGCAAGGGAATGGTCTATGCCCAGAAAATTGAAAATGGGTGGTTTAAAAAAAAGCATGGAGGTACCAGTAATACCAAAAAGGCAGAAGATCTTCCAAAACCGGAAATTACTTTCGATTTCCCATTTGTTTTTTA
>CAYQWA010000038.1:5491-53652 GCA_964421215.1 uncultured Bacteroidales bacterium | reverse complement strand
CAATTGCAATGTTTTTATTGGCATCGGTAGGACCATAAGCTCCGGTACCATTATTGAACAAGGCCGAATCACCGATTGCAATTAAACCATACCGATCGATTGAATTTTGAAGGGTTGCAGTTCCGATACCAATGTTTTGTCTGTTATTCAGGTCATCGTTTTTACCGGCTCCTTCTCCAATGTAAACTGAGTTACCTGTATTCAGCACATCAATTGTTTTGGAACCAAACCTGAATTTCTCAATCCCTGCAATTACCACCCTGGCAGTGTCATCATCAGGATTTCCTTCCAGGGTGATGTATGTGTCACCATCCAGGTCATTGATCCGGTAGTTAACAGCATTGTTAATTAATATTTTCCAGCTTGCTGTAACTGATTCATAAAACCAGAAACTCCTGGTATCGGTATCAAATACCAATAATCCGTTTGCAGGAGAAACAATGTTAATCCTTTGAAGAGTTGTCATTCGGGGGATGAGTATTCCTTTGTCGGAGGATGTTACATCCAAAACTGCTGAGGGATCCGGATTCAGATTGTTAATCCCAACGTTGTTTTGTGAAATTACAACCGATACAATAAGTGTTAATAAGACAATAGTTAAGTAAATGTTTTTCATGATTCCTGTTTTTTCCCTAAGTTAAGCTTTTTCAATGAAAACCTGGCCTTAGCTTGCAGGCTGATTACTTATTTTCTAATTCTTCAATCCGTGCTTCAAGTGCTTTAATGATCTCTTGTTGTTCCTGAACTGCTTTAACCAGTGGTACTACGAATTCGGCATAACGTAAACCATACAAATCATTCTTGCTATTCGGTGAATCTACACCACTGAAGTCATATCCAAGCGATTGAGCTGCCTCTTCCACTTCCTGCGCAATGAAACCAGTCTGGACAGCTGTACGTTTCAATTGCATAGCATCGATCGATTTAGCATCCTGTCTCACTGAATCGGGAATTCCAAGATGATTGTCTACCTTATCGGCATCCACGTTGTAGGTAACCGGTCTTAGAGAAAGGATAAAATGGAGTCCCGGAACATTTTCCTTAATGTTGTTCTTAAATCTGGCATCAGAGATATTGGTCCAATTGGCATAACCACCTATACTGTTAACTGTGATGTCGCCCATTCTTATCTGGTTATCAGCAGTAACTCTCGAAGATTTACCAATGGCAACAGTATTTTCAAATGCCGGTGAGAACTGATCCTGGCCAGACAACCAACCTATAGATATATTGTTTGAGCCTGTATTCGTATTGACGCCTGATGCAAAACCAACAGCGATATTATAATCGCCGGTTGTATTATCCATTAAACTGTGTGCACCAACGGCTGTATTGTTAGATCCTGATGTGTTACTCGAAAGTGAATAATTTCCACCACCAAAATTCGAGTGTCCATCAATGTTATCTGTCATTGAACGCACACCAACAGCCACATTACTACCACCTGTATCATTGGTGTCCAGGGCCCAGACTCCAATGGCCACATTGTAGTTTCCGTCGGTGTTTAATTCCATGGCCTTCCACCCTATGGCTGTATTGTAAGAACCTGTACTATTAGCATACAGGGCTTTAGATCCGACAGCTGTATGGCCTACACCTTGCCAGAAAATAGTTCCTGAAGGTCCATTATGGTAAAGGGCTGAATCTCCTATAGCCACCAGGTTACTTTTATCGGTGCTGTTTGTTAATGCATGAGTACCTAGTGCCACATTTGAATAACCAGCAGTGTTTTGGTTAAGAGCCTTAAAACCATTGGCTGTATTTCCATTTCCTGTTATGTTGTTGTACAAGGTCAAGCTACCAGTTGAAGTATTCCTATTTGCAGTTGTGTTTGAAAAAAGTGCATCGTTACCTACAGCAGTGTTGTGGTTACCATCAATGTTTGAATAAAGTGCAGAGGGGCCAGCAGCAAAATTGCGCATCCCTGTGGTATTTGAATGTAATGAATAAAAACCTATTGCTGTGTTACGGTATCCGTTGGTATTTGAGAACATTGCTTTTGCACCAATGGCAACATTCTTTGTGGCATGGAAATCAGCGGTTGCACCTATTCCGTTATTAAACATACATGAGTCACCGATTGCAACAAGGTTGTCTTTGGATATACAAACAGGGAGTACAGCTGTACCCAAAGCCACGTTACTGGATCCGTCCAATATGGTGGATAAAGTGGATGAACCAATGGCAACATTGTTTGAGCCAGTAGTACTTGTGTGGAGTGCAAATCTTCCGAATGCTGTATTATCGTTTCCGGTAGTATTATCCCTTAATGCCCTGTTACCGGTGGCAGTATTATATGATCCCGTTGTATTATTGTATAAGGCCAGGTGCCCGTTTGCAGTATTTTCAGAACCGGTGGTGTTAGCTTCCAAAGCCCTGTTACCGGTTGCCGTATTTCTTATTCCGGTTGTGTTGTCCTTTAATGCCTGGTATCCATTTGCATTGTTATATGAACCAATGGTATTGGAATAAAGTGCTTTGGAACCTATTGCCGTATTTTCTACAGCTTCATAAGCCGTAGATGCACCAGTTCCGTTATTGTATAAGGCTGAATCTCCAACCGCTACCAAATTGTTTATGGTTTGATTCATTCGAAGTGCATTGACTCCGATACCAACATTTGAATAACCGGTTTCATTAAAGTAAAGGCTGAATTCTCCAACAGCCGTGTTTCCGTCACTAGTAGTATTATGGTAAAGCGACTTATAACCCATAGCCGTATTTCCGCTACCGCTTGTATTGAGTTGCAATACATCTGCACCACAGGCTGAGTTTTGTTCTCCATCTGTGTTATCCAGTAGTGAAAAGTATCCAACCGCTGTATTATTTTGGCCTGAGGTATTGTCTGGCATACTATTAAATCCCAGAGCTGTATTTCTTGATCCAAAAGTATTAGAAGTCAATGCCGCATATCCATTTGCAGTATTAAAAAAGCCTGATGTATTGGAACTTAATGCGTTTGTACCGGTGGCTGTATTTTTATATCCCAATGTATTAGAGAATAATGCATTTGCTCCAACAGCAGTATTTCCAATGGAATGCCAATCCGTATTCGCACCAATCGAATTATTAAACAATGCTGAATCACCAATGGCAACAAGATTAGCTCGGTCTTCAGAATTCTCTAATGCTGCAGTACCAATGGCAACATTTTGCAGGTTGTCAAGATCATCGTTTTTGCCGGCACCTTCACCGACATAAACAGAGTTTCCGGTGTTGATAAATTCTATTGCATTGGAACCAAATCTGAATTTTTCGGCACCAGCCAGAAATATCCTTGCTGTATCTTCATCAGTATTTTCTTCAAGGGTTATATAACTGTCACCGTCCAGGTCCTTTATGTTATAGTTTATTCCATTGTTAATGAATATTTTCCAGCTTGCTGAAACCGACTCGTAAAACCAGAAACTCCGGGTATCGGTATCAAATACCATCAGTCCATTAGCCGGAGTTGCAATACTGATCCTTTGTGCTGTAGTCATTCGTGGAATCAGGATCCCTTTATCAGATGCGGTAACATCAAGAACAGCTGATGGATCAGGTGTAGAATTGTTTATGCCCACATTGTTTTGAGAAAAGGCATTTATGATTATCACACAGAAAAGGAGGGTGTAAACTAAATTTTTCATGATGTAAGAATTTGACGGTTTTAATCAAAAATACATCACAAAATCAGGGAAATATGCGTTGTTTTGTTTATCGCCTGATTTAATCTGTTAAACGCGTAGATATTTGTATTTAACGCATATATAAGTACGGAAGTGCTTAAATTTACAAGGCCTGGAACCGTTCCAGGAAAAGTTCCCGTTTTCGAAGTGCAACAGGTATTTCAATCTTATTGGCTAAAACAATAGAACCCCCATCTTGTTTGTTGTACCTGATGATCTTCTCCATGTTTACCAGGTATGATTTATGAACCCTGAAGAAATTAAATCCTGATAATAAATTGTCATACTCTTTTAAGGCTTTAGAAACCAGAATGTTTTTCTGCTCCGCCAGGTGGAATCGTGTATAACTTCCGCCTTCTGACTCGCAAAAGAAAATATCGGCAATATCTACAGAGATTATTGAATCAGCTGATTTTAAAACCAGCTTCTTTTTTGTCGGCTGATTATTTATGTTGGTGAGCAAGTTGTTTAATTTTAGCTGAATTTCTTCCAGTTCCATTGTTTTGGTCACTTTTTCAAGGGCCTCCAAAAGGTCAGAAGTTACTACCGGTTTCAGAATAAAATCCAGTGCGCTGAATCGGAATGCCTGAACAGCATACTCAGAATAGGCTGTGATGAAAATTACCTTAAAATTTACCGTTCTGATTTCCTGCAATAAGTTAAAAGCATTCCCATCAGGCAAATCGATATCGAGAAGGACAAGGTCCGGATTATGCCTGGCTATGGAGGCTTTTGCACTTTTTACATCCCAGGCTTCATCAACGATCAAGAATTTTTGAGGCAATAACCTTACGATATCGCCAACTAGCGTACGTGCGTTTTTTTCATCATCGATGATAACCGTCCTGATCAAACCGGGAAAGATTTAATTTGAAACCTCATTGATTGTACAAATATAGGTAAATCGGATGATATGGTTGACCGGATAATCCCGATAGCTATCGGGAATTTGATCCTACAGGTATTCAAATACAGAAATTAAATATATGTTTAATTGTTGTATATTTACAACTATAACCAATCAATCAGATTCAAATGAAAATTCAAAGTTCATCATTGTTTGCAATCATATTAATTATCCTGTTATCTTTTATTCAGTATGGTTGCCCTGAACCAGGTCCTGAAGAGGATCCTCCGATTGTTGAAATAATATCACCTGATGACGCTGAATTCATAATAATAGGTACACAGGTTACAATCAAGGTTAATGCACATGATGGTACAGGGTCTGTAAATTCCTTATACATTGGGATAGATGATGACGATGTTACTCATTTCGGACCAGGGTATGGGCCAGATTATTTCTATGATTGGAATACCTCAGAAGTAAGTTTGGGAGAACACAGAATTTACGCCCGGGGTGTAGATTCGGATGGTATATCAGCCACTGATGAGATTCACGTGGAGATTTATGAAGGCAATGCAGCACCTGTTGCAATATTTACAGTGGACCCAACATCAGGAACTACCCTTACATCCTTCAACTTTGATGCCAATGGAAGTTATGATAATGAAGATCCTTCAGATATATTACAAGTGCGATGGGATTTGGAAGGGGACGGATCATGGGATACAGAATACTCTACGGAAAAAACTTTAAGTCACCAATATCCACAAGCAGGTGACAATAATGTAAGATTGGAGGTGAAAGATAGTGGGGAGTTAACAGATATTGATTCCATATATCTTGTTGTAGATACCTTAGGCTGGAATCCTGGTGAACCATGCCCGGATGTGCCTCAGTTTAGTTATGAAGGGCAGGTTTATAATCCAATTCTGATCGGGGATCAATGCTGGCTGAAAGAAAACATGAATGTAGGGATTATGATTAACGGGAACGATGATATGAGTGATAACGGAACCATTGAGAAATATTGTTATGGTAATGTACCTGCCTATTGTGATATGTACGGAGGATTATACCAATGGGATGAGATGATGCAGTATGTAACTACTAATGGAGCTCAGGGAATTTGTCCTCCGGGATGGCATATTCCAACAGATGAAGAGTGGAAACAATTGGAGGGGACAGTTGATGACACCTACGGCTATCCTGATCCTCAATGGGATAATATTGAACTCAGGGGGTATAATTGTGGATTTAAACTTAAAACCACTGGGGGTTGGTCCGGAGATGGAAACGGAAGTGATCTGTTTGGTTTTTCAGCACGTCCCGGAGGTCATAGAACCGCAAATGGGTATCACTACATATTAGAATCTGCAGCATTTTGGACATCCACTGAAGCTGTATCAAACAATGCATGGTTTCGCCAATTTCTACATACCAGTGATAAAATATGGCGAAATTACACGGTGGATTTTGCAGGTTTTAGTGTCCGTTGTATTAAAGATCAATAATGTAAAGTAGAAACAAGGCATGCCTTGTCTCTACATTGCCAAAAACAAGGAAGGATTTCTATTATTCCATAAATATATTATTCAATACCAATTGGTATATGCAGGACCACTCTGGTTCCCATTGGAAGGTTATTTTTGTCCTTTCGATCGATTATTTCAAAGCTGATGTTCCTGTTCGATTTTTTGTTGAGGTGTTCCAGCCTTTCCCTGGTGATGTTGGTTGCCATTGATGTATGGCCGGGTTTGTTTTCTTCAAGAATGCGATTTGCTTTTTCTCTTCCGATCCCATTATCCTCAACTTCTACACGTAAGAAGTCATCATTTTGTTGGATAGAAATTTTCAACATTCCCCCTTTATCCAGAGGCCTTAATCCATGTTCAATGGCATTTTCAATAAACGGCTGTATCAGCATGGGTGGTATAAATATTTCTTCTGTTTCCAGCTCTATTTCCTGGTCGATCCTGAATTCAAATTTGTTCTCAAATCGTAGAGCCTGAAGCCTGGAATAATTCTCAAGAAAAACTAATTCATCCTCAAGGCTTATTTGTTCGGTAGAGGAACTGTTTAAAATAAACCGCATGAGCTTACTGAACCGTCCAAGGAAGTCGATGGCCAATGTAGTGGATTTATTATGAATGTATTTCTGAATGGCAATCAGGGTATTGAAGATGAAATGTGGATTCATCTGGCTTCTTAACAATTTCTGCTCCAAAAGAATGGTTTTCTGGATGCTCCGCATCCTGTTTTGCCTGATCAACAAAACAAGAAACAGAAATACCATGAGGAAAAAAACGATAAAAGCGTAGAGCAGGTACCTGGATCGAGTAAGTTGTAGTTCGTTCAATTCATTTTTATGGGTCAGGTTTTCAACTTCACGTGCCTTTTTTTCCATTTCATATTTTACCTGGACAACCGTAAATTTATCAGCTTCGTCGTGTTTAAGTAAACTGTCGCTAAGGGAAGAATAAAGTTTATAAAATTTCAGGGCATTGGAGTTATCACCCCGGCCTTCATATAAATTAGAAATTGAAAAATATCCATCCCGGAGATTCTCCATTGCCCCAATCTCTTTGGAAATTTTGATGGATTCCTTTAAAAGTGGGAATGCCTTTGTGGTATTGTTTTCTTTTATGTACAGATCCGCTAATGTTGTAGAAAATGATGATATACCGTATTGATAACCTACTTCATGGCTGAGATCCAGGGATTCAATGGCAAAAGTTTTCGCTATATCATATTGGCCTGTTTCTTTATAAACATTACTTAATTTTGCCAGGATGTTGGCTTTTGATGTTTTATCGTTAATAGAATCGGATAATACCAGTGCTTCTAAGTAATTCTTTTCTGAATTTGTGAAATCTTCCATCATAAAAAAGTCCAATCCAAGGCCAGTTAATGCCTTCATTTGGTAGTACAAGTCCTTATCTTTTCGGGCAATTTCAAGGGCTTCTGTATGGGTATTGATCGCGTCATCAAATTTATCAAGTTTGCTGTAAACCGAAGCAATATTAATGAGGGATGGAGCCAAATTATCAGTTAGATTGTTTTCTTTCTTTAAGTAGTAGGATTGTAAGAAATAATCCAGCGCCTTCAGGTCATCTCCCAGGTAATGGTAAATTCCTCCGATGTTTGTTAAAAATGCGGTCTCATATTTTATCAGGCTGCTGTCCTTTTCTGAATATTTTACGGCATCCTCATAATTTTCAAGTGCATCATAATAATTACCGAGCTTAACCTGTGAATTCCCAAGTTGGCTTTGAAAATAGGCAACATCATGTGGTTTGTTTATGTCTTTGGATATTTGTATGGCTTGCTCAAGGTATTTTACACAAGAATCATATTTGTTAAGCCTTTCATAATTAGTGATCAATAAATCAAGAGCGAAAGTTGACCAAAACAAGCTGTCATTTTCATTTGTAATTTTCAGTAATTTTTGAGCCACTTCTATGCTTTTGTCTGTATCAATGTTCTGATACTGTTTAGAGAGACGATAAAAGGTATAGAGATGGTAATGATCAGGTTGAGTTGTTGTTTCCAGTTCGTGCTGCAGGCTATCGATTACATCATTTTGAGCAATTCCCTTGTACGAAAATATTTGGACGCCAGCAATCAGAATTACCAAAAGGGTAAATGAGAAGTTTTGATCTATTCGTATTGTCAAATCTCTTGTTTTGTTTTCTGTGACAAGGTACAAAAATTACTTAAATGTAAAATAATTAGTGAAAAGCAACCTTTAGAAGAGCAGAATCCCGCTTTGCAAAACGGGATTCCATTGGATATTAATTTGCGAAGATGTATTAAGAGTACCTTTCTGACATTAATTTAATGTGTATGAAAAATTATGTAACCTCCTCTCTAAGTTGTCCCCTCTTCATCATCCCCAAGGGGAGAGATTACCCCCTCTCTGAGGGGATCTGGGGGAGGAAAATCCCCAGTAAATCATTGGGGACAATCAGTCCGGTACCTGTGTTGCTGAATATATATTATCGATTAAAATGTCGTTCTTGTCCCTGTTGTCTACCTGTCCGTTTAAAGAATAATCGGTTAAGAAGTATCCTGAAAAGCCAGCCTTGGTAGCCCACTCATCTTTATCTGTCGATGTAACTTCCCAGTTTGAATCTCCGTCACCTGCTATCATTCCCCACACACCTGCATCAAGTTCTTTGTGACCTAAGTCGTCTCCATAAACCCGATCTTCAGCGGTTGAAAAATCATAGGAGTAAACTCCACCTGTTTCAGTTACTCCATAAGCCGACATAATACCAAGGTGGTTGCGGTGCCATACTACAACAAACAATGTGTGAATGATTGAATGATTGAATGCTAGAATGGATGAGCCATCCATACCGACAACGGATCCGTCACTTAGCAAAAAGGCTGCTTGCATAGCTATTGTCGTTCCCGGGTGTGCGGAAACCGCATCTGTTGCATCCCTTAATTCGACCAGCACCCAATCCACGATACCCGGATTGGGAAGGGTCATGACACTTTCCGATCCGGAATAATTCCATGGAGAAATGTTATAGGGTTGTGTCAATGGAAAATCGGGCAAACCGTTTAGATCGGTATTCATATCCATACCGTTAAATGGTCCCTCAAGATAAACGAGCAGGTCCAGGTCAATTCCTGAAATAATGATACCAATTACAGGTTGCTGGAAACCCTGGGTAAGTGTGTTGTTCCCAGCGGTATATGTTTCTGTGGATAGTTCACCCAGGGTCCAGCTTAGAGAACCTGCTGGCTTTGAATAGTACGCTCCTGATCCTGCAACCACATCAGGACTGATGGATTGGGCTGCTGATGCAATTGTGAACAGACAGCCGATCATTATTATGTATAATTTTTTCATTTTTTCAAAATTTTGTGTGTAGAGACAAGGCATGCCTTGTCTCAATGGACCTGTTAATTGCAATTCACAAATATTTTTATCATACCTCTGCCGTTTGAATTTTCGAGAGCTTTGCCTAAGGTGCCTACATTCTCTGCTACCTTTAATCCGTTTACTTCTGTAGTTTTAACTTTCCTGGCCCCATTATTTCCAGATGTTAAAGTGGCACCAGCCAAAAATGATGATTTTGCACTTACTTTTACATCAGCAGGTCCCAAAATAACGATGGATAAATATTCATCCTTTCCTACTATTCCATCCGTATATTCAAAACTATTTCTTACCTCACTGGTGTTTTGGTCGAATTCCTGCCTGATTTTGATTTTATACTCCACCACACCAAATATTCTATCAGTATTTTGGTCACTAATCTTTTCTACATGAACTATTGGAGAGTCTCCATTGAATAATACATTTTCATCATACCCTCCGGAAATACATACAATATCTCCGACTTCCAATGGGTACGTGCCAGTATTTTTTCCATTGGTACAGATACTTTTTGTTGTAATATTGGATCCGTAAATTTTATCGGGTGTGTAGATACCCCATTCAGCAAATGTTCCGGTGGCATCAGCATAAACACCCATATCATCTGCATCGGTAACTTCCACACCATCATCATTCGCACCGGAAACAGTAATTCCATCTTCTGTTGCCCCGGTTACCTGAACACCATCCTGACCAGGATAGTAAATGTCAATACCGTGAGTTCCGGTACCCTGGATCCTCATTCCGCTAAATGTTGTAGTATTGATATCAATGCCCCAGTAACCAGAATTGTCTAATGCTATCCCATCCTTTGTAGAGTTGTTAACAAAGATTCCATCTTCACCGGAATGGTCAACAAATACACCTCCTAATCCTGAATTGTCAACAGCAAAACCGTAGTATCCGGGATTATTCACATACACCCCATTAACTGCGGGAGTTTCCATCCACATACCATTATGACCGGGATTGTTCACCTGAATACCAACTGATGCAGCATTACTGATCTCCAGTTTTGCATTAGTTGGATTATCGGTGCCAATTCCAACATTGCCTGAAGGGAAGGAGCCTCCAGTTCCTGTGTAAACATGATCACCATTTATTCCCCAATCACTGTCACCACCGATCAACCCGTCAACATAAGATTTGGTTGCAGCATCCTGTGGTGCGGAAGGATTGGTAACATTTATGATTCTGTTATTAAACATGTTCAGATTCTGGGAGGCAAGGTGGCTACCCAGGTTATCGCCATTATTATCCACATAATTCTTGGATGCAGCATCCTGTGCGTTTGTAGGATCGAGGAGGTTAGTTATGCCAAAATTGGCCAGGTTCACTGTTTGTGTAGCGGTATGGTTTCCAAAGTTGTCTCCATTATTGTCAACATAGAATTTAGTAGCCGCATCCTGCGAACCCGAAGGATTGGCCAGGTTAAGGATCCTGTTGTTTGCCATGTTGAGATTTTGAGTGGCCGTATGGTTCCCCAAATTATCTGAACCACTCACACCTGTTAGTTGTGACCCATCTCCAATAAACGCTATGGCACGGATATTTCCATCTACATCGAGCTTTTCTGATGGCACCATCCCGATTCCGAGGTTTCCGGCATGGCTAATTCGCATGGCTTCATCCACTACTCCATCTTCCATTGTATTGAATATCATTGAAGCATCCAGATATTGAACAGATCCGTCCCACCAGTGGTTACCGGTATTTAACATATCAATACCTCCAACCAGCTGATTCAGACTGTTTGCATCGTTGTTGTACCAACCCAGCGTACCCACCAGCTCATTGGTTTCCACATTTCCATCGCCACCAATGTATGCATTTTTATAAACTTCAAGTTTAGCATCCGGGTCATTTGTTCCTATACCAACATTTCCTGAAGGTGTTGAATACATATCATTTCCGCTGATCATCCAGTCACCATCATTGGGTACACTTTCAGCTTCTTTCGCATACATGGCGTAAGGAACACTTAGCAGTTGTGAAGTTCCCATTGATGTATATGATGTTCCTCCTGCAAGGTCTAGCTCAACTTCCAGGTATTTGTTACTGCTTCCCCAGGGTATATTTGCAAACACCCCGGCTTCGACTGTTCCTGTTCCCAAATTAATGTTTACCATCCCGAAATCATTGGTATTTACATTGTGTGATTCCCTGTAAAGAATTCCGCCTGTTGGTATTGTATTGCGTATTGTAAAGCGCAATCCTACATTTTGATTGATTAAAAGGTCGCCGTTGTTATCCCTTACTGCAGCCTGATATTTGAATGCCTCTGGGCTCTGGGCGAATACCGTTGCAGTTGAAATGAAAATTACTAATAAAATAAATTTGATTGTTTTCATGATTGTGTGTTTTATAATTTTTGTTGTGTTGCTTTGTTTGTATATAGAGTCAAGGCATGCTTTGACTCTATTTGTTTTTTATTGTTTATTAACACGATACACCGATTATGCCGGGCCCTGTCCGGTAAAGATCCCTATGGGCTAATAGAAGATCATCAATGCAATAGGTTGTTAAATAATGACCTCCTTTTGACGAATTAATTGAAATGGAAATGATTGCCTTGTCCGGAATCTCTGTGGTAAAATAATTGACAGGAACTGTAAAAGTATCCCAGGTGCCTGAATTGTCAAGGATTTTTGTGAAGCCGTTACCAATCAGTTTATTTTTGCTAAACAGATTGATTTCTATAAAAAGTGTATCAATATTTTCTGAACTGCCCATGCAAAAACCTTTGAGGTATTTGTATCTTTTGTTTTCCAATATTGAAAACTCAGACTTAAGTGTTGCCCCGCAATGTTTTTTTAACATGAAATCCCATTGTACATTCAGGCAGGCAGAATGATTACCTGACCTGCCTGGCAGAGCTTCTACATAAATCAATTCGGGTTCATTTTGGGTTTGCCAGAAATGAGGCTGAGCCATACCGTTGTTGTTGAATGTCCAGGTTTCAAAGTCTCCATTAGGAACTGTTTGAGCCTGTAACAACAACGGAATACCGAAAAACATCAGAAATATGAAAATGAACAATTTCAATGTGTACCTCTCGTTTTTGATGTGACTAACAGGTAGGGTCGTTACCAGGTACCGCTATTTTCTAATACACCATTATAATATTCCCACCATTCACCGCTACCAGTAGCATCCCAAATGGCTTCAAACGTTAGCTGATATACATTTACTGCCCATTCATACACACTAATTTGGCCTGAACCATCAGGATTGGACACCAGTTCGATTTTAACATCATTGGTAAATTCAAAGGTCAGGTAATACACACCATTTGCGTCCGTAGACCAAACTACACTCATAACGTCCCCCGATTGATCAGGATCATACATATAGAATGCTCCTGCTGTACCATCCAGGTTTTGGTTGGCTTCCATATACATAAAGTCGGTAAGTGTAACTCCTCCGAGAACACCATTGATCACCATGGTCCATTCGTACTGTGTGACGGTTTCAAAGATTGTTAACGTAATGGTATAAGCATCTGATCCTTCAACAAACTCCCAGGTGTAAATCCAGGGATCACCATCATTTGTGGATTTAAAATCTGATTTGTAAGGTGGAGGGGTCATCATTCCAGCAAAACCAGCAAAACCATTTGCCATGGATACATACATATTAGCCATTTGAGCACCCTGGTCATTGGATTGTGCCATGGCATCGGGTACAGTAACCGTATTGGCTAAGTAAGTTGGTGCCTGATTTTGAGGATCATCCTGTGGATCAGTGTCATCTTTATCAGAGCATGCACTGATAACAAACAAAAATAGTACGGAAAGAATTGCAAATAATAACTTCTGTTTTTTCATGATATTAAATTTAATGTTAAGATTTGTCTTGATGTACAACCAAAAATATAATAATGAAGTACTGAAAGTCAATGATAGCAGGGCTTATTGAATGAATAGCCCCAAATCCATGATGAAAGTGTCAGAATTTATGATGAGAATTTAGGTGGTAAAGTTCTATCTTCCTGATAGAAGAAACATTCGATATTTATGCGATTCCTATAACTGATTGAATTTCGAAAGCCATTCGGGATAGCTTAATGAATTTTTATCAGATAGTTTAATTGGAAAACCATCTTTAAATATATGATCAAAAGCAGCCAGGAGATTGAATGACTGGAGATCGGGATTACCATAAGTTTCCAAGCCCAGGGTCCACCATGAGGATAATTCATTTGCCATGCAATCATCGGATGATTTGAAATCATCCGATGAATAGGAATCAACTTTTGTTATTTCAGCATTGCATCCATCAGAATGGAAATGGTCAAATCCACCGGTCAGTATTCCGTTTTTTATAATAAATTTCTGAAGTAACCTTGCTTTGGATATGCTAATCCAATTCCTGCTTTTTTCAATTGGTTGAAGATCCTGTTGGTTTAGGTCAAAACTCCATTTTTCCCATTGTTCGGCTTTACCGGAAACACTGGATTCTGTTTTTAATATACCAAGCTCCTTTTGCATTTGTTTGATTTCAAACCGGCCTTCCCTGAATTTGATTCCTGTTGACCCATCATTTTTTTGCCGAATATAAATGTCATAACGGGGAATTTGCTTCTCATACAAACCGTCCAGTTCCTGAAACCATTTAACAATTGGTTCATGGGAACTCAGTTGAAAAAACCACCTTACTTCTGATGTAATTGCACAAAACATTTCTAGAGTTTTATCTGAATCCGGGATTATTTATCAGGCTTTCCAGCATCCTTATTTGTTTCAGCGGTGCCGGTATGGTAAATTTCTCATCGTTTTTATACAATTCACAGGTTTTGGACTTTCTATCTGCTTTAGTCAGAAAATCGGTATTAATCAGGAAGGACCTGCTGATCCTGAAAAACTTTGAAGAGGCCAACATTTCTTCAACCTTTCCGATGTTTACAGTGATCACTTCCTGTCTTCCGGAACCAAAATGAAGTTCGGTATAATTTACATCTGCCTTGCAAAAAACAATGTCCCCGGGATGAATGTATATGTACCCGGTTCGTGTATTGAAGCTGATCTTATCCTGTTTATTCAGGGAATCGATCAACATGTCGATCTTACTTTCATTCAGACCATTTTGCTTTTCACTTTTGTATCTTTCAATCGCTGCAGAAAGATCGCTAAAGGCAACGGGTTTCAGCAGATAATCAAAGGCGGCAACTTTTAGCGCATTGATAGCATACTCAACATGTGCAGTGACAAATATAACGGTGGCCTTTAGGTTAAAGCTTTTTAGTTGTTTAACCAGTTCAAATCCATTTTTTTCGGGCATTTGAATGTCCAGGAAAACAATGTCAGGTTTTTTACCAATGATCATTTCAAATCCTTCATCCACACTTTTGGCTTTACCAATAATTTCAATTCCTTCAAGCCTGAGAAGCTGACGTTCAAGGATATCCCTGGCGTCCTGTTCATCATCAACAATTATAGCTGAAATTGTGTTGTACATCATTTCCAAAAAATTTAGGATTTATTTAAATGAATGGTTAAAACCACTTTTGTCCCGGAAGCTATGCCTTTACTGTTTACCAGATCGAAAATTTCCTGTTGAATGCGGTGTTTATACAGTTTATAATAAAGGCCAAAAATTTGCTGAACAATCTTCATTCCTTTAGGATCGGCTGATTTATTGACCTCCTGGGCCTTTGCCCTGCCAACACCATTATCAATAACCGATATTTGTAATCGTTCGGAATTCTGGTCGATCATAAGGGACAGCAAACCATGTCCTTTTTTATGCATCAATCCGTGTTTTATTGCATTTTCAGCATAGGTTTGAATAACCATTTTTGGTACTTCAATTTGCATATCGGTACCTTCACTGATGTTTAATTCAAAATCGAATTTTGTCCCAAAACGTGATTTCTGAAGTTCCACATAATTTTTTACGAACTCAAGCTCCTCCTTCAACGGTCGGGAAATCTTATCGCTATCCTGTAGTGTACTTCTGATCAATCTTGCGAACCTTGTGAAATAATCATAAACAATATCAGGATCATTTTTATATACCCAACTTCCGATCATGTTTATGGTATTAAATGCAAAATGAGGATCAATCTGGTTTTTAATGGTTTTTAACTGAAGTTCAATTTTTTCTTTTTCAGCTTCGTTTTTTTTCTTTTGAGAAATGAATACCTGCCTGATGCTAAAGAACAGGATCAAAAGAACAACTAAGGATACTAACAAAAGGAACCAGGTTGTTTTCCAAAATGGAGGTAGAATTATGATGCTGAGACTTGCCTGTTTAGTGCTCCATTTCCCTTCACTGTTAGTGCTTTTCACCCTGAAAAAATATTCGCCCGGATCGAGGTTAGTGTAGGTTGCAGAATTGTTATTTCCAATGAGGTTCCAATCGGATTCAAATCCTTCCATAATATATGCGTACCGGTTTCTTTCGGGATTTGAAAAATCCAGGGAGGAAAAAGTAAAAGAAAAAACACTTTCACGATAGGTCATGTAAAGTTCCTGAAGGTAGCTGATTTTTTCAGACAGGAAATAATCATCCCCTTCTTTTATCACCCTGGTTTTATGTTCTCCGGACGCAGTTCTGATCTCTACGTCATGGTTAAAGATCTTAAAGCCTGTAATCACGACTTCAGGATCAAAATCACTTTTCCTTATGCTGTCAGGATGAAACCAGGTCATACCGGTTAATCCTCCAAAATAGATGGTGCCGTTCTTATCACTGCACCAAGCGCCCTGGTTAAATTCGTTCCCGTGAATACCATCATATTCTGAATAGACATTTATGACCGGAACAAACGGATCCATGTAAATGTCCTTGGAATTATCCCATTCCGGCAGCAGATGTTCAATCCTGCTAACATTTAATCTGGCAATTCCTTTAAATGTACTCATCCATAGATCCCCGTTATGATCCTGTTCAATACCAAATATTACATTGCTAGGCAGCCCGTGTTTTGTTGTTATGTGATTAAATTTCAGAGGATAAACATCATATTGTGCAACGTTTAAGCCTCCCTGTGTTCCGATCCAGATCCTGCTGTTGTTTTCAAACCATATGGTCCATACGTTATTGTTGGAGATGGATCCCGGTACAAGGGCATCATATGAATAGTTTGAAAATGATCCGGTTTGTTCATTGTATTTGCTAAGTCCGCCTTTGTAAGTCCCTATCCATAAGTTGCCTGTTGGATCTCCTGCCAGTGACAATACCGTGTTCGATGGTAAACTAAGGCTGTCTTCCGGATTGTTCTCAAACACAATTATTTCACCTGTTTTTTTTACCAGCTTGTTCAATCCACCACCCCGGGTTCCAATCCAGATGTTAGTCTTCTTATCTTCATACAGGCAAAGTACCCGGTTGTTCGACAGGTTGTTGGCCTTTGTTTCTTCATAGGTATTTACAAATGTCCCGGTTTTTTTATTGAAACAACTTAATCCGCCACCGTAGGTTCCTATCCAGATCATTCCTTCTGAATCCTCCAGTAATGCCCAGATCCTGTTGCTGGGTAAAACATTCCCCAAGCTGGTGTTACGGGTATATACAAAAAAATCCTTTTCTCCTTTATCAAGACGATTTAATCCCTGTCCGTCCGTTCCAACCCATATAGTCTGCTCATGATCCACCATAACGCTGCTTATGCTCGGACCTGAGAGGAGTAAATCATTGCCAGGATCAGCATTTATAATATTAAAAGAATTCTTATCTGGTTTTAACTTTAGCAATCCATCATCACATCCAACCCACAGCAGGCCAGACAGATCTCTTATGATGCTCCAGACATTAACACTTCGATCCTCTTTTGAATTGGGTTGGTTTAAGGAAATGTTCCTCCATTTTCCCTGTTGTTTATTCCATATTACCAATCCGTTTCTTGTACCGGCATAAATGTCATTTTCTGATAACGGAAACAGGGACCAGATGGTGGACAATGTTTCAGATCCCTCAAGTCGTTTAATCGTCTTTTGGTCTAAGGATTTAAAGATGCCTTTATTGGAGCCGAAAAGGAATGAGCCATCAGTATTTTCAGTGATCGTCCAAAAAATTAGTGATGACATATCCACATCAGGATTTTGTGTATGAACAGGATAATAACTTTTTGTCTCAGTAGAAAAAGTAACCAATCCCCTATTCGTCCCTACCCAGACCAATTGATCACTGTCAATGATCAGGCTGGAAATCAGGCCTGAAGGCAATGGATTTATAGAAGGATCCTCCCCCTGGTTATAGTTGCTGAATAAACCAGTTTGAATATTCAGGATGTTTAGCCCCTGATTTGTTCCGGTGTAAATATTTCCATCCTTATCAGAACAAATGGTCCAGATGGTATTATCAGAAATATAACCCTTGTCCACAGGCCCTTTTTGAAAACTGCTGAATATCCCGGTTTTTTTGTCCAATAAGTTCAGTCCGCCACTCATGGTTCCTACCCATAATGAATCATCCGAAGACTGGCACAAGGAGGTGATGTAATTATCAGACAAACTCGTTGAATCGCCCGGCCGGTTGTAAAAGTAGGTAAATCGGTAGCCATCGTATAAGTTCAATCCATCCTGTGTTCCTATCCAGATAAACCCGTCATTGTCCTGAAGAATACAATTTACTGTACTTTGAGAGAGTCCTTCTGATGAAGAGATTTTATCGGATAAATTATAGGACTGACTATTGGCATCAAATGCCATGCAAATCAGGCAATAAAAAACAATTAAAAAAAAATTGAAATGCCTGAGCGGGTTTGGATGATTTAATGGTATCGACAAACTCCTGTTGTTTTTACTTATCTACAAATATAAGTACAAAAGGTGAATCAGGGTGTTGAATACAGAAAAGAAAGGCAGCCAGGGTTAGGCTGCCCGAAAGTCGATAGTAATATTTCAGGTGATGGAAATGCTATTGTAATAAGGCGTTTTTTCTCGCCTCGTAAACTTTTTTCGCTCCATAACCCATGGCTAAGCCGGCAAGCAATAACAGCCCTCCGGTAAGTGGTGCTCCTCCTCCTACCGGTGTATTGGTTTGTGTTGGATTTGTACCACCATTAGGGTGCGGCGGAGACTGGGCATTTAATGCAATTGTAAAGGTTAGGGTAAAGGTTACTGCGAGAATAATTTTTAATATTTTTTTCATAACCAATTCATTTATGATTGAACAGGACAAATAATTCAATTTGGGTCAAGCTGTTTATACGAAGAAAAATTTATTAGGTTCGTATTTGTTCCAAATCGATTTTAATCAATTCATACAAATAAAAAAAAGCTTGCCCAATCCGGACAAGCTTCACACCTTTTCAAATCCCTTAAGAAAAGGTGGGCAGCTCTCATTTTGAGATGCTACATTTGCTTCTTTTTTATCATACCTCAGGATTCGTATTCCTCATTGGGATGACGATCCTCCTCTGGAGGGAATTGGGAGGTTATTCCGGTACCTGCGAAGAAGTTCCATTGTTATCCAACCATACATCATTTTTATCCTGGTTATCAATCTGATTGTCCATATTTAAATCAATCATATCATAAGCAGGTCCAAAACCGACATCTCGTTGCCAAAGAATAAAATCATCTCCATCAACATCACCGTCACCGTTAGCATCACCTCCATACATACCGAATGTGCCACCACCCAGGTTTGTCTGCGCACTTGTTCCAAATGCCTGTGAGGCTGCTGTTTTAAAATCATAACTATAAAGTCCGGATACTTCAGTAAGGGGTGAAGCTGAAAGAATATCCACATGGTTACGGTGTAGAACCACAACAAAAAGGTTATTCGCTACCGTGCCGGTAAAGAATAAATTGCTTATACCATCAAGCCCAACTATTGAACCATCATTTAACAGAAAGGCTGCTTTGCGATCTATCATGGTTGATTCAGTTGCAGAAGCGGCATCGACTGCATCCCTGAATTCAATAAACACCCAGTCTACTATATTGGCATTTGGAATAGCAGTTACCGATTCCGGGCCCCAGAAGTTTACCGGATGATCATTGTAAGGTTGGGACAGTGGTACATTACCGTTTAGATTAAGGTCAGTATTCATATCTGTTCCATTAAAGGGTCCTTCAATGGCTATGTCTATTTCAACTTGCGGTACAGTAACAGTATTGGTCGTTACAAATATATTTCTTGACCAGCCCAGGTCGGTATCACAGTTATATGTGCCTGCTTTTGATGCAGAGACTGGAACGAGGAAATATAGTACTTGTGATGTTTGAAACGAAAAATCGGGATTGCCAAACAGGGAACCTCCATTCCAATGCCAGAGATATGTTGAAGCAGTATGAGAGGATAACCTGATTTGACCGGTAATGTCATTTCCGTTTTGAATATCAATTGTTTGATCAACAGAACCGTTGTAACCATCGAGTTGGGTCCAGGTATTTGTCCAGGAACCATTGTTGGAAATATCACCATCAACATTCATATACAAATTGTAAAAATTGTCTTGAATACTTCCGTTGTTGATAAGATCACCCTCCACAGTGAGAAAGCAATGTGTAGTAGTTGTATTGCTTAATATTCCTTCTACTGTTGTTGTTCCTGATAAAATACAGGTCCCATGTGTTTGAACGTGATCAACGAATGTTGCATTATTAACGGTTGCATCCCACATATAAGATCCTGAGCTCATGACCATATCAAACCCATTCGACAATATTGTTGCATTTTTTATCCAACAGGCATCCAGAGTTAAAATTGAAAAATCAGCCATGATCAGATTTGCACCATCAAGGTCAAAATCTGTATTGTAAAAGGTGAGATCAGAAGTGCCAATTACAGAACTGGCCGGATCAGTATCTACAATCCTTGTTCCTGTAAATTCCTGGGTCTGGCTTAAATTCTGAGATGAACTTCCGGAGAAGTAGGTATAATAGTTCGACCAGGTGCCGTTTTGAGCGATATCGCCAGTTATATAAAGGCTATTGTTGTAATAATTATTTTGTATAATCCCGTTATTTGTAATGTTCCCGTAAATGTAGGCAGTATGATTCGTATTGTTATCATTATGAAGGGTTCCGCTTACTGTAACAGTTCCATAAAAACTCATTGGAGATCGATATTCAACTATTCCAGCCAAATTGATATTTTCTGCTGCAATTATTGCATTAGCAAAATATGCGTTTGAAGTTTGTGTGCAGTTTAACAGGCCTGCAGTTTTATTGGATTCTTTTGTAATTGTTATATTCTTGCAATATTGTTGATTTATTGTAAGATTATCAGCACCAATTGCAAAGATCAAAGTATCGTTATTAAAATCAATTTTTGTATTGCTGAAAACCAGGTTTGAATTACCAATTACTTTTCCATTAGTGTTTGAGTTTACCAGGTTGGTGCCTTCGAATGGGGTTGTGAAACTAAGGCTCTGATCTTCATCACCGGAGAGGTAAGTCATATGATTTATCCATGTCCCGTTTTGGTTAATATCACCTGTTATATAAATGCTGTTCGTGTAAAAGTTGTTTTGAATGGTCCCGTTATTTGTAAGGTTTCCATAAAAATTGGCAGTATGATTGGTATTAATATCATTATGAAAAGTGCCATTGACGGAAACATGTCCGTAAAAACTGATTGGGGTTCTGTATTCAAATGTCCCGTTAATGCCAATATTTTCACATTCAATAACCATATCCTGATAATAGGCGTTTCCGGTTTGAGTGAGGTTCAAAAAACCATAGGTTTTTGTGTAATCCACTTTTATTATTGATCCATCAATTATATAACCTCCATTTAAAATAAGTGAATCCGCAGCAGTTTCAAACATTAGTGTATCTCCATTCAGGTCGATGACTGTATTGTTAAAGGTTAAATCAGACATGGAAATAAAATACCCCACGTCCATTGTGGTTATTGTATTGGTTAAATATTGTCCATTAAATGGAGTTGTGAAATTAAAAAACTGGAAATGTTCACCTGCCAGGTATGTGTGATTGTTCGTCCAAATACCATTTTGGTTAATGTTGCCGGTAATATGTATATAACAATTATAAAAATTGTCCTGGATGGTTCCGTTATTTGTTAAATCTCCAGTAACAGTCATGGTGTAATTGTTAGAGTTACGATTTTGCAAAGTGCCTTCAATCCTGGCATGCCCGATAACATCAAAGAAAGCCATAAACTGGAAAGTACCATCAAGAACAGCATCGCTACTCTGAAAAACAACATCATCAACCCATGCACCATTGGATTGGTGGCAATATACCTGCCATGGTGGGCCACCGGCAAGAAATTGTATCTCCTGCATATTGCCGCCATTGAGAAAGATGGAATCTACCCCTGTGTTTCCGTAAAGGGTATCACCATTAAAATCAATTGATGTTCCCATAAAATGAAGCGGTGAATTTGAATAGGTGTACCCGGTCGTTTTATTGCTAATCAAATTGGCCATGGTAAATGTTTGGCTTGCAGCCAGGTATTGATTTCCAGTACCTGTAAGGTTAGTTGTGGTATTCGACCAATGTCCGTTATTAGTTAAGTTACCTTCAATATTCAGATAAAGACTGTAATAATTATTGGATATCCGACCCTGGTTTAGCAGGGAACCATTTACTACAGTCGTATAATTATTACTGTTCCTGTTCCAAAGTGTATCGATAACCTCTACAACTACATCGTTAACATCATCATCGAAAACAACATCATTCATGACCTCTACTATTCCCCTAAGCCATACATGGTTAGAATTAAAGGTGACATTTTGAAGGTAAGCACCAGCATGTACAGTAATGTCCAATTGATCTGAATTAACTGTTGCATTTTTGAAAAAATTACCCAGAACGGTAAGGTTGCCGTTTCCATAAGAAACTGTACCGTTCCCCATATCTACCTGGCAGCCTGCAAAAGATAGTATGTTTGCAGTAACAATAATTGTTTTACCTGATTCGGTGTTTGTAAAATAATCCCCTGTAAAAGGTTGGTTGGACCACAATTCCTGGTCGGAAGTACTGACAAGATTAGTATATCGGTTGTCCCACAGTATACCATCATGGTATATGTTGCCATGAATGTCCAGGTCGAGAGAATAATAATTGTTATGAATCTGTCCGTGGTTGGTAATATTTCCGGTTACTGTCAGTAACCTTGATGCATTGTTTCTGTTTCGTAATGTTCCTGTGGCAGCGACAATGATATTCACACAGGAAGTGTTGAGATCAAGTTCAACAATACCGTTAATGATCACGTCATCGCCTGTTGTAGGGGGAATACCTCCAACCCATGTTGATCCACTACTCCAGTATCCCGAACCACCGACATGTGACTGGACTGTGGCTGCAGTTACATCAAAGGAATTAAGTACGCAAATAACTAAAATCAAATAAAGCAAGTTTAGAGTACGAGTTTTCATAAGAGTTAATTTTTACATGTGAATTGTAAACTTTAAAGCAAATAAGGAGTTGAGGTTGATCACAAATATACTAATACAAGGAAAGGATTTTAGATGTGCCAGCAAGGTTTAACACTTAATTAACAAATAGATACGTCACCAGAATGGTGAATGTAGTACTTAAAAGAATACTTGTTGTGGGTTAAATATCAGGCATTCTATTCCGGGAGTATTTCGGCTTTTCCGGTACTCCTGATCCAAACATCGTTTTTATCCCTGTTGTCAACCTGACCATCAAGGTTAAGGTCTTTAGGATCATAGGTTGTTGAATGGCCGGAGTAAGGTACCCAGAATAGTTGCTTGTCATTGATATCGATGCTTCCATCATTATTGGCATCACCTCCGTTTAATCCATACACTGGTGTGGGCCCATCCGAGAGTAAGGACAATGCCTCTGTACCACCATAAGCGGCTAATGAATCTGAAGTAAAGCTATAGTTGTAAAGGCCATTATTAAGGATCAGGGCCCTTGAGGACATAACTGTAAGGTGATTTCTGTGTATAATATCGATATATAAACTATCGGTTATGATGTGGTAAAAGTCAAGGTTTGATGTTCCGTCAAGATTCACAATTTCACCGTTTTTTAATAACAAGGCTGCCTGCTTGTCAATTACGTTTGGTTGTGTAGCATCAGCAGAAGAGGCAGCATCCTTGAACTGAATCAAAACCCAGTCAACCACATCTTCTGACGGAATTTCCGGAACATCCTCACTGCCCGGGTAATACCACGGAAAATTATCGTAAGGCTGATTTAGGGGCAGCTGTCCTTCTGAATTCAGCCTGGTATTCATTTCTGTTCCATTAAATGGTCCCAGAAGATATGCTGTAAGGTTTACAGATGTTAATGTGGTAATTGAATCAATAACAATGTTACGTGACCATCCCAGATCAGTCAGACAATTATAGGTGCCGGTAAGGGTATCGCAAACAGGAATTAAGAAATTTAGTGTGTCTGAATCGGTGCCGCTGAAACTTGAGTTGCCCAGGAGTGAGGTGCCGTTTCTAAACCACTCATAGGTTGTTGCTTCCTGAGCGTATAACTTTACTTCTCCTTCAATATTGTTCTCATTTTGCAGGTCAATTGTTTGCTGAATCGTGTTATCAATCAATAACCATTCGTTTTGGATCTCTCCGTTGTTGTAAAGGTTTTTTCTGAGGGTGATGGTTAGTTCCCCATCATTGTTTTGGATGGTTCCAAAATTACGCAGATCCCCTGCGATATCAAGGTGACAATTAGTACCAGGTGTATTCTGAAGTATCCCTTTTAAAATTACATACCCGTTTAGATTTATGTTTTCACCTGCATTGATTGTTCCGTAAAGGGTTACATCGTTTACAGTTATGTTTTTGCAATAACTGTTATCCAGCAGTGCCAGGTCTATCACATTACTTGCAATGGAACACTGATTTAATGATCCGTTTTTAATATAGATCATGCTGTATTCAGGAAGGCTTATTTCAGCTGAACCAAAGTTAACATCTGTCCCGATAAATATCAGTTTTCCGGTGGAAACGTTTCTGCTTCCATTGTCTGTATCCTGCAGGTAGTTCCCCTCAAACGGCCTGTTAAATAGCAGCTTTTGTTCAATGTTTCCGTTTAAAAAAGTAGTATCATTCTTCCAGATCCCGTTATGTGTGATGTTGCCTGACAAGGTTAAATTGAGTCCATAGCCATTGTTAAGTATCGCCCCATTGTTTACAAAATGTCCTGAAACAGAAGCTGAATACCCGGCATTATTGAAATTCTGTAAAGTGCCATTCACTGTAACGTTACCAAAAAAACCAATCGGACCATTTCCGGCCTGTACTGTACCTTCAAGAATGATTGAATCTGAAATGACATTGCATCGCCTTAGTTGGGAATCATCTTCAAAATTTAGTGTCAGGGGCAGGTTATTTTCAAATGTATCATTGATGATCGTTGCTTTGTCGATTACACTGGCTGACAGGTAGAGTTGGCTACCCTCTTCCAAAATGAGAGTATCGTAATCCAGGTTTATTTCGGAATTGATGAATTCCAGGTCTGTTTGTGCCACTATTTTTCCGGCCGTATTGGAAACCATCATATTGGCCATACTAACCCCATTAAAGAAAAAAAGGTTTTGATCCTCACCTCCATTAAGGTCGTTGTAGTTCGTGTTCCAGGTTCCATGGTTTACAATGTCACCTGATATTTCCAAATTGATTTTGTAAACATTATTAGTAATTACCCCATGATTGATCAGGGTACCATCAACAGTTGTCTGGTAAGTGCTGTTTTGGTAGTTTCTAAGTGTATCTTCGTTGACAACAGTTCCTTTAAATGTTACAGGGGCACTTTGAAATTGGACAACTCCTGATAGTTCGATGGTGTCAGCAATGAATTTTGATTTCTGAATTACTGCATCATCGGTCATATGTAACTTAATCCTGCCATTGTCAGAAAGTATTCTTCCCTGATCCATAAAACCACCTTGAAATGTCAACTCATATGATCCGGAGAAAAGTATGGTATCGTTGTTAAGGTCCAGGTTGGTTCCTATAAGATGGAGAGGGGTTTGAGCAATGATCTTGCCACTGGCAACAGAATTGTTCAGGTACTGACCGCTAAATGGCTGATAGAAATATAGGGATTGATCTGAAGCTGAATGCAATCGGGTATAAAAATTTTCCCAGATCCCATTCTGAGTAATATCACCATGCGTGTTGATAACCAGGTTAAAAACATTGTTTCGAATATGACCGTTGTTGCTTATGTTGCCAAATACTGACAGGTCGTAGCTGTCATCGAAATGATTTTGCAGTATTCCGCTTGAATTTATTGTTATGGAATTACAGGCTGTATTTGAGTCAACTGAAACGAGGGCGATAATTATTACGTCGTCAGCAGGACCAGGAACAATGCCACCGTTCCATGTACTTGTTTCTGACCATAAACCTCCTGTATCGGTAGATTGGATCTGAGAATTGGCCGACAAAGAAACAATAATTGCCAGTATTATCAGTATTCCCTGAAAATGACTAAAATTGACGACTGTTTTCATTTAAATCCCTTGATAAGGTTTATATGAATGTTTGCCATTATAGTTACATACAAACTTATAAAAGAATAAGATAAATAATCATTGATGTTTAGATTTTTGTAAACGGCTTTGTTAAAAACAACAAATCCCGCATTTAGCGGGACTGTTTGGATATTATTTGCAAAAAATATATTTATATTTTTTGCTATGGAGGACGATACTCCGGTAATATCATTCTGTGATTATCAATAATACATTTCATATTAAATTAATTGATTAAACCTAAGTGGTGAAATTAACGTGTGTTTTAACTTACCATAGTTTATCACAGAATTACTCATCAAGTTCTGAGTAATTCTGTGAATTCTGTGTGAACTTTATTTATTCAGGTAAAATTTCTGTTTCACCTAAATTAATTAGCCAGGTTTCGTTTTTATCAGTGTTATCCACCTGAGTGTTCATGTTTCCATCGCCCAAATAATAACCTGTTTCCCCTGCATTCGATCTCCATTGTTCGGTCAGGTCGGCATCGTCAACAGTACCATCAGCATTCAGGTCACCTGCAATCATTCCAAACTTTCCTCCTCCCAGATCACTTTGGTTATCACCATGGGCCTTATATGCATCTGTGGTGAAGTCATATGTATAAGTACCTCCGACATTTCCCACAGAATTCTCTGACAATACCGGCAGATGGTTTCTATGCCACAATACAACATATAAATGTTTTTCAATTGAATAATTCATGGACAATGTAGAACTTCCATCCAGATCCACAATGGATCCATCTTGCAAAATAAAGGCTGCCTGTCCACCAAGGCTGGTTGCCGGAGTGGCATCAAAAACAGTATCTGCATCTCTTACTTCTACCAGTACCCAGTCCACAACATTCGGGGGAATTGATGCAACGGATTCTGTTCCGAAATATTCCCAGGGATAGGCACTATAGGGCTGATCTAAGGGTAAGATAGCATTCAGATCATTATTCATATCTATTCCGTTAAATGGACCCTCCAAAAATGCTGTTACATCCAGCCTGAAACCACCCGATCCTACAATCAGGTTCCTTGATGGTCCTGATCCTGTCTGGCAATAAAAAGTGCCAAAATAATTCTCAGATACATCGACCAGCCATGTTAAGGTTGCACCAGTTTCACCGGTAAAATCTGTATTGTTTAATATCCCACCTTCATAGTACCATTGGTAAGGCGATCCGCTCATATCTGAAATAAACCTGGCCTGGCCGGTTATATCATTATCGTCTTGTATGGTGATCTCCTGGTCAGTTGTTCCGTTAAAATCTGTGCGGTAATTTGTCCAGGGACCATTATTGATTACATGACCTGCTATAAGCAATATGTTATTGCCACCACCAGTATTATTCCTGACTTCTCCGTTATTGGTTACATCACCTGTGATGGTGGTTGTTACAGAATATCCCGACGAGTTTTCCAATGCTCCGTTAACGGTTATTGTTCCAAGTGTATTGGTTCCGTATAATTCAAATTCACCTGAAAGTTCACCAACATCGAGTGAGGAGTTATAAAAATAAGCATCATTTGAAAAGTCAAGGATACTGGTTGGAGTAGCTGAGACATCGCATCGGTACAAACGACCTCCATCCAAACTTAAGTTGTATCCACCGGTGAGGTCAAGGTTGTCATTCGCAAAATCGATATTGGCTCCGGAGAAATTCAGGTCGTCATCTGCGATTACCTGGTCTGAAGTATTCTGGCAGTAAAGATTTGCTAGTTCAAAGAATCTTCCGTTCAGGCATGACATGTGCTGAGGTGTTCCCCCTTTCAGGTAGATGTTGTAGTGTGACCATGTTCCGTCATTGATGACATCTCCATGCAAGTCCAGTGTAAAATTTCCACTGACATCAGAATTCTTTATTGATCCCGTATTTTCGATGTTACCATAAACAGGTGTTGTAACCGAATATCCATCATGGTTTTGTAAGGTCCCGGTCACAAGAATATTTTCGAATGATGATGATCCGTATGTTTGAACAGTTCCCTGAAGTTCGAGGTCTTGACCGGTACTGTTGTAAAAATATGCAGTATTGTCCATGAACAAAACTGAATAATCTTTTGCTGTTGTTGATCCAATGAGGTTTGTCCTGTATAATCGTCCACCATCCACAGAAAGATCATATCCACCTGAAAAATCATAAGTTTTTGTATGGCCATCAATCAGTGTATTTTCGAAACTGATATCTGATAAAGCAATTATATCTCCGGCCACTTTGTTGGAATAAAAATTTGTAGTGGAATAAAGTCCTCCCGGGCTGCATGAAATATACTGGTCATTTGAAGCATGTCGCAGATCAAGGGTATAATTGGAAATCAAACCATTATTGATTATATTTCCATAGGCATTAAGTGTAAGGTTTCCACTGCCTGCATTTTGGATGATCCCATTGTTTGTAAGGGTGCCATTAATTGTTGAAGTCACCGAATATCCATGTCTGTTCTGAAGTGTATCCTGCACAGTTATATCTTCAAGCGTACAGGCTCCGTAGGTTTGCACTTTCCCTAATAACTCTAAACCAGTTGCACTGCCGTAATAAAAGTAGTTTCCATTGATAGCATTTAACCTTGGTAAGGGCGATCCCAGACCTTCGAATGTGATCTCAGAAGTATAGTTTCCGTCCAGTAAGATATCAACATCAGCATTGCAAAATAAAGTGCTGTAATTAAAATCTACGAGGATATCTTCAAATGTAATGTCTGTTATGGCATAAGTATCGCCTCCTGTTTTTAATCCTCTGAAATCATTTCCTGCGAAAACATTTCCGTTTAAACAAGAAAGCTCCTGGTCGGTAGCACCGGTTAAATCGGTTCGGTAAATATCCCATATTCCATCATTAATAATATCACCCTCTATATGCAAGTAAAAATTTCCCTGAGGCCCATTAACTACACTTCCGTAGTTTGAAATATCTCCACTGATAGGTAATGTAATGGCAGATGTAGTTAACCGGGATTGCAGCGTACCCTGAACTTCCACAACTCCAAAACTACAATTTGCTCCAACTGCAATAGTACCAAGAACCAGCAGGTCATCAATAGTTACAAGCTCAAGATAACAATCTTCAGTTCCATTAATAACAACCTGTCCTTTAGCTGTCGAAATAATTGTGGCATCACGAAAATACCAGTCATCCAGGCTCAAAGTGTTTCCGGAAAGATCAAATGTATTGGAATTAAAATCAGTCTTTACTCCGTTAAAAGTTACATTGGTATTGGCTATCACATTTCCTGAAGTTTTATCTGATACAAAATTTTCACCAGTGAAAGGCTCTGTTGCTGTGATGTATTGATCGGTTGTTCCGTATAATCTGGTGTACAATGGTTCCCATGTGCCATTATTTTCCAGGTCTCCAAATATTTCAAGTATGATATCCCCTCCTGTACCATTTTGAGTAATGCTCCCATGATTAATCATATTACCCGTAACCTGAATAGTACGGTCATAATGATTGTAAGCCTGTAGATTACAAGTCGGAGCAAGAATGATGTTATTGAATGTACAAAGTGAAGCCATTCTTGGATTACCATCTATAGTTAGGTTATCGAAGCCCACACTTTCACAAAATTCTACATTCGGAATGCTTACCGAATTGCCTGAGCTTCCTTGTAATGTAATTTCGTATATATTCTCATCGGTATCAATGGTCAGGACAACATCTGTTTGTAATTCCAGGGTTCGGAAGTCAAAGTTTAAATAAGTATTTAACAAGGATAGGTCATCGGTAAGTATAACAGAGTGAAGTGAATTATCAGCATAAAAATATTCGTAGTTGTTTGTTCCGCCTCCGGGATCATAGTATTGTACCTGGTCACCAGAAAAAATTAATTTGTAAATATTTATACCTCCGTTGTTTGTCAAATCTCCATCCAGGATCAAGTTCATGTTTCCAACACCATCAGGATCATCTCGGACCACTGCTCCGGATTCTACGATAAGATCACCATAAATTTCGGGAAATCGATCTCCGTCACACTGGAAAAAATCACTCACATAAACATCACCATTAAAAAATGTATTTCCGTCCAGGTAAGTTTCTCCAAAAAGGTTTATTGTAGCTACATTTATTGTGGTATTATGCATCATTGAACTTCCACTGGAGTGGATATCAATGCTTCCGGGAGTTGCAGTAGTCAAAACCATGTCCCAAATGTAGGAGCCGTTTTGCATTGTAAACGAAGCACCATCATTCATAATCAGTTCCCTGTTGAAATCTATGTTTACGTCATCAAAAATCAGATTATTGGCTGTTATTACAGAAAAGCCTGATGCTACAGCTTCCAGTTCATTACAATTAAACACATAACCCGGACTTACAGTTAAGTTCTGATCTTGTGTTGTACTAGCAAATCGAACCAGATGATTTGTCATAGATCCGAAATTAGACAAGTTTCCATGGACATATATGTAAAAAGGTGTTGAACCACTATACACGGAACCATTGTTAATCAAATTTCCATATACCGTTACTGATGAGGATCCTCCTGCCATTGCAAATCCTGTTAAAGAGCTGTTGACTGTAAGATTATTACATTCTCCGTAATACCCAAAATTAAAGTGAGGACCCACCACGTGATTGATGATTACATCATCGCCCGGACCGGGTGTATTGCCGATTGTGTTGCCCCAGGTTTCATCAACGCCCCAGTAGCCATCTTTAACTGATGTATAAGTATCAGCATTTATAATGTTTACAAAAAGTAAAAGCAGAACCAGAATTCCGCTCATTTTAATAAAATTGGATAAATGTTTCATAACGTTAATTTTATTGATTATTATCTAGTTTTTGTCCTCTGTAAATTCTTTATATTCAAGATTATCAATAGCTCTGAGGATGATCTTATGGTACATTGGATTGGTCCTGATACGGGTGCCGGTATCAAGTTCAATGTAGGGTATTCCATCCACCTGAAATTTTTGTATGCGATTAATGTTGATCAAGAGGTATTCATCCACCTGTTCATAAAGTGATGAATCGATCAATTGATTGTAGTCGGGTGGATTAAATTGCATAGTGTAACATAGATTTTGAGCTGTATGTATTTCCATCGTTTTACCCAGAACTTCAGCATAAATTATATCGTTAGCCTTAATGATTATAGAGTTGTCAGAACTATCCAGGATTATTTTTCCCAGGGTTTTCGAGACTCGAAATTCCGATCCAAGGACTATGGTATCCTTTTTTAAACCTGAAACCGATTTGGGTAAACTATGGACCATAAAATGGATGACTCTATATGTTAATATTACTTAAGAATCAACTAATTTATGCAGAGGGTAATGATATTCAGGTGTAAGATTAGTATTTGGGCAGAACGGATTAATATCCGGGCAGATTATGTATAAATTCGTTAAAGCTTTTCAAGGATCCGGAACAATTGTTCTTTCTTTCGCTTTGCTACCGGAATTTCTGAACCGTTAGCCAATATTATGGAACCGCCATCAGTTTTATCGAAACGGGTCATATATTCAAGGTTAACAAGGTGTGACTGATGTGCCCTGAAAAATCCAAAAGGTTCAAGCATATCAGCGTATTCCTTCATGGATTTGGATACGAGCAAAGACCCATTTTCTTTGATATAAAAGTTTGTATAGTTACCGTCCGATTCGCAATGGACAATATCCTTTACCGGTAAAACATGAATGCTTTCTGCTGTTCTCAGAACGATTTTTTTAACGCTGTCAAGATTATTGGCAAATGTTTGAAGTTTGAGCTCTGTATAATCTTCAGTGGATTTGGTTGGAAATTTATCCACAGCGTTTAACAGATCATCTGCATTAACAGGCTTTAAGAGATAATCGAGTGCACTGAAACGGAATGCTTGAACTGCATATTCATCATAAGCCGTAATGAAAATGATCTTAAAGGAAATGGTCTCAAATTTTTTTAGGAGGTCAAAGCCTGAACCGTCCGGCATTCTGATGTCGAGGAAAACAAGGTCGGGTTTGTGCTCAATAATAGCATTGAATCCTGATTCAACATTTTCGCCATAACCAACACAAGTAATTTTATCAGCAGCAAACTTGAGGATGTTGTTTATTGTTTTCCTGGAACCCGCCTCATCATCTATGATAACCGCCCTGATCATTAAGCAAAGATAAAAGAAAATAAATGCCGACCAAATAATTTAAACGCAATGAAGGCACAAAGGACGCTTTGCTTGATTATTCATCCGATGACTTGAAGTCATCGGATGAGTATTGGATTAGGCGAGCACATACGGCAGGCTGAAAGTCACCTTTGTTCCTGCGATTTCTTCCTGCTTGCCAAATATGTCGGTAATATTGATTGAAAACTTTTTATTCAAAGACTTGCTAAAATTACCCAGCCTCTCTTTGGTGATGGAGGTAGCGAGGCTTTCATGGTAATTTTCCTTATTTTTGTTGATCATGTCGGCATTCACCCGCCCAACACCATCATCCTCCACCACAAACAAGATCTCATCTTCCTTCATTTTAAAATTGATGTTGATGTTCCCTTTTTCTTTCTTATGCTGAATTCCGTGTTCAATAGCATTTTCCAGAAAGGGCTGTGCTAACATTGGTGGTATCTTTAATCCTTTCATTTCAATGGCTTGATCCACATCGATCTTGTAAGAAAATTTCTGATCAAACCGTAATGCTTGTAGTTCAAGGTAAAGTTCGAGAGTTTTAATTTCTTTTTCGAAAGTGACGAATTCCTGCCTTGAATTTTCGAGGATAAGCCTTATCAGGTCCGCAAACTTGGAAAGGTAATTACCAGCAGTGATGGCATTTTTGTCGTAAATAAAACTTTGAATGGCAATGAGTGAATTAAAAATAAAGTGAGGATTCATCTGGGAACGAAGAAGTTTTTGCTCCATTAATGAGTTTTTATGTTTTTGAATCGTCCGGAAATACCTGACCAATAATACTGCAAATCCAATGATTAACAAGGCCAGGATCCCAAGTCCAATATTAAGGTTTGTACTCTGGCTGAGTTTCAGGTCCTTGATCTCATTTTCCTGGGAGAGGATCTCCAACTGTTGTTCTTTTTTCTCAGTTTCATATTTTGTCCTGGTTTCTGCCATAAGTTCTCCTCCTTTTATTTCATTTAGTGTATCGAAATATAGAAGGTATTCAGTGTGTGCATTGTAAGCCAACCGATAGTTGTTATCAAGTTCATATGCTTGTGCCAAGTACCGGTAGAAACCAGCGATAACATTTAGTGATCCGATTTCTTTTGCAATAGGTAGTCCTTCATTTAAATGCTTTAATGCATTTTTTGCATCCTTCAATTTTACATAACACTTCCCTATATTCTTACTTGAATTGGCAATTCCCCATTTGTAGTTGATCTCTTTTCTTATTTTCAAACCCTCCAGTTGGTATTGAATTGCTTTTTCGTAATTTTCTAATTCAATATAACACAGTCCTATATTATCAAGAGCGCCGCCGAGGAGGTTATTTACCGTCCCTGTTTCCTTTAATCTTCTAACTACTTCTTCGAATTGCTCGATAGCATCCTGATACTGCTTTTTGTCCAAGTATACCAAACCCAGGTTATTTAGCACGTGGACGATGTTTTTGTCGTTATTTTGTCTTGACAATTCCAAGGCTTTTAACTGATGTTCCATCGATTTATCCGTTTCGAATAAGTGGAAAAAAATAAGCCCAATTACCGTATGGTCATTTATCGACGAAGCATCCATTCCAAGTTTTTCTTTTAATGCCAGGGATTTATATAAATAAAAAAGTGCACTATCATAGTTAGTCAGGGAGTAGAACGTTGACCCGATGCTATATAATGACCTGGCCGCATCTGTTGAATCATTGATTGAGAAACGGAGATTAGCAGCATGTCTGTTGGCCCTTAAAGCTGAGTCATATACACTTTTTTTACGATAGATTTTTGCAAGCTCTTCATAAACAGCCGCTTCCTGTCTTGAATTATTCGCCTCATTGTATTTTTCTGCTGCTAACTTAAAATGTTTTATGCCTGGATCTCTTTCATCTTTACCCCAATAGTACAAAGCCAACCTCTTGTGTGCTGTGGCCAGATTTTCATTATCATTTTGGTCATCGGCTAAGTCCAAAGCCAGGTTTGCATATTTGAAACATGAATCCATGTTTGATTTGAAATATTCATAAGCAAGCCGGTTATATATTTCCGGATCTGAATTGTTAACGGATAAATTTTTCAGGCTGTCGATTTTTGGATTTTCCTCACCATAAGAATAAATTCCAGTGAAGAACAAAAGTATGAACAGTGTATAAAACTTCATGGAGTTGAATTTTCCATAAAATTATAAAACAAAGGGAACTGTCCAAATTTTTCTGCTGAACAGTTTAGGGAATTCCAAACCACAATTCAAGGAGTGATGTATCGCAATTGACTATGCTGATTTTCTAATCAAGAATGCATCGTACATTAAATCCATAAATTTTATCCGTATTCCAGTAATAAGAGCGTGCATCAGTTGATTGTACAAATCTCATGGTAGCCAAAATACCACTTGATGACGATGTCCAGAAATAGCCCCTGAAATCGAGATGATCGAATGTTCCGTTGAATTGACGCTGACCGGTTAGAATTGCTTCGAATCCACTGACTCCGCCAACCTTTAGTTGAGTTCCAATATCTGTACCTCTGAAACCTGTATTATCGCAAATAACAGTGGGATCAAGATGTTGCTCCATGGTGCACCACTCCGCATGTGAAGGGATATGCCAGCCATCCGGACATATGCCCTGGGATCCTTCAACGGTCGAATATTCCATGAGCTCATTCCAAAGATAAAAAGCACCATTGTTATCACAATTAGCCGTATTGTTGTTAAAGCAATACTTTTCAATAGTTCCGTTATCGGTTGGTGTACTGGTTCCAATTATCAAATCACCAATATTTAAATTTTCAGCCATCCAGCATTGTGATCCGATAAGAACGGTTTCGTATTCCTGCCCATCTCTCAGATCAGGTAACATATCCCCGCAATTTACAAATCCCAGATCAGGGGATTGTTCCGATCTGCCTACATTATCTACCCATGTTTCATTTTTATCCCTGTTGTCTACTTCAGAGTCAAGGTTCCCATCTGGTTTGAAATATTCTGACTGGCCGACCTTGTCGTACCACTGTGTTGTCAGGTCAAATTCATCAATTATTCCGTCTACGTTAAAATCACCACTATAAAGCCCGAAAACACCATTGCCCAGGTCTTTCATCGCTTCAATGCCATATGCCTGTCCTGCACCGCTTGTAAAATCATATTCATAGGTAGAACCATTCAGATTCAAAGGGGCAGATGACATAACAGGAAGGTGGTTCCGGTGATAAATCGTGGCAAAGGCCTCATCCTGTACCTCAATCGGGAGTCTTACCGGGCTGGATCCATCCAGGTCTACTATGCTTCCGTTTTTAAGAATAAAGGCTGCCCGTTTTCCAACAATTGTTGATACCAGTGCAGAAGATACATCCGGTGCATCCCGGATGACCATTAACACCCAGTCAGTGATGTCGGAATTGGGCAAAGAAGTAACACTTTCTGTTCCGGAATAATCCCAGGGAGGCATTGAATAGGGCTGAGATAATGGAATCAGTCCCTCAAGATTTAAATCCGTATTCATTTCTGTTGATTCAAAAGGTCCTTCCAGAAAAGCCTTTAAATCGAAAAGGAAATCACCACAGTGCACTTTAAAATTATCGAAATGGCTTTCATCATTTGCCCAACAATACAGTCCAACCTTACCTGTGAGATAGGTGAGATCCGTTGCATTAAAAATTGGCTGGTGGTTTATGCTTACTGTGATATCTCCGGCTACTGATGAAATATCGATATGGTACCATTGATCTTCAACAAACGGAACTGCATCTTGTGCTAAAACAATTGAAGTGCCGTTGTCCCAACGCAATAATTGCCTTTCATTTGTTTGCTTACGCCAGAGAAACATATACATGTTCTGGTCATCCTGATAATTAAAAACAAATCCAATGGCATCATCATCTGTTGATTCAATATCGCATGAAATAAAGTAGTCCTGCCAGAGGGGGCTCCCCAGGATAGCATAACAACCACCAAGGTAATCTCCACCAACGTAATAATTGGAAGTCTGACGCATAATACCACTATTTTCAGTCCATGAACCATTGGTAAATGACCAGACAGGATGTATGGATCCATTGTCAAAATCATCGCTGTATTTTGTACACTGGCCGTCATCAATAATTTCTATGTAATCGACTTTGGTATCAGTATCTGATCCGAAATGGTTAAAAGAGGAAAGCTCAATAGTGTAAAGGCCTGGAGAGGTATAAGTTGCAATCGGGTTTTGTTCAGTGCTAACATCACCGTTATCAAAATCCCAATCCCAGGATGTAGGAGCTGAAGTTGACAGGTCCGTAAACTGAATAGGACTACCCGGGAACTCCGTTGTCACGTTAGCAACGAAGTCAGTTACTGGAGGTAAGTTGGTTATGCAGAAATTATCAAGGCCAACAACTTCGGTTCCTGAGATGTATTCAACCACCATAGTCAGTTTGTTCACATTGGTGATAAGACCTGCCCAGGTGCCGCTGGTAACTGTCCAGTAAGATGATTCAATGGGAAAGGCAAAAGTATGCCATTTACCTCGTGCATTATCTATGCTGTTGTCGATGGGAAAAGTAGCTGTTCCTCCAGGACCTTCAATCTTAATAAAGAACTCATGTAAATAGGTATCTCCGGACCCACTAATGATATGAATATCGGTCTGTATTTCTGCAGCATGGTTATCAAGTTGTGTCCAATCCCCTAAAAATTTAGGCGGACAATTGGCCAATGAGTTACCTGTGCCATCATTAATCCGGATATACCTGCCGGGATTTCCTCCACTCGACTGGTTGCTCACACTACCTGTACTGGTAAAATACCAACCATCATAAGTACCATCTTCAAAATCTGAACAAATTACAGGTGTAACGGGTACTACAATTGGAGTAAACGAAAGGTATACATTATCCAGCCTGTTCCATTCATCACCGTTAATGTATTCCATTCTTACAATCAGTTCGTTTACCTGTTGAAGGATTCCGTTCCAAGTTCCTTCCAGTACATTCCAGTTTGCAGGATCAAGAGTAACAGAATATGTTACCCAGGTATAAAAAGGAGGATTAGTACCTTCCAGTGCTTTCGCCTTACCCCCGGGACCTTCAATCTGGAATACAAAGTTACTGTTCGTATAACCACCGCTAATTTGATTAAGGTAGATATCAGCAGAAATGTAGTCGGTGGTTAATGCATTGGACCAATCACCTAAAAATTTGTTTGGAGCATAGCTAAGGTTGATATCGCCTGTAGCATCATCATTTACACGGAAATTATTTCCAGGATTACCGGTTCCTATTTCCCATTCAAAGTCACCATCACCCTCGGAATACCAGTTTTCAATATCGGTTTCAAAATCTGAAGTAACCTGGGCTGATACAAAGCCAACGGTTAGTAACCCTAAAATTAATATAGATAGCTTTTTCATAGTATAGTGTTTTAAGAAAAGGAACAAATAGATAGCTGCAATTTACAAAAAATCGAACATATATTTATGTGTCCGGAATTCGATATATAATCAAATCATCTTACCAGATGAATACAACTGATTTTATTTCTGTCTTTCCTGTGTGGAATTAAGAATAGTTAGGAAATAAAAAAGGGCCGCCAGATTTTGGCAGCCCTGTTGTTTCTTAAATGAATATCAATTTATTTTTTGATAATCTGTTTTAATACTGACTTATCATCTGTGTCCAACCTTATGAAATAAATTCCCCGATCTAAGTCAGAAAGATCAAATTGGTAAGAATTTGAATTCACAATTTTTTCTGTTAAAAGTTGTCCGGCGTTATTGTATAATCTTATAGTTGAGATATTCTCAATAGCGTTTACTGATATGTAATCCCCAGCCGGATTCGGATACACCTGGATTAATTCTTGTTCAAACTCATCTGTAGCTGATAATAATACCTCCTGTGTATTTGTAGGAAGCGATTCACCTTCATCATATAGAGCTGTTAAATAGTAGGCATGCAAGCCCGGTCCTGGTGATTCAACAACATACTGGGTTTCGGTTGTTGTAGCCAGAATCTCAAAATCACCACCATCAAATGCATAATAAATATTATATCCGAGAAGCTCTTTACCTGTTGGAGAATCCCAGGTTAATTGTAAATTTTCAAAGGCAACATTTACGGTAAAATTTAAAGGAGGCAATAACATGGGTGCCCCAAACTCTTCGATCATAAAATTATCGAAATAATATTTTGGTGTTCCTTTACCTTTACCGGCCCATGCGTAGAAGTTTACGCCTCCAAGCTGGTTCAGGTTAGTCTGGCCAAAAGCACCAATGCTCCACTGCCAACCATGAATGGATACACCATCAAGTTTGTATTCTGCCCAGTCGCCGTTCATGTCGATGATCACTTCATTGTACATCCAGGTATCGTATGGGTAGCTGAACGAAGCAGCACCTTCACCACCACCATCAATGGATCCCTGTCCGTCCTCATCGAAGAATACCTGCATACCCCAGCTGCTGTTTGCTCCGGCAAAAAGGTGAAGTGCATTAAAATATCCAAGATATCCGTCGGGTACATACATATAAAAACTGATCTTATACAATCCTGATGTGTAATTTTCAATCAACTTAACAACATCGTTTGTTCCTTCAATAATGGTCGCATTTGAGCCTTCATAGCTTACAGCAGAGGTGATGTAAGCATCTTCGGGAGTACATGGTGCATTTCCCCAGGTAGTCCAGTCGGTAGAATTCTGACAGGCAAGTTGTCCTCCGGAAGTATACGCTTCAAAATTGTCTTCATAAACTGTAGTTGTCCCTCCACCAATAAATATAGAGACCTGATCTGATGGGAAAGACTCACCTTCATCGTATAAAGCACATACGTAATAAGCATAACTTCCCTGCGCCAGGTTTTCATCTAAATATTCGGTATCGGTTGTAAATTCTATAATTTCATTGTTCCTGTAAATGTTGTAACCTGTCAGGTCTTTTCCTGAAGGAGCATCCCATGCAAGTGCAACATCATCATCAGTAACTTCTGCAGTGAAGTTTTCAGGACCGCCGAGAACAACAGAACCTTCAGGATAAGCGTAGAAAATGGCTGCCTGTCCCTGGTTAAATTGCGAACCACCGGGATTCAGATTGCTCAGGTAAAAATAGCCGTTACCATAGCCACTCCATCCCCAGTTAAAATGGAAATGATCATTTCCCTGGTAGCCGTCGCAAACAAATGCGTGTCCGCCACCATTGCCTGAACCGCTATAATAAACCGGGCGGTTAAGATTAAGCTCATTTTTAAGTTTGAAGACAAAAGTCTCTATGGGGAAAGAATTTTTTGGTAATAATTGAGCATTATCAGAATAGCCGAAATACTCTACCAAAGCATCTCTTGCATCGGAACTGTAGGCTCCGGAACCACTTGTAGAATATTGCATCTCTACAGATACTCCCAGGTGATAAAGCAAAGTAGCAACAGGTGTATTGTAGGTGTAAAGCTGGTCCGGCATTGAGGCCCACTCATAAGTGGTGGCTCCGAAATTTGCCGATTGTCCACCATATCCGGGACAATTGTAAGTATGTGATCCTGTTCCCTGATCAGGATGGTTGTGGTGTTTCATTACCATACCCATTGCCGTGGCAACACAACCTGCCCATACATGTCCTCCAGGTCCACCGGATGCAGCCGGACAAAGCTGGTTGTAGTATGTACCCTGATCCCAGAGTGTAGAAAGTAATGGATCAACGTCGTCAAGCTCTTTAGGAGTTGGATTGGATTGCAACAAATTATTCCATGCCGTACTGATGGTTTCATCTGCAGGCAGGATATTTTCTCTTGCAAATAAAATCTGATCCTCATAATTATCCATCCAGTAGTTGAAATTTTCAGCTTTCGCTTCATAGGTATAACTACCTTCAAATGAATATCCCAGCACAGGATAAACGTTATCTTCTGCTGCAATTATGACAAACCCTTTGTTTTCATCTATATTGAAAATATAATAAACCGGCTGGCCATCTGCTTTCTCAGTATAAGCCAATTCCAGTTGAATGTTGTTCAGGGCATTACCTTCTGCATAAATGAAATAATGATTTTTTGCAGCTGTTTCTGCTGTAGTTTGATTTACCACATCAGCTTTCAGAAAACTGATGGTACTTATCAGTATTAATACAAATAGTGAAATTTTCTTCATGAGATTAAAATTGTGTGAAATGTTTTTTTGAAGTTGATACTATACTGACAACGAAAAGTTACCAATAGGTTGCAAATGTAAGATAAAGACAGAGGAATACAAAAAAAGCTTGCCCAATTTGGAAAAGCTTACCACCTTTTCAAATCCTATTAAGAGAAGGTGAGTAGCTCGCTATTGTCCCGCTTAACAGGACTACATTGCATATCTTTATTTTAGTCCGGTAGAATTTCTGATTTTCCTATGTTTGGGAGCCAGATGCCATTTTTATCTTCATTGTCCACATGGGTGTTCATGTTAGCATCACCTTGCAGATATCCCGTGTTCCCTGCTTGCTGGTTCCAAACTTCTGTCCCATCAAATTCATTGATAGTACCATCTGCGTTTTCATCACCTCCGATCATACCAAATACACCTCCTCCAAGGTCAGACTGGCTATCTCCAAAGGCTTGACTGGCGGCTGTTGAAAAATCAAAAGTATATTTTCCATTGCCGGAAAGAAGAGGAAAGTTTGACAGAATGGGCAAATGATTACGGTGCCATAAAACAACATACAGATTGTCATTAATCAACGGGACATTAATATTAATGTCCCTCGAGCCATCCAGGTTTACAAGGTAACCATCATTCCTCAGAAAAAGAGATTTTTTGGCAATCATCGTTTCAGGGGTGGCAGTTTCAGGACCACCGGCAGATTCTCTGAATTCAACCAACATCCAGTCAACAATATCAGGCGGAATGGAAGTAACAGATTCCAATCCTGAATAATTCCAGGGTGAAATATTGTAGGGTTGTGACAAAGGGAATCCTTCAACAGGCTCAGGATTGTTAGTTAAATCGGTATTCATTCCTGTTCCATTGTAAGGACCTTCAAGAAATAAAGCAATATCTGCAATAATTCCACCTTCAACGGTTATTATTCTTGATGACCCGGCTCCTGATTGACAGTAAAACTCTCCAAACCAATCCGAACCTACAGGAACCTGCCAGGTAAGTAAGTTAGAGGTTTCGCCACTGAAATCAGGTGAATTTAATATTCCACCTTCATAATACCATTGGTAGGGAGCACCGGCATTTAATGCATCAAAATATACCGTTCCGGATATTTGCTGGTTATTTACCAGATTGATCGATTGGTCATTCGTTCCATCGAGGATGGTTTGGTTATTGATCCAATCTCCGTTCTGATTTATATCACCGCTAATATGAAGTATAAAACTTAAAAAAGGATCCTGAATTGTTCCATTGTTGGTCACATTTCCATAAATGTAGGCTGTGTGATTTCCGGACGGGTTATTTTGAAATATTCCGCTAACAATTACATCTCCGTAAAAATTCATCGGTGGGGAAAATTGAAACGTACCACCCAGGTCAATTTGATCAGATACAATGGTAACATCATGAAAATAAGCATTATTCGATTGAGTACAATTTAAAAAAGCTATTGATTTATTTGCCTGTTTTGTGATAATGGCATTTCGAAGATACTGACCGTTAACAATTAAGGAATCTGAGGATGGGGAAAACATCAAAGTATCATAATTAAATTCAATTTTTGTATTATCAAACATCAAATTAGTGTTGCTAATCACTTTTCCTTCAATATTTGAATTGATGAAATTTTCGCCTTCAAAAACATTGGCAAACTGTAGAATTTGATCAATACCTGAAAGATAGGTAAAGTAATTCGACCAGGTCCCATTGTGAATAATATCACCCGTAATGTATAAATGCCATGCATAAATTAGATCCTTTATTATACCATTGTTTATCACATTTCCATATATGTAGGCCGATTGATGGTTGATCGCTTTGTTCTGAAAAATACCTTCAACTCTAACATTTGCATAAACTTCGAAAAATTCAGCAAATTGAAAAGAACCACCCACAACCAGTTCATCGCATTCAATAATAACATCCTCCACCCAGGCAAGGCTATTTTGATTGAAATATATTTCCCTTATTGAATTGGTTCCCAGGATAGTTGTTTCCTGCAGGTGTCCGCTATTCATAAATATAGAGTCATACCCATTGGTCATGAATAGAGTATCGCCGTTAAAATCCACCATACAATTTTCAAACCGTAGGACATCATTCGTTGAAATATTACCCGAGGGTTTTAAACTGGACAGGTTATCACCACCAAAAGGAGTTATCGTAGTGAGGGTTTGGGTTGTGTTTCCAGTTAAGTTAGTCTGATAATTTATCCATGTACCACTGTTTGTGATATTACCCTGGATATTGAGGGTGAAAATATATGAAATCCCCTTAATAATACCGGCGTTGGCCACATCACTGAAGATTGTCAGTTCCTGGGTGCCGTCCCCGATATTTTGTAGTATTCCGTTTGGAGTGACCGTGAGATTCTCACAAGTAGTATTAATATCCAGGGCAACAAGCCCATTAATTATAACATTATCAATTGGGGCGGGAGGAGATCCTCCAATCCAGGTATCACCCTCACTCCATATTCCGCCATCCATAGTTGACTGGATGGTAATTTGCGAAAAGGACAATAAGGATGAAGTAAAAAATATTTGAAGAAGAAAAAACCTAAGAAAGGATGTAATCCGGGTTTTCATAGTATATATAGTTTGCTTAGTTGCGAATAGTGAGATTCATGTACCCAAACAATAAACAGTAATATGGTCAAAATTGTTTTTTCTTCTTTTTTTCAATCTTATGCGGATTCAATTCTTTCAAAAAATCTCAAAAAAAAAAGCTTGCCCAATTTGGACAAGCTTATCACCTTTTCAAATCCTATTAAGAGAAGGTGAGCAGCTCGCTTTCGCGGATGCTACATTTGCAAATCTTTATCAATCGGGTAGAATTTCCGATTTACCGTTGTTTAATAACCAAACATCGTTTTTATCCTCATTGTTCACTTGTATATCCATATTTGCATCACCTTGCAGATAGCCTGTTCTTCCAACTTGCAGGTACCAGACTTCTGTTCCGTCAAATTGATTGATTGTTCCATCTGCATTGGCATCACCTCCGATCATACCGAATACACCACCACCAAGATCATTCTGGTTGTTGCCATAAGCCTGGGAAGCAGCAGTGGTAAAATCGTAAGTATGAATGCCATTTGTTGGTATAACCGCATAATTTGAGAGGACCGGTAAATGATTTCTGTGCCACAAAACAACAAAAAGGTTTTGAGTTATCTGCAAGTCGAAACTTAGAACTGGATTTCCGTCCAAACCAACGATCTGACCATCCCTTTGAATAAATGCAGCCTGGCCTCCAAGTGAAGTAGCGGATGTGGCACTTGATGCACTTGATGCATCCCTTATTTCCACTAATAACCAATCTACAATATCTGCATTAGGAAGTATGGAAACCGCTTCTGCTCCATCGTATTCCCATGGATATGTGTCATACGGCTGGCCCATTGGAAGTATAGGATTTAAGTCAGGTGTCATATCAGTACCATTGAAAGGCCCTTCAAACATAGCTGTAACGTCTAGTCTTAAACTTGTTTGTTCTTCAATATAAATGTTCCTTGACCAGTTGCTGCCGGCGTGGCATTTGTAAGTACCTGCCCATCCATCAGTCACCGGACTGATCCAGGTAAGGGTTGAAGAGGTTTCTCCACTAATGATCGGTGGATCAGGATATGGAGGATTTTGAATGGCCCAGTTGTTCCAGTACCACTGGTAAGGTGTGGCCAACACATCTGATACAAATCTCATTTGACCGGCAATCCAGTGTTCATTTTTAAGATAAACATACTGGTCTGTTGTGCCTACCATCTGTGTATAATAGTTTGCCCAGGTTCCGTTGTTTGTGATATTGGCATGGGCACTTATGATAAATGCATTATAATCGTTTTGAATGGTTCCATTGTTAATTAAATCGCCAAAATAGTTGATGGTGTATGTATAATAATCATTCATCATCAGGCCATAATTTGTGGTTGTCCCATTGAAGTCTGTGTTTTTAAGATCAATTTCCCCGTAAAGATCCACATCACCAATGCTGCATTCATGGACATAGGCATCATTAGTCATGAACAGGTTGAATTTATCAGTTTCTGCCATAATATTTGATCTGTACAAATAATACCCATCAATAGATAAAGTAGAATTATCAGGCATAATCAGTGTATCATGTTCCAGGTTAATGTTGGTATTATAAAAGGAAAGATCCGTATTGGCGATAATATAGCCCGTAGGTTTGAAACTTGTTACATAAGTAGGACTGAAAACTTCTCCATCCGCAAGGGTGACTTCCTGATCTGCACTTCCGTAAAGGTCGATTGCATGTCCTTCCCAGATTCCGTTGTTTGTAAAGTTGCCATACATTTTCATAATACAATAATTGGAATATGACTTTATTGTACCATTATTAATGAAATCAGCATAAACCTCCGGCGAGTAGGTGTAATAGTTATTTTGCATTACTCCATTGTTGGTAATGCTTCCATTCATGATAACAGGATTTCCAATTCCCCATTCTCCGTCAAAAGAAAGATTTTCAACAGTTGTATACTCAATATAAGGTCCATCCACAGGAGTTGTTCCTTCACCAAACAGAACTGAACTTTCGCCTACACCATAAATAAAACTATTGGTAATATAGGCGTCATGAAGCCTCAGTGTGGAGTTGACCGGGATCAGGAAGTTATTTCCCTCACCTTTGAGAATGGAATTCTGTAAATAAACATTGTCCTGAATAACAATGTTTGCTGTTGTGTTTGTATTGAACATATGGTATCCCGAAAAACCTGCATCATTCAGGCAGGTAATATACTGGTCAGTTGTTCCATTAAAGAAGGTGGAGACACATGACCAGGTTCCGTTATTCGTAACATTACCATTTATATTTACTGTAAGTCCGCTAGAATAGTCTTTGATTATTCCATTATTAATGACATTGCCATCAATGTCGAGCGTATAGCTGTAATAATCATTTCTCACAGTATCGGTAACAAGTATCTCGCCGATAAATATATTGGCATGACCAATGTCAGCCTGGCCCAGAATTTCAGGATTGTAAACAGTGCTGTAATCTATGTAGGCATCACCAGTCATATGTAAATTCAGGTAGCCGGATGTGTTGTTCAGATCCCTTAAGTCTGCTTTGTGCAGTCTTCCTCCTGTCAGTGAAATCAAACCACCATCCTGCAGGTAAAGAATATCATTTTCAAAGTTGACAACCACATGATCGAAGTATAAATCTGTTAAGGCTACGATATTTCCAGAAGGTTTTAAACTTGTAAAATAGGTGGGTGAAAAGGTAATACCAGACTGCAAAGAGATCATTTGATCGGTCAATCCATGAAAATCCATGGCGTTGTTTTCGATGGTTCCATTGTTGGTAAAATCGCCATGAATATTTAAAAAGAGATGACTCGAGTAGTTTTGAATGGTTCCATTGTTTATAAAATGGTCATATAAATTTACATAAAAGGTGTAATAGTTATTCTCAAACAATGCATCATTTACAGTGGTTCCATAAAAATTGTTGTTATTATCACATAAAAAATGTCCTGTTAAAGTTGCATTCGTCATATCGATATTCTGGGTGATGGCTGTATTTTCAGAATGGTACGTAAAGGTTCCGGCTTTGGTGGATTCATGCGCTAAAATACCCCCATTGATGTATTGGCCATCATTTACAGTCACTACTGCATTATCGGGAACATACAGGCTATCTTCTCCCATATTAATATTTACGTTATCGAAATAGATATCCGTCAATGCATCAAACCATCCACCACTTTTAAAACTAGTCCAGTAAGTAGGTGAAAAAGTTTTACCAGGTGCAAGTGATATATCATGAATCGCTGAGCCATGAAAGTCGAGTGCATGATTATCGACTACGTTGTTATTGGTAAAGTCTCCGTAGACCTGTAGTATAAGGTAGCTGGAATAGTTTCTTAAGGTTCCGTTGTTAATGAAGTGACCGTTAACAGCCAGGAAGCAGGTGTAATATTCATTTTGAAGGATACCGTTATTGTATACGGTTCCGTTGGTTGAACATCCGTTGTATACGTTTATCTCTCCATCAAGTGTCAGGTCGGTAAAACTAACGTAATTGAAATAGGGCGCTGTACCAAGGGAGCCTGTTCCCTGAATAATGGATGTACTTCCATCCCCTATAAAAGAACAATAATGGACTGTGGAGTTATCAAAGTCCATAATTGTATTGGGTAAAATATTCGCTATATGGTTGTTGAAATGCAATTCATTGTTCACAAAATTTACAGCAGCATTAAAATAAACCTCACCACCGGTTTTATTATTGATTAGCTGGTAACCCCCAAAAGCATGTCCACCAAAACATGTGATGGTTTGGTCGTTGGTTCCCTCCAGGTAAGTATAACTGTTGATCCATGTTCCGTTATTAGTAACGTTCCCGTACAGGTACATATACATGGTGCTGGAGTAATTCTGGATGGTACCGTTATTGATAATATCTCCGAACACATCCAAATCACCGCTATAGTAATCGTTTTGAATTACACCGGAGATGTTGATGGTTAGGTTGTAACATTGTGGTCCGGTATTACAATTTACCGGGCCATTAATGACCACATTATCTGTACTACCAGGAATAGATGACCCAACCCATGTATTAATATCGTTCCAGTCTCCTCCCAGGGAGGTTGATTGAATTTGGGTAAATGCAATTTGACTAATGAAGAAAAACAGGATTAAAGCAATGCTAATCCCTTTGGTAAGATTTTTCATGACAATTGATTTATTTGTTATTTAATTCAGACCTGAAAGAACATGCAAGTAATCATTAAAATAATTTAGAACAAAACTAAATTGGAGCAGTTACAATCAGTTAATTTTTTATAAACACTTTTTGAATTGCAGTATCATCACCCCATACCTGGATAACATACATACCTGTATGGGATATTGAAGCTGTATTAAGTCCACCTGAAAGGTCCAATTCTGAAATCACTTTTCCATTGACATCCATGATCCTTGCTTTCCCTTTGAAATGACCTGGCGTCCTTATGTAGACCTTGTTAAGGTAGGAGTAAATTTCAACCTTTGACTGAAGGGTCTCGTTGATGTTAGAAGGATTACCAAAATGGATCAAAAAACGGTTTGGATCATCAGAAGATGATGAAGAGAATGAATAACCATTTGTAAGCCGTAAATCCACACATTCATTCTCTTTCAAATCTTCCAGGAAGATTGGTAATTCAGGATCCAAGGATTCGATCCCTTCTATTTTCACTAAACAACTTGTGCACTGATCGATTGAGAATCCAACCGGAATAATAGGTGACGAACCTTCTTCAATCCAGTTTTCAGGCATGATGTTGATGGCAGTAGGTGTTCCGGATGCAGGAACAGAATAGATGGTCGGTGATTCCTCAACGTTATAAAGTTTTTCAAGCCCATACAAACCATCAAATCCCAGGGTGCCGTCTTCCATAAAATAAATGGCAGTTTCATCAGTATAATCATTTGCCTCTGCCACAAGCCTGATACCTGAATAAGCCCCAATCGAGTTATCGTTTTTATAAAATTGCACTTCACCAAATGTACGTGAATCCTGCTCAAAAATAAGTTCCGGATCATTGCCAGTAGCTCTTACCCAAAAACCCTGTCCCGGTGCTATCAATCCATCTGTTTTGCCGTTATAAGAACGGTCGTCTCCGGTCAGGAATGGATTCCAGCCTTTATAGGTTCCGTTATCATATATTAATACCCATCCACCAATATTGGTTGTCGCCCAGTTCCCGTCCCAGTCAATACTTGAAGGGTAGGGATTTCCGACCAGGTTCCAGCCTGGTTGAGGTGATGTGCCGGTATAAATCAAATTTGTGGCGGTAATATCTCCTGCATTCAATGTTCCTTCCAGATTAACAGTGGTCGTTCCTGTCAGGTCATTGCTGGCCCATACAGAATAACCCGATGTAGCATTCAATCCCAGGCTCAGTGGCTGGGTAAGGTATTGCCATGTACCTGAATTCTCCTGCCAGATCTTAAGGTAAATATCAAGGTAGGGTTCAATGGTTTCTCCACTTACTGCTGGAGCTGCCAGATGCCATCTTTCTGAAGAAAGGTATTGCTCAATATTAGCTGGGACAGAAGCAGAAGTATGCATTATGGATCCATATCCTTCCGAATCCGATTTTAAGACCAACCCCGGAGTTCCGGCAGAATTTGCCAGAACTCCGCTCACTGTCAGGTTACCTCTGACAG
>CAYQWA010000038.1:0-5391 GCA_964421215.1 uncultured Bacteroidales bacterium | reverse complement strand
CATTCAGATTTTCTGCCATCCAGCATTGTGTGCCAATTCCCACCGTTTCATAATACCGGTCATCACGGTAGTCATAAAGCAGATCACCACACTCCCAATCGGGTGCTAACGATCCTGTTCCATAGCTTACTTCTTTCCATGTACCGGTTGTTATCACATAGATATAAAGCTTTCCATCTTCAGAATTGTAAACCTGCAAGCCGTCAGCAGGATAAGCAATGGCTTTAATTTCTGCTGATGTCATGCGTGGGATTAAAACCCCCTGCGATGATGATTGAATGTCCAGAATAGCTGTTTCATGGGGATCTGTGCCATCCTCATTAATTGATACTCCCTGTGCTGAAACATTCATCGATATGATCAGTACGAGGATTGCTGTGAAAAGTAAAGTTGATAACTTCATTCGTTTTAAAATATGTTAATCCTATGTTTGATTTGCTTTTTATCCTAGCAAATATATCGGTTAGGATGGGCTGAAAAAGGGGAAATACAGATACGGATAATCCTGTTCTAAATTCGGTAATCCCTAAAACGAATTCGGTTATTGAGAACTATTGTTGGTTTTGCAAACAGTCCTGAAAATGAGATATATAGATATTTAATAGATATAGAACTCTGGTTTATATCATCTCCAGTAATTTCAGAAAAGCATCCTTTTTTCGGCGGGATACTGGTATGGTGCTGTTGTCCTTCATGATGACAGATCCCCCTTCAATTTTGCTGTAATGATCAATGTATTTTAAATTGATGAGATGCGACTGGTGGATCCGGAAAAATCCAAATCCGTTGAACATATCTTCGTAGTCTTTCAGGTTTCGGGAAACGAGTATCTTTTTTCCATCAACCAGAAAAAAATTGGTATATCCGGAATCCGATTCACAGCGGATAATATCCGATGTATTGACGATGTATATATTTTCCGCAGTTTTAAGGATAAGCTTTTTACTTTCGGTTGCAGATGTTTCAATGTTAGCAAAAAGTGCATTTAACTTTAAACTGATGCTTTCCTGCTCAACCAGGGTATGGGCTTTGTTTAATGCATCCAACAGTTTTGCCGGATCAACCGGTTTTAATATATAATCAATGGCTGAAAACTCAAATGCCTGGATGGCATACTCTTCATATGCTGTGATAAAGATCACTTTAAAATCGATATTATCAAAGGATTTCAGAAGGTCAAAACCTGTTCCGTCGGGCATGTTGATGTCTAAGAGAACAAGATCAGGCTGATGTTCTTTAATGGCCGTGATCCCTGATTTTACATCCTGGCCTTCTCCCAGCAGTTCAAAATTGTGATTCGTGAGTTTTATTAAGTCAGCAATGCTTTTTCGAGCCCTGTCTTCATCATCAATAATTATAATCTTCATAAACCTGTTCTTTCATTCATTCAAAGCTATTGTTAGACGTGATTTCAGGCCTGAAGGTTGCCAACAGGCAAGTGAAATTCCACTTGAGTTCCGGTCGTTTTTCCAGCTTCATCTTTTTGCTCCTTTATTTGCATCCCGTATTTGTTTCGTTTTAGGTTTTTATTTAAAATTTCAATTCTCTCTTTGGTGATAATGGTGGCCAGTGAAACATGATTTTTTCTTTTTTCATCTTTGTGTTTTTGTGCCGCTTCGATCCCGATTCCGTTATCTTTAACAATAAGTTTTATGAATTCATTTTTTTGTACAAATTGAACATAAAGTTGCCCTTTTTTTTCCAGATTCTTCAGCCCATGCTCAATGGCGTTTTCGATAAAAGGTTGGGCAAGCATGGGAGGTATGCTGGTGTTTTCAATATCAATTTCAGGATCTACATATAGTTCAAACTCAAATTTGTTATTGTACCGGAGCTGCTGAAGGTCAAGGTAATTCTGCAGGGTTTTTACTTCTTTCTCAAGAGAAATAAACTCTTCACGTGAATTGTAAAGGATGGAACGGATCAATTCTGCAAAGCGGGAGAGGTAAGAACCCGCCACAATGGGATTGTTTTCAAATATAAAACTCTGGATGGAACTCAGGGAGTTAAAGATAAAATGAGGATTCATCTGGGACCTGAGCAGTTTCTGCTCCAGCACTAAAAAGCGGTTTTGTTCCCTGATCTTCTTCTCCCTGTATTTAATCACCATGATGATGAAAAGAACGATCACAACGATTTCCAGTCCGTAAAACCAGGTTGTTTTCCAGAATGGTGGTTTTATGATTACAGGAACAGAAAGCCCTGTTTCATTCCATATCCCATCGTTGTTCGCAGCGATCACACGGAAGGTATATTGTCCGGGATTTACATTGGTATACCGTGCAATCCTGTTTCCTTCACGGGTATAGTTCCAGTCGTCTTCGAAGTTTTCAAGTTTATAAGCATAAGCATTCTTATCCGGATCTGAAAAATCAAGGGCTGTAAATCCGAAAGAAAAATAATCCTGGTCGTATTTTAGCTTAATTGCTTCCTCATAGTTGAACTGTCCTTGTTCCTCATCAAATATCCTGAAGCTTGTTATTTTAATGGAAGGTATTTGATCATTTATTACAATGTTATCCGGATGAAATACAACCAGGCCGTTTTTGCCTCCAAATACCAGGTGTCCGTCTTTAAGTTTGCAAGCAGCTCCTGAAAATTCATTGTCCTGCAAACCGTCTTTTTCATAAAAATTTCGAAAGATTTCTTTGTCAGGATCAAATCTGGAAAGTCCTTTGTTTGTGCTGATCCATAAATTGCCTGCATCGTCTTCAAGCATGTTCTTGATCTGGTTTCCGGTAAGTCCGTCTTTCTCTGTAAAATGAGTAAATGAATTGTTTTGAGAATTGAATTTATTCAACCCTGTTCCGCCAACCCATATGTTTCCATTCTGATCCTCCAGTATACATGAAGCTTCTATCCCATGAAAAGAACTGCTGTCAGCCACATCGCTCAGAAACCGGGTGATATGATTGGTTTCCGGATTAAGCTTGTTCAGCCCTTTATTTGTTGTACCAACCCATATGTCCCCTTTTGAATCCTCAAAAACAAATTTCACGAGGTGTGATGACAGGTATTTCTGACTTAATACCGAATAATCAACAACTTCTCGGGTATGGAAGTTGAACTTAGCCAGTCCTTTATAGGTACCGATCCAAAGCATTCCTTCTTCGCCATATGCCAGGCTTAACACAGTATCAGATGGGATATCCCCTGAGTCAAAAGATCCTCTGGTATAAGATTCTACAATCCGGCCATGGTTGATTTTAAGGAATCCCGAATTGGTTCCTGCCCAGTATGAACCATTCATTTCGTCAGTTTTAGTATTGACGGCTATATTCTTGCTATTTAAGCATATAGAATCATAAACAGGCGGAAAATTTATGGTTGTAGTTGCACTCCCGGTTTTTACCAGCTTTGTGTATGGTTCCTTTATCACCCTATACGTCCCCATATCTGTAAGGAAAAGTGTGGCTCCGTTCTTTACTTCAATATCAAGGATCGTTTTAAAATCGTAATTGAAATAATTTTCTTTTAAAAAGGAGGTATACTTTTCGGTTTCCGGGTTGAAGTTAAAAAACCTGCCTGGCTGATTAAATCCAACCCATACCACCTCTCCGTCAAATGCCAGGTGGTGAACAGGAACGTTAGTGCTGGTATAAGGTTTGGAATACCTGTCATCTGTAAACTTACCCAGGCTTTTATCAAACTTAAACAGGCCCATTGATCCCCACATACCTATCCAGAAATTTCCGTTTGAATCCTGTAATAAATCATGGTACCAGTCCGCTTTGAAAGAATTTTTGAGCAAACTGAAGTGTTTGAGTTTTCCGGATTCAACATCTAAAATATTAAATCCCCGACCCGACCACTGTCCTATCCAAATATCACCCTCATTATCCTGTATCAAAGCTGAAATACTTCCTGAGGCAAGGTTTTTTTTGGGATTGTTGCCACCTGTAAACTGTGCTAATCTTTTAAAATCAATGTCAAAACATTCCAGCCCTTTTTCTTCGTAACCGATCCAAAGATTGCCGTTAATATCTGCGAGCAATTCACTTACATGGCTTGAAATGACAGTGTTGTCATTTCCTGGAATATGAAAAACATGTCGAAACTTATTTTTTGAAGGTTTATAAATGCTTAAACCATCAACGGTTCCAATCCAGACATTTTCTGATTTGTCAATAAATATTTTGTTAATGTGTCCGTTACAGATTGATTTTGTAAAGTTGTCATCATGGCCGCTCCACTGAAACTGATTCAGGTCACTATCGAGTCGATAAATGCCATCACCTGTTCCAATCCATAATTGTCCATTTGCATCTTCTTGTATGCTGAACGTAGACACCTTTAGTCTTTTTTCGAAAACCTCAGTTTTCGGATCAAAAGTGTACAGTCCGTCTATACCTCCGATCCAGTATATGCCTTGAGAGTCGATAAAATATACAGCTACGTCGTCATCTCTTTTTTTTGTAGGATCATAGGGATCTTCCCGGATAATATGAAATTCTTCCGATCCCGGATCAAAGGAATAAATTCCCATATACCTTCCTCCAAGCCATAAAGTACCATCCTTATCTTTTACCAGGGAATGATAAAAATAGGTATTAACCATGGTGGGAGGGGAGTGCTGGAAGGTATTTATGGTTCTCGTTTTTGTGTTCAGTTTTTTAAGATCTCCATTAGCAATTTCGATCCAGAGAATATTGTTTTCATCAGCATACAGGGCCCTGATGTGTTCATTGGTAAAAATTTCAGTATTACTGGATATGTTGTAATTTTTAAACGTCCCGTTTCGTCTGTTAAAATGGTTAAGGCCTTTACCGGTGCCAATCCACAGACTACCTGTTTCATCTTCTGCAATACAGGTTACAAGGTTTGATGACAATGATGCTGAATCTTTCGGATCGTGTTTGAACTGAAGAAAAGAATAACCATCATAACGGTTGAGTCCATCAACTGTACCAATCCACATATAGCCTTCACTGTCCTGGAAAATGTCGAGAACATAGTTGTTGCTTAAACCATCCTTGTTGTTCAGATGATCAAATTTGAGGTAAGGATCTTCTATTACGGGGATTTGGGAATAACAAACCATACCCGAACAGAAGACAAGGACAAAAATGAAAAAATATCTAAGCATTACCCCTCCTCAACTAAGTGGGTAAAAGTATGGGAAATGGTGTTTAGAACCAAAATAAAATGGGGAATATGGAAAGCGCTTGTCAAGTTATTTGAAGACAACTATTTATTGCTTCCTTTAATCCGCCTTCGACTTCCGCTTCGGCGGACGAGAAGCGTGGTTAAATTTCTCGGAGTTCTACTCCGAAAAGATAAGTCCAGAGTTCTACTCTGGGGTAAATACCATTTATTGAGGAGTTAACAGCCATATTATTTGTACCAGGAGTCTTTGTGAAACATCCTTATTAAGCTATATCACAGAGTCAC
>CAYQWA010000037.1:0-56391 GCA_964421215.1 uncultured Bacteroidales bacterium | reverse complement strand
TTCCTCTATAAATTTTTAAACCAATCTGTCCAAATTAGGCTGAAGACTTACAAATGTATTCCATGCATCCCGTTCTCCTGTGGCCAAATAAATGATATCGGGATTATTGGGGTGATAAGCAATATCTGCAACACCAATGCTCGGAAGGTGATCGGTAAGTGGAGCCCAGGTGGTCCCCCCATCTTCGGTTTTCCATAATCCACCGGCAGGTGATCCAATGAGAAAAGTGTTCTCATCGGTTGGATGAAATGCGATACAGTCGACACGACCGTTGCCAACCCTTATCCCATAACCAATATATAAAGGAATATTAAATGGGCCAACTGGTGTCCAGTGAACATTTTTTGTGGTATTTTCTTTTCTTTGTGCCTCCAGTTTTTCATATTCTTTCCAATAAAGGTTAGAAGGAAATTCACCATTTTCATTTACCCTTCCTTGCATGTACCACTCCCATCTTTTATACTGTTTATTGCCCTCAATGTCCTGAGGATCCTGGAACAGTGTAAAATCATCGTATGCCTTTTTTATATCCAAAAAGCTTGGATTGTCTTTTTTCTCGTCAGGAATAAAATCCATCCATTCCTGGGATTGAATACCATTAAATAAAAATAATACGGTAAAAAGAGAAAGTAAAATTGTAATTTTCATGATTTTAAATTTTTGGTTTCAGTGCTAAAGATAAAATTTATAATAATTCCATATAAAATGAATTTATTAAGAAGTCATTTCAACTTACATGTTACATGTTTTCATTTACTTCCGGATTATTGACCCATTGGTCAGTTTTATTAATGCATACCGACCAATTGCAAATTTACCTACCTGAAGTTGTTGAAAAACGTTAATTTTTGCCTGGTCAAATGATGGCTTTGGAATTATTTGTAATATTACAATCGTTGTTGGTATTAAAATTTAATTTATAATAAGTTCACTACTATGAAAAGTACATTGATCTTCAGTTTATTAATTGTTACATCTTACTTCTTAACTGCTCAGGAAATTAGTCAATGGCGCGGTGAAAACCGTGACGGAATTTACAAGGATACAGGACTTTTGGATAAATGGCCGGCTGATGGGCCGGAACTTCTATGGCACTTTGATGACCTGGGAGATGGCCATGCCTCAGCTGCAGTTACATCCGATAGAATATATATAGGTGGAACTTTGAATGAGTTAGGATATATTTTTGCCCTGGATCATAACGGTAACCTGATCTGGGAAACCCAGATAGGAAAATCATGGACTGATAACTGGAACGGGGTAAGAAGCACCCCTCTGGTTGTTGGCGACAAAGTGTACTTTATGAGTGCATTTGGAAGGTTAGTATGCTTGAAAACAAGTGACGGAAGTACAAATTGGGAGGTTGACCTCTTTAAGCAATATGGTGGAATCAACATACGCTGGGGAGTTACTGAAAATCTTCTTTTTGATGACAATAAGTTGTTTGTTACAGTAGGTGGTAAAAATGCAAATGTAATTGCGCTTAACAGAAACACTGGCGACCTGATCTGGGAATGTGAAGGGAATGGAGAGATAAGTGCTTATAACTCACCACTGCTTATTTCACTGGCTGCAAGGAAGCTTGTTGTTACCATGACGAAAAACTCCGTGTTGGGTATCGATGCATCAAACGGTGAACTGCTCTGGAGCCACCGTCACACCAATGAATGGTCGGTACACCCCAATACCCCTCTTTACCATGATGGGTACATATATTATTTCAGTGGCTACGGGAGTGGAGGAGGAAAACTGAAACTTTCAGGGGATGGTACATCGGTCTCTCAGGTTTGGACAAACGAAAGCCTTGACAACCAAATGGGTGGTGTGATTTTAAAAGATGGCCGGTTGTACGGAGCTGGACATAATAGCCGTAAATACATTTGCCTCGACTGGGAAACAGGAGAAGAACTCTTTTCAACAAAAACATTTCAACGGGGAAATTCCATCTATGCCGATGGTCATCTGTATGTTTATGATGAACGGGGAAAAGTTGGCCTCATCAAACCCGAAGCTAATGACTTTGAGGTGGTAAGCTCCTTTAATGTACCTTACGGTGAAGATTATCACTGGGCTCACCTTGTTATCCACAATAAGAAATTATATGTTAGGCACGGGACTTCTTTGATGGTTTATTCCATAGCAAAATAAATAACCTGTGTTTATATTTTTACTTAACTCTATCACATTAAAAATTAAACGAAAATATTAGAGAAATGGTCCGCAAAATCACAGCCCTAACACTTATATGCATTGTTTCAATTAGTTCATTTGGTCAGGATTTCTGGGAATGGAGAGGGCCCGGCCGAACCGGTGTATTCAATGAAACCGGCTTATTAAAAAGCTGGCCTGCAGAAGGACCGGAACTGATCTGGTCTGTTGAAGAGCTTCCTGATGGCTATTCTTCAGTATCTGTTGCCAACAATACAATTTATTTTACGGGCATTGTGGATAGCACGGATGTCCTTGTTGCCGTTGATACCAAGGGAAACCTTAAGTGGCAGACTCCCTATGGCAGAGCCTGGGACAATTCATTCAACCTTAGCCGGTGTACACCTACAATAGAAAATGACAAAGTCTGGGTGTCAAGTGGGCTGGGGGATATAGCGTGTTTGGATGCCATTACAGGTGAAATTATTTGGTCAACAAATGCCAGTGAAGCGTTTGAAGGAACTTACGGAAGATGGGGGATCTCCGAATCTTTATTGATCTGTGAGGATAAAGTATTTTATACTCCGGGGGGCAATAAAACAACAATGTTGGCTTATTATAAGGACTCAGGAGAGCTCGCCTGGTCATCGAAAAGTTTAAATGATAATCCTTCCTATACCTCTCCTGTATTAGCAGAGTGGGCTGAAAAGAAGATGATCATTACCGCAACCCAATCTTACATCATTGGTGTGGCACCTGAAGATGGTAGCATATTATGGAAATTTGATTTTGGTGCTTTTGCAGGCGGAGAGTGGCATGCCAACAATCAGACCAATACACCCATATTTCATGAAGGTAAAGTTTACGTAACCAGCGGATACAATCACAAAAGTGTTCAGATTGAGCTTTCGGAAGATGCCGATGCCGCTTATTTTAACTGGGTTGATACGGTGCTTGATGTACATCATGGAGGAATTGTTAAACTGGAGAATTATATTTATGGAGCAAATTGGGAAAGCAACCGGATGGGCCGTTGGACGTGTTTGGATTGGAATACAGGCAAAGTAATGTATGAGGTGGAATGGGAGAATAAGGGTTCGATCATTTCTGCAGATGGTATGTTGTATTGTTACGATGAGAAAAACGGCAATATTGCATTAGCAAAAGCCACACATGAAGGATATGATGTGATCAGTTCCTTCAAGGTTCCTATAGGCGACGGACCCCACTGGTCACACCCGGTAATAAGGGATGGAGTGTTGTACATCAGGCATGGAAAAGCATTGATGGCGTATTCTATTGCAGAGAAATAGTATCACCAATAAATAAAAAACCATGAGAGTTATTGCATTAGTCATTATTTTGATCCCTTTATTCATGTCCTGCAAGCAGGGCCCAACAGAGATCAGCCAGTGGCGTGGTCCCGACCGCGACGGATTTTATCCTGATAAAAACCTCTTGAAGGTGTGGCCTGAAGAAGGCCCGGAATTGCTCTGGAGTTTTGAGGGACTTGGTAAAGGATATACTTCCGTGGCTGTAACAAAAGATAAGATATATACCAGCGGTGTGCTAGACAGCCTGAGTTACATCTTTGCTCTGAATCATAGTGGAGAACTACTCTGGAAAAAAGATTATGGAAAACCCTGGACAAATAATTTTCCAGGTACACGATCAACACCGCTGATCTATGATGGAGCAGGTTATTTGTTAAGCGGTTTAGGTAAGCTCGTATGCTATGATCTGAATAATGGAGAGACCATATGGTCTGTTGATTTATACAAAGATTACCTTGCCAGGGAAGTACGCTTTGGGATGACAGAAAACCTGTTGATAGATGAGGGTAAATTGTTTGTTACCCCGGGAGGTGTTAAACATAATGTTCTGGCCTTAAATCCGAAAAATGGAGATTTGATATGGTCGAGCAGGGCGAATGGAGAAAAAAGTGCTTATTGTTCTCCACAATTGATTGAAATTACCGGAAAAAAATACTTATTGACTTGTACTGCACAATCAGCCATCTGCCTTGATCCTGAAAACGGTGAAATGCTTTGGAGTCATGATCTTCAGTACCCGCATGGAATACATGGGAACACACCTGTATATCACGATGGTTATGTATTTGCAATGAACGGTTGGGAACATGGAAGCGTAATGATGAAGATCAAAGAAGATGGCAAAGGTGTGGATGAAGTCTGGCGCAGCAACTTGTTTGACCTGGAACATGGAGACGTTTTACGCATTGGCGATAATATTTACGGTACAGATTACACCACCAAACATTTTTCGTGTGTCGATTGGAAAACAGGGGTGGTTAAAGACTCCATAAAAGAGTTTTCACCTGGATCAGTCATCGCCGCTGATGGAATGATCTATTGTTATACCTATGCTGGAGAGATGGCCCTTATTAAGCCAACCCAGAACAGTTTTGAAATAGTTAGTTCATTTAAGGTGCCAGGAAAAAAACGTGATCATCTGGCTCACCCTGTAATTTATGATGGGAAATTGTACCTGAGGTATGATAAATCGATTTGGGTGTATTCAATTTCTGCAAAAGAACAGGTTTAATGAGAAGTGTATGAAAAATGTATGGTCAATTATTGCAATTATTTCTTTGATTCCTCTCCTTTGCGGATGTGGACCTTCAACAGCTGATAAAAGCGAAAAAGAAAAGAAAGAACAGGAACAAAAAAAAATTAAACAGGTTCCCCTGGAGATCAGCCAGTGGCGAGGCCCAAACAGGGATGGAGTTTATCCCGAATCCAACCTTTTGAAAGAATGGCCGGAAAACGGACCTGAATTGATCTGGGAGTTTAATGAACTTGGTAGAGGATATTCTTCTGCTGCAGTTACTTCTCAAAGGATTTATACAGCAGGCACCATCGACAGTACCAGTTATATTTATAGTTTGGATCATGCTGGTAATTTAGTATGGAAAACTGAGCTGGGGCCGGAGTGGACCAAAACATTTCCGGGAATGCGATCAACACCCTTGATTTATGGTGATCGTGGTTATATTATTAATGGATTAGGAGTATTGTTCAGTTTTGATACGGGATCAGGGAAAATCGTCTGGTCGAAAGACATGCTGACTGAGTTCGACGCCTCAAATATTCAACACGGGATCAATGAAAACCTTTTGATCGATGGCGATAAATTATTCTGTACACCCGGTGGCCCTGTTAAGAACATTGTCGCTCTGAACAAAAATACAGGAGAGATATTTTGGACCAGCAAAGGCTCGGGAGAAAAAAGTGCCTATTGTTCACCAAAACTTATTACAGTGAACGGCACTAAATTTTTGATCACCATGACCTTTAAGTATGTAGTATCTGTAAATGCAGAAACAGGTGAGGTTGCCTGGACAAAGGAACTGGAAGATGATGAGTACGGGATCCATGCACAAACACCTATCTTCCGTGATGGTTTCCTTTTCATTCAGGATGGATATGAGAAAGGTTGTTTTATGTTGAAGCTGTCGGAAGATGGTTATTCATATGAAGAGGTCTGGAAAAACAAATTGCTGGATGAAACCAACGGACATGCTGTTGTGTTTGGCGACAAGATCTTTGGTGCAGCTGAAACCAAGAAACAATTTGTTTGCCTAGACTGGAACACAGGAGAAGTAAAATACAAAACCAGGGATATATCTGAGGGAACGGTCATTGCTGCTGATGGGCTGTTGTATTGCTGCACTTACGACGGTAAACTTAGCCTGGTGAATCCCACCGAAGATAAATTTGAAATAATAAATACAATTCAATTGCCTGGGGGAGGCAAAGAACACATTGCTCATCCAGTAATTAAGGATGGGCGTCTTTATATCAGGCACATCAACAACTTGAGGGTTTATTCAATTACAGACACTAAAAGTAAAACGAACTAAAACTGTTATTAAATTTGTGAAGTTGATGCGATAGCAGTAACTAAATGCACAATAATACATTGATGAATGCTCAATAAGCTGATTGATAAATACATATTCCTTATCCTGATAATCATTGCATTTTCAGTATTTATTTATTGGTTACAACATGATCCGGTAAAAGGATTTACTATGAGTGTTCCTGGTTTGGATAACAGACCTGAAACAGATCCCAATGATGTTGAGGAAGTTATTATTGGTGAAAAGTTTGCTGCATATGTTGAATTCACCACGGAACTAACCGGTAAATGGACCCAATTCAGGGGGGCCAACTCCGACAACATCAATAATGAGAAAATAGCTCTGATTGATTCCTGGGGATCAACCGGACCAAAGATCGAATGGAAGGTAAACCTGGGAGAAGGACATGCGGCACCTGTCATCTATAATGGTAAGGTATATATCCTAGACTATCATGAAACTAAAAAAGCCGATCAATTAAGGTGCTTTTCACTTGAAACAGGTGAGGAGATCTGGAGACGGTGGTATAATGTGCATATTAAACGGAACCACGGAATGTCACGCACTGTGCCCGCCATAACAGAGAATTTTATTGTAACCATGGGGCCACTCGGCCATGTAATGTGCTCCAACCCAGAAACAGGTGACTTTATATGGGGAATAGACCTGGTCAGGGAATTTAATACGGAGATCCCGTTTTGGTATACCGGACAGTGTCCTGTAATTGACAATGGAATCGCTGTGCTGGCACCTGGTGGAACAGCGTTGTTAATTGGAGTGGATTGTGAATCGGGTGAAATCGTTTGGGAAACACCAAATCCGGATGGTTGGAAAATGTCTCATTCTTCTGTTATACCAATGACTTACAAAGGAAAGAAAATGTACATATATGCTGCCATCGGTGGGATATGCGGGATCTCGGCCGAAGGAAGCAGTGTTGGAGAAATCCTTTGGAAAACAAATAAATTTGCACCTTCCGTTGTAGCTCCTTCACCTGTTGTGATGGATAATGGAAAGGTATTTATAACAGCCGGTTATGGTGCCGGTTCCATGTCAATTAAATTGATTGAAAACGGGCGAAAATTTGATGTTCAGATCCTGCAGGATTTCAAACCAAAAGATGGCCTGGCATCAGAACAACAAACACCATTGTATTTCAATGGCCATATTTTTTCTATTTTACCAAAAGATGCAGGATCAATGAGAAGCCAGTTTGTTTGCTGTTCAGAGGATGATATGATGAACATCTTATGGTCAAGCGGTACAACGGAACGATATGGATTGGGCCCCTATATCATGGTCGATGGAAAGTTTTTTATATTGAGTGACGATGGTACGATGACAATCGCAAAAGCCAGTATTAACAAGTTTGAAATCCTGGATAAAGCCCAAATTATTGATGGTGTTGATGCATGGGGTCCTATCGCCATAGCAGACGGATACCTGGTAATGAGGGACTCAAAGCGAATGGTTTGTGTTGATGTCAGGAAATAAACGGTAAAAATGTGTCAATAGAATTATTGACGAACTATAATATATCGACTGAATTTACAAAAGATGAAACAAAAACTAATCATAGGACTCGCTCTGCTACTGCTGCTTGCTGCTGTATTTTTTATGGTTAAGGATTTTTTCTTTGACGAGGATAAAAATCAAAAGAATCCTTATGAGTACGACTTAAGTGAACACAAGAAGGTGGAGGACAATCTAATCTGTTTCGATGAAACTGAACAAATTGATCTCCAGTTGGAAACAATAAAAGGAATTTCCATTGACCAACAAGATAATGTTTACATATCAGGAGATGAGAAAATCGTAGTATACAATAAGCTGGGAGATCTGGAATTAACAATTGATCTGAAAAATTTAGCCAATTGTTTAACCATCAGCTCTGAAGGAATCATATTTGTTGGAATATCTGATCATGTTGAAGTTTGGTCGGGTGATGGGAAATTAATTAAGGCCTGGGAGCCTTACAACGAAAAATCGCTTATTACAAGTTTAGTAGTTACTGAATCTTCAGTTTTTGTTGCTGATGCTGGCAATAAGATCGTGCATCATTATAACCTCGAGGGTGAACATCAAAATACAATTGGTCGGCGAAACAAAGAGAAAGGCATTGATGGCTTTGTCATCCCCAGTCCCTATTTCGATCTTCTGATAGGACGTGAGGGTGAACTCTGGGTCGTGAATCCCGGAAGACACCAGTTTGAATCCTATTCACCACAGGGTGAATTAATCTCCTCCTGGAAAAGGACTTCAATGCAGTTGGATGGATTTAGCGGCTGTTGCAATCCATCCCATGCAGCCATGCTTTCAAATGGTTCCTTTGTTACCAGCGAAAAAGGTATTGAAAGAGTCAAGGTGCATTTGCCATCAGGTGATTTTAATTGTGTGGTGGCCAGCCCGGATCAATTCGAAGAAGAAACTCGTGGGCTTGATCTGGCCGTGGATTCAAAAGACAGGATTTTTGTTCTGGATCCAATGAAAAAAAATATAAGAATATTTGAAGAGAAAAACTGATAATAACAGAAATGCTTGAACGAAGAAAATTTCTTAAAACAATTGCTAGAGGTACGATCTTAACAGGTATTGTAGGATTGAGCGGTTATTTGCTTTTTAAAGATCGAGATGACAATACCCAGGTATGCAATTATGATTTTATATGTAAAAATTGCAAAAACGAAAATACATGTTCTCTACCTGAGGCGGAGGAACACAGGAGGTCATCTGAAGATAATTTATAGCGATAATGGACTTTTTAAATTGGAAAGATGAGTAATTCTGAAGTAAATAAAAAGCTGGACCGTCGCAAGTTTATCAATAAAACGGTGCGATATTCTTTGGCTATTGGGGTGTGTGGTGTTGGAGCAGTATTAGCAGCTAAAGGATCTAAGGAAGAATTAGTATGGCAACTTGATCCCGCAAAGTGTGTTCAATGCGGACGCTGTGCTGATAATTGTGTATTAACACCTTCAGCCGTAAAGTGCATGCATGTTTATGATATGTGTGGTTATTGTGATTTATGCAGTGGTTATTTCAGGGTAGATACCAAAGACCTGACAACGGGTGCCGAAAATCAACTTTGCCCAACAAGTGCCATTGAACGAAAGTTTATTGAAGATCCTTATTTTGAGTACCATATAGATGAGGAGTTGTGTATCGGTTGCGGCAAATGTGTAAAAGGATGTGGAGCATTTGGAAACGGATCACTGCAATTGCAGGTGAACCACAAATTATGCGTGAATTGTAATCAATGTTCAATTGCAAGTAATTGCCCTGCAGATGCCTTTAGTCGGGTGCCTGCGTCGGAACCCTATAATTTTGAGGGATTTAATGCGGATGAGTTACTATAAAATTTCAATACTGAATCCCGATAACTATCGGGACCAAATTCCAATCCATTGAATCTTGATTGGATATTGAAATTATAAGAATTGGATTTTGAACTTTTATGAAGAATAAGATTATACATATCGTTCTACTATTCATATTAATGGGATTGTCAGTTGACGGTCTTTCCCAGCAACGATTTCCCAAGCCTGAGTTTGAGTCTGGCCATACACAGCCCGAAATCCTTACTCCCTTGCCGCGAATGGAGGTCTGGGAGATCATTGATGTTGCGGTTTTAATTCTCAGTTTGTCATTGATTACCTGGTTGATATTAAAAAAGCGTTCCCGGAAAGGGGTTTTCTGGATGTCTATCTTTTCCATTATCTATTTTGGATTTATCAGGGAAGGTTGTGTTTGCTCGGTAGGTTCATTGCAAAATATAACCCTTGCTCTATTTCATCCTGATTACCAGATCCCTGTAACCGTTGTTGCCTTTTTTGTAATCCCTTTGGTTTATACCCTTTTCTTCGGACGAACTTTCTGTGCGGGTATTTGTCCGCTGGGTGCCATTCAGGATATCGTTGTGATAAAGCCATACAGTCTAAAATCCTGGGTAAATTCTTTATTGGGAATGTTTCCATACATCTACCTGGGACTGGCAGTTTTATATGCAGCAACGGCAACGGATTTTGTCATTTGCCGATACGATCCATTTATTGGTATTTTCCGGTTTAATGCTACCTTTTCCATGTTTGCGATTGGAGGGATATTCCTGTTATCCGGCGTTTTCATTGCAAGGCCCTATTGCCGGTTCTTCTGTCCTTATGGAGTTTTATTAAATTTGGTTAGCCTGTTATCCGGTAAACATATGACCATCACACCTACAGATTGTATTCAATGTAAGTTATGTGAAAACTCCTGTCCCTTTGATGCCATAGAAAAACCGGTATCCGTGAACGTAATGGACAACCGAAAAACAACCGTTAAGCGATTTATGATATTAAGTGTCATCATTCCGATTTTGATATTTGCAGGCGGCTGGGCTGGTTCCCGTTTTCATGAAAACCTGGCCATGGTGAACCCAAAAGTTAAGCTGGCAAATGTTCTTCTTGAGGACAAAGAAATAGTTTCAGAAGAAACACAGGTAGAAATAGACGCTTTTAAAACTTCCGGAACAACGGAGGAAGAACTCTATACTGAAGCTTCACTTCTTGTGGATCAATTTTATTGGGGTGGGTGGATCCTCGGAGGCTTCCTTGGACTGGTATTCGGATTGACACTGGCAGGACTTTCCCGATTTAAATTCAGGACGGATTATGTGCCCAACAAAAGTACCTGTTATAGTTGTGCCAGGTGTATGGACTACTGTCCGGTAAGGCCAGGAAAAGAATTAGAATTCAGAGATGATGTCTGAATGAGATAAAAACTAGAGTCCCGAAGGGACGAAATTTTACAGCCCTTGACGTCAGTCAGGGTAAAAAGAAGTTAGAATTCAATTGAGTCCCAAAGGGACGGCACATTAATGATATAAAACAAATGAATAAGCAGGAAACAGAAAATAAAAAACATGAACAGTTCTGGCAACGAATTGCCCTGATAGCCGGTGCATTTTCATTTGTGATTTGTATTCTCCTGATCGTAAATTATGCACAGATAAACCGTGCTGATCCCATCAATACAGAGATCATCAACTCACTTGTGGAACGGTTGAACCAAAATCCAGCGGATGAGGAATTGCGCGAGGAAATCAGAGCACTGGATCTTCTGGCAAGAAAAGCCTTTTTTACTAACCAATGGCAGATCAGAGCCGGAGGCTATTTGTTGTTGATTGGTATAGCCATTGTAATCATTGCATTTCAGGTTATCCTGGCAAACAGGAAGAAGCAACCGGTCATATCCGATGGAGAAAAGCAAGGCCTGCTTCAAAAACAAAAAATCACACGTCGGTGGGTATCCATCGGAGGAGTAAGTGTAGTTGCTACTGCTCTAGTTTTCGCCTATTTGTCACATCAAAGTCTGGAACAAAAGTTTTCGCTGGCTTCTGCTGGTGAACTACCACAATCAGAAAATGTTGATGATCCCGGCCTGAATGAACAGGTAAATGTGCAGGAATCATTTGAAGAGGTAAATAAGGGAGAGAAAGTAATTGATCAACCCGAGAAGGTGATTGAAACTGAAGCAGCTGATGAAATGGAAGTTGAAACCATTTTGCCGGATGGAATAGAAGAAGTTACAGCAACATCAGCTCCAGATCATTTTGCCAACTTTCGTGGACCGGGAGGAAATGGAATCACGGATCAGAAAAATATTCCAACACAATGGAACGGACAAACCGGTGAAAATGTGGTTTGGAAGGTTCCTATCCCTCTTGATGGCTTTAATTCTCCAATCATCTGGGGAGATAAGCTCTTTCTTTCAGGAGCTGAAGACGAGAAACGGGAAGTATATTGTATCAACAGGTTAAATGGGGAGTTTTTGTGGACAGTATCTGTAGACAATGTTCCGGGTTCACCTTCAAAAGGACCTGAAGTGGCAAACTATACAGGTCACGCAGCACCATCCATGACTACTGATGGCAAAGGAGTGTATGCCATTTTCTCCAATGGTGATATTGTCGGACTGGATTTTGAAGGAAATACAAAATGGGCGAAGAACGTAGGCGTCCCCGATAATCATTATGGGCATTCTTCATCACTTTTGATTCATAACAACAAAGTAATCGTACAATACGACCAGAAAAACATCACCCAGGTTATGGCTTTATCAGCCGCCTCAGGAGAAACAGTCTGGTCTAAGGATAGGGATGTGAAAGTATCATGGGCTTCACCAATAATTGTAAATACCGGAAACAGGGATGAACTGATCCTTGCTGCCGAACCATTCATAATCTCTTACAATCCTGATTCAGGAGAAGAATTGTGGAGGGTAGATTGTATTTATGGAGAAGTAGGACCATCTGCTGCTTATGCTGATGGTGTGGTGTTTGTGCTGAATGACTATTCAAAACTTTCAGCGATCAGGTTAGGAGTAACGCCTGAAATAATTTGGGAAGATGAGGAGTATTTGTCAGATATTCCCAGCCCGGTGGCTACAAAAGACTATCTGATTGTCCCGACAAGCTACGGCATAATTGTATGTTACGATGCCAAAACAGGAGAGAAATACTGGGAGCATGAAATAGATAATACGATCTATGCTTCACCTTTGTTAACAGGAGATAATGTCTACCTTGTTGATAAACAAGGGATCATGTACATTTTTAAAGTGGATAAAGAATTCCGGTTAGTGTCTCAACCTGAATTAGGAGAGAAGATCGTTTGTACGCCTGCATTTGCAGATGGAAAGATCTATTTAAGAGGATATGATAATTTGTTTTGTATTGGGAATTAAATGAGCCAAGAAATAGTAAATATTGTAGATCAGATTGTAGAGCGAAAGGGCCAATCCCCTGATGCCGTTATTCCCATCTTGCAGGAAATTCAAATGGCATTCAATTACCTTCCGGAGCTTGCGTTGCAAAGAGTCTGTGATACAACTGAAATATCTGCCTCCCAGATCTACGGGATCTCTACTTTTTACACACAATTCAGACACACACCGGTCGGACAGCACATCATAAAGGTTTGCGTTGGAACAGCCTGCCACGTGAAAGGGGCCATGCAGGTTTATGATGCATTGGCCAGGGAACTGGATTTAAAAGATGGAGAAGATACGGATGCAGAAGGCAAATTTACCCTTGATAAAGTGGCATGCCTTGGATGCTGTACCATTGCACCTGTAGTTCAGATTGATGATATTACCTATGGACATGTCTCTACTGAAAAGGTGTCTGAAATCTTGGATGATTTTGTTCATGGATCCGGGAAACAAAACCCAAACTTAAAGAAAATAAAAAGTAATAATGAAAATCAGGGTGAAATCCGCATTGGACTGGGTTCATGCTGCATTGCAAGTGGTAGTGCTGATGTAAAAAATGAACTTGAAAACACACTCATTGAGAAACAAATTAACGTTGATGTAAAACAGGTAGGCTGTGTGGGTATTTGTAACCAGGTACCCTTAATGGAAATCCATAAGCCGGGAGAAGTACCTTCCTTTTATTCAAAAATAAAACCTGAAGAGGTCAGGGAAATTGTGGGCCGTCATTTTAAGCCTGCAGGACCAGTAGCAAGAATGAAAGACAGCGTTTATAATTTCTTTGAAAACCTGGTCCTAGAAAAAACACCAATCGACATTATCCGTTACGTAGCGGATAAAAGAGATACACCGGTTTCAGAGTTCCTTGACAGACAGATCAATATCGCCACCGAATACCGTGGGGAGTTAAAACCCTCTGACCTGGAAGAATACAAACGTTTAGACGGATTTTCCGCCCTTAAGAAATGTTTAGATAAAACAAAGCCGGAAGAGATTGTAGATACCATAGTAAAAAGCGGATTACGGGGTAGAGGAGGAGCAGGTTTCCCATCGGGGATCAAATGGAACATTGTTCGAAAATCCAAAGAAGCTATAAAATACATTATTTGCAATGGAGATGAAGGTGATCCGGGAGCTTTTATGGATAGAATGTTACTGGAGTCTTACCCCTACCGGATCATCGAAGGGATGATCATTGCTGCATATGCAGTGGGTGCATCAGAAGGTATGTTTTACATCAGAGCTGAATACCCACTAGCGGTAACCAGAATAAAAGAAGCTATTGATAATTGTAAGCAACAAAAAATACTGGGTGATAATATTTTCGGTTCAGGTTTTTCCTTTCACCTTAAAATATTTGAAGGGGCAGGAGCCTTTGTGTGCGGAGAGGAAACTGCATTAATTGCATCTGTTGAGGGGAAACGGGGAATGCCAACAATGCGGCCGCCCTATCCCGCACTCAAAGGGCTGTGGGACAAACCAACCCTAATCAACAATACGGAAACGTTTTCATTAATTCCCTGGATTATCCGCAATGGAGCAGAAGCATTTAATCAAACCGGTTCTGAAGACAGCAAAGGAACCAAGGTGTTCGCCCTGGCAGGTAAAATAAACAGGGGAGGACTGATCGAAGTCCCAATGGGGATAACCATTAAAACGATTGTAAAGGAAATTGGTGGTGGAATTCCTAACGGTAAAAAGTTTAAAGCAGTTCAGATCGGTGGACCATCCGGTGGATGTATCCCGGCTTCCATGGCCGATATACCTATTGATTTCGAATCTCTGAAAGAAGCTGGAGCGATGATGGGTTCCGGTGGCCTGGTCGTGCTTGATGAAACCGACTGTATGGTAGATATTGCACGTTATTTCCTCTCGTTTACCCAGGACCAGTCCTGCGGGAAATGTACGTTCTGTCGCATAGGTACGCGCAAAATGCTAGAGATACTAAACAAGATCACTTCAGGAAAAGGAACGCAAAAAGACCTTGAAGCATTGAAAAATCTGGCCATTTCAACAAAAAACGGAAGCCTCTGCGGATTAGGTACATCAGCGCCCAACCCGGTTTTGTCCACACTGGTTTATTTCAGAGAGGAATATGAACAGCACATAAAAGGTGTTTGTCCAACAGGTAAATGTTCAGAGATGATCACTTATTTTATCACTGAAGATTGTAACGGATGCACCAAATGTGCACAACGTTGCCCAACGGAAGCCATTCCGTTAACACCTTACGAGATACACACTATCGATACTGAAAAATGTATTAAATGTGACATATGTAAGCAAGTATGCCCGATCGATGCAGTAATTACTAAATAACATGGTTAAACTAAGGATTGACGACATAGAACTTGAAGTTGCAGAAGGTACCACTGTTAAAAGTGCTGCAGAGGCAATTGGGATTGAAATCCCTTCAATGTGCTTTATGGAAGGTTTTACTAATCATCCTTCCTGCATGGTATGCCTGGTTAAAGACAAAAACAACGGAGGATTTTTTCCTTCATGTGCACGGCAGGTAGAAGAGGGGATGGAAATTATGTCGGAAAGTGATGATGTCAGGGAGGCCAGAAAGGATGCTCTTGACTTGTTGCTGAGTGACCACGTAGGTGATTGTGAAGCACCATGTAGAATTGGTTGCCCTGCTTATATGGACATCCCTAAGATGAACCGGTTGATTGCCGAGGAAAAATTCCAAGAGGCTTTGGTTACTGTAAAAGAAGAGATTGCCCTACCGCTTATTCTTGGTTACATTTGTTCGGCTCCCTGCGAAAAGGTTTGCAGAAGAGTGCCTGTAGATGAAGCAGTAAGCATTTGTCAGTTGAAAAGGTTTGTTGCCAGTGAAGATGTTAATGAAAAGAACTTCTACTTGCCGGAAAAAGAAATTGCTTCGGGGAAAAGTGTTGCTATAATCGGGTCGGGACCGGCGGGTCTGGCTTGTGCCTTCCACCTGACGAAAGCAGGGCACGAATGTGTTGTTTACGACAGAAAGAAGGAAGCAGGGGGCAGCCTCACAGAAATCGCTGAAAATGAACTCCCAAATGAATCATTGAAAGCAGAAATCGAAGTGCTTCAAAAGTTTGGTGTACAATTCATTATGGGCCAAAATATTGATAGCCATCAATTGAATAACGAGATCAAAACAAAATACCAAACCGTTGTGATTGCAACCGGTGAAAACCATAACGGTCTGGAAATAAAAGCTATAAATAAAGAAACATATGAAACTGATCAGCCAGGTATGTTTGCCTGCGGAAGTGTTGTTAAAAAGCTGGACATGGCAGTTAAAGCAGTGGCACAGGGTAAAGCTGCCGCAAAATCGGTGAACAGTTATTTGGCAGGTAAAGAGGTGCAAAAGACTTCACGGATGTTCAATTCGAAATTTGGTAAACTCACTCCTGAAGAATATCCCGAATACCTCAAAGAATCATCAAAAGATAGACGGACAGCACCTGAGAAAGGTAATCTCAAAGGATTTACAACTGAAGAAGCCATTCGTGAGGCAAGACGATGTATGCATTGTGATTGCAGAAAAGCTCTGGATTGTAAATTGAGGATCTACTCCCATACTTACGGAGCTGATCGAAGAAAATACCTTTTCGGAGAAAGAAAGAATGTGGTAAAATACAATACCCATGATTCCATCGTTTATGAACCTGAAAAGTGCATCAAATGTGGGTTGTGTATTGAAATTGCTTCTGCTGAAAAAGAATTAACAGGCCTGGCATTTATTGGCCGGGGATTTGATGTACAGGTGAATGTTCCTTTTGGGAAAAATATGGAACAGGCTCTTGAGAAGGCTGCAGCAAAATGTGCAAATGCATGTCCTACAGGGGCAATTGCATTTAAAAAAGATGAATTTTTGCACAAAGACCAGGAGAAGAAATAATACATGGTTTATTTAAAGGAAATCTATGCGAATCCGCGTCTTTGAGAGAAATTAGAAAATTGGAAAATGAAAATTAAATTAGTAGTAAGCATTATATTATCTCTTCCTTTCCTTGGTATAACCCAGGATAAGGATTGCTGGCCCGGCTTTCGTGGTAACCAGGAGCTGACTGGCTATACGGATGTTGAGCTGCCAACATCATTAAAATTGTTATGGACTTTTAAAACAGGAGATAAGATACAATCATCACCAGTAGTTTGTAATGACATTATCTATATTGGGTCGAATGATGGGAAAGTTTATGCAATTGACGGCAATGGTGAACAGATTTGGGAGTTTAAATCTGAGACCTCTTTTGAAGCCTCTCCCTTATTGCTGGATGGTGTTGTATATATTGGATCCCTGGAAGGTATTTTGTTTGCACTGGATGCAAAAACCGGCGATCTCAATTGGAAATATGTCACGGACGGACAGATCTCAGGATCAGCGGGCTGGGTGTATTCACCTGATAAAAAGAAAAAATGGATTGTGGTGGGCAGTTACGACTTCTTCCTTCATTGTGTGGATGCAAAAAATGGAACGCCCATCTGGAAATACGAAGCTGAGAATTACATTAACGGAGCTCCTGCAACCGATGGCAATGTGTCGGTGTTTGGTGGTTGTGACGGATATTTGCACATGGTTAGTGTTTCCGATGGGAAGCCTGATGATAAAATTGAGATCGGAACTTACATCGCCGCTTCTGCTGCCATTGACAGGGGAGAAGCTTTTTTTGGCAATTACGATGGAGGATTTTATTGCGTTGATCTGGAAAATAAAACCAAAAAGTGGGAGCATTCGGGATCTGGTGAAATATTAGGATCACCAGCCGTAACAAAGGATAAAATAGTGATTGGTGCAAGAGACAGGAATGTGTATTGTTTTAACAGGTCGGACGGAAAAGTTGTTTGGAAATACAAAACTCTGGGCAAGGTTGAAAGTTCACCGGTGATTGCTAAAGATATAGTGGTAGTGGCCTCAGGAGATGGAAGAATTTATATACTGGACCTGGAATCCGGAAGGAAGATCTGGTCCTATGAAATTGGTAGTCCGGTATCAGGAACACCGGCAGTAGTAAAGGATAAAGTAATAATCGGAGCCGAGGACGGTAGAGTATATTGTTTCGGTATAGAACGCAGATAACGCAGATTAAAGATGGAACACAGATGACTCAGATTTAGCTGATTATCACAGATTTCTTGTTTGAACTATTTATTTAATTTATCAGCGAAAATCTGAGTCATCTGCGTTCCAAAATTATTTTAAATCTAAAGTGAAAAATGAAAATAGTCAACATAGTACCCGGGTTTGGAGGAACATTTTATTGTGGAAATTGCCTCAGGGATAGCGGTTTTACGAATGCATTAAAAGATACCGGCCATGAAGCGCATACCATACCCATATATCTTCCTCTGTTTGCAGAGCATGATCAGAACGACGCAGATACACCTGTATTTTATGGAGCAGTAAATATTTATCTGAAGCAGAATTTTAAGATTTTCAGAAAGATGCCCAGATGGATGTATAATTTTTTCGATTCTTCACCCATTCTGAATTTTGCGGCAAAAAAGTCCGGTTCAACAAGGGCGCACGGCCTGGAAGAGATGACCATGTCCATGCTGATGGGCCACGAAGGTTACCAGAAAGACGAACTTGAGCAACTTATCCATTACTTACAACATCACGAACAACCTGATGTGGTACACCTTTCCAATGCCTTGTTGCTTGGATTGGCTCACAGAATTAAAAACGACCTTGGAATTCCAGTTGTTTGTTCATTACAGGATGAAGATGTCTGGATCAATGCAATGGAAAAAACCTGGCAGGATCGCATGTGGAATGTAATGAGTGAAAAAGCTCAGGATGTTGCTGCCTTTGTTGCAGTAAGTCAGTATTTCGGTGACCTGATGAAAAAGAAAATGAACATTCCTGATGATAAGATCCATGTGATCCCCATTGGTGCTGATCCAGCAAATTATATGGTAAATGAACCACAGCTTGATCCACCAGTGATTGGCTATTTGTCACGTATGAATGAGGAAAATGGATTCGAGATCTTTATAGATGCATTTTTGGAGCTGAAAAAAGATCCGAAGTTTGCTAATGCCCAACTAAGGGTATCCGGAGGAAAGACCGGAGATGATAAACGTTTTATAAAGATGCAAAACAGCAAACTGGAGCAGGTGGGAATTTTAAGTGATATTGAATATTTTGATGATTTTAAATCCAAGGTTTCAATTGATTTTTTTGACGGTTTATCACTTCAGTCAGTACCGGTTTTACAAGGCGAGGCTTTTGGGTTGTACCAGCTTGAAGCATTAGCATCCGGTATTCCCACCGTTCAACCTAACCTGGCAGCTTTCCCTGAAATTGCTAAAACCTCCGGTGGTGGTGTGGTTTATGAACCAAATGATGCCAAAAGCTTGGCTTCAAAATGGAAGGAAGTGTTATCGGATCCTGACAAATTAAAAAGGATGGGAGAAAACGGAAGAAAGGCTGTTGAAGAGAAATACAACCTTAAAGCGTTAACAGATAGAATGATAGAGGTGTATTCCGATATAAGTTCTGAAAAATAATAGTACAATGAGAATAGAACTACAAAGGATTTCCAAGCATTATATTATCCCTGGACGAGAAGACAGGAGAGATGTATTGACGGATATTGACCTTTCAATAAATCCAGGTGATGCAGTTTCCATTATGGGCCCATCTGGTTCGGGTAAAAGTACCTTGTTAAACATTATCGGTACGCTGAATATTCCTTCGACTGGGAAAGTAATGTATGACGGAAAGGAATTGACAGGTTTCGATGATATTCAACTGGCATCACTCAGGAATAATCACATCGGGTTCGTTTTTCAGATGCACCATCTTTTGCCTCAATTATCCCTGATTGAAAATGTTTTGGTGCCGGTTATCGCTCAAAAAAGTAAGGAGAAGATGATCGAAGCAAAAAAAAGAGCATCGAATCTCCTGGAATTCGTCGGATTGATTGATCATATTCATCAGAAACCCGGACAGATGTCGGTGGGCGAATGTCAGCGTACAGCTGTTGTGAGGGCTTTGATCAATGAACCCGAGTTTTTACTGGCCGACGAACCCACTGGTTCACTTGACCAGGAATCCGCAGAACAAATTGGTGAACTTTTAAAAGACATCAATAAAAAACAAAACATAGCTACTGTAATCGTTTCGCATTCAGAAAATTTAGCAAAGAAAATGGACAGGGTATATAACCTGGTTAATGGAAAACTTGAAAAGCAAAAATAAATTTAAGTCTGCGCATATGCAGGATTTCTTCGCCAGCTGGCGGATCAACATTCTAATTATTCTAATTATTTTAGTCATTTTAGTCATTTTAGTCATTTAATAAGCATAACAATACTTGACCATTTTAAAGCTCATACAAAAAAGTCTATGGCACTACAGGCGACAACATTTTGCTGTGTTTTTAGGCACTCTTATCAGTACAGCTGTTTTAACAGGAGCCTTGATTATTGGTGATTCTGTAAAATTAAGTTTGAAAAACCTGGTGGATGTTCGATTGGGAAATACAAAGTTTGCTTTGCATTCATCCGACCGTTTTTTCAGATCACAGTTGGCCGCTGAATTGTCTCAAAACCTAAACGCTCCTGTTACCGGGATGTTAATGCTTGACGGGATTGCCTCTTCCCCGGATGGGAAAAGGATCAATAATGTTCAGGTGAACGGTGTCGGAATGGATTTTTGGGAACTTTTTAACATCCGGGAAAGTGAATTAACGGATAATGAAGCCATTATCGGTAAAAACGTTGCCGACAAATTAAACCTTGTTACAGGTGATGAATTTATTTTAAGAGTAGAAAATGCAGATGTCGTTCCTTTAAATGCACCTTTTTCACAGGATGACAAACAATCTGTGGCCTTCAGGGTAAAGGTTAGATCAATAGCTGCTGAAGAAAATGCCGGACGTTTCAGTCTGAAAAGTAACCAGTCCGCACCTCTGAATGTGTTTGTTAATTCAACTTTTCTGGCTGGAAAACTCGAGCTTCAAGATCTTCATAACGTTATGCTCGTTCCTGAATTTGATAAAGCTGGACTTGATGTTGGTTATTTGAATGACCTTTTAAAGAAATCCTGGACATTAAAAGATGCAGGTGTTGAAATCAGAGATTTGGAATCAACCAATGAAATTGAACTGTATTCCAATCGTGTGTTCATTGATAATCCTGTTTCCAGATTTGTAGGTTTAGTCGATTATGATCATAAACCACTTTTAACTTACCTGGTAAATTCGATTCGATTCAATGAGCGTGCAACACCCTATTCATTTGTTTCAGCTGTTACAGATCCTTTTATCCCTTCAGATCTCAAAGAAGATGAAATTATTATCAACGATTGGCTTGCGACTGATCTCGGATTGATGACCGGAGATTTGGTAATCCTGGATTATTATGTGATCGGACCTTTGAGGAAACTGAATGAAGAAAGCAAATCATTTGTAGTTCGAGATATTATCAGGACAGGTGCAAACGGAATTGATAAAACCTTTATGCCAGATTATCCCGGAATGGCTGATGCCGGGAGTTGCAGCGACTGGAATACAGGTATTCCCATTGATCTCGACAGAATCCGTGACAAGGATGAAAAGTACTGGGATGACTTTCGCGGTACCCCCAAAGCCCTAATCTCCCTGCAGACCGGGCTGCAAATCTGGAGTAACGATTTTGGAAAGTATACGGCTTTTCGATTTGAAAAAGACAATTTTGATAAAATGGGATTGGAGTCAGGTATATTAAACAACCTTAACCCGATAGATCTCAACCTTACTTTTAAACCGGTTTACCAAAAGGGACTTGCAGCTGCTGATAATTCAGTAGATTTCGGAGGATTGTTCCTAAGCCTGAGTTTTTTTGTGATCCTGGCTGCAATTCTTCTCACGGTTTTACTTCATGGATTAAATACGGAGTCAAGAAAAGAGGAAACAGGAGTTTTAACAGCTCTTGGGTACAGTAAGAAAAGGGTGATACTTATCCGTTTGCAGGAAACCTTTCTTGTTACATTTTTGGGATCAATTGCAGGTGCTGGAGTAGGCATACTTTATAACCAGTCATTGATGGCCGGTATAAATTCCATTTGGCAGGATATTGTCAGGACCGATATGATTTCCGTATATGTATTACCATCTACCCTTGCTATCGGGTCAATCAGTGGTCTTCTGATCGCTGTGGTTTCCATATATTTAGTTACACGAAAAAAGCTTAAAAATCCGGTTTCAGGATTGCTTAAAAATTCTGTGCATCATATTTCCACACAAATAAGAAAGAAAAAGAACCGGAATAAATTACTGCTAATTCTGTCGCTGGCCGGGACCGGAATTCTTTTAATGTATTCCTTCCAGTCAGTGGAGGAGAATGCCGGACTGTTTCTTTCAGCAGGGGCCATGTTTCTTTTTGTTTGTATTACAATAATCAATTTATGGTTGACATCTTATGCTGATAAAGTGGTTGAAACAAGACCGGACCTGTTACCACTGGCCCTGAAAAATACCGGACGGAACAAAACCAGAAGCATATTGACAATTACACTTCTGGCTATCGGAACATTCACGATCATCATTACAGGAGCCAATCGTAAAACCTTTTACGGAGCAGAAAACGACAGAAATTCCGGAACAGGTGGATTCCTGTATTGGGTCGAAACATCCATGCCGTTAATTTATGATTTGAATACAAATTCTGGTAAAGAAGAATTAGGGCTTGACAACGAACCCATTCTTGACAATACCTCTTTTTTACAATTTTATACCCTCGACGGCGATGATGCAAGTTGCCTTAATTTAAACCAGGTGGCTCAACCCCGAATTCTTGGATTGGAATCAGAAAAACTAAACAGTGCACAAGCGTTTTCATTTGCCAGACTATTGGAAGATGTGGATGAAAACCAACCGTGGTTAGCATTGAAAAAGTCATATGGTGAAAATATTATTCCGGCTATTGCAGATCAAACTGTCCTTACATGGGGTTTGATGAAAAAAGTTGGAGATACTTTGATCTACCTGAATGAAAAAGGCGTGAGAGTAAAATTACTGTTGGTCGGTGGATTGAAGAACTCCATTTTTCAGGGAAACCTTCTGATTGATGAAAGCCATTTACGGGAGCATTTTCCCTCTGTGGCAGGTTCAAAAGTGATGCTGGTTGATGATGTTACGGGCGATAACGAACAAATGTTGTCACTGCTTGATTCACAGCTAACAGATTATGGTATCACCATCTCATCTACATCCGGAAGACTGGCTGAGTTTAATTCAGTTACCAATACTTACCTTGCGGTATTTATGATCCTTGGCGGACTTGGTGTAATTCTTGGAACCTTTGGCCTCGGCATCGTTATGGTCAGAAACCTGATGGAGCGGCGCAATGAAATCGCATTGTTACTGGCCATTGGATTCAGAAAAAAACATATTATTAAGCTTGTATATTTAGAAGGATTGTTCGTACTTGTTACTGGAATACTCTGTGGCATTCTGGCTGCGGTTATTGGGATCCTTCCCTCCTTGCTGTCTCCTGCATTTACTATTCCGGGTTCATTTCTGTTTGTTCTTGTTCTTGCCGTATTTTTTAGTGGAATAATCTGGATCTGGATGCCGGCCAAACTGATGACCAACCGCATTTCGATCAGTGTATTAAGGCAGGAATAACAGGTCTGTCTTAATGTAAAAACAATACCTTTTTAAATTTCACCGCATTATCAATAAAGAGAACATCAGCCTGATGATCTTAAATCATACCACGCCATTTATATTAGTGTTTTGTTTTATTATTTGCACACTACCATTAATATTTTTCTTAATTTGGCTGAAGTAAATAATTAGAGGTAATTACTGAAGCCATGACACATTGATATCACAAAATCCGGATTTTGGATTGTTGATCAAAAAGTACGAATGAAGGAGTTCTTGTTCCACTCTATCAACTCAAAAACATGGATGAAAATACCTTGTAATATTCCATCGTTCGATGAAGTGATTATAGTTTGAAAATACATGACCAGTTTCGATCAAAAGAAATGCTGATAGAATTTATATTAACCTAAACTTTAAAAAATGAGAACAAGAGTTATTTTATTTTTATTTGTGCTTGCAACAATTACTTTAACAATCCATGCTCAATTAGTCTCTCCAACAGATGACTTGTCTGTCCCCAGAACAAGTCATTGTTCTGAACTATTGAACAATGGAAAAGTGCTGGTATGCGGAGGGAACAATTTTAATTATGCAAATTTTACCGTTTATAGTTCAGCAGAGCTATACCAAAACGGCAGCTGGACTGCAACGGGAAGTATGAACAGGCAACGGGAAGATTTTTCTTCTGAGGTACTTTTAAACGGCAAGGTTTTAGTTATGGGTGATGCTGACAATACTTGCGAAATATATGATCCGGCAACGGGAACCTGGTCATACACCGACAGCCTGAGTTTTTCACCTTATAAGTGCAATTCAGTTGTTCTGGACAACAACAAGATTTTACTGGTTAGTTCTTCTACACTTATTACGGAATTATACGATCAGACTTCAAATACCTGGAACATCACAGGTGATTTAAGTTTTGAACCGTACGGACATTTTGGATTAGTAAAATTGCCGGATGGAAACGTTTTACTAACCGGAGGTGAAACACAAGATGCCCAACTGTATGATGTAGCAACCGGAACATGGACGGTTACAGCAAATCAGATGATGGATTTCAGGAGGGATGTCTCATCTGTTTTGATGGATAACGGCAAGGTACTACTTGTTGGAAGTAATGGTTCCTGGGAAACATCAAGTGAAGTATACGATCCGGCAACTGGCACTTTTAGTGGATTACAAACACTTGAAGAGGATCATAGCCTGAGTGATGTGGTGAAATTATCAAACGGCTTTGTTTTAATTTTCGGTATTGGAAATATATGGAATCCTTCAGAAATAAAGGGTCTGTTAAAATACAATCCGAGCTCAAATACATGGAGTTCGCCGGGTGTCATTTCCACTAATCCCTTACCTGCTGCTGATTATTGTGTAAATAAGATCGGAGGTGGCAAGATTTTGTACTCAGGAGGTTTTTTTACAACCGGGAATGGGGCAAACCAACAATGCTTTCTAGTTGATGAAGCCTATGTACAGTCAGTATTTTCGAATGATTCCAGGACTAACCTGATTGAAATTTATCCGAATCCCGGTAACGGTGAATTTACCATCAAACCGGATGACCACATGAGAATAGACAGGGTAGAGATTTTTAACACAATGGGAGAGTTAGTCCACTCAATAAAGAACGAACAACAACAACCTTCATTAAGTATTGACATATCAAATGGTTCCGATGGTGTTTATTTTGCCAAAATCTTTGAGGGTGATATTATCTATACAAGTAAGGTTGTAAAGCGTTAGAACCTCAGATCTATTCTTTAAGTATAAATTTTATTCATCGAGGAGATATCATGTTTGGAATATAATACTGATATTTGTATTGTGTTGGGACTGAGTATAGTAATAAAGTTGATAGTCCCGTTAACAATAAAACATGAAAACCTGTTTTTTGATCGTTTGTTTCTTTACAGTAATCAGCCTTGATGCACAAATTATTGGTACACCATTAGCTGGTAAGCCGATAGATGAATCCCCCTGGTTTCAGTACATTGATAATTTTCAATCTTATGATACCGTCTATCTGGGAATAGATCCAAATCAATTCCCAAGTCTTATTAATCAAACCATCAGCATTTATATCATTGAGTCAAAAACGCCCGACAGTTTATCTGCAGATCCTGTACTGATTGATGTGAGAGGGGAAGAACAAACGATCGCGATCAATGGGGCCGGAATACAGGAAAACATCTTTATCCTTGATCAGTCATTTTTACTTGAAGACCAATCTGGGCATTCCCTGGGAGTGAGGTATGATCTTGTACTCGATGCAGACAATAACGGAATACTTTCTCCTGGTGATGTTATTGATGGATGGGATATCCAAAGAGCAGGCTTTTATAAGGTACATAATACATCTGAACCAGGCCCTTTTGTTGCCATGGTGGAAAACTATGAGAACAATAATTTTTGGCTAAATAAGAGAATCTATTATCCTGAAAATATTAATTCACTTGGCGAACTACCACTTGTAATTGTTAGTCATGGATGGACATATGATTACTTCATGTATGACTACATTGGTGAACACCTGGCTTCGTATGGATACATAGTGGTTATTCATGCCAATAACGTAGGGACTGGTGGCACTGCTGCAACTCATTCTGCCTCTTTGACTACACTGGATAACACGGATCACTTTATTGGAGTACAGGGGGAAATATTCAGTGGCGTTTTTGAAGGGCACATTGATACCAATAAGATTGCTTTTTTAGGTCACAGTACCGGAGGTGAAGGAATTGTAAGGGCATATACAAGAATATTAAATGATGAATACATTCCGGATAATTTTGATTTTGAAGATGTGAAATTATTATGTCCCTTTGCACCTACTGCCTGGTTAACAAAACAACATGTAGATCCTGGCAACACAAATTTCCATTTGTTTTCTGCAGCGGCAGATACCGATTGTTCATTGTTTGCTTCTCCGGAAAGCGGATGGCAACAGAGTTTTTCAATCTTCGAAAGAAGTACCGGTAATCGTCAACTTACCTATATTCACGGGGCAGGTCATACCGATCTGAACGGTTGTGTAACATGCAATCAATTGGTAGATCCCAATGCTCCCGGTCTGATAGGGAAAGAGAATACACATCTTGTGGTTAAGTCATACCTGTTACCCCTTCTGGAACTTTACCTGTTTGATAATCCTGCAGGACTGGAATATTTTTCTAGAATGTATGATGATTTCCATCCCATTGGAATCCCTGATTTTGTTTACCTGGCAAAAGAATTCAGGAAAAATGAGGATACGCATAAATTGATCATTGATGATTATCAAACAAATCAAGACCTCAATGAAAGCAGTTCAGGAACCTCTGTTTCTTTCAACCTTGATAATATTTTTGAGATTGAAATGCGGGACAATGACATGTCATTTAACTGGACCGGCGGACAACAATCCAATGGTTTCTCAAGGAGTAAACTGGGAGATGAGCCCAGGTGTTTGATCCTGGATTGGTATGAAGATGGAAATTGGTATTACAGTATTGACATCCCTGAATTTCAGGATAGTTTAGCTTTCGAATACCTTTCGTTCAGGGCTTGCCAGGGAACACGTCACCCGAACACTGATTTGCTGGAAGGTGGTCTTTCATTCCTGGTATCCCTTATTGATGGATCAGGAAATACGGCAACCATTTCAACAACCAATTATGGACTGATCAATCAGCCCTATCAACGAGATGGGGGATGGGCAAATGAATTTGAAACTGTCATTTTTCGGTTGAGTGACTTTGCTATGGATAATCCGGCATTAAACTTAACTGACCTTGCAAGTCTTCGTTTTGTGTTTGGATCTAATGATCATTCGGCATACGGAAGGTTGGCTGTTGATGATATTGAATTGACCGGTACCAGCGAAACATTTTTAATTCCATTTACAACTAACATTTCTCTCCTCCAGAAAATCCAGGATGTGATGGTTGCTCCCAACCCTGTGAGAGACATATTGATCATTCAAAATCTTTATGAGAATGATGTGGTATATATTTACGACCACCTTGGTCAACTTATTCAAATTCTTCCAAATCAAGGCTATGAAATCCGATACAATATGAAGCATTTTGAGCCGGGCATGTATTTTCTTAATTTTCGATTAAATGGTAAACGGCTAACTAAGAAGCTGATCAAATTGTGATTTCGTTTTGGTAAAATGCATGATGCTTAGAAGGATGCTCAGAAACTCAAAACAGGCGTTCCTATTAACCGATAATTGAAATTTGTTATCTAAATGCATATTTCCCTATATTTGTATAGTATAAATTGGTTATTTTCTATTGAATGAAATATCACTCATTTAGAATACTGATAATTATAGTTCTATTAATTATAGGTGCGTCTGTCTTTGCCCAACAACAAAGCAGGAGAGATAGCTTGCTTAATCTTTTGAGCACTCAACCCCAGGATGAATCCAAAGTAAGAACATATATTTACCTGGTTAAGGAATACAGGACAAGGAATCTGGATTCTTCATTAATGTTTATCAACGAGGGTTTGTTTCTGGCTAAAAAGCTGGAATACAATTTTGGTATAGGTGAGATGTATGCTAGCCATGGCGACATTAAGGTCATTCAGAATGAGATGTTTCAAGCCCTTGATTATTACATGAAAGCAGTTGAATTCCTTGAAAAAACAGATTATCACACAGACCTGTCCCAGGTTTATCTTGTTATTGGGAACGTTTTATTTACACAAGCCAATTATCCAAACGCACTTGAATATTACCAGAAAGGATTAAAATTAGCTGATAGTTTGAATGCTGTAGGTATTCTTCCTCATTTTTATAACAATATGGGGGAACTTTATAAAATCCAGGAAGACTACAACCAATCCATGGCCCATCATCAAAGTGCACTAGGTATATACGAAGATATGAATGACATTAGTGGAATTGCAGGAACGTTGTTGAATATTTCTATGCTGCATTTCAATACCGGAGATTTTGAAAAGGCAAGGGCAACACTAAATGAGGCCAGGGAGATTGAGGAAAAACTTCAACACTATGAAGGTTTATTTAACGTATTTCATTCATTGGGGAGAATAGAAGAGGCTAGTGGAAATATTCTATTGGCAATTGAAAATTATAATGAGAGTGAAAAATACCTGGGTAAGATTGGAGGAGACTACCTAGGTCCCACAGCCATTATGCAAGTTAACTTAAACAAAGACCTGGGTAATTGTTTTATGAAACTTGGCCAGTTTGAAAAGTCAAAAGAATTGTTGTTGCAAACCTATCAAAAAGCAAACAGAACAGGTCAACTGGAAGCGATGAAAGAAATTTCATTTTTTCTCAGTGAGATTTACCGGAATACAAATCAACCGGTGAAATCACTGGAATACTACAAAACATATAAACTGTATTCAGACAGTATCTCAAAAGATGAAAACATCAAAAAAATTACTCAGTTGGAAATGCAATTTGAGTTTGATAAAAAAATAAAGGCCAGGGAAATTGAAGAGTTGGAATACCGTGAAGCACAGAAACGCAAAGAACTCAGGTATATGATCTTCCTGGGTGGTGCAGTATTATCTTTGATTATAATTTCTCTTTTATTAAACATGCAGCGGCTAAAACGAAAAAATTTGACATTGGAAAAGGATAGCCTGAAACATGACCTGGACTTTAAAAATAAAGAATTGACTACCAATGTCATGTATTTGTTAAAGAAGAACGAGTTTATTATTAATATTTCTGACAAACTGAAAAAGTCTAAATATAATTTCAAACCCGAAAACCGAAAAGTAATTGACGAAATTATCAGGGAACTGGAGTTAAGCACGAGGGAGGTAAGTTGGGAAGAGTTTGAAGTCAGGTTTCAGGAAGTTCACAACAATTTTTACAAGAACTTAAATGAACAGTTTCCTGACCTTACTCCCAATGAATTGAAATTGTGTGCTTTTCTACGTCTTAACATGTCAACAAAAGAGATTTCGGCAATCACTTACCAGTCACAAAAAAGTATAAGCATGGCGCGTTACCGTTTAAGAAAAAAACTGGGATTAGACGATCACGCTAATTTAATTACTTTCCTCAACCAACTATAAAAAAACCGCCCCCAAAAAGGAGCGGTTTGGATTTATAATGAATTGGTAATTTGTTTCTATAATATTTCAGATCTAGTTTAAGATCCTTTTACGAATACTATAGATTTTCTTAGTACCATATCCAATAGCCAGTGACAGCATGATCAAAATACCTCCACCGATTGGAGCACCACCACCAACAGGCGCACCACCAGTTCCACCACCTACACCCGGATCCCAGGGCATTGGCTGAGCTGATAGAATAACCGGAACCAGTACTACAAAAACGATTGCTATTATTTGAATTGTTTTTTTCATATTGAATTGTTTTTTATTACTTAACAAATTTTATCGTCCCTCCATTTCCCCCTCTTTGAGGGGGAAAGCCTGCCGGAGGCAGGCAGGGGGAGTAGGTTTTACTTAATATATACTTTGCCGGTTACAGCTCTGTCGTTAGAAATAACCTTAACAACATAGTAAGTATTTATTTCGTCCATAGGAATAACGTTCTGGCCTGGCTGTGTATCAGTGCTGATCACTTCCTGTCCCATCATGGTATAAACACTAATGGTACCTTTAAGCTCTTTAGGAACGTTTACATATACATTGTTCTGGTTTGACCAGATAGAAACCTGGTTGATCAAGTTGTCATCAATACCAAGTGCTCCGAAGTGGATTTCAAATCTTGCTTCATCATCACCTGTTGTATAGCTGAATGTATAAGAGTCAGTCATAAGATCGGTTACCGCACCGGTTACAAGGTCTTTCAGGTAAACTTCTGTGAAGTTGGTAGTTTCAATCGCGCTGATTGTATACTCACCACTTGTAACAGAAGTGAATCCCATAGGAACAACACTTGTAGCAGGAAGGGCATTGATCGCCAGTTTGTCTTCACCGGCAGTGGTGTAGACCTGTGGCAATTCTTCAGTAGCTGTGAATAACTTGTGGAAGTCACCGTCTTTTGCAAATCCGGCTTCTGCTTCTTCCATGAAACGTACATAAAGTTTATCAGGAGCTCCTTGTCCAATAGCTTCCAGTATTAACAGTTCAGTAATTTCTTCCTTGTAGTAGAAGTCTGGTCCGTGAGCACGCTCTGCACCTGTCAGTGAGAATGTACCTGGAGCAGTCCACTCAGTGAAGAAACCATTACCTACAGGCATGCTGTAAGCACCTACTGCAGGAGACCAGTATCCATAACTACCAGGACAAGCATCATAAAGAGCAGCACCTGGTACAGCACCTGGATCCCAAACAATGGCATTAAGATCTAATCCACTTGGATATGGGTTGGCATGCATGTTCCATCCCGCTCCGGCTCCAACTGTTGCACCTGAACTGTAAGGTCCTGTGTGAAGAGCAGTAAATGGTCCGTTGTACATAATAACCGGTCCGTTCACTGGCTGAGGACATGGTCCGCCTGGGTAGCCGTTGTAAGGCCAAATCTGGTCAAATTTCACACTCCATACTTCCATTCCGTCCAGGAATTCTGCGGGAGCATAAGGAATACAATAATCAGTACCAGCATAGTTCATAAACATACCTACTGACTCATCCCACTGGTTAACATAAAAGTCTAACATGTCATCAGTAGAATAACCATCAATAGGAGCTGAAATATAGTGCCAGCCTATTGGCTCAACTGGATTGTTAGGATCACCGGTTCCAAAACAGGTTACATGACGGTCCATATAGAACATACCTGCACCTGCAAGGCCACCTAAATCAATAAATGATCCGGAGAAGCCAGCTAAGTCGGTCAGGATCTCAAAGTCACCATCACAAGTGAAAAGTCCACCTGTTGTTAGGTCAGCTCCAACATCAATTGTTAAACCGGCACCTGGCATAACAGTCAGTGCACCGGTAGTTGCTGAACCACCAAAGATAACCGGGTTACCTTTTGCAGTAACAGGAACTAAAACATCTTCTGTTGTAGGAACTACTCCTAAACTCCAGTTTAAGATATCGAACCAGTTATCATCAAATGCACCAGTCCACTCGTTTACCAGTGGTCCTGTTGGTCCAACACCACCATCAACTAATGTAAGTCCAAAAGGAGTACCTATTGTTGACCACATCAAAGTTGCACCTTTTTCCGGCCAACCTGGCAAAGCATCTTTGCTAGTGTTAAACACTAGGTCTGATCTGTCGGGATCACCTGTGTAGATCCAATCAATAGTAACCAATACTTCTCCTGGAGGAGGTGTTACACCTCCAAAAAATGATAACCAGGTTAAGGCAATCTCCCCACCAGTATCTAAGTTATTGGCCCACTCAAAAAATTGGAAGAACGGGCTAGGATAAAACTCACTACCAGGTACTGGTTGTAATACAGTTGGATCATAAAGAACGAAAATTTGGAACGTTCCTATGTTCTCTCCTGCAACATCAACATCATCCAAAGTAATAGCAGTTGTAACTGTACCGGCAGGTATGCCGCCACCCAACTCCTCAATACTTAAAGTTGCTGTCTGTCCGAAAGCTAAAGTAGCCCCCAGGAACAGAACACTAAAGAATAAAATTACTTTTTTCATTTTTGTTAGATTTTGTTCATACTAGTTATAAAATTTCTTAATCTAATTTTGAATTATTTTGCAGGTGGTATATAACTACCATCGGTATCGCCACCACATATTCCCATATAGGATTGCGTTGCAACACCACCGATAACATTTACACTTGGTTCTTCAAATATCCAGAAAGGTGCAAATCCAGGAGGAGATGAAGTTACTACCTGCCTCATAAATTGCACATCATTCATGGTTATGGCACCACCACTTTGATCAACATCAGCAGCGAGCAGACGTAAACCTGTAAGTCCGTTACCCGGAGGTTGGTTGGTTACCTTCTGACGAGCAAACTGAACGTCATTCATAGATAATCCACCCCATGCCTTTGTAGTTGAACTTTCGAGGGTATAGTTACCATCGTCCATGCTAGAAAGATTATAATCACCACTTGCATCAGAAACATCGGTTGTAACCGGAGATCCTCCATCCATCAAAGTTACGGTTACATCACTTAATGGAGTACTAGCGCCATTATCATAGGTGATGTTTCCATAAACTGTACTTAGCTTAGTAGCAGCTAAATCATTGTCATAAAGACAGGGGTCGGTGTACTTAAGTGCATCGATTGCTCCTGTTGACTGGTGATACTGACCACCATTCATTAAAGCTTCATCGAACACAATACCTGCTGTTTCAGAATTGTCAGCAATGTCAATTGTAATTCGTAAGAGTCCTGTAAAGGTAGTTGGCATAGCATTAAAGTATGTAGCAGATCCTACCTGGCTCATTTCATTGTTTGCTTCAGTAATGACAGCAAACTTAGAGTTGGTATTATCAGCAGAATTTACTACAAAATAATGATTTTCCATTAACGTAAGGTCACTAACACTTACATTTCCTCCTGCTACTATGTCCGATCCAAAACCAGCGGTATTGTAATCGAAATAGATTTGCAGGTCGCGGTGATAAGTGCCAGCTGCGTCAGCCTTTACCTCAACATCAAACTGAAATTGGGTTCCGGCGTTGATAACCTCTGCGTTGGCAAACTGCCAAGTAAGCTGAGGTTGGGCGGTCATAGCAATACTTATAAACATTGCAAATGCGAAGAGTGGTGCAAATTTTTTCATCGTATAACGTTTTATAAATTTACTTACTTAATTTAAGGATTCTTTGATTAATAATGCAAATGTAACATCTTCGCAAATAATATCCAAATTATTTTTTCTTAATTTTTTGTTAAGGATAACACCGCTAAAAGCTAGCGGTGTTATCTATATCTCTAATTATTAAGGCATCACATTTACTGTGTAATCATGCACCTCACCCCATGATGGACTTCCACATGGTTCGGGCAGAGCTGTATAATTGAGCCTTACCCTCATACGGGTTGGACCTAATAATGCAGCAGGATCAACAGTAACTGTACCTGTAAATGTAATCCAGTCACCAGAAGTAGAAGTAAACACTTCACCTGGATCGTCGAAATCAAGATCCTGGTTCCAGTCAATCCATACAGTACACTGGTCGTTGGTATATGGTGTACCATTAACACATGTAAATGGATATGTACCGGTAGCGATTGACATATCAGCTACCTGAGCTGTATAATCATGATAGGTTATACCATCAGCAAGATAAGGACCAGCGGCTAAGTTAGCAACATCATAAGTTACGATGTACTCATCCTCATTATTAGCACCTGCAGAACAATAGGATGGTACCCATTCTTCAATTGAGAGGTCGAAATCAGGAATACACGTTGGCGAAGGCCAGGTGTCTACCATGATATAATATGTACCTGCTGCCAGGAATAAACCTTCAATCATATGAGGCGTGGATCCACTGTTAGTGCTGAATGCAAGGCATGTGCCCACATCAGGACAATCATCTGCAATCATAAATCCAGAATAGCCTGTTCCTTTAGGATCAAGTGTAATGTTCACTGTCCAGTCTCCTGTTACAGTCAATTCGTAAAGAATATCATCACCACCATCATACAGACCTAAACAGGTTTCACTGTAGAAATTGAATAACCCGCAGTTGTTCTGGTTAACAACACTAGCTGGTGCTCCACTGAAAGCAAATGGAATTGCATTGTCGCAAAGCGCTCCGGCAGGTGCTGGAGGAGGTGTGTAACTACCATCGGTATCACCACCTGCTATTCCCTGAATATCCTGCATAACAACACCTTTTGTTGGTACATCGAAAGTAATGCTGTCAACAATCCAGAATGCCGGGAATGCAGGCTCAGCGTTCACAACTCTTTGACGCATAAACTGAACATCGTTCATACTTAGAGCTCCACCACTAAAGTCTACATCAGCAGCAGCAAGATGTAAACCGGCAAGTGCGTTTCCTGGAGGCTGGTTAACAACCTTCTGACGTGCAAACTGAACATCATTCATGGATAATCCACCCCATGGGAATTCAAGGGTATCAATAGCTGCTCCGTAAAGTGAATAAGTTCCGGCAGCAAGATTATTGAATTCAAAGTATCCATTCAGATCTGAAAGGGCTGTACCTACAAGTGCTTTACTTCCGTCATCAAGATGAAGTGTCCTGAGTTCCATTGGATCCATTGCGGTATTTGCATACGTAAACGCACCGTTCACCTGATAGCGCTCAGTTACGTTAACATCAAATGTAAAGTCACCTTTAGGATCGGTTTGTACTGGATAATATACTGTTCCAGGACCTTCTACAAAGAAGTTAAGGTCATTGATACAGTTTCCTGTTACTGCCCATAATCCATCAGAGAAAATGAATGAGGCCGGATCACAAGAGCAATCTGCTGTAAGGATGATTCCTGTATTTAGGAGAGTAGCTCCTATATCATCAAGACACAAATCAATTTCAACATAGTTGTAATCGTAAGGCAGGTCTATTGTATACCAAACAGCATCCCAGTCAAGTACACCAGGACAATCAAGTGTTGCACCATTGGTAGTACCAGGTACGGATACCGGATAAGGTCCAACTACTGGTTCTGCATTAGCACAATCATCGTTGGCAGGAGGATAATACAATGTAGTAAATGAACCGGGAACCCAGTCACTATATCCGTCAACTCCACAATCTGCACGTACCCACCAGTCATAAGTTGTTCCATCAGTTAAACCTGCAAGGCTGGCCATAGTAGTAGCGGTTGGAGTTCCTGCACCAGCAGGTGGTCCGTAAGGAGCTACACCATAGTCATATTCCCACAGGACGGCCGTTCCGTTTTCAGTCCACTCAATGTCAGCGGTAGTTTGGGTAATATTTGAAGCACCTATTACAGTAGGATTAAAACAACTAGGCACATCACAATCAGCTGCTATTCCTGTTGTACCAGTTGGGTTAGGTCCGTCACTGTAAACAATTACATCAAGATGGTTATATACATCAAAAGTGACTTCGCCATCCCATGCACCAGGATTCCAAACAACATCTAATGTAGAAGGATCAAGGATTGGGAAATAGAAAGTTTCAGGTCCGAATCCGGTAGTAAACGTAAAGTTTCCAACGTTAACACCGTCAACTATGAAATCGATACTACCACCGTTCCATCCGTCACCGTAACTGTCGTAACCGATACAATACCAATCACAGTCACCTAAGGTAGTGAATGTGGTACCAACCCAATCACTAACACCGTCAATGCCACAATCAGAACGTAGCCACATTGAATAAGTTGTAATAGGAGATAGGCCAGTGATGTTATAAGGAGGTGTAGCAAGTGGATGACAATCGTCAGAACCTATTAAAGTTCCAGTTCCACCAACAGGGTCGTAATCAGCTGTTCCCCACTCTATATCCCATCCGGCTGAAGGAATAATTGTATTATCCCAGGTAGCATCGGCTGTAGTTTGAGTAATATTGGCAGCCATCAGTCCTACTGGTACTGCACATGTTGGAGCTTCATCAACTTCAAAATGGTCGAAAGCCATGTCTGACCAGAATCCAGCACCAAGGTTACCAACAACTCTAAAGTATACGCTTGTTTCACCAACAAGTGCAGCCATAGGCATGTCAACTTGATACCAGGCATTGCCCTGATCACCAGTCATTGTCCAGAAAGGAGTCCATGTTAAACCATCAGTAGTATATTCTGCTGTCATGGTTCCCATGTCAGCACCATACATATGGTAATAGAAGCTAACTTGAGGTAAAGTAAGTGATGATAAGTCAAACTCAGGACTTATGATTGTTGCATTGATATTGTTACATCCACTTGAGGTTTCGGTAAATAAATATTTTCCACCACCTGTAATATCATCACTTGGGCCTGTGGATGAAGAAGGAGTACCCAGGTCATCAATATCCCAGTCAGTTCCTTCAGTAACATCTACCCAGTTTTCCCAGCAAACATCTACCAATGGTACAGTACCGTCAGTACAAGAAGCAACGGCATTTGTAAGGAGGTCAAAAGTTTCAAGGTAGGGATAAGTATTAACTGTTACACAGTTGATAGTAGTAAAGTCATGTGATAAGCAATCATTTGCTGTATTTTCATCACCTACTAAATTCACACATGCAACAATGTTATAAGGTCCGTTAGCACTTGCATCAACAGTAGTTGCAAATGTATGAGATGCGAATGCACCAGGAGCTACAGGACCTGGAATAGTCCCTGATCCAAGTGTAGTACCACTTTCAAAATCAAAGTCAACAGGAATGCTGGATTCTGCAACAGAACCTGCGTTATAAACAGTAATGGTAACTAATTCGGCTGCACCGTTGCCACCTGTGACAGGATTGTCAACGCTGGCCAGTACCATATCAGAACCTACAGTAGGCGGAGATAAGCTTGGGAAGCCCACAGCATCCACCTCTTCACCAGTTCCGAGTAAACCAATTAAAGTCAGTGCTCCAGTAACTTTGTCCAGTGTATGTAATTCACCCTGGCTTGTTGTATTGTTATACGCAGCAACATAGATGATATCTGTTACCGGATCACATTGTCCACCCTGTGCATAATTGATATCAATGCCCAGAGGTCCGATCAAAGTTGCTACACCGGTAGTCTTGTCAATGGTATAGGCATTGTCATTCAATCCCCATCCATACATCTGTCCGCTATTGTCGATGGCAATCTCAATAATGTTTGCACCAACACCTGATGAACCAACCAAAGTTGCAACACCTGTTACAAGGTCAATGGTATAAAGGTCATCAGCGCCAAGAACCATAAGGTACATGATACCTGTGGTCCGGTCAACAGCCATACCTGCAGGATTGTTTCCAGGGAATCCAATAGCAGGAAAACCAACAGTGTAAACTATGACACCAGTTGCAACATCAACCATTTTAAGACCACCGTCATTAAAGTCAACGATGTACATGTAGCTGGTTGAGCGGTTACTATAAGAACCTGCAAATGGAGTATAGCTTGCACCTGAGTTAATTGAGTTCAGCGTGGTAGGAACATCAACATCGAAGTTCATAAATCCGGTTCCGAAAAATCCGAAACCCCATGCTGTACTACCTTCACTCGTAAGGGTTGCAGGGCCGGGCTTAGCTGGGTTAGTAACAGGAGCCATTCCTCTTGGATCATAGGTAACGGCAACTTCTTCAACTTTCTCAGCTTTCGTGTAACCAACCTTTTCGATCTTATCTAACTCTTGATAAGTAGCTTTGTCAAAACCATCTGGTTTTTCCACTTTTTGCTGCTCTAAAAAGGCTTTTTTACTGGCCGCTTTCTGCGCATCATTTGATGTCACAGACTGACCAAAGGCGATTGATGTCATGAATATCATGATCAGCATCAAAGGCCAAAATCTAGTAAACTTTTTCATACACATTTAAAATTTAGGTTAGAAATTAATTTATCAGAAATTATTATTGTTAAACTTCTTCAAAAGAAGATATATGCTTATACTACAATAAGGCGACAGGTAACCCGCCAGGCCGCAAATTCTTTCATCATACGTCATGTAGCCATCAAAATGAATTAATGGCATGGGTAAATTTCGCCTCATTTTGCTATTTTACTAAATTCAATCAACCTGTAAGTATAGCGTTTAGGAATTATTCGCAATTTGCAAATATAGTAATTTTTCTAAAAAAACAAACTTTTCACCAAAAAAATTGAGCAGGCATTTCTAAGTCCTTAAAAAGCAATGATTAAGTGTTGAAATTATTTACCAGAGCGGCTTAAAAACATATTCCATAAAACATCTTCCGGAGGATCAGCACTGATGTTTAATTGCTCTTTCGAAACAGGGTGAATTAATGAAAGTGACCTGGCATGAAGATGTATAAAAGGCTGTTCATTGGATCGCGGAAATCCATACTTAAGATCTCCTTTAATGGGGAATCCCGCATGTGAAAGCTGGGTCCTTATCTGGTGGTGCCGGCCTGTAATTAGCTCAATTTCAAGCAAATGATAGGTTTTGCCTGATAACAAAAGTCTGTAGTGGAGTTCAGCGGCTTTTCCACCTCTTTTATTTTGCTTCACAACAAAGGATTTATTCTTTTTTTCATCCTTAAGCAAATAATCACGGAGTACTCCGGATTCGGTCTTGGGCCGTGACTTTACAACGGCCCAGTAGGTTTTGGAAATTTCATTTTTTCGAAGCAATTCATTAAGCCTGGAAAGAGCTTTTGATGTTCTGGCAAATACAACTACTCCGCTTACAGGCCTGTCAAGCCGGTGAACGACACCAAGAAAAACATTTCCCGGTTTGTTGTATTTGTCTTTTAAATATTTCTTAATCAGATCACTGAGTGGAGGGTCACCGGTTTTATCTCCCTGAACGATCTGCGAAGGGTATTTGTTAACCACGATCAAATGGTTGTCTTCATAAAGGATCTGTTTTTCAGGATTAAAACCTGTCATATAGAGTATTTGTTAAAGAAGTGTTAAATCTGCCTTTTCAAATGCTTATTATGCACTGTAGGTATCAGTATAGTCATTTGTCCGCCGGTTGGTGGACGTCATTTGTTGTCATTTATTGTCATTCGTTCCTGCAACTGCTGCAGCCACTGCAACGACTCCTCCTTTTTCCCTTTTCGTACATCGTCCTTCCTGCCAGAATGAATTCGTTCAGCCGGGTGTAAATCAATACTGCTCTCTCTCATTCGGGAAATTGACCGACTTTACATCGTCAATGTAAGTACTGACCGATCCTTTGATCTCTTCACTAAGGTTATGATAGCGTCTCAAAAATCTCGGGGAGAATTTGGTGGTTATCCCTAACATGTCATGGAGAACCAGCACCTGCCCGTCTACTTTGTTCCCGGCGCCGATTCCAATACAGGGGATTTTAACCTCTTTTGTTACCTTTTCGGCAAGTTCTGCAGGAATTTTTTCAAGGACGATGGCAAAACACCCAGCTTCTTCCAGCATGTTGGCATCCCTGATCAGTTTTTGGGCTTCGTCGTCCTCAGTGGCTCTTACTACATAAGTTCCGAACTTGTGAATGGATTGCGGTGTTAAACCCAGGTGTCCCATGACAGGGATCCCGGCCGAAAGAATTCGCTCCACTGAGTCGATGATCTCTCCACCTCCTTCCATTTTAATGGCATTGGTCCCGGATTCTTTCATGATCCTGATGGCAGATTGTAAAGCCTCTATGGAATTCCCCTGATAAGTACCAAAAGGAAGGTCCACCACAATCAATGCTCTGGATACTGCTCTTTGAACAGAAGATGCATGATAAATCATATTATCCAACGTTATGGGAAGTGTTGTTTTATGGCCAGCCATAACATTTGAAGCTGAATCACCAACAAGAATAATGTCAATACCTGTTTCATCAAGGATCTTTGCCATTGAAAAATCGTAAGCTGTAAGCATGGCGATCTTTTCCTCTTTGAGCTTCATTTCCTGAAGCACATGAGTGGTAATTTTTGTATAATACTGCCTTGAATCTGGGGTCTTTTGCATAACCTTTTTTTTGGCAAAATTAATAAGTTTTTAATATTGTCATTCAGGGCATTGGTTTATTTAAGTTGAGCAAATGTTGAGTGGAAAGTAATATTTGTTAAAAGAAGCAGTTTATTACAAAAGGATTCTATAATTTTGCGTTAAAATTTGCGATACCAATTATCATGAAAACATACCTTTCCAGAATTCTATTGTTGTTTGGCATCACAGGCTTTATTTCCTGCGAAACCGATTTTGACACAACCGCTGAATTTAAAGACATTACTGTTGTGTATGCATTGCTCGATTCCAAAGATACCAATCAGGTTATTAAAATAAATCGGGCCTTCCTTAGCGAAACCGATGTATTGCTGTATGCTGCAGACCCTGATTCCAATGAATACATAAATAAACTTGATGTTTCTATTGAAGAATGGTCAGCCGAAGGAGACCTGGTACAAACTTTTCCGCTGGATACCACAACAATATACAATAAAGAATCCGGTCAATTTTATTATCCTGAACAGGTAGTTTACAACTGGAACAGACCACAATTCCCTTTTGATGTTCAGTATATCGTTGAAGGATTGAACGATACTATCGGAGTCGAGTATTTTTGGTTAAACGAAGAAAGCAATTACAAACTCAAAATTACCAATCCTGAAACTGGCAAGGAAATAACAGCTGAAACTGATTTGGTGAAAGACTTTCGCATTACCAAGCCCGGTTCAGGGCAGACCATCCGGTTTGTTCCCGACCCTGTAAATCCTAAAGAGTTCAGGTGGGAAACTGCAGAAAATGGAGCCAGGTATGAATTTGAACTGAGGTTCAATTATGGGGAATTAATGTGGGGATCGCAAGATACCATTTACAAATACATTACCCTGACAAACTCTACTCTTGATCCTCCCACTGGAAGTACTATATCAGTCTCCTATTCGGATGAAAACTTCTTCGCTTCCTGTGAAAACCTGATTGCATACAGCGACCAGGCTTTAGAAGATGAAGTTAAGGAAAGGTTTACGACTTTTGTAGATGTTATCGTTTCAGTAGCAGAAAACAACCTGGCCATATATATGGAAGTCAATGAACCTTCTACAAGTATTGTTCAGGAAAAACCGCAATATACCAACATAAATAATGGAATCGGTATTTTCAGCAGTCGGTACAGGAAAATTAAATCCAAAAAATTACATTCCGAAACAATCAGCGACCTGAAAGGATTAAATGATAATGTACTCAAATTCCAGTTCTAGCAGACATTAATCCTTTGCTGCAAGGATTCATTTCTTCCTGTCATCAACATTTCTGACGTTTTGTCATAAACAAATTATTAAATAATTGTTGTTTTCATACTGCCGGACTTTATTCTTTTCCCATTGATTTTCAATGCCTTTGGGCATGATGTAACGTAAACACAATTTTTGTAATTTTTAAAGCCATGTTGTCAATTCATTTGGCATAAAGATTGAGAAAAGGGCACTGACAAACAAATTATGCATTGAAAATTGATTAATACAAAAGGATAAAAACATGGGAAAAATAATTGGAATTGATCTTGGAACAACGAACTCATGCGTATCGGTAATGGAAGGTAATGAACCCGTTGTAATTCCCAATAGCGAAGGAAGAAGAACAACCCCTTCGATTGTTGCATTTACTGAAAACGGCGAACGAAAGGTTGGCGACCCGGCCAAAAGGCAAGCCATTACGAATCCAACCAAGACCATATACAGCATCAAGCGTTTTATGGGTGAAACTTTCGACAGGGTTTCAACTGAGGTTTCAAGGGTTCCTTATAAAGTGGTTAAAGGAGATAACAATACCCCTCGTGTAGAGATTGATAACAGGAAATACACTCCTCAGGAGATCTCAGCGATGGTATTGCAGAAAATGAAAAAAACTGCTGAGGATTACCTGGGACAGGAAGTGACAGAAGCTGTTATTACAGTTCCTGCTTATTTCAGTGATTCACAAAGACAGGCAACAAAAGAAGCAGGAGAAATTGCAGGGCTTATTGTGAAAAGGATCATCAATGAGCCAACAGCAGCATCACTTGCATACGGACTTGACAAAAAGAACAAAGACATTAAGGTAGCCGTATTTGATCTTGGTGGAGGAACATTTGACATATCTATCCTGGAATTGGGTGATGGCGTTTTTGAAGTAAAGTCGACAAACGGTAACACTCACCTTGGTGGTGATGACTTTGACCAGAAGATCATCGACTGGCTGGCTGATGAATTTAAAACCGACGAAGGTGTTGACCTTAAGCAGGATCCAATGGCCCTTCAACGTTTAAAAGAAGCTGCAGAAAAAGCGAAGATCGAATTGTCAAGCTCCTCAGAAACGGAAATCAATCTTCCTTACATCATGCCTGTAAACGGTATTCCCAAACACCTTGTAAGAAAATTATCAAGATCGAAATTTGACCAGTTAACAGATGACCTGGTAAAAGCAACCATTGAGCCATGCAAATTAGCTCTTAAAGATGCAGGCATTCAGGCTTCTGAGATTGACGAGGTTATACTTGTTGGTGGATCCATCAGGATGCCTTCCATTCAAAAAATGGTTCAGGACTTTTTTGGTAAAGCTCCATCTAAAGGTGTTAATGCGGATGAAGTTGTTGCTGTAGGTGCAGCCATCCAGGGTGGTGTTCTAACAGGAGAAGTAAAAGATGTACTTCTTTTGGATGTAACTCCACTGTCGATGGGTATTGAAACAATGGGGAGTGTAATGACTCGATTGATTGAGTCGAACACTACTATTCCAACGAAAAAATCTGAAACCTTTTCAACCGCAGCTGATAACCAGACTTCCGTTGAAATTCACATTCTACAGGGAGAACGCCCCATGGCCAACCAGAACAAAAGCCTTGGACGTTTCCATCTGGACGGAATTCCACCGTCACCCAGAGGAGTACCTCAGATTGAAGTTACTTTCGACATCGATGCCAACGGTATCATGCATGTAACTGCAAAAGATAAAGCTACAGGAAAATCACAGAACATCCGTATTGAAGCCTCTTCAGGACTTTCAGATGATGAAATTCAAAAAATGAAAGACGAAGCTGCTGCAAATGCTGATGCCGATCAAAAAGCAAAAGAAGAGATCGACAAAATGAACAATGCAGATGCACTGATCTTCCAGACTGAAAAACAACTGAAAGAATACGGAGATAAGATCCCAGATGAGAAAAAAGGACCCATCGAAGCTGCTTTAGGTAAACTAAAAGAAGCACATAAGAACAAGGACCTTGCGGGAATCGAAACCTCCATGAACGAATTGAACACTGCATGGCAGGCAGCCAGCCAGGAAATGTATGCTGCTTCGCAACAGGCAGGAGCACAGGGACAGCCTGGAGCAGAAGGACAACCAGGTGGTGACCCAGGCCAGGCCTCCTCAAAAGATGATGAAGTTACTGATGTTGACTTTGAAGAAGTGAAGGACGATAAGTAAAAGTTGGCAGTAAGCAATAGGCAAAAAAAAGCAGTCATAGAAGTTATGGCTGCTTTTTTATATTATTAAACATGAGTTACATCCACTTCAGGCAAGGACAAACTTCGAACTCCGAACTTCGAATTTTGAACTTTTTTATTCTTTCTCCATCAACTTCTCCTTGATCCTGGATTTTAAGATATCAATGGCTATTTGATTTTTGCCCCCCTGCGGAATAATGATATCGGCGTATCTTTTATTGGGTTCGATGAACAGCAGGTGCATGGGTTTCACAAAAGTTGAATAATGATCAAGTACCTGTTTAAAATTCCGGCCACGTTCTTCAATGTCCCTCCAGATGATTCTCATCAATCGATCGTCTGCATCAGCATCTACAAAAATTTTAATGTCAAGCTTTTTACGCAGTCTTGGATTGGTCAGGATAAGGATGCCATCTACGATGATAACTTTGGTAGGATGAATGGGGATGGTTTCCTCAGCACGAGCACATGTAACATAAGAGTATATGGGCATCCCGATCGACTCGCCACTTTTCAGCTTATCAATGTGCTCAATTAATAATTTAAATTCTATGGAAGAGGGATGGTCAAAATTTATTTTTCTTTTTTCTTCCTGCGACAAATGACCATTATCCCTGTAGTAGGCATCCTGCTCGATAACACTAACCGAACCCTCCGGCAAACTACCAATGATCTTTTTGATTACTGTGGTCTTCCCTGAACCGGAACCTCCTGATAAACCTATGATTAGCATGAATAAATGACTCGAATAATTAAAATGACTAAAATAATTAAATTGTTGATCTGCCAGTTGGCGAAGAAATCCCGCATATGCGGGAACTAAATTAATTAAAATTATGAAACTTTGCTTTACTTCATCAAACGTTCATAACCGGCAACTCCCTGGGTGTCTTCCACATACCCCTGGTGAAATCCGGAAATTGAACCGGCCAGCTTCCACTGGAGATCGACTTTTCGCTTAATTCAGTTACTGCACTTAACACAACTGCATCATAAACATCCATATCGGGTTCAAGGCCATTTTTTAAAGCATGGATCAGACGGTAATCTTCCAGGTAATCCATTCCACCATGACCAGCACCCTGAGCTTCTTCTTCCATTTGAGTCCATAGGGGATGATAAAATTCATCCTTGTACACCGAGAAATCTTCCCATCGGTGGCCCGGACTCCTTCCTTCAACATGAATCCTTGGAACAGGATATTTTCTTGCAATTCCATCAGTTCCCTGAACCAGGATATCCCTGCTATACGGGCGCGGGCTACTGGTATCATGTGTAACGAGTATGGTTTCGCCTCTTTTTGTTTTGATCATTGTACTTACCACATCGCCCAGTTCAAATTTTTCATTTGCCTGCGGACTTTCATGACCAAACTGTTCGACGGCATATAAGTTCAAGCCTCTTGCCTTGGTACTAAAAGAAACCAGGTAATCAAAATAATTTCCCCGGTTAATGTCCAGGCATTGAGCCACAGGGCCAAGTCCATGGGTGGGGTAAAGGTCTCCATTTCGATTCATGGACCAGTCGCGGCGCCAAACTCCTTCTCCGTTCATATCATGTTTTACAGCTCGAAGGTCATGCAGGTAGCCGCATCTTGCATGCAAAGGCTCACCCAGCAATCCTTTCTTCACCATGTTCAGGATCATCATCTCATCCCGGTCATAGTTGCAGTTTTCCATCATGATACAATGTTTACCTGTTCTTTCTGAAACCTCGATCAGCTCCCAACATTCAGCAATAGTTAAAGCAGCAGGCACCTCCGTTGCTGCATGTTTGCCGGTGGTCATGGCTTTAACACACATGGGCACATGCCATTTCCAGGGTGTGGCTATAAAGACAAGGTCAATGTCATTCCTTTCACATAATCTTTTATAATCATGTTCCCCTTTTGAATAGCCTTCAGGTTTTTTAAAGCCTGCTTCAACAGCCATATTTTGAGCACGTTCCACACGGCTTTCAACAATGTCGCATACAGCTACAATTTCACATCCTTTTATTTTCAGAAAATTTCTGAAATGTGAAGTTCCCATGCCACCGACACCAATAATTCCCATCCTTACAGTTTCAAGTTTCTCAGGAATGAATGGATAGGTCTCAAGCGAAGGCAACGGACTTTTTGAATAGGATGTAAATGCAGCACCACCAAGGGCTATACCCAGACCGGCCTGCGTTGTTTTTTTAAGGAATTTACGGCGGTTGAATTGATCACTCATGGATTTGGTATTTTAATGATCAGACAAAAATAGGATTTTATTTTATGTATTCATCCGATGACTGCGAGTCATCGGATGATTTACTCACGCTTACAGTAAAAAGCTCAATAAAATACCCGCAGCAACTGCGGATCCGATCACACCTGACACATTAGGCGCCATAGCATGCATCAACAAATGGTTCGAAGGATCAGCCTTCAGGCCTTCTGCTTGTACCACTCGAGCACTATCGGGAACCGCAGAAACACCTGCTGCCCCAACCAAAGGATTAATCTTATTTTCTTTTGATAAGAACAGGTTCATTACTTTGGCAAAGATGATCCCACCGGATGTAGCAACCATAAAAGACAATGCCCCCAACACAAATATCAAAATGGACTCATCTGTTAAAAACACATCTGCCTGAGTAGAAGCCCCAACAGTTAATCCCAGCAATATGGTCACAATATCGATTAAAGCATTGCGTGATGTTTCTGCCAATCGGCGTGTCACACCACTTTCTTTAAGGATATTTCCAAAAAACAGCATCCCCAGGAGCGGTAAAGAACTTGGTGAGATAAAAGCAGTAAGTAACAACCCGATCAAAGGAAATAGTATCTTCTCAAGCTTTGTAACCGATCTTGACGGCTTCATCCTGATCACTCTTTCCTTTTTATTGGTAAGTAATTTCATGATGGGTGGCTGAATAACAGGAACCAAAGCCATGTACGAATAGGCTGCTATTGCAATAGGGCCTATGAGGTTTTTAACATAAACGGGATCACCTGCCGCTGTTTCACCAATGATGTTCAGCCCATTGGCCAGTTTTGATGACAGGAAGATGGCTGTTGGACCATCGGCTCCACCAATTATTCCGATAGCTCCAGCCTCAGCAGGGTGAAATCCTAACGTCAGTGCACCCAGGAAAGTAATAAATATACCCACCTGTGCTGCCGCTCCCAGTAACATTAAGCGGGGATTTGAAATCAAGGAAGAAAAGTCGGTCATGGCTCCTATGCCAAGAAAGATCAAGGGAGGATAGATACCTGTTTTCACTCCATAATACAAATAGTTCAAAACACTTCCTTCTTCATAAACACCGATCTTCAGCCCTGCATCCAGCATAAAAGGAACGTTCCCGATAAGAACACCCACACCTATCGGAATCAGCAATAAAGGTTCATAATCAAAACGTATGGCCAGGAAAATAAAAAACAAGCCTACCACTAGCATAATTATATGACCCCAGGTGGCATTGGCAAATCCTGTATAGTTGAAAAACCGGTTAATGCCGTCCCTTGCATCAGAAGAATCCGTTGTCTCATCTTCTATTTGAACAGATACTTCTGTTTGTGTAATTTCCTCCTGCTTTTCTTCACTACGAATAAATGAAGAAAGTGTAGCTAAGATGGCAATAACAGCCACCACTGTTAAGGCCTTTCTGATTGCTCCATTCATGACATCTCAATTAAAACATCCCCTTCCAAAACACTATCTCCGGACTGGACCTTAAGGGCTGAAATCGTTCCATCCTTTTCTGCCAGAACACTGTTTTCCATTTTCATGGCTTCATAGATAAGCAGTTTGTCGCCCCGTTTTACTTCATCTCCGTTCTTCACAAAAACCTGTAAAATATTACCTGGTAATGGTGCTTTTATCACGGATGATCCCAGGTTCTTCCTGATCTTTGTTTCACTCCTTTTTGGAGTTGGAACTTCCTGCCGGACGAGCACTGGCGTTTTTGTATGCTTTAATTCTTTGTGAACTTCAACAGAATATTTGGTCCCGTTCACTTCAACTTTTGCGATGCTATCCTCAAAATTATGGATTTCAACATCGTAATTATTTCCACTGATGGTGAATTTAAACTTCTTCATCTCGATCTACTGCATTTTATAATAGTCGTTCACATTGTATATTTTCGAACTCCAGGGAGTATATGACCTTTGTACCTTTTTAATGGTAAGCTTGTGGCTTTCTTCATCATGTTCATTCAGGTAGAGATAAAGGGCAGTGCTTATTGCTGCATTGACCTCACCCACAACATGAGTTTCTTTTTCGGCTTCCTTGACTTTCCCTTCTTTTCTTAATTTTTGTCTGATCTTAAATTGTATCAGTTTAGGAATGTTGTTGTAAACATAATACATTATGACCAGGGCAAGAAACACAGTGATGTAGCCAACAATGGCAACAGTAATGCCGAATTCGGATACGGCCGACGGGTCAAAAGTAATTTCTGCTAAATACATGTTGACGGATTTTATAAAGGGATGTTGCTGTGTTTTTTTGGCGGATTTTTATCCTTTTTGGTAGATAATGTACTTAAGGCCCTTATTATTCTGAAACGTGTATTTCTTGGCTCAATCACATCATCGATATAACCGTATCGTGCTGCCTCGTATGGGTTCGCAAATTTATCACGGTACTCTTGTTCTTTCTCTGCAATAAATGCTGCACGTTCTTTGGGATCTTCGATCTTCCTGATCTTCTTTCCTTCAAGCACCTCAATGGCACCTTTGGGTCCCATTACGGCAATTTCCGCAGTTGGCCATGCATAATTGATATCTCCTCTCAGCTGTTTGGACCCCATTACATCATGTGCTCCGCCGTATGATTTCCGGAGCGTGATAGTGATTTTTGGAACAGTGGCTTCACCATAAGCAAACATCAACTTGGCACCATGTGTGATAATGCCGCCATACTCCTGCGCACTACCAGGAAGAAATCCAGGGACATCCACAAGTGTTACGATCGGAAGGTTAAAGGAGTCACAAAAGCGTACAAACCGACCTGCTTTTCGTGATGAATTTATGTCAAGAACTCCTGCCAGGAAGTTGGGTTGATTAGCCACTATTCCAACAGGTATTCCGTTAAACCGGGCAAAACCCACAACAATGTTTTTCGCAAAATGCCTGTGAAACTCAAGGAATTCTCCACAGTCGACAATGGAATAAATGATGTCTTTCACATCATAGGGTTGATGCGGATCTTCCGGAATGATTTCGTTTAATCCGTCTTCTAACCTTTCAATGGGATCAGAGCACTGGATCACCGGAGGATCTTCCAGGTTGTTCTGGGGCAAATACTGCAGCGTCTTTCTGATGAGCATAAATCCCTCTTCTTCATCATCTGCCCTGAAATGTGCCACACCTGATTTTGTGGCATGGACATCCGCTCCGCCCAGGTCTTCTGTTGAAATTTCTTCACCTGTTACTGTTTTCGTAACCCTTGGGCCGGTAACGAACATGTAACTGGTTTTGTCGCTCATGATGATCACATCTGTAAGGGCCGGAGAATAAACTGCACCACCGGCACATGGTCCGAAGATGGCCGAGATCTGTGGAATAACTCCGGATGCCATGATGTTTCGCTGAAAGATCTCAGCATAGCCGGCCAGACTTTTCACTCCTTCCTGAATCCGGGCTCCACCACTATCATTAATTCCAATTAACGGAGCGCCAACTTTCATGGCCTGATCCATTACCTTGCAAACCTTTAGTGCAAAGGTTTCAGACAGTGATCCTCCAAAAACCGTAAAGTCCTGGGAGAAAATATAAACCACCCGGCCGTCGATGGTACCATGACCGGTGATCACTCCGTCCGATAAGTATTGTTCGTTTTCAAGCCCGAAGTCATGACTGCGATGGGTAACAAACATGTCAAATTCTTCAAAGCTTCCTTCATCGAGAATCATTTCGATTCTTTCGCGGGCTGTGTATTTTCCTTTCTGGTGTTGTGTCTCTATCCTCTTTTCACCACCTCCGAGCCTGGCTTTTTCCCTAAGCTCGACCAGCTGCCGTACTCTATCCTGATTGCTCATTCCTGTATCAATGTTATCCCGATAGCTATCGGGAGTTATGTGTTATTGGTTAATTGTTGGTTTTCTGCAAGCAGAATAAACTTTAACTTTTAACACATAACTTATAACTTACTTTTCCTTTCCGCAAAATTCCATTAATACACCAAAAGTCGATTTAGGATGTAGAAAACCGATGTCCAGTCCTTCAGCACCTTTTCGGGGTTCTTTATCGATTAATCTTACCCCTTTTGCTTCTGCGTCCTGTAATGCTTCACCAACTTCTTCCTGTGCAAATGCCAGGTGATGAATACCTTGGCCTCGTTTTTCAACGAATTTTCCAATGGGTCCTTCAGGATCTGTTGACTCCAGAAGTTCAATTTTTGTTTGCCCAACCATAAAGAAAGCCGTCTTTACTTTCTGGTCTTTTACCTCTTCGATTGCATAACATTCCAGGCCAAGAACTTTTTCATAGAATGGAATGGCCTCATCCAGGCTCTTAACCGCTATGCCAATGTGCTCTATATGAGTAGGTTTCATGTAATATTTTTTATTGTTAATTAATTCACAAAAGTAGAGGCATTTTTTTGATAAACAAGGGAAACCTGAAATTTTTTTTTAGTTTATATTTATTCCATTTATATATTATAAATTACTGGTTTTCTGTTGTATATAAACACAAAAGGAGCATATCTAAAGATTTGCTCCTTTTCACATTTTCAGAATTAATCACTATTTATTTAAAACAAACTTTACCGGCAGGGACATTTGAACATTTACTTTTTTGGTCAACTGTATTCCCGGCTTCCACTTGGGCATTAAATTAACTACTCGAATTGCTTCTTCATCACAACCTCCTCCTATTCCTCTTAATATGCTTGTATTTCTTATGCTTCCATCATTCCAGACTACGAATGAAACATGCACTGTACCTTCAATCCCAGCTTCTCTTGCCCTGGTAGGATATTTCATATTGGCACCAAGAAATTTATACATTTCTGTATATCCACCAGGAAACTCCGGCATGTGCTCTACTATTGTTACAATAGGATCTTCATCTGGATCATCATCAGGTTCATCAGGTACAAAAGTATTGGGATCATTTTCAGTTTCGTCCGTAACTTCACTTGAAATCTCGATATCGTCTTCTATTTCGGTATCGTCATCTACTATTTCAATGGGTTTGATCACATCGGGTTTGGGCAGCTCCGGTTTCTTTTGTTTTTGAACGGTTATGTCGATCATTTCTTCCATTTCAACCATTCGGTTATCGGCCAACAGATCCACATTCTTATCCATGGGTTTATTCCATTCAAACGCATAAAGAGTAGCTGATAAAACTATAATCAAACCCATCTGGAAGAATATGAAACGTTTGTTTTCCAGGTTTGCTTTTTTTGATTTTTTGACTTTCATAAGGTTATATTTTAAATTAATGTTGTTCGTTTTAATTAAGATGTTCCAGAGCTAAAAATTCCATAAAAATTAATTAATCAACTTAAAATGGACTGGTAAGACCTGCTGCACATTAACCGCAATGGTTCTTTGCTTTCCCGGGTTCCAATCTGGCATTATTTTGAACACGCGCATAGCCTCTTCATCGCATCCCCCACCGATACCTCGTTCAACATGAACAGATTCAACTGACCCAGTTTTGGTAACAATAAAATTAATTAGCACCACTCCCTGAATTCCAGCCTCCCTGGCCAATTTAGGATATTTAATATTTTCCCTTAAAAATCTGAAGAAAGCTTCATCACCACCTGGGAAAGAAGGCATTTCTTCAACCACTTTAAATACAATATCACCCTCAGCTTCCTCTTCCTCTTCTTCCCATATAAAGTCCGGATCATTTAGGAGGTCAGGATCTTCGGCGTCAAAAAATGGAATATCATCACCACTAGGTGTATCGAATGGAATTACTTTAATCAACGGAATTATCCTGGGCTTTTGAACTTTCGGTTTTTCTTGATTTTGTATCGATACGGGTGGCAAAATTGTTATCTCACCACCTTGAGAAGAACCTATCTCATAATTTCTTTCCAATGGCGTCCCCCATTCAAATGCATACAATACAATGGAAAGGACTAAGATAAGGCCAATCTGGAAAAACAAGCCTCTTTTGTTCTCAAGGTTGGCTTTTTTTGATTTTTTAATTTTCATAGAATTACATTTTATGGATTTTTAGATCTTTTGGATAAAGATGCAGTTTGGTTGGAAAATCCATAAATTGTTAATCCGAATTTCTAATTTCTGATTCCTAAAAAAAATCCCAATGGTACAAATCCTAAACTACCCAGGATCGAGAATTGTTGAATTGAGCATTGGTTAATTGATTTTAACTTTTTAGAAATTAGTAATTAGCACTTAGAAATTATTCCACCTTGGTATAAAGTTTGCAACTAACAGAATAACAGATCATCCCTTATGTTCCTCAAAATCAAAATACGGCCGGATAAAAAAAATGGCATACAATCTATGTCTGATGAGGAACTTATTCGATTGTACAAAAAATCCAAGGACAACAAATACATTGGTGAACTCTTTGAGAGATATACGCATTTGGTTTTTGGTGTTTGCTTGAAATACCTCAAAAACGAGGATGATAGTAAGGATGCTGTGATGGAAATCTTCGAATCCCTTGATAGCAAACTGGTCAAACATGAGGTGGGTAATTTCAGGAAATGGATTTACATGGTTGCAAAGAACCATTGCCTGATGATCCTCAGGAAAACCAGGAATGAAGTCAAGGTTTCTGACTATCATTTAGAAAATTTAACAAAAGATAATGTGGAATTCGATCCTGTTTTTCATCAGGTTAACAGTGATAACACCGAGACGATGATTGACAGGATGCAAAAGGGAATTGCACAATTAAAGGATAAACAACGAAGGTGCATAGATTTATTATATTTACAAAATAAATCCTACAAAGAAGTAGCTGAAATAACGGGCTACGACATGAAAAAAGTAAAAAGTTACATTCAAAACGGAAAAAGGAACCTTAGGATTTACCTTGAAAAGAAATGACAGAAAACAAGTCTACATATGATCTATTTTCTCCGTCGGGATGCCTTAGCATAAACGCTATGAAGGGGTATCTTGAATCTGGACTTTCTGATATAGAGGAACAGAAAGTAATAAAGCACCTGGCGGATTGTGAATTGTGCAAGGATGCACTGGAAGGTTTGGAGTTGATGTCTGACAAAACAAAACTTGAGGACATGGTGGCAGAGATCAATCAAAACCTGCGGGAGAGTCTTAAGGAAAAGCCTCCCGGAAAAACAATTAGCCTGTCTACGAAAGTATATTATTCGGGTGCAGCTGCTTCAATTGTGATTTTGATAGGTTTGTTGTTTTACTTCAATAAACCATTTGGTTCTGAAATGTTAGACATGAGTACGGCACAGGAATTAAAAGTTGAAAAAAGACAAATTCCACCCAAACCAATCACATCCGAAAGAATCAACGATACAATTCAATTAATTGAAGACCACCAAAATATTCAGCAAGAGCAAAACAAGCAAGAGAATGTAAAAATTACTGTAAATGAAAAAATTAAAGAGGTCAATAATACCAATTCAAAAAATGAACCTTATAAGGTTCCGCTGGATAAAATGAGATCTGTTGACAGTAGCATTGACCAGTTTGAGATAGCAATCAGAGATCAGATTGAAATTAAAACTTCGGAGCGAGAAAGAATATATATAGATATTGCAAGCAACCAGCCCATTGAGTATTACCTGGCAGAAATTATTGTTCCGGACATTCAATTAATAGAGGCCCTTACAGAGGAAGAACAATCCGGATCAATCCACAGAGGAGACAATGTTCTACAAGAGCAGATGCATTTTTTCACAGTTGTAGAATTAATGCCTGAATTTCCGGGAGGCTTTCCGGCAATGACGAAATACTTGTCGAAAAATTTAAAATTTCCAAAAGCAGCTAAGAAAGCAAATATTCAGGGAAGAGTTAATGTTTCCTTTATTATTGAAGAAGACGGCAGGGTATCCAATGTCAGGATTATAAATGGAATTGGCGGAGGTTGTGATGAAGAAGCTATGCGGGTGATCCTGTCCATGCCTGCCTGGGATCCTGCGATTCAAAATGGTCAGCCGGTCAAGGTCCTGTTTAACCTGCCTGTTAAATTTGAAATCCGTTGATAACAATTTAATGTATCGTCCCTCCGGGACTCAAATTGATTACATTTATTCTATCCCCCCAATTGACATTGGGGGCTGTAACATATTGTCGCTCTGCGACTTTAGATTTTACTATTTACAGAATTTTTTCCAGGACTCTACAACATATTCCGACAAGTACCGAAGGGACGTTATTTTACAGCCCATGACTGACGTCATGGGTTATTATAATTGGAAACAGATCTAGTCCCAGAGGGACGACATATTTCAAATATTGTTAAATAAAAATTCCAGCTCAATATTTTGGTTTCTCACCTATTCCCGGTTCATCAATTCTTTTGTAGATAACAACCCGCAAGCTGCTTCAATGTCCTGTCCGCGTGATGCTCTCAGTGTTGTAACGATTCCTTTTTTATTCAATGCCTCTTTAAATTGTTCAATGGTGGCATCATCCGGGGAATTATAGGGTGAGTCGGGGATTGGATGAAAGCGGATAAGGTTAATCCTGCACCGTATACCGTTCAATAAACGTGCTAGCTGGTTCACATGCCTGGTGGTATCGTTCAATCCCTTAAATAAGATGTATTCAAAGGATACCCGTCTTTGTCTGCCAAGGTCATAACTTCTGATCACCTTTAACACCTCTTCAATGGGATGGTTGTTCTGAACCGGCATTAAGCTTCGCCGTTCATCATCAAAAGGGGTATGCAGGCTAACGGCAAGATGACATTCGCTTTGCTCAAGAAATTTTGTCATTGTTCCTATAATACCGATGGTTGATATCGTTATTCGTCTGGGGCTCATTGCAAATCCCCATTCCGAAGTCAGGATCTCAAGACTTTGAATAACATTTGTGTAATTATCCAACGGCTCTCCCATTCCCATGTAGACAATGTTGGTAAGGTTTTCTCTTTCCGGCAAACTACGGATCTGATTTACTATTTCCCCGGCAGTGAGATTGGCCTGGAAGCCCTGTTGGGCGGTCATACAAAACCGGCAACCCATTCGGCATCCTACCTGTGAGGAAACACAAAGAGTAGCCCTGTCTTTGTCAGGGATATAGGCAGCTTCAATAAATCGTTTGTTTTGAACAGGGAACAGGTATTTTTTAGTTTCATCATTTGATTTACTTACAGTGCTGTGAGGTGTTAGTCCCAGGTCAAATTTTTCGTTAAGAAATTCCCTCGCCTTTTTGGAAAGATTTGACATCTCATCAATTGAGGTGATGTCTTTTTTGTACATCCAGTCAGCCATCTGTTTTGCTGTAAATCCAGGTAATCCCAGATCATTGCAAACTACCTTTAGCTGATCCAGTGTTTTTCCAAAGAGGACTTCTTTCATTTAACCCACATTTAATTGCAAAGATAGTTAATGGTAGAATGTTGAACGTAGCGAGATCCCATTTTGTGGGAATTGAATCGCAATCTGTTGATAGAAACTAAATCACACCACCGTTTGGTTAAACTGATTTATGAAGGTTTTAAAAATCAATCAATAAAAAATCAATCAAACGCGCTGATACCGGTAATATCATGCCCGGTGATTAAAAGGTGAACATCATGCGTTCCTTCATAAGTAATAACGGATTCAAGGTTCATGGCATGACGCATCATAGGGAAGTCGTTGGTAATCCCCATTGCACCCAAAATCTGTCTTGATTCACGAGCGATGTCAATAGCCATTTTCACATTGTTTCGCTTGGCCATAGAAATTTGTGCCGGTGTTACTTTTCCTTCATTCTTTAAAGCACCCAGTTTCCATGCCAGTAATTGTGCTTTAGTAATCTCAGTCAGAAACTCAGCCAGTTTTTTTTGCTGCAACTGAAAAGATGCTATTGGTTTATTAAACTGTTTCCGCTCCAAAGAATACTGCAGGGCTGTATTGTAACAATCCATTGCTGCACCAATAGCTCCCCAGGCGATACCATAACGAGCAGAATTCAAACAACTCAAAGGTCCTTTTAATCCTTTTACATTAGGTAACAGGTTTTCCTTCGGAACCTTCACATTATCAAAAACCAGTTCTCCGGTCACTGATGCTCTTAGCGACCATTTGCCAGTAGTTTCGGGAGCAGAAAATCCTTCCATCCCTTTTTCAACGATCAATCCTCTGACCTTGCCTTCTTCATCCTTTGCCCAGACGACAGCAATGTCGGCAATGGTTGAATTAGTGATCCACATCTTGGAACCGTTTAAGAGGTAATGATCGCCCTCATCGGTAAATTTTGACTCCATACTTCCCGGATCAGAACCATGGTTCGGTTCTGTAAGTCCAAAACATCCTATCATTTCACCTGTGGCCAGTTTAGGCAGGTATTTCTTACGTTGCTCCTTTGAACCAAACTCATAAATGGGGTACATCACCAGGGATGTTTGTACCGAAGCCGCAGACCGTACACCAGAATCACCTCTTTCCAACTCCGTCATGATAACACCATAAGCGATGTGATCCATTCCTGCACCACCATATTCTTCGGGTATAAACGGGCCGAAAGCTCCCAACTCACCGAGTTCTTTAAACAAATACATGGGAAACTCATGCTTATCAGCTGCATCTTCAATAACCGGGAGTACAGACCTGTTTACCCAATCGCGTGTAGCAGATCTAACAATTTTGTGTTCATCATTTAATAATTCGTCTATTCCAAAATAATCAACAGGACTATACTTATACATAAATGTACGGATTAAGTGAATTAAATAGATCAAACATTTTTTGTTTGAAAATGTTTTTGATTCGGTTCATAAATATCAAACCGGCATCAAAATTAAGGAATTGAAAGCTTTGTCTGTTTCTTTTCCAGAATAATTGTTTGATTAATTATCTGCAGCTAAAAAACACCAAACCCAACAATTCATGAAATGACATGGGTGGATTGCATCCACTGAAGCCCGACTGGGGCTGTAATTGCTTAATGAAGAAACCTCATTCCTGGATTAAAAAAAGCCCTCCTGCGCTAAAGCTTCGGAGGGCGAAGGTGGAGCATATCGGAGTCGAACCGATGACCTCTTGACTGCCAGTCAAACGCTCTA
>CAYQWA010000036.1:0-56795 GCA_964421215.1 uncultured Bacteroidales bacterium | reverse complement strand
GTGGAGCATATCGGAGTCGAACCGATGACCTCTTGACTGCCAGTCAAACGCTCTAGCCAACTGAGCTAATGCCCCTCTTTGATTTACGAAAGACGATTTTTGATTTACGATTTACGAATTTCGTCCGGCAAAGTTAAAAATTAAAATAATTTTACAAGGGAATAAAATCAACAAATTTTATGAAGCGACTGTTTGCTGCCATTAAAGTCCATCCGGGTGAAGCCTTAACACAATTGGTTTACGACTTTCAGAGTGCTTGTAAATACGACAGGATCAAATGGGTTGACCTGAATAACATTCATATCACCTTGAAATTTTTTGGTGAAACACTTGAAGAACAAATACCTGATATCTGTGCGGCATTGACTGAAATAACTGCAGGTATGACTGCATTTGACCTTGTACTGTCAAACACAGGAATTTTCGGAAGCAAATATAATCCAAGGGTGATTTGGATTGGTATTGAACAAAATGAAAAACTGCTGGATCTTGGCCAGGAAATCCTTGATGGGTTGGAAAAAATCGGATTTAAAAAGGACAGGCAAAACTTTGTTCCCCACCTGACAATTGGTCGGATCAAACATATCGATAACAAAGAGCGGTTCAACAGTACCCTGAAAAAGCTCCAATCCGTTGATATTCAGAAAGAGGCCATCAACAGGTTTTATCTTTTCGAAAGTAAATTATTCAGAACTGGGCCGCGATACAGCATTATTGAAACATTTAAGCTAAAATAAAAATGGGTTATCAGCCAAATAGCTGATAACCCATTTTTTGTGGTTTTTGATTCTTTGCCCGAAGAAATTTTTCAGTGCTATTTCTGCAACTTATCGTTTTCGTCATCCATCCTTTTGGCCATAAAATGATAGATCACCAATCCAAGGCCACCAAAAAGGAAGATCATTGAAAAATAGGCCGCCTCTTCTTCATAAAGGAACATCTCTGTTTGTGAAAGGAATTTTCCCATAAAAATACCAAGTGCAACACTGATGAGCAATATGCCATACCTGAGTGAAGCAGAACTGGTCCTTTTAGGTGGAATAAACGTGGAAGGATCAATCCCTTTTTCCATCATGGCCATTCTTTCTTTCCTGCGAATGCCCAAATATACAATCGCTATTATGGATCCGAAAATAATTGTAAGGACTAATACTGGTGTTAATTCTAACATGATTTCTAAATTTTAATTCGTTAATAGATTTTCATTTCACACATTATGACGCAGGGTTTTAACCTTGGTTACAACAAATATAAAATCACTAATTTTATTCAATTATTAATTAATGTAACCGACCTGCACATGGGTCGTCTTATTAGTGAATGAAATTTAAAAGCGACAGTTTTTACATTGACCAGGTGTTGAAAGGTGACACAAAATCGTTTGCTTACCTAATTGATAAGCACAAGGATATGGTATATACCGTCGCTTTAAGAATTATAAGAAACAGGGAAGATGCTGAAGAGCTTGCCCAGGATGTTTTTGTAAAAGCATTTCAGTCCATTGACAAGTTTAAAAAGGAATCCAAATTTTCTACCTGGTTGTACCGGATCGCATACAACACATCGATTTCGAAAGTGAGGAAAAAAAAGATGGAAACATCCGACCTTGATGTCCGAATTATTGAAAACTATACTTTGGATGAAGTTTTTGAAAACCTGAACGGATTGGAACAAAAAAGAACAAAAACAGATAATAGCCAAACTTTTCGAATCCCTGAATGCTGAAGAAAGTACACTAATTACATTGTACTACTATAAAAACGTAAAAACTGAAGAAATTGCCGAAATCACAAATCTTTCGCAATCAAATGTGAAAGTAAAACTGCACAGGATCAGGCAAAAGATGCACAATGAGCTGCAAAAACTATTAACTACTGAACTTAAAGAACTATACCAATGAATAAGGAACAAAATAACTACGAATCAAATTTCCGGGAACTGTTTCAGAGGACAGGGTTGGAAAAGCCCTCGGATGGTTTTACCGGAAATGTTCTGCAAAAAATTGAGCAATTGCAGACACAAGAAGAAAAGATATTGGAAGAAAAAGATATCTGGAGTCGATGGATCTTGATTGCACTCACTGCTGTTATTCTGACCACAGGAGGTTTTATTCTTTACTACTATAACATTTCCCTGATCCCTGATAATCTTGAGCCATCAATTCTTCCGGTTTTTAATAAGATAAAGGAAACCTTCAGCAGTATTTTTCAGTCCGTTGAGATCTCCTCCATTACCATTGTTATTTTTTCAGGATTTATTGCACTTGTAGCATTGGAAAGGATCTTGAATAAATTAAAAATTACACGGAATATCTATTTTTCATTCTAAGCTTCAATTGCTTAAATTAAAAGTTGTCGACTTAGCTCATACCTTAGCATTAACCGCCATGTACGGAAAGAAGGCGCAAAGAACGCAATGGGCTCAAATCTGATCTTTTCATTCTTTGCGACCCTTGCTTTTACATAGCATCTTTGCGGTTAAGTTAATTCTTGTCAGAACCTCTTTTTTTAGTTTGAAGCTTCATTTTATTAATTTTGCGCCTCATTAAGCACTTGATCATGGACAAAAACAACATAAATAAAGAATCCACAGAAAGTAAATCCAAAAATTTCCTGGAATTAATCATTGAAGAAGACATCAGGAATGGGAAGAACGACAGCCGTGTTCATACCAGGTTCCCACCGGAGCCAAACGGCTACCTTCACATTGGGCATGCAAAATCCATCTGTTTGAACTTCGGATTAGCTGAAAAATATAATGGAAAATGCAATCTCCGTTTTGATGATACCAATCCCACAAAAGAAGAAGAAGAGTATGTAAATTCCATTATGGAAGATGTGAGGTGGCTGGGATTTGACTGGGAGGACCGTTTGTATTATGCATCGGACTATTTCGATCAGTTATTCGAATGGGCGGTTAATTTGATCAAAGACGGTAAAGCATATGTGGATGACCAAACATCGGAACAGATTAGTGAACAACGGGGAGTGCCTACAAGGCCTGGAACTGAAAGTCCATTCCGAAACAGAAGTGTTGAAGAAAACCTGGACCTCTTTACAAAAATGAAGAATGGTGAATTTGAAGAAGGATCCCATGTACTTAGAGGAAAAGTGGATATGGCATCACCTAATATGCACATGCGAGACCCTGTCTTGTACAGGATCATGTTTTCCTCCCATCACAGAACAGGCGACAAATGGTGTATCTATCCCATGTACGATTTTACTCATGGACAATCGGATTACCTGGAAAGGATCACCCACTCCATTTGTACACTTGAGTTTGAGATCCATCGTCCATTGTATGACTGGTTCCTGGATAACCTCATCGAAACGGAATACCGTCCCAGGCAATATGAATTTGCACGGCTTAACCTGAGTTATACCGTTATGAGTAAACGTAAGCTGCTGGAGTTGGTCAACGAAAATTATGTGAAAGGGTGGAATGATCCACGTATGCCAACCGTTTCTGGATTGAGAAGAAGAGGTTATACCCCGGAGTCCATTCGGAATTTCGCCGACCGTATTGGAATTGCAAAACGTGAAAACATAATTGATGTCGGATTGCTTGAATTCAGTGTAAGGGAACATTTGAATAAAATTGCTCCCAGGATTTTTGCAGTTCTCGATCCCTTAAAAGTAATCATCACCAATTACCCCGAAGGAAAGGTTGAGAATCTGGAATTGGAAAATAATCCGGAAGATCCCGAAGGAGGTTCAAGAACAGTTCCTTTTTCGAAAGAGGTTTATATTGAACGTTCAGACTTTATGGAAGATCCTCCCAGAAAATTCTTCCGTCTTGGTCCAGGAAGGGAAGTCCGTTTAAAAGGAGCTTATATTATTAAATGTGAAGATTATAAAAAAGATGAAAACGGTAATATCGTTGAATTGTATTGCACTTATGATCCGGAAACAAAAAGCGGTTCAGGAGTTCAGCGCAAAGTAAAAGGAACTTTGCACTGGGTTTCGGTAGATCATGGTCTGGATGCGGAAGTAAGGATCTATGACCGTTTATTTAAATCAGAAATTCCGGATGTAGCTGAAGAAGGTAAAGATTTTAAAGACAACATCAATCCTGACTCGTTAAATGTAGTTACCGGAAAAATTGAACCTGCGATTCAATCTGCACAAGCCGGAGATAAGTTTCAGTTTCAGAGGCTTGGGTACTTTTGTGTGGATGCTGATTCTACCGATGAAAAACTTATTTTCAACCGTACAGTTACCTTAAGGGATACCTGGGCGAAGATGAGTTCAAGATAAATTTAAGTTATATAAAGTGATTTACAATTAATTGGTCCTTTTCTGAGAATATTTTATCTTTGGATCAACGATTTATCTCTATTTAAAACTTAACAACTATGGATTTAGTTTCTATTCTTGTATTCCTAGCTATCGGTGCAATTGCCGGTTGGCTGGCCGGCCAGATCTTTAAAGGCGGTGGATTTGGTTTAGTATGGAACATCATTATCGGTATTGTAGGTGGTATTATCGGTGGATGGTTATTCGGAGGATTATTTGGTGAGGGCTGGATCGGTGGAATAATTACAGCAGTAGTTGGAGCACTTATCCTTTTATGGATCGCCAACAAAATCACAAAGAAATAATTTCAGATTTTAAACATTTTATTTACATTTGCCCTCACATTGCCCAATGGTGTAACAGGCAACACATTCCGGTTTGACCGGGAAGATTCTTGGTTCGACTCCTTGTTGGGCAACATTGACCTCAGTTATTAAATTGACTGAGGTTTTTTAATTCAATAGGGTATTTTAAATCATTAATGCAGCCAAGGGGGAGAAGTTTATCCTGCATTTTTGCGGGAACTCCATGCCTGCTGGAAGGCAGGCTTTGAGGGTGACAAAGATTAAAATGTTTCGCTTTTCAAAGATTTTGCATACTGAATTTCACATAACTCAAATGATTTCTTTTCCCGTTTGATTTGTATGTTTAGAATTATACTTTTGTTGAACAAAATATGAGTAATAATCTACAGCACTAATCATTATAAGATAGTTTTTATGAAGACATATATGTACCCTGTTGCAGCCTTTGTAATGGTAGTAATGTTAAGCATGTAGTGCCAACAATCAACTAAGCAGAATGATAATGAATTGGCCAAACTAACCACTTATATGACCGGTTCATTCAACAGCCAGGAACAATCAGAAGCAGACACCATTTTTTTCAACATCTACCTGAACATGAAACCCATCTGGACCGATCGTGAAGACGCCGTTTGGTTGTATGTAGAACAAGCAGCTGCCTGGGCTCTTGATAAACCTTACAGGCAAAGGGTATACCGATTGAAGCAACTGGAAGACGGTCGGTTTGAAAGTGCGGTGTTTACATTCATGAATCCATTGCGTTTTGCAGGTGACTGGAAAAAGGATAGTCCATTGAGCACACTAACTCCCGACTCTCTGACAGAAAGGTCCGGATGTGCCCTTATCCTCTCTTATGAGAATGAAACTTTTGCTGGAAGCACCAATGAAAAGGACTGTTTCAGTGAATTGAGAGGTGCAAGTTATGCAACTTCGGAAGTCGAGATCAAGCCGGATGTACTGACAAGTTGGGACAGAGGTTATGATGCTGAGGATAATCAAGTATAGGGAGCTGAAACGGGTCCGTATATTTTTAAGCGGGTAAAATCAGACTAATTGAAGTCCGCAGTTCTTTATAATTGAATTTTCTGTTTTACATTTTTTTGGAATATTATACTGCCCTTTCAGGGCGCTTTCATTTGGCATATTGCAGACTCAGGGCGATGCCCTGAGGTAAATTATGTTAGCCTTTCAGGCTGAAAGCCTGTTATATTTTAACAAAGGGCGCAGCCCTTTGATTAAATGATGTCTAAAACACCGCCCTGAAAGGGCAGTATATAAAAACTCTTTTCTATTAAGAAAATTAATCGATATCAATTTCTCTAAACAGATATTTTCGATCTGTTTATTACCTTTACAGTACTTAAATATATATCACTATGGAATATCCAAAAATCATCAAAGACCTTCCCGAAATTGATCTTCCTCTCAACGGAGTTGAAGCATACCTGATGCAAAGCCCAGACAACCAACTGGTATTTTTTGACTTTAAAGAAGATACAGAGATCCCGATGCACTCTCATGGAGCTCAATGGGGTATTGTTGTAGATGGTAAAATTGATCTCACTATTGGAGGAACAAAAAAGACCTATCAGAAAGGGGATAGTTACACAATAAAGGCAGGTGAAGAGCATGGAGGTAAGATCTATGCTGGATTTAAGGCCATTGATTTTTTCGAAGATGCTGACCGTTATTAAAGGTACCACTTTTTAAAAAAAACCCTGCCCTGAAAGGTATAACCAATCCGATATCAGGGCAGGGCAATCACTTAATTGAAAATGTACTCTTGTTTCAGGCCCCTCTAACAACCGCCTTCCTCTTCAACCGGCCCATGTGCGGCTTCCTCAAGGTTCTTTTCATATATTAATGGATAAGCAAGTTCCCATGCTTTCCATCCACCTTCAAGGTTTTTTACATTGGTAAATCCTAAACTCTTCAGAGAATTCACTGCCAGTACCCCTCTTTTCCCTTTTTTACAGTAAATGATAATCTCTTCTGTTTTCTCCGGTAGGTATAAAAACTGGCTGTCCCAATACTCTTCGTTCCCGATTTTAAATTCAAGTACGCCTCTGCTTATGTTTACAGCACCAGGTATGTAGCCATAAATGTATTCACTATGTTCCCTGACATCAATAATTAGAAACATTTCACCTTCTTCAAGTTTTGAATTCAGTTCTGAGGGGGAGATCTGTTCAACAGTCTCAGATGCCCTTGCAACCAGTTCATCAACGGAATCGAATTCCTTTTTGTTATCGCATCCGTAATTCAACCAGACTAAAGCAACTACCACTAAATTTATGAGCCAATATTTTTTCATCATTATTAATTTTTAACGTTATTCTATTATTGGTTTATTTCTTTTTGTGTTTTAACTTTTTCTGGCCTTCCATTTCTTCTTCCTTCACTTTATTTTCACTCTCCTTAAGTGCATCCACAAGTAATTCTTTCACTTCTTCCCTGCTTTTTTTATCTTCATGAACAGGTTTGATTTTAACTCCAGCACCGTCAACGGCCTCAACCACGATTTCTTTGATCTCCTCTTCATCCATTTCTTCCCAGCCTGTGATCATTGCTTTTAAGTTTGATGTAAGTGTTCTCCCGGTAGTTATAAGATACAAGTGAATAATTATGAAACTTAATAGAAAATATGCCCCAAGGGTATGCAAAATGGCAAGGTATTTTAAGCTATCCAATTCAATCCCTTTTACCGGGTAATGAAAATACATGTACAATAAACCGGTAACTACCATAAGTGGTATCAAAAGAATTTTAAGGAAGAAATAAACAAGCCGTTGTAAAGGGTTTAATTTGCTTAAGGACCGTTTCCTTGTCGGGTGAGGGGCATGCCTGAAAATTCCGGTCAGGTAGTAATTGACCTGAGCTTTAAAGTTCCTGGCTGTTGGAATGTAGTTTTTCCACTCATCCGTGGTCAAATGCCAAAAAATGGCAAATATGATCAGGATGATAAATGCCCAGGCCGAATTGTTATGCCAGATTACAGCATTTTCATATCCCATAAAACTAGAAACTCCGTGAATTTCAAAGCCTGTAAATACCAATGTAAATATAAGCAGAGTTTGGCTCCAGTGCCAGAATCTTTCAAACCTCTTGTACAGGTAAACCTTTGTCGTCATATTTTTTATCTCCGTCGATTAATTTTTGGAAAAAACAACTTTTATTATACAGAATCCGGCATCCCGCATGTAACATAATACCAAAAATGGATACCAGCACAAATAAGATCCCGGCTGCTTCCACAGGAACGCTATAATCCCTGCCTGGCAAATAGAAATCCGTAAGGCCGGCAAGACGGCCATCTTTCCTGGAGTGGCAATCAATGCATTTTAGGGATTGATTTGCAGGTGCAACCTGGTGGTTGAGAGGCCAGTACATTTCAGTCTCCACAAAATCATATTCACCACTGTAAGGTAAATCAATGTATGCCATGCCTTTTTCTGATGCAACTCCCCAGTCGAAATCAACCCAGTATGCACCCTGTCCGGCTTCTTTGTCCCATAGTTTTGGCTGGATCATTGTCATGTTCACCGGATCATAGGGTTGTTTCCCACGATGCACTTTCACAGGCCAGATCTTGGAAGGCTGCTTTGATTTTTGAATCAATCCTTTGTCCCTGTAAGAACCATCCAGTGTATTCATTTGAACAGGTATTGTATCAATTTTATCAGTAATGAGTTGGTGATTGGCAATCCCGTTAAACCAGAAATATTCAGGAATTACATTGTCATCGTAAACAAAATTTCCTTTAATGGACAGGTAATTATGATTGCCATACGCATCGTGTTCAATTTTGGTTTTACCCTCTTCATCAAGGGCACCAGCTGTTGACCAGTCCCAGATCATTTTTGTCGCATTGGCTTTTGCATAAACCGGGATATGACAGGTCTGACAGGCAATTCTGATGTTGTGCTCATCCAGGATGCTTTGTTTATGAGGTGCGTCTGTATGGCAATATTCACATTCCATCCTGTCCTTATTCTCTGAAGACAAAGCATATACTTTGCCGGCCATCTGGTGTTTTTCAGTAACATGACAGTCCACACAAGACATATCCTCTCCTTCTGTGGTCATATGTACATCTATTTCAGGTTTACAATCGAGCATTGCTTTGTCAAGGTCACCGTGCTTTACATTGTTTCCTCCTCCTCCCCAAAAATGACAAATCCCACAATTTTCTTTTGTTGGAGCTCCTACATTTTGGGCAACATAATTCAAATCAACACTCTCCTTTGGGTAACCTGCTGCACCTTTTTCTTTTTTGTAAGTCCCGGAGTTGTCATGACAAACCAGGCAATCAATATTGGTGGGCTCATTAAAGTCAAATGATTTATCTGCCCAACCATAACCAATATGGCACCGGGTACAGGTACCTTCACTGGCCGAAACTCCAATGCAAAAATTGTTAAGAATGTTTTTCTTGCCCAATGCGACCACACCTTTCCCTTCCAGTTCTTCCTCTCTTTGCCATTTCCAGTGAGAGGTTGCCATTACCTCTTTATCCCTTTCTGTGTGGCATGACAGGCAGGTTTTGGTTACCTGGTGAGCATTTTCAAAAGGAACTTTTAGCGCTTCAAATTTTGAATGATCGACTGAGGGGATCATGTTTTGGTCACATTTTTTTACATAGTTCTGAATGGGAAAATCTTTTACAACCACCGGCTCAACTTCTTCAATTTCTTCTTCTTCAAATGAAAAGAAGATCACCGACAGTGCCAACACAAATCCCAGTATTAATAATCGTCTGACTATTTCCATATGCTTTACGTTTTATTGTTAACAAAATAACAGACAGCCTTTGTATTAGGCAAAAAAACAGGTATGATGTGAGACTTAATGAATTATGATTTGCATCATAATTTTTAAGGTGAACCGTCATATCCATTCCAAGGTATTTCATATATTTGTATACTTATTAATACTTTTTTCATGGCTGACCGGACTTTAAGGACCAGTTGTACAGTTGCTCACGAAAACTGTGAATGTTTTGACTACCTGACTCCAGAACAAAGACAACTTGTAGAAGATAAGCAAAGGATAGTTCATTACAAAAAGGGAGAGATCATTGCAAAACATGGTGCCTTTGCATCACATGTCATATTTTTGTGTGAAGGATTAATTAAAGTATATTACGAAAGTGGCAATGATTCTCTAATTCTTAAGATTGTCAGTCCCGGTAACCTGGTTGGACTTACCTCCCTGCAAAAGAGTGACAATATATTTCAATATACTGCAAGTGCTTATGTTGATTCTGTTGCACGACTTATCGACATCAACCTGTTCAAGCAATTTGTGGTTGAAAATGGAAAGTTTGCCAGTGAGATCATCAACATTCTCTCAGAAAACACGAACCAGATCAACAGCCGTTTTTTTGGAATGACTCACCGGCAATCCTACGGAAAGTTGGCTGACCTTATCCTCTGCCTGGCCAGCAGGATCTTTAAGAATGAAAAATTCGAACTGTTGTTAACAAGAAAAGAACTGGCAGAACTTGCCGGAATGTCTACCGAAAGTGTGATCAGGATATTAAAAAAATTCCAGGACGAAAACTTTATAAAGATCACGGGAAAAACTTTCGAAATACTTGATGTGGATGGTTTACAGCGGATTTGTGAGTTAGGATAAAACCTTAATTCTTAAATCAACAAGGTTTAAAAGATGTCAAAGTCTACTTGCAATTATAAATAACCTGCTAATAATCGATTGTTACTATATAATCCCTTTCTATCACCACCGGGATCCTCAAGGATGATTTATATTCTGCTCTGATTGTCACTTTCTCTCTTAATGATCCCCGTTTAGTGATGAAATAATTCATTTCACCTATCCCTTTATCATTCTCTAATTCCTGCTTAAAAAAGGATTCACTGGTACGGGCAACTTTGTAAAATTTTACTTTTTTAGATCCGTTCGACAAAGAGCACTTCAGGGTATACCTGCTTTCTGTGGAGATTTTATCCACCGGCTGGATAACAATTTCAGGATAATTGGATTTCATTTTCCCCGTTTTCAAATATTCCTTTACTCCTGGCTGTACTTCTCCCATATCATATGGGATTTCTGCCTGTATCTTTCCATCCTCGTAGTACCTTTTTTGCAGCCCATGTTTAAATCCATTTTTATAGTTGGTCTCCCGGTATAATTTTCCGGTTTTATAATACCAATAGGTGATACCATTTTTAAATCCATCCTCATAGTTAATGATGTATTCTGCTTTTCCGCTTTCAAAAAACTTTTTCGCAGTTCCGTGCTTCCTGCCATTTTTATATGCGGTAAAAGAAAGAAGTTTACTGGTTTCATCATACCTGTATAATACACTATCACCTGTATCATCTACCTTCCATACATCGCCCACCAGTTTTTGTTTTTTTTCAGAAGGACCCAAATTACATGCAAGAAGAGTGGAAAGAAGAGCCAGAAATAAAATTGGTTTAACCTTCATTGTTTTGTTGTTTATTTTTGCACGAAATTACATTTTTTCCCATTTGCTACAAAAGACAAACCTTGGATTCAACATATAAAAATATTCTACTCATTGGAGGAACAGGAAGAAATTCAGGTAAATCAACGCTTGCCTGTAAAATAACAGAAGCTTTCTGTAAACAGCATGATGTAATTGCAATCAAGATCAGTCCTCATTTTCACCAGCAAACAAAAGGACTAAAAGTGGTTGAATCTTCACCGGATTTTAATGTATTTGAAGAAACAAGCTTAGAAACGGATAAGGACAGTTCACGCATGTTAGTGGCGGGAGCCACCAAAGTTTATTTCATCCAGGTATTTGACGCAGGCCTTTTGGAAGCATTCAAAGCCCTTGTAAAACACATCCCTCCCACAAGTCCCGTAATTTGTGAATCACCGGCATTAATAAAATACATTACCCCGGGTTTATTTTTTATAGCCGATCATCCGGAGGTGTTAAATAAAAAGAAGGAGATACTCTCCCTGAAAAATAAAGCTGATGGAACCATCAACATCTTTCAGGATAATTTGGAGCATGTCATTCGAAATTTAGGATTTAGCAATGGAGAATGGAGCTTCTCCAGATGATTCAACTTCAGGGAGAGAAAATTTCCACACGACTAAACAGAGATTCCCAGGCAAATCCTTTTGCTTTATACCCACCTGCCGGATCTAGAAAGAAACCTTCGTCAGGACCAGATTCAACTTTCCCAAAAACATTGTACTCATTGCCTTTATGATCATTAACTACTACCGGAAACAAATTCTGTATTGCCTGGAAATTTTTACCTGATGTACCCGATCTTGAAAATGCAATGATAAAATTCAACTCATTATTGCCCAAAACAATAATGCTCTTCCCACCTGCTGCTGATTCGTACGCCTTTGTTCCACCAGTAAACAACTCCTCTGGGAAAATTAGCACCCGGTCATTATAAGGAATTCCATAATAATACCGGCCAGGTTCAAGAACCGGATCACTACTAGTTCCGGGTTCAATTTCATCATTGATGCTTTTAAAATTATATGATGAGGTTGAGGATGGAACCGGACCTGGAAAAGGATCTGCTAAGATCTCAGCCTCCGGGAAAAATGAGCTAACCAATCCAAAATCTGTTTCAAAAAGAAAAATGGCCTCAGGTTCTGTTCCGATCAACTCACCATGAATACATAAACTTAACATTTGAGACCAGTACGAACCGGTATTTCGGTCGTAAGGGATGAGGTTATCACGAAATAACATTCCTGAAACTCCAAAGGTTGTTGCATTATCATTCAGGGTTCTGTTCCATGATAATCCACTTCCTGTTAATGGACAATAACTAATGGCATGGTATTGATCATTGATCCGGTCATTGATAATTTCATGTTCCTGCAGGATACGAATAGGATAAACACGAGTAATCCCTTCATGGTGATGAATAAGCATTCTGTCATCTGCTTTCCAGTTTGATTGAGAAACTGTTTCGAAAACCGGATCATCAATGGCAAGGATCTCATCAAGGGGATCGCCCCAGTATAGGATATCTTCAAAAGGTACCAGCCAATTGCCATGTTGCACACCATTATGGTTAGCCGGAGTATTTACGGCTTCTTTATCACATGAAGTGAAAATCACAACAACAGCTACTATGAACAACCAGACTTTCTGCATAAACAATTTCTACATTAGATGAATTTGTCAGTAGTTCCTTACAGTCTATTGGTAATCCGTAAAATAAAAAGTTTATTAGTCATTAAATTGTATTGAATACCCATCCGTGTTTTGATCAGGATATTTCATTCCGTTCTTTTTCATTTTTTCCCAGAATGCTTCCTCCAGGTTAATGTCAAGCTTATCAGCCAATCGAATGAGGTAAATAAACACATCAGCCATTTCTTCCCTTGCAGCCTGTTTATTTTTATCACCAAGGTTTTCAGTAGTGGATTCTTCAGGAGTCAACCATTGGAATATATCGAGTAATTCCCCGGCTTCTCCTGCCAGAGCCATTACAAGGTTTTTTGGTGTATGAAACTGGTCCCAGTTTCTCTCTTTTGCAAAATTTCTAAGGAATTTCTGGAGGGTAACAATGTCCATTTTTTTTCGGTAAAGATAAAGAGGAAAATTAAGATTTATCCCAATAATCAATGTGTATTGAATAGGACACTGATCTTTTATGATCTGTTATGATTTACAATGATTCTAACATAGAAATCATAATTTATATCCACATTTCAAATCACTTTCTTTTAACTTTGCTTCCTTAAATTATTTCATATGAGATCAATAATCGGAATTATCATTTTTACACTGACAACAATTGGTTTGTTAGGCCAACAGGTGCAACACCTGGATTATAAAGCGTATTTTACTGATCATACCATGAGGGTGGATTATTTCCATTCTGGAACAGCAGATGAAGAACATTTTGCTGTTGACAGAATATTGAATGACGGTGTTTGGAGCGGAAGTAAATTTCATCTTCTGGACGACTTAAAACTTGGATTGTATTATTTTGAAATTCAGGATGCAAAATCCGGTCAGTTAATTTACAGCCGGGGATTTGCCAGCATTTTTGGAGAATGGCAAACCATTGGAGAGGCCAAAGAGAGGTGGGGAACTTTTCATGAATCCGTCAGGTTCCCATGGCCGCTGAATGAAGTAAAACTTATTATGAATAAACGGAACAGCAAGAATGAATTTGAGGCCATTTGGGAGATGAATATTGATCCTTCTTCCCGGGCAGTTAATCCTTCAATAGCTGAATCCGCATATAAGGTATATCCTTTTTATGAAAACGGAACGCCTAACGACAAAGTGGATATTGTTCTTTTAGGAGATGGATATACGGCAGATGAAATGGATAAATTCAGAATGGATGCAAAAAGGCTGACAGAAGAATTATTCCAGGTTGAACCCTTTAAATCCCGAAGAACCGATTTTAATGTGAGGGCTGTTGAAACACCATCACAAATTTCAGGAGTCAATCGTCCTCATCCTGGCATCTTTAAAAGAACACCCCTAAGTGTCAGTTACAGCGCATTTGATTCCGAAAGGTATGCTCTGGCCTATGACAACCGTACCATCAGGGATGCTGCAGCTTCTGTACCTTACGATTTTATGTTCATCCTCATCAATGAATCGACTTATGGTGGGGGTGGTATTTACCGACTTTATTCTACAGTTGCTGTCGATAATAAATTTTCCGATTACATTTTCGTCCATGAATTCGGTCATTCGTTTGCTGCGCTTGCTGATGAATATTATACCTCCTCAGTTTCCTATGAAATGGGAGAAATAGAGGTAGAACCGTGGGAGATGAACATCACGGCCCTCCTGGATAAGGAAAATTTGAAATGGAAACACCTTGTGGACGATGACACTCCTTTGCCAACCCCATGGGAAAAAGAAAAATACGATAATTTTAGTTACGACATCCAAAAGGAAAGAAAAGCATTAAGAGCGAAAAAAGTTCCTGAATCAGAGGTTGAAGCATTGTTTGAAAGGGAAAGGAAAACATCCACTGAAATTCTTTACAACATGGATTATAGTGGTAAAGTTGGCGCATTTGAAGGAGGAGGATATATGCAATATGGTATTTACAGGCCTTACCCCGACTGTATTATGTTTACACGGAACAAACAAATGTTCTGCCCGGTTTGTCAGGATGCGATTGGTCGGGTGATTGATCAGTATACACAGTAACGTCTCACCCCCCCTTAATCCCCCCTCGGCGGGGGGACATAGGGGGAGTAAAAGCACGCCCTAACATGAAACAATCCATAGACCTAAGAAGCGACACAGTAACCAAACCATCAAAGGCAATGATGGATGCGATATTAAATGCCAAAGTAGGAGATGATGTTTTTGGTGATGATCCTTCAGTAATCGAAATTGAAGGAAAAACGGCTGCCATGTTTGGCAAGCAAGCGGCCCTGTTCTGCCCTTCAGGCACCATGACCAATCAAATTGCAATGAAAGTACACACGAAACCAGGGGATGAGATCATTTGTGATGAAGGATCACATGTGTACCGGTATGAAGGTGGAGGTATTGGTTTTAACTCCGGTTCATCAGTGCGGCTCATTAAGGGCAACAGAGGAAGAATCACAGCTCAACAGGTACTTAAAAATATCAATCCTGACGATCCTCATTTCCCGGTTAGCAAGCTGGTTGTTGCGGAAAACACTTCCAACAAAGGTGGAGGAAGTTGCTATGCTTATAGGGATCTTCAAGAGATCAGTGAAGTTTGTAAAAAGAACAATCTTCGTTTTCATCTTGACGGTGCCAGGTTATTTAACGCATTGACGAAAACCGGAGACTCCACAATTCAAACAGGTGAATTGTTCGATTCGGTTTCCATATGTCTGTCCAAAGGATTGGGAGCTCCAGTCGGTTCTCTGCTGATCGGGGACAAGGATTTCATTAAGCAAGGAAGAAGGATAAGAAAGGTATTTGGTGGAGGTATGCGCCAAGCTGGTTATCTTGCTGCAGCCGGGATTTTTGCGCTAGAGAACAACATTGACCGCCTTAAAGATGACCATAAAAAAGCCAAGGTCATTGAAGAGTTTCTGAATCAAACTTCATTTGTTAAGACAGTTTTACCAGTGGAAACCAATATTGTGGTTTTTGAACTGCAAGATGATATAAACGATAAGGAATTCTTAACCTCACTGGAAGAAAGAGGAATTAAAGCAGTGGGGTTTGGCCCTCAAACCATTCGGTTCGTAACACATTTGGACTTTACTCAAGAAATGTTGGAAATCCTGTTAGTGGAATTAAAGAAACTTTAACAGGCAACGAAATATTCCTAATCGGCTAAGCGGTTTGAAACCGCTAAGCCGGTTAGTTGATTCAACTCGTGAAATATATTTTTCCTAAATTGCAATAATTCAAAATCTTCCCGTCTTTAGAGATATGAGTCATCAGTCTGACAACCAGAAAAAGTTATCAGGGTTCTTTTCCCGGGAATACCAGAACCTGGTATCCTTTGTAAAAAGTTACTGGGGTGGAGATGCCCAGGTAGATGCAGAGGATATTGTGCAGGACGTTGTGCTCAGTCTGTATACAAAAGTTGATTTTAACCGGCCGGTTGAAAATATGCTGGCATATACTTACAGGTCTTTAAGAAACAGGGTGATCGACAGGCAAAGAAAACGTAAAGACCAGGTATTAAGCACATATGATGATGAAGAAAGTGGTGAGAACCTTTTGCTAAGAACACTGGCAAATGAAGAAGTTACCGAAGAAGAGGCCTATGAGAAAGAGGAAAACATTGATAAAATGTTTGACTTGATTGAAGATCTTCGGCCAGACCAGCAGGAGATCCTTATCATGACTGAGATTGAAGGATATACTTTTGATGAATTGTCGCAGGAGTGGGGAATACCGATCGGAACACTCCTGTCGAGAAAACACCGGGCCATGGCAAAACTTCAAAAACTGATGGCTGATAACAAAACAATTAAATAAAGTAGAAAACAACAAATAAATAAAGGAGGACATTATTATGATGTATTCAAAAGATCACAAACACAGGCCCCCAATGGTCCTTAAAAAAATAGGATGGATTATTGGTGGAGTATTCCTGGCCGTATTCCTGGCTTTTATCTTCGGGTATTTTGTAATGCTTTTGTGGAACTGGATCATGCCACTTCTATTCGGACTACCTGAAATAGATTACTGGCTGGCTTTCGGGATTATCATACTGGGTCGTTTGATCTTTGGTGGATTCGGTGGAGGACACTGTAACCACAAAGATCACACATGTGAAAATCACCATGAGAAATTTTACAAAAGTAAATTCAAAAAGAAGTTCAATCCACCTTTTGAGAAGGCAAAAAAGTGGCATCACTACGATGAATACTGGAATGAGGAGGGTGAAGAGGCTTTTAATAAATTCGTGGAGAAGAAAGAAGGTGGCAGTGAAAATCCCACTGAAAAATAGTCATTAATATTTTAACCGCATAGTTCGCAGAGAATGTGCAAAGAGACGCTACAATTTCTTATCATCACAATACTTATTTAGCGTTCATAGTCTAATCATTGCGCACTTTGCGGTTAAAATTTTTATATGCTTTCAATTCCTTTATTTCCCCATCACCTTAAACTCTGTCCTTCGGTTTTGTTGCCTTCCTTCAGGTGTGTCGTTAGTAGCTACCGGTTGAGTTTTACCATACCCTTTGAATTCAAGTCGCTCAGCAGCGATCCCTTTATCTAATAGATAGTCTACCACTGCTTTCGCTCTTTGTTCTGAAAGTTTCTGGTTTACACCTGCAGATCCCACATTATCTGTGTGACCAGAGATCTCTATTTTTAAGGAGGTCGTTTCTTCCAATAACCTGGTAAGTCTATCCAACTCTGCAACAGATTCGGGTCGGAGTGTGGCTTTGTTAAAATCAAAAAATATGTTGTTCAGCACAATCTTTACTCCCACTTCCATTTTCTTAAGCAAGATATCCTTCTTGATCTTTCTTGCTTCGGCATCTGCCGGTATGTTAAAGTTCTCAGAATGGAACATATAATCCTTACGACTGACTGTTATGCCATAGTTTTTGCCCGGTTTCAGGGAAATCAGATAAGCACCGTTCTGGCTGTTGGATTCAAAGCTGGCAAGTATTTCATTTTTAGCATTATCGGTAATTTCGATGGTCGCCTGAAGCGGAGAAAGAGAAACTTCATCCAGGATAACTCCTTCTAAAACTGTATTCTGTTCAATCGGTGGAGCAAGAACAGGAAATAAATCCCTGCTCGAGTATGCAAAAAGGATATCGTTTTCCTGTATCTTCAAAGGTTTAGATGCACCCAGGAACGTGATCATATACAGATCATGACTTCCGAATCCATCTTCTTTTTTTGAGGAATAATACCCTCTTTGTCCGCTGGCAGCCATGGTGAAAAACACATCATCCTCCGGGGTGTTTATGGGGTAGCCCAGGTTAACAGGATTGGTCCACCGCCCATCAATAAATTCCGATTTAAAAATATCAAACCCTCCCATGGAGTTGTGGCCTTTGGAGCTGAAATAGATGGTCTTGCCATCCAGAGAAATAAACACACCTTCTTCATCATAAGGAGTGTTTATGGTTGCTCCGATATTCACCGGTTCCATCCATTTGTTTCGGGAGTCTTTTTTAACAATATAGATATCCTGCCCACCATAACCATCTTCCCTTATGCTGGTAAAATAAAGAGTTGTTTTATCAAAAGACAGTGAGGCAGAAGATTGCTTGAATCCATTGTTGATCCTACCATCCATCTTATAAGGAAGTGTATAAATATCATTCACCAATTGCGATTCATACAGGTTATTTCCACCTGAAGATTTATAGATGTAAAGTATACTTCCATCAGAAGAAATTCCGGCGGTTGCATCGTGGTTGTTGCTGTTCAGATCGTAGGAGTTTTCAGGGATAGTCCAACCGGTTTCCTCATAAAATGTCGCATAAATGTCTTCAAAATAATAGCTGTCGTCATCTCTTCTTTGACCGGTAGTATTTTCCCTTGCTGATGTATAAATGATCATATTTTCCTCGGGAACCACAAGAGGTCTGTAGTCCGGATAAGCCGAGTTTACTCTTTCCCCCATATTATCCACAAATACCCGGGCAGGATTTGAAAGCATATCTTTGCCAGTATGGCATTCTTCAATCTTTTTATCAAGCATTTCAGCTTCAAGTGCCAGGTACTCCGGGGTAAGTTTGTTTTTGTGTTCTTTATAGTTTTCAATGGCCTCGTCGAACTTATAGGCTGAATGGTAAGCTTTTGCCAGGAGCAAATAAACATCGTTGTATTTCATTTCCAGAGTGATCCGGTCATCCAGGCTGATCGCTTTTTCCAAGTATTTAATCGCTACAGATTTATCATTATCAATAAGATGACACCGGCCAATTTTATAATTCAGCAAAGCATTGTTTGGATTAAACTTATCTGCTTTTCTATACTCTTCAAGAGCAAGTCTGTATATACCTGGACCCTGGTCGTAATATTTATCACCAGATTTTATATGGTCCAGTGCATCGCTTAATTCCTTTTTATGGTTCGGGAAGTTATACTTGGTGAATCCTACGCTTTGAGTAAAAGTTTTACCGGATCCAAGAATAAAAATAATTGCAAGAATTAGTATGGTTTGTCTTTTCATCATTGCCGGATTATAGTTTACTCACATGTACTGTTTAAATAATTCATCGCTTCTGCACTTCCAAGATCTGATGCCTTTTGCCAATCATTGCAGGCTCCTTTGTTATTTCTTACCATTTCTTTCACAATTCCACGGTTGAGCCAGGCCTCTGCATAATCTGCTTTTAGTTCGATGGCCTTAGAAAAATCAACTATTGCTCCATTCAGGTCCCCGCTCATATAACGAGCTATTCCGCGATTATTGAATATTGAGGAATTCTCCGGTTCCAACAACTCAGCCTTATCAAAATCTTTAATTGCACCTACAAAATCCTCACGTTTGTACCTTAGGGTACCTCTGTTTAAAAAAGCTGCTGTAAATTGTGTATTGATTTTCAATGCCGCTGTATAATATTCCAATGCTGACTCCGAATTATCTTTTCTCTCATTCACTTTCCCAAGGTTGTTAAAGGAAATAGCAAGCGTTGGATCAAATGTAATGGCTTTGTTCAGGTCATTTTCAGCCATATCGTATTCTTTCATACGGTACCTTAAACTCCCTCGTTCATTGTAAGCCAATGCAAAATCCGGATTTAATACGATGGCCTGGTTCAGGTCGGCAAGGGCCTGCTGATCGTTGTTTTGTTCAATGTGAACACACGCCCTGTAATAATAGGCTTCTGAATAGTCAGAGTTAATATCTATGGCCAGTGAGAAGTCCTCGAATGCTTTCTGATGGTTGTTATTCTTTAAAAAAATGAGTCCCCTGGCAACGTATCCTTTTTCATCAGGCATCATATCTATGGCCTTATTTATATCGACCAATGCATCTTCCAGGCTGTTGAGTTTATAACGTAAACAACCTCTGTTGTAATAGGCTTGATGAAATTCAGACCTTAGCCTCAAAGCCTTGTTCAGCATGGTAATGGCTTCAATGGTTTTCCCGTTTTCAGCAAGGGTGAGGCTTTCGTTATACAGTTTGTTGGCTAGTTTAGCATCTTGTTTCGCCGCATCAATTTTTTCATCTTCCTGTGAAAAAGAAAACTGAAACAACAGTGCAAGCATCAGGAACAGTAGGGTGTGCTTTCTCATGAATCTATACTATTTGTACTCCAAATTCTAAGAGACTCATACGTAAATATGGGGATTTTGTTAACCAAAAAGGGGACTAAATGCGGTTTATGGTTGGATTCCTTATACCTAAAACTTAAACATCAGTCATTTGGGACATGAATAAAAATTCCAATACAAAAAAATCCAAATTCCAAATTCAGATCATTGATGAGTTGGAATTTGGTCCCGATAGCCATCGGGATTAAATAATTGGAATTTCTAGCAAGCAATGTCATGAACTAGAAGGTTATTGTATTTTTATAATGTTCGAACCTGTCAAGGATGTCATACACAAAATTATAGGGTTCTGTTCCCCTGCAATATCCATATTTAACAACCGAATCGGTATAATATTCCGGCCTTGATTTGTTCAACAGATAGTAATCCACATTCTCCTCCCAAAGATTGGGATTCTTATCGTATTTTTCAGCTAAGCGACGGGCATCATACACATGAGCAATTCCAGCGTTATAAGAAGCAAGAACAAACTTGGTTCGTTCTTCTTTGTTTTCAATTTTGTTTACAAACTGTTTATCCAGTTGTTTGATGAAATCAACACCAGCTCTAATTTGTTCTTCCGGGGTTGACAAACTGTCGATGCCATATTTCTCAACGTTGTGAGGCATAAGCTGCATTAAGCCGTAGGCTCCTGCCCAGGACTCGGCATCAGGGTGAAAACGGGATTCCTGATAAATAAGCGAGGCAAGTAAGCGCCAGTCCCATTCAATGATTTCACTGTATTCTTTTATGGCCTGGTCATATGGAGATATCTTGCTGCCTGTTGTAGAATGAAATTCACTCCTAGCAAAATTGATTGTGCGTGAGTTTTTGAAGTATTTTGTGTAGAGATAGGCTGATGTTCGTGAGTGGGTAAAATCTTTCAACCAGGAATTGATTGTATCCCTTAGTGCATTGGCATCTTTTTTCACAGCCCAAGCAACATTCTGAGGAAAACTTATGGGTGTATTCACATCAATATCAGGGAAGTACTTTTTATTGACAAGTGCTATGTGTTCATCACAAACGGTATATTCGATTTCACCACTGGCAACCATCTCAATCAACTCTTCAACTGTAGCTTCGGGATGTTCAACTACATAAATATCAGCTCCGATCTCGTCAGAGAGATTTGCTAAGCGTATTTTAAAAGTGGTTTGTTTTTGAATATGAACAGTTTTCCCGGCCAGATCAAGTGGATTTCTTAACAGGCTTTTATCGATCTGGTCCATGGTGGCCATTCTTCTCCAGTTTTCCGGTTTTTTCTGTACCAACATTTGCCTGGTCTGGCTGATGGGGTTACTGAATGTTACAATTTCACCCCTGTCCTTAGTTACAGTAAGGCCAACTGCCAATAAATCACACAGATTTTCATCGAGGCAATTAAAGCTTTCATCAAGGTCGTTTATCACCTTGATTTCTAATTTTACATTGAGGTGATCGGCAAAAGATTTTAAAAGTTCATACTGATAACCCATGGGCTCTCCTCGGTACACAAAATAATTGGTTGAGTTATAATCCGTCGTAGCGACCAGTCTTTTATTTTTCAGCACATTTTGAAGCGAATAGTCCTTCACCATCGTTGTTGGTGTACTGGATTCTTCCTTATATTCTTTTCCTGAAGGACAGCCAGTTAACACAAACAATAAAAAAACAAGAGTTACGATATTTAATAATGCATTTTTTCGCATCTGCTGGTTTTAGTGCATATCTGAAAATCTAAATTATGAAAAAATTCAATCCAATGTATTAAGAATTTCTAGATATTATATGTATTGTACTGATTAAAAGCGAATAAGGTTCAGTTTTGGTTTATTAAGCGATTACGAATACCAGCGAAATTAAAACGAATTCGTAAAAATTACGTAGGTTTACAGAAGTATTAAATAGTTACAAATCCTGTAAATACCTTGAGATGAAAAATATTTTCCCTTTTTTGCTCGCAACAATTGCAGTACTTGTTTTTTCTCCCGATGCTGATTCTCAAACCCAAAGTGCAGCTTTCACCGTAACGGGATCAGGCTACAGTACAGCAGCTGTTACCGACTACCAGTGTGTTGGGATTAATCCGGCCAACCTCGGCTGGAAACGTAACAAACACATGATGAATGCCGGTTTTGGCGAGATTGATTTTGCAATCTATTCGGAACCGCTTAAACGGTCGCTTGTCAGTGATCTGTTTTCTGAAAGTAAGTCTTTTAGCGAGGATGAAAAAGAAGATGCTGTCATTAATTTCACAGAAAGTAAACTTCAGTTTGAAGCCAATATAAATGGCGCAGGTTTTTCATTTCAGGATGAAAAAATTGGTGGATTTGGATTCTCTGCAAAGGAAAGGATCATGTGGGATTCATTCTTAAATGAAGAGAGCGCTGACATCCTGTTCAAAGGATATAGTGCAAATTATTTTGATTCAGTTTATTACGACCTGGAGACTGGCGACACAACCGGAATTTCCCTCGACCCGGAGAAAGTTACGGATCTTTTCGAAGGAACATCATTGCAGTTTGCCTGGTTCAGGGAGTATAATTTCTCTTACGGCCGATCAATAATTAATAAGGATAATTTCTCGCTGTACGGTGGTGTTGGAATAAAATACATGAAAGGATACAGCATGTTCAACTATTCATACATCGATGGTGTATTTAATGCAACATCCGCACTTAATCCGATTTTTGAAGTAGATTACGATGAAGAATCGCCATCAGAGATCAACAACAACAATTACCAACCGGTTGGCGAAGGATTCGGTTTTGATTTTGGAGTGACTGCCCTGCTATTCCAAAAATTAAGACTGGCAGTATCTGTTACCGACATCGGAAGCATTAAGTGGGATGGAAATGTTTATGAAGGTGAAGATGCTTTCCTTAATACTATTCAAACAAGTGGATTGAACAATTACAATATTTTCGAACTGGATGATAACCTGGCCTTTGACAACCTGAAATGGGGGGGATGGGAAGGGCTGGAAAGTGCAACCACCGAACTGCCAACAAACCTGAGGGCAGGTGCAGCTTTTTTATTAAACGAAAAGGTTGAGTTCGGTACAGATTTTTATGTTCCAATGAATGAATCTCCCGGATCCTATGATAAGATGATCTTTGGTTTGGGTACCCGTATCATGCCTGCAAAATGGATCAGGCTGTCAACAGGACTGGTTAGTGGAGGACACACTGGAACCAACATCCCGGTAGGGTTAACATTATTGCCTTTCAATAACGATGGTTTTTCATGGGAGATCGGCATAGCAATTCGTGATATTACCACCTATTTTTCACAGAACAAACCTACTGTTTCATTTGCTCTTGGTGTAATGCGGTTTAGTTTTGGAGGTGTTAAAACAGAAGAACGCTTTTCTGAAGAATAATCAGGCTGTTTTTCTATATCGCCAAACGGCAAGGCTCAAAATAATTACAGCATAAGCCAGCAGGCTGAAAAATTCTTTGCTTATATCGGCAAAACCTGACCCTTTAAGTAATACCATCCTGATGACGCGCATAAAATATGCGAATGGATTTGTTATGTTAACATAGTGTGCCCAATCAGGCATACTTTCAACCGGGGTAAAAATTCCACTCATTAAAATAAAAGTCAACATAAAGAAAAATATGATAAACATGACCTGTTGTTGTGTATTGGCTATTGTAGAAATAAAAAGGCCTAATCCAAGGGCAACCAGAAGATAAACTCCTGCAAAACCAAACAAAAGTGGAAGTCCGCCAACAATAGGAACATCAAACAATAACTTCCCTAATGTCAATCCAAAGGCTAATTCAAGCATGGCAATTATCCAGAAAGGGACCAACTTACCAATAATGAACTGGTATTTTTTTATTGGAGTAACATTGATCTGTTCTATGGTGCCCATTTCTTTTTCGCGGACGATGTTCAATGCTGCCAGAAATGCACCGATGAGAGTCACTAATATAACAAGAATTCCCGGAAGCATGTAGATCTTGTAGTCCAGTTCTGTGTTGTACCAAAAGGAATAGTTGATGTTTATTTTTTTTGCTGGGCTGGGGATTAAATAATTGATGTTTTCTACTATGATGTTTCTGTTATAATCTGCAATCACATAAGAAGAGTATGCATTTGTAAGTCCGGCAGAAGTAGCATTAATGGCATTGATCAGCAACTGAACCTGTGCTTTTTGTCCGGTCATTAGTTTCTTTTCAAAATCGGCAGGTATCCTGACGATGATATCGGCCTTGTTGTTTTTTAGCAGGCTTTCCGCTTCACCAATTGAAAATGTCGAGCCATGAATATCAAAGAACGGAGAGCCTTCAAATTTTGAAATTAATTTATGTGAAAAAGTGGAGTGGTCCTGGTCGACGATCACCATATCAATTTGTTTCATGTCGAGGGTTGCTGCATAAACCAGAACAATAAGCTGTACAAACGGAACAACAATAATTACCGGAAGCATTGTCTTATCACGCAAGATCTGGATAAATTCTTTTTGTATGATGAATCTGATGGTTCTCATCTTAAGCTAACCTCACTTTAAATTTTTTCACGCTCAGCAGGATAAAAAAGGTCATCATCCCAATTAAAATCAAAGTTTCTTTCCAGACGTACATTATTCCGGTGCCTTTTAACATGATGTTCTTAATGATGATGATAAAGTATTTCGGGGGCATTAAATGACTGATCCATTGAAGGATTACCGGCATATTTTCAATGGGGAAAATAAAACCCGACAACAGTAATGTAGGCAGCATAAGTGCAAACATGGAAATGAACATGGCTACTTGTTGGCTTTTAGCCACAGTAGATATGAGGATCCCTAACGATAAGGCCAGACTGATAAACAAAAGACTTTCGGCCAACAGTAGGGAAAGACTCCCTTTTACCGGCATTCCAAAAACAAAGTAACCAAGGCCGATGATGGTAATGGCATTAATAAAAGCCAAGGCAACATAAGGTATAACTTTGCCAATTACTATTTGTGTTGGTTTTAAGGGTGAAACCAACAAAACTTCCATGGTGCCCAACTCTTTTTCCCGTGCAATTGAAATGGAGGTCATCATGGCCGAAACCAACATGAGGATCAATGCCATGGTCCCCGGGACGAACATATAAACGCTTTTCAGGCTTTCGTTGTAGACCATTCTTACAACCGGTTCAATAACCATTGGTCTCGCTGCCAGTTGATTTTTACGATTAATATAGTCGGTTACTATGGCCGATGTATAATTTACGATCAGGTTGGCGGTATTGGCATCGCTGGCATCAGCAAGAATCTGGAGGTTAGCAGTTCCTTCTCTTTCAAGATTCCTGGCAAAATCAGGTTCAAAAACAATAACCTCTTTGATATCTCCCTTACGAAACATTTCCTCGATATGGGCATCGGTAGTAAGGTTTTCTTCCAGGATAAAATAGCCCGATGAGATGATCTTATTGGAGATCTCAAGGGTTACTTCATCCTTTGACTGGTCATAAATGGCAATCTTAATGTTTTTAATTTCATTGTTCACCACAAAACCAAAGATCAGCAACTGGGCCACCGGAATACCGAACAGCACGAGTAAGGTTCGTGGATCACGAAAGATGTGAAAGAATTCTTTTTTTATGAAGCCCAGGAATTGTTTCATTGTTTTAATTAAGTAGATAATAATTAGATTTTAGTAATTAGACAGACTGTTGTAAGTAGTTTCATCCGTTTGCATTGTATACTAGTTAATTTCTATTTTTATCTTTTAAACTACTAATCATTCTTTGAATCTCATCTATTCGAACTTCGAGCGATTCTAGATCATTTTTACCCATGTACCCTACTTTTTGTGAAATAATCAACTGGGTATTTAATTCAGCAGATGAACCATCAGAAATTTCCAAGTACCTATTAAAATCTTTACCAGAGCTTTTGCGTGAACCTTCTGCGATGTTATAGGCAATTGAGCAAGCACTTTTTCTGGCTTGCATAGTGATTCCAAATTTTTCTTCATCTGGAAATTTTTTTGTCAAATCGTAGATGTTTACAGATAAATCCACAGCTTTTTGCCAAACAATTAGCTTCTTATAATTATGCATATTCTGGTGTTTTGTCTAAATACTAAAATCTAATTTCTAAGTACTGGCTGGATTACGTGCCAGCTTCAAAAACACCCCATCCATGTTCTCAGCTTTGTAAGTTCGTTTCAATCCATCCGGCGTATCAAGTGCTTCGATTCTTCCATCCACCATAATGGAAACCCTGTCACAGTATTCCGCTTCGTCCATGTAATGAGTGGTAACAAAGACAGTAATTCCACTTTCTGCTGCCTGGTAAATTAAATCCCAGAACTGTCTTCGGGTGATTGGATCAACACCACCGGTCGGTTCATCCAGAAAAACTATTTTGGGTTCATGGAAAATGGCCACTGAAAATGCGAGTTTTTGTTTCCAACCCAGTGGCAAGGATGCAATCAGTTCATCTTTTAAATCTCCGATATTCAGCCGCTCCGTTAATTCCTCCATCCTCTTTTTTATCAGCTTAGATGACATACCATATATTCCAGCGTAAAATCGAATATTCTCCTTCAGGGTCATGTTTTCATACAATGAGAACTTTTGGCTCATGTAGCCAATGTTCTTTTTGATCAGGTTGGTCTGCTTATACACATCATAGCAAGCAACCTTCACTTCCCCGGAAGTGGGAGTTGATAGTCCGCATAGAATTCGAATGGCAGTTGTTTTTCCAGCACCATTTGCACCCAGGAAGCCAAATATTTCACCCCGGTTCACTTCAAAAGTCAGGTTGTCATTTGCGGTGAACGATCCAAACTTTTTCACCAGTTTGTTTACCTGTATGATTACTTCCTTATTCATTTTCATTTGTCATCAGGGCCATAAAACAATCTTCGATATTCGGCACAATGTTTTCAATACTTAAATCCTTGTATCCCTTTTCCTTGAGGTATTTAAGTAAAATATTACCATCCTTTTCATCGGTAAGAGTTGTATGGATGGAGTCACCAAACCTATGGGCCGATTTTATGATCTTATGTGACCTGAGCTCATCAAGTAAACGATACATATCATCAGCCTTTACTCCAACCATTGGAAATCCATATTCATTCACAATATTTTCCGGTGTGTTTATTTGCAAAATTTTTCCTTTCTGGATCAGGCCAACACGATCACACATTCCAGCTTCATCCATATATGGCGTGGATACAATTATGGTAATCCCCTGATCTTTCAGCTTTTTAAGCATTTCCCAGAATTCTTTTCTGGACACTGCATCAACTCCTGTGGTAGGTTCATCAAGAATAAGCACTTCCGGTTTGTGGATCAACGCACAGGATAAGGCCAGTTTTTGTTTCATCCCTCCGGATAAGTTACCTGCCTTTCGCGATTTAAAAGGTTCTATCTGGATATAGATGTCTTTGATAAGGTCATAGTTTTCTTCAACTGTTGTTCCGAATATGGTGGCAAAAAAATTGAGGTTTTCTTCTACACTTAAATCATAGTAAAGAGAAAACCTACCCGGCATGTATCCGACAATTTTTCGGATTTCTTTGTAGTCTTTTACCACATCAAACCCTTGAAGGCAAGCATTTCCTTCATCAGGTATAAGCAACGAAGTAAGTATTCTGAACAGGGTTGTTTTACCGGCACCATCGGGTCCGATCAATCCAAAGAGCTCACCTTTCTCAACAGATAAGGTAATTTCTTCAATAGCCCTTACAGAACCATAGGATTTAAATAATCCTTCAATATTTATGGCCTTATCATGCATCTGCTATAAAGTAGTCCTGGTCCAGTAGGTGGTTCTGCCGATCCATGAAATTCCTATATACCCACGAACCTTCAATTTGTTTTCATCTTCAAATTTCAGGTAGCAGGAATAAGTGTTTCCGCTTTTAGGATCATAAATCTCACCGTCATCCCACACATCATCCCCATCAAAAACGAAGTCTTTTACAAGCATTAAACCCATGATCGGCCTTTTTTGCATTTCTTCATCAGGATTTTCATCATCCAGCTTTGGTAATCCTGTATCCGGTTCGTTAGGTTCCTCCAGCCAAACCACTTTACCGAAATACTTTCCGTTTTCTTCGTAAATTTTCACTTTGGCATCCTTTTCCTCATTGTACCAAATCCCTAATACATCATCGGCTTTGAAGGATTGAGCAATCAAGTTCATGCCCATTAATAATGCGATAAATAGGGCTAGTGTTGTTTTCATTTTTGTCATAATTTAAGTAGTTTAGTTATTATGAATTTATGATTTTCTTATTCAATTTTTATTACTCTTTTCGAAGCATTCTTATACGCTTGAAGACCGAAGACGGAAGACCGAAGTCTTGGTAGTGGTCTAATTATAATTTATCCCTATAAGCAATTATCATATTCATGAGATTGAATGAATCGTTATAATATTTCTTGAATTCCTGATCAGAGATATACTCTCGTCTTTTTGCTTTGTACAAGCAAGTAACTACCTCTGCTAAAGACCGAATTGCATATCCGATAAATCTCTTTTGTTCTGGATTCGATTGTCCAATTGAGCCCTCAGAAATGTTAAGGGCAATTGAATCTACAGCTCTTATTAATTGAGAAGTGAGATTGTATATTTCGTTCTGAGGAAATTTTTTAATAAGCATATTGATCTCCTCTCCAAGATCCATCCCTTTTTGCCAGATAATTAACTTTTCAAATTTAAATTTTGGTTTTAACATAGTCATATATTTTATTAGGTTTTCTTCTGTCTTCTGTCTTCCGTCTTCCATCTCACTTAAAATTCACCTCCCCAGGCATCCCAATCTTCAAACTGCCATCATTCTTTACCCTCACCTTTACAGCATAAACCATGTTCACCCTTTCTTTTTTTGTTTGAATGATCTTTGGAGTAAACTCGGCATTTTCTGATACCCAAAACACTGTTCCGGGTAAGGTCCTGTTAGTTTTTTCATCTTCATCAATCAATACCTCAACCTCCTGGTTCAGTTTGATGTTGGGTAATTGTGCTCCTGAAACATACACCCGAAGCACCATTTCCTCCATGTTTGCGATTTTATACAAAGGTTTGCCGAATGCAGTAATTTCATTTTGTTCTGCATATTTTTCAAGAACAATACCTTTTTGTGGATTCCGAATATAGCATTTACTTTTGGACTCTTCCACCTGGGCAATTTGGATTTTTATGACTTCCTGTTCCATATTTACAGAGGCATACTGGGTTCTGATAGATTCTATCTGGCTGTTCACCAGGTCAATAGCACCGTTGATGTCATCCATCTGTTTTTGCGTTGCTGCCCCATCCTTTACGAGGTTTTCAATGCGGTTTTTATCAACCAGCAGGTTATCTTTTTTTTGTTCCTGAACCTGGATTTGAGATTTAATGTTTTCGATTTTCGACGCAACAGCAAACATCTGTGCTTTAAGTTGCTTTTGATTTAAAACCAGGTTGGTGGTATCAATTATTCCTACCAGAATTCCTTCGGCAGCTTCTTTCCCTTCTTCAATGTTAAATGACAAAAGTTTGCCGTTTGCTTCAGCTGAGATGATCACGTCATCCACTTCAAAATTTCCGTAAGCATCCGAAACATCGTTGGTGTTAGAACATGAAGCAATAACAAATACTATGAATATCAGGCTTATATGTTTTTTCATAAATTATAAATATTAAAGATTTCCCAATGTATATAAATAATCCAGTTTCGCTTTAACCAGCTCTATTTTGTGCAGTTCGAGATCGAGCCTCGCTTTAGATTCCGAGTTTAACTCCATCAGATACTCCGTGGAAGTAATTGTACCATTATCCAGTTGGGAAGATGCTGAGGCAGCTATCCTCTCCCTGAGTTCTATGATTTTTTTATCCCTGCCAATAGCTATCTCTTTCTTTCTAATGGTTGCAATTTTATTCTCCCGGTCTATCCTTAGGTTTTTATTAAGTGTTTGTTTTTGTGTACCAATGATCTCGTATTGCAGGTCAAGGACCTCTTTTTCCTTTTTGGTTTTGTTCCAGTCCCAGAAATTCCATGATAAGCGGGCACCGACCATATAAAAATCATCAAAATCATTCTTGAGCATATCGAAACCCGGCCGACCATACCCTGCCTGGCCAAATGCAGAAAACATAGGCATGTTCTTTGAACCTACCAAGTCTTTCGACAGGTCAATTTTCTTTTGTTGCAGTGAAAACAAGGCCAATTCAGGTCGGTTGTTTGAAGTATTGTTCAAATCAATCACCGGTTCAGGGATTTGAAGTTCGGTATCGACCTTAAGATTCAATCCGGTATATTCTCCAAGAATTGCCACGGCAGATTGAATCGAAATCTCCACTTCATCAAGGGCTTGTTCTACATTTAATAGTTCAGCTTTCAGGATATCTTCGTTGGAAGCCAGTACAATTCCGTTCTTAACTCCTGACTTAACATCGTTCAGCTTGGTTTCCATGGTACTGTAATGAAGGTCAAGGACCTGCCGGTTTTTCTTCAAAAGCAGAACACTAAAATAAACCTGTTTGATCCTTTGCTTTAGCGAATACAATTCAATTTCAAGGTTTTGCTGGCTGATCTCATGGTTTATATCTTCCACCTTTTTATGCCTGGAAGTGGCTCCTCCATCATAAATCACCTGGTTGACATCCAGAAATAATTTATACCAGTCTTTATCCAGGGGATCAATATCAAATAAAGGATTATCAGGAATGGGTACCTGTGTTACATCTGACTGATAATGCACCTGCCCGTTCAGTTTCATTTGTGGAAGATAATTCTTGTTCAGGTTGTCCTGAGCCAGTTCGTTGGAAGCGGTCAGCAATTCCGCCTGTTGTGAAATGGGATAATTTACCCTGGCCATTTCATAACACTGGTCAAGTGTTATCTGATCCTGGGCTGTCAGCGACAGCGAAAATATTATCCAGACTACAATTAAAAGATTTTTATTCATGTTTCTTTATGGAGTTTATGATGAATTGAGGTACCGACTTTTTTCTTTCCTCAATAAATTTTTCAAAATTTTCATCATTACCTTCAAATATTACAGTTTTTAATATAGGTGTTGCCACAAAGGGAAAAACACACATGGCAAGCATATTTACAATTAAATGGAAGGGATCAACCTTCCTGATATTTCCTTTCCTAAACTCAGCATCGATTTGTTGAGCGAAAAGTTTTGGTTCAATGCCAATGTTGGAGATCAGGTCAACGATCCGCTGTGGATTTCTGTTCAGCTCGTGAAGTACAAAACCCGGAATAAAAGGATTCTCTATGATGATCTCGATATAGCTTTCCGCAAACAGGCTTATCTTTTCAAAAAGCGACAATTCGCCTTTCATCAGTTCGACGATATTTGGTACAATTTTATAAAACGACTCTTTGAATACAGCTTCAAACAATTTGTCTTTGCTTCTGAAATAATAGTGCAACAGGGCTTTGTTTATTCCTGCCTCGTCTGCGATTTGTTGCATCCTTGCTCCTTCCATGCCCTTTTCAACAAATACTTTCTTTGCTGCAACTAATATTTTCTGTTCCGTGTTCAGGTCTTTTTCCGGCATTTAATCAATTAGTTTAATTGTTTAGTTTAACTATTTGGTTAAACCAAATGGACAAAAGTAGTACATTGAAGTTCATTTGTCAAGTAATTTCTTTGAAAAAAAATTTTAGTCTTATTAAGATGATGGGTATAAAAGCTTGCCTGAGATCATATCGGCCCATATTCTGTCAACATCAACGGATCAAGATACGTACACACTTCGACAGGCTCAGTGTGACCTCTACATTGCCGGTCAGGCTGAGCCTATCGAAGCCTGTTCTGTGTAAAAGTTAACGAAATTCCTTAACCTATTGTCTTGGAATATTGGCAGGGTACTACTTCAATCCTTGCCCGGGGGCTCAACATTGTAGCTAACTCGCAAATTCTATCGAATGGGCAATGGCTTCCATTTGGATAAGCAAATCGCGCTTGGGTTTATTGGGGGCATATATGTAACCATCTATAGTTACTACCTTATTTGTTCGCTCATCAACAAAAGTGTAGTTCACAAACGATCCTCCCATAAAGTCTCCCTCAAGCCGCCATAAAGCTCGGGTTTCAACAGCAAACATTCCCTTAAAATCAATTTGTTCACAAAGGATAGGAGAATACTCCTCCGCAACAACCATGTAGGAACCTTCAGCTGGACCAGGAATATTTTCCTCTGTCATTGCATTTCTGAAGGATAAAATTCTTGATTGGTCAAAAGCGAGCGTATCTGTATAATCATAAGTGTAGATGATCAATCCCTGGCTGTTGTGCTGTGCCTCTTTCCGGATCCACATGAAGTCGGCTTTTTTTGACGCAATATAATAGCCGCTTGGAATTTCAAGATTAAAGCCAAACTGTTTTTTCACTTCATCCCTAATTCCCCTATCGCGAAATCCTTTGAATATTTTTTGAAGTCTTTCATATTCTGAATCCATTAAAACACCATATACAGCTTCTTTGTTTTTATTAAAAAAGTCAACAAAAGCTTCATCCGAGGGAGATTTTATTGTAATGACACGCTGTGGTTTTGACCATGGATTCTTTCTTGCCTCAATGGTGCTGGTTTCAGCAGCGGCATCAATTTTTACAATTAGAATGTTATGATGGGCCTGAAACATTTTGTCACCTGTAAAGCTGGGAAGAGGGATATGAGCCATTTCAAACAATGGTTCAATCTGTGGTAAAACTTCGTAATCCTGGTTAAAGTAAGCACGGATGGCTTCTCCCACTACACCTTCCCAGCGGGTTTCGCTGTTTGTAACTACCAGCATTTCAGCTGTTTTGCCAGATGACGCTGTTTCAATCCGTTTGTTGCTCCCGCAGGAAGAAATCAGAACAACCAATAAAAGTGCAGGAAAAAGACTTAATGTTCTTTTCATTTTTCAGGGTGTTAAAAATTCAAATCAAAAGTAAAACTATTTTATCTTGAGTAACAAATTACATGGTAAAAACAAGCAATATTAGTACCAAATATAGCGGGGAGGAAGTAAAGTGAAAATCTAACCAATTAGCTTTTGTAACCGACTTTTAGCTTTTGTCCCGGTTTAAGCCGTTTTGAGTTCCGGATATTGTTCAGCTTTTTGATCTGGTCTACAGTAACACCATCATAAAGCTTGGCAATATCCCAAAGTGTATCCCCTTTCCGGATAGTATGATAAACGTATTCACCCGAGTGATTATTATCAGTTTCCTTTTGTGACACCTTCACTTTTTCTTTAGGGGCATAAACAAGGAGTTTTTGTTTGGGTTGAATGGTATTGCTTTTAAGGTTGTTCCATTTCTTCAGGTCGCTTACGGAACATTTGTATTTTTTTGCGATCAATCCAAGGTTTTCGCCATTCTTTACAATATGATGGTCTTTATCCCGGTTTGAAATATCCGTCGTTTGATTCGAAACAATTGTCTTTTTTCCTGTATACCCCGGGGCATATACCACTAATTTCTGACCTGGGTAAATGGTATTTCTTCTCAGGTTGTTCCAGCTTTTCAGGTTTCTCACACTACACCTGTACTTTTGTGCAATGAGTCCCAGGTTCTCTCCTGATCTGACGATATGAATATTTCGTTCCTGTGCTTTTTTTATTTCTGCCAGCAGCTTTTCTTTTTCAATGCCCTTCTTTGTTTTGTGAGCATACAATTCTTTTTCCTTATCCACAAAATCACCTATATAAGTAAATGGCAACCGAAGCAGGTATTTTTTATCCTTTGTTGAAGGAATGATCCCTTTTTTATATGCCGGGTTTAAGAACTTAAGTTCCTCATTTGAAATTTCCAGAACTTCCGATATCTGATCAAACGACAGGACGTCATTTACCATTACTGTGTCAATCTCCTGGTAAAATATTCCCGGATGAACAGGGTAAAGGTTATACTCTGCAGCATAATTCATAATGTACATAACGGCAATAAAAGCCGGAACATATCCTCTTGTTTCCCTTGGCAGGAAAGGCCATACCGCCCAGTAACTTTTTGTCCCTCCAGCTCTGCGTATAGCTTTGTTTACATTCCCGGGGCCACTGTTATATGCAGCCATTGCAAGTTCCCAGTTGCCATAAATATCATACAGGTCGTTTAAATGACGACATGCAGCATCAGTGGATTTTATGGGGTCAAAACGGTCATCAACAATGGAGTTAACTTTCAATCCGTAAATTTTCCCGGTACTGTACATAAATTGCCAAAGGCCTTTTGCCCCTGCTCTTGAATTGGCTGTTGGATTCAAAGCCGACTCCACCACGGCAAGGTATTTTAACTCTAGGGGCATATCGTATTTATCCAGGTATTCTTCGAAAAGAGGAAAATAAACCTCTGCCAGTCCAAGAACATTGGAAGCCACTTTTCTACGTTTCACCGAATAAGCTCGGATGTAATTTTTAACGTACTTGTTAAATGTCAGGTCAATTAATGATTCCCTGTTCAACTCTTCAAGCCAGCCAATTACAATTGAGTCGGGGTAAACCGGTACTGTATCAGCAGGGAAATTATAAACATTAAGGCTTGCTGTATCCGTTGTAAATTCAGAGTTGGTGTAAAAATTAATGGCCACCAGGCTGTCGAGCATAGCCATAATGTATTCATTGTCTTCAACTATTTCTTGTACAACAACTTTAATGCTGTCTTCTTTTGATCCATTATCAGAAAGTGAATCTCCTTCAACCTGGGCGGTAACTGAACCAATTATAAAACTTAAAAGAAATGTAAAAACGCCTGTCAGCAAATAACCTATCTTCATGAATTTTACGGAATTAAGTATTTGTAAAGTACTACGGATCAATGATAAAATCGTTGCAAATGTATAGGATTAAACGTATGAAACCGGAAAAAAATTTCCTATTAATTATAAATGGTAAGAAATGCCGAGGAATTCCCAGAAACAGGAGTAATTATTCTTTCTTTTCTACTGTATCATCACCTTTATTTTCCTGCTCATCTGGATTAATGCCGTCTTTGAATTCACGGACTCCTTTTCCAAGGCCACGCATAAGCTCAGGGATTTTTTTGCCACCAAACAGCAACAATACCACAACTACGATCAGAATAATTTGCCAGGGGCCGAGCATACCTAGTAGAATACTTGCAATCATTTTTCTTAATTTTGAAATGCAAAAATACAAATATAAATCATACCGCTATTATTTCTTCCCAGGAAATAAATATTAAAGACCTTACATGCAACTATTCAATTGTCTGAAAAGTCTAATTTTGTGAATGTAAAACGACTAATACATCATCATGAAACAACTTAATACATTGGTTTTAACTTTTATTTTTCTCTTCGGATTGCTGCCTCAATCCTTTACTCAAAATGAACCGGTACGTGAAAAATATACGCTCACACACCATATGTCGCCCGAAGAAAAGGCGATGTTTCACCTTGTTGGCAAAGGATATGAAAGCACTGACCCGCCTCCTGGCGAAATCCATAACATTGCCGAATATGAACAAATGGAAGGCGTGTTGGTAGGCTATCCGGGCTCTTTTGGAATTTCCTACGAACTTATAGCTGCAATGTCGCAGGAAAGTCGTGTTACCACAGTTGTTGAAAATAATAACCAGCTTACTTTTGTTACCAATCAGTACCAGTCCAATGGAGTAAACATGGACAATGCTGATTTTCTGGTTACCTCCCTTGATTCATACTGGACCCGTGATTATGGTCCGTGGTACATTCGTTATGGTGATGACCAGATAGGCATAATGGACTTTATTTATAACCGTCCTAACCGTCCAAACGACAATGCCATTCCGCCACAAATGGCAGACTATTTGGGCATTGAATGGTTTGGTATGGACCTGATCACTGCAGGTGGTAATTACATGACCGATGGATATGGTATTTCTTCATCCTCCGATCTGGTTTGGGATGAGAATCCTTCCCTTACGCCTGCTGAAATTGACGAAATGGTTCTGGAATACTGTGGTATAGAAACTTATCATGTTTTGCCAGATCCAAACAACACCTACATTGACCATATTGACTGCTGGGGGAAATTCCTTGATGTGGATAAAGTACTAATCCGTGAGGTGCCTGAATCCCATCCTCAGTACGATGAAATTGAAGCTACTGCAAATTATTATGCTAATCAGGTATCGGCCTGGGGAAATAATTTCCAGGTGTACCGCGTCTGGACTCCCAACAATGAACCTTATACCAATTCATTGATCTTAAATAATCGTGTATTTCTCCCGATCATGGGAGGGCAATGGGACGACGAGGCAGTTGAAGCTTATGAACAAGCCATGCCGGGTTATGAGATCCTTACTTTTACAGGATCATGGGAATCGACCGATGCCCTTCATTGCCGTACAAAAGGAATTGCCGACAGAAACACACTTTACATTGAACATTATCCGTTGATGGGTGACCAGCCCGTTCAAACTGAATATGAAATTGAAGCTATAATTACTGCTTACAGCGGTGAATCAATTTCAAACGATGAAGTAAAAACCATTTACTGGAAAAATGATGTTTTACAGGACGAGATCGTTATGACCCATGAAGGAGGTAATGTCTATTCAGCAACCATACCTGCAGGTATTGAAGGTTCGAAGATAGCTTACTACATCACTGCTGAAGACGATGGTGGTTATTCTGCAAACCATCCTTTTATTGGTGAAGCTGATCCACATATCTTTTTCGTAGGCGAACAATTGTTTCCAGCAATTGCTGTTGATGTTACTGAACTTACGGTCACTGCAAATCCGGGAACAACGGTGGAAGAATTGGTCAACATTGCTAACAATGGTGATATTGAATTGAATTATACCATTGAATTTACATCTGCAATATTTGAGGATTATTCCTATACTGTTGGGGACAGCCCATCCCCTACTTCCTGGAACAGCAATACATTTAACGAATTGGGCTGGACTGAAATGGAAGTTGATGACGAGGCAGGAGAAATTGCAGGTTGGACTATTGATTTTGACTGGGATGTGGACCAATACGTTGATGAAAGCACATTTTATGTTGAGTCACCAGGCGGGACGCAAACCATAATTGCTGCCGGGTTAAGCGATGGAAGCTATTCCTTAAGTTCCGGAGCATTTAACGGAGAACAAATGCAAGGTACATGGAAACTCTGGCTAACTGATTCTTATGGAGATGGAGGCCATCAGGCTACAAACATCAGTGTTACCATTACTAAAACTTATACCATTCTTGAGTGGTTGTCAGTTGAACCAGTAAACGGTACAATTCAGCCTGGAAATGTTCAGGAGGTTGAGGTAAGCTGCGAAGCATCCGTATTGCCTTTGGGTGATTACGAAGGACTGATCTGGATCACATCCAATGATCCTGATTTTCCGGAAATTGAGATACCGGTTTATTTCACTGTTGAAGTTGCTTCAAGTTCAAAGGAACTATTCGTTCAGGGATTTAGCATAAACAACTATCCAAATCCCTTCCAGCACCATACAGTATTTGATATACAGATGAACGAAAGCAAACACGTAAACCTTGACATCTTTAATGCAAACGGACAGGTTGTCAGAACGCTTGTGAATAATGTCCTGCCACAGGGAATAGCAAAAGTCACCTGGGATGGCAAAAATGAATATGGACATCAATTAAATAAGGGTGTGTATTTCTACCACATTAAAATAGGAGAGCATCTCCGATCCGGGAAATTGATCCTTCATTAAAAATATCGGGCCGCTCATCAAAGCGGCCTTTTTTTTATCTTTACCCGGACTAATCCATTTGTCATGAAAAAATTATGCTTCTCCTTTTTGGTGTCTTTCTTTATTTATTCCATGCATTTTGCCCAGGAACCAGTAACAATTGAATCCTACTCAGGGAAACCAGATGTACATCGGATAGCAGTTGAAAAAGGTCAAACCCTGAATGATTTTAAAGAATATTTATTTCCTGAGAAGGATCAGACAGATATTAATCCTGGAATAGATCCGGAAGGTGATTTTATGTTAAGGTCGACCTTTACACCTGATGGTTCCAAAATTTTGGTTTGCAATGGAGGAAGCAATACCGTTTCGGTTTTTGATTACGAAAGCATGGAAGTGCTGGTTATCATTGAACTGGGCTATTATCCCTGTGATGTTGCTGTTACAGATGATTACGCAATCGTCCCCAGCATCTTCGGAGATGTGGTGGACATAATTGACCTGGATGATTATTCAATAGTTGAAACCTTTTATTTTTTTGCGGGGGTCCAGCCGGCAGTGGTGGAAGTAAGCCCTGATGGCCAGTATGCCTTTGTTGCCAGCGATGGTGCCGATGCAGTGGCGGTAATAAATCTTACAGATTTGACCATAGAAAATGAAATTGGAAATTTTCCAGTACAGCTAATTACTTTTTCCTGGGTATCAACCGGAGGAAGAAGTAGTTTCAAATTTTCTCGATTTGAGGTTTCACCCGATGGAAATCATTTGATTGTCGGAAATGCTAACGATGAAGTTCTGTATTTTAACACTTCAACCGGTAATATCGACTACAGTATAGCTGACATACCAAATTGTAAAGTTGTAGGATTATCCGGGGATGGGAATAAAACCATTGCTCTGAGTGATTACAACAATGTATTTAAGGTTTACCAGATTGACAATTCAACTCATACGATAACGGGAACCGTAGAGTTGACAGGAAATTACCTTGCCACCTATGAGGTAGCCGTAAACCAGGATGGAAGCAAAGCATTTGTAGGCATAGGAAATAATAGCAGTGCTATAGTACGGTTTGAAACTTTAGATTATGTCACCTTCACACAAACTTATACACCGTTTTGGATGGGTACAACGGCCGACCACAATTATGCAATTAGTGGTCAATACAGGTTTTCCATTATGGATTTTGAAAATGAAACCATGGTTGACCAACTTCAGGGTTATTCCCAGGATTTCGGGTGTATATCACCAACGGATTACAAAGCTGTTGGATATGATCCTTTAAGGTATGAGGGCTTATACTTTTATGAGTTCACGGATCCTTCAGATATTCAGTTTAACGGAAAAGAGTTAACCGGTTGGCCTCCAGAGGGGGATACTCCATATCGAATTGCCATCTCACCTGATGGGTCCAAGGCAATTACTTCCAACTCGCTTTCCGAAAACATGTCAATCATTGATTTGACCTCCTATTCGGTGGATACCATTATTGACCTGGATGAAAAATGTGATGCGGTGGGTATAACCCATGATTCACAATGGGGGATCATGGGAGGCTATGATCTAAACACAATTAAGATCATTGATTTGGTCAACAACGAATTTGTTACATCCGTCCATACCGGGCAAAGACCCTTAATGGTTGCCATCGCTCCGGATGATTCATTTGCCTACATTGGGAACCTTAAACAGAACTCGGTCTCATTTGTTGAGCTGAATGGAGCAACAAGCGCTGAAATAACAGAAATACCAACAGGTATTATCGGACTTTCATGGGCAGCATTTGGAGTTCGAAGCAGTGTTGAAGTTGATCCAACAGGACAGTATGTCCTTGTGGCCGCCAGTTTCGCTGATCAGGTGCAAGTTATCGATATTGATCAGGAACAAATTGTAGCGAATCTGAATGTCGGAACGTTTCCATTAAAAATCGCTTTTAATGCTACTGGTGATTATGCAGTAGTTACCAATTACAGTGGGGACACGTACTCAATACTTCATGTTGATGGTGCAAACTCTGCTGTAATCGGAACCTTTCCTGCCGGGGACGGTCCTTTAAGGTGTGCTTATAATCCAATCAACGATGAATTTGGGATCGTCAACTACTCAACCAATTCAGTAATTAATGTTGATCCTGAAACAGGAAACATAATTAGCACGGATTATTATACTCAATATGGGAATCCTGTGATGATCAAATACGATAACGGTGGTAATCCTATTGTTTTAACCCTGTCAACTGATGATGATCCGGGTCACCTAATCAGAAATGGAGAAGCCATTATCCTTCCCGCGACTCCAACCTATTTCGATTATTGCGCTGCAACTCATACAGCAGTAGTTTGTATGCCTGGTCCTGATTATGTTTCGGTTATTGAGTTTGATCAGCTAGGACCGGTTGCCGAATTTACTGCAAACACCACAAACATCAGTCTTGGTGAAAGTATAAACTTCACCGATCTGTCTTTAAACAATCCGGATGGTTGGGCCTGGGAATTCGAAATGGGAACACCTTTAACATCCAACGAACAAAATCCCACAGTACAATATCAAGCCTCCATCGGTGAGTTTGATGTAAGATTAATTGTTAGTAATAATTATGGATCAGATACCCTGATTAAAGAGGATTATATTAGTGTTGATTATATGCCAGGTTACCCTGAACTGCAAGATCAAAGCAGTAAGGTTTCAATATTCCCAAATCCGGCTAGTGAGCAAATCACCATTGTGAACAATAACCCGGAAAAGGATGAAATTCTGGTATCAATTTTCAGTCTGCAGGGCAGGTTTAAGATAGCTCAAAAACTAACAAATTCCACCGCGAACATTAACCTCACCAATTTCGATCCCGGATTGTATCTTGTAAAAATATCAACTGAGAATATTAATGAATATGTAAAGTTGGTTATAGAATAATCATATATGAAAGTAAAAGGCAAACATTACCGCACAGTCTGGATGGAAGGATCATCGGTGTTTATGATCGACCAAACCCTGCTCCCTTTTGAGTTTAAAATTTTTACAGCTTCTACTTATCAGGAGTGTTGTATAGCGATCAAAACAATGATAACAAGAGGGGCCGGAGCAATTGGAGCCACAGCAGGTTTTGCCATGGCACAAGCATTTCTGGAGGCTAAAAGAAAGAACAGCTTTTCCATTGTTGAATCAGCGAAGAAAGAAATCGAAGAAACAAGGCCAACAGCACAAAACCTTTTTTATGCTGCTGACCGGGTGTTTAAAGCCGGTAAAGTCTCTGCAGAAAATGCAGTTCTTGAAGCACAAATAATGGCCGATGAAAACATTAAGGATGCCAGAGCAATCGGTCAGTACGGAAATAGCCTTATAAAAGATGGATACAAAATTGAAACCCATTGTAATGCAGGATGGCTTGGTTTTGTGGATTATGGAAGTGCTTTGTCACCAATTTATGTAGCCAACGAAAAGGGTAAGAAACTTTTTGTTTATGTCGACGAAACCAGACCTCGCAGTCAGGGGGCCAGGCTAACTGCCTGGGAACTCAGGAATGAGAACATCGACCATGCTATCATCCCTGACAATGCAGGTGCTTATTATATGTCGAAAGGAGAAGTGGATATGATGATTGTCGGTGCTGACAGGGTCGCAGCAAATGGCGATGTTGCCAACAAGATTGGAACACTTGAAAAAGCAATTGTTGCCAAACATTACAACATTCCGTTCTATGTTGCTGCACCCTTATCCACCTTCGATATAAATACTCAAAAAGGAGAAGATATTGAAATTGAACAAAGAGAGGATGCTGAAGTTATCTTTCAGGAAGGGCCGGGAACCGGGGGTAAGATGTGTAAGGTTTTGGTTGCCAATCCTGGATCAGATGTACTTAATCCGGCATTTGATGTAACACCTGCCCATCTGATCACAGGCATTATTACTGAAAATGGTGTAATCGATGCAAATGAGCTATCCATTATGAAATTATTCAGATAATACTATTCGAATTACACAATCCCGATATCACCAACATAAACGAATTATACTATGGAAACATGCAGTTGGCCGAATAATGATCCATTAATGATCGAATATCATGATAAAGAATGGGGAGTTCCTGTTCACGATGACCGGAATCATTTTGAATTTATGGTGCTTGATGCATTTCAGGCAGGATTAAGCTGGGCAATCGTCCTCAAAAAAAGAGAAGGATTCAGAAATGCATTTGACAATTTTGATATAAAAAAAATTGCAACATACGACGAAAATAAAATCGGGAAAATGCTTCAGGATGCCTCAATCATCAGAAACCAACAAAAGATACGTGCAAGCATAAACAACGCCCAACGTTTCCTGGAAGTGCAAGATGAATTTGGCAGTTTTGATAAGTACATCTGGCAATTTACCGGTAATAAAACAAAGGTGAATAAATGGTCATCCCTTGATCAATTACCAGCCACCAGTCCCGAATCGGATGCTATGAGTAAAGATTTGAAAAAGAGAGGTTTTAAGTTTGTGGGATCCACTATCTGTTATGCCTATATGCAGGCGGCCGGAATGGTAAACGACCATTTGGAAACATGTTTTCGGTATAAGGAGGTGATGGAATAAATTAGAAACCTTTTGGTTTATATAAAATGTGTCGTCCCTCAGGGACTTGCAAAATACATTGCATATTCTAATCCCCCAATTGACATTGGGGGCTGTAATATCCCGTCGCTCTGCGACTGTTTATTCATATATAAATCATGATCACTTCGGTTTTGCTGGCAAAATCTTTTGGTCCCAGAGGGACCTAATATGTATAGCCCATGACGTTAGTCATGGGTAATTATGATAGATTATTTTCAAGTCCCTGAGGGACGACACATCGAGAGCATCAAATCAAATATCGGTGTAATTGGATGTTTAGATCAATGAACGACTACCTTTTCGATACATTTTCCATTAGCCGTAAGCAAGTGAATATAATAAAGACCCGGATTCAGGTTCTGAACAAATATCTGCTTCTTATTTTTAATGTTCTCAGATGACCGGATCATTTTCCCCGAACTGTTATATAACTGATAAGACTGAATCGATCCCTCCGGTTTAACATTCATAATGAATTCGCCTTTACTCGGATTCGGGTATATTGCAAATGATTCTGTTTCATGTTTATCCTTCCCCACTGTCCAGTTAACATAAATGGTTAAAGGTTCCGAGAAATCACTTTCACCACATACATTTACAGCTTTTACTTTAAGCTCAGCAGAATAATTCTCATCTGTGCTCCAGTAAATCTTCACCTGGGTAATGGTATCACCGGCAATAATTACACCTACATCTTCCGGAACCAATTCCCAGATGTACTCATCAGCATTGAGTGACCAGGTTTCATAATAGGTGAAATTTGCTGTATCCGTACTAAAATTATCGGGTCCCAACGGTTGATCTGGCACCACAGCTTCATAAGCAACTTTTATGTAATCCGATATGTTGGATGTATTGGTTGAACTGCCATCCGACACCGTTAATGAAACATCATATTCTCCTGTTGTTGAATAAGTAACAAGTGGATTTTGTTCTGTGGAAGTTGCAGGATCCCCACCTTCAAATGCCCAGTCCCAACTGATCACCTCACCTGTAGAGATATCATTGAATTGAACCTGCCCTCCTTCACACACCTCCACGGGAGAAGCATTAAAATTGGCATTAAGGACTGAAACGTCAACATAAGTCCCGTCATGACGCACATTGTACTGAAGAATAGTAAGTGGTGACTTTTCATTATTTACTGGAACATTTGCATTCCATAGATAAAAATGAAGTGCATTTGTGGAAAGATTACCGCTTGCTCCAGAAACGTCGAACACTCCATCGTTATTTATATCCGTAACAAAAGGATTCATAAAAAAGGAGGAGCCGCTTAATGAAAGAGGCCAGCCTTCCATTGGTGTACCATCGTGATTGTATCCCAGGTAAATATTGCCTGAAGTATTATCATCCCACATCAGTTCGACCATATTGTCCCCATCAAGATCGGCAAGGATAATCTGGTTATTGATTGCCCAAATCGGATCTGTAGGCCAACCCGGAAGGTTATTTCCATCTTTATCCCAGGCAAAAACTCTGGATACCGGACTTCCGCTAAGCACCTGATCTCCAACAGTCACATCCAGGTTACCATCGCCGTCGATGTCACCAACCGCCGGAGGACCATAGATCCAGTAACCGGTATATTTTGGCCAACCCGATAAGGGAGTACCATCATTCTTTAATACATGTACAGCTCCATTACCCGCAGAAAGTGAATGATCACCTGCAATTATTTCTCTTAATCCGTCTCCATCCAGATCAGCTAGAACAGGAGTAGAATATGAAAATACCCTCTCGTTTCCGGGTGTAAATGGAAATCCTTCAAGCACATTTCCATTCACATCATATGCAAAGATGCTGTAATATGATTCTGCCACGATCTCAGGGATATTATCACCCGTAATATCTCCAACAGCCACAGCCGATCCTGGAATATAATCCAACATTACAGGAAATCCCGGATAGGGCGTGCCATTCCCATAATAAACACCTACATAACCATCCGGATAATCCCTCTCCTCAACAATGACTTCCAGAACGCCGTCACCATTCAGATCAGCAAGAACAGGTGTTTTTGTAGCACCTCCTGTAAGGGAAACCGGAAATCCCGCTACAACCGAACCATCCAAATGGAAAGCTTTCAAACTTCCAGTATTACCAGTACCCGCAGCACGACTTGATACTACAATTTCTCCTTCACCATCACCATCAATATCGCCAAATGCCGGTGCTCCGTCCGGATATAGAGAAACTGAAACCGGCCAACCATCTACAACTGATCCGTCTATGTTCCAGGCATATACCTGTTGGGTAACATTATACACGATTTCCAGGTCATCATCTTCATCCAGGTTGCAATATACCCCACCCCTTTGAGAACTCCCGGTGTATTCTACCGGCCAATCGGGATACAAAACAAAAGGTGTCAACATTTGATTCTGAGTAATATCGACATAAAAGCTTTCAATTATCAATGCTTTCCCTTCAACATCAGGGAATACAAGAATTCCTTCAGGGATCGAAAAATGTTCATATTCAATTACTCTGGTTTGTGGTAAAGCAAATAAGGGTAACAAAATAAGAATACCCATTAGTGTAATTATTGTGTTCTTCATGGCCAATTAATTTATATCATAAAAATAAGGAAATTAATTCGTGTGTACCAAATGACCTGGAAGTACACTAAAATCAGAAGGTGTTAAAAAAATTTGGTTAATTGACACTTTTCAATAAATTTGCTTTTTTATTCGCATATTGGTTGAGCAAGGTCAGATTACAACTATTCCATTTTATAAATCATACAATGGATATAAATGAGTTAAGGCATTTATATTTTTCGAAATTAATTAGTGTTCGCAGGGCAATGCTGTTACTTAATTTTAATTCCCCGCATTTGTCTTGTGCAACATTTTACAAATAAACAGAGGATGAAAAAATTTACATTTTTATTTCTTATAGTATTTATGGCAGCAATCAGCCAAAATACGCTAACCGGACAAAATTCGTCGGAGAGCATTGATTCCCGTATCGACAATATGGGTTATTGGAAACAACTAGCAAAAGAGGGAAAAATACCGGTAGCTCCGGTTATTCCTTTTAAACAGGCCGAATACAAAACTTCAAAAATTGAAGCAAAAAGCGTTCTCACTGAGAATTCAACAGATGTACCTGTTACATCATTGACCAGCGTGACAGAAAGTGAAAATTCTGTATTTGTGGATCCTAATGATGCAGAGTACATTTTGAACTCAAACAATTCAACTTCCTGGTCAGGAGGTACCGTGGGATCTTTGTATGGTGCCAATTATTTTCAGTCGGCTGATGCAGGGATTACCTGGGGAGGAAGCTACCAGGGAGCTGGTGGTAGTAATTCAGGAGACCCAACGACAGCCATTGGATTAAATGGACGTCAATATGTTAATTATATTAGCAGTTCAAGCGGACAGGGAATCGCCTATTCTGATAATGGAACCACCTGGTCAACTTCGACCATTGCACCAAATCCTGGTTCCCTTGCAGATAAAAACCACATGTGGATCGATAACAGTCCATCAAGCCCTTATGAAGGTAACCTTTATGCAGCATGGACTCCCTTTGGTGGAACAGATGATGCTGAAATTGTTATCTCCATGTCTTCAAATGATGGCGTAAGCTGGACAACACCAACAAACATAAGCTCCGCTGTTGCTGCCGAAAGCCACAACCAGGGTGTGAATATTCAAACAGGGCCTAATGGAGAAGTTTATGCAATATGGGCAATTTATGATGGGTGGCCTACTGACGAAACTGCAATGGGTATGGCCAAGTCAACCAATGGAGGAGCAAGCTATTCAACTGCAACCCGTATCATTTCCAACATTCGTGGTATCCGGACGACAGAAACCTCCAAGAACCACAGGGTAAATTCTTTCCCCTCAATGGCCGTGGATATTAGTGGTGGAGCATACAATGGAAACGTTTATATGGTTTGGGCCAATGTTGGTGTTCCCGGAACAAATACAGGAACAAACATTAGTGTTTACATTATCCGCTCAGAAGATGGTGGAACGACATGGTCAACACCTGTTAGGGTTAACCAGAATACCTTTGAAGAAGGAAAAGAATCCTATTTCCCCTGGATTACATGTGATCCGACAACTGGAACACTGAGTGTAATTTATTACGATGACCGAAATACAGTTAGTTCGGCTTGTGAAGTATTTGTTGCTAATTCTTTTGACGGTGGAGTTACCTGGGAAGATTTTGTAGTAAGTGATGTGTCCTTTACTCCTTCACCTATCCCCGGCTTGGCCTCAAGTTATATGGGTGATTATCTTGGAATAACATCAAGGGATGGTTATGTATATCCTTGCTGGACCGACACCAGGGGAGGTTTGTTTATGACATATGTTTCCCCCTTTGTAACCAACCTGCTTGAAAGGCCAACAGACCTTGCAGCAAACCTAAATGATGTTTCCGGCCAGGTTGACCTTTCATGGAATTTTAATTACAATGCTAATTTCATGTATTTTAACATCTACAGGGATGGAGTTGTAATTAATACAACACCTAATTTAAATTATACGGACTACCTGCCTGATTATGGGCTTTATGATTATGAAGTGACTGCGGTTCACATTGATGGCGAATCTGTGGCTGATGCAGTAAGTATACAATGGGGTGATGCAGGTATTTCTGTAAATCCTGGTTCATTCGATGTGACCCTGCCACCGGATGCAACAACCACTGAAACGCTGACCATAACAAATACGGGAGAGCTTGACCTTAATTATTCAGTTTCCACAGTAATTACTTCCAAGGGTAGCAAAGCATTTTGTACTGCCAGTGGTGGAGGAGCAGATGAACACATTAGCAGGGTTGAGTTTGAAACGATTGACAACTCAAGCGGACAAAGTTATTACGCAGACTATACTACCCTGTCAGCCGATGTTAATGCAGGAGACACATATCCAATTACAATAACTAATGGCGAAGTCTGGACTTCGGATGATCTGAGTATCTGGGTAGACTGGAACCAGGATGAGGATTTTGAAGATGCAGGCGAAAACGTAGTTTGCGATATTGATAACAGTGGCCAGGGAACTTTTTATTTTACAGTACCATCCGATGCAGTTGCCGGAACAACCGTAATGCGGATCAGGATAAAATACTCCGGATCGGATTGTGGCAGCCCCTGCGGAACAACAACCTACGGAGAAGTGGAAGATTATTCGCTCAATGTTCAGGGTTGGTTGCTAGTGAGCCCAACCTCCGGAACCATCACACCGGGATCATCCCAGGACATAGATGTGAACTTTGATGCCACAGGACTAGCAGTTGGTGTGTATACAGCAGACATCCTTTTGAACAGCAATGATCCTTTACAACCGGTTGTGACCGTTCCTGCAACCTTAAACGTTTCCATGGGCAATCCTCAAATAGTAGTAAATCCTTTAACGCTCAATTTCGGAGATGTCCAGGTCGGTTCAAACTATAACTTACAGTTTACTATTGAAAATACAGGTACCGGAATCCTTGCTGGGAACATCACAACACCATCTGATTTTACAGTAGCTGCTGCAAAGGGAAATGGAGATAATGTGTTAAGTTTTACCGTAAATGAGGGACTAACAGAAACATTCGACCTCACTTTTGCTCCTACTCTTGCACAACCCTATTCTGGCGATGTGGTAATCGACCATAATGCTCCAGGCGGTCAGAATCTGATTGCAGTGACCGGAAACGGATTGCCAGGTCCTGAACCTTCAATTGCTTTAAACCCGGATAATTTTTATGTTTCACTTGCTCCCGACAATTCACAGAATGAAACCTTACAGATTTCCAATGCAGGAGATGCCACACTTACTTACAACACCAATGTTGTATACGATTCGAAATCGTCATGGTACAATCCAAATCTAAAACTGGGTTACTATGAAAAAAACCTTGCGACCAGCACCAGTCGGGAAGAATGTCCCAACAAACAAATAGGCTATTCTGCTCCTGAGGCCCAGGGGGATATATTGATGCAATTTGATGTTGAAACGCCAGCAGGTGACAATCAGATATTAGGCTGTGAATTTGACGGAACCTATCTCTGGTTTACAGGAGGTGGAAATTCCAGTACAAATATGATTTATAAATTAACCACTACTGGAACACTCGTCAACAGCTACTCACAAGGTACAATTTCAGAGTGGGGAATGCGGGATATGGCCTTCGACGGAACATACCTTTATGCCGGTGATGACAATGGATTTTACCAGATAAATCCTACTACAGGAACAGTAACTACTTTGTTCTCCGGTAACCTTGGATTAACAGTGATAAGAGCTCTTGCTTACAATCCTCTGACCGGAAATTTCTTTGCATCAAACTGGGATACACAGATTGTTGAGTTTACTACAGCAGGAACAACGGTAAATACATATACAGCATCCGGATTAACAGGAATTTACGGAATGGCTTATGATGAGTTGACCGGGAACCTCTGGATCTTCGACAGAACCGGTATCCCCCAAACAACAATGTATGAATACAACCTCACTACACAGTTGTTGACTGGTGTTTCTCTTCAGGTTCCTCTGCTTACCGGATTAACAGATCAGATGAATGGTGGCGTTTTTTATTCAGCAGATTTAATCACCGACAAGGTAGTACTAGGCGGTGTTGTTCAGGGAACAGATTATGATCATTTCTTTGCCATGGAACTTTACGATACAAGTACACCGGCCGGCTGGCTGACTATTACCAATAACGGATCAGGTAGTATTCCAGGGTCTGGAAGTACGGATGTAACCGTTAACTTTGATGCAGCAGGATTACCAATCGGGACTTATACAGCAAACATTGAAGTAACGAGTAATGATCCATATAATCCTTTAATCATGGTTCCATGTACGCTTGAAATTACAGATGTTGGAAGCATTCTTGTTGACCTGACCGTATTTCTTGAAGGTCCATATTTTAATGGTGCAATGACTCCGTGGTTGAATCTTTTTGGTGTACTTCCACTGGATCAACCCTATAATATTGCGCCCTGGAATTATACCGGAACAGAAACCGTAGGAGGTTCCATGCCAAGCAACACCATCGTTGACTGGGTTCTGGTTGAATTGCGTGAGACAGCAGGTGATGCATCAACTGCCACATCCGACAAGGTTGTTGCCACCCAAGCCGGATTATTGATGAATACCGGTGCGGTAGTAAACACTTCCGGAGCGGGGTCACTAACTTTTAACGTACTTCTAACGGAGAATCTCTATGTTGTTGTATGGCACAGAAATCACCTGGGGGTAATGTCATCGGTACCGGTAGTGGAAGCAGAAGGAATATACCAATACGATTTTGCATCGGCTGAAAGTGCAGTGCATGGCGGTATTCTCGGACACAAACAATTGGATACAGGAATTTGGGGAATGATCAGTGGTGATGGAAATTCTAACGGTGAAATTGAAAACGAGGATAAAGTAGATGTGTGGGAACCGTTAAGAGGAACCAGCGGGTACGATAATGCGGACTTTAATATGAACTTCAATATTTACAATGAAGACAAGGAATTGTTCTGGATGCCAAATGCAGGAAAAGGAACCATGGTAGTTGACGGTATGCCGGAAAGTTATTCTTCCCAGGTGCCCAAATAAAAAGAAATTCAACAAAAAAAAGCCGGAGGAAGTTCTCCGGCTTTTTTATAAACTTTGATTTTCAGGCTTTTTACAATAGAAGATTACTTCGTCAGGATTCAGATTGAGCCTGCTTTGTTTTTTGACTTCAGGATCATTAAGCCAGATATATTCCTGAACTTCAAAACCTGCCTTACTTAGGCGACCCGTATAATCCTTTCCGTAAATTCTGACGTGGTCCTTCTGGCCAAAATGAACTATCCGCTCTTTTTCAGAAACAATGAATGAATCTTCGTAGGTTGTTTCAAGTGTTTTTGAAATGGGCACCTGTAATATTGCCCATCCACCGGGTTTTAATACCCTGAATATTTCTGACATGGCCTTACCATCATCAATTATGTGTTCAAGGACATGGTTGCAAATTACCGCATCAAACCAATTGTTTTCAAACTGAATGCTGGTAATGTCCATTTGAATCATGATTGAAGGTTTGAGTTTAAGGTCAGCTGAATGGTAATCCAGTTTTCTGTTTTTTTGAAGCTGTTTTCGAAGAGATGGTTCAGGTGCAACATGAAGCAATTTTAATTCTTCATGCATAACCTTCGTATGTTTATTCAGAAAATGATCCAGCAACCTGATCCTGTCAGAAGAATTGCATACAGGACACAAAACAATTCTGAGCCCTCCTCCGATTATTTGTTTTTCTTTAATAACGGGATAGTCAAATCCAAGAGGATTTTGTATCCGGGTGTGGGTGTTGCATAACGGACAGTAATATTTGAATCCAAAATAAATGACCCGTTTAACTAATTTTTTTAGTCTGCGTGCGTATCCAATTGGGATAAATAGTTTTAGGAAAGATTTAATTCTGTTCATCAAAACGTGTGTTTCCGTTGTATAATTTATCTACTTGAGGTAACAGATCCTTAATTATCCTTTTTGAGATTTTCTCATTCCCCTCTTCACCAACATGGCACCAATCGATGAACAATGGTTTTTTTACATTATTAAATAATCCTGTCAAGTTTGAGAAATGAGTTTTTTCGAATTGAATTCTTTCATTAATAAGAAAATTATTCACCAGAGGATAGAACTTTCTTATTTCCTGAACTTTGTCAGTTTCTGTTTGTTCATAGTCCGACAGATTAGTCTTGTAAAAAATTGTAGGTTGCCAATAATAAAAAACTTCGAATTTGTATTGCTTTGCCAGGGCATTAATCATCCTAATATTCTCTTTGTATGTAAGAACAGTATTTTCTGCAAGGTCCTTTAATTCCATTTCTGTTCTTTCTTCAAAAACCAGTATATCACTTCCAAATTTCATTTGGAAAAATTTAACCGTTGCCAACGAACTCAACGATTGAAAAAATACCAGAAGTGATCTTTTCTTTTCCTGTATTGAATTAAATTCTTTTTCCCGGTTGTATTCATTTTGCGTAATTCCAGCTATCCCTGACTGCAAACTGCTGAACACATCATTGGCACCATTATAAAAAATTGCAAAATCAGGAACATTCCCATTTCTAAGCTCGTTGATCAACCGGATAAGCTCCTGGGAACTTACATAACCCGACTCACCAAAGTTGGTTGCTTCTATATTGTACCCATATGCTGATAAACTGTTGCCTACGATCACCGGAATGGTGAACTCATCCCTAACACCACTTCCCCACATGGTAGAACCGCCAAAAAAGAACAGTTTGTTTTTTGGTTGATTTGAAGCAAAAGAGGAAGATTTGACCTGTGCTTTTCTTAAGCCCTCGTCGCTTACATTGATATATTCTCCTTTAAAAGGTTTTCGTTTCCAGTAAACATAGGGCTCCCATACCGATGAATTACAGGCAGAAAATTCATCATAATAATCATAAACCCACTCTGCATTTTCATAACAATCAGCCTGAATTCTTGAATCTTCATTTTTGTGAAACCAAAAATATACTATGAAACAAAGCTCGATCAGAACGAAAAACAAAAGTGTAATTCCGGCAATCGCCCAGGCCTCCCCAAGTCGTTTAAAAAATCCTCTCATTACTGAACTGAAATAATTTTTTGTTAAAAATACAAAAGGGCAGGAAATCCTGCCCTTTTATTTATTGTTTCCTTTTTCTATTCAACTATAAATTTACCCTGGTAATATTTTTGACCCACTTTTATATGGTACATATAAACACCTGTTGGTAAATGATCCACATCCAGAGACAAACTGGCATTGCTGCCAAATTCCTGATTAACAACTGCTTGTCCTGTGGAATTGTAAACGGTAACAAAAACCTGTTGATGCATCAATTCTGCCATTTCAAAAAAGACCTTTTCATGGGCAGGATTAGGATAAACATTCTCTATTTTTTTCTCATTTTCTCCAACAGCAACAATGTGAGGTTTAAATGTAATGTCGAGTGCATCAACATGCAGTACGCTGCCCAGACCAACAAATTCACCATCCAGATTTCCTGAAGCAAAAGCAATATTCACAGTATCTGGTTCCGGCAGAGAATAATATTCACAAGGTATTTCAAAGTAGGTATAATCACTGGCAGCAGGAAGGGTCATGTAAGCACTGTCAAGAATTTCTGTGACCCCTAATTCTTCATTGTAATAGGTCAGAAACATTCCGGCCAGAGCTGAATCCTGTCCTACGGGTTCATACTTGTAGTAGCCCGAAAGAATATCCGGAACATCTTCTACTGGCATACCTCCTGTAGGACCATCGTCCCCAATGGTACCGTTTGTAATAAATCCCATGGTATCTTCCCACATGGTTACCATATTTTCTATTCGAATGGCAAAATCACCAACATAACTATCGCTTGTTTTCGTAACTGAAACATCGCTGGCCGGCATTGTAAAAATGTTGGATGAAGTCCAGTATTCGGCTTCTTCGGAAGCAAACTCAGTCCAGTATTCAAAACTATTGTTCGGATAAGGGATTGATGCTCCCGGAAGAGTAATTGAATCCACGGTAATTGTACTTCCAATAGTTGGCATACTAAATAAGGAAGAACTGATGATTCCTGTTGCCATTGTGTCCGGTGAAATAATGGGTACGAGCCAGATAACCGGTAATGAATATTCAAGATATGTATCCTGTGTTCCGGTCAATTGTGCAAAACATATCCCTATGGGAGCACCGAATTTTTTGAACAGTACAGCAACATAAGCAGTATCCATGGGAGCCACATCAAACTTAGCAAAGAAATTCATAGAATCAGGTCGTTCTGCATAGGGTATTCCACCGGCAAAACCTCCATCACCAGGTTCTCCGATAAATACTGCACCGGCAACCGGACCTTCATCTGTTTCAACAGTTTCTAGTTGCAATGCATAAGAACCGGCAACTGCATCGGTTGTTTTTGTTACGTTAGGTTCACCTCCCACAAAAAAAGTCATCACATTTGTTGAGATAAACTCATCGGGATCTTCAAAATATTGCTGGTTGAACCAGTCTTCAAAATCACTGTTAAGGATTTCCTGAGCGTTGGCAGTAAAACTGGATATAAAGATTATTGCGACAAGGGTAAAAAATGTTCTCATTGTTGTAAGTTTAGGGTTAAATGTGATTATGTTAAAAACAATAATACGTTCCAAATTTAATGAAGTTCGGGAAATTTTCCTAATCAGGTTGTAATAAGAAACTCTTTATGAAAGAGTACTTGGTGGTTAGCATTTAGTATTTAGACGAGGAACATCCTTGCATTTAATAAAGTAAGTATGGTTACAAGGTTTAATTACTATTTACTAAATACTAATACCTGAATATCAATCCACGCTCCACTCCGAACCGTCCTTTGTGTCTTTTACACTGATATTAAGATTTGCCAGGTTATCACGGATCAGGTCTGAAGTGGGCCAGTCTTTATTGACCCTTGCCTGTTGACGAATATTGAGTATGGTTTCCATGAGCCCGTTGATCAATTGTTCATTTTCTCCTCCGGCTTCGTCTTTTAATCCTAAAATGTCAAAAACAAAATCGTTCATTAGTTTTTTCAGGAGATCCAGGTCTTCAGCATTAATGGTTTCCTTCTTGTCTTTTACCGAATTGATGATCCTTACCCCTTCAAACAAATGGGAAATTAGAACTGGGGTGTTAAAATCATCGTTCATTGCTGTATAGCAGTTGTTTTTCAGCTCTTCAATGCTGGAGGTACTTGATTCCCCAGCTGTAAGTTGTTCGAGGGATTTCATGGCTGCAAACAACTTTTTTAAACCTTTTTCTGATGCTTGTAATGCATCGTTCGAAAAATCAAGCGGGCTACGGTAGTGTGCCTGGAACATAAAAAACCGGATGGTGATGGGGCTATAGGCCTGGTCAAGCAAATCATGGTTTCCAGTAAAGAAGTCATCCAATGAAACGGCATTACCCAGTGATTTGCCCATTTTCTTTCCATTCAGTGTGATCATGTTATTATGCATCCAGTATTTTACAGGCTGCTTGTCATTGGCAGCTACTGATTGTGCAATTTCACATTCATGATGTGGAAACTGAAGATCAAGTCCGCCACCATGAATATCAAACGTATCGCCGAGGTATTTTGTGCCCATGGTCGAACATTCAAGGTGCCAACCAGGGTATCCCTGGCTCCAGGGCGATGGCCAGTTCATCAGGTGTTCCGGTGTTGCCTTTTTCCAGAGGGCAAAATCGAAGCTGTTTCTTTTTTCTTCCTGACCGTCAAGTTCACGGGTATAAGCCATCAACTCGTCAATTTTTCTGCCTGACAAAATTCCGTAATCATGCTTTTCATTGTAGGCATTAATATCAAAATAAACAGATCCATTCTTTTCATAAGCATAGCCAGCCTTCAGAATTTTTTCGATCATTTCGATCTGTTCTATGATATGACCTGACGCGTGGGGTTCAATGCTCGGGCGCAACACATTCAGATTATCCATTACCGAATGGTACTGGTTCGTATAGTGTTGCACAATTTCCATGGGCTCAATGTTTTCGAGTTTGGCTTTTTTACCGATCTTGTCTTCTCCTTCGTCGGCATCTCCTTCAAGATGGCCCACATCGGTGATGTTCCTAACATACCTGACTTTAAAACCCAAATGCCCAAGGTATCTGTACACCAGATCGAAATTAACAGCCGGTCTGGCATGACCCAGATGTGCATCCCCATATACTGTTGGACCGCAAACATACATCCCGACAAAAGGTGGATTTATAGGTTCAAAGGTTTCTTTGGTACGGGTAATTGAGTTGTATATTGTTAAATTCTGTTCCATAATGATAATTCAAAGAAATAAATCGTTGAAAACCCACTGATCTATGAAAACTCTAAATTACAGAGTTTTTCATTAACATCTTGCGAATCAGGATTAATATCAAATACAATGGAGGGTTTCAAATAATAAAGGTCCTTTCCTTTTTTGAACCTTTCTTCACCTCCACCGGTAATGTTCAGCATGATAACAGCATCCTTATCCAGCTTTCCGCTTTTTGCCTCTCCAATTAATGTGGCTGTTGCAATGGCAGCTGCAGGGTGAATATCAATTCCTTCCAGCTTTTCAAATAAGGATGCAGCCTCTTTTGCCTGCTGGTTATCGGCAAGTAACACATCACCGCCGGTATCTTTCATTGCATCATACAATCCACCAGCCAGCGAATAGTGAGGTTTACGGTTCGACAATACTTTCGCATCAATCTCTTCCACCTGTTTCCTGGCTGTGTCATCATCCAGTGGCAGCAATGGCCTTGAATCAGCTTTCCAGGCATCATGAATGGGTGTGAAAGGGATGTTCTGCGAAACCATCAGTTTCATTTTATTATTCCCGAACCTTCCATCATCAATCAGACGTACATTTGCTTCCCATGCCGCAATGGCACCTGTGCCACTTCCAACAGCCTGAAAGTAATAATCAGGTATCTTACCAATGGTTGTTGCTGTAGATAAAACTGTTGTTCCCATACCATCACGACGGGCAACATTTTTTGCTCCTCCTTCCGGTATAAACCGGTCGAGTTCAACAGCAACATTTGAAAGCTGGATGGCATCAAAATAATCACCTCCAGATTTTATGGCCACCAACTTAACACAATCATTCAATTTAGATTCAAACCACAGGGCTTCAAGGTTGTCTTCCGGAACCGTTAACAGCAATGGAATATTGTTATCTGAACATACCTGGGCAAATGCTCTTGCTGTATTACCCGCAGATGCTACAACCAGTACTTTATTTTCATCGGGATTTAACCTGCCGCAAACAGAATATGCTTCTGTTTCTTTAAAGGAACCCGTCTTCATAAATGCTCCTTTTTCAGGCCAGTATCCACTGAATGTAATGTACAAGTTTTTCAAATCCAGTTCGGCAGCCAGCCCTTTACTTTTGTATGTTACCGGAGCAGATGATCCCTCCAGGATTCTTTGAATGGGCAACCAATCGGAAAACTTGTAAATACCGTATCCATTATCCAATACATTAAGTTGCTCTTTATCGTATTGCGCCCGGATTAAGGTTGAGTTTTCCTCACCGGGAGCCTCAAGCATCCACCCTTTATCATCAAAGGTTTTGCCCGATGCAATGGATTGGAGTTTATATTTTGTATTTTGAAAATGGTCTGACATTAAGAAACTATTGTATTTCAGGTGCAAAAGTATAAAAAAACAGCCTGTAGGGACGAGAATGACTGCAGAATGAATTTCAACTTTGAGGAACTCTGGGCTTGTTTGGGAATCTTTGTGAAATAGCTTCTCCTTCATAGTATTACGGAGAAGGAGCTATATCACAGAGTTGCCTATAGATTTGTCCAATCAGAAAAGATGATTAACTTTCATTGATTTTCTAATGA
>CAYQWA010000035.1:0-59081 GCA_964421215.1 uncultured Bacteroidales bacterium | reverse complement strand
GTAACTTTAGTTTTTTAACCCAAAATGTGTCAAGTTTTTTTAGGACGGTACATCATTAAACCTGGCTAAACATTTTCAAAAATAAGTTTTAAAAAAAGCCATAGATTCACAGATAAAATACTCAAGTATTCTAATTATCAGTGAATCTGTGGCAATTATTTAGCTATCGAAAAAATCAGATTCGTTTTGTAAAAAAATAGCGGCCAATTGTTAATCCCGGTGGCCATTTTTGCGTGTTAATACCTGATAATTTCACCCAACTCAAAAGAATTATTTATGGTTTCTGCTTCCAAAAAAGACCTTTCGGTCGAAACCATGAGGGGATTTGCAATTATTCTTGTCGTTCTTGGGCATGTGATTGGCTCAGATACCCCAGGAGGAATGGAAGTAAAAGATGATTCATTTCTGCGTTATCTCTATTATACTTTCGAATATTTAAGAATGCCTCTTTTTACAGTGATGTCCTGTTGGGTATATGCACTTCGTCCCGCCAGGGCAGACAACCTGAAAAGTTCTACCATTAAAAGGGTCAGGCGTATACTTCTTCCCATGATCTTCGTCGGGGCAACCTATTACATTCTCCAGTACATAATTCCGGGGACCAATGCAAAGAATGAGTTAAGTCAACTATGGAAAATCCTAGCTTTCCCATATACGCTATACTGGTACCTGCCATCTCAGTTTCTGGGATTTTTGTTTTGTTCAGTATTGGATTCATTCAAGGCCATGAACACATGGCAAGGCTGGCTGGTTGTTTTGGGTATTGGTATTGGTTTACTCGTTGTCAGGAATGTATTCATACCAGAATCTCTTCCCAATTGTTTCAGTTTTAAAGGAGGGATCTATCTACTTCCCTTCTTTATCATCGGAATCGGGATTCAGCGATTTCCCAATATTTTCAGGCATAAATATTTCAGCATCTCCCTAGTGATCAGTCTTGCTATTCAGCAAATGGGCTGGTTTGGTGTCATCGACTATGAACTCAGCAAACGAAGCGATATTGGCCTGTTAATAGGTATTGCAGGCACCATATTGTTTTTCAGATTAAAATGGAAAGTCAATTGGCTCATCTGGTTCGGAAGTTATGCCAACACCATTTTCCTGTTCCATTCATTTGGGACATCGGGTGGAAGGATACTGATCAAATCAGCAGGAGTTTATAATTCTTTTCTGGTATTTACCATTTCACTTTGTTTAGGATTGCTCTTACCAATTTTGGTAGAAATTATCCTTGACCGATTTTCATTAACACGCATGCTGTTTCTGGGCAGGAATTATAAACACTAGACTGTTAAATAATCACCTATTGTTAACTGCCAACGCTGCTTATTCTGTGTATATTTGTGAATCTGGTATTCAATAAATATCTCTCGGCAAATGATTTACAGTTTGAGGTTTTTAACTGTGATTGTTTGCGTTTTGGCTTTATCCAATGGATCAGGGCTTAAAGCGCAATCATCCCTCGACTATCAGTGGTACCTCAATGCCAATGCGGGATTAACTCAAATGTATGGTGATATCACCACCGGTGAAAATCCCATAGATAAATTTTCTGACGAAACAGAGCTTGGCTATGGGATTCGTTTTGGCCGTTACTTTTCTCCCGTGTTTGCAACACATTTCCAATTTCTGAATGCCGGTTTTAAAGGATACAAAGAAACAAGTAACCTTCAGTTCAAAAGCAAATTGATGGAATTCCAGTTGGGTACTACCATTAACATCTCTAACCTGGCATTTGGCGAAAAAGACCGGAATTTAAGTGCATACGGACTTGTAGGAATAAGTGGATTGCTTTTCAGAAGTGAATCATGGCGGACAACCTCAGGTGAACCTGTGCATGCTTTTGGCTATACCATGAATGAAAGCCTTGAAAAATCATCCCGGGAATTTGGGCTGGGTATTCCGCTTGGTGGCGGCCTTGATTTTAAAGTGAACGACAGGTGGTATGCCAACCTGGAAACAGGATTAAGGTTTACCTTCTCTGATAAACTTGATGCCTATACAACCGGGATCAACAATGACGCCTACTATTATTTCTCACTGGGTGCTTCCTATAATTTCGATATTAACAGAGTACTGAAACCTGTGATTGTACCACCTGAAGTAGTGGAAGCCCCGGAAGACCCGTTTGCCAATGCATATGTCGACCTACTGTACTTTTTCCCAGAAGAACTGAGTTCAATGGATGAGTTTACCATGCGATGTAAGATCTACAAAGGAGCTATACAGGGCAGAGGAGAACTTACACAAGTATTGCCAATTGGATTTAATGTAACCGATACAGTAATTGGAAATGCAAGAGTGGAGTTCAAAAATTATACCCTCAGTTTATACTGGGACGAACTCCCAACCGATTCAATCTTTGAAATTACCTATAATGTACAGCTGGATAAAATTTATGGGGCTTTACCCATGAACAGTATATTGTACCTGGACAGAACCAAAAAAGAATACCGATTCAAAACAGAGGTCTTTATCAAAAGGAAGATCTTTACCGAACCTATAGTTGTAGAGGAAGAGATACCTGAAGAGGAAGACATGAGTTCACCCAGCGAAAGGGTTGAATTCAGGATACAGGTTAGAGCATCGTACAAACAAAAACTATCCACCGACAGCCTTAAACAGAGTTTCGGACTTGAAAGGGAGATTGTGGAAGAGAAAGTTGGCAACTGGTACAAGTATTCCATAGGATCGTTTAAAACCTATGAAGAAGCTAAAGCCTTCCGTCGTGAAATGAGGCAAAAGCAACATTTGAAAGATGCATTCATTATTGCCTATTTTGATGATCAGCGATTAAATACCCTTAGCGAGCTTAAAGAGATTGCTCCGGAAGTGTTACCTGGAGGAACTCCCAAGCCAATTGAAACGAAGTATGATGAAAACGGCACCTGTTATCGTGTACAGATCTTCGCCCTTAAACATAAAAGGGTGACCATATCCGGTTTAAAAGACATGTACCAGATCGAAGAAGATGTCAATGAAGAGGTATACTACAACTGGAGGAAATACACCGTTGGTAAATGTTATGCAAAAGCAAAAGCTGATAAGATTAGAAAGGAGATGATCAGCAAAGGATTAACCGGAGCTTTTGTGGTGGCATACAAGGATGGGGTACGGACGGTATTTGATTGATCTTTGCTTTATACTTTTTTATCCCTTCCTGCTGATCCATGTTTGCGTTTTTGCACTCTGTTAAAAAAATCCCGAACATTTTAACTACGGATTACAAATCCGAATGAGGTTTATAATACAAAGGTTAATAATACAACAAAGGCCGGTCAATTGACTGGCCTTTTTATCTAGTTGTAAAGATCAATCTTATTCAGAAGCATTCACCACCACATTGTCCACTTCCCAGGTTGAAGAAACCGAAGCAGTTGATGTATAGTGGAAGCCGATGTAAACAGTTTGTCCGGCATAATCCGAAATACTCACGTTTCCTGATGGTGTCCACTCCCAACTTCCGGATGACAGGTTGGTTGTTAATGTTGTCCAGGTTGCATTAGATGGATCGCCACTATAGTTAGTAGATATTTTTACTTCAATTGGATTTCCATCATAGTTCATCGCCGTTTCGAACATGAGTGTAGCAGATGAATAACCTGTAAGGTCAATTCCCTGGGTAATGAGCCAGTCGTCGTTTTCGAAGCTACCATTGTCATATCCACTCATTTTTGCACAAGGAGATCCGTCCGGGCCATAATTGTTATCTCTGTCCCAAACCTGGCTTCCTGTAACGGAGACGGTCTCGAAATCACCCCAACTGGCATCAAAATTCTCTGAAAGAAGAGTGGTTGTTCCGCCACCACCACCTCCACCATCAATAGAAACATCATCTATAATGCTGGATGTGGATTCACTGTCACTTCCGGTATATTTGAACGCTATGGCTACATTGCCTGCAAAATCAGTAAGAGGGATGTCACCAGAAGGAACCCAATTATAGTCACCGCTTCCTGAATTGGCAAGATCACAGCTTATTTCTGTCCAGGTGGCTGTTTCAAAATTCGAACCATCAAAATCAGTTGAAGCAAGAACTGTTAAAGGTTCCATGCTTGTGTGATTCCAGTAAGCCATCGCTGAATTGAACGACAATACCTGATCTCCATTTGTATTGATTACTGGAGGCGTTATCATCCAGGTTTCCATAGAAGCAAGGCCTGAATTATATCCCGATGCCTGTGCATAGGTATTTCCATCAAACTCTTTACCCTGCCATAAACGGTCACCCTCGACCAACAGGTTTGACCATCCTATGAGGCTGATGTTCTGGTAGTTGGATTGAGTTTCAAAGTCTTCATTTACAGAAGCAACAGGATCGATGGGTTCACCAGGATTTGTTCCAATTCGTGGATTGACCAGATTCACCTCCTCAGCATTCCTGATCAACAACTGAGATTCACCATTGTATACACTGGCAATAGCTATCACATCACCATTACCGTCCGGTAATAAGTTGCCAGCAAAATTGGCATAGCCACTGGTTCTTATAATAATGGTTTCATTGGTAGTTTTATTGATCAAGGTCCTGTTAGTTGTTTCAAGAGTGACCGGATCTGAAAATGTACTGCCAATTTCTTCATCAACAAACTGAAGGCTGTCAATTTTAATTAATCTACACTGGTAATTATCCATGTTTGCAGCAAGTTCAGAAATTGTTACTTCAACCGGCTCAACATCAAGCCGGGGAGCAATCTTATGAATGCTGTTTTGGGCAATCAGGTCATTCAGCTGGTAAAGATCGTTGTAATTATCGATTGTTCCTCCGTTGATATTAAAGCGGACCGAATCGCCAGCTATTAAACCACTGGAAAAAACAAAGTTCAATTGAATCCCTCCGGTACCGTCATCAATAAAAGCACTTTTATAAATGTTGCCGGATTTTTCATCCATGACCACTTTTGCAAACACAGAATAATCCTCAGTAAATGTATAAGCACTGCTATCAATGAAAATATTTTTTAGCTCACCTATGGTCAATACTTTATCGGGATCATAGGGAATATAAGTTACAGGTGGTTCATCTGGGATTTCTTTTACACATGCAGATAAAATAACCAACACGACTATAACTAAAACCGTTGAAAACTGAAATGATTTAAAATTCATCTTATATCGTTCTAAAATTGTTATACACTAAAATCTAAAATTCAAATTGAGAAAATACTGTCGTCCGTATAAATAAAAATATTTTGAAGGAAACTTGTCAAGTTGGAACGGATCATACCTGTATTGTTCAAATCCACCAAATGACAGATCCCGATTATCCAGGAGATTACTGACACTGAAGTTCAAAGAGATGTAATATTTGTAATCGATTCTCCATGATTTCCCGATATAGACATTGACGGTAAAATTGGATTCCGGGTCCATTTTCTCCTGGTTAATAACGTTGTATCTTTCCGGATAATCCTGGCCGTAGTTACCAGGTCCTTCAATGGTACGTCTGTCAGGATTTATTTCAATGTACATATCATCGAAATAATTCACATTCACACCTCCATATATATAATAAGAAGAAAAATATTTAAATCCGGCAGACAAGGCCGTTTGCGGGGAACCACCAACATTGTAATTTTCAATGTAAGCAGTCCTGTTTGACAGCACTTCTGCAACGTTATCCACAGTAATTGTGATGTCCGGTCGTGAGTCATACAAATTACGGCCAAGGGCAGCAACACCAATTAATGTAATATTTTGAGATACTTTGGCTTCAAGTCCGTATTCAAGACCGTAATGCTTTTTATCTACTCCGGTCATCAGGTATGTACCGAAGGAACGTAAGACTTCATGATAGAGAAAACGGAGATAGACCTGATCCTGAAGTGTTAAATAATAACCGGTCAGCCTGGATTTAACGTAAGGTGACCTGTAGATGTAGCTTGCATCGACTGACATTATTTTTTCATTCCTTAAATCATTAAGGATGTGATCACGTGTTCTTGAAGACATGTATGAACTTCTGAACCATGGCGCCTGTGTCATGTACATGGCATTAGCTCTAACCATATGACGACCTGTGATCTTATACAACAACCCACCTTTTATACCATAAGTGAAAAATTCCTGCTTTTCGGAATCTCCTTCGGATTCATCGGGGAATTTGCCGTTTCTCATGTTTCCAGTACGCCAGAACTCGTTGTATTTTAAAGTCCCCCCGAAGTAGTATTCAAGATTTCCATATACAAATTCAGCCTGTCCGAAAACGCTGTAATCATTAATGTTTGTTGTGTAATCATAACCAAACCTGTCGCCTTCTTTTACGATGTTGTTTTCAACATTAAGGTCGTTATGCATATAGGAACTATCCTGAAGCTCAGAGCGTTCTATCCATTTGTCATAGTCCACATAAAAATCACCTCCCAGAAGGTCGTCCACTACTTTAAAGTGGTAACCTTTATACCTCGACATGTTCAGTCCACCTGAAAGGGTAACGTTGCTATTGATTTCATGGTTCAGGTTTACATTAAATCCCAGGTGACTTTTGTCATTCCGCCGGTCTTCAACAATATAGTTTGATCTCAAACCGGTAACCGAATTTCCTTTGATTCCATCAGCATTATCAATCCGGTCAATGTTATTACGGTTAATTGCATACATATCATCCCAGTTGATCTGCCTGTAACTTGCATCAGTCCGCCACAATTCATCCCTTTCTTCAGGTGTTCCGCCATAGTCGCCATCCCAGCTTGGAAGCTTTTTGTAATAATCCGGTCTTGGATCTGCACCAGCATACCATTCAAGAGCAGTAGATCCTCCCCTTCCAAAGGTGTAATATACTGAACTGTTTATTGAAGTTTTGGAATTAACATCCCAATAATGAGTTAAGATAAACATGGGTTGGTGGTAATTGCTTATCCTGGAATTTCTTTTTTCACCATTTTGATAACCCCAATAAGGATTATAAAAATTGGAGCCGTACAGATCATATGCTTCATTGGTACTTACACCATTTCTTCCCCTGCTGGAAGGTGCAGCATACGCAATAAGTCCGAGACTATGTTGCCTGTTTATTTTTTTCTCAGCTGACAGGAAATATGCCCAGGCATTGTAAAAAGTGCCTTCGATATACCCTTCCTGTGCCCACCTCCTTGATCCTGATAAAGTAAAGGCCCATCCGTTTTCCTTCATTCCGGTTGAGGTGATGAACATCAACCTGTTGCGGTAACTCCTGTTGGTGGAGCTATAGGTAAGTTTTGTTCCTTTAGCAAAAGTTGAAGCCCTGGCAATGATATTGGTGGATCCTCCAGCCCTTCCAAAAGTATACTGGGACGCAGAAACACCGGAGTTGATCTCCTTGTTCCGGGTGGCATCGTTCAAACCTCCCCAGGCTCCCCAATACGCTCTTCCGGATTCCATATCGTTTAAAGGAATTCCATTGATCATCACGGAGGAGTATTCTGTATAGATCCCTCTGATCTTAAACCGTGTTTGTCCGAATGTATACCCGGCAGTCGAAATAAAAATATCACTTGAGGACTGCAGTAAACCTGAAATATCCTGTGACCTTTCATCACTTTCCAGGTCTTCGGCAAATACGGTGATCTGAGGCAACTCCTGTTCATTTAGTTTGGTATTGGTAGTGTCCGGTTCTTCCTGGGCCATCAGGTTGAAAGTAACCAGAACAATAACAAATACCGAAAGTAGTTTTTTCATATATGATTAAAAGTTAAATTTTAATTCAATAAAATTCAAAGAGGGGGCACAAATATAGGTAAAAAGGCCATTGAAATATTAAATTGACCATAATCTTTACTTAATGTAATTAGTCCTATTTTTGCATATCATAAATGATAATTTCGTTCAAAATGACAAAAACAATAAGAAGATCAATATTACTTCTATTACTGGTACTGATATGGGGATACGGATTCTCCCAATCAAAACAATCTTATCATGTTGTGTGTGCAGGTTTCTATAACCTGGAAAACCTTTTTGATACCATCTATGATGCTGAACTGATGATCAATGAAGAATATACGCCTGGAGGGAAAAAGGGGTGGACTTCAGAAAGGTATCATAACAAGCTTAAAAACATGGCTTTTGTCATTTCAAAAATAGCTACTGATGTTACACCTGATGGGCCTGCCTTGTTAGGCGTATCCGAAATAGAAAACAGGGGAGTACTGGAAGACCTGGTAAAAGAAGATGCTATAAAGGACAGGGATTATCATATCGTTCATTATGATTCTCCCGACCGAAGGGGTGTAGATGTTGGTTTGCTTTATCAGCCCAAATATTTCGAAGTAACAAACAGTGCTTCCCACAGGCTCACGATGGAAGGTGATAGTGGGTTCCGGTCAAGGGATCAATTGGTGGTAACGGGTTTGCTCAATGGGGAAGAAATTCATGTGATTGTAGGACACTGGCCCTCACGAAGCGGAGGGGAAAAAAAAAGCCGACCGAAAAGAAATGCTGCCGGGCAATTGAGCAGATTTATTTGTGACTCTTTGCTGGCCATTAATCCAAATGCCAAGATTTTAGTCATGGGAGATTTGAATGATGATCCTATTAATCCAAGTGTTAAAGAATTCCTCAGGGCAAAAGGAAATAAAAAGAAACTGGATGAAGGTGACCTGTACAATCCCTATTTTAAATTGTACAGGGATGGAATCGGATCACTTGCTTACCGCGATACCTGGAATTTGTTCGACATGGTTATTGTATCACAGGGACTGCTTGGTGATGACAAATCCGATTTTAAGTTCTACAAGGCCATGGTATTTAACAAGAACTACCTAAAGCAAAAGGAAGGACGATACGCCGGTTATCCAAAACGAACCCATGCCGGTGGTGTTTATCTCGGTGGTTACAGTGACCATTTCCCTGCGTATATTTTTCTGATCAGGGAGGCTAAATAGCCGAGCTTATTTGATCTCACCTCCACCAAACATTACGAGACCCCTAAGCACAAGGGTCTTATTGGGATCGTTGATATTATCTGTTTTCACCTTTCTCTTATCGGAAAAACCACCAAAAATTGCAGTTACTTTATTAACAACATTCCAGTCGTCGGGAACGTGAAGGGAAGAACCGCCAAAGAGGTAAAACAACTCAATCACATTTGTTTCTGATGAAAGTTCAGCATCGGTGAGGTCAATTTCAGATCCTCCGAAAATGGAAGTAATTTTACCACCCCTGAAGTTTTTTATGGATATCTTTTTCTCAGAACCACTGAAAATATTGAATTCATCGATGAATTGTGAATCGTTTTCTTCAGTCTTTAAAGCCATCGGTTCTTTTTTTCCTAATCCATGTCTGAATATTACAAACAGGCCAACGGCAATCAGGATAACCGGCCAGAAATTTCGCCTGAAGTTATATGGAAGATCAAATAAATCAGGCAAGAGGAAAAAGATCCCCACAGCAATCAGGATATATCCAAATATCCGGCTCTGTGAGCTAAACAAATTAAATATCCCAATTCCAATTAAAAGCATTTGCCAGGAAAATAAAATTTCGTCAACACTGTTGGGCAACATGCGTAATTGATGAAGCAGGATAACAAATCCGGCTGCTATAACAAGCAAACCAAAAGCTAAAGTATTTTTTTGACTGGATGATTGCATTCTCTTTTGTTTTAATGGTTGGAGCGACAAATATATAATAACATCTATTAAATGTAGATGTTTTCAATCATTAAGTTGTTAACATGGCCAATAGAACATTCAAGTTATTTCCATATGGATTAATCCTCAAAATCGATCTTATCAAATGTTCCTCCAAAACTTACATTCTTCACCATATCGGAACTTAGGAAATTATGCGGAAATCCCATTTCGATTTTGCTCACCTTATTCAGACGGTTCATTTGTTCTTTAGGGATTTCAAATTTTACGCAACCGAGGCTGTCGTTCAGCTGTTCTACATTTGAGCCACCCACAATCGGGATTACTTGCTGGTTTTGTTGCCGTGTCCAGTTGATAGCCACTTGTCCTGGGGTAACACCCAGTTCTTTTGCAAGGGCAACAACCTCTTCAGCAATTTTGGTATTTCTTTCGTTTCTTCTGGGATGATCTTTTTCAATCCTGCCTGATTTTCCTTTAAGGTATTTACCAGTAAGTACTCCTCCTCCAAGGGGTGCCCAGGGAGTAACACCTATGTTCAATGCTTTTGCCATAGGCATCAGGTCGCGTTCAGGTGTTCTTTCGATCAGGCTGTATTCAATTTGCAACCCGATGAACTGGCTCCAGCCTCTAAGCTCAGCAAGGGTATTGGCCTGTGAAACGATCCATGCCGGTGTGTCTGAAATACCAATATAATGCACCATTCCGCTTTGAATTAAGTCGTCAAGGCTTCGCATCACCTCCTCTACCGGTGTAGTGAAATCCCAGGCATGCAGCCAAAGCAAATCGATATAATCTGTATTTAGGCGTTCAAGGCTGCCTTTGACAGAACGGAACAGGTTTTTCCTGTTGTTGCCTGAAAAACTAACATCATTCATTCTGTCCCACAATGCAAACTTTGTTGCAAGAACATACTTATCCCTGTCGGACTGAATAAACTCACCCAACCATTTTTCACTTGTTCCGAGTTGATAAAGATTGGCTGTGTCAAGGAAATTCCCGCCTGCTTTTACAAAAGCATCAAACACCTTTTTGCTTGTATCATAATTACTTCCAAAATTCCATTCCTGCCCGAAAGTCATGGTGCCCAGGCAAATTTCAGAAACCCTTAGTCCACTGTTTCCCAATAATTTGTATCGCATTTTCTATTAAGTAAAAAGTTCTATGTAATCCTGAATAAAATCGAGAAGGTTGTGAGGTTTTCTGCCCAAAACTTTTTCAACATCGGGACTGACATCATTGTCCTCATTGTTGGCGAACCTCCTGTTCAATTTTGCCATATCGTTTGCCAGCCAGGACGGCATACCGGCAGCCAACATAGCCGCGTGTCCTTCTTCCGGAGTTTGTTTAACATATTCGATTTCACGATTTAAAGCAACTGAAAACTCATAAGCAATATCATGATAGGATATTGAAACCGGACCTGTTAATACATAGGATTTATTTTCATAACCTGGATCCAGTAATACCTTAACCGCTACCGCGGCAATATCACGGGCATCAACCATGGGAATTTTTCCATCACCCTGCATGCTAAAAATCTTGCCCTTTTCCCGGATGGACTCTGCATCAAATAAAAGGTTCTGCAAAAAAGAGTGGGGTTGTAAAAATGTCCAGGCAATCCCAGACTCCTTTATCATTTCCTCAGATTCACCATGCCATTTGCCAATATTAAAATCAGCATTTTTATCAGCACCTCTCACTGAAACTTTAACGATGTGTTTTACTCCGGCTTCTTTGGCCTTCTGAATAAGTGTAGCCTGCAATCTGGGAGCATCAGGCGATGTTACCGATAAAAGAAATACTTTTTGAATGCCTTTCAGGGCTTCTTCTAAAAGTTTAGGTGAATCAAAATCGGCAACTACAGATTTAATGCCTTTGTTCTTAAAGGGTTGCCTTTTTTGCTCATTCCTTACCATTGCAATGAAGTCGGCATTTTTTTCCTTTAAAAAATCTACCACAAATGAGCCGATTGTTCCGGTAGCACCGGTGACGAGTATTTTTGAGTCCATAGCTGAATGTTTCAATGAAAGAACAAGGTACAAATAAATTGGTTCAATTGAGGAAATATATGTTTATATCCCTGTCCTAATTTTTGATGCACAAAAATACAATAATGGATTATCTATTGATTTAATCAGAATTTTAATTTTCCATTGATTTAGGAAATTATATGTCTTCCCTCTGGGACTCGAATTTAATTGGGTATCCTACAATCCCCCAACTGTCGTTGGGGGCTGTAATATTTTGTCGCTCTGCGACTTGTTTTTTAAATGCATAATGGAAAATAACCGGAATTCAGTAGGCTTGCTAATGAAGTCCCGAAGGGACGCAATATTATAGCCCATGACGTTAGTCATGGGTAATTTAGGATGGATTATTTTCAAGTCTCAGAGGGACGACATAGTATGAATTGAATGAAAAAAATTGCACATTTTATTCAGGAAGTATCCCTTTCAAAACCTCTATTGCCTTTGAAACTGTATCAATTTTCAGGAAGGTCAGGGATAATTTATCCTTTGTCTCTTTCATCCTGCACAATCCGGGATTATGTTGCACAAAACGGAGCATCCTGGTAAAATTTTCCGTTTTGTAAAATGAGGATTCCTGGTTTGAAATAAAATACCCGGTAAGCCTTTCATTTTTCATGAGAATCTTTTCAAATCCTAATTCTTTGGCAATCCAGCGCAAACGGATTGTTTGAATCAATTCTTCTGTTTGAGAGGGCATAGGACCAAAACGGTCGATCATTCTTAACCTGAACTGCTGAAGTTCCACTTCTTCCTGGATGTTGTCAAGCTCCTTGTATAAGCTTAGTCTTTCGGTAATGTTAGTAATATAATCGTCGGTAAAAAGAAGGGAGAGGTCGGTTTCGATCTGGCAATCCCTGACATATTGCTGCTCCGTCTCGTCCTTATACAATTCTTTAAATTCGGTTTCTTTTAGTTCCATGACAGCTTCATCAAGAATCTTGTGGTACATTTCGAAACCAATTTCTGAAATAAAACCACTTTGCTCTCCACCCAGGATATTACCAGCTCCACGGATATCCAGGTCACGCATGGCAATATTAAATCCGCTACCAAGTTCAGCAAACTCTTCAATGGCTTTAAGCCGTTTACGAGCTTCAGGTGTTAGCACAGAAAGTGGTGGAGACAAAAGATAACAGAATGCCTTCCGGTTGGCCCGTCCAACCCTGCCCCGCAATTGATGGAGATCACTTAATCCGAAGTTTTGTGCTTCGTTGATGATAATAGTATTTACATTTGGAATATCCAATCCTGATTCAACAATGGTGGTTGCCAGAAGGATATCGTACTTGCCATCGATAAACTCAAGCATGATTTTTTCCAGTTTCTGGCCTTCCATTTGTCCGTGTCCAATAGCAATGGATACATCCGGACAAAACTTTCGGATCATATCCGCCACCTCCTCAATATTTTGCACCCGGTTATGGATAAAGAATACCTGGCCTCCACGGTCAACCTCATAATTTATGGCATCCCGGATAATGTCTTCACCAAAGGACTTCAATTCAGTTAAAATAGGATACCGGTTGGGTGGTGGTGTATTTATGATGGACAGGTCACGGGCACCCATTAATGAAAACTGTAATGTCCGGGGGATGGGGGTAGCTGTTAATGTCAACGTATCCACATTGACCTTTAATTGTTTAAGCTTTTCTTTTGTCGAAACCCCGAATTTTTGTTCTTCATCAATCACCAGCAAACCCAGGTCTTTGAATTCAATGTCTTTGCCTATCAAACGGTGAGTGCCAATGAGTATATCAATTTTGCCTTCCTTTAATTCCTTTTTTATTTGGGTTTGTTCCTTTGTCCTTTTGAATCGGTTAATGTATTCCACTCTGCAGGGGAACTCTTCAAGCCTTTCTGAGAATGTTCTATAATGTTGTAAGGCAAGAATAGTAGTGGGTACCAGGATAGCTACCTGTTTGCTTTCTGCAACTGCTTTAAATGCTGCCCGGATAGCCACCTCCGTTTTCCCAAATCCAACATCCCCACAAATTAAGCGGTCCATCGGGAATCCGGCTTCCATATCTATTTTCACATCCCGGGTTGATTTAAGCTGGTCGGGAGTATCTTCATAAATAAAGGACGCTTCCAACTCATGCTGGAGATAAGTGTCAGGAGAAAATGCAATTCCTGCCGAGGATTTCCGTTCCGCATACAGCTTGATCAATTCTTTTGCAATGTCCTTAACCTTTTTCTTGGTTTTCGCTTTCAGGTTGCTCCAGGTTTTTGTTCCCAAACGGTTCATTCCGGGTGGGGGACCATCCTTGCCAACATATTTTGAGATCCTGTGTAACGAATGAATTGAAATGTATAAAAGGTCACCATCTTTATAGATCAAACGTATGGCCTCCTGCATTTTGCCGTTATTATCAATCTTTTCCAGGCCATCAAAACGACCCACACCATGATCGATATGAGTAACATAATCGCCGGATTGAAGGTTGTAGATCTCTTTGAGTGTTAAAGCCTGGCTACCGGTGAATTTTTCTTTGAGAAAAAACTTATGGTACCTTTCAAAAATCTGGTGGTCGGTATAACAGGCGATTTTTTTTTGGTGGTCAATAAATCCTTTATGAAGAGAAATTTTTACGGTGTCAAAATTAAATTCCCTTTCAACCCCTTTGGTAGCATGTATATCATCGAATATGGCATACAAACGTTTGATCTGGTTGGGATTTTCAGAAAAGATTAAATTCTGGTATCCCTTGTGTGTGTTTTTTGTGAGGTCGGAAATAAGCAGATCAAAATTCTTATTAAAGGAGGGTTGAGGGCTTGTAGGATATTGATTTTTTAGAACCGGATCAATCAAAAACTGAGTACCAAACTCTATGATTCTGAAAAGTTTTATCTGTTCGGCAAATTCATGACCTTCTACATAAAACTCGGATGGGTGAATGGATTTTATCTCATCATCGTCATCAGCATCTTCAAAACGGTCCCTGATCTTATCAAACTCATACCCGATTTTATCCATGCTAAACTTCAGATCTTCAAACCACAGTACTGTTGAATCGGCAATGTAGGATAAAAAAGGTTCTCTCCTCTCTAAAATCTTCCTGTCTTGAACATTTGGCACAATAGTGATATGGTCGAGTTTATCGATGGATAGCTGGTCGTTGGGATTAAATGACCGGATTGATTCCACTTCTTCACCGAAAAACTCAATTCGGTACGGAAAATCGTTGGTGTAAGAAAACACATCGATAATCCCTCCCCTGATGGCAAACTGACCGGGTTCATACACAAAATCAACCCTTTCAAAGTCATTATCGATGAGCAGGTCGGCAATTGTGTCCAGTGAGAAAGCTTCACCCCGTTTCAGTTTGATGGTGTTTTTACTCAGATAGGCCTTTCGTACAACCTTTTCAGCAAGCGCTTCAGGATAGGTAACAACAATAGATTTCCGCTTGGAAGTTCCAAGTCGTTTTAATACTTCAGTTCTGAGAAGTATATTGGTATTGTCCTGATTTTCTATTTCTGTGGATCGCTTATAGGAGGTTGGAAAGAATAAAATCCTCTTTTTGTGAAAATTAGCACCCTTTTCATTGTAAATGCTCTCCAGATCATTTAAAAAATAAGCCGCTGACTCCTTATCAGGCAGTACAAATACATGATTGGAGCTGAATTCTTCATAAACATGAGATGCAACAAAAGCAACAGAAGATCCGATCAATCCCTTCATATGGATTGACCCTTCAGCCAACAATTCCAGGTGATTCAGTAATTGCTGAGATTTTTCATCACCGGTCAGTTTGTTTATGACTTCTGTGATCTGCATGGATGCTTTTTATCTTCTGTTTTAATTATATCCATTGTGGTAAAAAGGTATAAGGGAATAGAGGTATAAAGGGTAATACTGTTTGGGAATTTAATTTCCTCACCCGTATACCCTTATTTCCTAATATCCCTATTTCTTATAACAACCCATACACTATTTTACTTATTACAAGTATCCTTATTCATCTATTGACTTTTTTACCTATTAACTAATTCATCAATCACCCTACTCCTCAGGTTTAAAATCCTTGGAGAAATAATTCATAAAATATTCCGCTTTCTCTACCATATGAACAGATCCAATAAATAAAGGTACTCTCTGATGAAGTTCCTCAGGCTGGATGTCCATAATCCTTCGAAAACCATCGGTAGCTTTACCGCCTGCTTGTTCAGCGATAAAGGCAACCGGATTGCATTCATAGAGCAATCTTAATTTACCATCAGGTCTCTTCCTGGTACCGGGATACAAATAAATGCCACCTCTTAACAAATTCCTGTGAAAATCTGCAACCAATGATCCAATATATCTGGTTGTATACGGACGTAAGGTGTCAGGATCATCCTCCTGGCAATAACGAATGTATTCTTTCACACCTTCAGGGAAATAAATATAGTTGGCTTCGTTGATGGAATATATATTGCCGCCTTCGGGTATTTTAATTTCAGGATGTGAGAGTAAAAACAGCCCTACAGAAGGGTCCAGGGTAAAGCCATTAACTCCTCTCCCCGTAGTATACACAAGCATGGTGGAGGAACCATAGATCACATAACCGGCCGCAACCATTTCTGTACCAGGCTGTAGCAGATCCTCTTCGGTAGGAGGTGTGCCTGGTTTGGTTTTTCTTCTGAAGATGGAAAAAACAGTTCCGATGGAAACATTCACTTCGATGTTGGAACTGCCATCAAGAGGATCAATGGCCACAACATATTTTCCTTGATTGCTCATAGCATTATCAAAGGTGACCAATTCGTCGTTTTCCTCAGAAGCAATGGCACAAACCTGTCCCCCATGTTTTAATGCTTTTATGAACTCATTGTTTGCGTAAACATCTAGCTTTTTCTGGTCTTCACCCTGTACATTCTGTGAACCCTCATAACCGAGAATATCAGCAAGTCCGGCTTTATTAATTTCACGGTTGACAATCTTTGCAGCAATACCAATGTCGTTTAGTAACCTTGAAAACTCGCCGGATGCACCGGGAAAGTCTGCCTGTTTTTCGTTGATGAATTCAATGAGTGTTTTCATATGTTTTTAATAGCCACTAATGCAGGAATTATTCTATTGATTAAATTATGCCCTCGTGTGTTTGTTAATTGAGTAGGGTATTTATTAAAGCAGTGATCAATGTGCTGCAAAAGTAGGAGTTTGAATTGAAAGATTTAAATATAACTGGTAGATAATTTTGCTTGTGCTGGTGACAACACCAACACAATGCAGGTACATATTTTGCATAATTTAACTTAACTGTATTATCGTACTTTTGTTCATATCAACAATTTTATCGACATTTGCGCCGTTTATTATTCTCTTTTCAGAGATAGCATTTTATAAAAGTGAGCGACAGTTTAATCATAATTCCTACATACAACGAAAAGGAAAACATTGAAAAGATCATTCGAAAGGTCTTTTCTCTCGAGAAAAAACACCATATCCTAATTGTTGAGGATAATAGTCCTGACGGCACAGCCGATATTGTTAAACGGCTGATGAAAGAATTTCCGGATCGGTTGTTTATAGAAGAACGAAAAGGCAAACTAGGCCTGGGCACTGCCTATATCCATGGTTTTAAATGGGCGCTTGGCAGGGAATACGGCTATGTTTTTGAAATGGATGCTGACTTTTCTCACAATCCTGAAGACCTCATCAGGTTGTATAATGCTTGTGCAAATGATAAGGCCGACCTGGCCATTGGTTCTCGCTACATCAAAGGAGTGAATGTTGTAAACTGGCCCATGGGAAGAGTGTTAATGTCCTACTACGCTTCAGCCTATGTACGCCTGATTACAGGGATGAGCGTTCGTGATACAACAGCAGGATTCAAATGCTATACACGAAAAGTTCTACAGGCCATCGATCTTGATAAAATAAAGTTTACCGGGTATGCTTTCCAGATTGAAATGAAATTTACATCATGGAAACTCGGATTCAATATCAAGGAGGTGGATATTATTTTTACCGACCGCACCGAAGGTGAATCAAAAATGAACAAAAGTATTTTTAAGGAAGCCATATTCGGAGTAATGGAACTTCGTCTCAGGGGGATGTTTAAAAAGTACAAGAAGGTGGCGTAGTTCCGGTAATATTTAGTAATTTAGCCCTCCGTTAATATTTCTAATATCTTTCTTGCTCGTGCGGGACTAAACAAAAACCTGAGAGTCGAAAATGTTTTGATTTTGTTATTTTGAATTTGTTTAGTAATTTGGAATTAGAAATTCGGATTTAGAATTAATCAGGTTAGTTAATAAGTGGATTACTTTTCCCATTGAGAACAAATAATACATATCAATTAGTTAATGCTCAGGTAGTAAATGATGGAGAGATATTTAAGGGTGATGTGATTGTGCGCGACGGAATGATCGCAGATGTAATAAAAAATGACAGTGATACGAATACCCCACCATCTGATAAGATTGAAACCATTGATCTTAAAGGAAAACTTCTGATACCGGGCGTGATTGATGACCAGGTACATTTCCGTGATCCCGGACTTACCCACAAAGCCGATATCTATACAGAGAGTAAAGCTGCTGTTGCGGGAGGAATTACTTCTTTTATGGAAATGCCAAATACTGTTCCTAATACACTTACCCAGGAATTGCTCGAAGAAAAGTACAAGCTTGGAGCAGAAAAATCTCTTGCCAACTTTTCATTTTATATGGGTGCTTCCAATGATAACATTGAGGAGATATTAAAAACCGATCCCAAAACCGTTTGCGGAGTAAAAATTTTTATGGGCGCTTCTACCGGAAATATGCTGGTGGATAACGTGGATACACTTAACCAGATTTTTTCCAAAAGTAAATTGTTAATCGCAGTACATTGTGAGGACGAGTCCACAATTCAGAATAACCTGGAGATCTTTAAAAAGAAATACGGGGATGATATACCCATTGAAGCTCATCCTTTGATAAGAAGTCATGAAGCTTGTTACAGAAGTTCGAAACTGGCTGTTAGCCTGGCGAAGCTTTACAACACCCGTTTGCATGTATTGCACCTGTCCACAGCCAAAGAACTGGAACTTTTTACCAGCGAAGTCCCATTAGAGAAAAAACGAATCACCGCAGAAGTATGTGTTCATCACCTTTGGTTCAATAGCTCGCATTACCATGAATTCGGAACAAGAATAAAATGGAATCCCGCAATTAAAGCAAAATCAGACCAGGAAGCCTTATTCAATGCTTTGCTGGAAGATAAACTTGATGTTATAGCTACAGATCATGCACCACATACTACAGAAGAAAAAAACAATGCTTATTTAAAGGCACCGTCAGGTGGGCCACTTGTTCAACATTCACTTCTGGCTATGCTGGAGTTCTATCATATGGAAAAGATCTCACTTGAAACTATCGTCGAAAAAATGTGCCATTCACCGGCAAAATGTTTCCAGGTTGAAAAAAGGGGATACATTAAACCTGGGTACCATGCCGATCTGGTTGTAGTTGATCTGGACAATTCATACAAGGTAGAAAAATCGAATGTCCTATATAAGTGTGGCTGGTCTCCTTTCGAAGGAACCACTTTCCGGTCTACTGTCTTGCAGACAATTGTAAATGGAAATCTGGTTTACGATAATGGCATTTTTAACGAACAACATAAAGGACAACGTCTGTTATTTCAAAGATAAACTATGAGAAAGGTTATATTCTGGTCATTTTTCACTCTTATTCTTGTTTCTTGCGGATCTGAATATTTTAAAGAAGTTGAAGAAACCTTTGAAAATGGTGATCCTAAGCTGGTCAAATATTACAATAACGAGTCAAAGGAAGTTTTGGTCAAAGAGATCAGTTATTATGATGATGGTTCAAAATATATTGAAGGCGCTTACCAAAACAATGAACGCAACGGTACCTGGACAGCTTACTTCAGAAATGGTAATGTTTGGAGCCAGGCTGAATACGTTGATGGCGAAGAACATGGACTTAAGAGAGTTTATTTTGAAAACGGCCAGATCTACTACGAAGGGCATAAAATAAACAACCAGCGGACCGGAACCTGGAAGTTTTGGGACATTGAAGGAAATTTAACCAAAGAAGTCAATTACGACAAGTAATCCTCCGTTTTTCTTAATCCGTAACATGGGCTGCAATTAAAATATTTATTGTATGTAAATATAATAATATGTATTTTTGCAGCAGTAAGTTCGAAGAAGTCGGGTAAGATCAAGCATTATCCTCCGGCTCTTTTGAATTTAATTGCACACTAATTTTACTAATTGATTTTGATATATCATCTTATCCCGTTTAAAATATACACTAGCTAAATCATTTGCTCACTAACTGCGCGTTCTATCCGTCAGAATTCATCCTAACATTATGAACACCAACAACTCAGTGCAGCCAGCTAAAACCTGGCACAGCATCGTTACTAAATATAATACTCCCCGACTATCACGGAGCATCTGGCAATTGATCAATTCATTAGGCCCCTATTTCCTGTTATGGATAATTATTGTTCAGGTAATAAAAATTTCACCCTGGTTAAGCATTCCTTTCATCTTTCTTGCTTCCGGGTTCCTTGTCAGGACTTTCATAATATTTCATGATTGTGGTCACGGTTCATTTTTCAAATCGAAAAAATGGAATGTTGCAGTCGGAAAGTTTTGTGGGATTCTTGCATTTACACCCTATCACAAATGGACTGACAGTCATCAGCTACATCATCAAACGGTTGGCAATTTAGACAAGCGCGGACTTGGAGATGTTTGGACACTCACTGTGGATGAATACCTCGCAAAAAGTAAACGGGAAAAATTTTTATACCGGCTTTATCGAAATCCATGGTTTTTATTAGGGTTTGGAGGACCGTTAAGCTTTATGCTACTAAGCAGATTTTCCAGACGTACTATGAGTAAAAAGCAGAAACTGAATATCTATTTTACCAATATTATGCTTTTGTTGGGAGGCGTCCTGATTAGCTGGATCATCGGCTGGCAGACTTTCCTTCTGATTCAATTACCAATCATGTATTTTGCTGCAATGGGTGGGATCTACTTGTTTTACCTCCAGCATCAATACGATGATGTTCAATGGGAAAGGAATGAAAAATGGGATTATAAGGATATGGCTTTATATGGAAGCTCATTTTTTAAACTACCTGTAATTCTTCAATGGTTTACCGGTAACATCGGATTCCATCATATCCATCACCTTGGGCCAACCATACCTAATTATAATCTGCAGAAATGCCACATTGAAAATTCATTATTTCATGATGTAAAACCCATTCGGTTTTTTGAGAGCTTTCATTCGCTTAAACTTCGTTTATGGGATGAAAAGAATCAGCGGATTGTTTCTTTCCGGGAGGTGAAAATGGGATTACAGTAAGCTTTTTATTAGAAAAAAATCTGATTTAATTTGTTCTGTGGTCTGGATTATAAATCCAAACCACCATACGGATCCGAACCAGTATGAAATTAATAATCTGATTTCCAGAAAATTTCAGCAAAGCTAAAACTATTGTATTTTTACATTGTTATTCCAATAAAGTTAAGCCTGGTGAACAAGTTGACTCTTCTCTTTTTTCTACTGATTGGCAACCTTTCTGCCATCTCCCAATCGGATGAGGTGAACTATTTGTTTCAGTCTGATAGCGGGAAAGTGGTATTCACATCCAATGCACCACTGGAATTGATTCAGGCAGAATCAAAGCAGCTTCGCGGAATCGTGGATCCAGGAAACAAAACTTTTGCTTTTCAATTAAAAACACGCTCACTGAAAGGTTTCAATTCCTTTCTGCAACAAGAACACTTTTATGAGAATTACATAGAAACTGAAAAATACCCAACTGCCAGTTTCTCAGGAAGGATCATAGAGCAAATAGATTTCAGTATCCCCGGTGAACATACAATCCGTGCAAAAGGCATCCTTGACATACATGGTATTAAAAAAGAAAGGATCATCAAATGTAGCATCACTATTCAGGAAAATGGGCTATTTGCGCAATCGGAATTTCGTGTTAATCTTGATGAGCACAATATTACAGTACCTAAAATTGTGTACCAGAAAATTGCTGAAGAGGTTATGGTTGAAATTGAGATTGAATTACACAAACAAATATCACAGTCAGAATGAGAGTCCGGAGTATATATTTGTTAGCCTATTTGTGGCTGTTTGTGATTCTAACCCTATCATTCCATCATCTTGGACATGCTCAACATTCTGTTTTTAAACCTGTTCTCCAAAGCTCTCAATTTGATCAAAGTCAATTTAATTGTATGATCCAGGATAACAAGGGTTTTATTTGGATAGGAACCACAAATGGTATCTATATTTTCGACGGAATTGAGCCGAAGTCAATAAAATTGCCAGATTCAATAGTACAGAGAAATGTTTCAAGCCTTTTTGCAGACCGTAACAATAACATCTGGATAGGGTTGGAAAATGGTATTGTTCTCCGATATTTGGGATTTGGGAAATTCGAAGTGATGGACTCATATTACCAAAATACTACACGGATCACATCCTTTGCTGAAGATAACTCCGGAACAATTTGGGTAGGGACCTATGGCCAGGGGATTATTAAACATTTCAACGACAGTTCTAAAATTATCAATTCAGATTCGGGACTTTCTGATAATTACATTTATACCATGTTACTGGATGATTCGGGAAAACTATGGATGGGAACCGATAATGGACTGACTGTTCTTGATACCGAAAGTTCTGAATTATCGTTAGAAACAATTTCTGTTGAGGACGGATTACCTGATTTTATTGTTCAAAGTCTGGAGAAGGATGATTCCGGCAATATCTGGATTGGTATGTACGACATGGGCATTTGTTATTACAACCCTGGTGACAAAAGATTTTATGTTCCTGAATTTTCACAAACATGGCCACATGGCCCTGTAAATGCATTATTTGCAATGGGCGACAGGTTATGGATTGCTTCGGGCAATGCTGGTATTGTGGAGTATGTATACAAGTCAAAATCCATAAACAACTACCAGGAAAATCAAACCCGGAACATTTTCAGGATTAAATCCTTTTTGAAGGATAAGGAAGGTAATAAGTGGGTCATGGCTTATGATAAAATACACCTGTCCATGGCAGGAATAATCGAATTCATTAAGCAAGATTATGCACCAGAAATTATTAACATTCATGCGATGACGATTGACAGCAGTGACAGGCTTTGGTTTGCTAATGATCACGGTCTGTTTAGTTATTCAGAGGAAGCTATTTCAGAAAATGATAAAATAAAAAAGTACAACATACTGGAGGAGTCGGGGGATCAAGAAATAATGAGCCTGTATATGGATAAATTGGGGATTTTATGGATAGGGACTTTCGGACAGGGAATTATCAGGCTGGATCCCAAAACCGGACAACAAAAACTCATTACCGAAAAGGATGGGCTGGTAAATGGAAACGTCTTATCCATTGCCGGCAATAACAATGAAATCTGGTTTGGCACTTTGGGAGGTGCTTCGCTTATTCAATCTGATGATTGGTTGTCAGACATCAACCACATTCCTGAGTTTGAAAATTTTGGAAAAAAGGAAGGACTAGCCAATAATTACATTTACCAGGTATATTTATCCCCGGAAGGTATTCCTTATTTTGCAACGGATGGAAATGGTGTACTAGTTTATAAAGAGAGTAAATTTGAATCCATTTCCCAAACAGATAATTTCTCTGATAAAGTTATTTACTCTATATGCTCAGATCAGTCCGGAAATATCTGGATGAATGCGGCTGAAGACGGTTTGTATAAATCTGACGGTACAAACATCGTTAAAGTCACAAAAGATCCGGACCACAACAACCTTTCTTTCAACAGTATAGTCAGTCATTCCGGCAAAGTGATCATGGTGTATGATCATGGGATAGATATTTTGGATGTTTCAACAAATAATATTCAGCATTTCGAAGAAAATGCCGGGCTTGATAACATTAAACCGGATTTGAACACAGCAGTGATCGATTCAAAAAAGAATGTTTGGATCGGTACATCAAAAGGAATTATTAAATACCGATTACCAGAAAGTGATGTTTGGGAAAGCCCTGTTACTCAACTATCAACAGTATCGCTATTCCTGGAAGCAGTTGAACATTTAAAAGTTAATTCCTTTACATATGCCCAGAACCATTTAAGTTTTGAATATTCAGGCTTATGGTATCAATATCCTGAGAAGGTTGAATACTTATGCAAACTGGAAGGACACGATATTGACTGGATCAGAACGAAAAACACCCGGATAATTTATTCCAACCTTAAACCGGGCAAATATGTATTCAAAGTTAAATCAGGCATTTACGATAATTTTTCAAATGCTGTTCCGGCTGAGTATTTTTTTGAGATCAGCAAGCCCTTTTGGAAGAACAGGTGGTTTATTTTCACCCTGCTAATAATCACAGGCATTTTGATCTATTTATTGATCAGGCAGCGGGAAAACCGCCTTAAAAAAGAACAGGAATTAATTCATGAAAAAATTAAATTCCAGTTCGAAAACCTCAAGAGTCAGATCAACCCCCATTTTCTGTTTAATAGCTTCAGCACTTTGATCGCATTAATTGAAAGTGATTCCAATGAGGCCGTGGATTATGTTGAAGAATTATCAACTTTGTTCCGGAATATCCTGGAGTACAAGGACCACGACTTAATTGCATTGGATGCCGAGCTGGAGGTTGCCAACAACTATCTGAACCTTCAAAAGAAAAGGTTTGGGAAAAACCTGATTATTGACATACAGGATCTGGATGCATTTTCTGATCTCAGAATCCCTCCACTGACTTTACAGCTTTTGATTGAAAATGCCATAAAACACAATGTTGTTTCAACAGATAATCCCTTAACCATTCATATATCCATTAACACGGAAAAAGAGAGAATTTTCGTTAGAAACAACCTTCAACCAAAATTGGATACTGAATCCACAGGTGTTGGAATTAATAATATTTCAAACAGGTACCGGTTATTGACCGACCGTAACATAGAAATCACAGAAACTGATACAGAATATATAGTTGGAATACCATTTATGACAAAAGCATGAGAATATTAATCATTGAAGACGAACAAGCCACAGCAAAACGATTGCATAAATTGATCAAGGAGATCGAACCGGAATTTGAAGTTATCGGGATCCTTGATAGTGTTGCTACAAGCTTAAACTGGCTGGATTCAAATCCTCTTCCTGACCTGATCTTTCAGGATATCCACCTTGCTGATGGTTCGGGATTTGAGATTTACCGGGCCAAAAACCTGGATGTACCTGTCATTTTCACAACAGCTTATGAGCAATATGCCATCGAGGCTTTTAAGGTGAACAGCATTGATTATTTGCTTAAACCGATCAACAAAAAACAACTTGATCAAAGCCTACAAAAGTTTAAACGCCTCAATACCAGTGAAGATAAACCATCGTTCGACTATTCTTCATTGGCTGGTATTTTAAACAAACAGAGTTACCAGAAAAGGTTTATGATCAGGTACGGTCAAAAAATTAAGGTTATTGAAACTGAAAACATTGCATATTTCTATACGGTTAGTGGCAATAGTTTTTTTAAAACTTTTGATGATCATGAGTACCCATCGGATTTCAGTCTCGACAAGCTTGAAGGGATGCTTGATCCGGAATTCTATTACCGTATAAACCGTCAGATCATTATTAATATCAAATCCATAAAAGAGATGTATACCTATTCAAAATCACGGGTAAAGATTGAAATGGATCCTGCCTGTGAATTTGAAACCATTGCCAGTACCGAACGTTCTGGTGGATTTAAAAAATGGTTGGCAGGAAAAATCTGATGATAAAATTTCTATTAGGCAAAGAATGCAAAAAGTTATTGTTAAGACCTCTAACTGCCAAAATAATAATCTTTCACTTTCAAATTTATTGAACTCTCGGTAAGTTGTATTGATCCCATTTTATCCTACACCAAAGTAATTCGTGGTTTGTTTGTCCCGTTCATCGACTAAAAATTCCCGTTCACAGATATTAGTTTTTATATGAGAGGCTCACTCTTTTATTTTGCTGAAACTATAAATCCGGCATTATGAACAAATGGGTAAAAATTGCAATTATTCTGGTCATCGTTGGAGCAGTAGCTGCAGGATTGGGGTATAAATTTGTCTATAACAAACCGCATCCTAATTTTGAAAAGGCTACACCTGACTATTCACTAAGTAGTTCGGACCTCTTTTCATCCTATCTATCGGACAGGGTAAATGCTGAACAAAAATTCAATGGCAAAGTCCTGGAAGTAGAAGGAGAATTTTCAAATCTCGAAACTCCGGACTCTTTAACTATTCTTGTTTTTTCCATTCAGGAAGGTTTTTTCGGCCCCGAAGGGATCAGGTGTACACTTCTTCCCAAATACGGAGAAGAAGCGAAAAAACTTGTGCCAGGATCAAAGGTTACAATAAAGGGATTTTGTGCCGGGTATAACGACACAGATGTAATTCTTGAAAAATGTTCAATCATTAAACAACTTTAAATTAAATATCATGAAAACAAAACTTTACTATTTATTGGGATTAGCAGCAACGTTTATATTTTTAACATCAGCAATTAATTTTGGAGGTGGATCACCGGGAGGTAAGTCTGGCAGTCCGGGCGATGGAGGAAATACCTGTACCGATTGTCATTCTGGTACGGCTATCAGCCAGCCTGACTGGATCAGCACAACCATTCCAGCTGAAGGATATACACCAGGTGAGACCTATACCATTACAGCTTCCGGATCGCATAGTGGTGTTTCAAAATTTGGATTTGAAACCACTGCAGAAGACATGAACGATGCCAAGATCGGTACTTTAATGGCTACCAACTCAACAGAAACACAATTAACAAACGGAGATGCTTCCATTACACATAAAAGCGACGGAACAACTCCCTCAGGTGATTCCAAAAGCTGGTCTTTCGACTGGACAGCTCCGGCTGAAGGTAGTGGAGAAGTTACTTTTTATGCTGCATTTAATGCCGCAAACGGGAATGGCAATACATCCGGAGATGTAATATACACTTCCAGTCATGCTGTACAGGAAAATGTAACCTCATCCATCACGAAGCTAAACAAAGAAAATACGGTGAATGTCTTTCCGAATCCCTTTATTGATTTTGTTAATATCCAGGTTGAAGAAGATGAATCAGAAATTGGTGAAGTATGTATTTATAACAGTGCCGGACAAATGATTCATAACGAGTCAGCTGCAAATGACCATAATAACATCAGAATTAATACAAGTGATTTAACACCCGGTGTTTATCATTTTGTAATGGAATTGACCAACAAAACCAGTATTTCCAAAACTGTTGTTAAACGTTAAAATCAGAAAAAATGAAAAAGTATTTGATCCTCTCATCCTTAACAGTATTGTTCTTTTCGAGTGTATCCGCTCAAAAGTACATTACCAAAAACGGACATATAAAATTTCATTCCGAAACTCCAATGGAGACTATTGAGGCTCATAACCGGCAGGTAAACAGTGCCCTCGATATTGCTACCGGAGATTTTGTATTTAAAGTATTGATGAAGTCTTTTGAGTTTGAGAAAGCACTAATGCAGGAGCACTTCAATGAAAATTATGTGGAATCGGATAAATATCCCAATGCAAGCTTTAAAGGCAAAGTAGCAAACATCTCTGACATTGATTTTTCACAACAAGGAAAATATGATGTTATAGTTGAAGGTTTTCTCACAATTCATGGAGTTAGCAAGCCAATTAATCAGGCCGGAACATTTAAGGTAGGAGATGAAAACATCAATGGGCTGGCAACATTCATTGTAAAACCTGAAGATTACAAAATTAAAATTCCGAAAACAGTGATCAACAACATTGCTGAAGAAATCGAAGTAACTGTTGATGTATCATTAATTGAATATAAGAAGTAAGGTTTTGAACCAACGAACGACAAACTTGTTTTAGGTCAAACATAAAACAAAACAATATGAAAGCAAACATGGGATCAGCCGACCGGATCATTCGTATACTAATTGCGGCGGTAATTGCAGTACTTTACTTCGCAACTGATTATATTACTGGAACTTTAGGAATTATCCTGCTCATTGTTGCCGGCATTTTTTTGTTTACAAGCTTCGTAAGCTTTTGCCCCTTATATTTCCCGCTGGGAATAAATACTAAAAAAAAGAACAGTAATTAACTCTTTGCAAATACTATCAGCGCTAAAAATAGGATTATAACAAATTGATTCATTGCTGAAACCAGATTAGGTTTTAGGTTAGTAAACGTTGTATCAGAATGATATGACGTTTTTTTTGTAATTCTTGGTTGTAGTCGATTCTGTTTTCAGGATAAGGAAGAATGGTTTGTTTTTACCATACTTAACATTTAATCAGGAAGTTTGTCTCCGCATTAAAATTAACATCTGATTGATTTAAGCCAGTTCTGTTTATGGTCTTAAAATATTCAACAGCTTTGTTTTTTCCTGAATGTCATGAGTAATTCCAAAAACAGATATGGTTGCACCGGATATTGCATCTATTTCTTTTCCTACCCTTAGTGTTTCTGTTCCGTTATAGCCACGAAATTGTTTCAGCCAGCCCTTTGCAGATACTTCATGGCCATGTGTAGCCTGGTAATTAAAGACCTTCACTATTATGACCTGGTGGCTATGGTCAAAAAGTATAAAATAATCAAAATATTCAGAATTGCCGCCAGTACCATTTTCCAAAGAAATTGAACAGCCACCGGCACGGCAACTGTTCACACGTCCTACATATACAAATTTTGATTGTTTGTTTATTGAATCCTGAGCTAATTCAAAAAATGCTCCATTGACTATATACTTATGCTCGATGGATTCGGCATGGGTGATTTTCTCAAAAACCGGTTTTTCTATTCCCCAGGTTTTTCTGATCTCACGATGGAGACTTTTGTGAAAATAGTCAATATCGGGTTGGGGAGTAAATCCAAGCAACACAACTATAAAACTTACCAAAGTTATCCGGATCATACAATTTATTCTTTAAAACATCACGCCTATTCCAGCATTAAAAACGTTTGAGGTATTATTATCTGCTTCAGACTTTACAAATTGAATATCTGTTTTAAATACTGCTCCTGTGGCGATGCGCCATGTTATTCCAGTAGTAATAACTGTATGGTCATAGGCTTTATTTACTTCAATTCCTTCTTCTACTGAATTATGCATGTTGTAACCTTCATAACGGATAAAAGGAACCAATTCTGTCGTACATTTTTCTGAACTTCTTAAAACATTGTACCCGGCTTCAACATAGTATCCTGTTAAACTTTTACCAAGATCATTTGGTGTTCCGTCAGTTGCTGTGAATACATTGTATTCTTTTGTATTTGAAAGCGAAGTAATGTAGTACTGTCCTCTCAATTCAATCCCTTTGAAGGTATACCTTGCATCCAGTCCTGCCATTGCAATACCAACTACCGAAGAATCTGCCCTGTTTATGTCTGCCTGATTGTTTTTATCAAGCCCCTGGAAAGCTGTACTTTGGGTCTTTCCAAAATATCCAGCCATACCAATGTTTAACCCTCTAACACCAAAAAAATCAATTTTTGCTGAAAGATTAGGAGAGCTAATAAAGGATTCAGCACCTTTTTGTCTTCCTTTTCGCAAACCGTTTTCACCTCCAAGCTTAGCCTCACCATTCCAACCATTAAATCCGTTCACGAGGTACACCTGGTATTTGATTTTCGCCGGCATAACAGTCCCACTGATTCCAGCTCCAATTTCCCTCCATGTTGTCGGAGCAATATATTTATCAATGAGAGGACGTTCAACACCATGAAAAGTAGTTGGTTCATGGTACTCGTTAACTATTCCCATCGGTATCAATAACAATCCTGCTCTAAAGTTCATGAATTTATTGATCTTGTATTGCAGGAATGCCTGTTCCACATAAACTTCTGAGACATGCTCAAATTCAATTTCAGAAACAAACTTTGTTCTGTCATTAAAATTATAGCCAAACAGCAAAACAACCCTGTGAACATCTAACATACCGTTATTTTTTTGTTCAGAAGATAAAGGTTGGTTAAAATGAACTTCACCATACCCACCAAGCATAAGTTTGTTGTTTCCGGTTAATAACCGGTCTGCACTGTTTTGATAAGAGGAACCTGTTGAATCAACTGATTGAGAAAAAGCATAAGTTCCTGACACCAACATTACCAATAATAATAAATACCGCATCATTTCTGTTTTTATATAATTAATTGCGGCAAAACTACCCGTATGAAATGTTTAATAAAATCCCAACATATTGGTATTTTATCAGATCAGGTTCTCAATGTTGATTTGACTTGTATCGATGATGTTGTTTAAAATAGCATATACGGTAAGACCAGAGATTGTTTTAATACCCAGTTTTTCAGTAATGTGCTTCCGGTGGGTAATTACGGTATGGATGCTGATGTAAAGTTGATCAGCAATTTCCTTATTTGTGCAGCCATAAGCAACTAATTTCAAAACATCTTTTTCTCTCGCCGTAAGGTCATTACTTTTCAGTTCATCGGATGGTCCGGTATCATGATTTCTTAAGCATTTTTCCAGAAGGTTATGGATTTCTTTTGCAGAAGCATATAATGACAAGACAAAATCAGGATTTAGGGCTTTTAATTCAGGTTGGGCATTATCTTCAAGTACTATCCATTGCAAATTGTTTTTGCTCTTTAACTTTAATATCCCGGGAGGCTGGTTATTTACCGGTGGGTATGAAATAATTACAACATGATGTCTTTCAAGGTATGAAAAGGATAATAAATCATTATAATCACTTAAAAGTGTAATATCAACGCTAAAGTAGGATCTGACAATTGCATTTAGTCCTTTTCGTATGATTTCAGACGGATGTATGATAAAAATCCCTTTTTGCATCTAATGGCCTTGTTTAATTTTTTCAATTTGCGGTACCAGGATTTTATCTTCTATATGGGCATGGTCAATGATATCTCTTTCAAAATGGAAAAGAGCTTCTAAAAATTCATTAAAATCATTGTCCTCATAAGATGGGGATAAATATTTAAGGATCAGGTTTTTTAAATCTCCTAATTTTTCCTCTACATTGCTATGTTCCTTTTCAAATGATACAGCAGGTAGAACATCTTTATGTTCTTTCCCTTCATTTAACATTTTGAGGACATGAGGAAATACGTTTTCTTCTTCATCTTTAATATGCAGCAGGAATTCCTTCTTGTATTTCTCATAGAATGTAACGATCATTTTCAGGTCCTTGCCACCAGCCTTGTTTCCATTAATTAAATCGTTAAGATGGGTTTCTATCTTTGGTAGAAAATAGTCGATATAGTAGGAATGTGTTTTCCGAAGATAATTTACAATTAGTTCTGGTGGAAATGAGAGCAATTCGTTTTCAGGGAAATAGGCGGGATTATGGTATGTATTAATAAGAGCAAGGAAAAAATCCTGATTAATGTTTTTTTCAATACAAATATCTTTTACTGTTTTATCCTTAAATCCCGGACGAATTCCGAACCGGTTAAATACCGGCAGCAGATTATGATTGGTATTGATCACATCAAACAGCTTGTCTTCGTGTGTAAAAAGCTCCATAGCGGTAGTTTTATAATCCGGGATATAAACAACAAATACCTTTAATTGTTTCTGATAAAGGCTTATTTTTTGCAGCCTGTATGAAATCAAAAACCAGATTGAAATCTGATCATTTAATTCGATCGTACTGAAACATTCTGTAACTTTACATGTCAGTATTTTATGACGAATACCTTGACAAACCAAATTCAACATCATGAGAAATTCACCAATAGTTTTACTTATTCTGATATTGGTCTTCCTGGTATCATGTGAAGAAGACGACACACCGATATCTGCTGATTATCATTCTGATTTTATATTTCATTTTGAAGGTTCAGGTCCGACAATTGAGAACAGTTACCAAAGCGGAAAAGATGGGGAAGCCATTGTTTTATCCAGGGTTGATGGGAAAATTGGTAAAGCAGTAAAATTCCTTGAAGTAGGATCAAAAATTGATGTACATGGCAAAGGTGGTTTCCCATTCGATGAGAATCTCACATTCATGATGTGGTATAAAACTGAAAATTATAATGCTGAAAGGCAGCAAATATTTGGTGCATCAACAGGCGGGGCTGCTAATTTCCCGATCAATAATTTTGGGATTGGAATTTTAGAAGATAAATTAGTATTTGACCTTCAAACATCTGGCGGAGCAATTAGTATTTCCAGCGACACTATGTCGATTCAGAATAATGTATGGATACATTTAGCATTAACCTGGGATGGTGATCAGCTATCCTTTTACAAAAACGGAACTTTACTCTCACAAGGCAGCATTATTCAGACCTTTCAGGACGAAAGAAATTTTAATAATTTGATTGGATGTAATGAAAGGATTTTTGCTGGGGTACAAATTGAACACCAGTTATACGGTACAATTGATGAGTTTTACCTGCAAAATGGGGCACTCTCCGAATCCGATGTTCAGAAATATTACAATTTGACCAAATAGCTATTCCTTAAAAGACTCCGGCTTTTTAATGGTAAATACCCTTGAAATATTAAATCCGAAATAGATGTCACCGTTCTTCCATTTTCCACTTGTTTCTGTTATAAAGCCATTTTCGAAAAATGCTTTTGCGTTTGAGAAGTGAAGTTGAAAAACGTGGCCTCCTGTTTCAATGTCAAACCCAATTGAAAGGGGTTGGTCAAACAGATAAGACGTTTGCTGGGTAGGGGTGTAGAAGTATTCAGCATTTATCGACATGCGGTTGGTTAGTTTATACCTGCCGCCAATGCCAATTGATAGAATATCATTTTCATCTTCTGTGGTAGGGACAAGATTTTTGTGTACCAGCGTTGGCATGAGTTGCAATGAAAGTTTGCTGTTAAACTTCCTGGCCAGAAGCAATTGGTGAATAAATGCCATTCTTGATGAAAAATAATTGGTTCTTTCACCAACCTGCATATCTTCCCATTTCAATGAAGTGAGTGAAGTACTTCCATAATATGAAAGTGATACAGGCATGGTCCTGGCTCCTTTGCTTTGCCTCAGGAATTTGTATTTAACAAATCCATCGTATGTTTTTTGAAAAGAACTCCTACCCAATCCTACACTAAGTCTTTCTGTTACACCATATTCCAGCCCCAGGCGAATAGTAGCCTGGTCCAAACCAAACAGTTCGTAAGAACCAGTATTTAATCGACCGAAACGGTGTTGAATCAAAAACAATAGTACACCGGAAGCCGGACTTTCAACAGAATGGGCGTTAACAACCCGGGTTGTTTTAAAGGTAGCGTAGGCATAATCTATTGTCTGGTCATCAGCACCCAATAAATCCATAAGGTCATCCTGTGAATGAATTGCTGAGATTAGAAAAAAAGTTATTCCAAGGAGTAAAATGTATCTTTTTGCTTTGATCATAGCTGTTTTTGTTAGTGGAGTGCCAAAAGTATTTAGTTATTTGAAGTCACAATAAATAATGGTTTAATCATCTAATGCACCCTTATCTATCCAGATCCTGATTTTGCTGAGGTCACAATCGTTCATTTTAGGCTTGTTTTTAGGCATAGGATCATATCCTGATATATGGTTTACCGTACCCCATAAACTGCCGTTATCAACCAAAATCTTCAAATCATTGTAATTATCGGTTTTAAGCCCGGCCTCAGGGAAAGCTCCACTGTGGCAGGAATTGCATTTTTGATCCAATATTAAAGCTACTGATCCGGAATAGGTTACATTCACCGTATCACAGGCTGTCCCGGCAGGATATAATTCCTCCTCAATATCATAATAACAACTTTGAAATACAATCAATAATGTTATACTGATGCCTACTTTAAATATTACGTTTCTCATTGTTAAATAATTTGGCAATACTAAAATTACTTTATGCTGTCAAAACCCCAATAAAATCATCATCTTCATCCTCTATTTACTCAAATCCTTCAGTCTAAAATTAACGCTTCACTTATTTACTTATTAACATAATAACCCTTTCCTACAAATATACCACTTCCTACACTTCTCTTTTATACTTTTAATTATTCGGCATACCATCCTCTATCCATTTTCTGATCTGGGCTATTTTACAATCAGAGAGTTGATTTCCGTTTTCAGGCATGGGTACATTCCCACTGGCCCAGCTTACCGAACCAAGCAGGCTACCTGTATTCCCAGGTGGAATTGCACCGGCTGCTGAAATTTCAGAATAATTGGTAAGGCTTATATTCCCACTGGGAGTTGCTCCACTATGGCATCCGTAACAATTGTTTTGAATGATAGGAAAGATGGTTTCCGAGAAGGTAACATTTACAGAATCGCATTCTTCCTGATTACAATAGTTGTTCAAAGCACCCTGCAAGATCCAGTTGTAGATCAGGTCTTTCTGATCCTGGTTCAACGGTGGAGCCGGTGGTGGAGGCATCCTGTCCGACTGAAAATCATCTTCAATCTTTTCCCATAAATCACTTTCCCAAGGTTCTCCTGGCTCAACATCTGCTGTTTCCATAACATAAAAATAGCTTGTAAGAATAACATCATCCTCAGCAGTTTGAGGATCATGACATCCTGCAATTCCACAACTTGACATAAGTAAAGGCAATACATCATTTTGAAAATAGGCAGTATCCGGATCACAAGGAATCTCACCATTTCCTGTTGTAAATGTTGTATCGTTGATCCATTTCTGTATCAGTTCTATTTCACAATCAGTCAAGGGTGGAGCATTATCAGGCATAGCTGTATAATTCGCTTCATTGCGAATTGAACCCATAAGTGCTCCGTTTTGTGCAATAAAAGCCACATCTTCAAAATCTGTCAAGTCAATTCCTGCCTCTGGTGTAGGTGGTCCGTGACAAGAAATGCAATTGGACATAATAATCGGATAAACTGTTCCCGGGTATGTTACATTGGATGAATCGCATTCAGTTGTATCCGGAGGAGTTACAAAGGTTGTATCGTTTATCCATTTTTCAATTAAGGCAATCTCACATGCTGATATTTTTGGTCCGCCTTTTGGCATAGGAGAAAAATCCGGCAAGTGTTTTACAGATCCTACCAGAGATCCGTTTTCAGATACGTAGGCTACGTCACCATAATTATTAAAATCAAGTCCGGCATCCGGAGTTGGCCCGCTATGGCAAGAGATACAATAGGTCTCAAGAATCGGGAAAACTATTCCGGAATAGGTAACATTACTTGAATCACAAAATACGGTATCAATGGGTGGTTCAATTCCTGGAGGATCAGGAATAATATCTTCAGGCTTGTGTTTACAGGAGTTTAAAGAAATCAATCCCAGCAGGCTTAAAAATCCAATGTATACTATCCATCTTTTCATGACAACCCAAATTTTACTTAAAATTTATTTTGCATGGTACAAAAGAACATGATTTCTCACCACCAGGAAAAAAATAGTTCTTGAATGGGAATAAATCAGTAATGAACAGGAATTGTTGTAATTTATCTTTTCCAGATCTTCTTTATTTCTTCCAGGGACTTTCCTTTTGTTTCAGGTACAAGCTTCAATGTCAATGGGATGGTCCAGAAAACAAGAAATGCAAACAACCAGAAAGTATAGGCTGGTCCTATGTTTTCTAACAGCCAGGGTACAAACTGCCCTACCATCCATGTTCCAACCCACAGCGAAAGAGTTGCAATAGACATCGCCCTTCCACGAATCTCGGTAGGGTATATTTCTGAAATGATCACCCAACCGATGGGTCCGAATGAAAAAGCAAAACATGCAATGTATAAAAGGATAAAGGTCATTAAACCAATCCCGGATGATACATTGGAAGCAAACAAAGCTCCAACAACCACCAGGTTAATGATAATACCAATAACACCTACAATCAGTACCGGACGGCGGCCAAACCGATCAATTGTCATTATTGCACCAAAAGTGAACAACACATTTACAATTCCAATGATTACCTGTCCACCGAGTGCTCCGCTGATTGAAAAACCAGCTTCATTCAAAATTCTGGGACCGTAATATATGATTGCATTGATACCGGAAAACTGTTGGAGAAAGGCAATGGCTATACCAATAAACAACGCCATTCTGAATCCTTTTTTAAACAACACTTTTAATGATGCACTTCCTGCAGTCAGGCTCTCCCTGATCTCAACGATTTCTTTATCGGCAATTTCCAACCCGTTAATACGTGTTAAAACTTCCTTAGCCTTATCCTGCCTGTTTGTTTTGGTCAGCCATCTTGGACTTTCCGGAATAAAGGGGAGCAGGATCAAAAACAGTAGTGCAGGTATCATTTCCATGGCAAACATACCTCGCCACAATTCACTATTTATGATTAACTGCAGCCATTTATTTGAATAGGTTACCTCCTTGTCTGATAATTCCAATACCCAGGCATTGGTAAAATAGGCGGTGAGAATTCCAATGGTAATGGCCAATTGATATAAAGAAACCATCCTTCCCCTGTATTTCGCCGGTGAGATTTCTGAAATATACATGGGTGAAACCATGGAAGCCACACCTACGCCAAGACCTCCGACCAAGCGGTAAATAATAAGTATAGTGTGATTGGCGGAAATTGCACAACCCATTGCTGAGATGAAAAACAGGGATGCAGACAGGATCATGATTTTCTTTCGGCCAAACCTGTCGCTCAAAAACCCTGCAACTGAAACACCCAAAATACATCCCAGCAACGCAGAGCTTACAAACCATCCTTCAGCAACAGCTCCCATACCAAACTGGATTTTCACAAAACTTATGGTACCCGAGATAACTGCGGTATCAAAACCGAATAAAAATCCCCCCAATGCTGCCACAAAACTCAACATCAGAAGCAGTTTGAAATTTCCTTTTTCGTTCATATTCTAATTTTATCTTTTATAAATGCTTTAACAACTTTCGCTTTATTGTTTCCATCATTGATCATCCGATATTGTCCGGCTGCTGCCGGGATAACAAAGGTCTCGGCATAGTTGAACCTGGTCTTATATCCCTCTGTTTCAAGCAGGATACTTTCCCCTTCAACCAGCATGCAAACGTGGCATTTTCCTTTTGTTTCCACTTCAGCTTTTTTATCGAATTCCAGCCTGTGGACATCGTAAAAGTGATCTTTATGTGTTGGCAGATGATAGAGCTCAAAATTATTATTTTCTTCGATTAGCTTCGGTTTTGAGATCAGTTCTTCCACAACCGATTTTCCCTTCCTTTCGAAATACAAATTATTGAATGCATGGTCAATATTGATGGGTCGCGGCTTTCCATCAAGGTCAAGCCTGAGCCAGTCATACATTTTGAATGTAAAAATATAGGGTGTGCTGCTGATTTCCAGGACCAGGTTGTTTTTGCCTGAGGCATGGATAGTTCCGCCTGGGATTAAAAACAGGTCGTGTTTTTTGGACGGGTGGACCTGGACATATTTCGGGATATCAACCTCAATATTTTTCAAAAAACTATTTTCCAGTGACTTCCTGAAATCCTCCGGATTTATGGAATCCTGAAATCCAAGATAAACCTCTGAATCCTCTTTAGCATCCAGAATGTAATAGGTTTCATCCTGGGTGAACGTTTCTCCAAATTCTTCTTTAATGTAGGAAGGCCTCGGATGACATTGAACAGAAAGGTTCCCTCCATTGAATGTATCCAGAAAATCAAATCGGATGGGGAATTCATTTTTAAAAACCGGGTAGGCATCTCCAAGAATTTCTTTTGCTTTTGCATTCATCAGGAAATCAAATGAATACTCAATCAAAATGCCTGAGCTTTCCACCATCAAACCGTTTTCCGGAACAATAAGTTCAAATGACCAAGCATAATTGGGAACGTCGGTTGCCAGCCCTTCAATTTTATCTTTGATCCATGTCCCTCCCCAGGGACCCGGCTCAAACCATGGCCTCACCCTGAACGAGTTTTCAGCCATCCGGCTTAAACTTTCCCGGAAATCATTTCCGGAGATGAAGGTAATTTCTTCAGATCTCTGCTCATCAACCAGGATATCAATACCAATAATACAATTTTCTTTATGCCTGTTCAGCACTATCCAGTCGACAAAGTAGAATCGTTTGTACATTTCTTTTGGAGGTAGTGGATTGTTCAGGCCAAGATTGGTAATGCTTCCCGCCCTGCTGCGGAATTGGATCTCATTTTTTGGAACATCAACATAAAGGTGCAGCCCTTTCCAACCTGCAAGTGACGCACCGGAACCATATATCACATTGATCCCCTCTGTGTCATCAGGTCTGATTAGAGCCAGTTTGCCCGGATCAAAAAAATCATTTAGCTTTCCGGGATACCGTTTCCCAAAAATTGACTCTTTTTCACCCAGAGCTTTGTCCGTAATTTCTATTATTTCTGTTTCAGGTTTAAAAGCTGAAGAAACATTATAAAACCTGACTTTTGTATTGTGTTTTATAAATTCGTAGTTCAATCCCGAAATAAAATACGGCCATAAAACACCTACATAGCCATCGATGATTATGTTTTTGTGTTCCCTGATCTCAGCTGCCAGTTCCTCACAACCAGATTTGATTTTACCATCTTCCAGCTTAAAGGAAGGATAAATATCATACTTTCCTCTTTCAGTTTCAGATTTTGATAGTGGTGGTATAAACTGTTCTGACTTTCGCCAGGCAACATGACTTGTTTTATTTGCAGGATCATTAGCCATAAAATGTATAGCACTTCCTAAAATTGCTGCCTGTTCATCTTGTTGAGAAAAGACTATTTGTGGATTTTTACCTGAACTCTTTAAGCCCTTTTCCAACTCTTGTAGAAACAAATCTTTTGCTTTACTGATGTTCCCTCCGATCAGGAGTGTATCTGCTTCAAAATCATCGAGAAAAGAGGCAAGGAACGCCGCCAAATTCACACCAAAAGTTTCAAAAACCTGGTTAGCCTCAGTATCTGTTGCAGCAAGTTCCGACAATTCCTTTACATCTTTAACAGACAAACCTGTTCTGGATCCATATTCTTTCACAAACCACCGCGTGGAAAAATAATCATCAGCTTTTGAATCTTTATACAATTGGTCAAAGAGGAATCCGTTTTCAGGAATACCAGTCTCATTTTTAACCTGTCTGCCATCAATAAAAAACGATGAACCAAAGCCGGTTCCAAGTGTAATTCCAAGAACCTTACTTTTTATCAATTGGTTTAATTTAATTTCTCCAAGAAGATAAGATGTTGCATCATTCAAAAATAGCACGGTCTGTTTCTCAGGATCATCCATCAAGGCGAGTAGTGTTTGCTTCAGGTTCAGACCAAAAAGGTTCTCCAGTTTTCCAACACCAAAAATTTTCGAAATCCCGTTTTCATAATCAAACGGTCCGGGTAAAGAAACTGCAACTCCTGTAATCTGTGATGATGACTTCTTCAATTCCCGGATCAATCGTTCCAGATTAGAAATAAATCCAGCCGCAGAAATATCCGGTGAAATATCTAATCTTTCATATGTTCCGTCAACTATACAAAGAGTTTTCTTGTCAACTAAAGCAGCTGACACATGGCTACCTCCTACATCTATCCCAATTATTTGATGCAACATTTATCTTTATGATGTTGTTAAAACAATATTTCTCGCAAAGATCGCAAAGGTATTAGCAAAGATCGCTAAAGGTAATTGGTTAACATATACTGCTTTGCGTTTTTCGCACTTTCCTTTGGGAGCTTTGCGTGAAAAATTATCAGTGCTCTTCAGACAACTTGGTTTCTATTTTATCAATCTTGATCACCCAGGCATAATTGCATGGGGGTGTTGTTTGAAATTTCTCCGGAACTTCTATCAGCACTCCGTTACCTACTTTTTCCCATTTTAAACGGTAATCCATTCCCAGTAAAGTAACCCATGCTTTTTCATCAGGACAAATAGATGACAGCCATATACTCGATGGCATTTTTGATTCATTTTCTTCGGCCAGGTAAATGGCGTATACAGCTCCTTCCTTTTGGGTAAGACAAACTTTACCTTCCTTATAAGGTGGCAACACCCTGGTTCCGTATATCGCTTCACCATTAACCTCCATCCAGTCTCCTATCTCTTCAAACAATTCATATGCTCCGTCATGCCACTGGCCTTCAGGACCAGGTGCAACATTTAATAGCAGGTTGCCGCCTTTTGCTACAATATCAACCAGCATATGTACGGCTTTCCATCCACTCATATAAGTTGCATTGGGCACCCAAGACCAACCGCCTCCAGCAATAATGCATGACTCCCAGGGATAGGGCAATTCTTTTTCAGGAACCCTGTTTTCAGGAGTAAGGTAATTCTGGTTTTTACCGGGAACAGCCCTGTCAACTACAATTAATCCAGGTTGTTTCTCACGTGCTTTGTCCACTAATTCATCCATTAGAATGTCCTGGTTGACGATGGTGCCTTTTAAAAATCCGGATTCAGAATTATCGATACTTTTTGTATACCATTTATCAATGGTTTCTTTGGATTGTTTGGCTACCCAACCACCATCAAGCCATAGGATATCCATTTTGCCGTATTCGGTCATTAATTCTAATATTTGGTTATGGGTAAACTGTACATAGTTTTCCCATCTTTCAGGATATTCAACGGGATCATAATTAACATTTCTGTCTTTTATAGAGAAGTACGGATACCAGTAATCGTTGCAATGCCAGTCGGGTTTGGAGAAATAAGCGCCGGTCCACATGTCTTCTGCGCGAAAAGCATCAAATATCTCCAGTGCAACATTCGCCCTTTTGTTTGTATGAAAAGGACATCCCGGATCGGTGATCTTGTAATCGGTGTATTTTGAATCAAACATACAGAATCCATCATGATGTTTAGTGGTGAATACAACATACTTCATTCCAGCGTCTTTTGCAGCTTTCGCCCATTTCTCCGGATTAAAACCCACAGGATTAAACGTGGATTTCAGGTTTTCATATTCCTTTACATATTCGAAGTAATTGTCAGGATTCTCACCTTTTCGTCGCTGGCACCAACCATAATCCTCAGGGCATATGGACCAGGATTCAACAATACCCCATTGGCTGTAGGCTCCCCAGTGCATTAACAATCCGAATTTCAGGTCCTGCCATTGTTCTAGTTTTTCAAGGACTAATGGATCAGTCTCAGGTACGTACTTTTGAGGTTCATGCTGTGCGAATAATACACCCGTTAATAACAAACAGCTAATCAATACTACAAATCTAAATTTCATACCACAAAGATTTTAGATAACCATAACCAACTCCCCTCCTTACTAAGGAGGGGCCAGGGGTGGCTATTTCTTGTTAAAACACAATTTTATTTTTTCTAATACACCTTCAAGATTTTCAAATACTTCTTTATTCTCAAACCTTAAAACTTGAATATTCACTCCGTTTAAATATTCATCTCTAATTCTATCTTTTTCTTCCCCTATCATAGTAAAATGTTCATGCCCATCCAGTTCAACAGCAAGGTTTTCCTTGGGACAATAGAAATCCAAAACATATTTGCCAACACTATGTTGTCTCCTGAATTTTCAGCCTTCCAGCTGGTTTCGCTGAATTGCTTTCCACAGGGTTGCTTCAGCGGGAGTTAGGTTATTGCGCAAATCCCGTCGAATTGTTTTAGTTTTTTCTATTGTGTATTTACATGCATATTTTTAACAACCCCCTCCCCCGCCAAGTGGCGGGGACTTTCCCTTTTCAGGGGGAGAGCTACTTGCTACCCAAATTTAAAACAAGTCCTGTAATATTCAACTTCAATCAAAAGTGGAGCTATTTAATTAAAAATTTATACTTACTTCCTGACCAGAATAATTAATCACTTTATCAATTTTTTCTGATATATCAACACCAACACCAGCTATATCTTTGACCAAAACTACATTAAATGTCCGTTCCATCAACATCCCGGGGAATTCTCCTTTTCTATCGCCAATTATGAACGTTTGTTCTTCATCATTCCATAAAAATTCAATGATAGCAAAGGATCCTTTTTCATAATTGTAATTGTCGTTCTCATCTTCATACAAAACAAATGATCCATCAGCACCAGGGTAGATCCTCAACTCTATGGGATCCTCCTGAACCTCATCAGCATATTGTTTAAAGGGACCAAATGGGATTAATGAACCGGCTTTAATGTATATGGGCATAATATCCAATGGTGTGGGCCGCCAGAATATTTGTCCTCCTTCAAATTTTTGTCCAGTCCAGAAATCATACCAATCAGCTCCTGCCGGCAGGTAAGTTTCAATTCCCTTAACGTTATCTGTCAGTGTACTTCTTTCTGAAAAGTATTGGTCTTCAGTTACAGGTGTTATCATCATGGAAGGCCCAAACATATACTGATTATTGATATCATACACCTTCTTGTCAGTAGGAAAGTCCATTGGTAGTCCCCGCATCATCGTATAACCTTCATTGGTCACTTTCCAGGCGATGGAATAAATATAGGGCATTAGCCTGTACCTGAGGTTATCAAACTTCAACAAGGATTCATATGTACTTTCTCCTGGTGTTCCGAATCTCCACACCTCCCTGGGAGTATGTGTTCCATGTGACCTGAATATGGGACAGAATGCACCGTACTGGAACCATCTTACGTACAGCTCCCTGTAATCCATATCTTCATAACTTTCGTAATCACCGGCACCATAACCCATATCATGACCATGCAGGAAAAATGCACCAATATCAGTTGTCCAGTATGGAATACCAGCCATGCAAAAATTAAGGCCTGATGAGATCTGGTTTCTGAAAATATCCCAGGTAGCATTAATATCTCCCGACCAGGTAACTGCTGCATTTCGCTGCTGGCCAGTAAACGCCGAGCGTGTTAAAATGAATACCCGTTTCTTCGGAAAATCCTTTCTCCAATTATCATATGTGCCTTTGGTTGTCATTAGTGAAAAGGCGTTCATAACCCTCGCCATGGATCCCAGTTCCGTTTGACCGAATTTTTTTATGTTATTTTCCGATACATCAAACGTATGTTGATCACCCAGTTCAGGTTCAGTACCATCCATCCAGAGGGCATCAACTCCTTTGGCCATCAGTCCGTCTTTTATATGTTTCCAGTAAATATCTCTGGCTTTCTGGCTGTAGGCATCGTATAAGTATCCTGAGCTCCAGTGTTCTGCCGGATATAGAAATCCATTTTCTTCCATCTCTTTAAAAATGTCAGTTTTCGGACCTAATGCCGGCCAGATGGAGATCATATAATGCATATGGTATTTGTCATGAATTTCTTTTAGGGTGTTGACCGGATCAGAATAAGTGGAAGGATGGTACTGCATGGAGCTCCAATTCTCCTTTGCACTTTTCCAGGTTTTATCTCCATCATCCGGGTCGTAATCTGCCCAGTAGCACCAGTCTTGTACAATATTGTCGATGGGAATCCTTCTGTCCCTGTATTCTTTAACAATATTCATCAACTCATTGGCATCTTTATACCTTTCCTTGCTTTGCCAGTATCCAAATGCCCATTTCCCGAACATGGGAGCCTGGCCAGTCAGCTCACGGTAACCGGCAATAACTTCATCCATAGATTCCCCTGATATATAATAATAGTCCACCTGATCGCCCACTTCCGACCAGAATGAAGCGCCTGAATCATCGTCATTAAAGATTGTTTTTGAAGCATTGTCCCAAAGAATTCCATAATTTTTTGTTGAGACAAGAAAAGGATTGACTGCATGAACATTGGTCTGTACCAGGGTAACTTCATGGCCACGCCAGTTCATGATGCCATCCTGATGCTGGCCCAGACCATAAATACCCTCATCCTCCGATAACACAAACTTCTGGGAAACATGGAAAGTGTTTTCTCCCATAACTGTATCCGCTTCCAGGTATCTACCGTTTTCAATTAATCGAATATTCCCATCAGAATCTTTAAGAAAACAATTACCATTTTCTTTATTTACATGTATAGCAATTGCTTTTGTTGACAGGATCACTTCAGTGTTGTTTGATTCAACATCCCAATCAATACTTCCGGGATCTTTAATAACAGAAAGGCTCTTTCGATCAGAAAACTCACCATTTTGGGAATACATTACCCTTACGATTTTTTCTGTAAAAACTTCAAGTTTTAATGAAGCATCCGGAAAATCAATCCTAATACCATTTTCTGATTTTTCATATGTACCATCTGTTTGGCATGTTGTAAAAATCAAACCCATAAATAACCAAATAAAAGAGTTTCTGTAATTCATGACTTGCTATTATTTAATAATTATCTCATCTGTAAATAGCCAGGCTTTGCCCTCGACACCCTTGTGCCAGTCAGGACAAACGCCAATATTTCCAGCCCTGACTTTAATGTACTGAGCCTTACAATCTGTTAACTTTGCTTCAAGGATTTGTCTGGCAGGTTCGGCTTCTGTTAAAGGAATTTCATTTTGAATCGTTGCTGCTTCAATAAACTCTTTCCCGTCAATAGAAATTTCAATCGTAACAAATTCCGGGTAAAAAACCCAAAAGTCAGTTGCTTGTAGAAAGCCAACCGAAATATGTTGAATCGGCTGAACAGTGGTTAAATCAACAACTACATTTAAGTCTACACCTTCGAATCCCTGCCAGCAACCGTCATAATAATTCAAGCTTCCATGGATTCCATCTACAAGGCCATATTCCCCTGATGCCGAATACTTATCACTATACTTTGTTCTATAGTCAGGAGCCATTTGCAAGCTTCTGTTAAACACTGAAGAACTGACAATACTACCAATATTCCCTGAATATGCTATAGCCTTTAGGGTTGTGTTTGTATCAATGATAAGAGGTTCCTGATAAGCGGGTGAATTGATATCCGGAATCGTCCCGTCAGTTGTAAAATGTATTTCAAGGTTTTCAGCCGAACGGATCTCTACTTTCTGATTCTCATAAAAAACAATATTTTTTGGTTCGATCACAGGCGGGATAACCTCCTCCTGTTCAAGCCAGGCCATATTAAAACGGGCAATGGCAATATTCTGTCGGGAATCTTTGCTACCCAAGGCAGCATGTTCATAGGCAAGAAAGATCATATTATTATTACCTACAGCAATTCCTGAGTACGCTGAAGAACCTTCATTGACCAGTTTATTAATCGGCCATGTTTTACCATCATCAAAACTGGCTTTTACCGACATTCGCCTTCGTGATGCTCCATCCCAGCGTTTTGTTGCTTTAACTGCCGGATTGGAAAACAATATAACATGGCCTTTCTCCTGATCTTCAAAACTTACCATTCCGGCATCACATGTCGGTTCGATCAATTGAGGGTCATCACCGAATTCAGTAAAAGTCTCACCGCCATCCGAACTAATGGCATGATTCCGGATCCCATAATTATCAGCGTGATTCCGGCTGTTTACATACACCCTTCCGTCGGACAACTCCACAACGCATGCCTCGCCCACATGAGATTGTGTCAATCCACCTTCTCGCCATGTTTTCCCTTTATCATCGCTGATCAAAACGCCATTGAACATATTGTTCCAATCAAACTTCTTTCCTTTGGTGATCCGGGCAGGCAGGACAAACCGGCCTTTATATTCCTTGGACTGTAAGACAATTCCCGGATCATGCGGCCAATATGGCAAATTTATCGCTTTCATTTCCGACCAGGTTTTTCCATCATCCAGGCTTTCAATGAAAAAGTGACCTTCCCCGAGTTTTTTCATTTTATCAGGATTAAAGGTTTTCCAGGATTCTGAAATACGTTCACCCTCATCATTAAATCGGGGGCTTTTATGTCCGAAGACCATTACCTTACCACTTTCTGTATCCACTATGGCACTTGTTTGCCGGACTGTCCAGTTTTCTATGGCAGCGATAACTTCAGGGGCTTCCCAGGTTTCACCATTATCTGTACTTCTTGCAACTACTACCTTCTGGATATTCCCCCAATCATGGTTATCACCGATGCGGGCCGTGGCAAAACACAGTACCGTTCCATATGGGGTTGTAACAATATTTGGAATAGCATAAGCTGCCACGATCGAATTGGATTCAAGCACTAATTTATCTTCAAAAAAGGCATGATGTTCTTCTGGTTGGGGCTGGCAGCAGATCAAACTCAATATTGAAAAAACAATTAAAATTTGAACCAGTTTTGGAGTTCTCATTTTTAGCGAATTAAATAAACTAGTTAATAACTATCTCATCTACAAACAGCCATGTTTTTCCATCAACCCCAGGGTGCCAGTCAGGACAAGTGCCGATGTTTTCTGCTTCGATCCTGATATAACGTAGAGATTGATTTTCAAAAGTGACCTTAAACTTCTTTACTTCCTGAAGGTCATTCCTTTTTCCCGAATCTTCTTTAAATACTTTTAATTCATGAAAGGTAATTCCATCAACGGATGCAGAAATTATTACTGTTGATGGGCAAAAGATCCATGATCCCTGGTTGATCAGGAACCCACATTCAATCTGACGAACTGACGTTGATTCCTGAAGATCCACAACAGCCACAAAGTCCTTTCCTCTGAATCCCAGCCACTCTTCATCATTAAAATCAAAGCTTCCATATACACCATTGAGCAAAGTACCATCTCCCTGTCCGGAATACTGGTAAGAGTATTCATTTTCGATACTTATTTTTTTTCCTATAGCAAGATGTTTAACTTTTGATTTTTCCTGGTATTTCCGACCTGGCTTTCGTACTCCTTTCCCCTTTTTATTTTGAATTCTGTCGCCAAGCTCTTCCCTGGCGGAATCAGCAAGCAGCTCTAGTTCTTTAACTATTTCAGGATATATTTCGGCAATGTTTGAACTTTCACTGATATCTTTATCCAGGTCATACAATTCAAGTTCTGTAACCTTCCCTCTGGCATATGGTCCGGGGAAACCATCGTTTCCTGGTTCCACTCCTTCATAGGATCTATACCTATGTGGAAATACCAGTTTCCAGTTATCTTTTCTGACAGCGATCAGGTCTCCTCCGTAATAGTAGTAGAACCTGTCTCTTGGTTGTTCATTTTTATTTCCTTCCATCAATGGCAGAATGCTCAGGCCATCAATTTTATTGTCAGGCAAGGAAGCTCCGGTTATTTCAGCAAGGGTAGGAAGTATATCAATGGTTGATGCTATCCGGTTATTTTCTATTCCAGCCTGGATCTTATCAGGCCAGCGCATAGCAGTTGAAACTCTTGGGCCGCCTTCCCACATATTCCCTTTTCCTTCACGCAATGGATCTGCTGAGCCTGCATGATTTCCATAATTTAACCATGGGCCGTTATCACTGGTAAAAATGACCAGGGTGTTTTTATCAAGGTCATTTTCTTGCAATGTTTTTAGTACGTCACCAACCGACCAGTCGAGTTCCATCATTACATCTGCAAATAATCCTTCTCCACTTTTACCTTTGAACCTATCAGAAACGGCAATGGGAACATGTACCATTGAATGGGGCATGTACAAGAAAAAAGGTTCCTCCTTATGTTCCTGAATAAACTGAACGGCTTCATTGGTATAAAGCGTTGTAAGCATTGCCTGATCGTCAAGATTGGCAATGGTATCAATAACTTCATTCCCGTCAAATAACTTCAAAGGAGAGTAATTCGATTTTCGTTTTCCTGTCCCGCTTAGCGGGACTCCATCGTACCCTACCGGCCACATATCATTTGAGTAAGGAAGGCCCACGTATTCATCAAATCCATGTTGTAAGGGTAAAAATTCTTCGTGGTGTCCAAGGTGCCATTTGCCAAATATACCGGTGGCATATCCTTTCTCTTTTAGCATTTCTGGGATGAGGGTTTCATCGGGATTGATCCCCATATTCGAATTATGATTTAATGCCCCCTGGATTCCTACCCGTTCGGAATAGCAGCCCGTTAACAATGAAGCCCGTGAAGCACTGCAAACAGCTTGTGAAGCATAAAAACTGGTAAACTTCATCCCTTCACTGGCTAATCTGTCAATATTTGGAGTTTTATACCCCTCCGCCCCAAAACAACCAATATCAGCATAACCCAGGTCGTCTACAAAGATCAATACAATGTTGGGAAGCTTTTCTTGCTTTTCTACCTGGCAAGCCTGGAGAGTAATTACTGCAGCTAATAAAGCCAAACGAATAAGTTGATTTGTCATAGGATTTAGATTATTTGATGGGTCTATAGTTTATCTCCTCACCTGTTTTCATTTTTATCTCTCTTATAGTGTCCTTGTATTTTATCACTGCTGTTCCTCCATTTTTCGAAACAATCCGGGCTTCAACAAGTTGCTTGTTCTCCCACACCATATCCACCTCAAAACCACCTCTTGCACAAAGACCTTTCACATAGCCTTCAGGCCAGGCTTTCGGAAGGGCAGGAAGCAAGTGAATGATCCCGTTGTGACTTTGCAGCAACATTTCTGCAATACCTGCAGCACCACCAAAATTGCCATCGATCTGGAATGGAGGATGACTATCAAAGAGATTATTTTGAGTGGATTTTCGCAACAAGGCCAGTACATGCTCATAAGCTGTTTCGGATTCCTGTAATCGGGCAAAAAAGTTGATCATCCAGGCCCTGCTCCATCCAGTATGGCCTCCGCCATGCTTTAACCTTTTTTCAATGGTGTTTTTTGCGGCCTGGTACAATTCCGGAGTTTCCGGATTAATTTGAGAAAGTGGGTATAATCCTAGTAGGTGGGACATGTGCCTGTGGCCGGGCTCCCATTCATCATAATCCTTAATCCATTCCATTATGGTGCTGTCTTTCCCTATTTTCACAGGTGGAATTTTTGACCGGATTTGTTTCCACTCCTCCCTTAAGTCTTCATCTATACCAAGTACTTCACTTGCCTTAATACAATGGTCGATATGTCCGATCAAGGTTTGATTGTCGATTGTGGCTGCATAGGTCAATTGACAGGGATAATCCTTGCCTTCAAGGATGTAGGCATTTTCCGGTGACATGGTTGGATTGGTAACGAGGAAGCCATCTTTTTCAATTAGAAAATCGCTTACAAAGTCCATGGCTTCTTTCATGATCGGATAAGCCTGGTTCTTTAGATATTCCTCATCCAAAGTAAATTCATAATGCCTCCAAAGCGGGAAGGTCATCCAAACTCCACTCAGAGGTGACATTCCCCATCGCATATCTGCATTGGGAACGGTTTTCCCAAAGACATCAGTAGCATGGTGCATGGTCCACCCATCGCAACCATACATCGACATTGCTGTTTCTCTTCCTGGTTCTCTCCATTTGTCAACCAGGTTTGTTAAGGGTTCAACCGTTTCGGAAAGGTTTCCTACTTCAGCATGCCAGTAATTCATCTGAAGGTTGATGTTGGTGTGATAATCCGAATTCCAGGGTGCATTAAAATGACTGTTCCAAACACCTTGAAGATTGGCAGGTAAAATTCCCGGAGATCTTGAACTACCCATCAGTAAATACCTTCCATACTGAAAATACAATGCCATCAATGATCCGTCTTCTCCACCGTCCTTTACAATGTCCAATCTCACATCTGTAGGCATAATTGCAATTTCCTGATTACCTAAATTTATTTGTACCCTGTTAAAAATTGAAGAATGGTCCTCAATATGATCAGCCTTTAACAGTTCGTACGTCTTTCCTGTTGTATTAGCAAGTACGTTGTCACAAATTGACATTGGATCTATTGTCCTGTCGAAGTTCAACATCTCTATATTATAGTCTGTTGCAGCAGTAAACACAATGGTAAGTTCATTGGCATTTATCACATTCAGAACTGAACCATAGGATTGAATATCTCCGCCATTGTTAATTGCCTTCAACCTGGCTGCAAATTTCATATGTTCACCGCCTGGACCCTGGGTATCTGTGGCTTCATCAATAATCTGACCTGAAAGGGTAATGTAGTTGTCCTCTGCAACAACGTTTGCATCCCTTTCTCTTTTTAAAGAAATCGTAGTATTTATTGATCCTTGTTTATTGGCAGATAGATGAACAACCAATAGGTTGTCTGGTGCTGAAACGAATACTACCCGAGTATATACTATTCCATCCAGCATAAAGATCGTATTGGAAATTCCCGGATTTAATAGAAGTTCACGCCTGTACCCTGAATATGGAGCTAAACTATCGAATGATAAATAAATATTACCTAATGTTTGATAGGATCGAAAACGCGGAGGTGTCCCAAGCAAACTTTTGTTGCCCAGTTCATAAGCCTCTTTTATTTTTCCTTCAAAGATTAACTCCCTGACTTTTGGCAGATCCTTAAGGGCATCGGGATTATTCGTATTGAACCGCTTTCCTGCCCACAAACTTTCTTCATTTACCTGTATGCGTTCATTGAATACATTGCCAAAAACCATTGCTCCCAGGCGGCCATTGCCCACAGGAAGCGCTTCATCCCAGATCTTGGCAGGCTGTTTATACCATAGCTTGTATTGAGGATAATTCTTTTCTTTTTGTTCTTTCTGCGTTTCTATTGATTTACATGCGTTTAGTAAAACCAATAAACTTATAAGGCAAAAAAATAAAGTCTTCTTCATATAATTTAAAGATTAAATAAACCCGGTAACCACAAACTTATTTCAGGAATAAAAGTAACCAATAATACTGCAATGATCATAGCTATATAAAAAGGGATCAATGGCCGGATGACCTTTTCTATCCCTACTCCGGCCACACTGCATCCCACAAAAAGAACATTCCCAACAGGAGGAGTACAAATGCCGATGCATAAATTCATAATGAGTATTATACCGAAATGAACAGGGTCCATACCCAGTTGAGAAGTTACAACCGGAAGAAAGATGGGAGTAAAGATCAAGACTGCAGGAGTAATGTCCATAAATATACCAACCAGTAACAGGATCATATTGATAATGATAAGTACCACCAATGGATTATCGCTGATGGAAAGCAAACTGGAACTAACCGACTGTGGGATGTTTTCATAAGCCATCACCCAGGATAAGGCCATGCTGGTTCCAACCAATAGCATGACGATTGCTGTTGTTCTAATGGTGTCAAGCAGGATTCCAGGTAAATCTGCAATTGTGATCTCTTTATAAAATGTGGCCAGGACAAGTGCATATAACACAGCAATGGCAGATGCTTCAGTAGCTGTAAATATCCCGGCGATGATACCACCTATCACAAGGACCAGCATCAGTAAGCTGGGTATAGAATCAATAAACTTAACAATCCCCTTTTTCCAGCCTGTTCGCTCAGCCAATGGATAACTTTTCCGATAGGCCACAGTTGCTGCTACCCCCATCAGAAACAAACCTGTTAAGATCCCCGGAATATATCCTGCAATAAAAAGTGCTGCAATTGATACTCCTCCACTGGCTAATGAATAAACGATCAATACATTGCTTGGCGGAATCACCAGTCCTGTAGAGGCCGATGTAATGTTAACAGCAGCGGAAAAATCTTCATCATATCCCTCTTCAACCATTCGTGGGTGCATTATACTTCCTATAGCAGATGCAGATGCAACAGAAGATCCGGAGATTGCTCCAAAAAGCATATTGGCCATGATGTTTACAAACGCCAGTCCTCCGGGAAACCTTCCCACCAAAACTTTTGCAAAGTCAACCAATCGGATAGCTATGCCTCCTTTGTTCATGAGTTGACCTGCCAGTATAAAAAATGGTATGGCAAGTAAGGTAAAACTGTCAAGACTGGATGCCAAGCGGGCTGCAATCGTAGTAAAGGCCGGTAAAGGTGAAATACTAACCAATAACGTAAGGGTTGCTGAAACTCCAAGACTGTAAGATACAGGAACTCCAATCGCCAACAAAAACAAAAAACTAACAACCAATACAATAATGCCTGCCTCCATAATATCTAGCTTACCTTTTTTGACAATTCATTTTTGGAGTTATCAATGGAATAGAACAGAATAAATAAACCACTGATTGGAAGAACCATGTAAACATAACCCAGGGGTATTTCAAGGGCTGGAGATAACTGTCCAAGATGGAACCTTGTGTATACCAGCCAGGAACCTCCGATTAGAAAAACAAAAAAAGCAAACAATACGATCACTGAATGAATTACCAATCGTAATATTTTTTTCTTTTTCCCTTTTAATCTGCCCTCCAGTAAATTAATGGCCATATGTTGGTTTTTGCCTGTTACATAAGCCGCACCAAATAAAGAAACCCACATGAGCAGAAAACCTGCAAGTTCATCGGTAAATTTACTGGGGCTCCCTACCAAATACCGGCTGGCTACCTGCCAGATTACATCCAATACCAGCACGGAAAGAATGATTACAAGAAATACTTCCAATAACCTGTCAATAATCTTTCTAAGCTTCATTCTAAATGAAATTTCTAATTCTGTTCATTATATCTCCAATGTCCTTATCCTCTTCATATTTTTTGTACAATTGCTCAACTTTTTTTACAAATGGGGCTTTATCAGGATAATAAATTTTCACACCGGCATTTTCTAAAACCTCAAAAGCCTCCTTTTCTGACTCGGCCCACAGTTTGCGTTGTGCAACTACTGATTCCTTTGCTGCTTCTTTTAACCAGTTTTTTTCCTGGTCAGTAAGTTTGTCCAAGGTAAAGGTACTTATGAGTAACACATCAGGGACTGCAGAATGTTCATCCAGGGAATAATGACCACAAACTTCAAAATGATGTGAAGTGTGAAAGCTCGGGGGATTGTTTTCTGCCCCATCTACAACGTTTTGCTGAAGTGAAGTATACAATTCTCCCCACGAAATAGGTGTAGGTGATCCACCCAGGGCACTAACCATTTCAACTGATATAATGCTTTTCATTACGCGGATCTTCATTCCCGCCAAATCATCCGGGTGAAGAATCGGTTTATCAATGGTATAAAAACTACGTGCACCTGCATCATAAAAACACAATCCATGAAGCCAGTATTTACTGCCTTCCTTTAACAGCTCATCTCCAATTTCTCCATCCAGTACATTATAAATATGTTCTTTGTCCCTGAACAAATAGGGCAATCCAAGTACTTTGTATTTGGGGGCAAATCCTTCAAGTACAGCTGATGAAACCTTGGTCATATCAAGACTTCCTATCTGAAGCAATTCCAGGCATTGTCTTTCTGCACCAAGTTGACCACCAGGGTAAATCTCTATAGTTAATTTTCCTCCTGATTTCTTGTTAAGGACCTCCTGCATATAAACCATTCCTTTATGAACCGGATGGTTTATATCAAGCCCGTGGGCGAGCTTTAACACTTTGCCCTTTTCAGTGTTAGCACAGGACACAACGAAAAGCACAACAAGAATAATATATATTGAATGGAGATGTTTATTCATTTTAATCCTTGATATTATTAATCATTTCGATGGTCTCTTTCACTTTTTTTGTTAGCAGTTCGGGTTGCAAAAGCATCTCATTGCTTATTAATTTCGATCCAATTCCAACACAAATAGCTCCGGCATTAAACCAGGCTGAAAGATTGGCTTTGGTTGGCTCTACCCCACCGGTTGGCATTATTTTTAATCCTGGCATTGGTCCCAGAACGGATTTAATAAAATCAGGTCCCAGAACACTCCCAGGAAAAACTTTGATTACATCCGCACCTAAGGCTCTTGCCCGTGCTATTTCAGTTGGTGTGGCGCAGCCCGGTATCCAGTATGTGTCCAGATCCTTACAAACCATAGCTATGTCTTTGCTTAAAATGGGGCTTACAATAAAATCTGCTCCAAGATTTATGAACTGTTCGGCTTGTTTCCCATTAAGTATTGAGCCAACACCAACAAGCATTCCGGGGCAATACTTCTGGATGTGGTCTTTAAGGACCGGGAAATTGATTACTGCCCTATCGCCCCTGTTTACAAATTCAATAACTCTCGCACCGCCTTTATAACAGGCATTTGCAATAGATATATTACTATCAATATCATGATAATAAAAAACAGGTATCATGCCTGAATCTGAAATTGCTTTTGAGGTTGAATGCTTCATAATAACAGATTATTGATTTGGTGTACTTTCCATTGCCATTTCAAGGGCTGCAGTAGTAGTATAATATTTAGCAATCATATTGGGAACTTCCCAGTCGGGTAGTTTTCCATCAACCAGGAATTGAAGGTATTTTTCAGTAACCTGTGCAAAATGAGCTTCATGCCCGATTTTATATTTATCGGGTACTACTACTTCCCAGGCATTATCAGTTTTATTTATATCCAGTCCAGGATACTTATCAGCAACTTTGGCAACGTTTGCCAATAGATCCTTTTCAAATGCATCAATTTTGTCAGGACCAACCGGCTCAATATAAAGTGTGGCTTTATAATCTTGTTCGGATCCCTGCCTGATCACAAGGTTGGCTTTGCTTCCTCTCAGGATTGAGAAGTGAGTGTCGCCAGTTCCTTCAGGTGCCTTATAATTCCATTTTACAGAAACTTTCGCATGAATCCCTTTGATTTTGTAAACCATCTCACCATTACAATATACATTCAGGATGGAATCTTCAACGTCCTTTTGCAAATAATCAGGATATTCGCCCAGTCTTGTAACCGTATTGAACTGACCAGGTGTTAATTGTGTTGCCCAGCGTTTTGCCTTCAGCATTTCGATATCTTTTGTGTAATTGATAATCTGACCGGGGAAACACTCCCATTGGATCAGGTCGACCAGGTGAGTGGTAACATCCACAATGCCATCGCCTTCTTTTGTAACGTCAAAAAACCATGCCGGACGTTTGATCTTGTTTCCGGCAACATATTTGAAAAAATGGTGAACACTTTCTTTGGTAACAGCAGGTTCTTCAGGACTTCCTTTAACCAATTCACCAAAAATCTCAGGAACCTGAGAGAATTCTTTTTGCAGGATTGAATTGATCTCATACCTTTCGGTCATTATATCGTATAACAACACATTATTTTTCTCCGCAACATCAAAAGCCTCTTTCAGCAACTCAAAATCTATTTTGTTAATTGCCATCGGTTTGTCAGCCAGTACATTTATTCCGGCATCAATGGCTGCTTTGATGTATTCTGTTTTTTTCTCATTATTCCCTGCTGTAACCATAACATTACCAGGTTGATCCTGTATCATCTTTTGGAGGAAATCATCCCCAGTATAATCTTTCGTATCCCAATTTGTTGGATTTTCATCCCTGGTATTAAATCCATTGATCCGGTTCATGTGATCCTGCACATCAGGTCCTTCCGGGGCATAAATATTTACTATCGGATTAACCTGATCATACATTTCCTTTTGTACCAGTGCTGCATGAAAATGGCCGGGATCGATGGTCATTAATTTTACCTCCCCGGTGGCACCGGTATATTGATTTTTATTCACGGTATTGTTTGTACAGGATGTTATCATAATGATCAGAACCAATACACGAATGATTGAATTATTCATCATAATGTGACCATTGAATTAATATTCTATATAATTGGTTCCATACGGAAACCGTTGTGGCCTTGATATCATTTCATTGGCCTCATCATCATTGATAAATCGTTCGGCATCGGGATTCCAGTACAATTTTCTGTCGAGTTTCATGGCAGTATGGCTGAGGAGACATGCAGAACAGGATCGATGGCCGATCTCTGCTGGAGCTACTGGTTGATTCCTTGTTCTGATGGAGTCCAGCCAGTTCTCATGTTGTTCAGTGCTTTTGTACAGATGAATTTCATCCGGGCCTATTTCTGATTCCAGTATTTTAGGATCGCTGGCATCAATGGCATCCAGTTTTTTTGCGTCAGCCCCGGGATCAGATGCAGTAACAGATACAGGTCCACGAGAAACAAAAAGCCATCCGTCTTCTCCAATAAATTTAACTCCATTTGGAAAATCATCTCTGATGTCCATGGTAACTCCATTAGCATATTTTGACTGAACTCTGAATTTACCATGAACATTCCATAGTCCTGATGTTGGGAATTCGGCCTCACCTTCTATTTCAACCGGTCCCGTAAATTCGGTATTCATACCCCAGTGGGCAGTATCAATATGATGTGCTCCCCATCCTGTGATCATTCCAGCACCGAATTGTTCAATGCGTAACCAGCCTGGGCGGCTATAATCCTGTTGGGGATGAACTCCTTTTTCGGTATAATACATCCATGGTGTTGAGCCAAGCCACAGGTCATAGTCCAGGTTTTCCGGAATTGGCATTTCCGGTTCCACAACACCTGCGGGATCACCCCACAAACCAACTTCAATATGTTTTATATCACCTATCCTTCCGTTACGTACCAACTCACAAGCCCTGTGAAATTGGGGCCAGGGATCAAGTGATCTTTGCTGGCTGCCGATCTGCAATATCCTGCCTGTCCGATGAAAAGCATCGCTCATCTGCCTACCTTCCTGGATTGTAAGTGAAGCAGGCTTTTGGAGGTAAACATCTTTTCCGGCAAGAGCAGCTTCAATGGCGGGTTGAGCATGCCAGTGATCAGGTGTTGATATGATCACTGCATCAATGCTTTTATCTTCCAGCATTTCCCGATAATCCTGGTAGACTTTAACATTGGTATAATTTTTATTTCCCTTGTTTTCTTCATACCATTTGTCTATCCATTGTTTACCATCCTTTGCTCTTTTCATATCAACATCTGCTACAGCAACCACTTTCACACCTTCATGCCTGATGGTGGCTGGCAGGTCATGGCTTTTGGCAATTCTTCCAAAACCGATCTGTGCAACATTGATTTGATCATTTGGAGTAAACTTACCAAATACCGATGAAGGAACAATTGTCGGTACTATTATTGCACCAGCTGATGCAAGTGCTGATCTTTTGATGAATTTACGTCTGTTCATGTTTATTTAATTGAAGTTGATCTTGCTTTTGAATAATCGGGTTTACCTTTTTTTATGGCCCACAAAATTCCTCCTGACAAATGTTGCTGAAACAGCGGATCAGAATAATCTTCCTTGCTGTGGCCAAGTGCGGTAAACCATTGCCTTCCCCCATCAAATTCATGGCACCAGGCAACAGGGAAGGTAGAACCAAATGTGTTTCCCGGATACTCTTCTTTACCTTTATCCTCGACTGTAGTGAGGTCTGCAGCAAGCAACACATGAATATCAGGATTAATTTCATTCACATAATAACACTCATCAGCCCGGACCCAGTCACCGACGAAAAAGGATGTTGATGAATGTGTATCATCAATTACTTTCATGGCAAATTCCTGGAAAGGGGCATGACGTACAAACTTACCTCCCACTACCTGCCAGAACCATGGCCAGTCTCTTTCGGTAGCACAGGCTGAATGGATTCCCACAAATCCCCCTCCTGATTCGTTGTAGCGGATGAAAGCAATTTTTTGTTCATCCGTATCAAAAACCTTATTGTTGGTATTTGAAAAAACAAGTGCATCGTATTGTTGAAGGTTGATTTCAGTAAACACGGAAGGATCATCCGAAACATCAACATCAAAATTGTTCTTTACACCTATTTGTTGAATTCCTTCAATGCTTGCAGAAATGTTGTCGTGAACATAGCCTTCACCGTTTTTGGTAAAGACCAATACCTTTTTTTCATTCTGTGCTATACAAAGTACAGCGCTGAATAAAATTAATACCGATAATAAATAAATTCTTATTTTCATATTACTACTTTGCTTTTTGTAAAAATATTTCAGGTTGATTTGCATAATCAAGCCATAATTGCTCCGCCATTTCCGGAGTAATATTCCCGTCATAGACTACCAGTCGGTATCTTTGAAAATACTGTCTGCCTGGTTCCAGAAACCAGTCGTTGTGCCTGATCGGACAAAATTGAAAATACATGTCTCCGTTTCCATTGTTTGCAGACTCCGGCCATATTCTCATGGGTTGGGGGAATTCAAAATTCTTTGGATTACACATAAATAAGATGCCCGAAGTGGTATTTTCGATTGTTCCGAAAACGTTGCACCATTTGGCATGTGTGGCATCACCATCCAGACGTGTTTTCCCTTCTGAAGTCAATACACCGCAGTTGTTTTTGTTCCATAATTCGGTTGCCCGAAAACCAATACCTCCACCATATCGGTATTGATTTAATACAATTGAACTATCCGTAACACATTCAAGTATAGAATTAAAATCTACAATGTAAAAGGGATTCTTTCCGGGCTGATAGACTGTAACGTCCCACTTTTCATTTATTGCAACCAATTCTCCTCCAGGTGCACTGAGGTCAATGTGTTCCTGATTGACAATAAACTGACAAAAGACCTTGCCTTCCTGAGTAGATTCGAGGTTTCTAAAACGAACTGTTCCCTGTTTTTTTAGAAGGTTCCAGAAATCAATTTCCCTTTCCTGAAAAGTAGTTTTAGTCCAGGGATTCCATATTCCCACATGATGGTAATGGTCCTCTGGCTGAATACGTGTAAGTGTTGTTCCTGAAAGCGTTTTTAGTGGGTGGATAAATGCACCACGGGTATATGCTGAATCGACACCTTCAGGCAGATCGACAGGATAGGAATTGTAACGAAGTAGTTCATTGTCTTTCCATGTTAAGGATAATTTCTTATCATCCTTGTCAATAATAATTCGGTCAGAAGTTATTGGGCTTGCAGTCCAAATTTCAAAATTTCGTTCAGCATACTTAGCTGTTTTGCCTGATAAGATCCAGTATAATGTGTTTGTTAACTTATTAAACTGTGCTGGAATCTTCTCTCCTTTATCTCCATTGATTTCAAACAAGCCAATGTTTCCGGTTATTACAAGATCATCCAGCGAAGTATACACAGGAGAGTCAATCCTCTGATGGGCTCCATTCTTCACAACAATTCTGGCAATTAGGTTTTCCTGAGAATAACATGATAATCCACCAATCAAAAAAATAAAAGATACAGCAGATATTTTTAGTCTTAAGCTCATGTTTATCTTTTTACCCTTCCGGATTTATCTCCAGACATTAATGCCTCTACTTCTTCAACTGAAACCATGTTGAAGTCACCAGAAATGGTGTGCTTAAGGCAGGATGCAGCAGTGGCAAATTCCAGGGCAACTTGATCATTTTTGAAGGTTAACAATCCGTAAATTAAACCGGCCATAAACGAATCGCCGGCACCAACTCTGTCGACTATATGAGTAATATCATAGACAGGTGCCTTTAACAATGTTGTTCCATCGTACAAAACTCCAGACCATTTATTATGACTGGCACTTATGGATGTCCGCAGTGTAGTAATCACTTTTTTCACATTGGGGAATTTCTTCATGATTTGCTGTGAAACAGATCGATAAGCTTCTGTATCAAGTTTGCCTTTGGAAACATCAACGCCTTCCGGATTTATCCCCAGAGTCAAGGCAGCATCCTCTTCATTTCCGAGAATTATATCACAGTCCTTTACAAGTCCGGGCATTACTTCAAGTGCTGATTTTCCATATTTCCACAGCTTGCTTCTGAAGTTCAGGTCACAGGAAACAGTGATCCCTTTTTCTTTTGCTTTTTGGATAGCTTCTTCACAAACTTCTGCTGCACCTTGTGAAATTGCAGGTGTTATTCCCGTCCAGTGAAACCAGTTTGATTTATCAAAGACAGCATCCCAATCAATCATTCCCTTTGAAATTTGAGAAATAGCCGAACCAGTACGATCATAAATCACTTTGCTAGCCCTGTAGGATGCACCTTTCTCCAGGAAATAGATTCCCAGTCTATCACCTCCACGATAAATGAATTTCGTGCCTACTCCATATTTGTAAGTCTTCAGCCTAATTTGGACAGATTGGTTTAAAAATTTATAGAGGAA
>CAYQWA010000034.1:0-59422 GCA_964421215.1 uncultured Bacteroidales bacterium | reverse complement strand
GCAAGGGTAGGCGGTTGTAGCGGTGCGATATAAGTAGCTTACCCTTCTTTTTTTGCCCCATTTAAAACTTCTCTGTTGTTCTTTTTAGGTGTTTAAACCGATTCTTTTTTATAATCTTCCGATTATTTTAATAATTTTAACGGATCATATAATTAAATGCAACAGGAAGACATGCACCAAAAGAAATCGTTATTTGTCTTTATTGTAATTGCCTTATCATTGTTTACCAATAGCCAGTTGTATGCTCAATTCTCATTCTCCATCCATTATACTGTAAATGACGGACTGCCCAGTTCAAAGATTTACGATGTGTTGCAGGACAAACAAGGTTATATCTGGTTCGCAACGGAAAATGGAGTTTCCAGGTTTGATGGCTCTTTTTTTAAAAATTATACGATCTCTGACGGTTTACATACGAATTCCACCATTAGACTTTATGAAGATTATAAGGGAAGGATCTGGTTTATGTCCTACCATGGAGCAGTTAGTTATTTTGAGGAGAACAGGGTAATTACCCCGAAGTTTAACGATTTACTGCTTGATCAGAACATATTGTTTGTAAACAACATTTATGTCGGAGAAGATGATACAGTTTGGTTATCTCCTTTTAACGGAAGGCTGATCAGGTTTGATAATCAGAATAAAATGGAAATCTTCGGGAAAAGAATTAGCCGGCCTGTGTATATAAAGCTAAATTTAGAAAAGAAGAAATACGGTTATTCATTGTACTTCTATCCCATTGCAAACGAAGAACATGCAGAAGTCCCTGATTTCAGTCGCTTACCTAAGGATATATACCAACTCAAATTTTCCAAGCTGCCAGCAGAATCCCAAACTGGTTATGCAGAACTGGGCGAAGATTTCTTGGTTTATTGCGGACGCAGGATTTATCAGGTATCGAATGAAGGCATTGTTTCCAGAAAAAAATTCAACAACGAAATCATAAATGTTTCATGCGATGAGGATAATATCTGGATAAGTGAAAAGTTCAATGGAGTTCACCGGTTTAAAAAATCATTAAAGGACAACCAACCAGAAACCCATTTCCTGAAAGGAATGTCAGTATCAAAAGTACTTAAAGATAATGAAGGAAATTATTGGTTCTCAACCACTGAAAACGGTGTATATTTTGTACCCTCTCTTCATTACAATATTTTTACTGAAGAAAATACCGGGCTAACCAACTCCATTATTCTTGACCTTACAATTACAGAAGACCATATCTTCCTGTCAACAGATAATAAGGAGTTATACCAGGGATCCATACTCAGCGGTAAAGTAGCCGGGATAAAGAAGGTTGACCTTGGTAAAAGAATAGTTAATAATGTATACTCCCTGCTGTATAAACCGGAGAATGAACTTTATAATGCATCAGGATATGATGAAGCCAGTTCTGATGGAATATGGACCGCAAAATATGGCCAGTACGAGATCTATTCTACAAACTATGGTTATGAATATAAGATCTTATACACCGGGGATATTGGCCTTGGATATAATAGAGGAATAAAAATACTTAACAAATCTAACCTGAAATACAATTCGGATGTTGATTCATTTTTAGTTAGAACATTTTCAATCGAACAAACACCGGATTCTCTTTTGTGGCTCGGTACCATTGAAGGATTGTATACATACAACGGAAGAGATTACAAAAAGATGTACGCATTTGATCCTGTGCTAAGTAGCAGAATATCTTCTATTCGGTATCATAATGGATTACTTTGGGTGGCCAGTTTTGATAATGGATTGGCTGTTGTTTCTCCTAACTCTGTCGATTACCTGAGTACCAGCAATGGACTAAGCAGCAACCGCATAAAAACCTTGTTTATAGAAAATGACAGTTTAATTTGGGTTGGAACCAACAAAGGAATAAACCGTCTGAGTTATGAATTCGAAAATTCATTAATGTATGATGTTTATCAAATCGATATTTGGGATGGGCTTCCTTCCAATGAAATAAATAAAATCGAAAAACATGACGGCTACCTGTGGCTTGGAACAAATAAAGGCCTGGTTTCCTTTTTACCAAAGAATTTGAGTTACAGTAAAACTCCTCCTTCAGTTCATTTGCAAAACATATTTGTGAATGGAGTGGATTCAATTACCGAAGATGTATTGGAGAATTTAGCCTACAATCAAAACTCAATAGAGTTTTTCTATAACGGCATCAGGTACAAGGATCCAGAAAGTTTAACTTTCTGGTATAAATTATCAGGCCTTGATGACATATGGTATGAAACAAAAAATACATCAGTTCGCTTTCCTGAACTGAAACCGGGCAATTATACTTTTATCCTGCAAGCATCTGATGGGGAAGGATCAATGAGTCTACCGGTTTCCCAGAGTTTTTATATTAAAAGGCATTTTACACAAACAGCCTTTTTTAAGTTTCTGCTTATTATTTTAGGTGGTGGTTTGATCTTATACCTGTTTTATTATATATACAGATCTCAAAGAAATAGTGCACAACTTCAGCGACAGATATTTCTGGCGGAGCAGAAAGCTGTTTTATCTCAAATGAACCCACACTTTATTTTTAATTCCCTGAACTCTATCCAGAATTTTATCATAGATAATGATGCAAAAAATGCAAACATTTATCTTGTAATATTTTCAAGCCTTATTCGTAAAATCCTGGAAGGTTCCAAAAAGAATTTCATTTCCCTAAAAGAAGAAATAGAAACCATTAAACTGTACCTAGAACTTGAAAAATTCAGGTTTGACCAACAGTTTGAATACAATATCAATGTCGATGGAAGGTTAAACGCCGATCACCTGGCCATTCCATCCATGATTCTTCAACCTTATCTTGAAAATGCCATATGGCATGGCCTGGTTCCGAAAAAAGAAAAAGGATCCCTGGAAGTGGATGTAGAAGAAATTGATCCTGGTATGATCAGTATATCTATAACCGATAATGGAATTGGAAGAGACAAGGCGGCAGAAATAAATAAAAGAAGGAAGCATCATAAAGCAACAGGAATGAAAAATGTGGAGGAGAGACTGAACTTATTGAACCGGTTGAACAAAACTAAAATGACAGTCGAAATTATTGACCTGTATGATAAATCTTCCAGCCCTTGTGGTACGCGAGTTGAGTTTCACCTGGATGTTTAACCAGCCTTAGCTCCGCTAAGCAGGGCTTGGTCGGACAAGGAATGTGGTTTTTGTTCCATGGAGTTTTACCCCAAAAGATGGATATAGTCCTATTCTGGGGTAATTGCTATTTATTTTTTTATTTGGGCAATGCTGTTATTTTTGTAAATTTGATAGATAATTAGATTGATTGTATTAATTTTATAATTCCCTAATGCTAATGGAGAACAATTACAAATCAATAGTTATTGGAAGTGGAATCCAGTCTGTAATTGTTGAGGATGAAGTAAGAAGTCAGGCAACATTAAATAAACTTCTTAAGGAATATTGTCCCCAGGTTAAAGTTGTCGGTACAGCTGGCTCAGTTGAAGAAGCTATAAAAACAATTGATGAACTAAAACCTCAATTGATTTTTCTTGATATCGCCTTACCCGATGGTGATGGATTTAATGTACTTGAAAACATTACCCATGATGATTACCGGGTAATTTTTGTAACAGCTTACGACAAATATGCTATTCGTGCTTTTGAATTTTCGGCCCTGCATTATTTGTTGAAACCCATAAGCCATATTGAATTACAGATAGCTGTTAAAAGGTACTGGAAACAAAAGGACGATGAAGAGATCGATTATAAATCGAAGATAACCACCTTAAAAGAGAACATCAACAGCGACCAGCAGAAGATCCTGTTACCCACATCTCAGGGATACGAAGTTATATCCCTGGATGATATCATTCGCCTGGAGGCCAGCCATAACTATACGGAATGTTTCCTGGTGGATAATCAAAAGATATTGATTTCAAGATCATTAATAAATTTTGAAACTATCCTGAACGACCTGCAATTCGTAAGGATCCACAACAAACACCTTATTAACCTTAAGTTTGTCAAAAAGTACATCAGGGGGAGTGGGGGTAGTGTGAAAATGTCTGACGAATCTGAAATAAACGTATCAAAAAGCAGGAAAACCGAATTCCTGGAGAAGTTGGCAGAATACGCTCGTCAACTATAAAATTCCAGTTACACACTCAAAGCAGCTAATTACACCTAATATATTGGTGCCTATACATTGCACCTTGAAATCGTAGTGTATATATCGTATCATTGTTTCATAAACGAGACCCAAAAGAAACGAATATATCTCCCTTTACAATATTAACCGGATCCCCGATCAGTTTTCGGGGACGGTTTTTTTAATACCACTCCCTATTTTCTTGCATTTTTTTATAAAATGTTCAGGATTTATGATTTCCAGTTAGACATTCAAACAGGTAATACAGTAAATTACGTGGTGTAACTGTACGTTTGCACTTGCATCATACTATTATAATGTATTATACTTGCAGCGATTCAATTTTTCTTACCGAAATCAGAATCGACCTGAAATCTCTTGGCCCGGATACATACCTCACTATCCGGGTTTTTTTTATCCTTATTTTGATTCTGTATAAATTTAATTTTTATTCCTGAGCTAATCAACACTATATCAGGCAAATAGCTATTATTGGTTATTTAATACTGAAAAAAATATGGTACTATGTATTGCATAGTACTATAAAATGTTATATATTTGCAGCATGAACATTGAAAAAACAAAAGCTCAAATGCGGAAAGGTGTGCTGGAGTATTGCATTCTTTCAATTATTGCTGAGAAAGAAGTGTATGCATCAGATATAATATTTCAGCTAAAGGAAGCAGAGTTGATCGTTGTTGAAGGAACTCTTTATCCGCTCCTAACCCGTCTTAAAAATGACAATCTTCTTGGTTACAGATGGGAAGAGTCCAAATCCGGACCACCTCGTAAATACTATAACATAACAGATACAGGTAAACAATTATTGGATGAGTTGGATACTGGCTGGCAGGAACTGGTCGTATCCGTCAATAAAATTTCAGGAAATAACAGAAACTAAATAATAAATCAAGTTAAACAATGAAAAAGACACTAACAGTTAACATCAGCGGTATAGTTTTTCATATTGATGAAGACGCATACAGGGTGTTGAATGATTATTTACAAAGCCTAAAAAAGCATTTTTCCAGAACAAAAGGGGGAGATGAGATCGTTTCCGACATAGAAGCAAGAATAGCCGAAATGTTAAAAGAACGTATCGGAGACGACAGGCAGGTAATTACAATAGATGATATTGAAGAAGTCATTGAAGTTATCGGACAGCCAAGTGAATTTGGCGAAGAGTTTGCTGATGACACATCTTCAAGTTCATCATCATATTCTCAGAAAGGAACAAAACGCTTGTACCGCGATCCTGATAAAGCAATGCTAGGAGGTGTTTGCACTGGTCTTGGTGCCTATTTTCGTACGGATCCCGTATGGTTCAGGTTGGCCTTTGTCCTTTTATCCATACCAGGTATTGGTACACCACTATTAATATATGTAGTCCTGTGGATCATTTTGCCGGAGGCACAAACAGCCGCGGACCGTCTTGAAATGAAAGGAGAAAAAATAAATATTTCCAACATTGAAGATTCCATTCGTGAAGAGATCAACAACCTGAAGAATAAATTTAACGATCTTAAAAAAGGAGCGCGCAGTTCTTATAAAAAAAAAAGTGAAGTACATCGATCCGATTTTGAGGGTGTAGGAAATGCCCTTGGTAAAGTTGCAGAACTGTTTGTGAAACTGGTCCTCATTTTTGCAGGAATTCTGCTTTTTGTAATCGGTATTTCATTCGTGGTTGCTTTACTGGCTGGCTTTTTCGGATTTGGCCATGACATCTTTATTGTAGACTCCGAACTGGTTTATGTTTCATTTCATGCACTGGTTAACTTTTTTCTTGGTTCCTTAGGAAGCAATGCCTTATTTAAGATTGCAATTTTATTGCTGGTAGGGATCCCTATCGTAATGATAATTTATGCCGGAGTTAAGTTGATCTTTGGCTTACAGAGAACACGGTTTGTAGGAATAAGTGCCTTAAACATCTGGTTGATTGCCCTGGTTGTAACGGTATTTTATGGGGTGAAGGTTTTCAGGAGTTTCAGCCATTCTGGTGTACATGAGGAGATAACAAAACAGGAGGTTCCGGTCAATAATCTCATTAACCTTCAAATGAAGGAGAATGAAAAATTCAACAGGTACTACAGGTATGAAGAGTACTTTGATATTGATGAAGCAAATATGATCATTACCAATGATGCTGACGATTTCTTTTATGGAGTTCCTCAACTCGAAATTGTGAAGAGCCGTGATGAACATATTGAAGTGGTTCTTTATTACCGGGCAAAAGGAAAATCCAATATCGTCGCAGAAAACAGGGCCCAACAAATCTTATACAACTATTCCATTGCTGATTCTGAACTTGTTTTTGACCAGTTCTTTAAGTTGCCTGAACGGGAAATCTGGAGGGAACAACAAATCGATATTGTGGTGAAGGTCCCTGAGGGGTGCAGGATTTATATTCACGAAAACATGCAACCTATTATAAATGATTATTACCATTCACCATATCGCCTGTCAGGAGATACATGGATCATGACCGATTCCGGATTAGAAGAAACAGAGCCTGTTCCTGAAAACCAGTTTGAAGAAACTGAGGATGAAGAGATCCAGATTAAACAGGAAGGGGATAATAGTAGTGCTTCCGTTTCGTTTGTTGGATTTTTCTACAACAGCATTGTAAGATTACTTGGTTACCAGGTATAATGAACAAAGTACAATAAAGTCCTTATTACCTGGACAAAATTTTATTGATTTCGTATCTTCGCCGTCAAATCCCGGGATTTGACTAACATTCAAAACATAATATTTATTGGAGCCGGCAATGTGGCTACGCATCTGTCGGTTGCCTTGAAAAAAGCTGGTTTTACAATCGGCCAGGTTTACAGTCGGTCTGTTGATTCTGCCCAAAAGCTGGCCAATTTATTGAATGTTGATTTTACTACAGATCTGATATCCGTAAAATCCACAGCAGACCTATATGTGATATCACTATCGGATGATGCAACAGCCGGAATAATGGAAAAGCTGAATATTAGGAATAAGTTCCTTGTTCACACTTCGGGTTCACTACACATGGACATATTGGCTGATTCTTCCGAAAATTATGGTGTTTTCTATCCTTTGCAAACCTTTTCAAAACAAAGAACAACTGATTTTGCAACCGTACCCCTTTGCCTTGAAGCAAATAATGATGTTAACCTTGAAGCTTTAAAAGCCATAGCACATAAAATTTCCGGGGACGTGAGGGTGGTTAATTCAGAACAAAGAAAAGCCATTCACCTTGCAGCTGTATTTGTATGTAATTTTCCGAATTTTATGTATTCAGTTGCTGAACAAATAACGGGGAATGCAGCACTTGACTTTGATATCTTAAAGCCCCTTATAAGTGAAACAGCCGCTAAGGTTCAGCAGATCAATCCATGGCAGGCTCAGACAGGACCTGCTTTCAGGGACGATAAAAAAACAATGGAAGAACATCTTCGGATGTTAGAACAATTTCCAGATTATGCAATAATTTATGAGTTATTAAGTAAGGCGATTCAAACGAATAAACAGAAACTGGAAAAAGATCATGAGTAATTATAAAAGCAAATTAAAAGACATTACAACTTTCGTTTTCGATTACGATGGTGTGTTGAGCAATGGCACAGTAATTCTTCAGGCCAATGGTGAGGCTTTAAGGACAGCCAATGTGAAAGACGGGTATGCATTGCAACTGGCAGTTAAACTTGGATTTAATGTTGCCATTATTTCGGGTGGATATTCCGAATCCATGAAGAAGCGGTTTGAAGCCCTGAAGATCAAGGATTTTTACCTGGGAGTTTCCAACAAGCTTGATGTTTTATATACTTATCTGAATGAAAAAGGTATCAAACTTGAAAATGTGATGTATATGGGTGATGATATTCCAGATTTTAAAGTTATGAAAGCAGTAGGATTAGCGTGTTGCCCTGCGGATGCAGTTCCTGAAATTAAATCTGTATCGGACTATATTTCTATCAAAAAAGGAGGTAAAGGTTGCGTCCGGGATATTATTGAACAAACCCTAAAGGTGCAGGAAAAATGGATGACCACTGATGGGTTTAAATGGTAAAAGGAACCAGGATTATAGACGTTGTTATTAAATTATTACAAGTCAAATAAATATATATTTAGATTCTCTGATCAACATGGTTTTTGATTTTTCTCATTTGAAATTGGTGCTTGTTTAGAAATTAGAAATTAGATATTTTAACTGTTGTTCTTATAAGTCAAAACTAGATTATCAAGTTGAAACCATATCTGAAAATAATTCGAATTCCAAATTTGTTGATCATCGTATTTACAATGGCGTTGTTAAGGTTTTGTGTTGTAAATACCTTTTTAGGATTAAACCTGGTGGATTCTGCTCTTCAATTTTACGATTTTGTATTGCTTGTATTAACCACTTTACTGATTGCAGCAGGCGGTTATGTAATCAATGATTATTATGACCTTGATGTCGACAGGATCAATAAACCGGATAAGGTAATTGTCGGGAAGGACATTTCTATTAAAGGAACCCGGATCTACTATTGGTTGTTAACCATCCCGGGAATAATCATTGGATTTTATCTGGCCTACAAAGTAGAGTATGTTATTCTTGGATTTATATTTCCCGCAGTTGCCATAATGCTTTGGTCTTATTCAGTAAAATATCAAAAAACAATTTTGATGGGGAATTTAATGATCTCAAGTTTATCGGCTTTGGTGATCATTGTTCAATGGTTGTACGAATTTTTTGCACTTAAGGCAGATCCGATACAATTTGTTGATGCCCTGAGCCAGATCAAAACTATACACATAATTGTAGCCGGATATGCCTTATTCGCATTTTTTATATCGCTTTTACGTGAGATCATTAAAGACAATGAAGACATAGAGGGCGATAGAGAAGGAGCTTATAAAACATTTGCTATTGTTTTTGGTAAAACATACAGCAGGAATGTTGCTGTTATTTTACATGTTTTTAGCATGGGTTTGTTGGCTTTTGCCATGTATCTCCTTTACACAAATGACTTATTGCTGGTGTTTTGGTATTTAACCATTGCGGTTCAACTCTTATTCTTTTTTGTGCTGTATTACCTGATCACAGCAAAATTCAAGAAGGACTATCAATTTTTGAGTAATGCATATAAAATAATTATGCTTGCCGGAATATTATCTATGCAATTATTCTATATTAGCTTTTAATGTTAGCAGAAAAACTAAAGAAATACAACATCGTACTTGCTTCTGGTTCACCAAGAAGACAGGAGTTACTGAAAGGCCTTGGACTCGTTTTTAAAGTTCAGTCGCTCGATGTGGATGAATCCTATCCCTCTGGATTATCCCATGCAGATATAGCCGTTTATTTAAGTGAACTAAAAGCCGAGGCTTTCAGCGTTGAAAACGCAGGTAAGAATAGCCTTGTGATCACAGCGGATACAATTGTCTGGCTAAACAATGAAATTTTACCCAAACCAAAGGATACAGCTGAAGCTCATTCAGTTTTGCGTAAGTTATCGGGGAAATCCCATGAAGTAATAACAGGTGTGACAATACGCAGCCGTCAAAGAAAGCATTCTTTTTATTCGGTCACGGAGGTGTATTTTAAAGAACTTACAGAGGAGGAAATAGCTTATTACGTTGATGTGTACAAACCATTTGATAAAGCAGGGGCCTATGGAATACAGGAGTGGATTGGTTATACCGGAATAGAAAGAATCAACGGTTCTTATTACAATGTTGTGGGATTGCCAGTACAGATGTTGTACAAAGAATTACTCGATTTCGTGAATCGTAGTTGATCAGAGTTTTATTAGTTTCCCAACATGAATTACTGATCCGCTCCAGGTTAAATGATAGGTATAAAATCCCTTTTGTAAACCCAGCATGCCAACATCCATCTTAAGTTCGCAATCCCAGGTACAAGCGCTTACCTGATGGTTTTCATATACTTTCCTTCCTGAAATGTCGTATAAACTAAATGTTAAATCACCAACGATTTTTGATTGATACCTGACATGTATAGTGTGATTAAAAGGATTTGGAAAAATCAGAACGTGACCATTAAAAAGTATTTCGTTTATGCTGTCATATTGTGCACAGTATCCCGGTAAATTATCATCCAGCCAATCGATTCTGCCATTTATCCATGATTTCAATATTTCAACTTCTTCTTCATAGGTGTCGCCAACATAATAATTGGGCCATACAGGAGTTCCCAGAATATCCCACTTTGTAAAGTTCCTTTCCTGAGCTTCTGATAATAGTTGAGCACATGAATCAATGACATTCCAAATTGAGGATTTACTTAAAACATTTGTTCGTAACTCCAACCACCTGCAGCGCAAGCTGTCCTGAAATGCGGGAAACTCCATTAATTTCGGGAACCAGAAAATAATATGAGATGCCAGCGCCGTATCCTTATAAACGAAATTATCCAATTGAAACATGTTATAGTAATTGCAATTTCCGAATCCAATGTTATAGTCCCATACAGGACCCATCTTTAAAAGGCTGTCGTTGCTGTTCTTGTCCTTGTGCATAAAAACACTCTTACGGTAAGCGTCAACATTTTTACTAAGTTCGTTTAATATTATGTAGTCGTAAAATGTCAGCAAATCAATCTTACCACTTAAAGTAGCTTCATCAAAAAAATCCATTGAATCAAGTGAAAACTCAAAATCGTTTAGGAAGTTTTGAATGTACTCTTTCTGAACTTCAAGAATGACATCATCCTTTGGTTCGTAATATCCGAAATAGATATTATCATTAACATTTGATGTCCATCCATCACTTCCCCATCCATCCACTTTAATTATATATCCACCCGTTAATTCATCTCCGATGGTATCGTTTAAAGTGAGCTTTGAGATATCAACTCTTTCTTCGTCCCTTTTAATTTTTTCCATCAAAACATAAATTCCCTGGTATTCAGCATTTAAAACCAATTCGCAATATTTTGTTCTTGGAGCATACATCCCCAATCTCCTTGATAACTCGAAAATGAGTACATTTCTCATTAGTGATTTATCAGAATAAGGGCCATACAAGATCCAATCATTTTCTTCAGGTAAATCAATTAAAGACACATTCAGGTTTTGGCCCAAAGAGTCCCTTGTTTCTAATGCGTATGATTTTTTAGGAAAAGTAGCTGATGTATTTCCTCGAATTCGGATGGCGGTTTGCCCTTCGAAATTGTTGAATGGATCATTAATATGATTTATTTCACCTGGCCCATTGTATATGATACCCATATTTACCATAATGTTTGTATCCTGAAGGATCGTTTGACCACCTGTAGTAATTGATACAATGGGTAAGCTAGAAGTAGTAAAATTCTGAGAGTAAGCTTGTAAGAGAAGCAAGGAAAACAAAGTGGTGAATATAACTGTCTTTAGCATTATCAAAAAGGATATATTCCGAATATATATATATACAAAATTAACATTTCATCTCCATTAATCAAAGTCAGGAATTAATAAAGTTAAACCTGTGTAAGTATGATTATTCAATCAAGTTTTAATCTGAATTCATGTGAAGATCTGAATCTCATATAATTGAATTGAAGTTGATTCACAATTTCATTGTTTTCAAGAGTTCAGGACATCTTAAAAATTAATTAATTCAGATAAATTACAATTCTTACTTTTGTCAAAAGTTAATTAATATTGTGAAATAAAGAATACTGCTTCAATAAATTGAAGTTGGTATTAAAAATACAAATACGTGAAAAAACCTGTAATACTTGTTACGAACGATGATGGAATATATGCTCCGGGAATTAGAAAACTAATCAGTATAGCCCGAACAATAGGAAGTGTAATTGTTGTAGCTCCGGATAGCCCGATGTCAGGTATGTCCCATGCCATTACTGTAAAAACTCCTTTGAGGCTGCATAAAATCGCTGAAGAAGAAAATTATGTGGAATACAGTTGTAATGGTACGCCTGTAGATGCTATGAAACTGGGTGAGAAAATTGTTGCGCAGGAAATTCCTGATATCGTGTTGTCAGGCATTAACCACGGTTCCAATGCATCGGTCAATATCATCTATTCAGGAACTATGGCAGCGGTAATGGAAGCCAACATAGATGGTATTCCTGCTGTTGGATTCTCCTTACTTGATTATTCCCATAGTGCAGATTTCAGTGCAGTAGACGAATACATAAAAACCATTATTGTGAATGTCCTTGACAACGGGTTACCTGAAGGTGTTGCCCTTAACGTTAATATTCCCGCAGTTAGAAAGGAAGAAATTAATGGTATAAAGGTTTGCAGGCAGGCCAAAGGACGGTGGGAAGAAGAATTTGATGAAAGGATTGATCCTCATAAAAGAGATTACTACTGGTTAACAGGTGTTTTTCAGAACGGTGATTCAGATAAGGATACAGATTCATGGGCCCTTGCTAATAATTATGTCTCTGTGGTTCCTGTTCAATATGATTTTACAGCCCACAAATCCATTTCAGCACTGAAGAAATGGAACATGGAGGTAAAATAGAAGGATCATTGTTGAATTGTCATTTTTTGTGACCTTAAAAAGTAATTATGCTAAAAAAAGACCATTATGTATTTGGCCTGGGAATGGGGATTTTAACTCCAGTTGTATTGTTCGGCCTGATATACCTTATCAATTATATGCTATTACAAATTGAGGTAGTACGATATTACCTGGATCTTCAGGATCATGTGCTTGTAAGCTTTTTTGGAAACTTATTGCCCATACGTTATTACTTTGTGAATTTAAAATATGATAAGACAGGTAGAGGTGTTCTGCTGATCACCTTTGTACTGATATTGATCTATTTTGGATTTAAGGAAGCCATTTTCAATCTGTAAACTTACTACTCCAAAAACTCTTTGTACATTATGAACTTTAAATACTTTAGGCACTCATAATATGAAATATTACATCATCGCCGGCGAAGCTTCAGGTGACCTGCATGCTTCAAACCTGATGAAAGAAATCAGGCAAAGGGACCAAGATGCAGATTTCAGGTGTTGGGGAGGTGACCTGATGGAAGAGCAAGGAGGTACTATCATAAAGCATTACCGTGATCTTGCTTTTATGGGCTTTGCCGAAGTGATTGCCAACCTGAGAACTATTCTCGGAAATATTAAATTTTGCAAAAAAGATATAGTACAGTATAAGCCGGATGCAATAGTGCTTGTTGATTATCCTGGTTTTAATCTGCGCATTGCAGAGTTTGCTAAAAATCTGGGATTTAAAGTTTTTTATTACATTTCTCCACAAGTATGGGCCTGGAAGAAAAACCGTGTATTTAAGATTAAAAAATTTGTGGATAGGATGTTTGTGATCCTCCCTTTCGAAAAGGTCTTTTATGCTAATTATGATACGGAGGTTGATTTTGTTGGACACCCGTTACTGGATATGATTCAGACTTTGCCTCCAAATGATCCGGCCAAATTCCGTGAAAAGAACGCTTTACCCGATAAGCCTCTGATAGCATTACTTCCTGGGAGCAGAAAACAGGAGATCAGAAAGATGTTGTCGGTGATGTTAAGTGTTATTCCGGATTTTCCTGAATACCAGTTTGTCATTGCTGCTGCCCCTTCCATCGACAGGGTGTTTTACGATAACATAGTTGGAGATACACGGGTTTTATTAATCCAGGGACAAACACATGCATTATTGTCCAATGCATATGCTGCCCTTGTTACTTCCGGAACCGCTACCCTTGAAACTGCACTTTTTGAAGTACCTGAAGTTGTTTGTTATAAAAGCAGTTTTATCTCCTACCAGATCGCTAAACGTGTAATCGACAAATCAGTGATTAAGTTTATCTCTTTGGTTAACCTGATTATGGATAAGGAAGTAGTAAAAGAGCTTATTCAAAATGATCTTACGTGGAAGAATGTTAGCCATGAATTGGCATTAATCACAAAGGACAATAAGAACCGGGCAAGCCAGATCAAATCCTACAAAAGGCTTAAAGAAAAACTGGGTGGTGGAGGTGCATCTTCAAGAACAGCTGAACATCTGTTAAACTTCTTTGATTCTTGATTGTTGATTCATAGTGGAGGTATGTACCTTCAGTACCTTGTATAAAATCAAGTTTAAAGCTTATGCTTAAAGATAAAACAGTTCTGATCACCGGTTCCAGTGATGGAATTGGTTTGCAAACTGCTGTTGACCTTGCCCATATGGGTGCTGAAGTCATTGTTCATGGCAGGAATGATAAAAAGGCGTCAGCCTCAGCAGGCTCAGTTATTTCTAAAAGCGGAAACAACAATGTGGAGGTCGTTGCAGGTGACCTGGCTTCAATGGATGAAATACGCATTATGGCCGGGAACATTAAAGAACGATTTGGCAAAATCGATGTTTTGATCAATAATGCAGGTGTGTTCAAAAACCATCGGGAACTCAGTAAGGACGGATACGAATTGACTTTTGCTGTAAATCATTTGTCCTACTTTTTACTAACAGGACTATTGCTCGAACTGCTGATGGAATCAGATGTTGCCCGGATTGTAAATGTGGCATCCATGGCCCATGCCAACAACCTGGATTTTGACAACCTGCAGGGTGAAAAATCCTATGATGGTTATGATGCCTATTCCAGATCAAAACTATGCAACATCATGTTTACCTACATGTTAGCCCGTAATCTTGCAGATACACATGTAACCACCAATGTGCTTCACCCAGGAGTGATCAGTACCAAGCTGTTACATGAAGGATTTGGTGGAGGTGGTTCAGAAATATCTTTGGGTTCCAAAACTAGTGTTTACCTTGCCTCATCTCCTGAGGTAAATAACGTTTCAGGTAAATACTTTTCCAATCAAAGATTTGCGAAATCCTCCCAGATATCATTTGATATTTCAATACAGAACAAATTATGGGAAGTGAGCGAGGAATTAACAGATTTCTCATTTTGATGAACCAAAAATGATTTAAATTTAATCAGATGAAATAATTCCGGATTTGTCCGTCATTTATATATGCAACAAATATTAGTACGATTATGATGAATGAAAAAATAAAATGCAGCTTCGATAAACTTCCATTCAACTCTTCATTAAGTTTTGAATACCTTTTTGCTGAACTGAAGCGAATTAAGAAAGATGCCAGCAATCCTTTACAATCACTGGCTAATGAAATGTTAAACAAAGTTGAAAGTTTCCCTGAATTACAGGAAAAGGCTATAGAATTTGATACTGTTGAGAAACACAAAGACCTTATCCGTCAGATGATGGTATTCGTCTTTAATCCCTTAAACAGCGATATCGAATTATCATCTGCTGTCCCTCCCTTTTTCCCCAAGCCATTTTATTACTCAAATAAATTTGCGGAAGTATTTAAGGGTGAAAACAAAAAACTGGAGATTGCCAAGGACATGGATAATAACATGAGATTACTGGCTGGAATATTTCAGGCCTATCTCATTATCTTAAAAAGATTTTATGATGTTGAATTAAACATCGATATGCCTTTTGTGTATAAGCTGTCCGATCCCAGCAAAAATTTTACAAAGTATTATAAAGTTCTTGTCAATCATAAATATACAGACATAAAAGTAAAAGGGAAGCTGAAAAAACTGACCGGGAAGGATTTAAAATCCCTGTTTGACAACACATCTGATCTGGATTACTGGAATAAGATGATCCCTCTTGATAAATTTACTTTTACAGGTTTTCTTTGTTTTAATTGGATCGATATTACCTATGAACATGTAGTTTCACAGTTGAAATCTGATCTGCTTGATAAGCACTCGATCATTTCACAGGCAGGCTTTGAACGAATTAAACAAAAAGTGCAAACCTTAATGGAAATTCCTGACCTGGAATTTGGACTTGCTGCATTTAGTGATTTTGAATCTACCCTGAACCAAAACGTCATCTGGAAAAGTATTATTCCTCAATCTGATGTTTCCTGCGAGCAAATGGCCAACACAATATACGAAAAAGCATACAGTCAAAAGAAGATCATACTGACAGACGACGTGCGAGCATTGGATAGTGACCCGGTTGTTGACGAATTCCTAAAAAGAGGAATAATGAGCCATGCGGTGATTCCTCTGGTTTTAGAGGATGAAATTGTAGGCATGATTGAGTTTGGTGCTAAAGTACCAGGTCGGTTGAATTTTGTTCAAATCAAACGATTTCATGAATTATTCCCGGTTTTTGCCATTGCATTAAAACGATCGAACGAGGAGGTTAATGACCGTATTCAGGCAATTATCCAGGAGGAATGTACTGCTATCCATCCATCAGTAGAGTGGAGGTTTTGGGAGGCTGCAGGTAAGATGCTGGACCAACCGGGTGATGGAGAGCACTTGAAAATGGAACCCATTGTATTTAATGAGGTGGTACCTATTTATGGAGCTTCCGATATCAGAAATTCTTCCGTGGAAAGAAACCATGCTATTCAGGCAGACTTAAGAGAACATCTAAACCTGGCTAAACAAATACTTGTAAGCGCACAGGTGAACAAAGAAATGCCACTTCTGGACCAGCTTGTTTATAAAATTGATGTTCATCTGGATACAGTAAAAAAAGGACTTAAAGCAGGTGATGAAGTGAGTATCCTGGAGTTTATTAAAAATGAGATCGAACCTCTATTCGACCGCCTGAAAGAAAGGGACCCGGAAATTGAGAAGTCCATCGACATTTATTACAATAAAATGGATGAAGAGTTGGGTGTATTGTACAGGAAAAGGAAGGATTTTGAAGATAGCCTTACTGCTATTAATGATACCGTAGGAAAAATCCTGGACGAAGAGCAGGAACGAGCACAAAACGTTTATCCCCACTATTATGAAAAATACCGTACTGATGGTGTTGAATATAATATTTATGTTGGCCAGTCACTGGTAAAGGATCATGTATACGACCCACTATACATTAAAAACTTGCGATTATGGCAGTTAATTGTCAAAGTAGAAATAGCAAGAAAAATCAGAGAACTGAGGCCATCATTAAAGGTTGACCTTGATGTTACGCAATTGGTACTTGTACACAGTAATCCTCTGTCCATTGCATTCCGCCAGGATGAAAAGAAATTTGATGTGGCAGGTGCATACAATATTCGTTATGAAATTACTAAGAAAAGGATAGACAAAGCCCTTATTAATGGGACAAATGAACGGATTACCCAGGTTGGCAAAATAGCAGTTATCTATTCTCATCCTGAAGAAATTGCTGAGTACAAAAGATACATTGAGTTTATGATTGCCAAAGGGTACCTAAAGGATAACATCGAAGATTTTGAACTGGAGGATCTGAAAGGAGCATCAGGCCTGCGAGCATTAAGGATTGAAGTTGATTTCGGGACCACTTCCTCTATCGATAAGATCAACATTGATGAGATCAAAGAAGTAATCAAAGGCAATTAAAAAGGCTTGAAAAGAAATGCAATTAATGATTTTCCTGAAAATTGATGTAGAAAAACACTGAATTGGAAGGCAACCAAAAACAGGTAAACTGAACTTCAACCAGGTCGTAAGGAAATACGAAAATACTTCAATACGGCTCAAACCCTGATTATGCCCCAAAAGCAAATAAAGGAATTTTTTTATTTGATCCTCTATGCAACCTGAGGGCTTGCACGACTGTCTAAAAACCATAATTAAGAGAGGAAGAATAACAATCACTTTAAATGTTATATCTCTATGGGGTTATCAAGAAATAAGAACTGGAAAGAAAGAGGCTTAAAAGTAGTGAACGGGCATAAGGGGAAACGCAAGGTATATGAGAGTTACCAGCAGAAAGATCCGAAGATGGCTGATGAATACCTTAAGTTTTTGGCAAAACAACCGGATGCGGTTTATATTTCCTGGAATAAAGAAAAAGGCAGGTTTGTAGCATAATTAACCTACTTCGGAAGAATCATTGTTTAATATCCAATTGGTAGAATTTCCTAAGGATCATTTTTAATCATAATTTCTTCAATATCCTTTACATCCAATTTTGTCTTGTGGTTGAATTGCTGAGTCGAAATCAGGAATAAAACGGTACAAATTTGGGAAAATACTGAATCTGGAATTGCAATCCTTCCATATTTATCATCTTTCAATTTATTTATTGTTTTTTGGAATACTTGATTGTTAAGCGCTGAAATTAAGTATTTTATGTATAAATGATGCGTTTGTGATTTCTGGCTACGGTGCTTTTTACTTAAAATTCTGCTTTTTTGGTACAGTTGTTTTAGTTAATGAATCAAAATCCAAAAGTGTAACAAAAAAAATATTATGAAACTGTATAGTAAAAAAGACTGGAAAGCCAAAGGACTGGATGTAATAAACAGTCATTTCGGAAAAAAGAGGGTTTATGAAATGTATTTAAGGATTGATCCGAATGTTGCAGAAAAATATTTGCGTTTTGTAGCAAGCCATACAAATGCAATTTATATCACCTGGGATGGAAACCAGCAGTGTTTCAAAGGTTAAAATCCTGATTACACATTATAAAACTGGATAGAAAAACCGGATCGAAGGTCGAGCCGGTTTTTTTTGAATTAAGCTTTATCGGATTTGTTCAGTCAGCTATCTCGGGTGAATGAAACTTATTATCGCACTTCATCAATCCATCACAATCAACTTTTCTTTAATTAATTCATCGGGGGTTTGAATAATCAAATAATAAATACCTGATGAAAGATTCCTGATATCAATGGTCCATTTTAATCCCATATCGTGGGGTATTTTTTTAATCCATTCAAGCTGACCGGAAGAGTTGCAAAGCGATAGTGAGAATCCTCCATATAAGTCTGAGGGTACCGAAAGATTAACATAGGATTTTGCAGGATTTGGAAAAACAGATGCTTTACCACTGGAGATTTTATCCTTATTAGTTTCCTTCTCATTAATGTTACTTTGTAACTGGTCGCCATGGACACTTGTTCTGAATGATGGCCTTAATTTTTCATTTTCATCCGGCAGTCCCATCGTCGTTTCTAAATGTTTGTTACCTGAAGAATCAATTTGAATCCCATCCATTTGATTGTCCGCAAGGTCTTGCCCGTTTAAGTATTCAAGGGCAATAACAGCTAATAATAATAGAATTGTTTTTTTCATTTTGTTGAAGTTTACCTGATTTGCGGAATTAATACACACGATAATTAATATACCCTTATTCAACGTGTGGAGATTTCATGAAAGTTTTAGAAGGTAAATGCTGTTTATTTGATGTACTGTACTCTTCTAACCTGCTGGTGATTGCGGTAACGCATGACGATATAATACGAACCCGGGACAATTCCGAAAGGTTTCCAGTTTAGTTCGTGTACTCCGATGTATCCCGGTAGACTGTTGTACAGAGATTCAACGAATTGTCCGTTTTGATCCACAATGTCGATATTGATCAGAGCAGAATTAAATACATTAAAACTGATTTTTAGATGATCGTTAAACGGATTAGGGAAAGGATTATGTAAATTAAATCCACGTTCAATTGCATTGAAGTCCTCCTCAATGGTAGGGTTGGTGGTCGTTAGCGGATTTTCGTCTTCATAATATGGATTTCCTAATTCAATCCAGTACCATCTTGAAAAATCAGGAGCATGAATAACGGAGATATCTGAGGTTATGTGAAAGGTGTTGTTTGCATTGTTGGGGAGGTTGCCAAAGGAACCGTTTTCAGTAACATACACAAACCCATGCCTTCCTGAAGCATGTGCTTCTCCGATGCCAGGAAATCCCATTGCTACAACATAATAACTATCAATATGGCGGTTTGAAAACCTTGAATAAAACACATCAGTCACAAGCGTGAGGTGCCCCTGGTCGACTAAGGAATACAACATATCAATTGAGGTAATTACCCCAGGCTGGAAAGGTTTTGAATAGGGGGTAGGAAATCCGGTTGCCCGATGGTCATGAGCACTTACTTCAACATTTTCGAAAGTTTGATTTACAGTTATCCGGCCTGAACCAGGCGGATTCCCCATATAGTTGGATGGATTAATAGAAATTTCAACATGGGGTATTACATTTCCCATTAAATTTTCCCGTTCAATCTCTTCCACATACTCTTCTTTGATCTCAGCAAGGTTTTCTCCTTCCACAACAGAAACATAGGCACCCGGACGCCACAATGTTTCATCCCACCGGTTTGCTCTTTTCGTGGATAATTCACCCATTGTTTGCGGGCCTGCATCATAGGAAAAATGATACCAATAGTTTCCGGGATCATTATTAATTTCAGATATAAAATGTGTTTTTCTGCTTTCATCATACGCATAGTCAATTGAGATATTATTTTCCTGGCCAACTGCAAGGATTACATCAAACATTGAAAAAAATCCCGGGGCAAACACATCGGGTCTCACACTTGTTATTTCAAAAGAACTGGAATCAAACGGGTATTCGATTCCGTTTATAATAACAGCAGAACCCGGTGGGTCAAGGGGTGTGGATTGAATATTGAGTACTCCCATCGTAGCTAATTGTGAAATATCCATTGACGCCGGAAAATGATGACAATAGGCACAATCATTGTCAGGAGGTATTTGAGTGTGCCAGGGAGTAAAAACTTTGGTTTTAGTTCCCGATGCATTCCCACCTATAATATGACATGAATTACAACTTCCCTGTTCGGGGATGGTATGCCAAGTCCTGCTGGTCATGTTCCCTACAGTTAGCAGGTAGTTGCCGTTTTCTACAAGTTCATTATAGATGTTGCCGTTTTCATCCGATGGATCGAGAATGACTTTATTGCCGTTGGGTTTTGTGAGTTTAAAAATTACACCGGGCTCTATAGCAAAAGCATTGGTATCCGTAAATATTGTTCCGGCTACTTTAAAATTGGAATGACAGGTGAAACAGTCTTCTCCTGGATAATGCTGACCAAACAGGTGGAAAGGATTGAGTAGTAAATTCGCAGAAATTGTTATGTATAATAAAATCCACTGATGTTTCATCATTGTATTTATTCATTTGACATTTATTATTTGAAAAACTTACAAAATGACTTTCAATCAAAGAGCTCAAAAATTATATGTCTGTCATGTCGGCATATTCTACTGTGATTGTAACCGTGGCCTAACATTAAAGTATGAGGATCAGGATTGATAAAAGTTTAAGAGAACTAACAACTTTAATTGGATAATTCAATGATGTCTTTAGGACTCAGAACGTTTTTATCATAATCCTTGATGACAGAGTTAATCATGGCCAATCCGATTTGAGTGGTATTTACAACGGAATTAGGAGAAAGGGCTTTCATCAGTTTAACAAACCACATAAAATAATCGTAAATGAACTGGTAACTTTTTGTTCTGGATTTAATTCCACGTAGTGGAATAATGGCTCCGGGCCTGAACATATAAGCTCCTTTGAATCCCATTTTTAAAAGATCATTTTCCGTTTGCCCTTTGACACGGGCCCACATCATCCTTCCTTTTTCAGATGAATCGGTTCCCTGGCCTGAGACATAATTGAAGATCATCTCAGGATTTAATTCATAAAGCGGTTTAGCAAGGGCCATTGTAAAATCATAAGTGATCTTCCTGTACTGCTCTTCTTTTAAACCAGCTGCACTGATGCCCAAACTGAAAAAACAGGCGTCGTATCCTGACAGTTGTGTTTTTGCACTTGAAAAATCGGTAAAATCTTTATGAATCAGTTCCTTTAGTTTAGGATGTTTCATTTCTATTGGATTTCTGCCGATAACCAATACTTCATTAATGGCTTCATGATCCAGGCATTCAAGGAGTATGCCTTTTCCAACCATTCCTGTGGCACCTGTGATGATTACTTTTTTTGACATGATTAATATCTTAATTGGTACTTAAAAGTAAATAAAAAATCATAATGGAATCATTCCATTCTACATATTCTGACCTTCTCTTCCCGGATTTAAGCCCAATTATCTATAATTTAATTTATATTCGTAGCGATAAAAACTTCAGAAATGAAAAAGGAAAAAAAACAGGAACAACTATTTATTTGCAAACCCTGTGGATATGTCATGAAAGAAAGCGAACTGGGTGATATATGCCCGGCATGCGGCCTTCCACGAAAAGTATTTGCACATTACAAAGAAAGAATGTCTCCGGGCAGATACAGGTTTTTACAACTGGATTTGCATCCAATTGCTGTTCATTTTCCTCAAACCATGCTTGTGTTTTTGTTACTGGCTCTGCTAATAAATCTTGTATTCCCCCATTTTTATCCTGACATACTTCTGGGAACTGCTACATTTAGTGCAGTTATCTTTCCTTTTGCAGTTATAGGAGCTTTTTTAACCGGACTGGTAGATGGTAAGTTGCGTTTCAAGTCCTTAAAACCACCCCTTTTAAGAAAAAAAATGAGGTATAGTATTGTGATGTTTATTGCCTCGGTATTTACCCCATTTATAGCCTGGGGAGGAATAATGGAATTGGGTGATAAATTGTTGCTTTCGTTATGTGGATCAGTTGCGCTTGGATGTGCAATTGTATTAGGCCATACCGGTAAAAGACTGATGAATATTGGTATGGGAGGAGCAGTATGGATCTGGGGCAGGAAGATATAACCTGACCTGCTATATTTTCTTTCGGTTTATAATATCCCACAAATCTATTTATACAATGGAAATTCGAAAAATTTTCTGAAGGCTAATTCAAATACTTGTTCTCAGCCTGGCAATTTCGGATTTTAAATAACTGCATCATTTGATAGCCTTCAATAGGTGATCCGTATACTTAGTTGAGGGTGTTATTTAATGCAACAGCTGCAGCAAGGCATAGCAATAGAACAATAATACTAACAACGACGACCCACCATAGCTGTTTCCATGTCTGTGTTTTTACCTTTACCTCTTTTTCTACCAGGGCTGTCCAGGCGATATTTCCACGTTTTACTGACCAGAACTCATAAAAAAATAAAAGAATAGTGGCAATGAATCCGCCCAGAACCACTACCGACCACCATATCAGGAGGGTATTAAATGAGAACGGAAAGATTTGGCAACGCTGAATACTCAGGTTGACCAGCAGCAGACTAACAACAGTGATTCCTCCCATGCCAAGCCAGGTAACGGTTATACAATGAGGTAACCGTAATAACATAAACTTTACAAAGCTAACCTCACTTTTGGCAAAGAGTAGGAGGGTATGGAAAATCAGCCAGGAAAAAAGAATCGGTAATCCGAAGACAAGCACAATTTGTAATGGCCAGTTAGCCTGAAAGGCAGGGACGAGTATGATACAGGTCAATACTAATAAATAAGCAACGATTACTGGGATCAGATCACCAAATACTTCCTGTAGGGTATTCCTCCAGATGTTTGACTTGTTGTTTCGGGCAAAAATCAACCATGATATGAATGCCAGTGGTCCAAGGAAAACCAAAGCTAAAATCCAAACCAAACTTTTACGCTGACGATTATCCGAGAAAGCAAAAAACAAGACAATACTTAAAATTACAGCCATCCACCATAAAGTTCCGAACCTGCGGCATTGATTACCTTTTGTTTGTAATTCATCATAACGTTTTGATGCTTCATTTTGAACTTCTTCAGGAAAGAGCAGGCTGAGATCACCAGCTGGTCTTGGATCCTTCAGCTCTTCCTTAATATTTATGATCAGAGGCTTGTCATATTGCCAGAAGAAATAAATATATATCATACCATTGGTCAGGTCAGCCACCATGGATTCGATGGTCCAACTTGTCACATTTTCCACATGAACGCCATCCAGAACATCCCTGACATCATTTACATTCAAAGGAGTATCCTGTTTTGCAAGTTCATCAAGCATTTCAGTGGCTCTGTCATATCTCCAGCAAGGGTAAGAAAAGCCATTTTCGGGATTGGCTATATTGAAGTTTGTGGAGACAATGAACCCATCTCCTTTTGGTTTACGCGTAAAAACCACTTCACCATCTTTACCTGCGCTGATCACGACGGCATCCCCGGTTTTGTCGGCAAATTGCATCTGGTCATGCATAAAACAATGCCATTGATGTGTATTTACCCATTCAATGACTTCCTCCACTGTTGAACATTCCTGCATAATCCTGATAGGGTAGATCGTATAATCACCCACTACAGGTTCACGTTCATTATGCGGATTAACATCCCACCGGGGTAATCCGTTTGAATCATAGGCCAATCCTGCTTCATTGACTCCCTGCTGCACATTGTCCGGTTTGCCAATCCAGATTACACCATTTTGTAAACTGTCACCCGGATCAACCCAATAATAAGAATCGGGATTGATATAGTCATCATTACCACCAAAAAAAACCTTATTGCTTTTTGCAATAGTAAATACCGTACAATGGTGCGATTCCGATATAGCAAATAAATTGACAACCGAGGTAACCAGGAATAATAAGGTGAGTGTGGTATTGAGCATATGTTTCATGGTATGAATTTTTTAATAAAGATAAGAACACTTCTTTCAGAAATCAACTACAGTTTCTGCAGCGATTCACTATTATTGAAAAAATGCTAGTTCACACCTGTATTCTAACGTGCACATCCCCACTTTTTTTAAAGATCTTACAGAAAACCTTCTGATATTGTAAACCAGATGCCCAATAATTATGAATCTCCGTTTTGCTCTTCTTAAGAATGAAATGTTAACCTTTTGTTAAGACAGTAAAATTATTTGAAAAATATGACGACTGGTCATTGTATTTGCATCTTGAAAAGGAAATTACATAAGCAGGATATCATAGAGTCAGGATATGACCTTTTTATGAAAAAGGATATGGAGTGACTGGAATCAGTGAGATCACCGAGCGAATTGATATTCCTAAAGGTTCCTTTTACAACCATTTTAAAAGTAAGGAGGAATTTGGTATAGCGGTTCTTGATTCTTATCTGATAAGGAATGTTGAGTTGCTCAAAACTTCACTATTAAATGAGGATAGAAGTCCTCTCGGAAATTTACAAAAGTTTTTTTCAGATTACAATGAACTTCAGGAAAAAGATCTTCATTGTACGAAAGGATGCCTCATGGGTAACCTGACAATGGAACTGGCGGACGTAAACGAGTTATTCCAGGAAAAGGCTAAGAATGGTTTTAATCAGTAACAGATATTTTTGAAAAATGTCTTGAAAATACCAAAAAAATGGGAGAGATTAAACAAGAAACAGATGTTCCGTTGATGGCGGTATGGCCCAGGTATAAAAGATGCTTAAATTGATAATTGAAGCAGTCTTCAGTTGAGGGCTGCTTTTTTATTACTTGCCTAAATAAACTCTATCCAATCACCAGCTTCCTGAAAATAAATTTGGATATTAAATAATTTTTCTAATTTTGCTGCACTTCAAATCCCAATTTGTGATTTGATTTATAGAGAAGGGCTGAGAGATTAGGCTCCATGACGCCCTGGCAACCTTCCGGCTTCGGAAAAGGTGCCAATACCTAACCCGCTTAGGATATTCCTACGGGAAATTATAAATTAATGAAAATGTTTACACGATCATTACTAAGTATCAGGGTTTTCAATAAGCATTTTACAATGCCAATGATGCCTATGTGCATGCACTAGGCAGGACATCAATTATTGTCTTGCACATCTTCTGCTTTTCGGCTTACATAGCTGTCGGACCTAAATCTATTTTCCAACATTTTAATTCAATAATTATGTTAAGAACTGTTATAAAATACGGAGGTTCTAACCTCCGGAATTCAGAAGGATTAACTAAATTGACAAAGATCCTTTCTGCTTATCAACATCCTGTGGTAGTGGTTTCAGCATTATATGGTGTTACTGATCACATCCTGGATTTTACCGGTAATGATAATATCGAAAAAGGGGATATCAAACGATTCTCTGACTGCCTCTATCAAAAGCATAGTTCAATGGTTAACGAGCTTATCGGATCTACCCTCGACCGGAACAGGATCAATAAAAAACTCAATGACAGGTTGAGTGAACTTGAGTATATATTATTGGGAGTTTATTATTTAAATGATTTGTCTCCGGATTATACCGAACTCATCCTAAGTTATGGTGAACGCCTGAGTTCGCTCCTTATTCAGGAGGTATGCAATTCTTCAGGGATCCCCTGCAAAGAAGTATTACCTGAAAATATAGGATTAATTGCACAGGGTGATTGCAGATTGTCAACCGTGAATATTGAGTTATCAGCAAATTCAATAAAAAGGGCCTTAACGGATCCTGTGGTTTATATAATACCGGGATATTACGGAATTAATGAATCAGGCAAAGTGAGAACTTTTGGACGTGGAGGTACCGATTATTCTGCAGCTTGTATAAGTAATGGCATTAATGCATCCTCGCTTGATATATGGAAAGATACCGATGGTTTCCAAAGCTCAGATCCACATGAGGTTGAACAAACAGTAAACCTGGATTTTCTTACGTATGATGAAGCAGCTGAATTATCCTATTACGGGGCGAAAATCCTGCATCCGAGGACGGTGGAACCCCTGGTTGATAAAAACATCCCGATCAGAATATTTAATAATGGTAGTGATGCAGTATTGCCAAAAAGTATTATCAATGGGAAAAAGCTTATTTCCAAAAACGTTGTGAAAAGCATCTCTTATTCCGACAATTATGCAATAGTTAAAATAGAAGGTGCAGGCGTGGGGCAAAAGCAGGGAGTATTGGCAAAGATAACTAAAGTGCTGGATGTAAACGGGATCAACATCAGCTCAGTAATTACATCTCAAATTGCCATTAACCTCATACTTCAGGGCTCCGATGCCAAACAGTCGGTAAAACTGATCAGAGCTTTAGATATTCCGGTAATTAAGGAACTTAGGACCATTCATAACATTTCACTTCTGGCAGTTGTGGGTAATGGAATGACCGAACATCATGGGATTGCCGGCAAAGTGTTTTCGGTACTGGCCAATAATCAGGTCAATGTATTAATGAGCGCCCTGGGAGCCAGTGAAGTAACCATAAATCTGGTTATTAACAAAAAAGACAGGCCATTGGCTGTCAGAGAAATTCACAAATCATTTTTTAACAATTAAATATTACAATTATGAACAATACAAAATATAAATTCGAAACGATACAGGTACATGGAGGACATACTCCTGACGAAACTACATTATCAAGAGCTGTTCCATTATATCAAACAACAAGTTATGTGTTTAAGGATTCAGACCACGTTGCTGACCTTTTTGCTTTAAAGGAGTTCGGGAATATTTATACCCGAATCATGAATCCCACAACCGATGTGCTTGAAAAAAGGATAGCCCAGCTGGAAGGAGGAATTGCAGCCCTGGCAGTTTCATCCGGCCATGCGGCTCAATTTGTTGCTTTGAATAACATTTTATCTCCGGGTGATAATTTCGTAAGCACTCCTTATTTGTATGGCGGAACCTACAACCAGTTCAAGGTAAGTTTTAAAAACCTGGGTGTGGAGGTACGATTTGCAGCATCAGACGAAGTAAATGAATTCGAGAAACTTATCGGTGAAAACACAAAAGCTATTTACCTGGAAACCATTGGTAATCCTGGATTCAGTATACCGGACTTTGATGCTTTTTCAAAGCTTTCGAAAAAATATGATCTTCCAATAATTGTTGATAATACTTTTGGTGCTGGAGGGTATTTATTCAAGCCACTTGAACAGGGTGCGCATATTGTTGTAGCATCTGCTACTAAATGGATTGGAGGGCACGGGACAAGCATGGGAGGCATTATTGTTGATGGAGGGAATTATAATTGGGGTAATGGTAAATTCCCTCAACTTTCAGAACCTTCCGAAGGTTACCATGGCCTTGTTTACAGTGATACTTTCGGTATAAATTCTCCCTTTGGAAACATTGCTTTTATTATTAGAGCCCGTGTTGAAGGGTTGCGGGATTTTGGTCCATGCATCAGCCCATTTAACTCCTTTCAATTGATCCAGGGCCTGGAGACTTTATCATTGAGGGTAGACCGGATCTGTGAAAATGCGCTTGCACTTGCGCAATGGTTAAATACACTACCTGAAATTGAAAAGGTGAACTATCCTGGTCTGGAGGAGGATCCGAATTATACCAATGCCGTGAAATACCTGGAAAATGGTTATGGTGGGGTCCTGACTTTCTCTGTTAAAGGAGGTAAATCAAATGCTACAAAATTACTTGAAAGCCTTCACCTTGTGAGTCACCTGGCCAATGTTGGAGATTCCAAAACCCTCATTATTCAACCGTCTACTTCCACACATCAGCAATTAACTGAGGAGGAGCAATTTAGGGCGGGCGTTTCTCCTTCATTGTTGCGAGTATCCCTTGGTATCGAGCACATTGATGATATTAAAGCTGATTTTGAGCAAGCACTGCATCAATTAAACTTTAAGGAGGAACTGAGTTATGCCGGTTAACATTCCAGATAATCTGCCTGCTGCCGGAGTACTGGCACAAGAGAACATTTTTACCATGAATCGCACCAGTGCCATTCATCAGGACATCAGGCCACTGAAAATAGCTATCCTTAACCTGATGCCGTTGAAAGAAGCCACCGAAACAAGTTTAATCCGGTTACTTTCCAATACACCTTTACAGATTGAGGTCGATTTGATAAGGACAAAATCTTATTTTCCGGTAAACACGGATAAGGATCATTTGGAAAGTTTCTATAAGACCTTTGATGAAATTCAGGAGGATAATTATGACGGTATGATTATCACAGGGGCACCGGTTGAACACCTTGATTTTTCTGAAGTAAAATATTGGCCGGAAATGCAACTGGTTATGGATTGGGCCCGGAAACATGTAACAAGTACTCTCTATCTCTGTTGGGCAGCCATGGCAGGATTGTACCATCATTATGGGATACCAAAGAGAAAGTTGGAGAATAAGTTGTTTGGTGTGTTCGATCATATTTGTTTAAACCATCAACACTCTCTTTTCAGGGGATTTGATGCAGTTTTTCCAGTTCCTCATTCAAGGTTTTCAGAAGTAAAGAAAGAAGATGTTGAAAGGATTGATGAACTCGAAATCCTGGCTTTTTCCGAATTGGCCGGGATACATATTGTGAGCAGCATTGATAACCGGAGCTTTTTTATTACCGGACATGCCGAATACGAATGGGATACCCTAAAACATGAGTATCTCCGTGATGTGAAAAAGGGGATTGAGATAGCAATTCCTGAACATTATTTCCCGGATAATGATCCCGGTCAAAAGCCACTGATCAATTGGAGAGCACAGGCTTCTCTATTGTATTCCAACTGGCTGAACTTTTTCGTTTACCAGGAAACGCCTTATGATTTAGACAAAATAATCCAATATTAAAATTTACTGACATGAAACATAAAATAGGAATTATAGGATTTGGTACCGTTGGAAAAGGGGTAGCAGAGATCCTTGCTAAAAATCATAACTACTTTAAGGATAAGTACCACCTCGATTTTACATTAGTTGCCATTACCGACAGGAAATACGGCACTGCATACAACTCAAATGGCCTGGACTTGTCTGCTGTTCTTAGATCTGCTATAGTCGACCACAAATTCACAAGTGAATTATCAAATATTAAACCTGATGAACTGATCTCGAAAAGTGATGTGGATACCTGGTGTGAACTCACACCTACTAATTTATCCAATGGGCTTCCAGCTCTTGATTACATAAAGTTAGCGTTAAATGCTGGTAAACATGTTATCACTACCAATAAAGGGCCGGTTTCTTTATATTACAATGAATTAAAAAAACTGGCAAATGAAAACAAAGTTACTTTTCAGGTGGAGGGAACAGTTATGGCCGGTACCCCGGTAATAAACCTTCTGAAGGGTCCGCTGGCAGGATGTAAAATATCCAAAATCACAGGTATATTAAACGGAACCACAAATTATATCCTGTCAGAAATGGCTTGTGGTAAAGATTATCACGAAGTTCTACTGACTGCTCAGAAATTGGGTTATGCTGAATCAGACCCCATTGGCGATGTAGAAGGATATGATGCCATGGCAAAGGTTAAAATTCTGGCCAGACTGGCCCTGGATGTGGACCTTAAGGAAAAGGATATTTTCAGGGAAGGAATTCAGGGAATAACCAAAGATAATATCAGGGAAGCCTGCCTACAGAATAAATGCATTAAACTGGTGAGCACCCTTGATGCTTCAAACGGTTCATTAAAAGCAAGTGTTAAGCCCGAAAGCCTTCCAGCTTCGAATCCTCTGGCAGGCGTTAATGGTAATTTGAATGCCTTAACATTTACCACCGATTTGTTAGGTGATGTTACCATTATCGGACCCGGAGCAGGAAAAGAGGAAACTGGCTTTGCAGTAGTGAATGGTCTGATTAATACTTATCAGTTACAACATAATATCCATTGATGGAAATTCTGGCAATACCTTTTATTTATAAATTCTGTACATGAAAATCCAAAATAAATTTAAACAAAAAGACCCGGCTGGATAATCATTTGGTCGGGGCTTTTGGCAATTCATAATCTTAAACTATAAAGACTTCTTCTCTTCCCGGTAACGCACATTGATTAATCCTTCCTTTTTCATCTGCTTTTCACCCCAGGCACCTAAATGATTAATAAAAGGGATCAGTTCTTTACCGGTTTCTGTAAGAGAGTATTCTACTTTTGGTGGTACTTCATGATAAACCTCCCGATGAATCAACTGGTCTTCTTCCAACTCCCGCAACGTCTGAGTTAACATTTTGGATGTTATGTTTTGTACCATCCTTTTCATCTCTCCGTAACGAAGCACATTGTTGCTATGATTTATGTAGAATAATATGCGGGCTTTGTATTTTCCACCAATTCTTCTAAAGGCATAATCGATGGAACAAATTGGTGCATCAGAATTTTTTTTGAATTTTTTATTTCTTTTACCTTTATAAATGTTTTGTTTCAGCATTAGTACCTTTTAGGTAACTATATTGCTTTTTTGTATGTGCTTGACAATAAAGTATGTATACTCTGTTTTCGCGCCAAAAATAAATATAATAAACAATATGAAAGCAATAATTTTAGAAAATGCAGGTGGAATTGAAAACCTGATAACATCAAAAATGGAACAACCTGTACTTAAACAAAATGAAGTACTGGTTAAAGTTAAAGCCATCAGCATTAATCCGGTGGATTATAAGGTGAGGGCCATGGATTTTCTTCTAGATATGATCTATGGGAAGGAGAGACCCGCAATACTTGGTTGGGACATAGCGGGAACAGTTGAGGCAACCGGTAATGATGTATCAAAATTTAAAATAGGCGATAAGGTTTTTGGGATGGTCAACTTCCCGGGAAGCGGTAAAGCCTATGCTGAATATGTTGCCTCACCAGAAGAGCAACTGGCCTTGATGCCCGAAAACGCAACTTTTGAAGAGTCAGCAGCTACTACCCTGGCGGCATTGACAGCTTTGCAGGCCTTTCAGGGAAGAATAAAACAAGGAGATCGTGTATTAATACATGCAGGTTCAGGAGGTGTCGGACACTATGCCATCCAAATAGCCAAACATATGGGAGCCTATGTGATTACAACAAGTTCAGCCAAAAACCGGGATTTTGTCGTTTCCATGGGTGCTGATGAGCATATCAACTACCGCACCCAGGCCTTTGAAGAAGTTGTTTCTGATATCGACTTTGTAATGGATGGTATTGGTGAAGAAGTGATGATAAAATCAATGAAGGTTCTGAAAGAAGGCGGAATACTTGTTTCCCTGCCAACTCCACAATACCCTGAAGAAGTTCAGGAAGAAGCCAAAAAGCTCGGTATAAATCTGGTTTCACTAATGGTAACTTCCAATGGTGATGATATGAATACACTAAAAGGGTACATGGAGCAGGGAATTTTAAAAGCCCACGTTTCTAAAACATTCTCGTTTGACCAATTAGGTGAATCTCACAATGAGATTGCATCTGGTCGGACAGTAGGGAAAATAGTAGTTACAGTTTAATCATTTAAAGAGGTTGTCTCAGGAATATTTGAGTACCTCCATGATGCCTTTTTGAGATAGCCTCTTTATTTTCTTTCAGATGGATAATAAAACGATCCGAAAGATTATGTATCATTCTTTCAACTTCCTGATCAACGGTCCAAATTCTTCTTTGATGGATTCGATATCCCAACCAAGGTCTTTGTCCCTGGCTTCGTTTTCGATGTCTTCCAGCATCATTTTTTCGATCTCCTCGATAACCTGTCTTCCATGCCTCAGGAATAGCTTTCTTTCATACCTTGATTTGGCCAGTTCCTTTGTAAACGATTCATCATGCCGCCTGAATTTTTTTAAAGCCCTTTGAACCTGGTAATTTCTATAGCCAAGATTTTGTAGAGCATCTGCCCCCATACGAAGTCCAGTATCAAAAAATTCACGATAAACCTTGTACACATTTTTATCCAGCATATCGTAATAGTCCATCCAATTTTTAGAACGGGATATGATTTTTAAATGAGGAAAGTGTTTTTGTGCAGTTTCCACAATGTCCATAGCCTTTTCAGAATCATCCACCGAAACAATCAGAATTTTGGCCTCTTCGCCTCCAGCAGCATGCAACAGGTCATGCCTTGATGCATCTCCGTAAAAAACTTTCAGTCCGAGTTTTCTGAGCAGATCCACATTGTCAGGATCTGTATCCAGGTAGGTGGCCTGGGTACCATTAGCCTGAAGAAAACGGCCAATGGTGCTGCCATATCTTCCAAATCCGGCAATGATCACTTCATTGTTTTCATCAATAACATCTGCTTCTCTTTCTTCTGATTCTTTCGTTCCGAAATTGGGCTGGATTAACTTTTCATTCAAAAGCATAAGCAATGGTGTCAGTGCCATGGAAATGGCCACAGCAGCAATTAATGGATTAGCTATTGCATCCGTCATAACCCCATTTTGTAATGCATAGGAAAACAATACAAAAGCAAATTCACCACCCTGTGCAAGCCCAAAAGCAAACAGGAAATTGTTGTCCATTTTCATGCCGAACAATTTTCCAATGGTGACCAGGATAATCAGCTTAACGAGGATAAGTCCGGCAACGATTTGTGCGATCAACCCCGGATTTTCAATGATAAGGTTAAAATCGATAGAGGCGCCTACCGCGATAAAAAACAGGCCGAGCAACAATCCTTTAAAAGGTTCAATGTCGGTTTCCAGTTCATGACGGTATTCACTTTGTGCAAGAACAACCCCCGCAAGGAAAGTTCCCAGTGCAGGACTTAATCCCACCTGGGTCATTAACAAAGTAATTCCAATAACCAGCAAAAGGGAGGCAGCAGTAAATAATTCTCTTAACCTAGTAGAAGCGATCATCCGGAAAGCAGGGCTGATCAGGTACCTACCTCCTACGATGATGGAAACAATTACGCCCAATGTGATCAGGGTTTGCCATATTATCGGAAGGCCATCTATCCAGGTATGGCTTTCATGACCATCAACATGAACTGCTTCAGATATGGCCAACAATGGCAGGAAGGCCAATATGGGAATAACTGCTATGTCCTGGAAAAGCAATACGGAGAATGCATTTTGCCCACCAACCGATTTCAATAATCCTTTTTCGTTTAAAGTTTGCAATACAATAGCGGTGGAGGATAGTGCCAAAGTGAGTCCAATAGCAAGTGCTGTTTGCCAGGGTAGAGAACTCACCAGCAATATAATCATTGTTATGATCCCTGCCGTTAGAACAACCTGAAGTCCTCCCAGGCCCAAAATAGGAGCACGTAATTTCCATAACAGAGAAGGTTGAAGCTCAAGACCAACAAGGAATAACATCATTACCACTCCAAATTCTGCGAAGTGCATCACATCCTGTCCTTCTTCTCCAATAAAGCCGAAAACAAACGGACCAATCAAAACTCCTGCGAGCAAATATCCTAAAACCGAACCCAGGCCAAGTTTCTTTGCCAGGGGAACTGCAATTACAGCTGCGCTTAAATAAACAAATGCCTGGTAAAAAAATCCTCCTTCGTGCATATTAAATGACCTCCATTTTTAAGTAATCGTTTAAATATTCTAAATTTCCAGCTTTGTCGAAATCAAAATCATCCTCTGCCATTATTTGCAGGAGCTGAAAATATTCCTGCTTATATATTGAAAGTTCACCAGGTTCCATGGCATGGCTTGCATGAACAACAAAGGGTGGCAATGGTTTCATTTTGCAGAGTGTAGCGGTTTGTTTTAAAGGGGCAATAAGCTGGTTCAGTGTGTGATTGTGAAATCCACCTACGGTATAGGCTTTTTTGGGCCCTCCGGTTGAAACTGTACAAAAAAACAACTTGCCTTTTAATTTGTTTCCCTTGCTTCCATATGCCCATCCATGTTGAAGGACAAGGTCCTGCCATTCCTTTAAAATGGCCGGAGTACTGTACCAGAACATAGGAAATTGAAAGACCAATACATCGTGCCGCTCCATTAATTCCTGCTCCTTTGCTATGTCAATATCCAGCTCCGGATAAGCCTCATACAAGTCATGAAGTGTCACGTTATTAAGCTGCGAAATGTCCTGGATCAAGCCCTGGTTTATCTTTGATTTTTGCATTGCAGGATGCGCAAAAAGAATGAGAACTTTCATATGATCTTTACCTGATTAGTTATGATTTGGAATTGTATAACCCTCAAATTTAGAAATATCAATTTTAATAATATAATATGTAACAAAATTGAGATGGCTTGGTTTTACGCACTTATGAATTTATATTTCGACCTGGTATAATTTGAAATAGCTTTGCTCTCTCTAATCCTTTTGCAGTTTTGTTTATTCCACTAATTAAGCTTGCTTATCAAACGCGAAAATCTTTTCCCGGTATCAAAATACTTTTCGTTTAACTGGCTGTTATCTTGTTGTTAAAAAGAAATGAAACCACATTATTTCATCTTTTTTTCCTATTTCATTCAACAATTTCTCCTAAAAATCATTTTATATGATAGTCATCATAAACATTTCAATAAAAACGATCATGAATATTCAACCGGATTCATTATTCATACTTTATGGCAGCAGGACAGGTAATGCAAGAGCAATAGCTGAACTGGCTAATGGATATGCTCAACACCTGGGATATGAAGTTTATTGCGAAGATATGCAGCACTTTGATTTTGGGAAGCTACCCCGAATAACAAACCTGCTTCTTGTAGTTAGCACACATGGAGAAGGCGAGCCACCTGTTCAGGCAGAAGGATTTTATGAATACATTCATGGTCCTGAAGCCCCTCAATCTTTAAATTTTCGATATACAGTAGCTGGTTTGGGTGATAGTAGCTACCGCTATTATTGTCAGACAGGAAAAGACATCGATAAACGTTTTGAAGAACTGGGAGCTAAAAGAGTTCTGGAGGTAGAAAGCTGTGACATAGATTTTGAAGAAGCGGCTAAGAACTGGATCAGGAGATCTTTTGAAGCCTTCAAACCTCACCTTAAGGTACAAAATCCGCAGGGAAAAGATGGATTTGTTTTTGAACTTCAATTGGAAGATAGTGACAGCCATTACAAGGCCGAATTGGTTGAAAAGAAACTTCTAACAAGTGAAGAATCTACAAAAAAAGTGCTTCATGTAAGTTTGTCATTGAAAAACTCCGACATTCAATATATACCAGGTGATGCCATTGGTGTGCATGGAACCAATTCACGATTATTTGTTGATGAATTGCTTAAGTCTCTAGGATTTGATAAAGCGTATCCCGTTAAGGAAAAAGATAATGTTCGTTTACTAAAAGAGGTTTTGATCAATGACTATGAATTGACACTGGTTACCCCTTTAGTGATGAAAAAATATGCAGAACTTGCTCAACATAATACCTTGGACAGTTTATTGAAAGATGCTGAAAAAACTCAGGTCTACGCCGACCGCCATGATATCCTTGATCTGGTTACAACTTTTCCGTCTAATCTCACTGTAGAAGAATTCCTGTCGGTACTCAGGAAGCTGGGCCCCCGTTTGTATTCGGTTGCCTCAAGTCAGGAACATCATCCTGAGGTGGTGGATATCACTGTAAAGGTTATTGAAAATGATGATGAAAGGCGAACTCGCCATGGCGTGGTTTCCTCTTTCCTATGGCATAGGTTAGACAAAGGTGATAAAGTACCTGTTTCCCTGGAGTCAATTGAAAAATTCAGACTTCCGGAAAAGAGCAATACACCGGTGATTATGATTGCTGCCGGTACTGGTATCGCTCCTTATAGAGGATTCCTACAGGAACGAATGACTCAAAAGGCCAGGGGTAGAAACTGGCTTATATTTGGAGAACGTAACCAAAGATCAGATTTCCTTTATAAGGATGATCTGGAGGATTTTAAAAAGAATGGTTACCTGCACCGGATCGATACAGCCTTTTCCCGGGACCAGGAAAAGAAAATATATGTTGGTCACCTTATTGAGCAGTTGGGAAGCGAACTGGTTGAATGGTTAAACCAGGGTGCAATTTTATATGTGTGCGGAAGCAAAAATAAGCTGGCCAAAAATGTAAGAACGGCGCTTGAAAAAGTGTTTCAGAAAGAATTTCAACTTGACACAAAAGATGCTAAACTACACCTCGAAGAATTAAAAGCTCATAAACGGTACCAGGAAGAGGTATATTAATTGCATCACAACGATTCTCAGGAAATCAATACAGGGGTTTCCACGGGTTTGAGCTGATCAATCCAGGTAGCTTTGTCATCATAATGCATCAAAAAAGGTTTATATGACTTGCTTTTGTCACGATGCCTGATGTATTGTATCCTGAAATATTTTTCCCCATTCAAAGGATTTTCAATAATACCCATAACCTGTGCTTTACCCATGGCTGCTGACATAGAAGGTGCAGTTACCGTTTTGGCAAGACTTGAAGTTTCCCGGATAGCATCGGTATAGATCTGGTAAGCTTCAGCAAGAGGAACCTGAAAATATTCAAAGGGCCCTGTTTCTCTTTCAATGAACATATAATATGGTACCATACCCATGTTCACCTGTTGGTCCCACATTTTAGCCCAAATGTCTGAGGAACTGTTTATATGCCTTAACAACGGGGATTGTGTCCTGATCTCGGCTCCTGTATCCTTAATGTTCCTTACAGCCTCTGCAACGGCTTCATTCGACATTTCCTGGTAATGGTTAAAGTGGGCCATAATTGACAGGTGGTAGCCGCTATCTACGATATGTTTAAAAACATCCAGCATCTCCTGTCCTTCCTCATTGTACTGGGGGAGGAAAACAAACGGCCACCAGGTGAGTGACTTTGTACCAAACCTAATGGTCTTGAGGTTTGGAAGGTCAGCTGCAAACAAGGTATCGATGTATTTTCTTATGGTCTTTGGGCTCATGATCATAGGATCTCCGCCTGTGAATAAAATTTCATGAACCGATTCATGCTGTTTAATGTATTCCGCCACCTGATCAATCTCTTTCATTGAAAACTGCAGATCGAGGTCTTTGACGAACTGAGGCCAGCGAAAACAGAAAGTACAATTGGCATGACAGGTTTGACCCTGAGTAGGGAAGAAGAGGACAATGTCTTCATATTTGTGTTGAACGCCGGGTAGCGGTTCACCATCCAATCTGGGGATATTGGATTGTTGTTGTGCCGGATGCGGATTAAGACTCATGCGAATACGATTTGCCAGACGTGTGATCTCCGCTTCTGATTTTCCTGAAACCACTGCATGTTTCACTTCTTTATAATTCTTCTCAGGCAGCATATGCCGGTTAGGGAAGGTCAATATATAGCAAGGATCTGTTTCATAATTGGCCCAATCGATCAGGTAATCAACCACATAATTATTAGCCTTGAATGGAAGAACCCTGGAAACGATCTCAATTTCTTGTTTTACATCTTCAGGCAACATCTTCATGTATTCAATCTGCCTGAAATTCTTTACGTTGTAACTGAAAAGCTTCATATATACCTTAACTTTCAAATTCTTGATAGAAAACTAACATCAAATTCGTGATTTTGTTTTCATATGGAATTGAGGTTTTTCTTAGTTTAAATTAGGTGCGTTGTTGGTAAATAAACCGATGGGTCATGATAGTCAGGGGAATACGGCCATTCATCATTAGTCAACTGGAATAATATTTTTCATTTATTCTGCTTTTTCTTTTATCCCGGGTAATGTGTGAACCTGAGAACTAATAATTTCAAAAATGATCCTCTTTGATAAGGTATACACTTGACTTCAGAGTCTGAAAATATTAATTTTAGAAAAACTATTCCTGATTTACATATGGAAGATTTCACCTTTACCGTTAGCTCTGATCCCGTAAATAATGCAGAGAAAAAAGCGTTAATAGAGCAAACCGAAAGTTTAAACCTCAACGATACATTATGGAAATTGTACGAAAGTTTGCTTAAGTCCGCAACAAAAGAATCCGTACCTTTTATACTCCGAATGCATAAAGACAAGGACCTTGTTGCTGTTGTTATCCTGATCAAATGTTACGATTACGGCAGCACCATGACTGCTTTTAAGCCAGTGGTAAAGCTGTTTAAAACGCTTCGCATTCCGATTGTGGTATGGTTGAGGTCAGGGATATGTGCAGAGCTACTTGCAAACCCAGCATTCATTAATACCAATTATGATCCAAATGTAGTCCTTCCTGTTCTTATGAATTATATCCATAAGAATTTCTTCATCTCTTTTGTTCTGGACCTATCATCCAACAATCACATTCATGGGAATAGTTCAAAACTGCCTTACCCCGATGAAGGAGTAATTGACATGGGGGATGTATTATCATTTGAGAACTACAGGAAACTACACAAAAATGTGAGAAAAAAAATTAACCATTTCAGGAACAGAGGTGGATTTGTTGAAATTATTAAAGGAAAGTTATCTGATGAAGATATCCGTATGGTAGGAAAATGTGTGCTGTTAACATCACAGCACAGTGTTTTCAAATTGCCGTATCAGGAGAATTATCCCGCCATGTGTATGGCCACTGCATCAATGGAGGAAAATAATGTGGTTCATTTTGTCTGCAGGACCGAAAATGATTTCCTGGGATATCATTCCTTCATTGATTTCGGGACACATATGAGATGTTTGAACGGTGCATTCAACAGGGAATTAAAAACAACCCATCATGCCTACGAGAACATGATTGCAAGGGTGGTTGAATACGCTGATGAAAATAAGATCAAGAGGATCTATTTTGGCCCTGTACTAAATGTTACAAAAAGCAGGATGATGCATGAGTTTTTACCTACAACATTGCACTTTATGTCAAACAATGCCTTCGTTAGGAAAATTTTCCCGCTTATTTTAAAACGTAGCAGAATGATGCAAAAAAATGTACTTCAGTTCAGCTCTTCAGTAAAACAATGAGCAGGTAATTCCAGCATATAATTGAATATTGTTTTCTTACTTACAATTTAAATACTAAAGCCAAACCGGTATAATTTCCCGAAATTGGTTTAAAGGATAGTTTATTGTTTCGGTCAATTTTATGAAGATGAGGATTTAAAACCCCTACCGCTGCTCCAATAGCAGTACCGGTCAATACGTCCGTAGGAAAATGCTTCAATGCCCGGATCCTGTTATACCCAACAAAGGCCGGGGGTAGCAATGCAGCAGCAAACAGCCACCATTTTTTACCACCAAGTTCAGGATGATAGTCGCTGTAAACCTTTGCCATAAAAAAAGAGGAAGTAGCTGCCGTGGAAGTGTGTCCGCTAAAAAACGAATCGGTAGTCCCTGGTTCAAGTTTTTCCCAGAAAGGCACCTCATCATAATATACAAAAGGACGTTTACGGTTAGAAATAAAAGGCCCACCCAAAACGTATAGGTTTGTATTGAAGCCATGTGTTTCAGCGTAAAGTATTCCGATGTCAACCCAGCTTTGCCGGATATCCTTATCAATCATCAGCAATGCAGGAAGAACTACAGAAAAATTTAATCCCCAGTCTGACCATTTACGTCCTTTATGTCTTTTATCAATGTTACGGTTGAGTGCATTCCTGTCGAAAGCCCATACATCTTGTTTGTCAACGGCCAATACCTTAGCGCTATCAAGGGACGGCTTATTGTCAATTACTGTGAATCCATAAATATTAAACGCATGGAGGCCAATACTTAAAGGAATTTCAATACTACGGTTTACCTTGTATACTTTTTTGCCTGCTGCTTTATCATCCTGGCTCTTTAGACTAAAAAAAGCTAAACATGCAATTAAAATCAAAATGCTTCTTTTCACAAACGATGTGTTAATTGATAATAATTGAATCCGGCAGTATCCGAGCTGCCAGTTGTATAACATAAACATGAATTAGTCTCAAATGTTGAATTTATCATGAGACAAATAAAGCTTGCCGGCTCCATCAAGTTTTGGCAGAATTGTTTCTTTCTTTTTCTGAAAGCGTTGCATTCTTCTTAGGATCTTGTCAAGCATTTTTACAGCTTTTTTGATGTACATGCCTTTGTTTAACATTACACATTCTGCTCGTTGTGACATTGCTGCATCGGTTATTTCTGCCCTGGAAGGAACGCCTTTTTTGGCCAGGTTTTCCAGAACCTGTGTTGCCCAGACGTCTGGAATGTGGGCAGATTCACATATTCTCAGGATCTCTTCCTGTATGCTGGCAAAATTTTTCCAACCGGTTTCTATGGCCAGATCACCTCGCGCTATCATTACTCCAATTGGGAAAGTTTGCATTGCTTTTAATAGAATCCTTGGCAGGTTTTTAAATCCTTTTTGAGTTTCAATTTTCAGAATGATCCCGACATTTGATTCGTATTTTTCCAATTCATCCATCAACTGCTGGACATCGTTTTCATTATTTACAAAGGAATAGTTGACAGTATCCGCATTTACAGCAACAAACTCAAGGTCCTTTTTATCCTTCTCTGTTAAACCGCTAACCTTCAAATCGCTGTCAGGAAGGTTAATGCCTTTGTCTGCTTTTAATTTGCTTCCAACATCCTTGGCATAGGTAATTTTTATAAGGAGTTCTTCTTTGCTCACCTCTTCAATTTTTCCTTCAATTTTCCCGTCATCGAAAAAGATGGGTTCTCCAGGTTTCACATCCTCAAATATTTCAGGCAGAGTGCATGATATATGTGCAGCATGCAACAAGGTACCGTTTTCATCATATTGAGCAGGTTGCCCCGGCTTGGGATCTTTGTGTAATATGAGCGTATCATTTGTTTTCAGGCTGAGGTATTGCTCAATAGGCATTAATTCACCCACCTTATCCACAAGTTTTTCAGTATTGTCAGGTTTGAAAAGTTTCAATTCAGTACCTGTTGACACATAGGCGGAAGTAAAACAATAACCCCAACGACCATCTCCTTTTCTGCCTTCCACAATAAATTTTACATTTTTATCCCTTGTATCCTTTAAATGAAGGGCGTCGCCTCTTTTCATCTTTCTGAACCATTCAGCACTTACTGGTATATGAATGTTAGTGGTATCATCTGGAGGAGGAATATCGGGAGGTGCAATCCAGATCTTAGCAGGATTGACAATCTTTCCGGATATATCTTTTTCCGGTTTGATACGAATTATTTTTGGCCCTGGTTCAATGGCTCCGGATCTTAGTTTTGGACCACCCAGGTCCATCATTACTTTACAGCTTCGGGATAGTTTTTCACTGGAATTCCTGATATTTTCGATCATCTTACCCCAGGTATCCGGATTATCATGTGCACAGTTTACACGGGCGCTGTTCATTCCCAGACTCATCAAATGACCTACAAATTGTGGATCATCAGCAGCAGTATTGGGAAGGGTTACCATGATCCTTGTCCTTCGTTTTTTTGATTTGTAACCAAACATTAGTTTGGTATTCCTGTTCAGGATCTTTTTACTCTTTTTTACGGAAACGATTCCTTTCCTTTTTTCCGGTACCGGATTTCCGAGTAAATGATTCAGAACGGAACTGGTTTGGGTAAGGCTCTTCATCACATGGGCTTCAATACTCGACAGGCTGGGCAATCCCAGGTCCCTGAGCTCATCTTGTAATTGATCAATATCAAAACTCCTGAATCCAAGGTAATGAACAAGGTTTAGAGCACTTTTCCGGTATATGGGATGAACATTTTCAATCTCTTCAGAAAAGGTTTCCTCCATATTTTTGATCTTGCCTATGATCTCTTCGACCTGTCTGTTGATTGATACTAATTTCTCTCGGTTGGATATCATCTTTAATGTTATTAAATGTTGACAAAAGCAAGTACAAAGGACAATACGGATATAATAATTCCAAACATAAATATGCTATAAGCAATCCTGAGTAATTTGTATTTCCTAGCCAGCACCTTACCAAGGAAATACTGGTCTTTAATCATAGTGGAATAGAGGTTTTCATCATTCTTCATTAGCTCTTCGATCGCCCATTCGTAATCATCCAGTTCCATGTTGTAGAAATTACCGAAAAACAACAGGTTCACCTTATTCTGTCGAATGTCCTCCTTGGTAAATGTTCCTGATGATATATTTGGACGGGTTGATAATATGGCGAAAACAATGGTGATCAGTGAGAACAGAATAAAAATAATTGTAGGAATAATGATGCTGGGTACTTCTTCAAAGCGGGAGACCAACACCGTGAGTAAAATGGACATGATCAGTGCATTGACAGAGATCAGGATATTGGACTTATTGTCAGCAATAGCACTCAGGCTGATCTGGTTTCGTGCAGTTAACCTGAACATGGATTCCACTCCACGGGAATATCCTTTTTTTTCTTTTTTCTTGTCTTTTTTCCCAAGAAGGCCCTTTTCCTTTTTTTGTTCCATTATGTATATTTCTTTTTTTAATTGCTGAAAATTTTTATCCTTTTTGGACTGATATTCCTTTTGAGCATATTCAGTGTGGTAATTATGATTTTTAAAAAATTTCACAGAATATTTATAAAACTTGGTCTTTCCGAAGTTCTCTCCCGTCAGGTTGATCCATTCTTTCCGGAGTAATTCAATGCGTTCAAAATAATCATTTTCCGTTAGGTGTCTCAGGTCAGCATCGCACATTACCTTCGACACGAGGTCTTTTGGTTGCTGGGGCATCTGCGTTGCCAAAATGCAGTTTTTGACATGGATCAGGATATTTTCTTCAACACCTTTTGAGCTTAAAAACTCAGTCATGATTTTTATACCTTCTTCTTCATGGTTCTGGGGATCAACTGCAAAACCTACATCATGGAACCATGCACATAGTTTAGCCCGGTTGAGATCATCTTCGTTAAGACCGCTTTTCCTGCCAATCTCTTCCACTCCCTCAACTACATACTGTGTATGGGCCAGATCATGGAACAAAATATCAGCAGGTAATTTTTCTTCGAGAATTTTCGTTACATAATCCCCGGCCTCTTTTAATATTTCAGCACTGATTTTTCCCATTGTTTTGCTTTAAGCTTTTTGTAATTAAAACATAAACCTGAATGTAAAGTTAAGTAGATTTTCTTCAACTGACCTACTGTAGGTTACAGTTACCGCAGTAAAATCGAATGGGGTTAGCCATATTCCTGCCCCATAGCCATGATGCAATTTTTCTGAATCTTCACCATCAATCCAGACTCTTCCAGCATCATTGAAGAGCAATAATCCTGTTTGACCGTTAAAGATATAGCTTTTGATGTTCACTAGTTTAAGCCTTATCTCGGTATTTTGATAGACAGAATGGTCACCTGCAAAACGATTGCTTCTGAAACCTCTTAAATTGGTTTTTCTTCCAAGGAAATTTGCATGATAAAATTCGTAGTCACCCATATTTGTTTCACCTCCAAAGCGAAAGGCAAATACAACCCTTGGGTCTTTTCTGAAACTCAGGTAGAAACTCAGATCAGAGCTCAGTTTAACAAAATTTTTCCCCTCCTCCCTTATGCTGTAAAAACCTTTTGCTTCGGATTTCCATAGAATGCCCCTTTTGGTGAGGACTTCATCATCCCGGGTATCGATATTAAATCTAAGGTTCATACCAGTATAGTGATGTTCCATGAAGGCCGATGAATCAATATCCTGAGGATAGAATTCACCAATAAACCGGTTTGCAGTATCAGTGACCTCAAAGAACTCATAAAATGCACCGAATGAATAATTTAAATTATCCTGATGGTATGTTTAAACGTTGGATTCAACATTCCATACTCATAGCGGACCCTGTAATAATTTTTGTCATGGTTTAAATTTATGGATTCATTTCCTAATCCATAAAAATTATCAACGCTGCGCGGAACACTAAGCTGTGCATCAACTGCCAGGTCGAATGTACGGGACACAGTAGAATACAGTCCATGATATTTTACGGAAAAAGCACCTGTTTCGAAGGCTAAATCCCCACGGATCTTGTGATATGTTGAATCCCTGAAATTATAACGGCTGATGTTTGTTCCTCCTCCCAGGAACAATCCGTCATCAATGTTGAAACCACCGTAGATTATTGGAAAAGTAGTGTTGTGTTTGAACTGTTTCCTGTTGTAATCATTGATCGACTTCTTTCCGGATAAATAAAGCTTTGTTTCTTTACCCTTTATGATGGTGTTCTTCTTGTCTTTTCGATCATATACAAAAGTCTTTTTACTGAGACCCCTGACTTTCGATTCATCGATGATGGAATCATTTCCTTTACCACCTATAATCCGGACTTTTATTCCTTTTTTCCCTGATCCGCTGATCTTAAATACATCTTTATCTTTCAGGCCATATAAGCGTACCTCATTGGTTTCATCGTATTTGAACTCCCTGGAATACAGCTTTTCTTTAACTTTCCCCTTCTTCTTACTTAATGCATGGACTGTAACAAGAGTGTTTCCGTTTTGCTGTCTTACTACTTCAAATAATTCCCGGTCTTTTGTTCCAACAACATCAACTGCCTTAGAAAGGAAACGGTAATATTCCTCAGCATATTCCGGTATCAGATCCCTTCGCGCTTTAAGTTTGTTTTCAATGACCAGTCCGCTCGAGTCATGGATATTTGGCGGTAACTTGCTTAGGGCTTCTTTTATAATTGAATCGGTAATATTGTTCTGTATCTCTCCGGCAATTTTTTTCCATTCTTTAAGGCCTGGTTGATTAATGAAGGCCCTGTCGAAATAGCGTGCATTAAATCCCAAACCGATCACATCATCTATGGAGTAGTCGAATCCCTGGAACTTTCGCATGGCCCAGTTCCTTGATACCAGCCACATCACGGGTCCTTCATTTACAAAAAAGACCTGGTCGCGGTCACGGGGAATAGGACGGTAGATGGTTTTCTTGTTCTCTTTAAAAGAGGCCCACCTCCATTGGTCATCATGCCGGTCCCAATCATTGATCAGAATATCAAATAAGCGTGCTCTTAATACAGCCGTCTGATCTACTTTATGGTCATGTTCCTCCTGAGTTTTTTCAACCACTTTTGCCGTATTAACGATTTTTTTTGAACGTGCAAAACTTATAATGTCTTCTCTGTTACCTGCCGGCCGTTCTTCGAACAGAAAGACTCCATTGGCCAGGTCTTCACGGTAAATTCCCAAACGAGGGTCATCTGGCACCCAGACGATTCGCGGGTTGGTATGCATAACACCAGCCGCATCAGCCAGAACCGGAACAGTTACTGCTGCATAGGGATGTGATGCCGAAATACCATCCTGAACCACATCAACAGCAATGGTATTTTGCATGTTCTCATCCATGGCTTTTTCAAGAAATTTATTTACCGACCTCAACACATATTGTTTACCGTTCTTGTCTTCCATCCTGATGGAGCGGGTTTGTTGTCCTCCACCTCTTTTTATAATAGACAATCCACCTTTTTCAGTTCCAATATCAAAAACCGGCAAATCAACTTCAGCATTCCAGACATTCCTGTAATTATCACCCATCAGGAATCGTTGTAGCTTTCCTTTTGAATAGATATCGCTGACTTTCACATGAACAACACTATCCGAAAAATCAATGATTTGTAACAACTCCTTTCTTTGGTCTGCGTCAAATACAGCTTTTGTGAATAGTTTCTTTCGGAAAATAACTTCTCCTTGCAAAGAATCATCCGGACTGATGAATTCGATCCAGACATTACCATTAGAATAGAAGGATAGTTTATTAAATCCGGTACCCTGGTAGGCAAAGTCTGCTTTCTTCTTTCTTTGAGCAATATAGGTCCCTTCACCGCCTCCACCGCTTATGATGTGATGGAGACTATCGGTATTTAAGTATTGCAGGTTATGTTCATGCCCCGCTGAATAAATAACATTTGGATAGTCATTAAAAATGTTCAGCAATGTTTTTATAAATGCTTTGTATTCAGGATGAGCCAGGTCCTGAATGCTTCCCAGGTATTTACGGTATCCGGTGTAAATAAAGCCAGGCAGTGGGAGGTACAACCAGCCCTTTGCATTCAGCAAAGGGAACAATAAATCGGAAGCCGGGTAGTGGCCACCATGATGTCCAACTGTAAACAATGGATGATGAGCTGCAAAAATTACCTTTTTGTCTTTGTTTCTTCTTAAAGCGTCTTCGATCTGAACAAATATATCTGCCTGACTTGTAATATTGCATTCACCATCAAAACCAGGCTTTGAGTTTTTGTGAAAATACCATTGTGAATCAAATACGATCAGGGCAATGTCTGAAGTAAGTTCTACTTCAACCGGACCGGGACATCCTCCATCGGGTAAAAATGTATTACCACGGTCCAGGTATGTTTCAATATAGTTTTCCAGATTTTGAATTGATTCCCATCCCTCTTCTTTGCCGTGTGACCAATCATGGTTGCCAGGAATAAAAATGATCTCACCATCATAAAACTCAAAATTGCTCAGGATATATTTTAAATTTTTTTCAGCATAATCAAAAGTGGCTTGTGTAGAGTCGGGCAAACCATAAGGATAAAGAATATCACCCAGCACAATTACTGCACTTTGATTTTTTTCGTTGGTGATATGATCCTTTAGTAATTTCAGGTTGTTATTTGAAGGATTGGGGTGTTTGAGGTCTCCGATTAAAAAAACTGTATAAATCAGGTCGGCTGATTCTTCTGTTATTTCTTTTGCCCAATTCAGGTTCTCTGGTGAATAGTAGATCTTTTGTGCAGAACCGTTCAATGAAAAGAAACAAAGAAAAGCGCTAAAAAATATAAATGTAAAACCTTTTGATGCTATACTTATCATGGTCCTACTTTTTTAGATTAAACTTTAAAATGGTCCCTGCACCTCCATCACCTTCATTAGAAATATACATTGTTCCATCCTTGTCGAAACATATGCCTTCGGGTTGTGCATAAAGTTTTGAGATTAATTTCACCATTGCCAGCATTTTCCCACTTTCAGAAAATACGACCAGCACATTTCCTGACGAAGCCAGAACATACATTTTCCCGCTGATGGGATGAATTGCAATTCCGGAAGGCTGAAAGGAAACATCACCTTTTGAATGATCAAGGGTTGCAAGCAATTCAACACCCAGTTTGGCCATAGTATTATAGTCTTTATGGGATTTAACAGAATCCAGGACAATCAATAAATAAGGATGTTTATTAAGCTTTTTACTCTCAGAATGAAAACGGTAGATTGCTTTGTATTCTTTCCCTTTTTTATCATCGGTAAAAGGATGGCCTTTGCATGCAATGAGGAGGTTTTTGCTGAGAGGATCATATCCAAGTCCTTCCGTGTCGTTTTTACCTGACAGGTCCGTATTGTATTTTTTTGTTTCTGGTTCATCCTTCTTTAAGAAATTCTTTGCCCGGTATAAAGTGCCGTTACTTTTTAAAATCCAGGCATCATCGCCGATTATTTCAATTCCTTCGTAATCCCCATCATCACCAAAATCGATTTTCTTTTCAATATCACCGACTTGTAAATTATAGATATAGATGTTCCCTTTTTCATCCTGCACACAGGCAAGTCGGTTTTTGTCAATTAAACTCAATCCTGAAATTTCAACCAGTTTTTTTGGTAATTCCCATGTTTGATCCGGCTTATCCAGATGATAAGGGAAACTATAGGTTGGGTGTTCATAATATATGTTTTTATCAGTATCCTGGGAGAGAAGGGGTGCTGATAAAAGCAATTGCAAACAGCAAAACAATACGAGTTTAGTATGTCTATTTTTCACTGACTATTTTTAATTTTTGGAGGTTTCTTTCTGTTTGTTTCTGAATCATCTTTCGAATAAGATTTTTCAATAACCGACTGATAATCGATTTCACTTTAAAGTCAACCTCCACCTTTATAATGGTTTCATCACCTTTTATTTCAAATGTGTAAATGCTGATGAGATCCCTTAATCCTTTAAACTTGTTTAATCGTTCACCATAAACTATGTTTTTCTCGTCTTCGATCCTGCCGATGGATTCAATATTTAGGGACTGATTCCCGACAATACAAGTATGAAGTGAACCGGATTGATTGAGCTTATTATCCTGAACGATGATTTCCCTTATCTCTTCATTCCATTCCAGGCGTTTATCAAAATCAGTAAAGTTTTCATAAACCTTGTCAACAGGAGCGTGTACTACATTTTTGAAAGTTAACCTTCCTGCACTGAGCTCTGGAAATGTAATGGATGAAATATCTTTTTTTTTCAGTGGAAAATCATTCAGTGCAATGTATGAATATCCTATTTCACCAATATCATTGTATTTTTCCTGGCCTGTCTCCAGTTTCGCCCAACTGTATTTTTCCTTGTCTAATCCTGCTTTGTCAAAATTAATGTTTTCTGAAAACATGATGTACTCATTCCCGGGGATTGAGTTTTTCATAAGCCGGTGAGCAAGGATCACATCTGAACCATGAAGTTTATTATGGTCCTTGATGTTAATCTTTTTGACCTCACCAGTATGAATGATAAATTTTAAAGAAAGTTTTGAGGCTGATTCGCAGGCACCGCATCTGCAAATACGTTCAACATTGTAGCGGTGTAGGTGATTGTGGAAATTTTGATAGGTTTTAACGCATTGCTTGATCAACGTGGCACTATCCGGTACACTGTCCTTATAAAACAAAACAGCATCTCCTTCAATTTCCGAAACAACCATATTGTTCTGGTCGCTGTTAATAATGATCTCTAATAACTCAGAAATAATATGTTCACTATGGCTGATCTCCGTCGAATTCACAAATTTAGTGAATCCTGAGATATCTGGAATAAACAATAGTGTCTGCTTTATTTCGGCCATTTATTAAATCAATTTGTACACTTTAACTTTAACAAGGATTTTTGTTAATGCAACTTCTCTCATGTCTTCAAAGTTAAACTCTTTTTGTTTAATGGCTTAATGGTAATTCCTGAAATTAAGAACTGGCTATTTTCTTTTTTGTTCAATTGTTGGATAGTCGCAGCATATCCCCGTGATGTTCAAGCCAAACTCTCAACCGTAATTAAAATGGTTTCTTTTTAAGGTAATAAACATCTCTGTGGAAATCTGTGTTATCTGTGGTTAAAAGAAACCACCACAGATTACTCAGATTCTCACAGATTAATACATCCAATATTAAAAGTGTATGAGTCCTGGAAAATTACTAAAAACCTTTCCGGATTTTGTTTTGGCTGTAAAATATTCTCCTCTACCAGCACCTGGAATGATTCTTCCATGGTTTCTTTTTAAGGTAATAAACATCTCTGTGGAAATCTGTGTTATCTGTGGTTAAAAGAAACCACCACAGATTACTCAGATTCTCACAGATTAATACATCCAATATTAAAAGTGTATGAGTCCTGAAAAATTTATAAAAACCTTTCCAGATTTTATTTTGGTTGCAAAATATTCTCATCTACCAGAACCTGGAATGAATCTTCCATGGTTTCTTTCATCGGCCTGAAATTCATTGCCAGTTCACGTATTATTTTAGAATTGTCACCTTTCCATTCCACATTTACGTTGTTTCTGATAAATCTACGTGTAAACGCTTTATTAGCAATTGGACCAACTAACATCAAAAACCATTTTGGCAATGCCTTTTTTGGGATTGGGAAATCGCTTCCAAATTTTGATTGCAATTCTAATCCCATTTCGAAAAAGTTGGTGTTATGTGCTGATGTAATATAGCGGCCTTTAGCTTCCGGCGTAAAGCCAGCATAGTAATGGGCTTTGGCCACATCCCTCACATCTACAAGTCCGATCCCCATTCTAGGTGCTCCTGATTTAAAGGTTCCGTCACCCATTTGTTTTAAAATATTAAAACTTTCGGAGGTATTTGACTTAACATTTAAGGGTGGCCCCATTACGAAACTCGGGTTAATAGTAACAAGGTCCCATTGATCCTGCTTATCAGCCATTGCCCATGCTTTCTTTTCAGCGAGGGTTTTGGAATAAGAGTAGGGTTGGTATTCCAGAGAGGAGGTTGTATTCCAATTTTCTTCCGTAAGAATTCCGCCCGGTACATTTTGGCTGTCGATAGCATCGGTGTATATGGCAGCACAACTGCTCGTGACAACAACTCTTTTAACAGAGGGTGTCTGATTTGCCGTTTCAAGAACGTTCTGTGTTCCTAACACAGCTGGATCAATTAAATCCACTTGAGGATCGTTAACTTCCATTATAAATGGTGATGCCGTATGGAAAACCAATTCACATCCTTTCATTGCTTTATAGTATGAACCTTTTTCAAGCAGATCTGATTTGAAATATTTTATAGTTCCTTTCGATTGAGCGACAATATTTTCAAGGTGTTCAAGTTTTTCTTTGTTGTCTGGATTCCTGACTGCCGCATGTACAGTAATTCCTTCTTCAAGTAACTTTTTTATTAACCAGCCTGCAACATATCCAGTTGCGCCTGTTACCAATACGGGTTTTGTTTTATATATCTGTTTCATTGTATTTAATTCTAGTTGTAATTTTTAAATAACAAAGTATTATGTGTACCATTTAACCTTTTGGTTGAATTTTTGTTCATCTACCCCCTCCATGATATGATCATTCAACATTTAACATCTCTAAGCTTCCTGAATTTTGCATACCTGGGTAGGAGTATTTTCTGTGGGATTATAGTTATCATAGACAGCAGCACATCTTCCTTACTTCTAATCAACCTTATTTTGGATTTGAATTTTGTTTGGTGTCTATAATGCCTGATTGACTTGCCTAATATATGCCCGTTCTTTCAATATTTTAACTATATTTGTTAAGGGAAAAAAATGGTCAGGGAATATTTCATATCCTCAATACAGGGCTCCCAATTTAAAATCCTTAAGGTGATTAGATCATTTGTATTTTTTTACTGCCAGTGGACTACGATTTTTACTTGAATCTTTTTAAAGCTAATAAATTCTGGACATGGATATTATAAATACTACAGAAATTTCAATTTTTATTCCATCACTGCTTATTATGGCCGGTGTTTGTTTTTTTGCATCGATAAATCAGGTCATTATATGGGTACGACAAAAAGAAAAACTAGCCTATCTGCTTTTTGCTTTCATGAGCTTTTTTGCCGGCCTGTATATCATTCAGAACTTTTTATTGTATTTAGTGGATTCCGTGGAGCATGCAATACGTGCTGTCAAATTCAGGGATTTTATTATTCCACTTTTTTACATCAGTTTGTTCTGGTTTTTGTACGAATACATTGATAAAAGAAAGGGACTGTTTTTCTATGGTATTGTTGGACTTTCGCTGTTCACTTTTATCGCTACATTCTTTATGCCTACCGGGCATATGATAGGTAACGTAAATGCCATTTATGAAAAGACCCTTCCCTGGGGAGAAACCATAAACAGGCTTGACGTGGAATTTAATTATTACCTGGGATCTATCTCGGCACTGATCTCCATTCTCAGCGCGGGATTTCTCATTTTCTCCGGTTGGACTTTAAATAAACGCAAGGACAAGATAATGGGCCTACCGTTTATATTATGCGGACTGCTCTGGCTTTTTACAGGTATAAATGACTCGCTCATGGATGCAAATATGATAAATTCAATTTATCTGAGCGAGTTCCTTGTCTTTGGAATTATCCTGATCCTGTCAAATAGTTTGTCGTATGAATGGTACCTGATGAATGTGAAATACGCTGAAAAAGAAATTGCTTTATTAAAGGTCAAAAAAGAGAGTGAAGAACGCTACAGGGCATTTTTCAAAACAGCCAGGGATGGAGCTTTTGTTACTAACATGGATGGCCGTTTTATTGATTTTAATTCAGGTTTTGTTGAAATGTTTGGGTACAATAGCAAGGATGAATTGAAGGCTGTTAACGCAAAGGAATTATATTTCAATGCAGAGGACAGGAACAGCGTAATTCAAAGCATTACCGACAAAGGATTTATTGCACATTTGCCCCTAAAACTAAAGAAAAAGGACGGAAGTCAAATAGATGCATTGATGACTTCATCGGTAATAAAAAATGACAAAGGTGAAGTAGAGGCCTTACAGGGAACTGTCACTGATATTACTCAGCGAAAAATAGCAGAAGACCTGGTCAAAGAAAACAGCGAACGCCTTCAACTGGCTCTGGAAGCCGCACAAATGGGCACATGGGATTGGAATATTCAAAACAATACAGTATACTGGTCTTCAGAAACAATGAAGATCTTTGGTACAAGCCCGGAAAAATTCGAAGGCACGCTCGAGGCTTATGTCAAATTTGTGGCTCCTGAAATGCAAGAAGCAGTAAGCAAAAAAGTGGAGGATTTTCTTAAAGATGCCAGGGAGGGTTCAATTATACATTATGAACATAAAACAGTTAAGGGGACTGGTGAAATCGGATGGGTTGAAGTGCGTGGAATGCTAACCATGGATAAAAACGGTCAGCCATCTCATATGATCGGTGTTGTTGTAGATATTTCAGAAAGAAAGAGAATAGAAAAAGAACTGCGTGTTACTCAGTTGCACTATATCGATTTTATGAATTCATCATCTGATGTAGTTTCCTACTGGAAGGCAGATGAAGGTATTCGAACAGATCTTCCCTTTCAGGAACAAATCGAATTGTTATCTCAGATAACTCTTGTTGACGTGAATAGGTCAGGGTATGAAACTTATGGTTTTAAAAACAAGGATGACGTTATAGGGAAAAAACTCAGCGAATTATTCTCACAGAAGACGCAAAAAAAGGCGTTTTCGGAGTTTATTAATAATAATTATAATCTGAATAATGTCGAGCTATATGAAGTTACAATAAACGGAAAGGAAGTATATTCTTTAGTTAATTGGTTCGGCATAGTGGAGGACGGTTTGTTGAAAGTCATTTGGACCAACTCAAAGAACATCACAGAACTTGTTTATGCAAAAAATGAACTTGAAAAGCATCGCGATAATCTCGAAGAACTGGTAAAAGAACGGACCTCCGAGGTAAAAGAAAAACAACGCCTGATGGATTTATTGATGGACACGGTTCCTGACAACGTTTACTTCAAGGATATCGATTCCAAATTTATCATGGCCAACAAAGCAACTGTTGAAAAGCTCGGATTTAAGTCTGAATCGGAACTTTTGGGAAAATCAGACAGTGATGTATTTGGTGCAGATCATTCTAAAGAAGCATTGAATGATGAAAGGCAGATCATTAAAAGTGGCAAGCCTGTTTTAAACAAAATTGAAGAAGAAGACTGGCAGGACGGTCATAAAACCTGGGCATTGACATCAAAAATGCCCTTGATTGATGAAAACGGAAAAATTACCGGTACATTTGGTATAACAAGAGACATCACCGAGAGCATTCAAAACGAAAAAGCACTCAAGAAAGCAAAAGAAACAGCAGAAGAACTTAACCGTGAGTTATCCTTTACAAAATATGCTGTTGAACATGCCGTTGATGCTGCTACCTGGATTGATCCAAATACCTCCAGGCTGTTTTATGTAAATAAAGCAACGGCTTTGTGGACAGGATATGAAGTAGAAGAACTCCTCGGGAAACCGATCTCTTTGATTGATCCTAATTATACGATGGATGTATGGCCTGATTTTAGAAATAAAATAAAACGTGGAAAACCCTTGCAATTTGAGTCATCCTTTCTTTCGAAGAGTGGTGAGCATATTCCTATTGAAGTGACAGCACAATATGTTAAATATGGAGACGAAGACCGTGTGGTTGCTTTTTGTCGAAATATAACTGAAAGAAAACAAGCAGAACTTGCACTTCAGAACGCAAATGAAAAACTTGAACTTGCCATTGAAGCAGCAGAACTTGGGATTTGGGATTGGGATGTTGAGCAAAATTTGACGTCGTGGAGCAACAAACTATTTGAAATATACAACCTGCCTCATGAAGTACCTATGCCTTATAAGAAGTGGGCCAGAGCCGTACATCCTGATGATTTACCGGGAGCCGAAGAATGGTTGCAAAATATTTTCGAGACAAAGAAAAAGGGATTTTCGGAGTTTCGGGTCGTGCGCCCTGATGAATCGGTTCGGCACATTTATGGAGGAGCGGTACCTCTGACTGACGAAACTGGCAAGGTCATTAGAGTAATTGGAATTAACATGGATATCACTGAACGCAAGCTCAGTGAGAAGACCATGAGGTACGCATTGGACCTTTCACAAAAAACCGGGGATATGTCCGAAGAAGAAATGCTGAAGGCTTTTCTCAACGAGGCCGTTCGGCTAACCTCTTCGAGGATTGGATTTTTTCATTTTGTTGATACAGACAAGCAAATTGTTGAACTCAAAACATGGACAGGTGCTGTGATGGAAGAGTGTGAAGTGGAAGAAGTGCGACCTGGCTATCCAATTGCCGAAGCGGGAATATGGGTTGAATGCATTGAATCTAAAAAACCGGTGATTCACAATTACTATGAAAAAGAACCTAATCGAAAAGGACTTCCCGAAGGCCATGTTCCTTTGATGCGTGATATGGAAGTCCCTGTAATTGAAAACGGAAAAGTTGTTGCGATCATCGGGGTAGGGAACAAGGATATTGAGTATGTTCAATCCGACCTGGACCGCTTAGCCTTTCTTGCTACCAATGCATGGGGCAATATTCGTCGCACACGTGCAGTAGCTGATATAAAAGAAGCCCGGGTAGCTGCTGAAACTGCTAATAGAGCAAAAAGTGTATTCCTGGCCAATATGTCTCATGAGATCCGTACTCCCATGAATGCAATTCTCGGACACTCACAAATAATGCAACGGGATGAATCATTAAAAGAAGAGCAGAAAATGAGCATCGTTTCCATCAATAAAAGCGGTGAGCACCTTTTGTCCCTGATCAATGATATATTGGATATGTCGAAAATTGAAGCGGGTAAAATTAAAGTACTTCCTGTGTCCTTCCAGTTGCATCACCTGCTTAATGAAATGTATGCCATGTTTCTTTACCGTGTGAATCAAAAGGGAATTGTGTTTAACTTGAATATAGATCCCGGCCTGCCCAAAGTTATCCATGCAGATGTTAACAGGGTGAGGCAGATCCTTATTAATTTACTGGGCAATGCTGTAAAGTTTACGGATGAAGGAGAGATTACACTGATTGGTAAACTTAAAAATAAAAAGATCATTTTAGAGATCGAAGATACAGGATGTGGTATTCATGAAGACCACCTGGAAACTATTTTTGCGGCATTCGAACAAACGGGGAAAGGGATGAGGGAACAGTCGGGAACAGGACTTGGACTGGCAATCAGCAGGAACATGGCAAGATTAATGAGAGGGGAAATCATCGCAAAAAGTAAGATTGGAAAAGGCTCGACCTTCAGTTTTAGTTTTGATTATGTAAAAGGCAGGAAAAAATTGATTGACGACAAGGTTACCAAGGCCAAGGTGAAAAAGCTAAAACCAGGACAGAAGAATGCCAGGTTATTGATTGTGGATGACAGACTGGAGAATCGAATAGTGGCCAGTAAATTATTAAAGGAGATTGGTTTTTTGATCAGGGAAGCGGAAAACGGAAAGGAAGCTGTGGAGTTGACCAAAAAATGGAAACCCAAAGTCATCATTATGGATGTCGTGATGCCTGTGATGGATGGACGAGAAGCCACCAGAAAAATAAGAGAACTATACAGCAGTGAAGAAGTGACTATAATTGCACTAAGTGCCAGTGCACTTGATGAGGAAAGGGAAGAGATTATGAATACGGGGGCAGATGCATTTGTCAAAAAGCCCTTTAAGGAAACTGAATTATTAAATGAAATCAATAAACAGGCCGGTATTGAATATGTATATGAAGAATTGAAAGATGAAAAAAAATCGGCTGTCTTAAAAGACTTTACCATTGAAGACATCAAAAGAATCCCTACCGGACTGAGAAAAAAAATAAAACAAGCAGTTGTGGTGGGAAACATTGACCAATTGAAAGTATTGATCAATGATGTGGCCAAAACAGATCCTAATATAGCCGACTACCTGAAAGAATTAGTCGAAGGCTTTGAACTGGATAAAATGAACAAATTGTTTCAATAAATAGATCTTATTATGAACACAAATCAAAACGTAATACTTGTAGTTGATGACAATCCTGAAAACTTAAGGGTTTTAAGCAATATGCTGAAACAAGAAAATTACATTGTAAGGGTTGCACAAAATGGGAAGCAGGCCCTGGCAAGTATTGTGGAATCCGAACCCGACCTTGTTCTGCTTGATGTAAATATGCCGGAAATGAATGGATTAGAAGTTTGCAAGAGAGTAAAATCGGATCCTGCTTACGATAACCTTCCTGTTATTTTCATTAGTGCACTTGATGATAGTTTCAATAAGTCGCTTGGTCTTGCAGCGGGTGCAATTGATTACATGACCAAGCCCTTTGATGTGGATGAAGTAAAAGTAAGGGTGAAAACGTATCTACAGCTCAGGTATTACAAACAAAAAATCCAGGAACTGGAAATTGATCTGAAAGACAAAGATCAAAAAATCATTGAATTGCGAAACAAGTTAAATAAATAGGAACCAAGCGGATTAGTAGATATGACAACACAAAACACCATACTGATCGTCGATGATAATCCGGAAAACCTCAAGGTTCTTTCCAACATTCTGAAAGAACGTAATTATAATGTCAGGGCAGCTGTAAATGGCAAGCAGGCACTCGAGAGCGTTAAAGCAGAACCTCCTGATATTGTTCTTCTGGATATCCAGATGCCTGAAATGGATGGCTATGAAGTATGCCGTCATATGAAGGCGGATGCAAAACTCAAATCCATTCCAATTCTTTTCATCAGTGCCATGTCGGAACCGTTTAATAAAATTCTCGCTTTTGAGCTGGGAGGAGCCGATTACATCACAAAACCTTTTCAGGTTGAAGAAGTGGTATCAAGGGTCAATTCACACCTGAAACTCCATGATTATCAAAATCAGCTGGAAGAAAAGAACATCATTCTTCTGGAACAATTCCGGAGTACATTTGAACAGGCAGCAGTGGGAATCCTGCATGTTGACCTGGATACCCTTGAGGTGATTAAAGCCAACGAACGGATAACTCAGATCTTTGGTTATTCGGAAGATGAAATGTTGAAAATGAACATAAGGGAGTTTACCCATCCGGATTTTTTCGAATCCGACACAAAGGATATCATGAATCTACTGGAAGGGAAAGCCACTACCTTTTCAAAGGAAAAAAAATACATACGAAAAGACGGAGTCATCATATGGGGTAGAGCTACTGTATCAATCGTAAAGCATAAGGATACTAATCTTCCTGGTTATTTTGTTTCGGTAGTTGAAGACATCTCCGATCGAAAAATAGCTGAAGAGGCGTTGATTCAAAGTGAACATATGCTTTCTGAAACCGGAAGGCTTGCAAAAACTGGAGGTTGGTCCCTCGACCTTCAAACCATGGTTCCTTACTTTACTGAAGGTACCTATAGAATTTTTGATATTCCTTCAGGAACAAGACTCCATATTGAAGAAGCCATGAAGTTTTATGAACCCGGTGCACGTGCCATACTTCAGAAAGCCGTTGACAAGGCTATAGAGGATGGTACTCCCTACGATCTCGAATTGCCTCTCATTACTGGCAAGGGCCGAAGATTATGGGTGCGAGCACTTGGTAGTGTTCAGTTTGAAAACAATAGGCCCTTTAGACTTTACGGAGCCATTCAGGATATAACCGAGAAAAAGGAGTCGGAGGAAGAGATCAGGAAACTATCGACGGTTGTGAAGCAATCTCCCATGTATGTTATTATCACTGATCCTAATGGGATAATCGAATATGTTAATCCCTCCTTTTGCAGTTCCACTGGTTATTCCCAGGAGGACGTACTGGGTAAAACACCAAAAATTTTGCAATCCGGCAATACTCCGGAATCAGTTTACAAAGATCTCTGGAACACCATACTTGATGGAAAGGTCTGGAAAGGGGAAATTAAAAACAAAAAGAAAGACGGTACCGTTTATTGGGAAAGTGCCACCATATCATCAAGCTTAAACGCGAATGGAGACATTGCCCATTTTATTGCCGTTAAAGAGGATATTACCGAACGTAAAAAATCTGAAATTTTACTAAGAGCCTCTGAGGAAAAATATTCAACGCTGGTTGAAAATGGGAATGATGGTGTTGTAATCATTCAGAATGGCGTAGTGAAATTTGCCAACAGGGTTTTGCTTGAAATGAGAGGGATATCACTGGATGAAGCGAAAGGTAAATCCTTTTTGGATTTTATTGTTCCTGAGTACCATAAGATAGCTGCTGAACAATATAAAACTAGAATGGAGGGAAAGGAGGCCAGTGATGTCTATGAAATATTTCTTTCCGGAAAAAACAGGATGATTCCTGTTGAGGTGAGTGCCTCAAGGATCAGTTATGAAGGAAGAGAAGCGAATATGGCTGTCATCAGGGATATAACAGAACGTAAGAAGGCAGAGGAAGAATTAAGGATGAAAGAAAATGCTATTGAATCATCCATTAATGCTATTGGGATAGCAGATATGAACGGAAAACTCATTTACGCAAATGATGCGTGTATAAACATATGGGGTTATAAAGATATAAAGGAGGTTCTTGGAAGATCCCTTCCGGAGTTTTTTTCCGAACAGGGTATACAAAAAACAATGAGTGAGCTTAAAGAGAAAGGATACTCCTATGGAGAAGATTCTGCCATTAGAAAAGACGGAACCCTTTTTCCGTTGCAATACTCTACCAACATTATTTCAGATGATGAAGGGAATCCAAGACAGATCTTCGGTTCTTTTATTGATATAAGTGATCGAAAAACTGCGGAAGAAGCACTCCAGAAAAGTAAAGCATCATTAAAAGCGTTGATCAATGCCATATCAGAACCATCCTGTCTTTTTGATAAAGAGAATATGATCATTGTTGCCAACAAAGCATTTGCTGACAGGTGGGAAACAACCACCGATGAATTGATTGGTAAAGACATCTTTAAAAGGATGAAGCCTGAAATTGCGAAAAACAGAAAAAAACTGATCAATAAGATATTTAAAACCGGCAAACCGGTTGTTTTTGAAGACTCTGGTTCAATAAGATATTACATTAATTATATGTATCCCGCTTTTGATTCGAAAGGGAAAGTGTCGGGTGTAGCTTTGTTTGCCCAGGATGTAACAGAAAGAAAAGAGAATGAGAGAAAAATAAAAGAAGTTGAAGAAAGCGTGTTTGAAGCAATGATCAAATCAGAAGAGAAGGAGCGGCAGCGTTATGCTCGTGAATTACATGACGGTTTAGGCCCCATTCTATCCACAAGCATGATCTACCTGCATACTTTACTAGACGAAACCTCATCAGCCTCCCAAAAGGAATACATTAAAAGAACCTATGGCCTGCTTG
>CAYQWA010000033.1:0-60931 GCA_964421215.1 uncultured Bacteroidales bacterium | reverse complement strand
TACTCATGCTAATTGTTTTTACAAAGATAACAACATTATTCTATAACATAGCCTCTCCAGACTACGCTTTCTGATGCAAAAATCTTCAGATTTGTTACTTCCTTCCTCTTATGAAGATGGATTTTCCACTGATTGGACTATGTCCGACGAAGCCCGCAAAAGAATGAATAATTATTAGTCTAGAAAAAAAGAAGCCCACCTTCGCTTTTTTCGAAGAAAAAAGCTTCGGCGGGCGAAGTCGGAGTGGGGAGATTCGAACTCCCGACCTCTTGACCCCCAGTCAAGCGCGCTAACCGGGCTGCGCCACACCCCGAAATTTCTTTAATAATTATTTCCTATCCCTCATTCAAGCGCCCCGCCAAAGCGGGGCCACACCCCGTATTATACTCCGAAGCTTTAGCGAAGGAGTAAACCTAATAAAATTCCAATATTTTAAATTCCAATCCCGATAGTAATCGGGACCAAGCTTCAAGAACGGTGGCAAAAGTATAAAAATTTAATAACGTTATAAAACTTTCAATAGGTTTCTTTCCTAGATATAAAATCAAACGAAACAACAATAAAAACTATAGTGTCTTTATGAAGATCAGCTCATTAAATATGGAAAATCAATTGTTGCAGTATCTTTCTTTTCTGCTTACATCTACCAACCACATCCTGCTTAATTCCCAGTCAAGATAAGTGTTCCATATTCCCGGATTACTTAAACTGAGTGAATCCCTAACAATTGTTACTTCCATTAAGATTCTTAATTCCCTGATTAATGCTGCTCCGTATGCTTTCATTTTTCTTAATTTTAAGTAGTTCAACAAATAATTTTAAGTTTCGTGTGCTTTCATAGCTTTTTTCATTTTTTCACAAATAAATCTGTATATATCAAAATCCATTTTCATGCCAAAAACCAGCTAACTATTAAAACAGTGGTTTTCATCTGTATTGGATCATTTTAGATATAAATTTGTATTTATTATTCATTACTTCTCAAAAAATTGGTATTCTCACTTAAACCTTACAATAGTTTAACTGTTTATTAGCTAATTCATATTTTATTGACATGAACAGAGAACAAAACAAGGCGGTTTCAAACTTTTCCATAAAGAATTTTATCAGGGAAGAATCCCTGGGTGGATTCCTGCTGATCTTCGCTACCATAATTGCATTGATATGGGCCAACTCAGGACTGTACGAATGGTATCATCACATCTGGCACGAGATCAAGGTTGGTTTCTCATTTGGTGATTTTCTTCTGAAAAAATCCATGCAACATTGGATCAATGATGGCTTAATGGCGATTTTCTTTTTTACCATTGGCCTTGAAATTAAACGGGAAGTTCTGGCCGGAGAATTATCGTCAATGAAAAAAGCCAGTCTGCCCATCTTTGCAGCCATAGGTGGTATGGTGGTTCCCGCCCTTATTTATGTAGTATTCAACTACAATGATCCTGTGAATATTCGTGGTTGGGGGATCCCAATGGCAACCGATATTGCTTTTGCTTTGGGTTTACTTTCTTTGTTAGGAAAGCGGGTTAACATCAACCTTAAGATATTCCTTACAGCCCTTGCCATAGCTGATGACCTGGGTGCCATTATGATCATTGCTATTTTCTACACGGAGAACATTGATATTATGGACCTGGTTAATGGAGCGATATTTCTGGGTATTCTTTTTGCTGCAAATCGTCTTGGCGTAAGAAGAACAACCTTTTATGCGATTGTCGGCGGACTGGGAGTCTGGATGTCATTCCTCTATTCAGGTGTACACGCAACCATTGCAGGGGTTTTGATCGCCATGACAATCCCTGTCAGAACCAGGGTAAATGAACAAACATTTATAGAACGTTTAACCAAATTACTGGATAAGTTCAGAAGCGAAAGACCCAATGATTCAACACTTTTGACAAACAAGCAGGCACACCTGATCAGTGATATTGAAAAATTAAGTGATGAAGCTCACACACCACTGCAAAAGCTTGAACATGCCCTTCATCCTGTTGTATCGTTTTTGATATTGCCTCTTTTCGCACTGGCCAACGCCGGCGTTCACATAGATGGAAATATTCTCAGCCTGGTTGTACATCCTATATCTCTGGGTATAATCGCAGGGTTGTTGTTGGGTAAAGTTTTAGGTGTTTCATTATTCAGCCTGTTTGCAGTTAAAATGAAATGGGCGTCACTTCCAGAAAATGTCACCTGGAGACAGATCTATGGTGTTGGCTTTTTAGCGGGGATCGGGTTTACTATGTCTATTTTTATCACAGACCTTGCCTTTGTTTCGGATAGCAATGAACAAATTGCCAAAGTTGGAATAATTGTGGATGCTGTTTTAGCGGCCATCATCGGTATGGCAATTTTAAGCTGGAGAGGTAAAAAAGAATAGTTTTTTATATTGATAATTAATTGATGCAATACCGTTCGTTCCGGTTAACATCGATCAGCCACATCCTACTTTCTTCCCAATCCAGATAGGTGTACCAGATCCATGGATTACTCAAATCGAGTGAATCTCTTACAATCGTTACTTCCATTATGATTTGCAATTCTTTGATAAATGCTGCTTCGTAAGTTTTCATGGTTTCTCAATTTTTAGTGGTTCTACAAACAGTTTTAAGTTTCATGTGCTTTCATATCCAGTTGCATTTTTCACAAGTAAAATTAGTTACGACAATACTCATTTTTATCCCGGAAAACAGCTGAATAAATTAACAGTTGTTTTCATTTATTTTAACCGGTCTATAAACTATATTGATTTCAAGAAACTGTACTAAATCTTTAAATTTCTATTCTGCACATTCTCAATTATTTGTATGGTAAAATGTTGAGATGCTTTATATTGAATAGTGATTACCACTGAAAATAATTTTGGTGGAATTCAGCCATGAATACAGGTATTTCCAATTCTAATTTTGAAAAAGCTTCAAAACACTATTCAAATGAAAAAGGTAATAGGAATAATGGTGGCCCTGGTTTTTGTGAACACAACTTCATTTACCCAGGATAAAAATTTATCCGGAGAAGACTCCAGGCTAAATGTTTTTGTTGATTGCGGATCATGTAATGTTGCCTACTTCAAGCAACATTTTAAACTCATAAATTTCATCACCAAACCAGGATCTGCTGATGTTCATGTCTTGCATTCGTCCATGGGTCAGGCAGATGACAACATAGTTTCAAGCATGATCTTCATTGGAAATGGCAGGTTTAGTTTGCTGGGGGATACACTTGACTATTCTATACCTGCTGAATCCTCAGCGGAGGAGATCAGAACTTTGGAGTTGGAAAAATTGAAACTGGGGCTTGTTCCCTTTCTGTTAAAAACAAAAGATGCCTTACTGTTATCCGTATCAGTGAAAGAAAGTAATTTGAACAGCGAAGAAACTTTTGATCCCTGGAAGCGATGGAGTTTCGGTATCAGTGGCTTGGGATCATTTACCAATCAATTGAATACTAAAATGTCCAATCTTTACCTGGATTTCAATGCAAGTAAAGTTACGGAAGATTTTAAAGCCGAATTCAGCTATGAATTAACATACAGTGAATCAGAGATCAAATACGAAGGGATTGATACAGCTTTTTTAAGGAAGTATTATTATCAAACTCATTCAAGCAGGAATTTGATAGTTAAAAGTTTAGGGGAACATTTCGGAATCGGAGGTGCTGTGATAATTCACAATGATCGTCCACATAACGTAGATCTCAGATTTTTGATGGGGCCTGCAATTGAATATAACATATACCCCTATTCCAAAGCCTTACAAAAGCAATTCAGGTTTGTATATTCAATTTTATATGAACATTCCGATTATATCGACACAACGATCTATAATAAATTACAAGATCAATACTGGAAACAGGGATTAAATGTTTTGGCTCGATTTCAGGAACCATGGGGGCATTTTGATGCTGGAGTTTATGGTACTTCCTATCTTCATAATCTTGAGCGGTTTTCACTGGGTGCTAATCTATCAACCCATATCAGGCTGGATAATATTTCGAAAGGATTATCAGTAAACTTTAGTGCCGGTCTGGCAATGTACCGTGACAGAATAAACGAGGCCAAATACGGAGTTGATTTTGAAGAGGTGTTGTCCCAGCAGAAGGCCATGGAAACAAGTTATTCCTATAACCTTTCCTTTGGAATAACTTATCGCTTTGGTTCTTCACAATATCCGGATTTAAATCCCAGATTTGGATATTAGTGCATTTGTGTTACCTGATTTACAGAATTCAGATTTTTATTTCTGAATAACTTACCGGGTTAAAGAGCAGGATCTATTAATCAGGTAATAAACAATACTTTCTTCTGTTAAAAGAAAGATCACTCCAAAAAAATTGTTATACTTGTCACCAAAACAACTTTGAAGAAATTATTATTACTTGCCTGTTCAGGGATCATATTGATAGGTTGTAACCAGAATTCCAAATCCCCCGAAAAAATAGCTAAAGAAATTCATGATAAAATCCTTACGGTAGATACCCATACCGATACCCCATGGGAACTGCTTCAGGAGGGTTTTAACCTCAATGACCGTCATGATTATAAAAAGACAAGAAGCCGGCTTGATTTTCCACGGATGAAAGAAGGAGGCCTTGATGCCGTGTTTATGGCCTCTTTTGTTGGCCAGAGCGACAGGAATGAAGAAGGATACCAAAAGGCATTTCAAAGGTGTATGCGTCAGATCGATTCCATTCATACCCACCTTGATGCAAGTTTTGAAACGGCAGAAAAAGCCTTTACCCCGGATGATGCTTACCGAATTGAAAAACTCGGGAAACGAATAGTCTTTATCGGGATTGAGAACGGTTATCCAGTGGGTAAGAACATAGAAAACATTAAATACTTTTACGAGCAAGGTGCCCGTTACATTACACTTTGCCACACCCGAAACAACGATATCTGTGATTCATCCAATGATACAACTGAACATAATGGTTTAAGCCAATTTGGGGTTGAAGTGGTAAAGGAAATGAACCGTGTGGGAATGATGGTGGATGTTTCCCATATTTCCGATTCCAGTTTTTATGATGTGATCAAATATTCCAAAGCCCCTGTAATCGCCTCTCACAGCTGTGCCAGGGCCATTTGTGACAATCCCCGGAACCTGGATGATGCCATGCTAAGAATACTTGCTAAAAATGGAGGTGTGATCCAGATGTGTATCCTGAGCGATTACGTTAAAACGCCTGATCCCAATCCAAAGAGGGATAGTGCTTTTCAGGCCGTTCGTGTGAAATACGATTACTTCAAAGACCTTACAAAAGAAGAAGAAAAGATGGCCCGTAAGGACTGGTATGCTGCTGATTCACTTTTCCCCAGGGTGCTGGCTACGGTCAGTGATGCGGTAGATCATATCGACCATATGGTAAAAGTTGCCGGCATCAATCATGTAGGCATCGGTACCGATTTCGACGGGGGAGGAGGACTTTCCGATTGCCAGGATGTAAGTCAACTGAGTAATATAACCATCGAAATGGTAAAAAGAGGCTATACGGAAGAAGAGATCAGGAAGATCTGGGGAGGGAATATAATGCGAGTTATGGAGGAAGTTCAAAGTTCGGAGTTCTGAGTTTGAAGATCCTGGTTTTAGGGATTGAAAATTGAAAATTGAATATTGAGTGTTGGTTGTTAAATATTTACCTTCCAAATATATTCAACCCATATCATTCATCCTGGTCCCGAAAGCTACCGGAATTGGAATTTGAAATTTAGGATATTGGAATTTTTCTTTCGTCATCTTGTCAGGAATTATTTAGAAATTCGTTTAAATAAAGCAAATGTTACAGCTTTGTTCAGGTTGGTATATTTTTCGATCGGGACTTCAGAACTTTTGTAATTTTGTTTGACAATTTTGAAATTCACAATAAATATATATAAACAATGAGCGATTCAATGGAAAAAACCGAATGTCTGATCATCGGATCAGGACCTGCAGGTTATACTGCTGCAATCTATGCAGCCAGAGCTGATCTTAAACCTTTAATGTACCAGGGACTTCAACCAGGAGGGCAGTTAACTACAACCACTGAAGTGGAAAATTACCCCGGTTATCCTGAGGGTACCGACGGACCAACCATGATGGAAGAGTTCAAACAGCAAGCAGAACGTTTTGAAACAGATGTTCGCTGGGGAATGATCACGGAGATCGACCTGTCGAAACGCCCTTTTATTGCCAAAGCAGATGATGGGAAGGTAATTGAAGCGGAAACAGTGATTATCGCCACAGGTGCCACGGCCAAATATTTGGGGCTGCCTTCTGAATCTGAATACAACGGATACGGTGTTTCAGCATGTGCTACCTGCGATGGCTATTTTTATAAAGGAAAAGATGTGGTTGTTGTGGGTGGTGGCGATACAGCTGCTGAAGAGGCAACCTATCTGGCTAAACTTTGCAACAAGGTATATCTTGTTCACAGGAGGGATGAATTGAGGGCATCAAAGGCCATGCAAAAAAGAGTTTTAAGTACTCCTAACCTTGAGGTAGTCTGGAACCACATTCCAAAAGAGATCGTTGGTGTAACCGAAGGATTTGCAAAGCGGGTAACCGGAGTTGTTTTAAATCATGCACAATCTGGTGAGGAGAAAAAGATTGATGTTGAAGGATTTTTTGTTGCTATCGGTCATAAACCAAACACAGATCTTTTTAAAGGGCAGTTGGAAATGGATGAAACCGGATACCTGATCACCAAACCTGGAACAACAGCCACAAATGTAGACGGTGTTTTTGCTGCAGGTGATGTGCAGGATCATGTTTACCGTCAGGCTGTTACTGCTGCAGGAACAGGTTGCATGGCAGCACTTGAAGCGGAAAGATTCCTTGCTGCTCAGGAGTAGTTTTGTAACTAAAAATGTGATTTTTTATAGTGCCATAAAGGCATTGGCTAAGTGTATGAATTAGTCAGTGCCTTTCTTGTTTTGTAGATATTTTTTTATAGTTTTACAACTTTAGTTTATTTTTGCACGGGATTCGAGTCGTAATAAATATATGAACCTTTATTCTTCCTTATCAGATAAACGTAAGCAATTTGCTGTTCTTATTGACCCTGACAAATACAATAGCAGGCAACTTGTTGATTTGGTATCCATTGCCAAAGATACAATGGTGTCGTATTTTTTCGTTGGTGGTAGTTTGTTAAGCGAAGGCAATCTTGATTTAACCATTAAGGTCATCAAGGACAATTGTGAAATTCCCGTTATCATTTTCCCTGGAGATGAAATGCAGATCAACAGCAGGGCAGATGCCATCTTGCTATTATCCCTTATTTCAGGAAGAAATCCTGACCTCCTTATCGGTAAGCACGTTATTGCAGCTCCATACCTCAAAAAAAGTGGTCTGGAGATCCTGCCTACAGGATACATGTTGATTGACAGTGGCAGACCAACCACCGCACTTTACATGAGCAACTCCCTGCCCATACCGAGTAATAAAGATGAAATTGCTGTTACAACGGCCATGGCCGGCGAAATGCTTGGTCTAAAGCTTATTTATATGGATGGTGGTAGCGGGGCAGAATGTCCGGTTACAACCTCAATGATCGAAAAAGTAAAACAAAACGTAAATATTCCGCTTATAATTGGTGGTGGGATCAGAAGCCCTCAAACAGCTGCAGAAAAGTTCAAAGCGGGTGCCGATGTTATTGTTGTTGGCAATGCCATTGAAAGTGATCGTTCACTCCTGACCAGGATTGCTGAAGTTACCTACTCTTTCTAAAACTAATTCCTTTAGTTTTCAGATAATTAATTGTAGAAATAATTACATTTTATTTGCTATTCTGTCAATTTTATATTAAATTTGAGGTATTTAAAGACTGAATTGCCGATATGTATAATATTTACGCTGTTTCAGATAGTACGGGTAGAACCGTTAAGCAGGCTGCAAATGTAGTATTGGCTCAGTTTCCTTCAGTTGTAACCGAAGTTCACCTGTTCACCGACATCAATAATTTTGAAGAAATAGACAAGATAATTCACATGTGCCGGGAAACAAACGGATTGATCATTCATTCGTTTGTGAAGCATGAGTTAAGTGAGTATATGATGTTTGAAGGCCGGCTTGCTAATATCGAAGTAATAAACCTGTTGGGGCCTGTCTTAAACAGATTTTCCCATTTCCTTAGCAGTACTCCTGAAGAGAAACCTGGATTATTCAGCCGGCTTAACAAAGATTATTTCAGAAGGATTGAAACTGCAGATTTTGCACTTAAGCATGACGACGGGAACCGTCTTGAAGGATTGCCAGATGCCGAGCTGGTATTGTTGGGTGTTTCAAGAACATTTAAAACACCGCTAAGTGTTTATTTAGCCTATAAAGGATGGCTGGTGGCAAACGTTCCTATAGTTTATAATATGCCCATTCCAAAGGTTGTATATGAGTTGCCCCCGGAAAACGTGTTTTGCCTGACCACCAATCCTTCCATCCTGTCCAGGCTAAGAAATGTAAGGAACGAATACCTAAAAGGGAATGCGCCTGCCTATTCAAGTTATGAATACGTGAAAAAAGAAATCAGGTACGCCAACATGCTATTTGATTCCCAACCGCAGTGGTCGAAGATAAAAGTCACCGCCAAACCGATTGAAGAAATTGCCAGTAACATAATCCGTATATACAGGAGAAACAAAGAAAATCGTTCCATTAATAACCGGAGCAATAGTTTAGTTACCGAATAATCATAGAATCTTCATTCCTAAATTACCAACAACCTTATCGAATACCACAAACTGGAATTTGGTATCAGTTTCTTAATTCCTGCCTGCAATGTTTAATGAGTATTAAACAAGAGAATACATCATAACGAAAAGAATAACGGCAATTGATAATAAAATGGATTTTCTGTTCTCTCTTTTCCTGTAGATAAAATAATTCAACAATAAAATAAATACCACAACCCCAATAAAATACATTGCAGGGAAATCAGAAATCACAACACAGATCAATGCAATAAGAAATAAGAGCAAATACCTCAATGAAATGAATACCACATCCTTTGTCATAAAGGCTTTATTAAATAAAATACTGTTCAAGAAAATAATGATCAGGATGGAAGCTGCTAAAGAAATTAGTAACCTGATAAGCAGATGATAGAGATTTGAATAAATTAAACTGCTCAGAGAAAGTCCTGAGTAAATTCCGTCCAGGGTTTTAAAGTGATCGGGATGAAATTTGTTTTGGATAAGGGCCTTGATTGTTGTTTCACTTATCCCATCTATACTTTCTAATCTTGAATAAGTGAAAAAGGGACCGTTATTTTCAATATGGTCAATTATTTTTTCAGCTTCGTTTTCGGTGATTCCTTGAAAAGTTCTTAGATCTGCTTTAGTAGCAGCATTTAGGTTAAATGTATAGAAGGGGAGAGTAATTCCTCCGAATTGTTCCATCACAAGTATACCATGCTCATGATCATGGTTGGTAATCCAGAGCTCTTTACCGGGATCTATAGTTGGGGAATAGCCTGTAGATTCTTCAAAGATTTTATATATGGCTTCTTTTTCTGTTGGGAATTCAAGGCAGTAGCCATATACGAAATCAATTAACTGTGATTTCTCTGTTAGTGTAAAGTTCACATGTTTGTTCAACACATAAAAGATCTTCATGTATTGTTTTTCCAATGGATCCAATTCATTCCCGAAGGTCTTATCTGACTTTCTCTCTATCGGTAAAAACTGATTGATAATCCCGGTATCAGCCGGAAGGTATTTTAAATCGCCTTTCATCAAATGATAAAAAAATGACGCTATGACTCCTTCAGTGGCAAACTGCTGTTGGGGAATTCTGGGTTGAGGTTCGGTGGCGATACCGGAATTCAAATAGAACAGTGATTTCTCTGCATCCATAAAACTTCTGCTGGCATTGCGGTATTTGATCTTACCTGACTTAACCCATTCAAAACGCTTAATGTCCTCAAAATTCTGGTACCACAACAACATGGTCGTTCTGTAGAAGTCCATTCGCAAAGGCCATAGAAAATCCTTTTCATATCCTGATACCTTGTATTTAACGGACTCTTTTTTTTGAGTAAAATCATCCAGGATCAGTTGGCGTCTTGAACTGTCCGGATCAAAATCCCGGGCCATATTTTCAAAATGCATGGCAAATCCCTCATTAAAAGCAGTGGTATAATCTGTAGTAAGGCTTACATAATGAATGTTGACCGATGCAGGAATTATGGTATCTGTATCAGCTGCCAGTAATCGGTAAATGATATGGCCCATTTCGTGCGGATATATCTGAGTCATTGATCCCAGGTGATCCTCGTTGTTGTTATTGTTTTTTACCAGCTCGATGTAAGCAGTTTCAGTTTTATCAACAATTTCCCCGTCTTTTTTAAGGAAGAACCCGAATTTTGGAAATCCTCCCTGGTTTTGAGAAAGAAGCAAATAAGCCGGTTCCACCTGATCTTTCCGGCCAGAATTCACAAGGAAATTCTGACAATGACAATACAGCCGAATTGCCTGTTTCATGTATGAATCCTGAGATAATTCCATGACATATTCCGTTACTTCATCATGAGGTTTGATTTCCAGGAGAGGGAATTCATTGATCATGGTGTCGGAAGGGCTGAGAATGATAAATTCAAGAGGATTAATTTCATTTATTTCAGGGATCTGGCCGAATGAATGGAAAGTTATTGGTATGATCAAAAGTGCCAGAAGCAAAATTCGAATTTGTAATTTCATATTTAGTTGTATAATTGCATCGATATAATTTTGACGACTTTTCACGGAAGGCGTTACAGCAATTCAAATAAACATTCAGTTATGATTAAAATGATGATTAGAAATGTACTGTTGGTAGTTTTTATGCTGATATCGGTTCTGGCTTTTTCCCAGGAAAAGGAATTCACTTTTGAGGATGCCATGTACATGAATCCTGATGTATTTGCAAAACGAATGAATCAGCTCAAGTGGATGGGGGAGAGCAATACACTCTGTTTTGTGGAAAAAAATGAACTTATTCAAATCAAGGCTCCATCCGGTGAAAGAAGGGCCATCGCTCACCTTGATGACTTGAATGCCGGTTTAACCGATCTTGAAGCTGATTCTTTAAAGCGTTTTCCTGCAATTCACTTTCTTGAAGAAACACAATTCAGATTTACTCATAAAAACCAGCTTTATGTTTATAACCTGATTTCAAGAGACCTGAAAAGTGTTAATGGAAACCCGGAAAAAACACGAAACCATGACATTGTTGATGAAACCCTGGCCATTGCCTATACCCTGGATAACAATCTATACATCGCCCATAACAATGAACAGCTTCAGGTAACGAATGAAAGTGATCCGGGGATAGTTTGCGGGCAGACTGTACATCGGAATGAGTTTGGTATTTATAAAGGTACTTATTGGTCACCAAAGGGAAATTTCCTCGCATTTTACCGCAAGGATGAAACCATGGTAATAGATTACCCAATCGTTGATGTTGAAACCCGGATTGCAGAGGTAAAAGGTACAAAATACCCCATGGCCGGTATGAAAAGTGAAGAGGTTACGTTAGGTATTTATGATATGAAAAGCCGGGAAACAGTCTTTGTAAAAACCGGTGAACCAAAGGAACAATACCTGACCTGTGTAAGTTGGGATCCCACTGAGGATTATATTTACATTGCATTGCTCAACCGTGATCAGAATCACCTGAAACTGAATAAGTATGATATCCTGACCGGAGAGTTCGTGCAAACTCTTTTTGAAGAAAAGCACCCCAAATACGTTGAACCGGAACACCCATTATATTTCCTTGATTCAAAACCGGGACATTTTCTCTGGTTCAGTGAACGGGACGGATACAATCATCTGTACCTGTATGACCAATTTGGGACTTTAATTAAACAGGTAACCAGTGGTAATTGGGTGGTAAACGACTACCTGGGAACCGATCATAAAGGAAAGAAAATATTTTTTACGGCAACCAAGGACAGTCCCTTAGAACAACACCTTTATTCCGTGGAAATTTCTTCCGGCAAGATTGTAAAGTTGAGTTCAACAAAAGGATCACATGCATCATCATTACGTGGAGGGCGGACAAAAAATCCAGTTTTAAGCTCCTCAGGAGAATACCTTATTGATGATTACACAAGTACAATAACTGCACATGAGGTTAAATTGATAAATTCAAAGGGTAAAGAATTACAAACTTTATTATCTGATAAAAATCCACTCCAGGAGTTCAAAATTGGTGAAATGACAATCTCCACACTTAAAGCGGATGATGGAACAGAATTGTACTACAGGCTTATCAAGCCGGTGGATTTTGATGAGAACAAAAGATACCCTGTATTTCTGTATGTATATGGCGGGCCTCATTCCCAGTTGGTTTCAGATACATGGTTAGGTGGAGCCGGCTTGTTCCTGAATTATATGGCTGCTCAGGGGTATGTAGTCTTTACCCTTGACAACAGGGGAACAAATCATCGTGGGCTCGACTTTGAACAGTCTACGTTTAGGAACCTGGGTGAACTTGAGGTTGCAGACCAGATGAAAGGTGTTGAGTTTTTAAAATCACTTGATTATGTTGATCCCGAAAAAATCGGAGTATTTGGATGGAGTTACGGTGGTTTTATGACCATTTCAATGATGCTTAAGAATCCAGGTGAATTTAATACCGGAGTAGCTGGCGGCCCTGTTACCGACTGGAAATATTATGAGGTGATGTACGGAGAAAGATACATGGACAGGCCTTCACAAAATCCGGACGGATATGCAAATTCTTCTTTGTTAAATAAAACGGATCAGTTGGAAGGCAACTTGCTTGTGATCCATGGTACTTCTGACCCGACTGTTGTCTGGCAACACAGCCTGATGTTTGTTAAAAAATGCATCGATGAAGGTAAACAACTGGATTACTTTATGTACCCGGGCCATGAACATGGAGTTCGCGGTAAAGACAGAAAACATTTGTACAGGAAGGTCTTTGATTATATTGAGGAGCATTTGAAGTAAAAAACCGAGGCTGTCTTTTAGCTAATTATTACAGGTCGACATAATTTATTTAACCTATTCAGACAGCCTCGTAGGATGTGTGATATTCGTTGGAGGACATTATTCCATAACGTGTTTTTTGTAAAATGTAAACAATTGGTACCCCAGGTAAACGGTGGCAATAATCAGGTAAATGAATAATCCGGGATCAATGGGAGCCCCGCCTCCAACGGGATTCCCTCCCGGATCCGGCCCACCCCCCGGGTCTGGAGGTGTATCGGCCAGTGTATAAATACAATTGACACTCAGAAGTATTGCTGCCAGCCCTAATCTCCTGATTTTTATATTAATTCTGATCCTTGACATACCGTAGTTTTATTATTTATCACAGGAACGGAAAAAGGTAATACTCACTACTTGTTTTTTATCCCGATTCACCATAAAAAAATCCCGCCCGGCAAACTTAACCGGACGGGAATGAATAGACCAGACGGTCCCGGTTAATAAGGTCTCACAAGGTAAGGTGCTTCCATACATGGTAAGTTTTTGTGAGCCTGCAACCAGCTTTTATGCCTATTGTATAAATCAAACCTGAGCATTGAATTGCATAACCACCAGTCTGGTATTCATGGCTTCCATCTATTGCATTAGCGCAGATTTCCTGGGTGGAAACCTTTTCCTTTGTAAGGGTTAATGAAGGATGATGTGTGTTATTACTCAACATTGGCAATTTGTAATTTTCAAATTATTGTTGTTTTTGATTGATCACGAACAATGAAAAAGGTAATACTCCGGGTGAAAAATATTTTTTCAAGTATTACCTTTTGGGAAATTACCGATAAATAGTTGATTACACTGAAATAATAAAGGGTACTGCAATGAAATCAAAAGAAAACATATCACAAAGAAGAGAGGGTAATTCAATTCCAGGCTTCCGCGGCAATTCGATACCAAAAGAAAAGGATACCATTAAAACAGGTATTCGCAAAAGGATCTATTCCCGCAGGGATCAGTTTTCATTGGAGGGTAAAACCGTACTGGTTGTTGAAAATGAAGAATCCCATCTTTTGCTTATTCAAAGTATACTTGGATTGTACAAAATCAATGTTATAGGAGTTAAGGATGGATATTCTGCTGTAAAAATTTGTCAGGAAAACCATGATAAAATTGACCTTGTATTAATGGACATTAAGATTCCTGATATGGATGGCCTGGAAACCACAAAGCTTATTAAAGCAATTAACAAGGACATTCCCGTCGTTGCCCAAACTGCCTGTGTAATGCTGGAAGATGAACAACGTTGTTTGAAGGCCGGATGTGATGATTACCTGGCCAAACCGATCTCCAGACTGCAGCTCCTGAGGAAATTAAATAAATTTCTAAATGAATAGTTTACTCAAAATATTCATATATTTATACGATCTTTCTCAAAGCCATACTGTGATATGAACACTCACTTTATTCGAATTACATTTATTCTGCAGGTCATTGTTATTTGGGTAGGTTTTTCCTTAACTACTTCTTATGCTGAGAATTACTACAGGCCTCAGGAAAACGTACATACAGAAATCACTGTTTTTCCTGTACAGAGTGTTTATCTTTCCGATTATGATTTTTCCAACCTTCGAAACCTGCCATTGTTATTCATAATTACGATTACATCCGATGTTCCTCAAACCTTCATGATTGAGGCCAGAATTGAACATGAAACTTATGGTTTACTGGCGACCGCTGAAAAAGAGTTGGGTAATGCCGGTACTTTCTTTTCGATTGATAACAGGATGTTTGATTCCTATGTAGTAAGTAAAGCCTCCGATGAAATTGTTGAAGCCACAACAGGAAATGGAATGCTTCCTCCGGGAGAATATTCACTAATGGTTACAGTATTCTATGGTAATGATCAGGTAGAGACAACAGAATACTTTGTTTTGCCTGAGTTATCGGTAGGTATTGATCTTATCGGACCTGGAACTCCTCTCGATGTAGAACCTCAACTGGTATATTCAGCAACACCTTATTTTGAATGGTTTGGCGAACACAAAGAATATGATTTTTCATTATACGAAGTATTAGAGGATCAGCAATCACCAGATGATATTGCCACTAACCTTCCCGTTTTCGAGTTAGAAAAGTTAAATGCCACCAATCTCCTGTATCCTTCTTATGCCGAGCTACTCGAAGAAAGAAAAACCTATGCATGGCAAATGAAATCCTTTTTGAATACCAGTAGTGGTGTAAAGGAAATAACCAGTGATATGTACTGGTTTATGTTCAGCAGTGGAGGTAAAAAGACAGCTGGCTTCGAAGAAATTGAACTGGGACCTGATGATATTGATATTCTGCCGGGAGATTCGGTACAATTGAAAATAACTGGCATTACTTCAGAAAATGAAAAAGTGAAAGTGGACTGCGATTGGAAGGTGATCCCGTCCAACGGTGGCAGCGTAAACAAAGATAATTGGTTTGTGGCAGGCAACAGGGAAACAACCGTTGCCATAATTGCAACTTGTGAAGGAATAGAAAATTACATCACAATTAACATCAGGCAAAAGCAATAATACCTACATCCAGAATATGACCAGGCTTCTGATTACTACTTTTGCAATTCTATTTGTTGTGTTGCTTCATGGGCAGGACCTTGGGCAGGTAGTATCTCCCCAACCCAATGATACAGTTATAAACGGGGAACTCATTGTTGTTTTCCGGCTGGATACTTCTCTGAACATTAAACCTCTTTCGGTTGATGTTCTAATCGATAACTTAAGTTACAAATACTTAACGATGCTCAGGGGTAATAAACTAAGCGTGCTTGTTTCCTCCTTTATTAAAACAGGGGAAAAGACCATAGAGGTCAGGGCAAAAGATGAGGATGGAAATATCCACCGGCAAAAGTGGAACTTTACCATTGTAAGTAAACGGCAGAATATTGAGGATTTTAAAGAAGCGAAATATTCAGAAAGAAAGGATGTCAAAATTAAAACCAGGCTTGACGCATCTTCGAGGTTTTCAGATATTTCAGGAGAAGGAGCATCGTTACGTCAGGAACCAAGAGAGATCCATAAGCTAAACTTTCAGGGGAAAATTCAATACAAAAACATTGAAGTTCCCATAAAGCTAAACCTGTCAAATCATGAGAGGTATGATATGCAACCACGGAACCGGTTTATGATAGGTGTGAAGTCGAAAAGCGTGGGGATCCTTTTTGGGGATGTTAATCCTCGGTACAACAGACTTACCCTATATGGATCCAGGATCAGGGGAGGTGAGGCCTATGCAGAATTCAGAAATGCAAGATTAAGTATCGTGTATGGAACAACCAGAAGGGCAGTTGAAGGATTAAGACACTACTACAACAGTCTTGAAAGTGAATACATACCGCCGGTGAACCTGGAGATCGTGCCTAATGACACTGATTCGGTTTATCAGATCCAGGGCTATTATAACGAAGCTGGTTTTTACCAAAGAAGAATAATTGCAGTTGACCTGAGCTTTGGTTCTTCCAATACCAACAACGAAATCCATATTACTATTCTCCGATCAACTGATGATACCACTTCCATTGATTATGGCGGGCAGGCTGCTCAGAATATTTCAATCGGGCTGGATACTAAATTCAGGGACAAGAGCAAAAAATTTAAAGTAACCGGAGGAATATCTGCGGCCCTCACCACAAGGGATATACGGTATGGTGCCTCCAGCAAAGACCATTTGGAGGACATGTACAACATTGATCTGCCTTTTGATACACAAAAGTTCGAAGGGCTTTTCGTTTACAATACATCCTCAACAATTCTTACCTGGGATCATACCCCATTTCTTGCCTATTACTTAAAACCTGAATACAAATTCGGTAATCAAAGAATTACCGCAGAGATCAAAAGGATCGGAAGTGATTTTCAATCCTTTGGTAATCCTTATCTGATCAACGACAGGCTTATCCTGTCTCTGTCTGACCAGATGTTTTTCTTTAAAAAACATCTTTACATTTCCCTGCGGTTAAAACATTTTAAGGATAATCTGGCGAAGACAAATACAGTTACATTGCATACCAATATGGCAGATGCGTCATTTAACCTTCTTATAAAAAGTAAGTTGCCACGGTTTACCGGAGGTTACCGGATTTATTTAAGGGATAACAGATCTTCAGAAGTTACAGCCTCTCAATACAGGCTATCCAACATCCGCTTCGGCATTAATTACAGCCTGAATTATAAAAGTACAAATAACTCCATTGTAGTGATGGTGAACAGGAACGACAGGTATTCATTCGTGCAACAATCTTCTGTTTTTACAAATTCAATTAATCTGGGATTTACTCAGTCGTATCCCTTTGGATTAAACCTTGCTTTACAATACAACCTGATGTTGCTCACCACTGATTCCACAGATCTGAACAGAAACAACACGTATAGTGCACAGTTGGGCTACCGGAACAAATCAAACAAATACAGGATCTCTGTAAAAGCCGGAAGGATACGGTCTTATGAAACAGAGTTTTATCCGGGTGCGCAAAGGGATTTTTACAATGCTGACCTGAACATAAGAATATGGAAAGATTTAGAAGTTTCCATAGAAGTTGGCATAGCGGAATTTCAGGAAACAGGATCCCCGGAGAGAAGGTATGATGAATTGTGGGGTCAGGTGGGAATCAGGTTTTTGTTTTACTCTGGTAATTAAATTCATTCATTTAAGTTTCCCGCTTTCTTTTTCTGCCGAGCAGATACATACCAATAATAATTGGAATAAACAGCAGTAAATATCCTGAAACAGGAAGTTGCTTTGTGAAACTAATTCCATCATTTTTTCCTATTACAATTAATCCACTCCAGTAATACGGATAAGCAAATACCCTGTCAGATTGATCGATATAATCGAGTTTGGCTTTTCTTAATGCATCATCTTTTGTTAATCCTTTTTTAAGGTATTCATAGTAGTAATTCATCAGCCTGGCAGTTGATGCATCATTAATGCTCCATAAACTCATGGTAACCGAAGGTACGCCTGCGTATGAAAAACCCCGGGCAAGGCTCATGATCCCTTCTCCTTTGCTCAGTTTGCCATAGCCTGTATTGCATGCACTAAGCACCACCATATCTGCATCAAACCTAAGGTTAAACAAATCTGTGGTGGTTAATTTGTTTTGCTCCGAAGAACTTCCGGGATAAAAATAGATGGCTGAGTTCATGGGAAACTCATCATCGATGATGCCGTGGGTTGCAATATGAATGATCTTATACGACTTTCCGTTCTCCAGGAAGTTGGACAATACAGCTTCAGAGCCGGTGTAAATATCTCCTCCTATCAATTCGCTGATGGTTTTAACTTCATTGAATGTGTGGGGTAGCGCATTTAGGTTCATTGGATTACTGCTTACACCTCCGGAATTTATTTCCGGATCGTTAATAAAAGGTGCAGATCCATAAAACAATTTCTTCGCATTGGTTTTTAAACCTGGGAGCAGGTCAAACTGAAGCGTTGCAGAATTAGCATAGGTAATTGCGTATTGTTGTAAAACGTATGGAAGATCCTTTGAACTGCTTTGTTGGCTATCTTCAGTTAGCAATGCTTCAAATGGGATATAACCAAGTATTCCATCGGGCACAATGATAAGTCGGTCGCCGGGGATCTTATTGTCACCAGGACTTAATAATCTTTGATAAAGACTGAAGGCAGCATTCACATATTTATTATGGGTCTTTTCATTGATACTGCTGATGTGCAATTGATTCAGGATGCTTCTGAATTCCGCAATCTCCTTATTCACTGAATCCAGAGGTTCTTTAAAAATCCTCGACTCATTATTATTTATTACAAAAATATAAATGGTGGAATCTGTTAAAGCATACTCAACAAATGTTGATGCATTATCAAGTTTATGCTGAACTTCCTTAATGCCGATCACCCTGGTATTGTATTTCAGGTCGTAATAGTTTTTATAGTTGCTTTCAAAGGTCTTTATCAAAGTTTCGTACTCTTCATTAAGAACTTTTGCTTTTGAATCCAGTTCATTAATAATTGCCATGTCCCGTTTATCCTTTTTAAAACGTTCGATTTGCAAAGCCTGTTCACAAAGGATCAACTCCGACATTAGTTCGTCTTTTCTTTCGAGCAAACTATCCAGAACACCTGAAGCTTTTTCCGATTTATACTCCAGTATTGTTTCTACCAATACATTGGCCCTGTTTTTTTCGGCAAAATAGAACGCATTTTCCAGGTACTCCGGTTCTTGTGAACCCTCATAAAGCAAATAACTTACATCAATAGCTTTTTGCAGATGAACCGATGCGATTTTACTTAGGGTTAAAATGGATCCTTTTGTTTTATAGCTTTTTCTCAGATCATCAATCAATTCTGAAATGGATTTGTATACTACAATAGCACTGTCGAGATAAGATTTATTTTTAGCAGATACATTGTATTTATTCATCAGGATATCTGCTTTGTAGGCAAGAATCTGTAAATGGACCTGATCACTTAGAATATGTCCGTTGGAAGTATTGCTTTCAATCGCTTTCCGGATGTGATCAAGTGCCAGATCGTGGTTTGATACACTGTTTTCGATCTCCGCAAATTTTATATAACAACGTGCAATTAAAGGATGTTGGGGATGATGGAATTGCAACAAAGTTTCCATTGCAGCAGATACAGTTTCCCGGGCAATTTCATATTCTTCATTCTGAATATGGACACTGGATAAATTGAGCCGGTATTCCGCAATATCCGGATGACTGTCGTTATAATATTTTTTCCAAACGGATATGGCTTCAAAATAATAGTCATATGCCTTTTCGAATTTTTTTCTGTTAAAATATACTTCTCCCAGGTTGTTAAAAACAATGGCCAGGTTTTGGTAGTTATTCTCGGGATCAAGTTTCCATAGTTCCAGTGCTTTACTGTAGTTTTCAAAAGCCTGTTGTTCCTCTCCTTTAGCCATAAGTATTTTACCCAGGTTATTGTATTTGCTTGCAGTACTTGCCGGTGCAGAGCCCGGATTGTTTTTGGCTATATGAATTGCTTTTGTAACATAGGTCAGGGCCTTGTCATAATCCCCATTGCCCTCAAATATAATTGATACATTATTGTAAGCACTGGCTATCAAAGGATTTAAACTGTCAAGGAGCAGATCGTAAATTTTTATGGCTTTAAGGTAATTGTCAAGTGCTCTGCTATACCTGGCGTTCCACCTGTAATATACACCCAGGTTGTTATGGGCTTTAGCAATGTAGATGGTTTTTATTTCATCCTGCCTTTCCCATGTTCCTAAAGCCTGTTCCATGGAGTGTATGGCCTGGTTGGTCTCTCCCAGCCTTCCATAAACCAGTCCAGTCTGGTACCATGTTTCTCCAATCAAATAATGATTATGTCCTAAATATTTTATTCCAATATCAAGGCTTTCGTCAAGAGCTGAAAGAGCATTTTCATATTCCCTGTTCCGTCTTAAGGATTTCCCCTGACTGATCCGGCAGGTAATTTCTTTTTCCCTGTTGTATATCAGTTTGTAGTTTTCAGCAGCCAGCTTGTAGAACAATGCAGCACCCTTAAAATTTTTGCTGTTATAATAGTTGTTAGCCTTCATCCAAAACTCTGTTGCAGCAGTAGAATCCTGTTCACTTGCCCTGGAGTTTTGGGGAATTGTCCAGGATAAAACAAGCAGACAGAAAAATATAAACCGAGGTTTAGTTAAAAGAAATGAATTGCTGGTCTGCATAAATTCATTCGTTTGGATAATCAAATTTACGAATATTACGGAAACCTGAAATTGAAAAAATTAGAGGACTGTACGATGTCTATTTGTATATTTATGCCACAAAACATATTACCTTTTACTGAAATTCACATTAATAGATGAAAAGGCCATTGTATAATGACCGGGATATTATTGCAGGACTGTTGACAAAAGACAGGAAGATGATACGAATGGTCTATAGCCTGTATTTTGACAGCATACACCGCATGGTTTTAAAAAACTCTGGCCATACTGAAGATGCCGAAGATATATTTCAGGATATGATGGTGATTTTGTATAAAAAGATCAAGGCGAAGGAGTTGAATCTTACTTGCACGCTTAAAACATATATGTATGCTATTTGCAGAAATTTGTGGCTTCAAAAGCTTCAAAGGAAAAGTAAGGGTGACATTGAAATAGAAGAATTTGAAGATGAACAAACAGAACCTTTTGAATTAAATGAAGACCTTCAGTACGAGGCAAAATACAATCTTTACCAGAAACATTTTCTTCAGCTGAGTAAAGATTGTCAAAGGGTATTGAAGTTGTTTTTACAAAAAACATCATTGAAGAGAATAACGGAAATCATGGGATTCAGCAGTGTGGACTATACCAAGACAAGAAAGTACCTCTGTAAGAAAAGTCTGAAAGAAAAAATACTCAACGATCCTGAATGTAAAAATCTGATGAACTAATGGAAACAAAGAATACAGAACTAATTGACAGGTTCCTGAACGGCGAGCTTAAAGGGCAGGAATTAAAGGATTTTGAGGAGAGGTTAAAGACTGATGACCTTCTGCAGAAGGAATTACATTTGGAAAAGGAATTAAACACGGTTATCAGCGATGAGGACACTTTGAACTTCAGGGAAGAAGTTATCCAGGTTCGAGAAAACATGAAAAAGGAGGATCTTTCGAACAGGAATGACATAAATACAATTTCATTAAATAACAGGAACAGGCAATGGTATTTAGTCGCTGCATCGATTGTAATCATGATGGGATTAACCGTTTATTTTGCATTCTTCAAGGAGGGATCCCTAACGAATGATCAGTTATTTGCTGATTATTATGGACCATATGAGGTGAGTACGGCCATCCGTTCTGATGTGCCAGCAGAACATGATCAGTTGATCCGTGGCCTTATAGCCTATGAGGCGTCAAATTACGAAGATGCTGTTGACAATTTTAAAACAACCCTTTCAAATGATCCATCAAATAATACTGCTCGTTTTTACCTGGGTATCTCTTATATCGAAACCAATAATCTAAGTTTAGCTGAAAAGGAATTTATGTTGATTAACGACCAGAACAGTTTGCTGTTTGGTGAATTAGCAAAGTGGTACCTGGCTTTAACCTGGATTAAAATGGATAGTAAAGACAGTATGAAACAGATCAAGAATCTACTTCAAGAAATAGTTAGTTTGGAAGGTGACCGTAAAGAAGAGGCAGAAAAGTTATTGCGCCAGATAAAATCTGTTGACTAAATTCCCGTTGCACAGACAATTATATTTAAAGAATAGAACCTATTCCTATTACTCATTAGTGGACTTTTATTCCGGAACCTGAATTTCATAGGAAAGATTTGCTTCCCACAATTCCTTATCCATATTTTCAACCTGGCCATCAAAGTTATAATCGGTAGCAGTATAAAAGTATTCTCCGGCTTCACCGGACCAAAATCCTAAATCTGCATTATTAATATATCCGTTGGCGTTGGCATCACCACCTACCATACCCCATACAGTGTCGTTCAGTTGCTTGAAGCTTGCAGTTCCCTGGTAGACCTGGCTTGGATCAGTTGTGAAATCGTATTCATGAAGATTATTTGGTAAACAAGGCAAATAATTATTCGAAAGGATTCCCAAATGATTTCGGTGCCAGACTACTACATAAAGGTCTCACATGTAGGTAGTATGGATGTTTAATGCACTTTGGCCATCTATATCTACAATGCGTCCGTCCTTTAAGAGAAAGCCTACTTTTCTTCCACAAGTGGATGCGAAGGTTGCATTTTGAGGTCCATCTTCAGCATCCCTGAGGTCAACCATCACCCAGTCAACTACCTCCTCGTTAGGAATGGAATCAACCGCATCCAGAGCCGGCCAGTTCCATGGCGGAACATTGAATGGCTGAGCAAGGGGTAGCAGATCCTGATCATTTAACGCGGTTTGCATTTCGCCATTTAAAAATGGTCCTTCTAAATAAACCTTTAGTTTCAGGTAAATTCCCTGGTTGCCAGTATTATCAGATTGTCCGGATCCCGGACTAATTGCATCACCCAAATAGGGTAAATTGCCCATATATTCTTGTCCTGATTTCTGACACTTCATAGAGTTCTTCTCCAATTGATAATTATTCGGTGCATTAGCATCAAAAGCTAATTGTGCACTCATTATCAACGGAAGCATAGCTGCCATAGTCACAAATAGTACTTTTTTCATTCCAATAAATCTTTTAGTTAATAAGCTTAACACAAATGAATTCAAAATGTTATGTGCCCGATTAAATTTAACAAATATTTTGGATATACAATTAATTGAATTTTTGACGTATTTATTTCCGAATACTTACAAGTATTTTCTGAATTAATACCAGGCGGATGTCTTGTGTAAATTTATTTACCGGTGTTTGAAATAATAAGTAGAAAAATTGGGCAGTGATCCGGTCCGGTGTAAAAGTAATTACCTTTTATTTTAATCGCATGTGTCGTTTTTGAAAGGCCCATACTCCAATGGCAAAATATAAAATGGTCAGCACAATGATTGCAATAAGCTCCGGGATTACATCAGCTAAACTCATTTCCATTATCATTACCTTTTTCAGAGCAGGAATGGCATGTGATGGCGACATTAATCCCTGAAAGGAAACAGGATAACCTGCAATATGGAAAAGAGTTTTGCCTTCAATAGGAAAGGCAGCACCTGTAAAAAACATGAACAGAAATAGTGGGAAGTTACCAACGATGAGTACCTCGTTTACTGTTTTTGTAACTGCTGCCAGGATCAGGCTGAATGCAATAATGGAAATGCTTGTAAGGACTGCAATTATGATCAAAATGCCCATTGAACCGTAATGGTGAAATCCCATGCTAATGGCTACGGCAAGTGTTAATAGGATAGAGAGTAAGCCCACAAGCACCTGCACAATACTCACTCCTGATAAAAATTCAAAAGTGCTGAGGTTTGATAGTTTAAGTCTTATTATGGTTTTGTTTTCAACCTCAGCAACAATGGCAATGGTTGCAGAGAACATAAGCATAATCAGGGCCAGGATTAGCAGTCCGGGTACCATAAGATCAAATTCGGAAATGCTTCCTGATAACCCCAGACTTGTTTCCGTAACCTGAACCGTACCTGTACTTTGGATGGCATAGCCCACATATTCACTGATTGCAGCATTGGCCCAGACAGCACTCACCATGTATTCAATATTGGTAAGATCACCAATGAATTCAATGCCAATCTCTGAATGGTTTTGGGTGTTTAATTGGCCCTGGATGGTCTCTGAAAAGTTTTCTGGAATAATTACCAGGGCATCTCCTTTTTTGTTCTTTAATCTACTTATTCCACTTTCTCTGGTTTCCGCTGTTTTAACCCTAAAAGGCAAATCAGATGATTCTATTAAAAGTGTTCTGGCTGCTTCAGTCATCAATTCCCCATGGTTAATAAATCCGGATGAGTCTTCGACACCCTGGTCATTGTTTACCACCAAAACAGTATAGGTTGACACGTATGATTCAAGGATAAGGAAATATACTGCAACAAAGAACGGGGCCATGGACACCGTAAGAATAAGAATCCAAAAGCTACGCAACTGTTCCTTGAGGCTTTTATTTATTACTTGAATTAATTTCATAGAATTTGCACTTCGTGCGTAATTTATCGTAATTCATTGTAATTTGTTGCTATTCATTGTTTCATTTTACTTGCTTTGATTGTTGCATTTATATAGTTGTTTAACTTTACTCCAATGGCTTCCAATTGAGATAGCAATCTGTTGAATTCCTCCTCATTAATCAATTCCCGGTTGTTAGCCTTTGTTAACCAGGTTTTTGATTCATAAAGTGATCCCCTTGAATAGTATGAAAAGTGTGCTTTTTCCCTGTAATGGTATCGGCCAAATCCTTCACTAAGGTTGGCTGCTACTGAATCAATTGCCCTCACCAGCTGTTTGCCACAGGTGTCCTTAGCAAAATAATTCCATTTCGTTACAATTTTCCAGATGTTCTCACCTATGTCCATTGAAAGTTGATAAACTTGTAATTCTTCTAGTTTCATTATGATAGATTAAGGTTAATATATTATTTAGGTTTTCTTTCTTGTCAAACTTCATATCTAAAAAATTAACTCTCGATTTATTCTATTCAACTACTATAGAATTACCATTAAATTACTACTGAATTACTATAAAATACATCCAACAAATCTATTCCCCTTCACCATTAAAACTCAAGATTTCTTCCAGAGTATTTATTGCCTTAACCTCCTTCCGGTAAGATGAATAAATACATCTTCCAGGGTATTTTCCCTATAAGTCATTTTATAAACTTTCTTTCCTGATTTATTGATCTTTTCAGTGATAGCATTTACTTTTTCAATAATATTCTTTGCACGTATTGATATCATGGAGTCCATGACTTTTACATTCTTGCTTATACCCTTTAATTGCTTTTTTAAATTTTCTTCATCGGTAATTAACTCCTCAAGTTCAATTTCAAGAACATCACCATCGCCAATTGATCTTTTCAATTTTTCCGGGGAATCCAACATCAAAAGCTGTCCATGATCAATAATAGCTACCCGGTCTGATAAACGGTCAGCTTCATCCATGTTATGGGTTGTAAGTATGACTGTTTTTTCTTTGGCTAGGGACTTTATGAAATCCCTGACTAATATTCTGCTTTGAGGATCAAGGCCTGCTTCCGGTTCATCCAGCACAAGAATCTTTGGATCATGGATAAGTGCAAGACAGATATTTAATCGCCTTTTCATCCCACCGGAGAGTTTAGCAGCAAATACATTTCTTTTCCTGGTCAATCCCATAAATTTCAATAAATCCTCTGCTCTTTTTTTAACTTCACTCCTGGCTAAACCGTACATCCGACCCATAAACAGCAATTGTTCCAGACAGCTAAGTTTGTTAAAGTGAATGTTTTCCTGTGGACAGATTCCTATCCGGGATTTGATCTCAGTATTGTTTTTTATACGATCCCCCATGATCAATACTTCACCGGCGGTGGGTGGTGATAATCCACAGATCATGCTAATAGTTGTAGTTTTACCTGCACCATTCGGGCCAAGAAATCCTAAGATCTCACCCTTGTATATATCAAGAGATAAATTGTCAACTGCTGTAAAATCACCAAACTTTTTATAAAGTCCGGTTGCTTTGACCATTACTTCGTTGCCGTTATTCATTGGGTGCTTTTGGATCAGTCATTTAGGTTTAGTATTACACACACAATTCCACAATATCACCATCATTCAAAACGTGATCTTTTGCCACCAATTGTCCGTCAAATACATCTGTACCCCAGATGTGAGCGGTTTTTAGTGTTTCTAAAAAATCACGGTGAACTTTGCCGGCAAAGTCTTCAACAGTTGAGCCGGCTTTTAATACAAAAGGTGCCGACATTTCAGGATCTTTGCCATGTGGTTTGGAAAATATTCGAATGACATTCAACTTTTTGAAAACCATTCGTTTTAATTGCTCGAGATTGTAACCGGTTTTTGAGGAGATGGGCAATGAAGGCCAATTGTCATCCAGCAACTCCCCGAATATTTGAAAGTCCTCTTCCATGGCTTTATTATCACATTTGTTTGCAAGCACCAGAAAAGGGATGAAAATCATTCTTTCCTCCGCAACATATTTGTCTTTTAACCGGCGAGGGGCAATTTTGTGCTCTTCCAGTAATTTAACAGCCACTTCAAGTTGTCTGAATGGGTCTGCAGTAAGATCTACCATTAACAACACCACATCACATTTTTTAATCATCTCATACAACTCTGGATTAACATAACTTATTGAAAGTGGAGGTGTATCAATCAATTGAATTTTTACATTTTCAAAGTCAAGCATTCCGGGAGTAGGTGACCAGGTAGTTAAAGGTGCTTCAAATACTTTTGGTTTTGCATTTGTCAGCATTGAAACGAGTGAGGATTTTCCTACATTGGTAAGTCCGGTAACAATCAACTGTCCGTCACCTTCTTTTGGAATCTGAAATCCAGATTCGTGGGAGCTCCCTTTCTTTTTAGTTTTTGCTTCGGAGACTCTTAGCTTCGACAGTTTCTTCCGAAGATCAGCTCTTAAATGATCGGTCCCCTTGTGTTTAGGGATCGCACTAATGTATTCCTCTAAACATTTAACTTTATCCGGTATAGTCGTCGCTTGTTTATACCGTCGTTCAGCATCGATAGCTTCCGGTGGAAGGTTGGTAGGCATCTACACGTTTTTGAATAAGAATTATCGAATTCCAAAGTTAATAAATATTTGGATGTTATGGTACTCTTTGTCCCCCGGTATCTATATGGCAATTAATTGGCCGGATTTTTTTTGCCAAATAGATTTAAAGTGGTAAATCCACCAAATACTCTCATCAATACAGGAATTGAAGCCGCAGCTGTTGCAAGCCATCCAGTAAGGTCATTAAAAAGATCCTGCTGGGTAACGAAGAGAAATATAAACAAAGACAAAATGATCATAATAAATGGAAATTTCAGGTTTGACCAGTTTCCGGATCGTTTTGAATCCAACTCTAATTGTAAAGATTGCTCCCTGCTGATGTTTGTTAAAATGAAATTTTGAAAACTTTTCCTGAAGAATCTCAACCTCAGGTTGTTGTTTACAAGAATTCCTTTATGCATTAGATTATTAATTATACCAATGTTACGGTAGTTAGCCAATCCGTCCTGGGCAAGGTCATAGATAAGGTATTGTTCCCGGTCTTCAAGGCTGTTCCAGATGGAGTAATAATAGATGTGGAATAAACTTTGTTCGTTCAGAAGTCTTTCTTCCTGATCATCATATATCTGATCTTTTTGCCAGTTGTTCCAGAGTGATTCGGTAAGTATATCATCTCCAGTATTCATTTCCCTTGAATCATCCACATCATCTTCATTGTTGTTCTGAAATCCACCAATAGGGTAGTATATGCGCATGAAGTTACCCACCACCCTCATGTAATTGTTAAAACAGATGGCATTTTCATTTTTCTCATTTCCCGATTTATTGAGGGAAGTAATTTTATAGGCTGGTTGTGTCGCAGAAACAATAATTATTTTTTTCAGTTGCTTTTTTGAATGAATACGAGTCTTTAGTTCTGTAATCAGCCGGGTTTTTAATGTGATTAGTTCTGCAGTAAACGAATCCGTATCCAATACAACCACCACCGGATGTTTTGATTTATCCAGATTACTTAGCTCATCCATAACATAACTTTCATTTTTGGCATCGGTAAGCCTTATGGTGTAGTGATGGTCAAAATTTTCATTTATATAGTTCAAAACTCCTGAATATGGTGGACTGATCAGGTAGATGAATTTCGCTGAATGAACCGGAATTTTCTGGTCAGCCTTTGAGCTTTTGCCGTAGTCAGACAGGAATATTTTATACTCTTCATTCAAGTTGCTTTTAAAGGTTGTATTCTCCTGGAGTATCCTTAACAGGAAGATCTTTCTGGACCAGTAAGCCGTAAAACTATAAACCATTAACAACAAAACAAACAAATAGACCAAAAGCCACAAGGATTTGACAGGATGGTCGAAATGCCATTTGAAATTTCCAATGTCAAGGCTGTTCTTATGAGTTGTCATTGAAGAATAATTGTTAATGGAGTTGTTAAACATTATAATCGAATCATTGAGGGTATACCAATTGTAATGACGGCCCGAATTATGCCTGAGAAAATCCATCGACACCGCATTGTAATAACTTGTGTCAAATGGTATTCTGCTTGTTGACAGAAGTTTGTACTCAGGTTTTGTTAATACCTGGTTTTCTTGTGATGATACTGAAATCCTTGATTTGATTTTATGTGCTGAATCATAATTATCCAAAACGACCTCAACGATGATTTCATCGTTTTTCTCATTCATTAATATGGAAGGTTTACTCTGGATTCCTCCAATTGAAATAACAGACTGATTCAACCTTTTAATTTTATTGAGTTTATCTGAATCCATTTCATTCTCCTCCTGAACAATGTTATTGGCCAGACTGAGCTGTAAGCTTCTTAAGTAAAGGTCTTTTTCAAGATTGAATGATTTGGAATAAAAACTTAAAACAGGTACAATGCTCAGGCTCATAACTACCAGGAAAATGTACAGGTTGTAATACAGGCGAATGTTTTTAGATAGTACTTCCCTGACTGACCTGTCGGATATAGGATTCATTTTATTATCTAAACCAAACTTAAAGAAATTGCGCTTGTTTGATGCATTTGAAAAGGAAAGGAATGAAAATAAGATCGCAATCAGCGAAAAAATAAATACTGGTAAAAACCGGAGTCCGTACAACTTACTTTGGTTTCCTTCCAGTGAAACGACAAACATAAATATGCCTGCCAGGAAAACGATTGAATAATATATGATGTACCTCATTAATTGCTCACCTGATTTTTTATTTCTCAATCCATTAAGCGAAATTAGATTGGTGCTGATCAAAATGCTGCAGAATGCAAAAGTTCCATAAATGTTTAAATACAAACCAACTGTGAAATAGTACAAAACTGATAGTATAATGTAAACGGACAGGATTTGATAGATCAACCTTTTTTTATTGTCAGGCCATATCCAGTTAACAAAAATATTGTGGCCTTTTGTTTTGCGTTTTTTCCTTTTGTGAATAAGAACGAATATTCCTATTTGCATGAATATCAGGAAGAAGAACAGAAAATACAGAGCCGATGTCAGACTAAAGACCTGAACATCAAGAATACGGTTATAATCAGCATCGGAATAAACGATCACATGCATGGGTAGCTTATCCACAGGCTGTACATAAAACCGTTGCATCTTATTATCATACGTTCCTTCTAAAAAGGTTTCAGTATTAGATTGCAAAGCAATTTTAAGGGACTGGTCATAACCTAGTTCTGTTATGATGTTTTCCCTTAGGTTTTTGTTTTCATCCTTGTGGTACATTACTGTGCCCGTTTCATCAACCAGCATATAGTTGATGTTTGATGGCAGACTCAAATTGTATAATGATTCAAACCTTTTAATGGCGGCAGTAACCACATAAGGTCTTAGAAACTTTTCAGCTGAATTGATCTTTAGCGAATTCATGTCTGTAATAAAATTTCTTTCCAATTCACGATACGTATTTGTGTCTTGTGAGTATTTGCTGATTATCAGGTAATAGGCCCCATCAGTTATGGATCGAATGGGTTGTACAAAAAAGGAACTGGTATCCGATGTTGTGTTAAGCTGCCACATCTTTTTTTCTTTTGGATGTTTAAAATACTCGCGATGTGATACATTTACCCTGGGGGTAATAATCTCTTTTCTGCATTTAATAAGTTGGTAACCATGATTGTTCAACCAGATAAGACTGGTTAATTTCTTATCCTTTATTTCATGGTCGCTGTCATAACTGAAAATCCTTGATTCGTCGTACTCTTTTTTGGGTTTGTCCATGCCAGTAATTGAACTAAGGATATCTTTCAGTTCGGTAACTAAATCTTTCTGAATGGTAGTGGCATATTCCTTCAAATGATCGTCAGTGTGATCTGAAGGCGGACCGTTTTGAGCGTAAAACTGCATTAATCCTATAAAAAGAAAAGAAGATCCCAGGACGATGACAAGGAAACTAATCACAGAGTCGGAGGTTTTGAGCCGCTCATCTTCACTGATAAGGTATAACTTTAAAAAAGGAAGAAAAAGAAGGAGCAAAGCAAAAGCAACGAAAATAATGGTATAGATCAGCGGACTCAGTTTTAAGGTTTGTGTTCTGAAATTGCTTTGATCCACCATGCCGGCGAGATAAATATTTATGCTTCCCCCAATGTTAATTGGCGTGAGGTATATTAGTTTATTGTCTTTGCTGATTTTTGACTCAATCAGTCGTGTACTTAGAAGTATATTATTATCGAATACAATTGAATCAAAAACTTTTGCAGAAACAGGGTTGTTAAATATCAGCGGTATGTCGGAGTGAAGGACTTTTAAACGTTTTCCATCGGTAGAAAATAAATCTTCTTTAAAAGCCACATAATCCTCTATAAAGCCTGGTTGCAAAGTGTTTTTGAAGAGTTCATCCACACCATAGGAAACAAAGATCTCATAACCATCAATTACCCGGCTAAAGGAGATCTCGTTCTCAAATAAATACGTATTTGACTCAGATTCATCCGTTAGAGAAGTCTTTGAGATTATAATTTTAAATTCTTTCGGAAGACCATATCGTTTTTTAAAACTGTTGTTAAGTTCTTTTTGTGCTTCCTGAATGATGGTTATAATCTCCTCATTTATGTAGTCATCTTCATAATCCAGGTAATCATTCAATTGATCGATTTCATTGGAATAAGAGTCCAGGAATTCTGTAAAAGTTGAATCATAAGTGATCATGTGTGTAAATGCATTACGGATGATCACTTCATAATTTTCATGCTTGTCATTTACGGATTGCCCCACCGCTTCAACGGTTCGGAATGCCTTATCGTGAAACTGTTTTTCAGCATCTTTTACAAATACAAAATAGTAATATCCAAAGCTAAACAGAATGATAATGAGTGTAACCAGACTAATCAGGTTATACCTTTTTTGAGGGGTAGATGAATTCATAGCGATAGAGGATTCGGTTTATGATTCAAAATTTTGTTTTAAACAATCAACCCCTTGTATTGCAATTAACTGAATATTAAAACTGAAATATTGATTTGTTAGATTTAAAGTCGATGTTTAATAAACTTTAAATACATCGATTTGTTCAATAGGGATGGGTATTTGGAGAGTTGTTAAATTAATTAATCAAAAATTATGTTTATTGATTCTTATCCTTCTTAAGCCTGCCTGCATCTTTTAGGGCCTTGTTAATTAACCATTCCAATTGCCCGTTGGTGCTGCGAAACTCATCAGCAGCCCATCTTTCAACGGTTTTGAGTGTCTCGGGATCCAGTCTAAGTACGAATGGTTTTTTCTTGGCCATAATTGTATATTCAAATTGAGTCCATCATTTTATTCATGGCATATTTGATGGCTTCATGCCTTTTTGTTCCGATAAGGATCCTTTCCTTGGTGGTTAGATACAACTGAAGTCCTGTCTTTCCTGATATTGTATAACATTTCCCAGATTTTTTTCCTTTTTTTACACCATGGCCGCCATATTCACTTAATGGTTTAAAGGTTCTGACTTCAAATCTTTCGACCTCTTCTTTTGATATAAATTTTTCTTTAAAGAACATTGGTGGATATTTTACATAGATCCCATCAGAATTGATCTTTGTTGTTAATTTTATTTTATAGAACAAAAAGGTCAACAAAATCATCCAGATAAAAAGCACACCTGCCATTACAATCAATCCAATCTTATCCTCTTCTTGAATTCCGTATTTCTCTCCACCACCAAAGTAATTTAGAAGATATACCAGCGTTCCCAGGGTCGGCATAATGACCAGCCAGACCCAAGGGGTACTGATTTTCTGATTTTCTGTGTAGATGTTTCTCGATGTTTTCATTAAGCTGTTTGCTATATGTACCTGTGCATTATAGCACGACGCCTTTGACCGGCGATCATTTACTGGTACAAAGTCCCGGTATTTACTACAGGTGTAGCATCTTTATCCGAACAAAGTACAACCATTAGGTTACTTATCATCGTTGCTTTTTTGTCATCATCGAATTCTATAATGTCTTTGTTCGACAGTTGTTCAAGAGCCATATCCACCATACTTACAGCACCTTCAACAATTTTAAATCTTGCAGCTACTATTGCTGTGGCCTGCTGGCGTTTGAGCATTGCCTGTGCTATCTCCTGTGCATAAGCCAGGTAATTGATCCTTGCTTCAATTACATGAATTCCTGCAATGGCAAGTCTTTCACGGATCTCTTCTTCAAGCATATGGTTAACTTCATCAGCACCACCACGAAGGGTAATTTTTGCATCTTCATCCTCCAGGTTGTCGTAAGGATAATTGCCAGCTAATTTACGAATTGCGGCTTCACTTTGAATAGTCACAAAATGCTCGTAATCATCCACATCAAATGCAGCTTTGTAAGTATTGGCTACTTTCCATACCAAAACAACACCTATCATAACCGGGTTTCCTATCTTGTCATTCACTTTGATAGGTTCACTGTCGAGGTTACGTGCACGAAGCGATATTTTCTTTTTCGTAAAAAAGGGATTCACCCACCAGAATCCGTTCTCTTTAATGGTTCCTTTGTAAGCTCCAAAAAGCACCAGTACACTTGATTCGTTGGGATTAACAATTACCAGTCCACCAATACAAAATAGAGTGACAACCAGCAATATCCCTGCAGCGATTTTTAACACAATTGCCGGGATAAAGATCAAGGTGTATATGGTAAGTATAAGAAAAATAATAATTAAAAAGATGGCCACGTAGCCTGAGGATGCGGTAAAATCTTTTTCTTGTTTCATGATATATGATTTAAAATGATATTAAAATGATATCACAATATTACAAAATAATTATACCCTTTGTCAAGTTTTTTTTGGTTTTTTTTTAATTGGCGGGCAGCTTATTCAAATTTCATCCAACATGGAGATTCAGCTACAGCTGGTTTTTTGCCGTAAATAAAATCATCGAGTTTTAAAGCAGATACTCTGAATATAGAAGAGTTTTTTATTCCTGCCCTGATGACATTATGCATAAGGTTATCAGGATGGGAATAAGGACAAACAGATACGCACCGACCACAATCCGTTCCAAGTTTACACCAAACCGTAAAGCAGGCTTCCTGGTTTATTTTCCATCGTAATGTACCCTCTACTTCTTCTCTTTCATCAAATGAGATGGCTTTCCCCGGACAGGCATCAGCACATTTTTTACAAAGTGTACAAAAATCGATCATGGAGTAATCATTCAAAGGTTTGTCTGCTTTAAGCGGCAAATTGGTGGTAACAACGCCAATCCGGACTCTGGGTCCGAGTTTTGGCGTCATGAGCAATCCCATCCTGCCAATTTCGCCCAGGCCTGCATCCCTGGCAACAAGTGGACAAACCACTTCATAATTTCCATCAATGTGTGCTCGTGCCTCATATCCAAGGTTTCGGATAAAACTTGCAAGCTGAAGGGCAATTCTTCCCGACTCAAGGTATTGCTGTGCAGATTCCATTACAATGGTCTCTCTGGGTGCGGCATCAACCATTGCTTTATCCATTTCAACGGTAAAAGCGACTGCATATTGATGCTTCTTGTGGTAATCCAAGTTGTATCGTTCAGCCCTGCCTCCATGTGAATAATAGTGGTATTCCTGAAGCTCTGTAATACCTGCATCGATTGCCCCAAGTTTTACCGACCAGTTCTTTACATAACTTGAAATGGAATTGATCTCAGTTTTTGTCTTTAGTGAATTTACCTCTCCATCCACTTTGTTACTTAATGCTTTTATAGTCTCAAAACTAGCATCTGCTGAAGCAAAATATACCGGATGGTAATGCGAAGATCCCTCCTTGAGTAAACCGGCTTCTTTTCGCCAGGCATCATCAATCTCTTTTTTATCAGGATTCCTTTTGTAATAATCCTCAAAGTTTGTAGTACCTGGCTTGAGTTCATTCCTCGAAAACATAGTATCTCTTTCATCGATACGTGTTAATGGTTTTGGCTGAGTGTATTTTCTTTTCCCAAAAGGAAGGACCAGGAGAATTAAAACCAAACTCATTAGTGAAATCAATACAATACTTAGTTCCTGGTTGAAAGCATAATTTGTTACACCTGAAAATACGAAGGGAACAGGTAACAAGAATCCAACTAGCAGCAAACGGAAGGCTGCTTTATTTTCACTTTCATAAAAGGATATTAATGCTGCAATAATTGAAATAGAAAACAAGCTTACTCCGGAAATCAACATTATTTTATCCATGTCGTAAAATTAATTATTTATGGATTAAGCATTTTCATTGCATCAGTTATCATCTGTCTTTTTGGAGAAATTACCTCGCACTCTAGGTAAAATTCTATCCTGTCGGTTAATTCACCAAGCATTAAAAATATAAATATAAACTCCCATATTGATAGTTGCAAATGACTCCATACGAATATTGGAGCTATAAATCCAAAGCTTATTCTTACAATTGAAAACAAAAGACCGATAGGTTTTCTTTTCAGTGCGAAATAGATCTTGCGGTAAATATACAGGAGGAATTTTATTCCCAGGATAATCAATGTAAAACGGTAATTTTCTGTAAGCAATGAAGTAAAGAGCAAAGCTGTGAGAAATACATTGGCACTGTGAATTTCAAGAGCGGTAGTCTTTTCTGTTACCCTGTATACTTTATCGATGAAATAAGAAGTAGCGAAACCCACCAGAACACCTGCATAACCAATATAAGAGTATTGAGGATAAACAAACCAGGTAATACCCAAACCCAGGAAAAAGCTATAACTCAGAATTTCACGGCTAAGCCATGAATTTTTAATGTTCAATATGGCTCGCCATGCCCTTTGTTTTTTTCCAAGATGGACAGTGCTCAGCACAAATCCTGCTAATCCCAGCCCAAGCCAAAGTACAGTATCCGTCTGTATTTTCCCTAATGATGCTGAAGCCAGAAGTGCGGTCATAACCGGAACCATCAATGAAAACAAAACAAGCACCCATTCTTTTCTCAGGCTTATTTTTGAGGGTACTTTAAATTCATTTTTATAGAATTGTTTTTCTTCCTGTTTGGTTAGTTTTTGGATTCTTACCGGAGATTTCCTTCTCCTTAATTCTATTACCTCAAGCCCTGCACCAATATCTGCCTCTGTAAATCCTGATATCCTTGATTGTCTTTTAACATGAATAGGTTTGTAGTCCAAAGCTCCGGTAGGGCATAAGTTGGCACAGGCCGGCTTTTCATTTTCTTCCACCCGGTGCTGACAGGATGTACATTTTTCAACCACACCATTTTGCTGAACAAACTTTGGTGCGTCATAAGGACATGCCCATGTACAATAGCTGCAACCGATACATCGGTTTGCATGGTGCACGATTGTTCCCTTATCTAAGTCCCGGGTATAAGCAAGAGCCGGGCAACTGTTCATGCATGGTGCTTCTTCACAATGGTTACAGGCCATTGAAAAGTGAAAAACCGGAAGGTCCGGGTGCTGATAAGAGTTAAAAGTATTGATCTCCCTCCACGGCACATATTGATCCTTCCCGTTCTCAATCTGGCAAGCCACAACGCAGGCATGGCAACCAACACATTTGTTTAGGTCAAAGTGAAAGCCATTACCCATCCTGACCTCCTTCCTTCTTCTTTATGGCCTTGTGGGTAGGACTTTCTCCCCCTCCGGGGGAGATTAAGAGGGGGGCAACCTCCACCAAACAATCATGAAAAGCAGTACCATGGCCCATATCCGTCTCCCGTCCCTTCGATAGTAAATTTGGAGTTCCTCCTTCTTGTAACCACCAACCATTATAATAAACTACACATCCGGGCTTTAAGCTGAAATTAATCCTGGCCTTTGTGGTCAGTTCCCCGCGGTCATTGTAGATCTTTACCTTGTCTCCTTCTTTGATCCCCCTTTCATTTGCATCTTTAATACTTAAAATCGCATGGGGCTCAAAGTCAAATTGCCTGATGACATCCAGGTTGCCAAATTGTGAATGAATACGGTTTTTAGTATTTGGTGACAACAGTTGTAAGCTATATTTTGTGTCCTCATCATTGTTCGGCTCGTCATATGAAGGCAATTGATTTACACCCCATTTTTCCTTTGCTTCTTCTGAATACAATTCAATTTTACCGGATGGAGTATTAAAGACCATGTCAGAAAAAGCAATTGCCTCCAAACCGGGTGCAAGTACTGGTCTTTCCTTTAAGGTATCCCAATCCAGTTGAGGATATTGTTTGATCCGGGTTTTTAGATAATCTTCAATGTTTTTATTGCCTGGTTCGGGTAATTGATCATGAATTAGGTTCAACTGTTTAGCCAGCAGGTAATAGATCTCTGTTTCAGGCTTCACTTCCCCGGCAGGTTCAACAACTTTTGATTTTAACTGTACATAGGGATTCCAGTAAGATCCTATGATATCAGACTGTTCAAACATATTTTTGGCAGGAAGGATGATATCCGCTTCCTTTGCTGTATCAGTCATAAACTGATCAACCACCACCCTGAAATCAAGCTTCCTGAATGCTTTTAAAACCGTATTGGTATTAGGATTTTGTGCAACTGGATTTCCCCGCTCCACCCAGATCATTTTCAACTCCGGATCCTTTTGTTCCAGCATATCTGTACCCAGCTTAGCAACAGAAATGCTCCTTCTGAATTTCGGGTTGGGATTAACATCAGGATAATTGCTCAGGGGTTCTTTCAGTGAGTCAAAAACATAACTTTGTAGATTGGCATAATGAAAGCAGGCACCGGGTTTACCGATGTTTCCCGTTAATACATTTAAAGCCAGTAATGAGCGGATTGTTTGCCCGCCGTTTGTAAACCGTTGCATCCCATAACCCGGGACCAGGGTCATGGGATGAATGCTTCCAATATCTCTTGCCAATTCAATTATAAAATCAACAGGTATATCAGTAATTTCTGAAACTTTCTGGGGAGTATAAGATTGAATACTTTTAGCAAATTTATCGAAGCCTAATGCATGCTGTTTAATAAACGTTTGATCAATATGGCCTTCCTTTATAAGAATGTGTGAAAGACTTAAAGCCAGCGCAGCATCTGTACCGGGTCTGGGTTGCAGGAGAAGGTCTGCTCTTTCGGAGGAGGGTGTACGCCGGGGGTCAACAACAATTAGCTTAGCACCCTTTTGCTGGGCCCTTTCAATAAAGATCATTTGCTGAATATTTGTCTCTGCCGGATTCTTTCCCCAAAGAATGATCAGCCTGGCATTTTCAATGTCCCATGGCACATTGTGTTTATTGTCTCCCAATGTAAGCCTGATAGCCTCCAGACCTGCTGGCCAGCATAAGTCACCGTACTTTGTTGTAGCTCCGCCAAATAGTTCCCAGAATTTGCTGCTGAATTCATTGGTTAATCCGGCCATCCCGCTGGCAGAATAAAAAAATATACTCTGAGGTCCAAATTTTTGTTTGAAATGATGAAGTTGATCCGTGATTTCTTCCAGTGCACTCTCCCAGCTAATTCTGTTGAATTCACCTTTCTTATTTTTCCTGAGTGGATACAGAATCCTGTCCTTAGAATTTGCTCTTTCCACATAACTTAAGCCTTTCAGGCATATCCCTTCTGGAGTGGATTTGTTTTCAGGATGAGGATCAATATTAACGATCTTATTATTCTCCACATGTACTTTAAAACTACAGGTGCTGTAGCAGTTTCTGGGGCAGGCTGTGGAGTAAACGGACATTGTCATTCAGTTAAATGGCTAAAAATACTGATAAATTTAAAGGAATCCAATTGCTAAATTTTTGGATCAATACGTTTCTATTTTTTTAGTAGTTTTATCCATACAATATTAAACCCCATATTATGTCTGCTAGATTTTACAATTTGCGCATTGGAATTCTTCTCCTCCCTATCCTTTTCCTGATTTTTTTACATGGTGCCCATGCCCAATATTCATTGGATTTTAATGGTGAACAAGACCACGTCCTTCTAAACGGAACAGATGTAGCACCACCATGGAGTATGGAAGTTATGGTCAACAAAACTGAAACTGACAATTATCAGCATTTGCTTACCGGCCCCAATACAATCAGCGGAATCAGGATAGAACAATGGTGGGGAACAAAAGTTGGTTTTACTGAAGGGGGAGTTGCCGATTGGACTTTTAACTATACACTACCTATGGGGGAGTGGGTGCACCTAGCAATGACAAATGATGGTACACAAACCAAGTTATACGTTGATGGTTCTTACCACAGTGTGATCAATGCTTCCATTGATCTTCCCAGAAAATGGATCAGCAAAGGAGCGGAAGATGCTTCTTTAAAAGCTAAGATCGATGAACTCCGATGGTGGGATGTGGTGCTGTCAGAAGATATTATTGAACAATATGCAAACCAGCCGGTGGAACCGGATCACCCAAACTACAGTAATCTGCTGAATTATTACAAGTTTGACGAAGGCTCAGGCAATACCTGTTATGATTCAAAAGGATCCCTTGACGGCGTAATTTACGGAGCCATATACTACATTGATACCGATCATGATGCCGGGATATCCAAACTTGTTGCTCCTGCAAATACCCCGGATAATTATTCCTGGCAGGAACCTTTGATCATTAGGGTGAAAAACTTTGGATATGAAGACATCACAGAAGATTTTGATGTAGCATATACGCTCGAAGGTGTTTTACAGGAAACCTATACCATTCCTGCAGGTACTACACCGCTTTTATCCAACCAGTCAATTGATGTTGAGTTTCCTCCCATTGACCTGAACACCTCTGGATCCTATGACTTCCAGTTTTATACTTCTCTTCCCAATGATGAGAACATGAATAACGATACCTTGACAAAAACGCTGGTTAGTGTGTCGAATGTGATTGGAAACATTACAGTTATATCAGTGGATACCAATATGGCTGAAATCACCTGTGGAAGCGCTAAGGTAAGGGTGATATTCTATAAAGAGGATATGTTCAGGATATGGCTTGCACCTACCGGGAACTTTTATAATCCGGCAGGCGATCACATTGTTGTCAGTTATGATTATCCCTCTTTCGATATCAATTGGTCGGATGAAGGAGATCATTACCTTTTTTCAACAGGCACACTGAACTTAAGAGCTAATAAATCCCCCCTGACATTTACTTTGTATGAAAGCGATAATTCAACATTGATTTGGAAGGAAGAACAAGGGCTGGATTATGGTACCCGGACCTTTCAATACCTTGAACCTTTCGAAGATGAATACTTTTATGGAGGCGGTATGCAAAATGGATACTTTTCGCATAAAGGAACAAAGATCAAAATCTCCAAGGAAATTCAACACTGGGACGATGGAGCTGTTCCGAATCCTGTTCCGTTTTATATGAGCACCAAAGGATACGGGGCATTTAGGAATACATTCTCTAAAGGAGAATACGACTTCAGGGACATAACAGGTGTTAGCCACGAAGAAAACCGTTTTGATTGTTTTTATTTTTATGGGCCTTCTTTAAAAGAAATCCTTGATGGATACACAGAGCTTACCGGACGGCCAATATTACCTCCACGCTGGGGCCTTGAATTGGGTGATGCCGATTGTTATAATGCAGGTGGGCAAACCACACCTGATGTCATAGAACTTATCGCAGACCAATACCGTGAAAATGATCTTCCGGGTGGATGGATCTTGCCCAACGACGGTTATGGCTGCGGATATGTGGAATTGCCTTATGTTGTGGATGAACTTGCCGATCGTGGTTTTTATACCGGATTATGGACTGAAAACGGTGTAGGACAAATTGCATGGGAAGTAGGCACTGCTGGAACACGTGCTTGCAAACTGGATGTAGCCTGGGTTGGTTCAGGCTATTTAAATGCTTTGAATGCATGCAAACAGGCTTATAATGGAATTGAAGACAATTGTGATGGAAGAGGCTATGTATGGTCGATTTGCGGATGGGCCGGAACACAACGCTATTCCATTGTGTGGTCAGGTGATCAGTCAGGGAATTATGAATACATACGATTTCACATTCCCACATTTATTGGATCAGGACTTTCAGGATTTAGCATGGCATCAAGTGATGTAGATGGTATATTTGGAGGTAGCAGCACAACTTATGCCAGGGAGATCCAATGGAAAACTTTTATTCCGGTTACTTATGCCATGTCGGGGTGGGCAGCCAATGATAAACATCCATGGAATTATGGAACTAACATCATGGATATTTGCCGCGATTACCTGAAATTAAAAATGCGCCTTACACCTTATATGTACACTTATTGCAACGAAGCATTTGAAACCGGGGTTCCGGTTGTAAGGGGCATGGTGCTCGAATTTCCTGAGGATCCTGTAAGCTTGGGTAAAACCACTCAATACCAGTTCATGAGCGGTGAATGGATGCTTGTTGCACCGGTTTATAAACCTTCCTACCAGCGTGACAGTATTTATTTTCCTGAAGGGAAATGGATCGATTATTGGGATGGTACTATTTATGAAGGGAGTCAGTTTTTGAATGATTACGAAGCAGATCTTTCAAAATGTCCTGTTTTTATTAAAGAAGGAGCAATCATACCCATGTATCCGGAAATGCTGTATGACAATGAATTGCCAAAAGATCCGGTTACCTTCGATATTTATCCGAGCGGGATTACCAGCTTTGAGTTGTATGAAGATGATGGCCTGACCAGGGAACACAGAGACGGCGCCTTTTCCAAAACGCTTATTGAATGTGAAGGGAATGCATATGGAAGCAGCGGAATTGTTTCCATTGATGTTGGGGAAATGGTTGGAGATTATGATAGCAAACCGGCTGAACGTTCCTACTGGTTTGAAGTGCATGTGCATTTTCATCCGTCATTTGTTATGTTAAATGAAGAAATGTTGGATGAATATGATTCACTTGAAGAACTCAATGCATCTGAAGATGGCTGGTATTATGATCCTGAATATAAGCAGGGACTGGCCTACGTAAAAACTCAATCTTTAGCCACTGATGAAAGTTTTAATGTTTTAATAGATGCGCTACTAGGAGAAGATATATCCCGGGGTGAAAACCATATTGAAATAATGCCTAATCCAACTACAGGAATTGTTTCAATACATTTGAAAGAAGGAAACATTAAGAACTTGTTAGTATATAATTCAGGAGGTAATCAGATAAATGATTCCATTAGCATGGATATTGCAGGTGATCGAGGGTCACTGGATTTGTCAGGATTACCCAATGGTATATATTACATTGAAGTTCAGGCTGGGAAAGCATTATTCCGTAAAAAGGTTACTTTATTGAAATAATACCTGATTTAATCAATCAGAGATGATAAAGTCTAAAACTCTGGAAAGTTATTTCTAATTAATTCAACAGAATTATTTTTCCCTGACCTAGGTTCAGATCATATCCTACTAAAACAATGGAAGTAGGACTAAACATATGAACTGCATAATAGTGATGGTTGTTGATGCCCATATCTGGTGTTACCCAGTTAAGGCCTCCATCTGCAGTAATTAAAATCGAATCATAATAGCCTACTACAATTCCGTTTTCTTCATTACCAAAATGAACATCGTTGAGCAGACTGCTAGAAACATAGCCCCCACCGAATGTAATCCCGCCATCGTTGGTCTTTGCCATATGCCCCTGGTTCCCTGCAATCCAGCCTTTCTGATTCTCGAAAAAAGATATGGTATACAGGCCGTTGTTATTTACACCCGACTGTGCCTCTTCCCAGGTTAATCCGCCATCAGTTGTGTAAAAGAATCCATAAGCCCCAACGGTATAACCCCTAAGCCCGTTAACGAAAAATACATCGTCGAGGCCACCATTCGTATTTGGGGTCCTGACTTCCCAGGAATCGCCGCCATCCTCAGTCATCCATAAACCAACCGGATTTCTGCCACAAACATAGCCTGTATTTCCATTAAGAAATGAAACACCGGTGAGTTCAGAATCAGTAAAACTTGATAATGTATTCCAACTACTACCGCCATTGGTGGATTTCAGTACAGTTCCATTTTCACCCACAACAAATGCTGCGGTTGATTTAAAAGAAACTGAATGGAGGGCAAAGAATGTTCCGCTTGATTGTTGCGACCAGGTTTCTCCTCCATCCTGCGTTCTGATAATAACACCTTCATCACCCACCACAAGACCATCATCCAGGTCTCTGAAGCTGATATCTACCAGATAAGATAAGGTACTCAACACAACGGTAGGAGTGAGCTCACCAATAACAAAATCATCAATGCTTATAACTTCTTCTCCCGTTTCATAAATTTTTACCGTAATGGGTCCGGTAATAGCCCCAACAGGAACCACGACTTTTATTAAGCTGTCCGATGCTTCCAAAATTTCAGCTGCCTGGTTTTCATTGAATTTAACGATATTGCCATCCAGATGATTGCTGAAATTTTTTCCTGAAATAAATACTTCTGTTCCTTCGGGACCATTCATTGGAGCAAATGACTGTATTTGAGGAGGATTTGATATTACAAGTACAGTGTCCCTGTCATTTTCCGAATTGTCCTCCTTGAGTTCGATATATAATTCTACACTATAAATTCCTGGTTCATCCATTGTAAAATGGTCAGTAATGTAATCAGGTGAGTAAAGGGATTCAGTTGTCACTTCCGAATATATTGGAACATCTATGATCGACCAGGCAACATTCACAAACTGGAATTCCGGAAGTGAAGTGGAACCATCCAGATTTACAATATCTCCAACATTTACATAAATATCTTCTCCGGCATCAGCATAAACTCCACCATCAAAGGCCTCAAAGCTCATAGTTGCCTGGTCAGAGTCATGGCAAGCATTGGTGACCGTTAGTCTTACCTCGTAAATTCCCGGAGTGTCAGGCGTTATTTTAGTTTCACTGCCATCCTCGGATGAAAGTTCACTTAAACTGCCATCAGGTTTACTTATTAAAGACCAAAAAACATTAACTGCATTTGAAGATGCATAATTATCAAGTGTAACTTCCTGGCCTACCATAACAGCGTCACCCGGATCAATATTGATTATGGCATCAGGGGGGCCGTCGCATGCTAAAAATATATTCAGAAAGGAGATTAATAACATAGAAATGATAAACCACCATCTTTTTTTTCTTGAATTCATTTTAAATAAGTTATTAGGATTTTTGACAAATGCAGCATGGTCAGACAAATATAAGTAATTTAAAATAGATTATTTTTGCAACAGGTTGTTTATGCAGCAGTCTCCAATAAAACTATAGATTTCAAGACAGAATGAAATACGAGCACATCTTCATCGATCTCGACCGTACGCTTTATGATTTTGATAAAAGTACAGCTCTTACTTTTTTTGAATTGTATGAAAAGTTCAATCTAAAAGGCAATGGTGTTTATGATTTTGAAAAATTTGTTGAGGTATACAAAGAGAAAAATGTAGTTCTATGGGCGGAATACCGAGAGGGAAATATTAAAAAGAAATTTCTCAATGTGGAGCGTTTTCATGTTACTCTGTTGCATTTCGGGATTGATGACCGGGCGTTTGCTGGTAGATTCGCCAGTGAATACCTTCAAAAAACGCCATTAAATAAAGCTTTGTTTGATGGTGCCAGAGAATCCCTGGAATACCTCAGGGATAAATATGCTTTACATATAATAACCAATGGCTTTGATGAAGTCCAGCGGGTAAAGATGAAGTCAAACGACCTGAACAAGTACTTTAAAACCGTGACTACCTCTGAAGAGGCTGGTTCTAAAAAACCAAGCATCAAGATCTTTCAGTTCGCTCTGGCTAAAGCCGACGCTGATCCTGCAACCAGCCTGATGATAGGGGATGATTACGATGTAGATATCCTCGGTGCAAAAAATGTAGGCTTGGATCAGATGTTATACATTGATAAAGGTTCCACAAAAGAATATGAATGCACTTATGTCATCAATCACCTTAGTGAGATACCGACCATTTTATAATTACCGTTAAAGATCTTTAATCCTTGTAAAGTTATAGATTCCTCGCTTCATCCTAAATATGAGGGTCATTAGGTCATCCTGAGACCTCGAATCCCACCAGCGAGTAAAATATGGTGACATAATTTTTGTGATTCCTTTGTGCTTTTGAGTCTTTGTGGCAGGGAAATACAAACAAATGCTTGCCACAAAGGCACAAAGTCACGAAGGTTCTCCAAGCCAGCTACTTAGCAATCAATGTCATTAGCAGGCAGTGCTGAGTTAGTACTGAGCCACTCGAAGCATCGAAGTGCAGGCCGGATTATCACCGAATATGATTATTAGATTAAATTAAATGTGAAAAAATTAGGTTTATAAAATAAACATGTTTATGTTTGCAACTTATTTATAATATTCTAATATGAAAGAATCAAAAAATATCAAATACAAAAACAGCGGATTCATCTTTTCTGGCTGTATGTTCATCGGATTGGGCCTTGGGTTTTACTTCGGAGAAGTTGCAATCGGCGTATTAATCGGCATGGGAGTGGGGTTCATAGCCATGGATTTAATGAATTCAAAGAACGTTACTGAATAGAAAAATAAATTACCAAATAACAGACTTAAACTATGGAAACAAAACTAACAGAGCAGCAGAGCCTGCAAATCATCCAGGAGATGATCGCTACTTCGAAGAACAATTTAAAGGACAACAGTTTTTTCTTTTTACTTTGGGGATGGTTGGTCCTTGTAGCAAGCTTATCTCATTTTACTTTAATACAACTTAGCTATGAAAATGCTTTTCTTCCCTGGCCTATCCTGATGTTTTCCGGTGGTATCATTTCAGGAATTGCAGGTTATAGATTAGGCAAAAGGTCGAATGTAATTTCACACGTTGATAAAATGATCATGTACCTGTGGTGGGGTTTTCTGGTCGTAATGATGATCATTCTGTTTATGGCAGGATTTAATAAGATGAGTTGGGATGTTACCCATCCGTTGATCATTGCATTGTACGGATTAGGTACTTTTGTCTCGGGAGGAGCATTAAAATTCAAACCACTGATTATAGGGGGTATTGCTGCCTGGATTATTTCGACTGTTGCATTTTTTGTTACCCCGGAATATGTTCAATTGCTCATTGCTCTTTCCATAATCATTGCATATCTTGTGCCCGGCTATTTATTAAAAGCAAAAGCCTGAAACCATGTTTAAAGCACTCGATCCTTTATTACACAACCAGCTTCGCTTGTCCATCATGAGCATACTGATCAGTGTGGATTCTGCTGAATTTTCCTATTTGCTTGATAAAACCGAAGCTACGCGTGGAAACCTTAGCGTTCAAATCAATAAGCTCAAAGATGCAGGATACATTTCTGTAAATAAAAGTTTCAGGAATAATTACCCGTTAACTACCTGTAAGATTTCGAAAAAAGGAATTTCAGCTTTTGAGAAATACGTAGAAGCTTTATCAGAGTACATTAATAAAAATTAGTTAACGGTCTTTTTGCTCTTCACAAGTTGAAGCGTGTGGTTTAGTAATTCCGGGCCTCCGAATGCACCATGGCCGGGGATTACTGTTTTAATATTCTCATAATGGTTCCGAAGTTTTTCGATAGTCAAATCCCATTCAGAAACTACGGCATTTGATAAATTCCCAAGTCCTTTTGAATTCAATGATTTTACCAGGCATCCGCCAAATAATATTAACTTATCAGGCATCCAAACGGTAATGTTATCATGTGAATGGCCTGCACCAAAATACCTGCATACAATTTGCTCATCAAAGAAGTTGAATGATAGCGAATCCGAAAATGGTGTTGAAGGTACTGGTAATCCAATTTCTTTGCATCTGTCAACAGTCAATGAGCTTGCAATGGATTCAACTCCCATACTTTGTAAGTATTCCAACCCTCCCATACAGTCGTTATGAAAATGGCCGATTATTAATTTCTTTAAATCCACTGAAAGAGAATCCTTTAGATAATTAACCAGGCTTTCAGTTTTGGAATTATCCATAGGTGTATCTATCATTAAGGCCTGACCGTTTCTAATTATTATCATTCCGTTGGAAGGAAACCGGCCAAAATTTTCAGAGGTATGCCAGCTTTTGTGAACATATATTGAATCCTGAAGATGGATCAGCTGAATGTCTTCATTAACTAAAATAGTATCAACCGACTGTGCATAAGTTAACATGAATCCGATCAGTCCGAATGTAATCAGTATAATTTCTCTTTTTATCATTGAACGCATTAATACTGTCGTTTTAAAATCATGCAATATAGAATCCACTCAAAGAAGGATTAATTTCTTCCTGGAGTGTATTCCTTTGTCTGATTGAACAACGCAAATATACGTTCCGGGTGATAAACCTGTTAGCGAAATATTTAGTGTGTTTTTTACAGTGGGCAGCTGCTTTATACAAATTATATTCCCGCTTAAATCAAGGATTGCCATTTCTGCCTGTTTAATACCATTTGGTAATTGATAATCAACCCTGATTTGTTGTTGAGCAGGATTTGGATAAATTGAGGTTGGGCTTTCATACACTGCATAATCCCCAATAAATGAGGTAGAATCGTATTCAAAATACAAACTATCGACCCAAAGTGTTGAGCCGGTAAAAACATTCAGTTGCAGGTGATCGTAGCTTGACAAGGCAATAATGTTCAATGTGTCAGGAATTTCATCTGTACTGTATTCTATTGGGATTTCAAAAGCTTGCCAGTCCATAATATTGTCAGAAATCAAGAAGCCGCGCCCAATTGTGTCGGGAGGTTGGCCGGCAGCACCGTATTTATACAATACCATCCCTAACAGACAACTGTCATTGTCAACCTTCTGGTATTTATAATAACCTTTCATTTTAGTTGGACGATATGGAAAATGTATGCCTCCATCAACCGTTGCAGATTGGGTAACCATATCTATATTCATCCTGCCAAGGGTCAACATCCCGGGCATCCTCATCTCCCCGATAATTATAATATTGTTTGATTCTGTTGTCAGTTTAACACAGGCATTCCCTGAATACGGATCAATGGTATCTTTTGTGGCAGTATTGTATTTGTAGGTGTAAGGTAAGGGTGTCAGGTTGAGGAAAACGTTTGAGGTTTCCCATCCATCAGGATTTTCCATGTCGTTCCCAATACTGCTCCATTCTTCGAAATCCAGATTAGCAGGCTGCTGTGCTTGTGAAAATATTATTGTAAAAATGATAATAATACAAAGAGTCGGTTTTATCATCATATCAGATAAGCTTTAATATGTGTTAATTATAGATTCATTTTATGACTGATTACCATGAATTTCAAGCCAAAATACGTAATTATTCAATTATAATACGTATTTTACCGTAGAAAATTCCCCTCTATTCTTCCTTAATATTGTTGAGAAATTATTGTTGAAAACCTTGTGTCAAATTTATTCCAGAGAAAACAAGAATTATTTATCAATTTAAAATGCTAAGTCATGAAAAAATTATTTTTAATCACGTTGGGTGTGCTCATTAGCATATGCCCGGGTTTAGTGGCCCAAAAATCCACTCCGTTTGCCGATAAAACTGAAGATGAAGGCAAGATTAAAGTCAAACTCGATTTTCCATCTGAAGGAAGAACATCTAAGAAAGGGTCCGGTTACAGTACCAATGTTGACCTTCTTGATCCAAAACCAAAAAAAGTTGCTCTGGTCAGCTTTTACCTTTACGATCCTGGGTCTGGAAAATCTTCAAGTGTAGGTGCAGTAGCAGTAACAGGAAAATCGAAGGCTGCTGTGTGGAGAACTCCTGATGCACTGGCACAAACACATATTGATGGATTTTTTGCTCAAAGTATTGAACCAATGAAAGAAGGGTTCAAAGAATTTGGAATTGAACTTCTAACACCTGATGAGTTTCTGGATACAGAAGAAAAAAAGGAGTTTTTCTATGGATTTAACCAGGAATCAGGGAAAAAGGAAAAAACAAAAACCAAAGCTATCGGGATGAATGTTTATGCCGAAATATCTAATATTAAAATTTGTCCATACGATGAAGGTTACAGGCCTTTTTTTGTAATAAATGAAGGCATGCCAACAGGTCAGAAATTTGCTAACACCGGTATTGGTGGGGCAAACCGTAAAATGACATCAAGCCTGGGTTATGAGCTGGCAAAGGGATTGGATGTTGATGCTGTAGTGGTATGTTATATTGTTTCAACAAAACTAAAAATGAATAAGGAAAACTATGCGGTTAACGCTGTAGCCATGTATATGTTTGGTCCAAATCCTTTAGCTGAAGGACCTGATGATAAAAATCGTGGACAGTTTTATTGCGGAGCCAGATTTTATAATGGTCTCCTTGAGTTTTCTAATTCAAAATCCGGTACCAGCTACGATAATATGGGTAACGTGATGAACGCACTGGCAAAAAAGAATGCTAATTGGGTGATTAACCGGGCAAAGAAGTAGAGAGAAATATCGGTATAAAGGTATAAGTAACATCTATGTTCAGTAAGCCTTGTACCTTTATTTCCCATCATTATTACACCCATTAAAAAACAAGAGTCATGAAAGCTGTAATCCTGATATTAGCAACAATCCAACTGGCTAATTTTTACGCTAGAGCACAACAAACCATCTGGGCCAAACCCATAACACATGATGTAACCCTCGTTTCTAGTTTTCATTATGTTTGTACTGATAGTGAAGATAATTTTTATGTAATGGCCAACTTTGCCCGTACAATTGACTTCGGCACCATTACACTTAAAAGCGGGAGCAAATCACCAGATATCCTCAATACTTTTATTGCGAAAATAGATCCCTATGGTGAAACTATATTCTGGGGTGTTCAAATTACAAGCGCAGAAAATATTGAAGGCAAAAGCATAACCACTGATTCGGAGAACAATTTATATGTTACCGGTTCAATCGGAGGAGAGACCACATTTGGAAATACAACCATTTCACCTAAACATAAATGGGCATTTTTTCTAGCAAAATACAACTCCAACGGAGAGTTTCAATGGGTAAAGCAAGGGGGTAATTTTGAATCGAAATGGACAGTCGCCACATCTTTTGGCTATGCTGTTGAAACTGATAATAACGATAATGTTTACCTGGCAGCCAATGTATTGGGTATGTATGATGACTGGGTCCATGATCCGGAATTACCTGTCGAAGAACAATTCCTGGGTAAAGCATACTTCGAGGATGAAACCATAGAAGGGAAGGAGTTCTATACCGGCAACCATTCCGTTATCATAAAACTGAATCCCAATGGTGAATTAATCTGGAAAAGAGTAGGAGGGTTGAACATTGGTTTAAAGGATCTGGCCATTGACCAAAACGAAAATCTATACCTGACTGGTTCCATTGGCGGCTCAAGTGTATTTGAGGGGAATAAAATGGAGTCGATGGGTCTCTCAGATGTCATCGTAATTAAATTTAACAAAGACGGAAAGACCGGATGGATTAAACAATTTGGAATGGGTGAACCATATGGTAGTGGTGCTTATGCTACTGAACCTGCAACAGATTTGGAAGGAGGACAATTTATAGCAGTTGATGCTCAACAAAACATTTACATCACAGGCGGCCATTTTGATGGTGCAAAATTTGACAAATTCACCTTATCCTCCAATGCCAACATTAAAGGAATGGAAGTAAGCAATGCTTTCCTTGCAAAAATGGATCCGGACGGAAACGTTCAATGGGTAAAAAATGCACAGGGAAAAGGTACCCTGAACTTATCCGGCATGGTTTGCGATAAATTAGGAAATGTTTATATGACCGGTATCACATTTTTTAAAAAAGTCGCCTTTGACGGCAATAAAGCCAAAGGTCCATTTGTGATGAAATTTGATACGAACGGAGATAATTTGTGGATTGATGATGCAGATACCCGCGACAAATCCTGGGGCAAAACAATTAAAGTTAAGGTATCCTGGATAAACAGCCTGGCCATCAATGAAACTGAAAATTTTCTTTATACCACAGGAAATGCGGTTAAAGAAACCGTTGAAAGCAGAATGTCCGGATTGTATGAAACAACCACAACAACGACCACAGAAACGATAATTGCTGTCAGTAAAGTCAAAACAGATTGATTAGAATACTTGAATGATTTTACAGTAGTTCGTAGGCCGAAATTCTAAATAATTAGCTCAAGGTATTGCCTGGCAATTTTTTTGCTGGGCAATACCAGGTTTATTGAAAAAGTAGATGAATACTTTGTCCTTAATGTCTTTCTAATAATTTCATCAGGCTTTCCCGTGCTTTTCATTTGCACGGTTAGCGTTGAACGTGGAATAGAGCATGATAATTCTCCTCAGTTGAAAATCGATTTTTTATAGAGTAGTCCAGATTGCTTTTCCCCTGGACTTACAAATACATCGATTTATTTACAAAATGATCCCTGGTTCTATGATTAATTTGCGTCAAACTTTGATTTCCACCTTACAATTTTATATCTTTAGATGGTTTAAAGCAATACCCTTACCTCTGCGCCAATAGTATGATTGCCCTTATTTATGGGAAGACATAACAGATTCTTACATGCTGATAATAAGTGTGTTTCGTAACTATAATATGTCATTCTCGTTCAAAACAAAACATATGCTTTGGGAAAAAAAGCATTTTTAGTTGGATATAAAATTCAGGGTTATCTAATCTGTGCTGCAATGAAAACAAAATTACTACTATTACTCGTTTTACTCGTTCCATTTTTTATCAAGGTTTCAGGACAAGGGATCATTATTGATCACAATTGCCTTGATGTAAGTTCCATCCCGGCCAATATTATTGATTCTGTTAAAAGCCAGTGTAAGTTTGAATGGGCAGGTGCTTCACATGCACACCAGGTACTTACAGGGCTAAAACTCCTTGAAGGTGATATACCGGAATTAGATGTTACCGTTGGCGATGGGGAAACAGGTTACTCCAGTGGAGGTTATCTTCCTGATCCAAATGGTACTTTTTGTGTGATGGATGGGGTTACCATTCATTTTGCAGTTTGTGGTCAATGTTGCATGGGTATTCAACCCAACGGATATTGGCAGGGTGACGATGCCAAGGTCAGTATCGAAAAAACATTGGTTCAGTGTTTCCCTGATATTAATGTTTCAGGTTGGGTATGGTGTACTCAATTAAATACATGGACAGAGACTCAAGTCCAGGAGTATTTGAATGAAATGCAGTACTATGAGGATTTGTATCCCGATGTGGTTTTTATTTATGCAACAAGTACTACTGAGTACACTGGTGATGGAGGACATAACAGGTGGTTAAGAAATAACCAGATCAGGGAACATTGTATACAAAACGATAAGGTCTTGTTTGATTTTGCAGACCTGGAATGCTGGTCGGATGGAGAATTCAGTTATTATATTCATAACAACGATACTGTTCCTACCAGGCATCCGGATTATTCTGGAGATGAACATCACCATACTAATGCATTAAACTGTAAAAACAAAGGGAAGGCCATCTGGTACCTGATGGCTTTACTTAGTGGTTGGCAACAGAATACTACCAATAATCCACCTCAAATTGACAACCAATCCTTTAATATCAATGAAAACTCACCAAACGGTCAATTGGTTGGAATTATCATTGCCACAGATCCTGATGCCGGCCAGTCGATAACTTATTCAATTATTGATGGTAATATAAATGGTGCTTTTCAAATCAATTCAACCTCCGGAGAGTTGACGGTGGCCAATGGATCAGCACTTAATTTTGAAGGCCATCCTTCTTTTCAACTAACAGTGCAGGTGGAAGATGATGGCCAGGGGAATCTGACGGATCAGGCATACATTACGGTAGACCTTCTTGATGTAAACGAAAATCCGGTAATTGAGGATCAAACGTTTGATATTAGTGAAAACTCAGCAAACGGTCAATCGATTGGAATTATCCTTGCCACAGATCCGGATGCAGGCCAGTCTTTAACTTATTCCATAATTGATGGGAACACAAACAGTGCTTTTCAGATCAATCCAACTTCCGGCGAGTTAACTGTTGCCAACAGTACTATTCTCGATTTTGAAAGTTTTCCTTCTTTTCAATTAACCGTTTTGGTGGAGGATGATGGCCAGGGAAATTTAACTGATCAGGCAAACATTACAGTTAATCTGCTTGATGTAAACGAAAACCCTGTAATTGAGGATCAAACATTTGAAATTGATGAAAACTCTGCAAACGGTCAATTGGTTGAAATAATCCTGGCCACTGATCCGGATGCAGGCCAGTCCTTAACCTATTCCATAATTGATGGGAACACCAGCGGTGCTTTTCAAATCAATTCAACTTTGGGAGAGTTGACGGTGGCCAATGGCTCAGCGCTTGATTTTGAAAGTATTCCTACTTTTCAACTGACAGTGCTGGTGGAAGATAATGGCCAGGGGAATTTAACTGATCAGGCAACAATAACAGTTAACCTGATTGATTTAAATGAAAACCCGGTAATTGAAAATCAATCATTCTATATAAATGAAAATGCAGAAAACGGTCAGCTGGTTGGTGGTGTTGTTGCCATAGATCCTGATAACGGACAAGTATTAACTTTTTCAATTGAGTCTGGTAATATCGACGATGCATTCCTCCTGAATCAACTAAGTGGAGAATTGTTTGTGAACAATAGCGAAGTATTTGACTTTGAAACAATGCCAGTATTCAACCTGATCATCCTTGTTGAGGATAATGGCCAGGGAAACTTATCTGACCAGGGGGCAATTACGATAAATCTTCAGGATATGAATGAACCTCCGGTTATAGAACCACAAGACCTGTTTGCAAACATCGATTCCTATATAGTTTTTGGTGACATCAATTACAATTTCCAATCGGCCGGTATCGTTCAGGCTTTCGATCCTGACGAAGGTCAATCCATCGAATTTTCAATTGCATCCGGCAATGAAAGGGAAATATGGAACCTGGATGAAACGACCGGTGAGATTACATTGGTGGATCCTTACAGGTTAAACATTGTTCAGGATTTTAGCTACTCATTGATGATAGAAGTAAGGGACAATTCACCACAGCAACTTTTATGCTTTGCAGAGGTTGTTGTATATGTTCATCTTGAAAACTTACCGGATAATGTTGAATACATAACTTCATTATCAGAATCAACAATAGGCAATAGACACGATGAACTGGCTTGCAATATTTTCCCTAATCCTTCCAGCAGTAGCATTACCCTTGAAGTAAATGGTAATGTCAAAGGCATTATTGAAATATCAATTTTTACCTTAAATGGTGAAGCGGTTATTGAAAAAGAGATATTGAATGAGACAAATCTTCTTAGGGAAAACCTTGATGTAAGTAGTTTGGATCCTGGTTTGTATTTAATCTGTATTCAAAAAGATGGTGTGGTTCTATTTGAAAAGTTTACGAGGCAATAACTAATCCACAGATTAAAATAGTTTACCTTCAACTGATTCTATCATTCGTTGACTTCCGGCATCCATAAATAAAGGATGAAGCTGTATTTCAATAATAGCTTATTCTCATTAACTTCCTCTTGTTCTGAAAATCAAACTTCAATTTATCTTTTACTAAATTGAATCTTTCAACGGCAACTAAAAAATTAATGATGTTAATCATATTAGTTGGCAATAACTGACGTGACTAAAATGTTCTCAGGTGGTGATTCACGTTTTAAATTGTTATCTTTGTACAGGTATTGAATTTCTGATTTTATGGCAAAACTAATTTTGAGCATTTGTCTGATTTGTTCAGTTTCTTTGTTTTCACAAAACCTGGTTATCAATGAGTTTTGTGCAAAGAATGAGAATGTATTAACCGATGTTGATTTCAACCAGTTTTCTGATTGGATTGAACTGTACAATTTGGGACATAATAATGTTGATCTGTCCGGGTGGTTTTTGACCGATGATCAGGAAAATCATACCAGGTGGCAGTTTCCGGCTAATTCCATTATCGAATCCACCGCATACCTCATTGTCTGGGCAGATGATCAGAATACAGTGATTGAAGCACTTCATTCCAGTTTTAAGTTAAGTGGCAATGGTGGTTGGATTGGTTTATTTGATCCCGATACAAACCTGGTTGACCAGATCACCTATCCAGATCAGATCACCGATATCTCTTATGGACGCGTATCTCAGGATTGGGCATTTTTTTATCCACCTACACCCTTAAGTGCTAATGGTATAAATGCCTATTATTCAAATGAAAGAGAAGAAAAACCAGACTTTTCAGTAGCCTCAGGATTTTATATTTCAGGTACCCAACTGGAACTCTCGGGAGATGGAAACGGGGATGCTATTCATTATACCCTGGATGGAAGCTATCCGGATGAAGATTCTCCGGTCTATACTGATCCGATTGTTCTTTCAGGGAATACCGTTGTCAGGGCCAGAATCTACGGTGACTTACTGCCGGGTAAGGTAAATGCTCATTCTTATTTTGTTGGAACCAATAAATCATTACCGGTTGTTTCAATGATTATTAGTCCGGATTTCCTCTGGAGTGATAGCATTGGTATTTTTAATGATTTTGAAATTGAAGACCGGGTGGAATGGGAAAGGGTTTCGAAATTGCAGTACTTCAGGGACAAAAACCTAAAATTTGAAACCAATAATGAAATTCGACTCTTCGGAGCGACAGCTTTTAACCTGCCTCAAAAATCCTTTGCCGTTTTTGCAGAAGACCCAGTAGAATACAAGATCTTTGATAGAAAAGAGGTTGATGTATTTGATTCATTCATCATGCGCAGTTCAAGTGATGACTGGGCCAAAACAATGTTCCGGGATGGTTTTATCCAATCTGTCGTAAGTGAAAATCTTCCTATCGATTATATGGCATTTCAACCCACTGTACTGTACATAAACGGTGAATATTTTGGTATTTTTAACCTTAGGGAAAAGTACAATGAAAATTACCTGAAGAATGTCCACGGAGTGAACAGGGATAGTATCGACTTGCTGGCGTTAAGTTATTGGGGACTTGGTGTACAGGTTCTGGCCGGATCGAATACAACCTATTATCAACTGCTCGATTACTTGAATTCAAACGATATAACAAATAATGAAGTTTTTGATGGAATTAATGAATACCTCGACATAGAGGACTACACGCATTACATTATTACTCAAATATACATAGCCAACTGGAGTTATAAACACAACATCAAAACATGGCGGAAGAACAACGTTACAGATGGTTTTAAATGGCTGCTTTTTGATACGGACAGGGGATATACCAACGCTATGAAGGAGGTTTTTCAATTAGTTTACGACTGTGATACAATTTTCAAACAACTGGTTCAGAATGTTGATTACAGGAATCATCTGATACAACAAACTTGTTCACACATGAATGCAACTTTTCGAAAAAGTTGTGTGACGGGCACTATTGACAGCCTGAGGAACAAAATCCTGGATGAAATGCCTGATCATATAAACCGGTGGGCTCCTGAAGGTGGTGTTCAGTCAATGGATGCCTGGGAGGAGGCTATTGAGGTTTTGACTGATTTTGCGAAGGAAAGACAAGATATTTTAGGTTCAAGGATAAATGACTTTTTTTCACTTGATGGTACTGTTGAGGTCAATTTGAAAAAAACCAGTGAAAGAGGAGGGCATGTATACATTGAAGATGTCCCGATACCCTATTCTGATTCTGTACATACTTATTTCAGGAACATTCCTGTTACACTTGTGGCCAAACCAAAACTGGGCTATGAATTTATTGGCTGGGAGAATATTTCTGCTGAAGATACGCTGGTTTACACCTTCACTGACAACGACTCCATTCATGCTCTTTTTGAGGCCGATTGTGATATACCTCAAACCATTACTGGTGAAGAAATTTTGCTAAAAGAATGTTCTCCCTATTACTTTAACAACGATGTGATCATTGAGGAAGGAGCTACCCTTTTATCTGAACCGGGAGTGGAAATATATTTCGGAGAGGATGTTCAGCTATTGGTCTATGGAAACCTTGATTTTACAGGAACAGAGTCCGAACCTATAATAATTCAGGGTCAGGAGGGTGAAACATGGAAATACATTAAATCCGAAGGAGGAGATCTTATAATTAAACAGGCTGTTATATATTCCGGGCAAAAGGCCATATCCTTTAGTGATGGAGGCAGCCTTACTATTGATAATTGTGAATTTTATGAATCAGATGCGAATGTAAGCGACCTGGTTTCCGGATACAATACAGATGTAATAATTGAAAATTCAGTTTTTTATTGCAATCCCGAGAATAATAAAAAAGATTGCATCGACTGCGATGGAATCGACTATGGGTTGATATCCGGAAATATATTTTATGATGTTTCCGACGATGGTATTGATATCGGTACAAATTCTTCAAATGTAACGATTCAGTACAATGAAATGTACGCCTGCGAGAGCATGGGAATATCCATTGGTGAAAGTTCTGAAGTTACCATTTACAGAAATATAATTACAGGTTGTAATGGGGGTATTCAGGTACATACGGATGCAGTAGCAGATATATTGAATAATACATTGTACAATAACGAAGTAGGAATAAGGTGTTACCATTACGAAGATCCTCCATATTCAGGAGGGATTGCGTTTGTAAAAAATACTATTTTCTCACAATGTGGGGAGGATTTTACCACACATCCCAATTCACAGATTGAAATTTCATACTCACTGTCTGATCAGATTTTGCATCCGGGGGATGACAATATTAACGATGACCCGAAATTTGTAAATGAAACGATAAATGACTTTAACCTTCAGGCAAATTCGCCCTGCATTGATGCCGGCGATGAAAACTCAAGCCTGGATCCTGACAATACAAGGGCTGATATTGGGGCACTGTACTTTAACCAGGATACATCTATTATTGAATACGAATCAGCTATTGCCTACTATCCGAACCCGTTTAGAAATAAAACAACCGTAAAGTTGCAAAACAATCAACTTATCCAGAGTGTGCAAATCTTCAGTTTGCTTGGAGAGCTAATTCTGTCGGAAAATAATTTAAATAGCGATAAATATACCATAAACATTTCAAATAAAGGACTGCTGTTTGTCGTTGTTAATGATTCAGATGGGAATAGATTTGTGTTAAAATTAATTTCCAGGTAAATGGGTAAGACCAAGATCATATTATTGCTGCTGTTTTTCTGTAAGGTAAGTTTGGGGCAGGAGATTGTCATCAACGAATTTATGTCTTCCAACGGCAGTGCAATTACCGATGATTTTGGAGATGAATCGGATTGGATTGAGTTGTGTAATTCCTCAACGGTGGAGATTAATTTATTCCAATGGCATTTGTCTGATAATGATACTCTGTTAAATAAGTGGCAGTTTCCTGATACTACGGTACTACCCGGTCAGTTTCTTTTGATCTTTTGCAGTGGTCGGGATACCATATCAGACTATTTTCACACATCTTTTAAGATCAAATCTTCTGGAGAAAGCCTTTGCCTGAGTGGCAGCAATCAACTAATTATGGATTATTTCGATCCTGTTGTGCTGGGCAACAATGTTTCATTCGGAAGAACTTCGGATGGCGGACCTAATACCACATCATTTTTTGTGTCAAGTCCAGGTGAATCCAACGACCAGAACATCCCCCTTAATGAAGTGATGTTTTCACATTCTGCCGGATTTTATGACCAGGATGTTCAAATTGAACTTTTCAGCCAGAATTCCGGGGGTGATATTTATTACACGGTTAACGGAAACGACCCAATACCTGGTACATCCTATTCCTATAGTTATAATAACACTCTCTCCTTACAGGAAATCCAGAACCTTCCGGTAGTGTATTCCTATATTCCTACAACACCGGAAGATAATTGTGGCTATTTTGAATGGGAGTATCCAAATGCAGAGGTGGAAAAACATGTTGTGATAAAGGCCAGAACATTTGAAGACAGCCAGCCTTCCTCTAAATGTTATACAAAAAGCTTCTTTATTGGTGAAGATATTTTTAGCCGGTTTTCTCTACCGGTCATGTCCATTACCTCCGATAGTATCTCTTTGTTTTGTGAGGATACAGGAATCTTTGTACCGGGAACAAGACATATTCCGGGGATTCTGAAAACCGGAAATTATTGTGAGCGGGGTTCTGCATGGGAGCGTCCCGGAACCATTGAGCTTTTCTCTACTGATGGAGAACTCTTGTATGAAAAGGAATTGGGATTAAGAATTCATGGGAACCAGAGCCGATCTGCACCCAATAAAGCAATTCAATATTTCGCAGATGAGGAATATGATGGTGTGGATGAATTTCAATATTCATTTTTTGAAGATCGTCCGTTTGATGATTACCGCAGGATTATCTCAAGGTCGATCTATTCTGCCCAGGGACATACCATTATCAGGGACGAAATAATGCAGGACATAGTGCACAACCTGGAAGTGTATTACCAGTCATGGCAGCCGACCATAACTTTTGTAAATGGTGAATACTGGGGATTACAGGTATTACGTGAAAAACAAAATGAGTATTACCTCCGGCAACATTTTGATATTGATCCTGATGAAGTTGATATTATTGAGGCCTGGGGTAAAGTAAAAACCGGTGATAATGCCCAGCATATTATTCTTAAGGAATATGTTTTACAGAATGATCTAAGCCTGCCCGAAAATTACGAAGTGATTGAAGATATGATAGATATCCCTGCGTATATTGATTATTATATAGCACATATCTTTCTCGGTAACAGAGACTGGCCAGGAAATAATTATGTCAAATGGCGGGAGAAAGGCGACAACAATAAATGGCGATGGTTTTTGTTTGACCTCGACAATGCCCTGATCATCCCTAATTTGAACAATATGAAAAGAGCTGTTGGGGATACACTGGATCCCATCAACCCTGATTGGTCCACCAGAACATTCAGAGCAATAATGCAGAACGAAGATTTCAAGGAGCAGTTTTTATCCCGTTTTATTTATCTGCTGAACAATGATTTTCATCCTGATAATACAGTGCCGGTTGTGGATAAATGGGAAGCATTGGTTGAAGAAGAAATAGAAAATACCATATTGAGATGGGGTATTTTAAACGACATGGATTCATGGAGAGAAAAAATTCAATTGATAAGAGAGAGACTATTACTGCAACCCTGTATTATAAAAAATCATCTTGAGGATTTTTTTGAAACCGAAATTCTGGATATAGAATATTGCAACTCCATTTCTCCTGAATTTACAGACAGAAATGTTAAGATATACCCCAATCCGGCAACTGATCATTTATTAATTTATTCATTTGAAAAGATCCAGGCCTGGGAGCTTTATAACATGTCAGGTGTTCGTGTGCTCTCAGATAATAATTGTTCAAAACTTGAAGAAACCATTAACGTAAAAGAACTGACCACAGGCCTGTATGCATTTGTGTTTTGGATCGACAACAAACCATACCAGAGAAAAATCATCAAGGTCCATTAATTCTATAAAAAAACACCCCCAAATACTATTGAGGGTGTTATTGTAAATAGGATAGCCTGAATTATTCTTTCGATTTTAGTAAAAGAACCTCATTGGCCAACACTTCAGTCATGTACTTTTTATTGCCATCTTTATCTTCCCAGGAGCGTGTCGTGAGTTTACCTTCAATTGCAACTTCATGGCCTTTTTTAAGAAGCTTTTCAGCAATCTTGGCAGTACCATTCCATGCAACGATATTGTGCCATTGTGTATCAGAGATTTTTTCACCTTTGTTGTTTTTGTACACATCAGATGTAGCCATCCGAAAATTCGCAACAACTTTACCACCATCAAATTTTTTAACTTCAGGGTCATTTCCTAAGTTTCCGATTAGTTGTACTTTGTTTTTTAGTGAGTTCATAATTTTAAGTTTAGATTGTTTATAAATGATTAGCAGGTTATTTTAAGATCGAAGTTCGAACCTCGAACTGTTTATGAAGCAAAACTACCACTACTCAAACCCGCTAGCCGGTTATTAATCATTTGTATTCGTGTAACATTCGTTTGTAACTGGGTGTAAGCAGTTAAAAATGGATAACGTATATAAAATGAGAACGATAACTGTTTTGTGATTTTATGTTTATTTTTGCTTAGACCCTAACAAATGAAAACTACGTTCAACATAATTCTTTTGCTTTTTGCGATCTCATTATTCGGACAGGGAGTTCTTGAAGAAAGCTGGTTTATTACGCGGGAGGGACCTCAAATGCAACTCGATGTAGCCTGGGGAGTTGAAGTTGATCCAAATAAGGATATTTATTGGGTAACCAGCCAATCAGTAAGCGGATTTGATGTAAAAGACATTTATGTATACAAAATTGATTCCGATGGTAACGAACTATGGGATTCACCTTATACTTATGGAGGGCTATTCGAACAACAAGCTTACAATTGTGCATTGAAGGATAATATCCTGTATGTGGCCGGCAGAACATGGACGGGTTACTTTTCGCTACTTTATTCTGATGCATTGGTTTTTGCATTGGACACTGCTACTCAGGATACACTATGGACGTTTACCTGGGATGGTGGATTTGGGTATGAAGAGGTAGATGGGCTCATAGTTGAAGACGATGCCATTTACATTACAGGATGGACACAAACTGAAACAAACAGTCAGGATGCCTTTATAATGAAACTGGATTTGGATGGTAACGAGTGTAAGTCTTCAGCCTAATTTGGACAGATTGGTTTAAAAATTTATAGAGGAAT
>CAYQWA010000032.1:0-63717 GCA_964421215.1 uncultured Bacteroidales bacterium | reverse complement strand
ATGGACTGCTCAGTTTAAAACGGAATGGGGTGCTCAATATACGCGGAATATGCACACAAGCTTATATTTTAGGATTGAAAGAACTGAATCCGGGGATTTATATTCTAAATGCAGAAACAGAGGGCAAAACGCTTGGAAGTAAGAAATTCAGTATTATAAAATAAAATTATTAAATTTGGCAAAAGGACTTAAAGTCCTTTTGCCATTATTACTATAATAATATGATCGAAAAATTGATAATAACCTTTTTAGCATTGATTGGTTATTGTATAGCCACATCTCAGGAACCTATTTATTTTAATAACATATATCAAAACCAGGATAATTATGCTGTAGGTTTGACAATTTTAGAAACTGATGATGGTTATGTCGGCTATGGTGGCACCGAGGATCAGAATAACATTGGTCAGATGCTGTTGTTGTACAAAATAAATAAACAGGGAGAGGAATTGATTTGGAAACCTTTTGGTGAGAATTACCATAGCTATTATCCTGGAAATTTTGGAGGAGCCATGATAAAAACCGATGATGGGAATTTTGCTTTATCATATCATGCACAACATAATGGCATTGGATATTCTTCTTTTATGAAGTTAGATCACAACCTTGATACAATTTGGAAAAGGGATTATACTACTGATAACTTATGGACTTTAACAATGAATTGCAACACAACGCAAGACAATGGTTATATTTTATCAGGAAGTGTAAAACCAGCAGAAGGCGAAAAATGGGATGTTCTATTATTAAAAACTGATAGTGAAGGGAGTATGCAATGGTATAATTCATACGGTACAGAAACACAGGAACAAGGTTCAAATGCAATTGAAACTTCTGACGGTGGATATTTAATAGGTGGGTTTATCTATACTCCTAATATTGACCATTCCCTTGATGCATTGGTAATAAAAACCGATAGTCTAGGTAACGAAGAATGGACCCAATACTATGGAAATCCTGATGTGGATGATGATATGGCACTTGTTGCCCTGGCCGATGATGGGAATTATTTGGTGGCTACGGTGTATGGGGATCAAATAATTTCATCAACGGTAAGAAATGGGAGGCCTTATTTTCTAAAAATAGACCAAGAAGGAACTTTAGTGTGGGAAAATAAAATTGGACCTTTAAGAAGAAGCTTATATATTAAAAATTTCAGAAAGAAGAATAATGAATTTATAGCTACTGGATTTTCAAATGAAACAGACAGTACAACTTTTCAATATTACTCAGGTTGGATGATGAAGTTAGACAATAATTTAGATAGTGTATGGTACCGTGATTATATACATGAAGACGAGAATTGGGAAAACTTTTTTTATGATGCCAACATATCTTCTGACAATGGCTACATAGCAATTGGCCAGGCCCGCCCGGATATGGATAATAACAAATTGTGGATAGTTAAAGTAGACAGTATGGGCTGTGACACACCTGGGTGCGCAACTGGAGTTCAAGTTTTCGAGTTACCTAAAAATAATTATAAAACTCTTAAACTATGGCCTAATCCTACTAGTGGGAAATTTGAGGTACTAATTTCACATATAAGAGATGGTGGAGAAGATATATTTAGAATTTATAGCTTGCAAGGTGAAAATGTAGATGAGATAAAAGTACCTGAAAATTCAGAAAATCTGCATATTGACGTATCACACTTCAATGATGGCGTATATTATCTTCAATACATTCATTCTGACAAAATTGTTGAAACGGTTAAATTCATTAAGAATTAACCAACTCTACACTTTAATAACAATGTGTTGAAAGACTTCAGGTTCTTTTGTACTTAATCACTTATAATGATATGGTCCCAAGATCAGCAATAACCTTTTTAGCATTGATTGGTTATAGTATAGCTACATCTCAGGATCCTATTTATTTTAATAACATATATCAAAACCAGGATAATTTTGCTGTTGGTTTGACAATATTAGAAACTGATGATGGTTATGTAGGCTATGGTGGCACCGAGGATCAGAATAACATTGGTCAGATGCTGTTGTTATTTAAAATAAATAAACAGGGAGAGGAATTGATTTGGAAACCTTTCGGTGAGAATTACCATAGCTATTATCCCGGAAATTTTGGAGGGGCCATGATAAAAACAGATGATGGGAATTTTGCATTAGCATATCATGCTCAACATAATGGCATTGGATATTCTTCTTTTATGAAGCTAAATAACAACCTTGATACAATTTGGAAAAGGGATTATACTACTGATAACCTATGGACTTTAACAATGAACTGCAACAAAACACAAGACAATGGTTATATTTTATCTGGAAGTGTAAAACCAGCAGAAGACGAAAAATGGGATGTTCTATTATTAAAAACTGATAGTGATGGGAATATGCAATGGTATAATTCTTATGGTACAGAAACACAAGAACAAGGTTCAAATGCAATTGAAACTTCTGACGGTGGATATTTAATAGGTGGATTTATCTATACTCCTATTATTGACCATTCTCTTGACGCCATGGTAATAAAAACCGACAGCCTTGGCAACGAAGAATGGACCCAATACTATGGAAATCCTGATGTGGATGATGATATGGCATTGGTGACACTCGCAGATGATGGTAGTTTTTTATTAGCAACTATTTATGGTGAGTATGAATATTCATCTGATTACAGAATAGGCAGACCATACATTCTAAAAATTGATTCATTAGGGCAGATCATTGAGCAAAAGAAAGTTGGTGATTATAGATTAGACAATCATATTAGAAATTTTAAAAAAGTAAATAACGGTTATATTTTAACTGGGTTCTCATATGAATCTAATTCATCAGAATTAGCTTTGTATTCAGGCTGGGGAATGAAAATAAATAATGACTTTGATAGCATTTGGTATCATGATTATACATATTATAGCAATATATATGATGAAAATTTGCTTTTTGATATCTATCCATGCGAAGACAATGGCTACGTAGCTATAGGCCAGGCTCGCCCGGATATGGATAACAATAAAATGTGGGTAATAAAAGTGGACAGTATGGGGTGTGACACACCAGGGTGTGCAACAGGGGTTCAGGTATTTGAGTTACCGGAAAATGGTCTTGGAGAACTTAGGATTTGGCCGAATCCTGTAAGGGATATATTGGCTGTTAGCAGTTGGCAATTGGCGATGGAGTGGGCAAAAACCATCAGGGTTTATAATTCACATGGTGTGAAAGTTGAGGAGATCAAAGTCCCTAGATTATCAGAAAGTCTACAAATCGACGTATCCCACTTAAAAAATGGTGTATATATTCTTCAATTTATTCAATCAAACAAAATTGTTGAAACGGTTAAATTCATTAAGAATTAAGCACTCAACACGTTAATAACAATGTGTTGAAAGACTTCAGGTTCTTTCGTACATAATTACTTATAATGATATGATCCTAAGATCGGCAATAACTTTTTTAGCATTGATTGGTAATAGTTTAACCGTCTCGCAAAAACCTGTTTATTTCAATAATATTTATCAAAAACAGGATAATTATGCTATAGGTTGACAATTTTAGAAACTGATGATGGTTATGTAGGCTATGTGGTACCGAGGATCAGAATAACATTGGCCAGATGTTGTTATTACACCGGCATCAGGGAGAAAGTAAAGTTAATGTTCAAAATTGGAAATCCGGAATATTTGTTGTTTTAGTTTATTCAGATGGTAATGTTGTTGGACAAACGAAATTTATTGTTAATAAATAATACAAAAACCAGCCCCATTTAATACTATCATGGAGCTGGTTATTTATTTTTAGATTCTTCAAAGTGTGGCTATTCCTCCTCGAAAAACTCTCCCAAAAGCACCAAAAGCTCCTCACTCAACCTAAACTTAATTTTCTCCTTGCCTTTATTAGCTAACCTTACCGCAAATGAATTCATTTCTTCACCTACTAAAGCTAGCAAGTCAGGTTCAACATATTCATCCGGATCCTCTTCAATGTTTTCTAACCAGATTTTAAAATTATCCAGAAAATATGTTGATGTCTCTTCCAACTCTTTAATTTCATCCTTCCCTAATTTGGCACCCTCATTTTCGAGTATTTTATCCAGGAAATTGGTTAAATCTTCGAAGTAAAGATCATTCAAATTTCCCTCATCATCAAAATAGGAATCATCCTTTATTCGGTTATCCTCATTTTCCTCTTCATTAAGCTGATTATTTTCCTCCATGCCTTCTTCCAGGTCCATTACCTGGTTATTCAGATTTTCAATGTCCGTTTCCAGGTCAGCATTTCGATTTTCAAGTTCTGAAATTTGAGATTGAAGCTCAGAAATCACATAATCCGGAACAGAATTCGCTTCATCAAGCTTATGCTCCATTTCAAGTTTTGCAAGCTCCAGTTCTTTCATTACTACTTCATGATCCTGTTCCATTTTTTTTATTTTAAGTAGTACATCAGGATTTGCACTATTACCGCTATTTTTATCCATATTGTTTATTTTTAAGTTGTTACGATTACTACTTTCGATACTATTGCGATCTGTAGCATCTTTTATTTCAATTAATTCACTACCAGTTTCATCATCATCCGAATTGATTGATTTCCCTAAGAACTTCTTTTTAACTTCTGAAATCCTGGATGGGGAAACTCCCAACTCCGATTGAATCTGGGTATACGTTTTGCCTTCATTGAGAAGGTCTATTATTAAATTTATTTTATCTTTCATGATAACCATGTTTTAATTATTAAATGTTGTTTTAGAAATTTTTTGAACTTTTGAACTGAACCATTATTTAAAATTCTATTGTTCTTTTGTTTGATGTCTTTTCTTTACTCTGTAGCGAGGTTGAAGTATTCTCTTCCATTTCGCTTCATATCATTACCTCCTTTCTCCTTGTTAAATTGGTATCCTTTGTATTTGGCGTATGCTTTGACTTTCTTTTTGAATTGCACAATCGTTACATACTTCTTATTGGCATAGTCTGAGTTTTGGTATTCGGTAAACAGATCCTTCTTATCCTGGTCGGTATTTAAGTTTTCTGGTAGTGAGTAGTATTCGTCAGCCCAGGCAAGGAAATTCTCTCCCATATCCTGCCGGAGTTGTCTTTTTTCAATATTCAGGCCGGGTGCCTCAATCTTTCCATGTGCCAGGTATATTTGTGTCGATAGCGCCACAAGGTTGTAAAACAAAGCCCACTGTTCTTCCGGCCAGTTTTTCGAAAACAGGTTGCAGCCAAACTTATTAAAGGGTGTAGTGTCCTTATTGTAATAATCTGAAAAGGCAATTTTGAACTGTCGCCGTTCATCGGAATTGTTCTGGCACCTGACAGCATGGTTGCTGGTAATAAATATTTTGGGTGTGTTGCTTTCGGGAATGTAAAAAGCCGGCTTACCTTTGGGATTGACAAGCATTTTACCAGTTATAATTGGGTATAAAAACTCGAAATCAAATGCCATCCGGACGTCATCAAAAAAGATGATATTGGTGTTTTCGTCAACATTTTGCCAGATGTGGTTGTTGTCGGTTAGTTTTGTACTTTTACCCGGTATATAAACAGTCTTCGCTACTTGCTCAACAGCAATACCAAAGAGTGATTTACCGGTTCCGCCATTGCTCTCCCCTACTTCGGAAATTTTATTATCGACCCCGATTACTGCATAAGTCTTTGAGTTATCCCGGAATTTATGCAGTAAATATCCAAGAGCGCTTAATTTGTTTATCAGGTGTACATTTTGTTCCCTGTTTTCAGCTTCAGTAATGGTTCCATTTTGTTCCTTCTCCCAAAACATCTTGCTGGTATCAGCAAGGAACTGGTAGAAATGTGAATACGGAAATTCCTTTGCTACCAATTCCGCTATTTCTTCGAAGAAGTATTCACTACTCATAGTTTTGCTATTCGCAAACTGAATTAACTCGGGAAGCAACTTGATATCTCTATCGATAATTTGATCCGACCATATAATTCCTTTCAGCGAGTCATATGTTTTAGTCTTAATCCCTGTATTAGTAATGTGCCAGTAGTGCTTCTTAAAAAACAAGTACTGGTTGGTAGCGCTGTTTTCAATGATTTTGGGCTTCTTGGTAGGAAGGTTAGAGAGTGAAGTAGCACCGATGTAGCGGTTACTACCACGGAAGATCATGTTCAGGACATTATCATCTCCATACTCTTTCAGGAAGTTTATCATGAAGTCCCGGATGTGCTGTGAGGATACTTCTTTTAATACATTTCCGACAAGATGTACATAGACAAATGACCCATCACATTTCTCCATTTTGAAGAATCCATTCGCTTCCAGAAAGTCGTAGGATTTTGCATAATCAAAATAGGCAACGTTGGTTTCATTGCCATCTTTGTCCAGTCTATAATCCCAAAACTGAAGTTTCTTATCAAACTGTACAATGCTACCATTCAATTTTATGATTCTAACTACATCAGGCGATTCTGCATCATACCTGTAGTGCTTATCCCGGTAGACAAATTCCCTGGTTCCAATGGATTGCTTATACTTCTCATAAAACTTTTGTACTGTCCAGATTGGAAAAGCATCCACTAAATCATTTGATGCATGATCCACTGCAAATTTTGATATGTACTTACCGGTAGTGGAACTACCTAGCAGCTCTTCAATTACTTCCATTTCTTTGCCTGGATGCTGTATAAAAAGATCATCTATTCCTTTCGGAGAACCCTGGATATTCTTACTGTTAATGAATCCGAAGTAAAATGTGACATTTAATTCCTTTAATAATTGGTGAATCTTTTTCGCTGATGAATAAAATGCCAGGGGCCTCTTTTGTAAATCTTTTCCCTGCTCAAGAGCCTTTTCAGATAAATCGAAACAATCCCCATCATAGAGCATAATTACGTTGTTAACCTTACATCTATTGATGACCTTTACAATATCCTGATGCAATCCATTGGTAACTTTATCCCGGTAGTGGGTGATGGAAGACAGCCCTATTACATCGACATCCTGTTTAACCAGCGCAAACATTTTCAGAAAACCTTCGGTTAGCACCAGGGTTTCTACCTTGTTCTGTTTTTCGTATTTATCAAGCAATTTTGGAGATGGTAGTGGGAAAGTTCCACGATCTTTCGGCATCAGGTAGCGCAATTCTTCACCATCGGGCAATTCAATTGGCTTTTTTAACCTTTTTACAATATAGTCTTGTTTCCGGTCATTAAAAATGCTTGGCTTCTCAGGAGTTGCTTTCGGATGATCAATTTGGATTAGCTCCCGGTCAATGTTGAATACCCGGATACAAATATTATCATCCTCATCCGGGTAAATAATTGGTTTATTAACGAGTTTCCCACTAAGATCCATTAGCGGAATCCTTAGTTCTTCACCGGTCAATCCCAATTCGATTTTCACACGTTGGTTGAAATACTCACTATTACTATTCTGCATCTGATTGCCTGCCATTTTTTATAAACTTTTCAATGTCCGACATTAAGTACCACCACGAATTCCCTGACTTAATAGCAGGTAGTTCATTGGATTGTCGCTTGTTATAGAACCAGGTTGCTTTCCGGCCTAACAGTTTCATAGCTTCTTGCTGCGAAATATACTCGCCCACTGTGGAAACTTCTTCTTTTTGTGACTGCATCGGAAAGTACTGTTTGAACTTTTCGTCGATGGCCTCGAGTAGTTCGTCTTTTTTTAGAATTACGAGGACTTCCTTTTCTTTGATTCGCATAATTTTTAGTTTAGTTGTTTATATATTAGTACTTACTACTTATTTTACCAATTTTATAAGTAAAAAAATTTAAGGTTTCATTGCTTGGAGTAGTTCCATGATCCAGGTAATATCTTTTATTAATTTATTTGGATCAATTTTTTTAAGTTCTTTGTTATTGAATATTATTCTTTTTATTTCATTTTGAACATCACCGTTTAACCAATCGATCTTTGTGGGAAATTTATCACTGAATCCAGGGACATATAATACATTATCCCTCTCCAGGTTATACTGGTCTCCACTTCCGATACCTCGATCCTTTATATAGGCGAAATCAAAATTCTTCAAATTTTCTATTTTGTCTATTTCTTCTTTAGTAAAAATGGTTTTTACATCTCTAAGTTTCTTAATCACACTAAAAACAAAATTTGAAGAAATATTAGTGGATTTATAATCAAACAAGGAAAAGTATAATTGATTGGTAGCTAAACCGAATTTATTTACAATAAACTTTTTCAGTTTGAAATTAACAATAGCATGTAACGATTCTGTGTATTCGGAAAATATTTTACTTAATCCTTTTACATGATAATTCAGCTCTTTGGATTCATGATAGCGAATGATCTTTTCAATATTCCTTGTCTCAAAGCCTATGATTTCTTTCGGGTCCCCATTTTCAAAGAAAGGCTCATCTAAAGAAGAAAAGCGTTTGCCTGTATCGCTCTTTAGGTGCGTATTATTCTTATTATATATCACCTGGTAATAAAGGGGGTATCCGAAATGTTCAACTTCATGTCCATACTCATCATACACCTTATATGGCTTAGGTTCTACTCGCTTATTTAAGTAAGGCTTAACAGTAATTTTCCTTTCTTTAAATCCAGAACTCATATCTTTTTATTTAAAATCACCGAGCAAAAATAATACTTATATTGGTATTTCCTAATCTTTTTACTAACTTTTTTTCATAAAGTTTCATTTAATTATTTATGATGTTTGAAACGTGGAAATTACTATCAGGGATATTTAATTAATAATAACCGATTCCCTCGAAAAGTTGAACTATTTAAAACATTGATACAAAGCCTAATATATCAAAAAGTTCAAAAATCGTTTTAGAATCTATTCAATAATACTTATAAACCTTATATGTTCGAAAACTAGCCGCAATTTATATAATAAAATCCTCACCATCAGTCCTCTTATTAAGATATATAGAAAAGTTTTTAATATGATTGAAATTCCTGGTAATTAATAATTTTAAGAATAGCATTTTTTATTAATTTTATAACACGTTATCATCGTGTAACACAAATCTAAAACAGAATATTTGCCGATATATTAATTCTGTAAATACTATTTATGAGTGGAATTATTAAAACGATTAAAACCTCCCCTCATGAAAGATATTAATTCCTTAAGACCTGAAATAAACATTTAACAAGAAAGGAGGTATGCCAGCAAAGATAAATAAATTAAATAAACCAAAACCCTAGTAAGTTAAATAAAACTTTGCAATTAGCAGTCGACCATTTGCTATAAACAATTAGCAAATTGGTAACTGATGTACCTCTTTACCATCATTTGCAGATTCTATAATCTATTCATAAAATTTTTAAATAATTTGATTAATTTTAAAATTGATAAAAAATGAAAAAACTCTTATTTCTAATTCTGACATTTTTAAATATTATTCCATTAATAAGCCAAAATACTTATTCGCTAAATGGAATAATAATATGGGAATCTGAAGGGATCTTATATAATATTTCAACCCTTGATACGGCCAAGATCGATGTAAACTTCATTACTATAAAATACACTGGTAATGCAGATAGTACAATGATCAGCAACATTGAGGGTGGAAACAATCTGAATAAATACTATTCTTCAAGAACAGGCAGTATAACATATAAAATTAATGTTAATAATACAGAATATTTAACTTTAATAAGCAACTTGGCTTCCAATCAAAATATAGATAAGGTGTATTTTGAATATCTTTTAAAGTATTCAAATAGCGATCCTGATGATCCATTTTATGAATCAATGAACTTTGATCACATTAAAGTTCCCTATGCCTGGAATTCTACAACTGGACATCCTGATGTTATAGTAGGCATTATTGACAATGGTTGTAATTGGGAACACCTTGAACTAACAGAGATCGAAAGTGAGTACGGGAATATATTTCTCAATCTGGGTGACCCATGGGATGACCCTACAAATCCTAATAGTGGAATTATCCCTGGAGATGAGGATGAAAATGATTATGATGATGATTATAAAGGTTGGGATTTTTATGGTAGTGATAATGATGTACGACCGGAGAGCGAAGATGAATGGCATGGAACAGCCATGGCGGGTTTAGTGGCCGCTAAAACATATAATGATTTGTTAGTTTCGGGAATTGCCGGTGGATGGGGCGAAGAAGGGATTGTAAGCCCGGGAGTGAGAATACTTCCAATTAGATGTGGTGATGAAGGTTATTTCGCAACCGGAGCCGTCCCGCCTGGAATTGAATACGCAGTAGATATGGGAGCAAAAATCTTAAACTTTTCATGGGGTGAAGAGGATTGGTACGATCAACAGATTGATGAGGCAATTAACCTTGCCTGGGAACAAGGTGTTATTATGTTTGCTGCCGCTGGACACTATTATCCTGATGGAGAGGAAGTATATTGGCCGGCAACACATGAAAACGTTGTAGCCGTTGGGGCGGCTGATGAAAATGGGAACTGTAAGTGGGATCCGTCAAACTATGGACCAGATACGGAATTAACAGGAATAGGTAGCACATCTGTTCTTAACCCCCCAGATAATATTTCAGCCGAGGCAAATACCTCAACCTCTGCTGCCTGTGCCACTGCCTCAGGAGCCGCTGCTTTGATCCTTTCCTATAATCCATGTCTTACTAATAGTGAAGTACGTGAGCTTTTAAAAACCACAGCATGGGAGTCTACATGCAACGGATCTTATGTCTATGTTAATGGTCATAATACTTATCTTGGATATGGCATCATAGATTTGGAAGTAGCATTTAATGATCTGATAACAAATGATCCTGTAATAAACGAACCTGTAGAAATTGACGGGCCTGATCCCGTTACCTGGGATGAATTGAAAAAAGTACATGCCGATATCACTATTTATTCAGGGGGTATATTTATAATTACCGCAGAAGTGCAAATGTACAAAGACAGAAAGATAATTGTAATGCCAGGAGGGGAACTTATTGTTGATGGAGGTATCATTACCAATGCATGCGATGGGAAGTGGAAAGGTATTGAGGTTTGGGGCGATGCAAGTGTACACCAGTTTGAGTGCCATGAAGAAATCCACCAGGGAAAAATTACGATCCTCAACGGAGGAACAATTGAAAATGCCGAAATAGGCGTATTATTGGGAGCAAGGGATCCGGCAAACGAGGGTGAATTTGATCATGAAAAATCGGGTGGAATAATACAGGTTCCTTATGGTGGCAATCCCCAGGTATATGATGCAAATTTCATTAATAATACAAATGCAGTGCGGTTTATTTCATATCAAAACCATTTGTACGATCCGGATAACTGCAATAACACAAAGCCTGTTGGAAATTTAAGCTTTTTTAAAAACTGCTGGTTTGATATTAATGAAGATTATGATGGTGCAACCTTTGGATCACATGTTTATTTGTACGATGTGGATGGTATTGATTTTCATTTTTGTACATTTGAAAATAATTATTCAGAAACCCCAAGCGGACATGGAATAAATGCCTATAGCTCAGGCTTCAGTATTGAGGAAATATGTGATGAATCGATATCGCCCTGCCCTGAAAATTATCAGAACAGAAGTTCATTTACCAATTTTTATAAAGCCGTCAACTCATTATCATCCGGTATATATACAACCACGGTGATTAATACCGATTTTATTGATAACAGTATAGGTGTTTACATTAGTGATGTTGACTTTGCGACAATTATTTTAAGTGATTTTAATGTTGATGAGAATGTAATACCGGGGACAAGTATGTGCAGTTACGGCATTTATTTGGACGAATGTTCCGGCTTTGCCATTGAAGACAACAATTTTGAGAAAACAAGCGGGGCACCGGTCAGCAGCTATTTTGGGATATGGGTAAGCAATACCAGGGCGCAGGACGAGATTTACCGTAATACCTTTGAGGATTTTAATTATGCGAACCTGGCAATCGGAAAGAATTGGAGGGAAGACAACATCTGGGAAGGCCTGCAATACCTGTGCAACGGAAATACAGAAAATTACAAGGACTTTTTGGTATTACAGGATGATGAATTCATTGGTGGCGTCCAATCCAAACAAGGCGCACTTGACGAAGCAGCCGGCAATGAGTTTTCCTCAATAGGTACGGGAGATTTCTATAACCTGGGAAATTTTGAGATCGATTATTATTACTGGCCAAATGACCAAAACCAGGTACCTGAGCTTATATATGGTGTCACTCCAATTTCAGTTTCGATTGAAAACACCTGTCCTTCACATTACGGAGGAGGGGGATCAGGTGGTGAAGGCAGGGGGCTTGTTCTAAGCCCCGGTGAACAGTTAGAGGCAGAACAGGAATTTGCTGACGGTTTATTAGACTACAACAATGTGAATGTTTTGTATGAAAACCTTGTTGACGGGGGCAGTACCATAGCCACCCTGACGGATGTGGAAACTGCCATGCCTGGCGATATGTGGGAGCTGCGGGAGGCACTTCTTGGTAAATCGCCCCATTTGTCGATGGAGGTATTATTGGCCACTGCCGATAAAACCGAAGTTTTACCTGAAAGTGTTATTTTCGAGATCATGGCGGCCAACCCTGATGAACTGAAAAAAGAGGAGTTGCTTAAATACCTTGAAGAAAAAGAAGAGCCGTTGCCACAGTACATGATCGATATATTAAACCAGCTAACAGGCAATGTAACTTACAAAACCATATTACAGCAACAGCTTGGAAAACACGGCTGGGAAAAATCGAGGGCTGCCTTTGATATTATCCGAAGCCAATTGAATGATACCGAAATAGAGTTTACTGAACTTCGTAACTGGTTGGATAACCTGGCAACGCAACGGGCCGATGAACAGATTATTGAAAGCTATTTAAAAGAAGGCAATTATACCGATGCCCTGACTTTGGCCAACTTAATTCCAGGCCTGTATGAACTTGACGGTGATGAACTGACAGAACATAATTATTATATGGATATGCTGGACTTCACTATCAACCTGTCGCAGGATGGACGCAATATCTTTGAACTTAATGATACAGAACTTTTAGCGGTTGAAAATATTGCAGAAAACAGCAATGGACTGGCAGGAATACAAGCCAAAAACATCCTTGGGTTTGTTTATGGCCATGACTACTGCAATTGCCCTGATATTCCCGACGCAACAGGATCAAAAAGCAGTTCAATAAATATGAACTCATTCAAGCAGTTGTCAGGTATGAGCCTGACTGTTGAACCCGTCCCTGCCAGGCAATGGACTGCGTTCAATTACAGTTTACCTGATAATAATACGATCGGAGAAATAAGAATATCTGATGTTTCTGGTAAAGTAGTTGAAATAATTACAATCAAAGGTCAACAGGGTCAAAAGGTTTGGGATACAAGGAAAATTAATTCAGGAGTATATTTTTACTCCTTCAAAGTTATTGGAATTACTGAAACAGGGAAAATAGTTGTAAGTAATTAATACTTAAAATTTGAAGTAGGGTGCAATTAGCACCCTACTTCTATATAAAAACACAGTAAAATGAAAAATTCATTTTTCCTATTAATCATGACGAGTTTAACTTTCAATATTTCAATTTCCCAAGAATGGCAAATTGATTGGCAACAATGTTTTGGAGGAACAGAAAATGATTATGCAACTGATATTGTTGAAAAAGACAGTATATATTTGATAATAGGTGTGAGTAAGTCACCAGATGGTGATGTTTCATTTAATCATGGAGGTGATGATGGCTGGTTGGTTCAAACAGATATGCAAGGTAACCTCTTGTGGGAAAAGACATATGGAGGCTCTTCTGGAGATGGATTCTTTAATATTCTGGAAAGTGCAAATGGATATTATTATTTAGTTGGCGGATCAAATTCTAATGATGGGGACATCACCAATGATCCATATCCAAATACAATGGATTTCTGGATTGTAAAGATAGACAGTTCCGGTAATATTATCTGGGAAAGGATTGTTGGCGGAAATGCAGGAGATCATATTGTAAATGGTATCTTAACATCTGATAATGGTATTATTGCTATAGGATACTCTGGATCATCTGATGGTGATATATCTGTCCACTATGGCCTTTATGATATCTGGATGATCAAATTGAATAGTGAGGGTGAAACCGAGTGGGATTTTACCATTGGAAACACTGCTATGGATTTTCCGGGAGCCATCATAGAAACATCGGATGGTGGATACTTAGTGGGAGGTTCATCTGAAATTATTGGAGGAGGAAACCTCACCTGTGAAACCAATGGACTGGCTGATGCTGTAATAATCAAATTAGATTCATTACGTAATATTGAATGGCAACAATGCTATGGGGGCAGTGAATATGATGGCGCCTTGGAATTAATTGAGATTGAAGAAGGATACATGTTTGCAGGTTATGCCGGTTCAAATGATGGCAATATTTCGGGATGGCATGGTGGTGATGATATTTGGTTGGTTAAGTTAGATTTCTGGGGGGATATAATCTGGCAAAAATGCCTGGGAGGTGGTTATCATGAAGGGCCAAAGTATCTTGAACAGGATGATGAAGGTAATTTTATTGTTATCGGACCAACTCAATCCAATAATGGGGATGTATCAGGAAATCATTCATTACTCCCAACAGATTCCGACATATGGATGGTAAAAGTTACAGAGAGTGGTGATGTGGTATGGCAGCAATGTTTTGGAGGTGAGGAAAATGAAACTTTGCAAAATGGAATACTAAAAAAAGTAGGAAATAACTATATAATAGCAGGAGAAACCAATGATGAATCAGGAGATGTGTTATGTACTCCACATAGCTGGAAAAATGACTACTGGATATTTGAGATAACGATGGAGGATACAACAACGGTAACAAATATTCTTAATAATGTTGGATTTGAATTGTATCCGAATCCTGCTATTGATTATGTGGTGTTTGAGTTAGAAGTTCAAAGTTCGAATTTCGAAGTTAATGAAAAAAGGAAAATTCAAATTAGCAATGTTTTCGGTCATGAAGTTGCACAGTTGCCGCTAAAATCTGAAAAAACTGTCTGGGATACTAGGAAGATAGATGCTGGATTATATATTTATATTATTTCAATTGGTGAACAAATTGAAACAGGTAAAATAATTATTAGGAAATAACGACAATATATATAAAATTGCTTCCTATCAATAATTTTTGAATTTGGTTTCAGCAGTGCTATTTCCGCGGTTTTGTTATTGACCGTCAATAGTGTTATGATGGAATAGAATAGAAATATAATCAAATGGACCTAATCCATCTTCTCCATCTCCTTAAACATCGTTTCAGTAAGAAGTTTAGCATAGATCTGTGTAGTTTTAATATCTGTGTGAGACAGTAGCTTTTGGACAACTTCAATCGGTATGCCTTTATTTAGAGCAATAGTAGCAAAAGTATGGCGGGCAACGTGGTGAGTAATATTCTTCTCTATGCCGGCAATGTTCGCTATGATTTTGATGTATGTGTTAAACTTTTGATTAGATATTTGGGGTAGAACGAAATTTTGGACGATCCTGTCATTGGAATCCTCATATTTTGCAATCAAGTCGACAGCTGTTTTCGTTAGGGGCAACAAAACCAGTTCCTTTGTTTTGGTGGAAAGGATCTCAATATAGGATTTGTTATCCTGGTTTTTCTTAATGTCAGCCATTTTCAATTTCATGGCATCCGAAAATCGCAAACCAGTATTGCATGAAAATAAAAATATATCCCGGACTCTTTCTAGGCTTAAGTTACCGGCAAGGTCAGCCTCTTCAAACTTTTTAAGTTCATCCGGTGAGAGAAAGCTCCTGTTTGATTTTGTGTTAACTAAAGGAAAGCTGCGATACGGATTGGATTTGATCAGGTTTTCCTTAATGGCAATGTTCAAAATAGTGCGGAAGCGGGAGTGGTATTTGTTAACTGTATTTCTGACAATGGGTTTTTCATCCTCATTTTTATAATTATTCACTAAGTAGGTATCATATTTTTTAATGAAAGAGTAATCGATTTCGTCCAGGCCAATGTTTGTTTTTTTTATCGTTTCACAAAATGACTCCACACTTTTGCAGGTTCCGCTGTAGTGTAAAATGGTACCTCTTGTCAGCTGGCTCTCCTCTTTCAGATCCTTAATACATTTTTTGAAGAAAGGAATTATCTTGGTGCTGTCATCAGCATTTTCGTTGTTTTTAAATGCCTTAATTATTTGACTTGCTGTTGGTTTTATATCTTTAGCAATGAAATTCCTCCTGATGTTTAATATCTTTTGCTCATAATCGAGAAGATCTTCTTTTATTACTGAATTATTTTTGGGAAGGTTTTTATCCGGATCCCAATCCTTTAATAAGATTGAAAAGTTCGTATAGAATTCCGCTTTTTTCCGGTTTATGATCAACCTACCGTATATTTTATACTTTGTATCTTTTTCATCTGGCTTATTAGGATTAAAGTCTTTGAGATAATATTTGAACGAATAGGTATCCATAAAACTTCAATTTAGTGAAACATTTTACTTTGGTGAACCATAAGTGAAACAAAGATATGAAAATTTATGAATTCTAATAACTTCACAAAATAAAGAAAGCCGCTATTTACAGCGGCTTCATCGTGATAAAATCTCAAATGATCTCTTTTTGTGATCCCGGGAGGACTCGAACCCCCATCGCAAGAACCGGAATCTTGTATTCTATCCAGTTGAACTACGGGACCATGATGGCGATTTACGAAGGACGATTTTAGATTTACGATTTACAAAATCGTCATTCGGCAATATCAAGTGCAAAAATATGAAAGATTATGTATTGGGGGATTATTGTCACCATTTTATTTGGTGATTATTCTCCCCCCTTCCCTACCCACATGCCTACTCTTTCCCCCCTCAAGGAAGGACAGGTTCAAACCATTAGTGTACATAATTCGAAGCTGCACCAATAACCAGCAACCAGTAACCAGCCAACTTCTTAGAAGCTTTTGGAACCGATTTTTTTTCTTTACGTATGATACAGTCAAACAAGGATTTTAATCTGTATGGATTTGATCTGCCCAGTTTCAAAGAATCGAGTGAATGAAAACGTAGTTCGCGTGAACGCATTTTTTATTCTTGTCGTGCTGTTAACCATCCTGTTAACACCGCTTAAAGCTCTAATTTTCTTCCTTATTCTTGATTTTGCTATCAAAGTTTTTTTTAGGATGGGTTCGAGTATGATTGCCACTACCAGCCGTTTTGTGGCCAGGAAGCTTAGACTAAAGCCAAAAATGATCAATGCAGGCCCGAAGGTCTTTGCTTCGAGAACAGGCCTTGTACTTACAAGCATTATCGGTTTAAGTCAGGTTATAGGATACACCCTCTTTTCCAATATTCTGCTGATAATTCTGATTGTATTCGTTGCTCTGGAATGCTTTATAGGATTTTGTACCGCATGTTACCTGCTCACCTTTTGGACGAAATTTCAGAAAGCATGGAGCTAGGAGCTTAGGGCTGAGAGCGTAGAGCTAGGTGCAAAAAGCCCAACCACGTCATCGCTTTACAACTTTCTCAACAGCAACAGTCTTCCCATCGTAACCAAGCAGGTGTAAATAATAGATCCCTTTTGGAAGATCAGGCAGATCATTGAGTTTCACTTTATCGGCCCATATGATGTGTTTACCGTTAGCATTGAATAACCGAAAATCATCAACCAGGTCCACCGGTCCTGATAAATTAATGGAATTATTAAACGGATTGGGGTAAACCGTAAAGTCAAATTCTTTTTCTTTCTTCTCTCCTACTCCTGTGACCATATCATCAAGATTGAGGCGGTACATAGAAACGCCATAAGTTCCTATAACCATCGTCCTTGAGGGATTATGAATTTTCATTGCCACAACCGGAACACTGTAGATGCCGTCATTTATTCCTTCCCAGGTACTTCCTCCATCGTTGGTAAAATATACTCCGGCATCTGTTCCCACATAAATATATCCCTGGTTTTCAGGATCGAGTACAATATCATTTACCGGAATTTCCGGGAGATTTCCTGAAATGCTGGTCCAGCTCTGTCCAAGATCTGTAGATTTATAAACATGGGCCAAAGGTTCGTCCCATCTGAATCCTGAAATGGTTGCATAAATTGTATTTTCATCAAACGGATCGCCGGCAACTCGTGTCACCCACCTGTCGGGTAAACCATCCGTGATGTTTTCCCAGCTTAGACCACTGTTTTCCGATATATGCACGAGGCCATCCCCTGATCCTGCAATTACAATATCAGGATTCAAAGGTGAAACTGCAATAGTAGTGATTGTATGGAAATATTGATCAGTACCCTTGGTTAAATCGCCACTAACTGTGGACCATGAATTTCCACTATTCGTGGATTTATATACCCTATAAGTTCCAAAATAAAGATTTTGTGAGTTTACAGGATCCATGGCCAGTGGAGCTGACCAGTTTACCCTGTCGTCTTCCCATTGCCATCCAATATAGTCCATATCATTTCCACCATTGGTAGATTTAAACAAATTCCCCCACTGGTACTCTGCATATAGCACATTGGAATTTGAGTAGTCGATCAGACAGTACATTCCATCACCCCCAAGTATTGCATACCAGTCATCTGTACTTCCCTGAGTCATAACTGTATTGTTATCCTGTGTGCCACCGATAATCCGAGAAGGATTTTGGTAATCAATGTCCAGTGCATAAAACTGCGTAAAGGGCAGGTTGTTGATCTTCGACCAGCTGTTCCCATTGTTATAAGATTCATACAATCCGCCATCATTCCCTAACAGTATCCTGTTGTTCTCCTCATCAAAATACATAGCATGATGATCCACGTGTACGCCCCAACTCGTACCTTCCGACCAATTGTCGCCACCATTGGACGTTTTATACATATAAACGCCCATCACCCAGGCCATATCCTCATCTTGTGGATGAACCCTAACCTGGCCAAAATACCATCCGAATGAACTGTTCATTCCCTGTAATTCCCAGTCACTGGTTTGGGTCCAGTTATCGCCACCGTTGTTGGTTCTAAATACCGCCACTTCAGAGTAAGGAAGGTCATAAAACGCATACAAAACATCTGGATTGGATTTGGAAATGGTGATCCCAATCCTTCCGGCATCTGAACCTGTTATTAATCCGTTTGTCAATTCCGTCCAGTTATCACCCCCATCGGTCGTTTTCCAGATCCCGGAACCATCCCCAAATGAATGACGGTAGTTTAATCCTCGCATTCTTTCCCACATGGCTGCATAAAGGATGTCAGGGTTTTCAGGATGCTGAATGATATCAATGGCAGACGTGGAATCATTAACAAACAAAATTTTCTCCCAATCTGAGCCACCATTTATACTACGGTATACACCGCGTTCAGGATCTGGGGTAAACAAATTACCACAACTGGCTACAAACAAACGGTTGGAGTTATTGTAATCCACAATAATCCTTCCGATGTATGCTGAATTTTCAAGGCCGGAATGTTGCCATGTTGCACCAGCATCTATTGACTTGTATAATCCATCCCCTCTGAAGCTGTAACTTGAAGAATTGGCTTCGCCGGTACCGGTATAAATAATGTCTTCATTGTTTGGATCAATGGCGATATCACCAATGGAGATGAGGTTGATTCCTTCAAACGAATAATCCCAGTTGTTGCCGTTGTCTTCAGATTTCCACACCCCACCTGAGGCAGCGCCCAGGTAGATGGTTTCCGGTGAATCAGGATGGCATTCGATATCGGTGATCCTTCCGCCAATGTTGGTTGGGCCTGCAAACTCCCATTCATAATCAAATTTGGAGGATTGATCGTTTAATTTCCTTGCCTGGTCCATGGCTTCGAAATACACTTCCTGTTTTATTTCATCATAGGGATACATCCTTTGATGTGACATGTATTCACCAGGATGAAGTTTAGGATTTTCATAGGAATTGCTGCAAGTTGTCTCGCAATTTCTGTCCGAATTATCGAGCCAGGAAAACAATATTGCACCACTGATCACCAGGGTGGATATGGTAAGAATATGTAAAAATTTCTTCATGATAACTTCTGAATATGTTCTATAAAACTGACAAAATTACTTTTAAAAACGTTGCCAATACAAATATGTTTTAATTCGCACAAGTAAACAAAATTCTTAAATTCACCACAGATTACACGGATAACCACAGATTAATCCAAAAGTAATCTGTGTTAACCTGATAAATCTGTAGTAAAACAATTTAATACAAATTTAATTTTCATAAATCCTATTTCCTTATTTTTGCGCTCCGAAACTAAGAGATTAAAAAACACTTAACAAACACAATATGTCTAACAAAATATTTGATCATGTAAAACCTGGTGTTGTAGCCGGGGATGACCTTCAAAAGGTCTTGAAAGTAGCCAAGGATAACCAGTTTGCACTGCCTGCAGTAAATGTTGTGGGAACCAATTCAATCAATGGAGTACTTGAAGCAGCGAAGCTTGTAAATTCTCCAGTAATTATACAGTTTTCCAATGGTGGAGCTTCATTTTATGCCGGCAAAGGCCTTTCAAACGAAAACGAACAGGCTACTATTGCAGGAGCGATCAGTGGTGCTATGCATGTTCATCACCTGGCCGAAATATATGGCGTTCCTGTAATTCTGCATACAGATCATGCAGCAAGAAAATTATTGCCATGGATCGACGGTTTGCTGGATGCTGGTGAAGAGTTTTACGAGGAACACGGCAAACCTTTGTTCAGTTCACATATGCTCGACCTGTCAGAAGAACCCATTGAAGACAACATTGGCACCTGTGTGCAGTACCTGGAAAGAATGAGTAAAATAGGAATGACACTGGAAATTGAACTCGGTGTAACTGGCGGTGAAGAAGATGGTGTTGATAACACAGACATTGACAGTTCTAAATTATACACTCAGCCCGAAGAGGTTGCTTACGCTTATGAAGAACTAAGCAAGGTAAGTGATAAATTCACTGTGGCTGCAGCCTTTGGAAATGTGCATGGTGTTTACAAGCCTGGTAATGTAAAATTATCTCCTGTTATATTGAAAAACTCACAGGAATACATCAAAGAAAAATACAACACCGAAGATCAACCTGTTAGTTTTGTTTTCCATGGTGGTTCAGGTTCCAGTCAGGATGAGATCAGGGAAGCTATTTCGTATGGTGTTATTAAAATGAACATTGATACCGACACCCAATGGGCAACGTGGGATGGTGTTCGCGAATATGAGGCAAAAAATCGTGGTTACCTCCAGGGACAAATCGGTAATCCTGACGGAGACGACAAACCAAACAAAAAATATTACGATCCAAGAAAATGGTTCAGAGCCGGAGAGCAGGGCATGATAGAGCGCTTGAAGGTTGCTTTTGAGGATCTGAATTGTATTGACAGGAACTGATTTTGCTATAGCAAATAACTGCCGGGGCAATGCCCGGGCATCTGTTTGTATTAACGATAGTAGTTGGCAGTAAGCTGTAGGCTATTGGCAAATCTTCTTTTGCTTACTGCATATTGCCAATTGCCAACTGAGTATGAAGTTTCAAAAACCATTATTACTCTTTCTGTTTTTAGGAGTGTTATTGTATCTGACACTCCGAGCTATCCATGTTCCATTGCTGCATGATGAGATTGCCACATTTTTCCGGTTTGTGTACCTGGGCAAATTTATTCCTTATCATTGTGAATGGTCGACCAACAACCACTTTCTTAATTCACTTTTAACTTATATCAGTTACCATCTTCTTGGTAGTTCTTCAATTGCACAGCGTTTTCCAAACCTTTTGTTTATCCCTGTATTTTTCTTTTTTATATATAAAATCTCACAAGAGTTAAAGTCTCAAAAGTTAGGATTGGTCTTCATTATTTTAATGCTTTCCTTCCACAACTTTATCGATTTTTTTAGCTTTTCGAGAGGATATGGTATTGCATTGTCACTGATTGCCGGGAGTACCTGGTTCACATTACTTGCCTTAAAGACCAACAAGACTAAACATGTTGTTATTGCTCTTGTTTGTATGCTGATTTCAACATCGGCAATCCTTATTATGGTAAACTCCTATATTATTCTGATTGCTATTTTGTTTTTGCATAATCTCTATGTCAACCGACAGAAGGCCAGAATATTGGTAAGCCGAATTATACTTCTTTTTTTTCTTGGTTTAATCCCGGTTATACTGGTGGCAAAATATCTTTTCGATATGGAAGAGGTCGGACGGCTTGATTATGGAGGTATGGAAGGATTCTGGGAGGTTTCAGTTAAAAACCTGACCAGTCTGTTGGTTGGCACTTGGTCCAATTGGTTGAATATTCTTGTGATCCTGTTCCTGGTTTTGATGACAGTATCATTCATCAACCTCTTATTCAACAGACGTGAAGAATCCATTTTGAAAAAAATCCTGAATCCGAAATTATTATTCTTTTATTTTTTAATGGGCAATTTTATTGGATTTTTCCTGGAACACCACTTATTTGGAATTTTATATCCCGAAGAACGAACCTCCATACAATTTGTATTTTTCTTTTTTGGGAGTATGGTCTTTCTGACCGATCAGCTTAACAATAAATTTAAAAGATTTCAGATTCTTCCTTTCCTCCCTTTTGTTTTACTGCCTGTTCATTTTGTATATTCCATGAATCTGGACTACTCAAAAATCGATTCATTTAATTTTAACATCCCTGAAAGGTTTTATGATACTGTGCAAACCCGGCAGGTACAGGGAGACTTTCCTCCTACAGTCCAGGGGTACCAGTTAAGGGTCCAAAAGTGGAATTGGTATAATTTCACCAAAAAGGGCGAACAAAGTTTGATCCACTACAACAGTTATCCGGCATTGGATGGTGACTTTCAAATTGTTATGCCGCAAGAGTTTAATTTATGGGAACAATACTACCATCAGATTGATACTGAAGAAAAAACCGGAGCAGTTCTGCTTGAAAGGAAAAACAAGTTGCAGCGTACTGTAATTTATTTCGATAATACCCTAAACCTTGAAGGCTCAGCGCGTGAGTATCATAGGATTGCAGAAGGAACTATTGATTCTCTTGTGGGATCATCCCTGTACTTCGGATTTAAGTTCAGACTTGTTTCGCCCGAAAAGCCATTCCATGCACGCCTTGTTGTAGAAATTCGTGATGAAAACGATCAGGTTGTCCGCTACGAATACATTCCTTTTGACTGGTTCCGGCGAGAATGGTTAAAGGATGGTAAACCCTTCATAAACGGAACGTTGATCCATGATCTTCCTTCGGGATCAAAAAAATACTATGTATACCTCTGGAACATTTATAAAAAACCTTTCACTGTTAGGGAGAGTGAGTTTTCTATATTTAAGCTTGACCGGGATTATTAATTGCTATTTGGTAGTAAGAAAGAGAATACAAACAAAATAAGGCAATTGTTTAAAGTCACCAAAATTCTATGTCATTGTATTTAGGCCGGCTATATCCCGGAATTCCGGGACTTTAGTACCGTTTGGCCAGTGGTGTTTTGCAATGCCGTCATGGGGTCTTCCTCTGTCAGCCTAGTTACGTCAGCAAAACATCCACAGTCCATGCCGCCAGCTATCGCTCCTATCCCTGCCCGACTGGGTCAGTCAGGCGGGCCTGCCGGGGCGAGATCCATTACAATTAATGTTGAGTGAATACTCAGTCTGAAGTCAAGTAAATACATTATAGAATGTTATCGAAATAATTGGCCATAATAAGCTATAAGACACTCGCTCCGGGCGAGGATTGTAGTGGCACCCCACCACGGGAGGGCTTTATATTTTTGTTAGTTTGCCGGGGCTTACACAAATAAAAGCTATACAAGGTGGATTTAGCGTAAAGCCTGCCTGCCATTGCAATGGCTTATATAACGGCAGGCAGGCCTGTTAAGCCCGACAATATAATAAATCTAATGATGATACCATTAAGCATAAATAAGTCCCTTTTTCCCATAAATTATTCCATCATTCCATAACCCCCAGCCAAAAACATTCAAGCATTTAAGCATTCCAAAATTCACGCATTAATTTTATTAACCAATTGTTCATAAAAAAACAAGGTTCATCACAGGTAAACTATTAATTTTACAGGCCTTTTTCGAAAAAAATCAATATTATTATGAAGACATATTTTACAGTATTAGCACTTATTTTAGGGTTCGGGATCATTAACGCCCAAAACCTGGTTGTAAACGGCGACCTTGAAGCATGGACTGCAGGGGTACCCGATGGGTGGACCGTTGTTGAGAACATCACCCAGGAATCAACGACTGTTCATGGTGGCAGCTATTCAGCCGCCCATACCTCGGAACAAACAACCAAAGACTTTCGCCAGAGCATTTCCGGTATTCAGGAAGGTGAAGAATACACTATCGGTTACTGGTATTACGACAATGATGATGAAGCCAGGACCAGGATCTGGTCGTACTGGACTTCCGGTGGTTCCAACCTGCCGGATAACGGCGATGTTCTCAGGCCGTCGACCTACTCCAGCGATAACTCCAACTGGCAGGAATTTAACGCCGTGCTAACGGCACCTGCAGGAGCTGACGGATTTAAATTTGAAGTCAGGGTTTATAACCAGGACGGAAATTTCGGAGGATCCGTATTTTATGATGATTTTACCTTTACCGGCGACGTTACCATTGACCCTGAACCAAGTAATTACCCTACAAACTTTACAGCTACTGCTGCAGGACTTAGCATCGACCTCACATGGACAGATGCCATTGGAACCCAGCTACCGGATGCGTACATCATAATGGCGGGAACCAGTTCTTCACTTCCTGTTCCTGCTGATGGAACACCTGTTATGGATGATACAGATCTTTCTGATGGTTCAGGAGCTTTAAACGTCGGTTACGGTACTGAGGCAGCATCATTTTTTAACCTCGATGGAAATACAACTTATTATTTTACTATTTATCCTTACACAAACAACGGGGCCAATATCGATTTTAAAAATGACGGAACTGCTCCTGCTGCAGATGCTACAACTGCAAACTTTGAAGTAATCGAAACGGAAAACTTCGATGCCAGCTGGGGAAACTGGACAACCATATCAGTTATTGGTGATCAGGTCTGGGACAGGGACAACACTTACGGTATTAACAATACCCCCTGTGCTGCGATGAGTGGTTACGAAGGGCAACCTTACGACAACGATGACTGGTTGATCTCTCCTGCATTAAACCTGGATGATTATGAAAATGAAGTTCTGGGTTTTTATAATGCACAAAATTATGACGGGCCGGACCTTGAATTAAAGATTTCAATAGATTATGACGGCGGAGGCGATCCATACTCTGCAAACTGGACAACAGTCTCATATACCATGTCACCGGGTTCATGGACATGGACCTACAGTGGTGATATTGACCTTTCTGTGTATGCAGGATCAGCTGTTTATGTAGCTTTTCATTTTACGTCAACAACAGCGGGTTCTAAAACCTGGGAGATAGATGACATAACCATTACCGGAGAAGGAGATGTAACCATTGATCCGGAACCAACAAACTATCCGACAAGCTTTACATCAACACCTGGTAATACACACATTACACTCAACTGGACTGATGCAACCGGAGCACAATTACCTGATGCATACATAGTCTATGCCGGCACAGATGCCTCCCTTCCTGTTCCTGTGGATGGTGTTCCGGTACCCAATGATCCTGACCTTTCGGATGGCTCAGGAGCTATGAACGTGAATTTCGGACTGGAAGAATTCATTTTCGATGGACTGGATCCTGCAACAACTTTTTATTTTTCGATTTATTCATATACAAACAGTGGTAGCAACATCGATTTCAAAACCGATGGTACAGCTCCTACAACAAGTACATCTACAGTCCTTATTCCGGAACCTTCTAATTATCCTACTGTCTTTGATGCTAGTGCGAGCGGAACCACAATCAATCTTTCATGGATTGATGCAGTTGGAAGCCAGTTACCTGAAAATTATGTTCTTTATGGTGGCATTTCTTCCTCTCTTCCGACGCCAGTAGATGGGACGCCTGTAACTGATGATCCTGACTTAAGTGATGGATCAGCAGTAATAAATGTCGCTTATGGAACAGAGCAGGCTTCTTTCTCTGGTCTTACACCTGGCACTACCTATTATTTCTCAATTTACCCTTATACGAACGCTGGATCTTTCATCGATTATAAAACAGATGGAACAGCACCCACTGCAAATGCAGAAACATCTAACACGGTTGAAGTAACCATTGAAGAAGAAAACTTTGATGATAGCTGGGGCAACTGGACAAGAGTTAACGTAACCGGCACCAACGAATGGGAAAGAGATAACACCTGGGGAATTGGCGACACACCATGTGCTTCTGCTACAGGATATATGGGCGGAAGTCCTCCAACATATGCCGAAAATGAAGACTGGCTGATCTCCCCAGCTATGAATTTCGATGATTACGATAACGAAAAGATCGTTTTCTTCAATGCAATGAACTATACCGGTAACGATATGGAATTTAAAGTTTCCACTGATTACAGTGGTAGTGGCGATCCAAACCTGGCAACATGGGATGACCTTCCTTTTACCATGTCGACCGGTAATTTTGACTGGACCAATTCCGGTGAAATTAGCTTATCCTCATACAATGGAAGTTCTGTTTATGTGGCCTTCTTATTTACATCAACAGATGATGCTTCGGCAACTTGGGAGGTGGATGATATTACGATTTCCGGAGAAGAAGAATTCGTAATCGAACCTGAACCGACCAATTATCCAACTGGCTTTACTGCAGATGCTTCTGGAACATCAATTCAACTTTCATGGACAGACGCAACAGGCACTCAACTACCGGATGATTACATCATTTTTGCAGGAATCAATGCTTCCTTACCTGTACCAGCCGATGGCACCCCCATTCCGGATGATACAGACCTTTCAGATGGTTCGGGAGCTATTAATGTAAGTTATGGTGTGGAAGAATTTTCCTTTGCCGGACTTGATCCTGCTGCTACATATTACTTTTCCATTTATCCGTATACAAACTCAGGTGTTAACATCGATTATAAAAATGATGGAACTGCTCCAACTGCTCAAGCTACCACGGCCAATACAGTTACCGTTACCATTGAAGAAGAGAACTTTGATGAAGACTGGGGCAACTGGACCAGAATTAGTGTAGTTGGCACGAACGAATGGGAGCGGGATAACACATGGGGAATTGGTGATACTCCTTGTGCTTCGGCAACAGGTTACATGGGCGGATCACCACCAACATATGCTGATAACGAAGACTGGTTGATCTCTCCAGCGATGAACTTTGATGATTATGAAAATGAAAAAATCGTATTCTTCAATGCCATGAATTACTCAGGCCCGGATATGGAATTTAAAGTTTCAACGGATTATTCAGGTAGTGGCGATCCTAACCTGGCTACATGGACAAATCATACCTACACGATGTCAACCGGCAACTTTGACTGGACCAACAGTGGTGATATCGATCTGTCTGCATACAGCGGAACTGCAGTTTACGTGGCTTTCCTGTTTACATCTACAGATGCGGCTTCGGCAACATGGGAAGTAGATGATATTACCATTACCGGTGAAGAAGAAGCCATCATTGAACCGGAACCAACAAACTATCCTACTAACTTCACAGCAGGAGCTATAACTACCAACATTGGATTATCATGGACTGATGCTATAGGTGATCAGTTGCCAAGTGCATATATTATATTTGCCGGGACAGATGCCTCATTGCCGGTTCCAGCTGATGGAATTCCTGTGAATGATGATACTGATTTAAGTGATGGGTCAGGAGCTATAAACGTTGATTATGGAATGCAACAAACTGCATTCACAAATCTTGATCCTGCAACGACCTATTATTTCTCCATTTATTCATATACCAACACTGGAGTGAATACCGATTATAAGAATGACGGTACTTCCCCAACTGCTGAAGCAACTACAGGCTATTCCCCAGTCATTGAATTTGAGGACTTCGATGAGGACTGGGGCGGATGGATACGGATCTCTGTGATTGGTGATGAAGAATGGACACGGGATAACAATTTTGGAATCAACAATACACCCTGTGCTAAGATGAGCGGCTATGCCAATTCACAAAACAATGAAAATGAGGACTGGCTTATTTCTCCGCAACTAAACCTTGGTGGATATGAAAGCGTAGAGTTCTCATTTTACAATGCAACACAACATGACGGGCCTGCTATGGAAGCTAAAATATCAACCGATTATGATGGAACAAGTAATCCCAATACCGCTACATGGACCAATCTGGATTATACCCAATCAACTGGAAACTATGAATGGACTTTCTCTGAAGTGATTGATTTAACCTCATACGCCATGAATAATGTGTATGTGGCATTTCTGTATACCTCAACAAATTCTGCAAGCGCCATATGGGAAGTTGATGATGTATTAATCGAATCGGATGTCGTAAATCCTGAACCGAGTAATTATCCAACGAACTTCAGTGCTGATGAAATGGGGTCTAGCATATTATTATCATGGACTGATGCTTTCGGACCTCAATTACCTGAAGCTTACATTGTATTTGCAAGTACAAACAGTACATTACCTATACCTGAAGATGGAGTTGCAATAGCCAACGATCCTGATCTAAGCAATGGGTCCGGCACAATGAATGTAGATTATGGAGTTGGAGAATTTACTTTTGAGGGATTTGCCCCTTCAACAACCTATTATTTCTCCATTTATTCTTATACTAACAGTGGAAGCGATATTGATTATAAAAATGATGGAACAGCACCAACAGCCAATGCAACTACATCAAATACCGTTGCTGTAACCATTGAAGAAGAGAATTTCGATGATAGCTGGGGTGACTGGACAAGGGTCAGTGTAACCGGAGTTAATCAATGGGAACGTGATAACACCTGGGGTATTGGTGATACACCTTGTGCCTCAGCCACAGGATATATGGGAGGAAGTCCTCCAACTTACGAAGAAAATGATGACTGGTTGATTTCACCTGCTATGAATTTTAATAATTATGAAAACGAACAGATCGTATTTTATAATGCTATGAATTATTCAGGACCCGATATGGAATTTAAGGTTTCAACCGACTATGATGGTGGTGGAGATCCTTATTCTGCAACATGGACAGATCTGTCGTATTCAATGTCAACAGGTGATTTTGACTGGACAAACAGCGGCGAGATTGATTTATCCTCCTTTGACGGAAATGCTGTGTATGTTGCATTCAGGTTTAGCTGTACGAACTCAGAATCAGCTACCTGGGAAGTTGATGACATTGAAATTACCGGAGAGGAAGAATATGTGATTGAACCGGAACCAACAAATTATCCTGAGAACTTTACAGCACTCAGTCTTGGTTTAAATATTAAAACAACATGGACAGAGGCTGCCGGTGACCAGTTACCTGACGGATACATTGTATTTGCCGGATTAACTTCAACACTACCTGTACCGACGGATGGAATCACTGTTCAGATCGATTCCGACCTGAGTGATGGGGAAGCAGCAGTTGATGTGGCTTACGGTGAGGAAATGTACTTATTTGAACAGGAGCTTGATCCGTTTACTGAGTATTTCTTTTCCATTTATCCCTATACCAATGCCGGAACTGATATAAATTATAAGAACGATGGAACTGCTCCTACATCATCCGCAAGTACTTCCAATGTGGTTCAGATCACTCATGAAGAAGAAACATTTAATGATGGTTGGGGACTCTGGACAAGAGTTAGTGTACTGGGCTCAAATGAATGGGACAGGGACAATACCTATGGCCCTGATTATACACCATGTGCAACCATGACGGGATATATGGGTGGCAGCCCTCCAACATATGATCAAAATGAAGATTGGCTGATTTCTCCTGAACTTGATTTTGAAAACTACATCAATAACAAACTGGAGTTTATGAATGCTAAAAACTACAGTGGGCCTGATATGGAAGTAATGGTTTCTACCGACTACGATGGAGGTGGTGATCCTAATTCTGCAAACTGGACCTCTGTTCCGTTTACTCCATCAAGCGGTGACTTTGCATGGATTTCAAGCGGATCAGTTAATCTTGCTGATTTTACGGGTTCATCAGCTTATGTAGCCTTTCTGTTTACCTGTACCTCTTCAGGTTCAGCCACCTGGGAAGTAGATAATATTTTGATCACAGGTGAAGAAGTACTTGGTATAGGTAATTCAATTGCAATTGATCATCAGGTTTCGGTTTCTCCAAACCCGACAAATGGAATGTTACACATAAGTCAGGAAAAGATGAACTTCGATGAGTATTCTGTATTGTCTTTGACCGGATATACTGTCAAGCGTGCTGAACTTAATAATTTGCAGGAAGAAATAAATCTGACAGGAGTTGAAGAGGGTATTTATTTTATTCGCTTTATTAATACTGAAAACGGAGCAAGCACTACACAAAAGGTTATTGTGAGATAGCTTCGATCACCTTCTATTCTGAAACTTGCTAATAGATAAAAACAGCGCTGAATAGAGAATCAGCGCTGTTTTTTTTGTCCATTTCCATTTGGATTTCGTGGCTGGCCCAATAAATGGTGAGAGCACCATTGCCAACTCGCATAGAATTGGTAAAAAAAACAGATAGCTACCAACCTTTGAATATTGTTTTAGCGGTATGTACCAGACAAACACAATCAATACTATATACAGGATGGTTCCTCAACGGTTGTGCCCGCGGCAAGGATTGAAGTGGTACCCCGGCGAAATAAGGGCTGATATTTTTGTTAGCAGACCGGGGCTGACGGAGGAAGCCCCCGGTCTGCCTACAAAAATACAGTTATTATGAGCCGGATTTAACGGAAAGCCTGGCTGCCGCCAAAAAAAAACAACCTTCACATTGACAAAAAGCACCCCAAATAATTATGATTCATTTTCGTTATTAATTAGCAATACGTATTTTTGTTTCTAAATCAATTAAAACATATAGTTTGAAATCCAGCATATACAAATACTTTCTTTTTACATTCGTTGTTCTTCTCACTTTCGGAACTCTTTCAAGTCAGAATGATCCTGCCCTGCGGATTGAGATCAATGTTAAATCCGATGATGCGAAATACCGGGTAATCCCTTGTGGAGAAACCGGTGCAGCACTCTGCTATAAAACAACAGTGAGTGAAGAAAACTACAAGTTCTGGATCTATGTGTTTTATAATAAGCTGTTTCAGGAAACCTGGAAAAAGAACATCCCGGTTTATGAGAACATGAATTATGCTGACCATGAAATAGACGAAAATTATCTCTATTGTTTCTTTCACGATCCCGAAAAACGAAAATCGGAACGTTATAATTTTCAGGTACTAAAAATTGATATGAACACCGGAATCTATGAATTATTCAGCGGTATAGTACCTGAGAGTACTTCATTTGTCGATTTTAAAGTCTCTGGAAATATGGTTATTATCGGATTAAATACCGATAAGAATTTCACAGGTATTTATGGTTTTAATATGTCAACCAAAGAAACCAAATCCTTTTTTGAGATAACCGATAAAAAGGCTCGCTTTGATAGTTTTTCTGTTGATGATTCCAGGTCTTCATTCCTTTCTGTTTTTAATGTTCATGAATCAAAAGGAAATTATTACCTGTTGCTGAAAGAATTTGATTTTAATGGGAATGAGAGAAACAGCCTGCAAATCTTTCCTGAACAGGGGAAAAAATTCAATACAGGGAAAATCACAACCCTCAGCGGCAATACTAAACTTGTATTCGGGACTTACGTAATTGTTAAAAACATCAATATTGATGCAAAGGATTATTTTAAAAAAGAATCATCAGGTTTTTATACGGTGAATGTAACTGACCCCAACAACCTGGTGATCAGTTATCAAAGTTTCCTTGACCTGGAAAACATGACAGGTTATTTAAGAGGCAGGGAGTATCAGCTGGCAAAAAAGAAGGCTGAGAAAAAAGAGGAAAACAAAGACAAATATGCTGTGACTTATGATCTTTTGCTGCATGACATCATCGAACGTGACAGTCTATTTTATTTCGTAGGAGAAGCTTTTTATGAGCAATACCGGACCGTTTCAAACACTTACTACGATTATTATGGAAGGGCAATACCGGTAAGCCATTCTGTTTTCGACGGCTACCAGTATTTTAATGCATTTGTATCCTGTTATGATCATGAGGGAACAAAACTCTGGGACAACGGTATGGAGATCTTCAACATCCTGACCTTTGACCTGAAAAAAAGAATAAACGTCCTCTTCTCCGGGGATGAAATGGTTTTAGCCTACAACCGTCAGGGAAAAATTAGTGCAAAGATCATCGACGGACCCGAAACCATAGAAGGGGTAGAGAGTTATCCCCTGGATGCAATGTACGGGAACGATAAAATTATGACAGACAGTAAAAGCAATATGGTTCACTGGTATAAGAACTATTTCCTGGCCTATGGTTTCCAGACCATAAGAAACAATTCGCTGGTTGATAACAACAAGCGAATCGTTTTTTACATTAATAAAGTTATGTTTGAATAGTAGTTCCGGGTTTTGAGTTATATCCGCCAAGCGGTTTTGAACCGCTAGGCGGTTTCAACTTAGATCATCTTTTTTGGATCCACCCACTTTGTAAATTCTTCATCAGTCAGGTAACCAAGAGCAAGTGCTGATTCTCTTAAGGTTGATCCTTCCTTATGGGCTTTTTTTGCAATCTCTGCTGCCTTTTCATACCCGATATGTGTATTCAGAGCAGTAACCAGCATGAGTGAGTTTTCGAGGTTTTTCTGAATGAAGGACAAATTGGGTTCAATTCCGATAGCACAGTTATCATTGAAAGCGACACATGCATCACCAATCAATCGCCCGGCCTGAAGAAGGTTGTAGATCATAACCGGTTTAAATACATTCAACTGGAAATGTCCTTGCATTCCACCGGCGGTAATGGCTGCATCGTTACCAATAACCTGGGCACAAACCATACTCAGTGCTTCGTTCTGAGTTGGATTCACTTTACCGGGCATGATGGACGATCCTGGTTCATTGGCAGGCAACTGGATTTCACCAATACCGCAACGTGGCCCTGATGCCAACATCCTTGTATTATTAGCGATATGCATCAGGCTCACAGCAATTGTTTTTAATGCACCCGATGCTTCAACAATAGCATCATGTGCACTGAGAGCTTCAAATTTATTTTCTGCAGTAATAAATGGGTATCCGGTGAGCTCAGCGATTTTACCAGCTACTTTTTCAGCATAACCCGGAGGTGTATTAATGCCGGTTCCAACTGCTGTTCCTCCCAGCGCAAGTTCCTTTAGGTGATCAAGTGTTGCTTTTAATGCTTTTAGTCCATGATCGAGCTGTGAGACATAACCACCAAACTCCTGGCCTAATGTTAAAGGAGTAGCATCCATGAGGTGAGTCCGGCCTGTTTTTACAATGTCTTTGAAATCAATGGCTTTCTTGGCCAGCGTGTTTCTCAATTTTTCAACTCCGGGAATCGTGACCTCCACGATCATCTTGTAAGCCGCAATATGCATGGCTGTAGGGAAAGTATCGTTGGATGACTGAGATTTATTTACATCATCGTTGGGGTGAATGGTCCTTTTTCCATCTCCCAGTTTATCTCCGTTGTTCACATGCGCACGATTTGCAATTACCTCGTTCATGTTCATATTCGATTGGGTGCCCGATCCTGTTTGCCAGATAACCAAAGGGAAGTTCCCTTCCAGTTTGCCTTCATGGATCTCATCACAAACCTGAGCGATCAATTTTGCTTTGTCATCTGAAAGTACCCCCAGTTCATTGTTCGTTAGTGCAGCAGCTTTTTTTAAATAGGCAAAAGCCATGATGATCTCCTGTGGCATTGAACCTTCGTCCCCAATGGGAAAATTCATTTTCGAACGTTGTGTTTGAGCTCCCCAGTATTTATCGGCCGGAACCTCAACATTTCCCATGGTGTCTTTTTCTATTCTGTAAGTCATTTCTATATTTTTTATTTATGGAAAAGGATATATAATCAACTAACCGCAATGAACGCTAAGGTATTTTTATGATCTCAAAGATTTCAATTTTGAAATTAAACTTTGTGATCTTTGTGACTTCTTTGCGAACATTGCGGTTAAAAAGATTTCTTCAATATAAATCAACCTCTCCCGGTTAATTAAAACAGTCTGTCCATTTCTTCAGGAGGATCAGCCCATACTGCCTTGTAATCTTTCTCTACTATCGGCCTTTTGATCAGTTTAGGATTTTCAACCATAATCTTGATCCATTCCTCATCGGTAAACTCTTTCCCTTTTAATTGCTTTTTGTAAATTTCTTCCTGAGTACGGACCATCTCAAACGGGCTGGTATTTAATTTCATCATAATATCTTTGAGTTCGGCTTCAGTAAGGTTTTCCTTTAAGTACTCTACCAGTTCAAACTCAACACCTTTGCCTTCGAGGTATTGTAAACCTGCCCTGGATTTTTTGCAACGGGGATTGTGGTAAATTTTGATCATATTATTAATGCTTGAATGCGTGAATGCATAAATGATGAAATATTAGTTTAAAGTTTTCGTGACTATTCCAATATCGTCATCTCTTCAATCAAATGTTGCGCTCCGGCAAATTTATCAACGATAAACAGGCAGTAACGGATATCCAGTGCAATGTTCCGGCATTGTTCTAAATCAAATACCAGATCGCTCATGGTACTCTCCCAGCAACGGTCGAAATTCAGACCGATAAGATTTCCATCTGCATCAAGCACCGGACTTCCGGAGTTTCCTCCGGTAGTGTGGTTGGTGGCAATAAAACAAACGTGCATGCTACCGTCTTCGTCGCCGTACCTGTCATACTCTTTGTTCTTATACAATTCTTTTAGTTTATCCTCCACCACATAATCATATATTTCAGGATTTTCCTTTTCCATAATACCATCCAGGGTGGTAAAATAATTGTAATTTTTTGCATCATCCGGACTAAATCCACTCACATTTCCATAAGCTACACGAAGGGTAAAATTTGCGTCAGGGTAAAACTTCTTCATGGGTTGCATTTCCATCTGGGCCTTCATGTAATGACGCATAAGGCTGTCGATACGGCTGTTATTCACTCGTAATGCTGGAACATAATCTCTGTAATACGTATCCCAAAATCCATTGCCTAATTGATAGGCAGGATCTTTTGTTATCTTCTTCCAGTGTCCGGCCTTATAACCATCAAGGAAGCTTGCCATTTTATCTTTTGAAACAAATATGGATTTACTGAATACGGCCTCAGCCATGGCACCAAAATCTCCTTTATATTTTGCATGCATCGTTGTGAGTTGCTCCGGGATCTTTGAGCGTTCCACGTTGTTGAAGAATTCCATCAAAACACTTTCAAACACCTTCTTATCGATTTTCGCCTGGTAGTCTTTGAAATATTTATCAAGTCCGCTTTTGTGCTTCATCAACTGTGCTTCAATAATAAATTTGTCCTCCCTGTTCTTCGACATCTCTACCAGTTTTCGGAAACCGGAAGCATACCTGACCAATTCCAATCCATATGCAGTTTCTCGTATATAGGTAGAATTGTATTGAATATCGGCAATCTTTTTATAGGTTGATTCAAATTCAGGCAACAACCCACCATATTTTTCTTTTAATGATTCAGATGAATTCACCCAGTTGGTAAATTCCGCTTCGAACTGTTTCTTTTTGTCAATTGTTTTTAACCTTTTAATTCCCCGGTTCTCTCCGATCCATTTTTTCCAACCATTGGAGATTCCGGCATGTTTGGCTGCATATTGTATCCTGATCTCAGGATCACTGTTCATAAACTGGTTAAAAATTGCAATTCGTTTATCCCTGATTCCTATTCGTACCGGGTTTATGGTATTTACCTGCATATCAATTGCCCATGATGGAATGTATTCCTGTGTACTTCCAGGATAGCCAAATACGAAAGTAAAATCTCCTTCTTTTACTCCTTTTAATGATATGTTGAGATGTTTTTTAGGTTTATATGGAACATTGTCTTCAGAATATTCTGCAGGCTTATTGTCTTTGTCAGCATAGATCCTGAACAACGAAAAGTCACCTGTATGCCTGGGCCAAACCCAATTATCCGTATCGCCACCAAATTTACCAATGTTGGATGGCGGGGCACCAACCAATCTTACATCTTTAAATATCTCATTTACAAACAGGAAATAACGGTTACCCTGGAAAAATGGCTTTACCAGGGCCTGGTAATGCGATTCGCCAATGGCTTCTTCTTTAATCGCTTCAAGGTTCTTCTTAATAATATCTTCCCTTTCATATTCGGTCATATCATCTTTAACGCCATCCAAAACCTTCTCAGTAACTTCATCCATCCTAACCAGAAAGGTAACAGAAAGGCCGGGATTTGATAATTCTTCAGATTTATCCATGGCCCAGAAACCGTCAGACAGGTAATCGTTCTCAACCGAAGAATGTTGTTGTATTCGGCCAAATCCACAGTGGTGATTTGTAAGGATCAGTCCTTGTTCGGAGATTAATTCGGCAGTACATCCACCACCAAAGATCATAATGGCATCTTTCAGGCTCGACTGGTTAATGCTATAAATATCCTCCGCTGTAATATTCATTCCCATGGCTTGCATTTCAGTCTCATTCAGATCATTGAGAAACATTGGGATCCACATGCCTTCATCAGACCTTGCACTATTAAAAATGATAAATAATGTAAAAATTGAAATCAGAATCCGTTTCATGAAAGTTAGATTTTTAAAATGAAAGGGCAAATATAAGAAGATAGGGAATTTGTTCGCGGTCAATTTTACGAAATATTCATATGAATTTATTTCTGTCTGATAAAAAAGATATAGATTGTTCTCAGACGCCTGGCGGTCCTGAATGACAATCTTTTCAGGTTCTTGATAGCAGGAGTGGGAGGATGACCATTTAACTAAAACATGTTTGTTGTTTATGAATAATGCACTTGGTCTGCCTGAGACTGTCGAAGGTAGGCCGGGTTTGTCCCACCAACACTCCGATAGGCTGCTAATGGCACCAGATGCTAATTGATTGGTTTAGTGAAACTTCGTGATTTCGTGTCTTTGTGGCAAATTTTTGTTTTTTTCTTGCCACGAAGGCTCTATGGCACTAAGAAATCACAAAGAGGTCACTCTATTTTAAATGCTCGTTGGCGGGGTTCGAGGTCTCATTGTGAACCAATGCTTTTAAAAAGGACTTCAGCAATGTGATCATTGGTAGTTAATTGAAATGAAGCGAAGAATCAGAATCCCTTTTAATAATTAATCGGATATTGTGCTGATTATATTACTTATTAAGATAGAATGGTAAATTAAAGCAGAAATAATAGAAAATGATATTAAAACAGAATTAACCTATTCCACAACCATAAATTCGGTTCTGCGGTTATTGGCCCTACCTACCTCAGTTTCATTTGTATCGATGGGTTGTTTTTCACCGTATCCTTTAAAAATCAACCTTGCCTGCTCGATACCATTTCCAACCAGAAAATCATTTACGGCTTTTGCCCGGTTAAAACTTAATTCGAGGTTGTATTCGGTAGTACCGATGTTATCAGTATGTCCACTAATCTCAATTTTGTTTCCGGGATTCTTTTTTAACAATTCAATGAGGGAGAACAGCTCAATCTTTGAAGCTTCTTTGAGTTCGTATTTATCTGTTTCAAAAAAGATATTCTTCAGAACAACCTTCTCTCCAACTTTTATCTTTTTAAGGGGAATATCTTTGATAAAAGGATCTGTATTGCTGCTTATTCCTGAGAGGCTGAAATTTTCAGAGAAGAATAAATACCCTTGCTTTGATACATTAAGTGCATAGTCGCGATTAGTAGGAAGGCAAACCAGGAATTCACCTGTACCGGCATTTGAATATGAGCGATATACAACATCTCCGGTTTCCAGGTCGGTCAGTTCAAAACTGGCTTTCAATTTGCTGCTGGATTCTGAGTCAAACACCTTTCCTTTCATGTAAGTAACGTATTGTGGCCTGGCCTCTTCATAGAGTTCGAACTGGTAAAGATCCAGCCCGCCATACCCTGTTTCCCTGTCAGAAGCAAACATGGCCAGTTCTCCATCAGCACCGATCAAAATACTGTTTTCATCTTTATGGGTATTTATGGGATAGCCTAAATTAACAGGCACTCCCCAATCACCTGTACTATCACGCCTCGAATAAAAAATATCCATTCCACCCATACCGGTGTGGCCATCTGATGAAAAGTAGAGGGTTTGATTATCAGGATGAAGAAAAACAGAACCCTCGTATCCGCTTGTGTTGATGTTTCCGTTTAACATTTCTGGTAATTGCCAATCGCCATTTTCATCTTTTGTTGTTACCCAAATATCGTAGTCGTTATTCCGGTTGCTAACAAAATAGAGCGATCTGCCGTCCGCCGACAGACAGGGTTGAGATTCCCAGTTACCAGAATTGACTGGTGTACCAACATTTTCAGGTGTTGTCCATTTCAATCCATTCAATTGGGAAATGAACAGATCACATCTTCCGAATCCCTTTCGCCCTGCACCGTAACCATTAACACTTTCACATGCAGTAAAAATGAGGGTAATCCCATCCGCAGAAAGCGTAGGAGCACCTTCATTATAATATGTATTGATGGGCAAGCCAACATTTTTCGCTTGTTCCCAGTTTCCGTCCTTGTTAACGCTGACATAAAAATCCTCCTGTCTACCGGTAAAAGAATTCTTGTCTTTTAATAATCGGGTAAATAATAAATTCTTGTTATCAGCTGTGAGGCATGGAAAATATTCATTTAGTTCAGAATTTACAGCACTGCCAAGGTTTACAGGTTTGAATGGAACCGGGTGTTGAATGGCATCCAAAGCAAACTCACAATTTCTAAGGTTTTTTTCAGATTTCTTTTTATTCTTTAAAGAGATATTCTTAAAATTCAGGTATATGGTATAATGTTCCTGAGCTTCTTTGTACCAACCGTTTTTGATCTCAATATTCGCAAGGATAAAAAAAGCGGATGGATAGGCCCGGTCATTTATGCTAACAGCTTTTCTATATGCATCCACAGAGTTGCTGTCCAGGTGCATCTCCTGGTATACTTCACCCAACATGATCCAGGCTTCGAAAAAATTCGGATCATGATTTATGGCATCCTTAAAGCCAACCAGGGCCTTTGTATATTCCTGCATCCTGTATGACCGTTCAGCATTTTCAAACGCCTTTTTAGCCTTTTTTGAAAGGGTTGCCAGTTCCTGTGGAAAAGTTGATAAACTAATGTTCACCAGGATGATAACAAGGGTAAAACTAAAGTATTTGTAAAACTTCATATACGCATGGATTCATCAGGGTATTCTCATGTATTTATGACTTTGTAACGAAATATTCCATTTTGGGTTATCCTTTACGAAGTCGACAATACTATCCATTATTTGCTCGGCTTTACTCCACTCCGGCTGTAAATAAAGCATACAACCTTCTTTCAGCCGGTGTAAGTTCTTTTCTGCCCAGTCAAAATCTCCCTTCGACTGTATAATAACTTTATATTCGTCTGCTTTGTTGTAGATTTCTTCAAGTGGAGGGCTGAATTTTTTTGGTGAGAGGCATATCCAATCCCATTGGCCCGATAATGGCCTTGATCCTGAAGTTTCAAGGAACGTCTGAAAAGCCTGTTTTTTTAGCTCTGAACAAAGGTAATCGAGATTATACAATAAAGGCTCACCCCCGGTAACCACCACAGACTTACAGGTACAGGAACTAATTCGTGCAACGATTTCATCAGTCTTAGTCAATGGCCACAGATCGGCATTCCAGGATTCTTTTACATCACACCAGCTACACCCAACATCACATCCTCCGATGCGGGCAAAATACGCCGGTTTTCCTGTGTGGAATCCTTCTCCCTGGATGGTATAAAAATCTTCCATCAGCGGGAGAGCAAAGCCTTTCTGTAATAATTCAAGATTGCTCACTGATCAATCGAATTCAATCCTGGCCAGTTTAAATGCCTCTTCAATGTCTAGCATAAATGCAGCCTGTTTGAAATAGCGTGTTCTTTCGGTGGAAATGATAAGTATTTCGTCATCTAACCAGCAAATTCCCTCCGTTTGTGAGTTCTTCATCCCAACCAGGTCAATTTTGTATATATCTTCGGAATTTAAAGTGAGTCCATCAAAATTTTCAAACAGGTAAACAAAAGGAACATAGTTTTTGTATCCGATCATTACCAGTTCTTTTGTTGAAGGATTGTATTCCGCACCTGTAACAAGCCCTCCCACATCGTATGAACTTAAAGGATTAAGTTTATAATCGCCTGGTTCTTTCGGGATCTTATACATTCTTGTTCTCCCATCTTCCCAATTCTTGGTGAATACTATTAAAGAACTTTCGAAAACAATTAAAGACTCACAGTCATAATTATTGCTGCGGTTTTTAACTTCGTAGCTTTGCTGGTCGTCATAGCTGAAACCGATTATACCTGCATTAATTTTAATTTTTTTCTTATCGGTGATTTTATCTTTAGGAATTTTATAAATCTTCAGATCTTTCCTATTCCCAAGGTTGTTCCCAAAATTACCGACAAAAATAAATTGCTCATCCTGTGCAATGCTTTCCCAATCCTTATTTACGCCATTGTTCACAACTATTTTTTGATCAACTTTCCCGGTTTTCTTATTGATCCTGTACAATTCAGGTTTTCCTCCGCTGTCATTGAATGTCCATAGATGATTATTAAAAAAGATCAGGCCGGATGTTTCATTAACCTTTTTATGAACCGGGCAATATTCTTTGAGTTTACCAGGGTATTGAATGATCGTTTTTTCCCCTGTTTGGCCAAAAACTTGAAGATTGGTCATGAGCATAACAGACATCCAGAATATCACAACGGAACTAAGAAGATTGGACTTCATTTTGAAATTTTTTAGAGGGACAATATATGAATTCAAGGTTATTATTTGTAAACCTCTTTTTTATAAGCTTTTAAGGTATTCATCAACAGGCTGACAATTGTCATGGGACCAACTCCTCCAGGAACCGGGGTTATAAAAGATGTTTTTTTGGAAACATTATCAAAATCCACATCACCGACCAGTCTGAATCCTGATTTTGTTTTGTCGGAAGGTATGCGATGAATTCCTACATCAATTACAACAGCATCTTTTTTCACCATGTCTTCAGTAACGAAATGTTTTTTACCCATGGCAACTATCAGGATATCGGCACTTTTACAGATCTGTTTCAGGTTCTTGGTTCTGCTATGGCATAAAGTTACTGTTGCATCTCCTGGAGTTGTTTTCCTTGAGAGTAAAATACTTACAGGAGATCCAACGATATTGCTCCTTCCAAGCACTACAATCCTTCTCCCTTTTGTTTCAATATCGTAGCGTTCAAGCAATTGCATAATACCAAAAGGAGTTGCCGAAATGTAAGCCGGGAGCCCCAGTGCCATGCGTCCGACATTTACAGGATGAAAACCATCCACATCTTTCTCAGGATTGATGGCCTGAAGTATTTTGTTTTCATCAATATGGTCAGGCAATGGAAGCTGAACAATAAATCCATTGATCTGGTCATCGTCATTTAAATAATTGACAACATCCATCACTTCTTCTTCAGTTGCATCTGCATCCAACCTGTAGATGGAAGACATTATCCCAACTTCCCTACATGCTTTCTCTTTACCATTCACATATGTTTGACTTGCAGGATCATCACCAACTAGTACAGCTGCAAGATGAGGGCCATCCTGACCGTCGTCAATCATAGCAGCGACTTCAGTAGCAATCTCCAACTTTATGGCTTTTGCTGTTTCTTTTCCGTCAATTAGTTTCATTGGATTCGATTTTTTTATGACGACATGATTCAATAATCAATATTCAATATTCAATCCCTCATTGGCGGGATTTCGCTTCGCTCAACTTTCAAAATTTAAATCCACGTTACCTTCCCGGTGGGCGGTTCATGTTCGACATGGCACGCATGAGGTTTTTGCCTTTGCCACCCGACATCATCTTCATCATCTTCTGGGTTTCACCAAATTGTTTGATTAACTGGTTTACTTCCTGGATATCGGTTCCACTTCCAATTGCGATCCTTCGTCTTCTGCTTCCGTTCAGAACTTTTGGATTTTCACGTTCATCGGGAGTCATGGAATAAATAATGGCTTCAATTCCTTTAAAGGCATCATCATCAATATCCATATTCTTAATTGCCTTTCCAACTCCGGGAATCATTCCCATTAAATCCTTAACGTTCCCCATTTTTTTGATCTGTTTGATCTGGTTGAGGAAATCATCAAAGTTAAACTGGTTTTTGGCAATCTTTTTCTGGATCTTTCGGGCTTCCTCTGCATCAAATTGTTCCTGGGCTTTTTCAACCAGAGAAACAATATCACCCATGCCCAGTATCCTGTCAGCCATACGGCTTGGATGGAAAACATCAATGGCATCCATCTTTTCACCTATCCCAACAAATTTAATTGGCTTTTCAACAACAGACTTAATGGTTAATGCTGCACCACCTCTTGTATCACCATCCAGCTTGGTAAGAACCACACCCTCATAGTTCAATCTTTTGTTGAAAGCTTTGGCAGTGTTGACTGCATCCTGACCTGTCATGGAATCAACAACAAACAATGTTTCCTGGGGATTCACCGATTTTTTGATGGAGGCGATCTCATTCATCATCTCCTCATCAATCGCCAATCGACCAGCGGTATCAATGATTACAAGGTTATGGCCAAATTCTTTCGCATGTGAGACGGCGTTTTTTGCAATTTTTACGGGTTCTTTGCTTCCTTCCTCGGTGTATACCTTAACTCCGACCTGTTCACCCAGTACTTTTAATTGATCGATCGCAGCAGGACGGTAAACGTCACCGGCAACCAACAGAGGATTCTTTCCCCTTTTGGTTTTAAGAAAATTGGCCAGCTTAGCCGAAAAGGTAGTTTTACCTGAACCCTGAAGTCCTGCAATTAGAATTATTGCCGGGCTTCCTTTAATATTTATTTCAGCCGACTCAGAGCCCATTAACCCTGCCAGTTCATCATGGACAATTTTCACCATTACCTGACCAGGAGATACTGAGGAAAGTATTTTTTCACCCAGTGCCTTTTCCTTTACCGTTTCGGTAAACTGCTTTGCAATTTTAAAACTGACATCCGCATCAAGCAATGCCCTTCTGACTTCTTTTAATGTTTCTGCAACATTAACTTCTGTGATGTGACCGTGGCCTTTAAGAACCTTAAACGATCGCTCCAGTTTTTCCGATAAACCTTCAAACATAAACTTAAAAAATTGAGGGTGCAAAATTAATAAAAATGTAAACAGGTTCAAGGGGTAAAATTAAGGGCAATCATTATCGCCTATTTTGGTATAGCGGATCCATGCAAAATCATCGTCCGTAGGAAGACTATTTGCTCTCAAGTTATGCAAAAATGCAATAGGTTTTGTGTTTCTTTTAGGCAGAAACTTTCCCTATTTATTCATTATTTTCCAAATTTGGGAAATTCGATATTTTTTTAAGTGCTGATCTTGTGACTCTTACGCAATTGCATAGTTTTTGACCATTGGTAAGCACAATTAATGTATCAATGTTTAGAAAATAATGACATGGCATTTGAAAATTTAAATAAACTCAGCAAACATCTTCCCGATTTTTATTGTGTGGTAAAAGATAAGGAACAGGATTTTTATTGGATCATTGACCTGGAAGATCATCCAAACTCATTTTTACTTGACAGAACTCATCAACAGCTGATATCACCTGAGCATAAGGAAGATCAGGAATCAATTGTGATCATCCAGCCACAAAACAGATAAATCATTTTCTTCATATTTCACAACTAGCGAAAATGCAGCGAAATGCATTTTCGCTATTTTTATGTCCATAAATGCCGATCCATAAAAACATAATGATCATTTCTGGTGGTCAGACCGGAGTTGACAGAGCTGCACTTGATTTCGCCCTTGACAACGGAATTCCTTGCGGAGGATGGTGTCCGAAAGGAAGGTTCGCTGAAGATGGGACCATTCCTGCCCATTACCCGTTAAAGGAAACCGATTCTTCGGATTATGCTGACCGAACGAGAAAAAACATTTTGGATAGCGACGGGACTTTGATAATTTATTCCAAATCAATGGATCCCGGTACGGAATTGACTTTAAGATTATGTAATGACTTAAACAAACCATTAATGATCCATTCCGACGATTTTCCGATTCAAAGTAAGGATTTTCAATCTTGGATCAATAATAACAACATTCACGATCTGAATATTGCAGGTCCAAGGGAGAGTAAGATTACCGATATATATAAATCGACATTAAAGATTTTAGAATTCCTTTTTGAATTTTAGGAGATTAAATTATTTACACAAGGCCGAATTCCCTTGCATAATAAATACTCTGAAGTTCATGCTTCCCTGGTACATTTAATAAACCTGAAATTTCCACGGAAATCTTTGAATAGTTCCACATCTAAATATCCTGATCCGGTAAACAGGCTGTACATTTCATCAGAAAGATACTGATTGAACTCGCAAAAAATAGTACCTCCCGGACGTAAATACTTTTGGGCAAATTTGAGGATATGGCCATAAAAGACAAATGGGTCATCATCCTTCACAAAAAGTGCATGATCAGGTTCAAAATCCAGTACATTCTTTTTCATCATCTGTTTTTCAGATTCCCTGACATAAGGCGGATTGGAGACGATAAGATCAAATTTATTCTCAAATTTCCAGGATTCAGAATCCAGGATATCCATTCGTTTAAAATCGATCTCCACATCATTTTCTTCAGCATTTACTGATGCAACTTCAAGGGCAAACTCCGACACATCTATGGCAGTGACAAGTGATGTGTTCAGATTTTTCTTTAAGGAAATGGCAATACATCCAGAACCGGTTCCAATATCAATAATTTTACAGGAATCCATGCCCTTCATTTCCTGAATAACCTTTTCAACCAACTCTTCTGTTTCAGGTCGTGGAATTAACACCTTTGTATTCACAATAAATGGAAGCCCGTAAAATTCTGTTTTCCCTAAAACATACTGGACTGGTTTTTCAAGGAGCAGCTCTTTTACTGAGAAGTGGATTTTTAACAATTGTGATTCACTAACTGCTTGTTGATGGTTAAGCAATAGTTCTGCTTTCGACAGTCCGGTATACTCCATAAGCACTAAAAAAAGTAAAGAATCTGCCTCTTTTTCTGTATAAACTTTTATTAGCTTTCGCAGGTAGTGATTCCGAATATCACCAATTCTGTTTGACCTTACTTCCATTACCCGAAAGTAAACAAAAAAAAGCTATTTTTGGGAATACATTTATGAATTAAATTAAGAGATTATGAAAGGAGATATCCTCATTATTGATGACAACCACCGCAAAGCAGCAACCCAGGTGGTCGACCTTATCTTAGATAACATTAAAAAAAAGGCCGGGAAATTTGTGATAACAGTTGCGGGAGAATCAGGAGCCGGGAAATCTGAAATTGCTCAGTCCATTGCAGAAAAACTTGAAGAAAGTAATCTGAAGAGTTTTGTATTCGGACAGGATGACTATTTTGTCCTTCCTCCAAAATCAAATGAAAATAAAAGAAAGGGAGACATTTCCTGGGTAGGAATTCATGAAGTAAAACTCGATTTACTGGATAAGAACCTCCAGGATGCACTGGAAGAAAAATTTCCTTTGACCAAGCCGTTGGTGGATTTTAATGCCGATCAAATTGGAGAGGAAACCGTTGACCTGAAAGAGTTTGACGTCCTGATCGCAGAAGGAACCTACACAACAACCCTTAAAAATGCTGATTGCAAAGTATTTATTGACAGAAACAAAATGGATACGGTTGAATCCAGAAAAAAAAGGGCACGTGAAGCTCAGGATAAATTTCTGGACAATGTTCTTACCATAGAGCATGAAATCATTTCGAAACATAAAGACCTAGCTAATATTATTATTACAAAACAGTTTAATGCATTATTGAATGAATAATTTAAATCAAATCGTTTAATTAAATCCCAAAATATGAGTGAAAAAAAATTCCAAAGTATAGCCATGCTATCGACACATGGTTATTTTGATGCAGTCCCTACTTTAGGCAGAACCGATACAGGAGGACAGGTTGTATACGTTTTAGAACTTGCAAAAGCCCTTGGCCGGATGGGAATTAAAGTGGATATTTATACCCGCTGGTTTGACAAAAATGACGCACAGATCAATCCTATTCCTGATAGTGAAGACAATGCGAGGGTAATAAAAATAAGAGCCGGTGAATGGGAGTTTGTCCCTAAGGAATTTATCTATGATCTCCTGCCTGAACTGGCTGACAACATGATAAAATTCATTGATGATAACAAGCTGGAGTATGACCTCTATAACGGCCATTATGTAGACGCTGGAATTGTAGCTCTTGATGTAGCAAAAAGGAAGAACAAACCTTGTTATTTTACTCCCCATTCACTTGGTGCATGGAAACAGGATCAGATGGGTGGTGATCCTGATGAAATGGAGAAAAAATTCAATTTCAAATTGCGTAACAGTGAAGAGATGAGGTTGTATAAAGCAGTAAACGGATTATCCCTTACCACAGTAGTTCAGCATGAGAAGTTAAAAGAACTTTGCAACTATGACGCCGACAATATCGATATCATTGCCCCGGGCGTTGACATATACAGGTACAACATACCAACAGATGAACAACTGAAAATTGATACGAAAACTCCAGAAAAATATGTTTTTTGCCTTTCAAGGATCGACACCAATAAAGGCCATGACCTTCTATTGAATGCCTTTGCTCTGGTTAAAGACAAGATCAAAGATGTGGACCTTGTAATTGGTGGAGGATCACCGAATCCAAAACCCAGGGAGTTGGGCGTATTTGCTAAAATGGATGAGATCATTGACAAAAACAACATGAAGGACCGTGTTCATAAAATCGGTTATGTTGCAGATGAGATGATGGGTCCACTTTACCAGCAATCCCAGTTGTTTGTTCTCCCTTCATTATTTGAGCCTTTTGGAATGACAACCCAGGAAGCCATGGCTTGCGGAAAAGCAGTAATTGCCTCTAAGTTTGGAGGGATCCGAAATGTAATTTCACACGGCAAAGACGGAATGTTGGTTGATGCAGCGAATCCCCAGGAATTTGCAGATGCTTTATTCGAATTGCTGGCAGATGATGACAAAAGAAACGCCATGGGACTTGCAGCTCGTGATCTCATTGAACGGGAATTCAGCTGGAAAGCCATCGCAGAGAAATTCCTGGATTTTTATACGAAGTATCCATAAGACCTATAAGGTACCATTTTGGCACCTTAAACAAAACTTGAGGTCACAAATTGTGACCTCAAATTTTTAATTCTATGACTGACCTTATACCAAAAGAGGAATTTATTGCTGATAAGATTTACAAGATCCGTGGTCAAAAAGTTTTGCTGGATACTGATCTGGCAGCACTTTTCGGGGTCGAGACTAAAGTTTTAAAGCGAGCGGTAAGGAGGAATATTGAACGATTCCCTGAAGATTTTCTATTTGAACTTACGAAAGAAGAAGTAAACAACTTGAGGAGTCATTTTGGCACCTCAAGTTGGGGAGGTAGCAGATACCTTCCAATGGCATTTACTGAACAAGGTGTTGCTATGCTTTCCGGAATTCTCCGTAGCCCAACGGCCATCCAGGTAAACATTCAGATCATGAGGGTTTTTGTAAAAATGCGAAATCTTATTACATGCTATGAAGAACTTCTCGAAAAAGTCGAAGCCCTTGAAGCCAATGCCCTTGAACAGAATGAGCAATTCATAAAGATTTATGAGGTAATCAAGGAATTGATCGAACCAAATTATAAGAACAGGAAACCATTAGGTTTCAGAATCAAAGAACACCGTGAAAGATATTTTATTAAAAATCAAAGAGATTAAAGAAGCTGGTAAAAAAGCTGCCCTTTGTATTATTGTAAATACCAGAGGCTCTTCACCAAGAAAAACGGGCACCAAAATGATCGTTTATGAGGACGGATCCATTGAAGGTACAATTGGAGGTGGAAGTCTTGAATTAAAGGTCATCGAAGATGCTAAAAAGTCAATTGAGCAAAACAGTTCTTTTAAAGCAGAATATGAACTGGAAGAAGACCTGGCAATGAATTGCGGAGGATATGCTGAGGTTTATATTGAGCCCATTCATCAGCAAAATCAACTGATCATTTTTGGAGCCGGACACATCGGAAAAGTTCTTGCTAAATTTGCCCCGGAACTTGGCTTTCGAATTACCCTTATCGACCACAGAGAAACAATTTTGGAAGACATAAACTTAAAAGATATCAATGTCCTTCACTCGGAATATCTGTCAGCACTTGAAGAAATTAAAATCGACAATAACAGCTATGTTGTAATTGTAACTCCGAAGCATGCTTTTGATGAGGCCATTTTGGAAAAAGTTGCTAAATTTGATTGTGCATACATCGGGATGATCGGCAGTAAAACAAAAGTGGCAAAAGCAAGAAAAAGAATACTTGGTGATGCAATCCTTACAGAGGGGGAACTCGATAAGGTGGACATGCCCATTGGAATTAAATTTAATGCACAAACACCTGAAGAAATAGCGATAAGCATTCTGGCTAAACTGATCGATGTAAGGAATTCAAATAATTAAATTTGGAAACTCAAAATCACATACAATTTATACTGGATGACAATGTTGTTACCATAAACTTTGCTGAACAAGGAATATCTCCTACAACAACAGTTCTTAATTACCTTAGATCGTTTACTGATCATAAAGGTGTAAAAGAAGGTTGTGCAGAAGGCGATTGCGGAGCATGTACCGTTGTTTTGGCCGAAGCTCAAAGCGAAAGTAAACTTAGCTATAAGGCAGTAAACTCATGCCTGATTTTTCTTCCCTACCTTAATGGCAAACAACTCATCACGGTTGAAAACCTGGCATTGAACACAAGTTCAGACCTAATCCTTCACCCAGTTCAACAAGCGCTTGTCGACTTGAATGGCAGCCAATGTGGATACTGTACGCCTGGAATTGTCATGTCGATGTTCGCTCTCTACAAATCCAATGATCAGCCCGAGAGGCAAATAATTGAAGATGCATTGACCGGCAACCTATGCAGGTGTACGGGTTATGAACCGATATTAAAAGCTACGCAAAAAGTAATTGAGACCAAATCGCCGGATAAATTTTCCGAAACGGAGGCTGAAACCGCAGCTTTTCTGACAATATTAAATAAAGAGAGTAAATCCCTGGCAATAGAAACGCACACACAGGAATATTACCAGCCCAGGACTCTGGAAGATTCCTATCCCCTTCTGGAAGCAGTTGAAGGTGGAATGATCATTAATGGAGCTACAGATATCGCCCTGATTCAAACGAAAAAACATGAACACCTTCAAACACTGATCGACGTTTCTGCAATTGATGAGATCAAACAGTATGAAATAAGTGAAAACGGATTTAAATTCGGAGCCGGTTTATCCCTGGAAGCCCTGAGACAAAAACTTGGTAATGATCTGCCTCCATTTAAAGAGATGCTGGATGTTTTTGCTTCGAAGCAGATCCGTGAAATCGCTACTTTAGGTGGAAATGTCGGAACTGCCTCTCCAATTGGTGATGCTATTCCCCTGCTGATGGCCTGTAATGCAAAGGTGCTGCTCATCGACAGGCTTAAAAAAAGAGAAGTACCCATTGAGGACTTTATCACAGGCTACAGAACAATTGACCTTCAAAAAGGAGAAATTATCCGTATGTTGTTTATTCCGACACCGGAAAACTCAGCACTCATCAGGTTTTATAAAATATCCAAGCGGAAAGACCTTGATATTTCAACAGTAAGTGGTGGATTCAGAGTTGACCTTGAAGATGGTATTGTTCATAACATTTGCCTGGCCTTTGGAGGGATGGCAGAAACTCCAAAAAGAGCAACATCCACGGAAAATTTCCTGAAAGGAAAAAAATGGAACGAAAAATCGGTCCAGGAAGCCATGAAGATCTTAATTGATGAGTTTACACCCATCTCAGATGCCCGGTCAGGAATTGAATTCCGAAGACTTGCAGCCAGGAACATGCTACTTAAATTTTATTCGGAGACAACCAATGAGTAAACTTCCACACGATAGCGCCCGCAAACATGTTACCGGTAAGTCGGTATATGTAAATGATATTGACGGAGGAGTTGATTTGTTGTACGGCCATGTTGTTTATAGCAAAGTAGCTCATGCAGCTATAGTCTCAGTAGATGTAAAAAAAGCCGTAGAACTTGAAGGTGTGGAAGCAATATTAAGCTACAAGGGAATTCCGGGTATCAACCAGATGGGACCGGTTATTCACGATGAAGTTTGCCTGGCAGAAAACCACGTTGATTTTATTGGTCAGGCTATTTTGCTTATTGCTGCCACAAGCAAAGAAATATGCCGGAAGGCTGAACAGCTTATTGATATTACGTTTGAAGAACTGGAACCCATTCTGTCACTGGAAGCTGCATTTAACAAAGAAAGTAAGCTTCATCCTGCAAGGACAATTCAGACCGGTGATGTATTAAAAGGCATGGAAGCCTGCGACCAAACCTTGTCGGGCATACTCGAAACAGGAGGCCAGGAACATTGGTACCTTGAAACTCAATCAGCTCTTACGGTTCCGGGTGAAGAAAATGAAATGAAGGTTCATAGCTCTACCCAGCATCCTTCGGAAACACAGGCAATAGTAGCGGAAGTTCTTGGCACTCAACGAAACGAGATTGAAGTAGAGGTCAGAAGAATGGGTGGTGCTTTTGGGGGTAAAGAAACTCAAGCTAACCATGTTGCTGCATGGTCTGCTTTGCTTGCCAGAGCTACAGGCAAACCTGTTAAGATCCATCTGACTCGTGATGAAGACCAGATCATGACAGGCAAACGTCACAGAACAAAAAGTTTTTACAATGTTGGATTTAGCAATGAAGGTAAAATATTAGCACTTGACGTGAACATCCACCTGGATGCCGGCTCATCATCTGACCTGACTATGGCCATTCTTGAGCGGGCATTGTTCCATATCGACAATACTTACTATATACCAAATTTAAGAGTCACAGGGCAAGCCTGGAAAACAAATTTACCATCCAATACAGCTTTTCGCGGATTTGGCGGACCTCAAGGAATGGCAGTGATCGAATACATAATCGATAAAGTAGCCAGGTCAGTTAACAAAGACCCGGCGGAGATCAGGAGGTTGAATTTTTACGGAGAAACGGCTAATAATATTACTCATTACGACCAGGTAATAGAAAACAACAGGCTTCACCTGCTTTACAGCCAGTTGCTCAAATCATCGGAATATAAGACCCGGAGAAAAGAAATTAATCGGTTCAACAAACAAAATCAATATAACAAAAAAGGAATGGCTCTGACTCCTGTTAAATTCGGGATTTCATTTACCACCTCCTTTTTGAACCAGGCCGGAGCACTGGTTAATATTTACCGTGACGGGACCGTTCTGGTAAACCATGGTGGCACTGAAATGGGACAGGGATTGAACACTAAGATATTACAAATAGCAGCCGAAGAACTTGGCATTGATCCGGAAAACATAAAAGTAAATGCTACCAATACCACAAAGGTTCCAAACACTTCTGCAACAGCAGCTTCCTCTGGCAGCGATCTGAACGGCATGGCGGTTAAAAATGCTATACAAAAAATCAAATTCAGGTGGATTCCGTTAATCAGGAAAATGACTGGAAACAAAGATCTTGAGATATCAGATCTGACTTTTGAAGGTGGTAAAATTTTTGGATTGAAAAATCCGGAAGCCTCTGTTGATTTTTCACAGCTTGCTGCAAAGTGCTATTTTGAACAAATCAGTATGAGCGCAACAGGTTTTTATAAAACGCCTGACATTCATTTCGACCGGGAAAAAGGAAAAGGAAAACCATTCCATTATTTTGCTTTTGGGATGGCAGTATCAGAGGTAGAAGTGGATACTTTAACCGGATATGCAAAAACAGTCCGGACAGACATTTTACATGATGTTGGTAAATCATTGAACAAGGGCTTGGACATCGGACAAATTGAAGGTGGTTTCGTTCAAGGGATGGGATGGGTCACCACCGAAGATTTAAAGTATGATGAAAAAGGAAATTTATTGAACCATTCCCCGGATACCTATAAAATACCTACTATTCAGGATGCACCTAAAGATTTTAGAGTAGATCTTCTTTCAGGAGTTCCAAACCCTAATACCATCAAACAAAGCAAAGCGGTTGGAGAACCTCCGTTCATGCTGGCGCTATCGGTGTGGTTGGCCATTAGGGATGCCATATCTGCTGTAGGTGATCACAAGCTTGAACCTAAATTTTCCTTGCCCGCTACCAATGAGGTCATCCTGGAATCGATCGAAGACATAAGAAATAAAATAGAACGCTGATGACACAGATTATGCAGATGATCACAGTTATATCTGCGTTAATCCTCTAAATCAGCTTAATCTGTGTTCTATGTTTCACCAAAGTATTTCTTATAATCCGAGCTGGTATTAATGTTCGCATGTATGTAGGGATCATTCATTTCCACATTTTTACGGTTAAAGGATTTCAGAACATCATTAAACCTGCTGGAACTTTCTGAAAGTCTTAACCTGTCAAGAATATTGGCGGATAATAAAATGGGATGTCCTCCCCTGCCCTCGTATACCGGAACTGCATAATCAAAGTCTTTTAGTCCTTTTGTCAAACTCATTAGCAAACCTATATTTACAAAAGGATTATCAACATTCTGAATAAAAACATTAGTGTCCAGCACATTGATCCCCAATTGAATCGAACTGTACCTGCCTTCATCAGGGTCTTTGTTTATGACAATTCGAATGCTATCCGGATTACGGAAAAAATCTGGACTTACATTTGCTGACGGATTTACTACAATTATGATTTCAGATACATGAAACTTTTGGTATACATCTACGATATGTTCCAGGAAAGTCAATCCTTCAGAAAATTGTAATAAATGCTTCGGCATTCCCATTCGCCCGGACAATCCGGCAGCAAGGATAACAACAGCAGAATCCGGGGATTTAGATATCATGTTAAGTTAACAATTCGTTGTTCAAATAAATCTCTTTCATTTGCTTCAAAACTACGAATATTTGTAGATTTGCTTTAATTAGAAGTTTACTTTATTAGTGAATTCAAAAATGGATCCTAATTCTGCGATAGGTTGACTCATGATAAGTGTGCAGTAGGCAAATATTTTGCAAACTGCTTACTGCAAACTATAATATTGATCATATTAATCATATTTTCTTGTTAACAGAATACCATCTAGCTGTTTAAAACAAATGACCGATAAATTCAGCATCATACCTTTAAGGCAATTGGTTAAGATCGTCTTTAATCAACTGGAAAATAAAAAATCGTTATTCGGTATTCCTGAACACATTTTTTTCAAGCCCGATCATGATGATCCTTTCAGATCAATAAGGTTTGGTCAATTGCTGGAAACTCCCATAGGTGTTGCCGCAGGTCCTCATACTCAACTGGCACAGAATATTGTGACCGCCTGGATTTGTGGTGCCCGGTACATGGAGCTAAAAACCGTTCAGACGCTGGATGATCTTGAAGTTTCCAAACCCTGTATTGATATGCAGGACGAAGGTTACAATTGCGAATGGTCACAAGAACTAAAAATTCACGAATCTTACGACCAGTATTTAAATGCATGGATCTTAATCCATCTGCTGAGGCATAAATTTGGTTGGGCAAAATCAAATGATTTGGGAACCATTTTTAACATGAGTGTTGGCTATGATCTGCAAGGGATCCTAAAGGATAACGTTCAATGGTTTTTTGATAAGATGTACGATTGCAGTTTTGAGAAAGACCAAAAGATCAATGAGATCAGGGACCTGTATCCGGCAATTGATGAAATAAGGATCCCTGACAGAATATCGGACAACGTCACCTTATCCACTATGCATGGCTGTCCGCCTGAAGAAATTGAAAAGATCGGTCTTTATCTAATTGAAGAAAAATCACTAAATACTACCATCAAACTTAATCCAACCTTGCTTGGAAAGGAAGAGTTGCACAAGATGCTCAACCTTAGCGGTTTTGAAACACAGGTCCCCGATGAAGCATTTGAACACGATCTGAAATATCCAGACGCCATAAAGATCATTAATAATTTACATAGGTCAGCAAAGGTAAACAATGTCCATTTCGGATTAAAACTTACAAACACCCTCGAAAGCATAAATCATAAGTCAGTTTTTCCGGAAAACGAAAAGATGATGTACATGAGTGGCCGGGCCTTGCATCCTATTGCCATTAACCTTACAAATAAGCTTCAGAAGGAGTTCAATGGTTCACTTGACATTTCATTTTCCGCCGGAGTTAATGCATATAACATCGATAAGGTGGTAGCCTGTGGTTTGATTCCTGCAACAGTATGTAGTGATATTCTAAAACCAGGAGGATACGGTTTACTACCTCAATACCTTGAAAATTTGTCCACCAGGATCAATGAATCCAACTCCGAAAATATTGATGAATATATACTTACAAATGGCAAATCAGGAAGTCTTAATGAAGCCATTCAAACAGCCCTTGCTGAATATGCAAACGAAGTCACAAAGGACAAGTCATACAAAAGAACCTCATTTATTGATCCAGACATCAAAACCAGCCGGGAATTAAAACAATTTGATTGCATTCAGGCACCTTGTGTTAATACATGTCCGACCAATCAACATATTCCCGATTACATGTACCATGTTGCAAATGGTGAATTTGATGAGGCTTTTGATGTGATCTTAAGAATGAATCCTTTTCCCGGCACAACTGGAATGGTGTGTGATCATCTTTGCCAGAATAAATGTACCCGCATCCACTATGACGATTCCCTTCTGATCAGGGAGATTAAGCGGTTTGTTGCTGAGAATGGAAAGGAATCTCAATCAAAGATTTCTAACCCAAATCAAAACAGGAAGAAGGTAGCCATCATTGGTGCAGGTCCTTCAGGATTATCTGCCGGGTATTTTCTTGCCATGGCCGGATTTGAAGTAAGCATCTACGAACAAAAGAAGCAGCCCGGAGGTATGGTTTCAGGTGCCATTCCTTCATTCAGATTAACCAACGAAGCCTTCAAAAAGGATATTGACAGAATTGAAAAACTTGGCGTCTCCATTAATTATAATGTTAACATTACAAAGGATTTCTTTGAAACAATCCGTTCAGAAAATAATTACATTTATATTGCTACCGGCGCCCAAAGAAGCAGGAAGTTTGTAATATCCGGAATAAATTCACAAGGGGTTATGGATCCTCTTCACTTCTTATTTGATGTTAAAAATGGGAAAAAGTCGGAATTGGGTAAAAATGTGGCAATTATCGGAGGTGGCAATACGGCCATGGATGCAGCAAGAACAGCCTATCGTCTTGTTGGGCGTGAAGGCAAAGTGACCATTCTGTACAGAAGAACTATAAAAGAGATGCCGGCAGATCAGGGAGAAATTAAAGCTGTTTTGGAAGAAGGAATGGATATTCAGGAATTGGTTTTGCCAGTGAAGGTCAATACAGTCAATGACAAAGTAAAATCACTTCTCTGTGTCAGAATGAAATTACAAAATTCCGATTCCTCAGGAAGACCAAAACCGGTGGAAATCCCGGGATCTGAATTTGAACTTCCATTTGATACTGTTATTCCTGCCATTGGTCAGGATCTCGATATTGATTTTGTTGATCCCCGTTTGTTGGAATCCGACCCGGAGACCTATGAAACGAAGATCCCCAATGTGTTTATTGGAGGTGATGCTTTAAGAGGAGCTTCAACTGCCATCAATGCCATTGGTGATGGCAGGAAAGCAGCTGAAAAGATTATAATGAAATCCGGAGTAGATTCAAGAAATCAACATGAACTTACAAGGGAACCAATGCCAATCCCTGATATTATGGCAAAAAGGATGTTACGGAAAGAAGCTGGAACACCCAGGGAATTGCCATTGAATGACAGAAAAAATTTTAAACTTGTTTCTTCTACATTGAGCTGGGAAAAGGCTATTGAAGAAGCATCCCGATGTTTGCTTTGCGATGAGGTTTGTAATACCTGTGTAACGGTTTGCCCGAACCTGGCTTTGCATTCCTATGAGGTTGAACCAGTGAACTGGAAACTGCAGAAGGTAGTTTCTGAAAATGGAAAATTTAAGTTAACCGATGATAAAACATTTTCCATAGAACAATCACCTCAGATCCTGCATATCGCCGACTGGTGCAATGAATGTGGCAATTGTACGACCTTCTGTCCGACATCAGGCGAACCATACAAAATCAAACCACATTTGTATTTAAACAAAGAAGCTTTTGAAAGGGATGATGATTGTTATTATTATGATGGGGACAATGGAATTCTGTTGTTTAAAAAGAAAGATAGGGTGCATGAATTAAAATCAACTACAAACAATCTTAATTATCGACTTAATGATTCGGAAGTAATATTTGATAATCAAACATTTGGTATCCGATCATACACCCTTTCAGACCAGCAACAAATTGAATTTAGCAAGGCAGCAGAGATGAGGGTGGTTTTGGAGGGAGTCAGAGATTTTATGGAACACAGATAACGCAGATTTTGCAGATAATCACAGATATGGAATATAAACATAAACATTTGACGGAAAAAATAATTAAAGCCTTTTATAATGTTTATAACGAACTGGGGTTTGGATTTCTAGAAAAAGTTTATGAAAATGCAATGCTGATCGAATTAAATGAAATGGGCTTACAGGTACACAAACAGCAAGCAATCCAGGTGTTTTATAAAGATAATGAAGTTGGGGACTATTTTGCAGATCTGGTAATAGAAGATCAGATCATCGTTGAACTAAAAGCTGCTGAATCCATTTGCGAAGAACATGAGTTTCAATTGATCAATTATTTAAAAGCAACAGATATCGACATAGGATTGCTACTTAACTTTGGTAAAAAACCACAAGTAAAACGAAAAATATTCACAAATAAAAAATCTGCGTAGATCTGCACGATCAGCGTCATCTGCGTTCTATGCAAGAAAGACATATTATAAAATGAGAAATACAGATGATATTTTAAAAAACACCATCCAACGATGCCGTGAAAAACACATCATCATCCCCACATACAAACAGATGCGAAATCCGGAGCTGATACCGGAAAAGATCCGGGAAAAGCTAAAAGGTATTGGTCTTTGGGATTTGAACTCACTGAACTTATTTCGGATTACCTGGAAAAATGAACCGGAGGAATTCGGAGGTGGATTTGGAGAGGTTAATCATTTTGAGTTACCTTCGGAGCTTACTGGAGTTAAGGCAAGGATCATCGTTTTACCCGGTAAGTTTTTCCCGACTGGAGCTCATAAAGTAGGAGCAACATTTGGTCCTTTGGTTGAAAAACTTGTAACCGGTAAATTTGATCCTACTACACAAAAGGCATTGTGGCCTTCCACAGGGAATTACTGCCGAGGTGGGGCCTATGATTCATTTCTGCTTGGTTGCGAATCCATTGCAGTTTTGCCGGAAGGTATGTCACAGGAACGTTTCGACTGGCTCCACAAAGTTGGAGCTGAAGTGTTCGCAACACCGGGAAGTGAGAGCAATGTAAAAGAGATCTACGACAAGGTGAAAGAACTGATCGCTGAGCGTGGGGACGCAATTGTAAACCTGAACCAGTTTGCTGAAATGGGCAATCCCATGTGGCATTATGCTGTAACTGGACCCGCTATGGAAGAAGTTTTCCAGTCCCTGAAAGGTGATGATAACCGATTTAGCGGAATTTTCCTGACTCAGGGTTCAGCAGGAACACTCGGCAGCACCGACTACCTGAGGGAGAAATTTCCTTTTATTAAAGTATGTGCCGGCGAAGCTCTGCAGTGCCCTACCCTGCTCTATAATGGTTATGGAGCTCACCGTATTGAAGGAATCGGCGACAAACACGTTCCCTGGGTACACAATATCAAAAACATGGACATGGTTGCAGGGATCGATGATGAACCCAATATGCACATATTGCGCTTGTTTAATGAACCAGCTGGTAAAGAATTCCTGGTGAAAGAGGTAGGCCTCAATGAAGCTATAGTTGACAAACTTTCGCTAATGGGCATATCATCCATAGCCAATATGATGGGTGCCATTAAACTGGCAAAATATTATGAAATGACTGAAAAGGATGTGGTCTTTACAGTGGCTACCGATTCTGTTGACATGTATCAGACCCGTTTGGTTGAGGAAAACGAGCGGCTTGGTAACTTTGACAGTAAACAGGCAGCAATTACCTATGAAGCTGATCTGATGGGCATTGGTATCGATCATATGTTAGAAATGAATTATTACGACAAGAAACGGATGCACAACCTGAAGTACTTCACCTGGATAGAGCAGCAGGGAAAAACCGTGGAGGAACTGGACGCTCAGTGGTATGACGATAATTACTGGAAATCACAGTATGCCAGGGTAGACGAATGGGATGAAAAGATCATGGAGTTCAATGAAAGAACTGGTGTCTTGAAGGAATATGATTAAAGAAATCACGCCTAGACGCAGAGACGCAAAGAGAATAATTGCTTATTAAAAGAAACACTAACTTTGGAAATATTGCATATTTAGGCGTAAACTAAACATAAAACAATAATTTATTTTTTGCGTCTTTGCGACTTTGCGTGAAATATTAAACAATAAAGGTGAGCAACAAATTCAAATATCAATGCATTAGCTGCAGTAAAGAATTTCCCGAGGAAGGAATAAGGTATTTGTGCCCAAATTGTAGTTCAGGTAATACCACTTCTGAACCTCCGAGGGGTATACTAAAAGTTTTGTATAATTATGAAAGTATCAGGGAAAAGCACAAAGGGATAAAAGAATTAAAAAGTAACCAATGGCTCGATCTGCTCCCTATTACAAGAAATGATAGTCTTCCTGATCTGCAAGTTGGAAACACTCCGCTATACCGGATTAACCAGCTGAATAATGAGATTCTGGTATTTGATCTGTTTCTCAAAGACGATTCCCAAAACCCTACCTTCTCTTTTAAAGACAGGGCATCGGGTATCGTTTCAGCCTTTGCAAAAGAAAACGGCCTTGAAACTATTGTGGCAGCATCTACCGGAAATGCAGGTTCATCCATTGCAGGAGTAGCAGCAGCACAGAGACAAAAAGCAATCGTTCTGGTTCCGGCTTCGGCACCCATAGCTAAGCTTACCCAGATCATCATGTATGGAGCAACCATAATACCTGTTAAAGGAACATATGATGATGCATTTGACCTGAGCGTAAAAGCAACTGAAAAATATGGCTGGTACAATCGAAATACAGCATATAATCCTTTAACCATTGAAGGCAAAAAGACTGTCTCCTTCGAACTGTTCAACCAGTTGGATGAAAATATTCCTGACAGGATCTTTGTTCCGGTTGGCGATGGAGTGATCATTTCAGGAGTTTATAAAGGATTTGAAGATTTGCTGGAATTGGGGTTCATAGATCAAATGCCGACAATTGTGGCCGTGCAGTCCTCTGGAAGTGATAACCTTGTTAGAAATATAGCTACTTCAGTCTTTGAAATGAAAACAAGCAACACCATTGCTGATTCCATCGCGGTGGATTTTCCGAGAAACTATTACATGGCGAAAAATTATATCCAAAAGTACAGCGGGGAATGGATTACAGTTTCCGATGTGGATATTATAGAAGCTTCACAATCCTTATCCTCCAACACTGGCTTGTTTGCTGAACCGGCGGCAGCTGCAGCATTTGCAGGCATGCTTAAATATAAATCTGAAAACAAAATAGTAGAGGGAACTAAAAATGTAGTGCTACTCACGGGTAGCGGACTAAAAGACATAAAAGTATTGGAACAGGATATACATATTCCTGATGCAATTGAACCGGATATTAGCAGTATATAACGCTGAAAACACAGATCGTGCAGATTTGCGCAGATAAATCTGTGATCATCTGCCAAATCAGCGTCATCTGCGTTCTATCAATATTAAATAGTTTATAAAATGGTAAACTTTTTCCTCAACGGACAAAAAGTACAATACAACGGATCACCGGATTCGGGATTACTGGATTATTTACGGCTGGAAAAAAAGATCACATCGGTGAAGGATGGATGTTCAGGACAAGGTGTATGCGGTGCCTGTACTGCTGAGATCAATGGTAAACCAAGGTTGGCTTGCACAACTAAAATGGGCAAACTTGAGGATGCTACAGTTACCACTATGGAAGGAATTCCTGAACAGATCCGAAACTTAATTGTCGGGAAGTTTTCTGAAAAAGGAGCGGTTCAATGCGGCTATTGTTCACCAGGAATGATAATACGTGTAGCACATATTTTCAGAGAAAAAACCATTTTGTCAAGGGATGAAATTTTTAAGGCCATATCCCCAAACCTATGCAGATGTACAGGCTATATTAAAATTGTTGATGCCATTGAAACAGCATTAACAGAAAAACAGGAGAATAAAATTCCTACTGCTAACATTGGTGAAGCGTTCCCCAAATATCAATCCATCGAAACAGCGCTTGGCAAAAGACCCTTTGTAAATGATATACAGCTTGAAGGATTGCTTCATGCCTCTTTAAAATTCAGTGATTATCCCAGGGCAAAGATCAAAAGGATTAGCACCCAGGAAGCAGAGTCCATTGAAGGAGTTGAAAGAATTATTACCGCCACCGATATCCCGGGTGAAAAAAATACAGGACTGATCTTTAAGGATTGGCCCTTGATGATCAGTACAGAAGAAACAACAAATTTCATTGGTGATGTCCTTGCTGTGGTGGTAGCGAAAACAGAAGCAATTGCACGGGAAGCTGTTAATCTTATCAAGATTGATTACGAAGTTTATGAAGCGGTCACGGATATGCATGATGCAATTCTAAAAAACGCTCCGCTGGTTCATAATGGCCAAAGCAATGTTCTTGAAAACTGCAAAATAAAATTCGGAGATCCTGAACAGGAACCTGACAAAGCAGCATTCACCTATCATTCTATATTTGAGACTCAGCGCATAGAGCATGCCTTTCTGGAAACCGAAACGGCAATCGCAATCCCCATAGTGCAAGGAGTAAAACTTTACAGCCAGGGACAAGGTGTATACGTAGACAGGAGACAAATCGCAAGTTTGCTGGCTTTACCCGAAGAGCAAATTGAAGTAGAACAGGTTTCCAATGGAGGTGGTTTTGGTGGAAAAGAGGATTTAACTGTTCAGGGACATGCCGCTCTCTGCAGCCATCTGTTACAAAAGCCTGTTAAGGTTCATTTAACCCGGGAGGAATCCATTCGTATGCATCCCAAACGACATCCGGTATGGATGGATATGACCCTGTCATGTGATAAAAACGGAACATTTACAGCACTAAAACTAAAAGCAATCGGAGATACTGGTGCTTATGCCAGTGTCGGAACGAAGGTCATGGAGCGTGTGGTTGGACATGCAACTGGTGCCTACACGGTCCCTAAGGTGGATATTGAAGCACTGACCGTTTACACCAATAACATCCCTTCTGGTGCCATGCGCGGATTTGGTGTTCCCCAGGTCATTTTTGCACTTGAAAGTTGCATCGACGAGCTTTGTAAACAAGGAGGTTTCGACAGGTGGCAAATCAGGTATGACAATGCACTGGAAAATGGTTCCAAAACTGCAACAGGACAGGTACTTGAAAGTGGTGTGGGATTGAAAAAAACATTGCTGGCCGTTAAAGAAGATTTCCAGCAAGCAAAATTTGCAGGAATAGCTTGCGGCTTAAAAAATACCGGAGTAGGGAACGGAATGATCGACGAAAGCGAAGTAAAGATCGAAGTACTTTCAGAAAGCAACATTCGCATTCATCATGGGTGGACAGAAATGGGACAAGGTGTTCATAATATGGCCATTCAAACCTTGCATGAAGAAACAGGGCTTGATCCTCAAATTATGGAAGTGGTAGTTGATACAGCAGCAGGATTGCCAACCGGAATGACAACCTCCTCAAGAGCAACAGCTTTAGTGAGTAAAGCAATTATCGATGCTACTGCTGAGTTAAACGAGGATATGAAAAAGAACCCTATCAAAAATTTAGTTGGGAAAACCTATTCCGGAAAATTTTTCTGCGACTGGACTACTAAACCTGGTGAAAAAACCGACAAACCGGTTACGCATTTCTCCTATGGATATGCCACTCAGGTTGTCATTCTTGATGATGAAGGAAATATTGAAAAGGTAGTGGCTGCTCATGACGGTGGTAAAATCATGAACAAAATGCTTTTTGAAGGACAGATTGAAGGTGCTGTTCATATGGGCCTTGGTTATGCATTGTCAGAGAATCTGCTGATGAAGGATGGCAAACCTTTAAGTTATAAAATGAAAGACCTTGGAATAATACGGGCCAAAGAAATGCCGGAAGTAAAAGTGATCGGTATAGAAGAAAAAGATCCTGTTGGACCGTATGGTGCAAAAGGAATAGGTGAGATAGGCATGGTCCCCACAGCAGCCGCAACAGCAAATGCACTGTGTAATTACGATGGAAAACGACGAATGAAATTACCCCTCGCCCCAATTAATTAAAATAAATTATGGCAAAACGATTAAAAAATGCAACATACATCGACTGGCAAACACTTGAGCTAACAACAGGTGACATTCTGGTTGGAAACGGTGAGAACGGTAAAATAAAATTTATCAATTCTGATGAGATGCCCGGAAAGATTGATAGCAACATTGATTGCTCCGGCAAACTTGTGACCAAATCTTTTGTAAACGGACACCATCACGTATATTCTACCCTGGCAAGAGGTATGCCGGCACCTGATAAAGCACCACAAAATTTTCATGAGATATTAAAATACATCTGGTGGAACCTTGACAAAGCACTCGATCTTGAAATGATTGAAGCCAGTGCTCTCTTTACTGCTATGGAATGTGCAAAGAATGGAGTAACATTTGTAATCGATCATCATGCTTCGCCAAATGCAATTAAAGGCTCTCTGGAAACCATAGCAAAAGCTTTTGATAAAGTGGGTGTTTCTCATTTGCTTTGTTATGAAATCTCGGACAGGGATGGTGAAAAAACCGCCAGAAAAGGATTGGAAGAAAGTGAGGATTATTTATCCAAACACCATGGACTATTGGGACTTCATGCTTCTTTTACCCTTGGTGAACAAACCATGAAAAGAACAGCAGACCTTGCAGCCAAGCTCAATACCGGAATTCATATTCATGTAGCTGAAGATCGTGTTGACCAGGAAGATGCCATTCGAAAATACGGTTACAGGGTCATTAACAGGCTGCATCATTATGGATTTCTTGAAATGCATAAAACCATTCTGGCCCATTGCATCCACATTAACGATGAAGAACGTGAGCTCCTTAAACAGTCGGAGGCATGGATTGCACAAAATGCCGAAAGCAATTTAAACAACGGTGTTGGGTTCTTTAGTTCAGCCGGACTCGGTGAAAACATCATGCTTGGTACCGATGGCATGCACAGTGATATGTTGCGTTGTGCAAACGCAACCTATTTCAACGGATTGAGAATAGAGAAATTAACACCGGGCAAAATCTATCAACGATTAAGAAATGTCCATAATTATTTGTATAGTAATGGATTTTCCGGAGATAATGGCAACAACCTGGTTATTCTGGATTACACCTCTCCCACTGAATTAACCAGTAACAACTTCCTTGGCCATTTCATTTATGGCATTGAATCAAAATACATTCAACATGTCATCTCCAATGGAAAGCTGATCATAAAAGACCGCCAGATGACAAATGTAAATGAAGAGGACATTCTGACTTTTTCTAAAGAGATGGGAAAAAAACTCTGGAAGAAAATGTAGAGTTCCTTCCCTAGTAGATTATACAAAACCATAGTGGTAATAACTTACAATAGATATTTTCATTGTAAAGCTATGTGCTCAATGTGGCTCTGTGGTTCAAAAAATAATTTACCACATAGTCACCTAGTACATTTAGAAAAATCACAT
>CAYQWA010000031.1:0-64135 GCA_964421215.1 uncultured Bacteroidales bacterium | reverse complement strand
GTATCTATTAATTTTATACCGCAATTTGTCCAAGAGGGTTTGAAGTCAAACAATTCTTTGGGATTTGAGGTTGCTTATACGGAGATATACCGAATAAGATACGTGGAACCAATTCTATATTCAAACAAGGATTTTATGCGTTTGAAATACAGGGTATGCAGCTAATCCAGATGATTTTCTGAGATGTAATCAAATGCATCCTGGTTAATAATATTACTCTGTGGAAATAATTTTTTTAAACGCTGAAGTTTAGGGCTATCATCTTTTTCAAGAACTACAATATCACTTATTTTCAATTTAAAGTTGAGAAAGAAAAAGAGATTGTCGATGTCTGTCTGAGGAAATCCATAGCCGATAAACACAATTTCTTCAGTTTCTTCAAGGCACCTGCGTGCAATGTTCCAGAGTATGTTGTAAAGTGAGCCTATAAAAAACTCGGTTTTGGCAAAAGCCATGGGGATATAAACAGGTATGTCTTTATTGTGAATTAAATGACGTGAAGGATCTTTTTCGTTCACAAGATAAACATTACTCAGGTCATTTCTGTCGGCACCAGGAGCTGTAAACCAGTTCAGAGACCCATGAAGTTTCAGGTATTCAAAAACCGGCTTTACTGAATTGGGCTTGGCCTGGCCTGCTGTCAGGTATTTATTGAGTGAAATGATATAATCGAATGACCTTGATTCCGGAGAAGGTACTGAAAGCAGTCTTTCAATCAACAGATCGTAATTGAAGGTGATTATTAAGGACAGGTCATCTCCACCTGAAAGACTTTCCCTGTCACTGCTTTTTTCGAAAAACTGCATAAGTGGCTTCTGCTTGTCTTCATCCACTTCTGGCAGGTGGGCCTCAATTCGCTCAAAGATCCACCGGAGCAACTGGTGTTTTAGCGTATGATAGTAAATTCTCTCTTCAGTATTATAGAACAATCCTTTTGAAATGATGATGGATGTAATTCGTTCGATGGTAGTAACTTCTTGATAGCCATCTGCAAGTTCGACAAGATTGCCAATAAAATTGGTTAATTCGTAATAATGTTTTTTATCATTTATCAAAAGCAATTCCTGGGTGAGCTCCTTTAAGGTCGGCATTGTGGAAGAAACCGATTTTGAGAAACCTGAGCCCAGAATGTAGATTTTCTTGTATTTGGTCGACTTCATAAATAACTTTAAATTCGAGTGTGAATATAGTCATTTTATTGAAGTCAAATTGAAATTAAATTATGCTGAGTCACTAAAATTTTATCAGTTTTTCGGTAAATATTCCATTGTTGGTTTTAATGACCAGCAGATAATAGCCTGCTTGCAAATCAGATGTATTTATTTCCCTTGAGTTTGTTGAGGCATTGTGTTGAACCGTTTGACCGACCGAATTAATTACTTCATAAGAATAGGTCTTTTGGTTGGTGTTTTCAATAAACAAACTGTTTTCGAAAGGATTAGGACAAACTGATGGTTTTATCAATTTTGTCTCCTGGACCTCAGTAACAGGGTACACAAGGTCCAATGCGTCAACTGTCATACTGCTGCCTGTAAACCAGGGATCTGTTAGCATGGTGATATTCATTGTGTCTGGGTTTTCTGATGTTGCATAGGTGATGTTTATCGAAAACTGGGAATAGTCCGCTACCGAGTCGGTAGTTGACCAGTATCCTCCTCCTATTTCTACACCTTCTTTAAAAAATTGAATGGCAACCATCACCTCATCTCCGGAGCTGGGATGAATGAAGTAACCATTTAAAGCATCAGGCCGGCTGTTAACAGGAATTCCACCGATTGTATACCCAAAACCAAGTTCTCCCAATGTAGCTACAGCGGGTACTATTGTGCCTTCCATGTTTATGGTTTTTAGCTGTAGAGCATAATCTCCTTCATAACTATTACCGGATTGGTTACAATTAACAACCCCTGGCGGCAACATTGAATTTGTTGTATGCCAGTTGTGAGGCAAGGTATTGCTGAACCAGTTCTCAAAGTAGCCGTTTGGAATGGTGTCCTGTGTGAATAGGTTTGAAACTAGTACAGGTATGAAGACCAAAAGTAGAATAATAATTTTTTTCATTTGTTGTATTAATTATGGTTTAATGGCAAAACTAAATATGCGTGTTTATTTATCGAAATTATAAAAGAAGAGTCGGGATTAATTAATGATAAAATGTAAATTTTAAAGGAAGGATTGTGTTTTGATGTTGAATTTTCAAATTGAACAGTAAATTCTGTACCCTGGAATTTTCGTTTTGCAAAATTTTGATTACATTTGAATGGTCTACTTAACTCCTGATTATTATAAAGAAAATTGAAATAACAACATCAAGTCGATAAGCAATTTAACTATGGAAAAGAAAAAATGTCCTGAATGTGGATTTGATATAATTGGCCGGATGGATAAAATTTTTTGTTCCGACCAATGCCGTAATACACACAACAACAGGTTAAAAAAGGATACCAACAATTATGTCCGCAGGATAAACAATATATTACGAAAGAACAGACGAATTCTTGAAGCACTTAATCCAAACGGTAAATCCAAAGCCCATAAAAGTAAAATGCTCGACAAAGGATTTAATTTCGATTACTTCACAAATGTTTATAAAACCAAAGCAGGGAAAGTCTATTATTTTTGTTATGAGCATGGATACCTGCCTGTAGAGGATGATTATTTCGCTCTCGTGATGAAGAAGGAGTATGTGGATGGGTGATGTTGGTTTGAAGTTTTTTAATTAGATGTTTGATTGTGTTTTGATGACAAAGATTTCTTTAACGGTCCGGTTTTTAGCTTTCGTATTGGTAATATCCTCATTTGCAGACGTCCTGTCGCAAAATATAAACACAGCAAAAATAGGTAATCAGATTTGGATGAAGAAAAATCTGAATATTCCGGTTGATTCCAGTTTTTGCTACAACAATAATGATGAAAATTGTAAGGTATTCGGCCGGCTGTACAACTGGGAAACTGCTCTAACGGTTTGTCCTGACGGGTTTAGATTACCAACTGATGAGGACTGGAATGAATTGGTGAGTTCCGTAGGTGGATTAAAAATTGCAGGATATAAACTGATGATGGGTGGTGAGACAGGATTTGATATATTACTGGGAGGGAATTATAATGCCTCATCTGATATTTTTAGTTATCAATTCAGGCATGCCTATTTCTGGACTGCTACTCCATTTAGTGAAACAGCAGCATGGATGCGAAACTTTATCAATGGCAAAACAAACATCAACAGGTCAACTGTTAAAAAGGAGTACTTTTTTAGTGTGAGGTGTATTAAGAATTAACTGAAAGCCAGTTTGTTACCATTTCCTTGCCCGATTTTGTCATAATGGATTCAGGGTGGTACTGAAAACCAACCACATTATAATTCCTGTGTGATAGGGCCATGATCACACCATCTTCAGCAACGGCAATAATTTTTAATTCTTCGGGGAAAGTTTTCTCATTTAGTACCCAGGAATGATAACAGCCTGCATCAAAATTATTGGATACGTTTTTAAATATTGGATTATTGAGATCCGTTATTGTTGTCTTTTTTGTAAAACCATGAAATACCTTCCCTGAAGAAAGAATTTCCCCACCAAAAGCAATTGCAATGGCTTCATGGCCAAGACAGATGCCAAGAATATCTTTTGTTTTATAGAATTTCAAAACATACTCCTTTAGTTTAGGAAAGTCGGAAGGAATGCCTGGTCCTGGTGAAATTATAAACTTATCAAATCGTTCAATGACCTCTTCATTTACTTCATCGTAGGGCAGAACCTCAAGCTCACACAACCCAGTCTCTTCAATCAGTTGGACCATGTTGTAGGTGAAGGAGTCGTAATTGTCTATCATGAGGACTTGCATGGAAAATGACTAAAATAATTTAGAATGACTAGAATAAATTAGAATGTTAATCCGCCAACCGGCGTAGAAATCCCGCATTTGCGGGGACTAAAATAATTAAAATGATAAGAATACTTAAAATGCCTAAAATAATTCAAGTTGAAAGTTAAATGTTAAAATAAAATCTTTTGATAATGGTATTTTATAATCCATCAAACCTAATTATCCTATTTACTTATTCACCATATTTACCTATTCATTAATTTTGCATCAAATGCAAAGCGCAGTCAAAGATAAGATTAAGCAAATGAATGCCTGGGGGAAGATAGGACAGCCTTTCTTCTTTATGATGGATTATAAAAAGCAAGATATTCAATTGTTTTTTCTTGAAGACCTTAAAGCTGAGGATATCTGGATTTCAGTTCCAGGATTTTCAAATAGAATTACCGATGGGACTACGCCTGATTTTTACTTTCATAAATCCCCAGTGGATTATAAACGCTATGAGGCAGCATTTAGAAGGATCCAGGATGCCATAAACCGCGGAGATACCTTTTTACTTAACCTTACTTTTCCTACACCTGTTGAAACCAACTTGTCTCTAGAGCAGATCTTTAAGTTTAGTAAGGCAATGTACAGGCTAAAATACAAGGATCAGTTTGTAGTATTTTCTCCTGAAACATTTGTAACTATTACTGGGAATGTGATTTCCTGTCATCCTATGAAAGGAACTATGGATGCTGCCCTGGAAAATGCAGAAGAAAAGTTAATGAACGATGTAAAAGAAGTCTCGGAGCACAATACCATTGTCGACCTGATCCGTAATGATCTGAGTATGGTAGCGAAAAAAGTAAAGGTGGAAAAATTCAGGTACATCGACAGGATCAAAACTCATGAGAGAGAATTGCTGCAAACCAGTTCTCAGATCATTGGAGAGTTTGCCGATGACTGGCGAAACAGGGTAGGGGATATCCTGTATACCATTTTACCCGCAGGCTCCATTACTGGAGCACCCAAACAAAAAACCCTTGATATCATTTCAGAGGCAGAAGGCTATGACCGGGGCTGGTTTACAGGAGTCTTTGGTTATTTTGACGGAAAAAACCTTGACAGTGCTGTGATAATACGTTACATCGAACAAAATGAAATAGGATTAACCTTCAAAAGTGGTGGAGGAATTACTTGGTTCAGCAAATGTGAACAAGAGTACCAGGAATTAATTGAAAAAGTTTATGTCCCAATAGTTTAACCAATAAGTCCATAAATATATATTAGCATAAATTAGCGAAAATCGCGGTAAAATAATATGGTTTCAATGCTACTTCTCGAATCTATTAAACTTCAAAACAAAACCCTTCAAAACATTGAATACCACAATGCCAGATTCAATTCCAGCAGAGCAGATCTGTTTAACATACATGAAACATTAAAGCTGGAGGAGTTGATAATAATCCCAGATAACCTCACCAATGAAATTTATAAATGCCGGGTAAGCTATTCCGATACCATAAAAATTATCGAATTTGAGAAATACAGTCCAAAAGCAGTCAACTCCCTGAAAGTAATAGTGTGCAATGAAATTGATTACAATTACAAATACGCTGATCGTTCGAAAATAAATGAACTCTATTCACGGCGTGAAGATTGTGATGATATTCTTATTGTAAAAAATGGTTTAGTTACCGATACCTCTTTTGCCAACATCGTTTTTTGGGATGGAGATAAATGGCTTACTCCTTCCACTCCTTTGTTCAAAGGTACGGCCAGGGCCCGTCTGCTTGATCAGCAAAAGATCTTTGAATCTGAAATAAGAAGGGATGATTTGTCACGGTTTGCCAAAGCCAGGATCATCAACGCGATGATTGGTTTGGAAGAAGGATTAGATATTATTGACTTCCACAAGAAGTAGTTTTGATTTTTTTGTTTCCAATTTTTTTGATTTTAATACGAAAAACTATTGGTCCATTCCAACCTATTTATATCAATTATAAATTAAGTTCAATCCAAAAAAATCCAATTCTCTGGCAACACTTTTGGTAAAACATCACCGTTATAAATCCATCAAAACTTAAAACTATGAGAAAATTAACCACCGCTATTTTTGTTTTACCATTTATCCTTGTCTTCTTTACCGCAAATGCCCAATTGGATGAGTTTGACCTTTCAGATTTTAAATTGCCTGACTTGAAACGACATCGCCTGGATATTGCAACTCAGCTAAACTCCAATTTTCAAAATGACAACAGGATCAGTGATGACATTGAAAATAAAATACAATCAATGGGAGCCAATATTGATTTGAGGTATTCGTTTTACAGGAACTCTGAAAAGTACCAGGGAAACCAAGTAATAACCGGAGATGCGTTTTATCAAGGATCCAAATACGATAACACATATTCACAACCTAATCCGAACTTTTATGAATGGAGAAAATATAATTATCTGTCAGGCCATATAGGAGTTGAGAGTGACAACCGGTTTTATTTTAATGGATTAACTTTCCTTGAAGCAGACATGAACTTCGGAATCAACAGGATCAACAGAAAAAACGAATTTAAAGAATACATTGGCCTTAATACAGATTATCAAACCAGCAGTTATAAAGATAATTCCACTCAAATTCAGCTAGAACTTCCGGTATATCTTGGATATGGAAGAATAGAACGTGTAGAGGATGCAAGGCATGCCATTTTTATAATGAAAGATCTCGAACGCCTGGGTCAGCTAAAACGGTATCCAACTACAGATGAAATTCTTGAGTATTCAAAAAGGATAGCTGAAGTAAAAAACAAACGATTTTTCGATTCCCGTCTTCGAAAAATTGAAGAGCTTAAGATTGCTCATAAATTCCTTGTCGAATCAGGTCTTGCTGATGGTTCAGACATTGCCTATTTTACCTCTCTGAATGACATGTGGGTTTACGGTGATCTTCAAACAAGACTGTCAGGATTCAGGTTCTATGGTGGTGTAATCCCTGTATTTGGTTTGTATAGAAGTTATGACCTGGATGAAGTTCATTATGATTCGAAATCCAGTTTCCAGGAAATAAACTATGAATCTGAAGGAGATAATCAAATTCAAAGGTTGCTGTTTAGTATTGGTTTTGATTACCATAAACCCATTAAACAAAAGTGGCAATACTCCTTGTCAACATCCATTCGTTCCGGACCCTCTAAATCAACAAATTCACGTAATGACTTGCTCAACGAGTATGTCAGTGAAACAAGCCTTGAATTAACCGATTACCTGGGATACATCCAGACAGGAATTGGTTTTTACCCCAATACACGGACTTACCTGTCTGCTGATGTGACAGGGTTTTACAATTATGATAAAGGAACTTATATTACCGAAAATTTTGAACAGGAGGCTGAAAATACCTATTATAGCTTTGCTGCCCAATTGGGGGCTTATTATTACATATCTCCTAAACTCAGGATAAGCGGACAGTATTCTTTTATGTTTACTGACCTTGATGGAACCAATTCCCTAATGGATAAATATGATCCATGGAATTATTTTAATTACTATGACTTTGGATGGAGCATTAACAGCGGGGATAATGTGAACAAAACCGATCAACATTTTTTTCACATCGTTCTCTCTTATAGTATCCTTTGATAACCAACTGATACAATCATTTTTTATTGAGATTTTTTCATGAACATTGATTTTGTTTTGCTGTTAAAATATTATGTCGTATGTTTGCGACATAATTCATAATTGAAAATGACATACACAAAATCTGCAGCGTTTCAAATGGAACTTCAGGATGTGGCAAAATTTGCCAAAGTCCTGTCACACCCCGCAAGACTGGCAATCCTGCAGCATCTTGCGAAGTGTTGTTCCTGTAAATCAGGTGATATAGCAAACGAACTGCCCTTGAGCAGAACAACTGTTTCACAGCACTTACAGGAATTAAAAAACCTCGGATTGATAAAATATGAAACAAATGGCGTTACCGTTTGTTATGAAGTGGATGTTGAAATGTTATTGAAATACAAACAGGCCATGGATACCTATTTTGATGTTGGCCTGCATGAATTGACATGTGGATGTCCTCCTTCGTTTTCAACTACGGAGGACAAGTAAAAACGAACAGAAATATAATGAACAATGGAAGAAAACGTAAAAGCAATAGAAGAACAAAAACAACAAGCAGAACATAGTGCATGTGGATGCGGATCCGGTGGATGTGGTTCACACAGTGGAGGAGCACAACAATCCCGTGAGAATTTACCTATTCGGTTTCAGATCTTAAGAGAAGGTGACAGGGTAGTAGAATTCGGCTCCGGAACAGGAAATGATGTTCTGGCAGCCTCGCAGGTTGTGGGACCAACAGGAAAAGTAGTTGGCATAGACCTTTCTGATAAAAACATACAGGTAGCTCGCGATTACAGCGATCAACTCAAAGTAAACAATGTAGAATTCCGTAAAGGAGACGTATCAGATGTACCCCTTGCCAAAGAGTACGCCGATATAGCGTTTGCGAATTGTGTATTTAATTTGCAGGGCGACAAGCAAAAAATGGCGGATGAAATGTACAGGATCACCGATCATAATGGCCTGGCTTGTGTTACGGATTTTGTGACCATTCATGAAGTTCCTGAAGGATTAAAAAAGGACGGAGCAGAACTGGCAGGATGTATTGGTGGCGCTGAAAACATTGAAACATTTATGAACTATTTCCGCAAAACCGGTTTTCAAAATGTGGAGATCGTTGAAATGAAAAAAGTACACCTTCCACAGGATGTATTCGAAAAACACCTTTCAACCGAAGAGGTGGAAAATTATAAAGATGTAAAATCGGACAAAGGTATTTTCAGTGTTACATTAATAGGAGAAAAACCAACAAGTTGTTCTCCGGAAACCTGTTGTTGTAATCCTGATAAGCATCAGAATTAAAATCCTAACCGCAAAGTGCGCAAAGAAGGCACTAAGATTTCGAAGTAATGACTTATTCATCCGATGACTTCAAGTCATCGGATAAATTATTATAAATATTATTGATAAAAGGCTGTCAAGCCATAATGGTTGGCGGCTTTTTTTATTCTTTACTTTTGTATCCTATTATTTTTATTTACATCAAATTCATTTAAACAACATATTATGAGAACATTTCTGGCCCTGATCATCGGAATCATCTTTTTAACAGCATGCGGTTCAAAAGAGAAGAAATCACCTCCGTCATCCAATAACTCCTTAGTTCACCATATAGTGGTTGAAGAAGTAATTCAAACCAGTTCTTATACTTACATGTTTGTAATGGAGGAAGAAGACAAATACTGGATTGCAGTAAGTAAAATGGATGCAAAAACCGGAGATGATTTCTATTATCAGAAGGGGATGGAGATGAAAGACTTTAATAGCAAAGAGTTGGATAGAACTTTCAGCCGTATTTTTTTCATTGATAAATTGAGTACGGTTCCTGTTTTTAACCAACCGAAAGAAAAAAATGAGGGATCCGGGGGGAAAAAGACATCCCCACAAATTGAAAATATTACAATAGAACCGGTTGATGGTGGAATTACCATTGCTGAACTTTATAAGAGCCGCAATGATTATTCCGGTAAAATTGTCATTGTGCGTGGCAAAGTAGTGAAGGTAAACAACAGCATCATGAACCGGAACTGGGTACATCTGCAGGATGGAACAAATGATGCTGAAAATTTTGATCTAACGGTTACCACACTTGAAATTGTAAACGTAGGTGAAGTGATCACCATCGAAGGTAAAGTTGCATTAAATAAGGAATTTGGCGCTGGATATACCTATGAACTTATTGTAGAAGAGGCGGTTGTAAGATAAAATCATGATAACACGATGGAAGCTTTATACTAAACCATCTTAGAAGTTTAGTACTATTTAAGGTTTTTCCTTTGTATAATCACACTTAACCTCGAACTTCGAACAACTATTATTTTTTTGCCTCCGGAACAATTTTTAGGCTAACTTCTTCTCCCGAACGTTTCACAACAATATTCGTTTCCACATCCGGTTTAAGTTCGCCCAGGATATTCATAAAATCGTAGATGTTATTGATCTCTTTTCCGTTAAGTCCAATAATGAAATCACCGGCTACAAGGCCTGCTTTTGCTGCTGGACCATTTGGTCGCGTTCCCTGTATCTCAACACCTGGTTCATCACTTCCGGCATAAGCAGGTATGGTTCCTAAAGAAACAGAGAATGACCCCCGTCCCCCTTTTCGGGCTTTTACTTTTACCTCTTTGTATGTCAGGTTCTGGTCAGCTTTCATCAGGTCTTTCATAACCAGGGATGAAAACTTCACCACCCGCTGCATATCTTCAAAATTGATCAATTCAATATCATCGGCATGGGTATGGTAATCCATATGGATCCCGGTAAAAAAGCTGGCCACAGGTATGCCTTTCAGGTAAAAGGAAGTCGCATCTGTTGGAAGATAAGGATCGGTACCTAATGTAAGGTCAAAACCAACAACAACATTTTTCTTTTCCATAATGCTTTTCCATTCATCAGCTGATCCCAGTCCCTGGATCTCAAGCTTATTGTTCTTCATTCTCCCTACCATATCAAAGTTAATATAGGCGGTAACTTTATCAGTTGGTACAGGAAGTTGTGAATTAAATGAATTTGATCCAAGAAGTCCCAATTCTTCTCCTGACCAGAGGCAAAAGACCAGGTTATGGGTGATCTTTTCAGGATTATCTTTTTTAAGTCCGGCAAAGTATTCGGCAAGTTCAACCACGGTTACAGTTCCTGATCCGTTATCATCGGCACCGTTATGCACCTTGTTTTTATCCAGGCCTGTTGAGCGGGAATTGGTTTCCCCAAAGCCCAGATGGTCATAATGTGCACCAACAAAAATGTAATCAGCTTCAGGATTGTCAGATGGGATCATAGCCACTACGTTATTGTCTTTGGCTACAACCCTTTCTACGCTTGTTTTAACTTTGGCTGATATCTTTGTTTCAAACAAATGTTCGAGCCCTTTTGGATCTCCATCCTTTAGTTTTTCTTTAAGGCTTTCAACTGTTTCGTTTTGATTTGCAAGCAATTCATTGGCAACCTCCTCAGAAACAGCTATGGAAATGATCCCTGAAGTTCCCACCACTTCATGTCCAAAACCTCCTGATATTCTGTTTTTAATAAGAATAACTGCTTTTGCTCCATTCTGTCTGGCGATCATTTGTTTGTAACCGCTAGCTGTATTTCGTTCAAACAGTTTGCGTTTCTCTTCGTCCAGATCCTCCGGAATTCCATCCAGTACGATTACAATTTTATCTTTTACCTCCAGCGATGTGTAAGAATCGTACTCGTAGTCTTTACCGTCGTTAATCTTCATTCCATATCCGGCAAAAACAATTGAACTTTCAACCTGGCCACTTTCAGTGGATGCCAAAGGATAAAATTCTTCATTTAAACTGTACTTTTTATTGTTGGCAGTAAATGCATTTTCTTCGTCAACAATTTTTACTTTGGAAACGAAGTCAAATGACCAGTAATAATCAGAATTGTTCGCCAAAGGCTCTAATCCCTGGTCATTGAAAATGTTTGAAATGTATTCTGCAGAGGCTTTAATCCCTTTGCTCCCTGTCATCCTACCTTCCAGTTCATCGGAAGCAATGTATGTAAGTTTTTCGGTTAATTCAGGTATACTGATATTGGGGGTAAAATTGTAGTTTATTCCTCCTTCTGCATTCTTTCTGTAAGGTGATTTGGCCAATTGTTCCCTGGCAAACTCATCATCCCAGTTAGCAATAAAAAGTTGTGCTTTCCCATTTCCTGTACGGCTGGAAGTCCACACCATTTTGTTCCCATCCGGAGAGAATACCGGCAATCCGTCAAAACCATCGGTAAACGTAATCCTGACTGGTTCTTTTCTGCCTTCAACATCGGTCATGTAAATTTCAAAGTTGCTGTATCCCATTTTGTTGGCTGCCCAAACGATATAATCACCTGAGGGGTGGTAATAAGGGGCCCAGCTTAAACAATCAAAATCCGTTAGTTTCTTTTCTTCTGTTCCATCAATATTGATGGTGAATACATCAGCAGCATGGCCGTCTTCACTGAACCTCCTGAAAATTACACGTTCGCCGTCCGGTGAAAAGAAGGGTCCTCCGTCATATCCGGGTGCTGTTGTCAGCTGCCTTTTGTCTGAGCCATCAGCATTCATAATGTACAGGTCACAGAAGTAGGAAACATCAACTTCCAGCTTTTGCTTTTCTTCTTTAGAAAGTTTACGGTTATAAACATCTTTATTGGTACTGTAAACGATAAGCTTACCATCAGGTGAATAGGAACCTTCCGCATCATAACCTTCTGCGGTTGTTAATTGCTTTATATCCGTACCGTCCCTGTTGGCAGAAAATACATCCATCGTGGTTTCATAATCCCAGGCATATCTTCTTTTTTTGCCTGAAGCCCTGAAATCAAGTTCTTTCTTTTGCTTTTTTATTGCATCCGGATCAAGATGGCTGGAAGAATACATTACACGGTCACCGTTCCACTGGAAAAATGCACATGTTGTTTTACCATGCCCGGGCGAAACTCTGTGAATATCACCGGTTTCAAAATCTAAAATATAGATCTGGTAGAATGGATTTTCGGTTTCCCGTTCACTCTGAAATATGAGGTAACGTCCGTCATCAGAAAAGTAGCCTTCACCTGAACGTAATCCTTCATAAATTAACTGTCTGGTATTTTTCAGAAATTTATTTTCAATGTTTTCTTCCTCCTGAGAGGTTAGAATAAACGCAAATAACAGGGAGAAAATTAATAAGGAGTATTTCTTCATTTTATCTTGTTTAAGAATTTACAACATCAATTTTATCAAAATGTTTTAAAACTGCAAAATTAGAGTTTTTAGGTAATTAAATTCCATAAATGTAACTACATTATTAAGCGCCAAGCAGGAAGCTTGATGTGGAATGTTTAAAACAGGCCAAATAAATGTTTAATAGCTCCAAGTGGGATGTATATAGATAAGCTTGCGCTATGGGATCGAAGTACCTTTACCCATGTTAGGTATCCAGTGATCGTTTTTATCCGAGTTATTCACTTGTGTGTTTAAATTGAAATCACCAGGAAAGTATCCGGATTTTCCTGCCTGTAAATCCCATGCATTATTTTTATCAAGTTGATCTATTTGTCCATCGGGTAAGGCATCACCCGGCAGCATACCAAAGTAACCAGGAGCAATTTCAGTCAAAGCATTTGTTCCGCCATAGGCCTGGCCGGAAGTTGTAGTGAAGTCATAAGACCAGGTGTCAATACCATTGAAATTAAGTGGATTTGCAGATAACACACCAAGGTGATTCCTATGCCACACTACTATGAAAAGATTGTTATTAACGCTTATATCAAATTCGGGTAGGTTGCTGCCATCAATGGCTACAACCTCACCTGTACTTAACAGGAATGCTGCTTTTTTTCCAACCGATGTTGAACTGGTAGCAGTTTCTGGCCCTCCGGTAGTTTCCCGTAATTCAAGTAAAATCCAGTCTACTATGTCTGAACGGGGGATGGTAATAACCGACTCTGTTCCGGAGTGATGCCAGATAGCGGTAACATTGTTGTAAGGTTGCGTCAGAGGCAAATAATCAAATGTATTTAAAAGTGTATCCATGATCGAAGGTTGACCAGGTGTCCAATCCTTTGAAACACCCCCTCCCAGGATTATATTAATATCAAGGATCACTTTTGTTTGTGATATCAATATTACATAATCCTCCACTTCTCCATTCAAGGCCAGACCTTCAAAGTTTAAAGGAGAATCATAATCCCTGAATCTGAATCGTGCAAATGTCTGTCCTAATTCAGCATTAGAAGGGACATTAAAGGTTATTGTATTAATTCCTGCAGATAAAGGAGTGATATTAAAAATATGCTCACCACTATCTATCCAGTTGTTGTTTTGGTTAAAATCTACCCAAGCATCCAGGTATCCATCAACTGATGCAGTAACTGTAATATTAACAATAGAATTCGGGGATATGGACGAAGGTAAGACAATGCCGTCTTCATCATCACCGAAGGAAGGGAATAAGCAATCTGAATCGTCGCAGTCGGCGGTGATGTTTGGTTGTCCTTCCGGCTCACCATCGGCAAAACTTCCAAGATAAATTCCAGGAACAATAACATGACGAGCTCCGTCACTAGCCAAGGTTGTAGGGTATTCTCCTGCAGGATTTTCCGGTGCATCGCCGAAGTCAATTTCAGGTTGTGATTCTACAATACTTACTGCATAATCTTCAACCTCTCCGTTCTGTACAAGACCATCAAAGCTTACCGGATCGTTAAAATCCCGAAATCTGAACCTAACATAGGTTAAGCCTGTGTCAGCCCCTGCAGGAACATTGAAAGAAATGTAGTTCGGTCCTGTCAGTAAAGGTTCATTTGTAAAAATGTGCTCCCCGGTATCTGTCCAGCTCTCGTTCCTGTTAAAATCGATCCATGCGTCCAGGTATCCATCAACAGAAGCAGATACGATGAGCAATGAAGTAGTTCCTTTAGTTATCCATGGAGACATGATAACACCATCTTCATCATCTCCTGATGAAGAAAAATAACAATCGTTATCATCACAATTTGCTCCGGTACCGGGCTGGCCATCAGGTTCAGGATCGACCTGGTTGCCCAAATAGATTCCCGGAACAATGGTGTGCCTTGCTCCGTTGTTGGCCAGTATTGTTGGGTAATTGCCCGAAGGATTTTGAGGGGCATCCCCAAAGTCAAGATTCTCTGTTGAAGCAGATTCAATCATAATGCTATAATCTTCCACTTCTCCATTTTGAGCGGGTCCGTTATAACTGAGTGGGCCGCTATAATCCCGAAACCTGAATCGCATATAACTTTGTCCGGGAACAGCATCAACAGGAACAAAAAATAACAAAGTATTCGGACCGGCGGCCATGGGAGCGTTTGTTATAAAATGCTCACCGGCGTCTGCCCAGCTATTGTTTCCGTTGTAATCCATCCAAACATCCAGGTAACCATTAACTGAAGCAGTAACTGTCATAAAATTAGTTGATCCGGGTGCTAATCCAGCTGGAAGGGAAACTCCATCTTCATCATCACCGGAGGATGGAAACAGGCAATCTGTATCGTCACAATCAGCACCAGTCCCGGGTTGCCCATCGGGTTCTGCATCTACAGAAGATCCTAAATAGATTCCAGGAGTAAGGGTATGTCTGGCTCCATCAAATAACAGGGTTGTCGGATATTCTCCGGAAGGATCTTCCGGTGCATCACCAAAATCAAATACAGGCTGGGGAGCCTCAATATTGACAGTATAATCTTCTACTTCTCCGTTTTGAACAGGTCCGTCAAAACTTATCGGATCATTAAAATCCCGAAACCTGAACCGGGCAAATGATTGTCCAATTTCGGCATCAATGGGAACATAAAACGAAATAGTATTTGTCCCGGCAGTCAGGGGCTCACTGGTAAAGATATGTTCACCGGCATCTGCCCAGCCATTTATGAGGTTAAAATCCATCCAGGCATCAAGATAGCCATTTACTGAGGCTGAAACAGTAATTGTTACATTCGTTCCCTGGACGATTCCTGCCGGCATCGTCACACCGTCTTCATCATCGCCCATGGAAATAAACAAACAATCCGAATCGTCGCAATCTGCATTTGTATTGGGCTGTCCGTCTGGCTCCGGATCGACCTGGATACCTAAAAAGATACCAGGAGCCAGGGTATGCCGGGCACCGTTATTTGCAAGCAAAGTAGGGTAAATAGAGGGTGCATCTCCAAAGTCAAGATTCCCATTTGTATTCTCTGTAATTGTTACAGCATAATCCTCTACCTCACCATTTTGAACCAAACCATCAAAACCAATTGGAGCACTAAAATCCCGAAACCTGAACCTGACATAGGACTGACCAGGAACAGCATTAATAGGAACAACAATAGAAAGAGTATTAGCACCGGCATTAACAGGTGTTGAAGTGAAAATATGTTCGCCGGTATCGTTCCAGCCATTGACCAGGTTAAAGTCGAACCAGGCATCCAGATAGCCACTTACCGAAGCAGTTACGGAGATATCAACTGTTGAACCCTGGGTGACAGATGCGGGCAAAATAACACCATCTTCATCATCTCCAAAGGAAGGGAATAAACAATCTGTATCATCACAATCAGCTCCTGTTCCTGGCTGACCATCAGGTTCCTGGTCTACAAAATTACCAAGGAAGATGCCGGCAACTATTGTATGCCGGGCACCATTATTTAACAAAGTGGTGGGATACCCATTTATCGGTAATTCAGGTGCATCGCCGAAATCTTCATTGTCAAATAGTGGACTTTGAGTACCTGGGATATTTTTAGTGTTATCTAAAGCTTCTTCAACCGTTTGAATTGAAAAAGAATAAAATGGAGTACTCATCAGTAAAACCAATAACACAGCTAACCGATATCTAATTTTGATTGTCATACTTGCTTTTTAATATATTCGTGCATTCGTGGCATTTTTTATTTTTACCTAAAGGATCACATGAAATTTTAATGTTTCATTTTAACAAACTTCCCTTTTTGTATAAACCCGGTTTCAGCATTTGACAGGGTAACAAAATAAAATCCATTCTTAAGCTGTTGGATGTCCAGCTCAATTCCTCCAGCCACTAGTAAAACTGTATACTCTTGGATCAATGATCCACCGGCATCAAATATCTCCAGATTGCCCGGCAATTCATTGTTGTAGATCAGTTCGATGAACGCTTTATCGGTTGCGGGATTGGGGTATATGTTTAAATAATTCTCATTTTCCCCGATATGTTTGACGTTATCACTTTTAATTACTTCAGGAAGATCAAGCTCATCTATAAAATAATCCCGGTAAGTTGCAGTATTATTCAGAAGGGCAATCGCAAAGTTTGAATTGAAAGTTTCTTTGCCTCCAATTTCTTCAAGCAACAAAATAGTTTCATCCAATAAACTTTCCCATCCATGTTCTATTATATCCATATCGATCAGACGTAAGATCTTAAAGTCTGCCTGGTCAATATTTTCCGGACTAAATTGGTTCAGATGAAATCTTGCACCTGGCAAATCGGTGATCCTGTAATAAAAGCTGTATTGCAGAAGAGCTTCTTCATTATCTGATAAAGTAGAAATGTTTAATATCTCATTTAATAAATCAGGGTCGGGATCTTCATGAGATGCTAAAATCAGGTTTGCATAGTAAAACTGATTGCTTGTCGATTTAAGCAGCTCTTCATAATTTTCAGTTAAAGTAAAAATACCGAGGCTTCCTGTCAGGGGTTCCGAGATCTCTTCAAAATGATCACAAGTATAAGTGATGTTTAAATTTCCCTGTGAAGGCATATTAAAGATCTGATGAGCACAGGAGGCAGTCGAGTGATAAGGATTATTGCTCGTTATCTGTACCTGTGGCCAGGAAATATTGAACATTCCGAAATTATCGGCAACGGTAATGCTGGTAGTGCTGTTGATGTCAATTGCAGAATTATCGTTGCTGTACAATGTATTTATCCCTGGGTCCGCATTTGTACCGATGTTACCCGAATGGCCCTGGACATTAATACCAACATAATTATAGTTGTACATAAAATTATTGCGGATCAATGGTAAGGCAGTTGTTCCGGCAAATGACCTGTAATCCATTGAAGTATAACTATCGGTAATACAATTATTGGTTATCACACTCGATGGAGTAATATTTATGGTGAATAATCCACGCGTATTATTAAAATCCCTCATTTTAATTGTATTGCATGTGATGAAGTTCTGGTCATCCGTATTGGATGGACTATAGAAATATATACCTGTCACACTGCAATCAATAATTTCATTATTTGAGATCTGGAAATTTCTGGCCAATACACCAATGATTCCATAACGGAACCCATCTATGTCGTTATTTACGATGCTGATATTCGATGCAAACCTGGCATAGATGGCTGAGAAACTGTTGTACTGATTTGAATTATTGAGAATGGTGTTATTGTTGATCTCAACTATGGGATTTACTGAATTATCAATGAAAATGGCAGATGTCGAAAACATGGCCGGCACGTTAACTTCAATGTCGTTGTTCTCAATGTTGGTCGGGAACAGTGCCGAACTTATCATGATCGTATGGGATAAATCTGTGAAATTATTTTCTGAGAATAAACCACCTCCATTAATCTGGAATACACCATAGGTCCTTGGATATTCAGTCCCCCAGGAATTTATAAATTCATTGTGTGATACCTGATGGAGCAGCCTTGAAGAGGTTGTGTAAATCCCGTAAGTGCTAAAATTATTTATGAATGAATAGAGGGAGTCACAAATGTATTCCGGGTAGAATTGCTCAGTCACAAACATGTTCCCACTAATGGGATGATCAAAGACATTATTATCTTCAACCCTTATACCATAATTGCAATTGGAGAACAGGTTGTTGGAAATTACTCCGTCGGCACCATCCTGGAAATACAAGGCCACTTCAGCATTTTTAAAAGTGGATTCGTTGATGATGTTATCAAACTCGGCACCTCCGACAAACCGTAAACCTTTCCATGTTTTATCAACATTACAGGGCCTGAATACAGAGTTATTTGCCCTCAGGAAGCTGCTGTCCTGGAAAACGATTCCGGCACACTCCCCAAATACAACATCAACATTGGTTATATCCAGAATGGATCCTGCTGCTACTGTAACAATAACATAGTCATCAATATAGTATTTATTGTCCCAAACTACATCGGAAGTATAGGTTATTGGTGAGGTGATCTTGACAAACAAGGAATCAGCTGCAGCGAAACAACAAATTGCATTGCTACCGATGTAAAACGGAGACATTCCTCCAGGATAAACCACATTCCCGTTGATAATTGCGTTATGAATTACGATTCCATTGCTCACTTCTATGTCGTAGATTGCTTTGCTGTTCACACAAACTGATAATGTATCAAGACAATCATTAATAGTAAGGGATTCAACCACATTACCGTTTGATGCATTTACAATATTAAATGTCAGGGTAGTATCACATCCGCATGGCACTTCAGTTGAAACGATCATTGAAACAACAGTATCTACAGCAAGGCAAAATACTCCGGCCGTATCTGAGCAGCCGAAGCTGTTTTGGACTACTACCGAAAACTGGTGGTCTCCTGAATTACCCCCCGTATAGTATAGGTTTTCACCAGTTCCAACAGGGCTTGTGTAATTACCGTCCATATACCAGCTTATGTTTGGATAAGCACCTGGATAGGTATTGTTTGGAGGTAAAGCGTTAAGCGGTAAGGGAATATACAGGTGCAAAGAGTCGTCCTCACAGATGTTCTCACATCCAAGTGGGAACAAACGTAAATCGGGTTTTGAAAATATAAAACCTGCATCCGCTGAATTAGAACATCCTGTCATCTTATCAGTGATGATGAGGCTGTAAAAACCTGGATCAATAGCCGTGATAACAGAAGTAGTTTCACCAGTATTCCATTGATAGTTGTAAAGAGAGGTATCATTTGGGTTAGGAGTTAATGTAACAGGATTCCCTTCACATTGTGCTAAGAATGGTAAACTAAGCGGAGGGATCTCAAAGAATGTAACACACAGAGTGTCACTCGAACGGCAACCAGTATTTACATCTGTAACAAAAACAACAAACTGGTAAACAGCCGGAAAACTTGTCAATATTATGCTTGCCTGGGTGAAACTGCTGTTTGGTGGTGAAAATGATGCTCCTGCCGGAATACTGCTCCAGGCATAGCTATAATCAACATTGTAAGGTGTACTGAGATAAAACTGTGTAGTAACCGATGCAGATGCACAAATTGTTGCATCTCCTGAAATGTCAGACACAGGCAGGGAATTCATATAAATGTAAATGCTGTCAGAGTTATTGTAACATCCGTAGATGTTGGATACCTGTACCCAGTATTCACCATGTTGTGAAACGTAATAAGTCATTGCATTGGCACCGGAGATGGCATTTCCATCTTTATACCACTGGTATGTATTCATTCCTGCACAGGCAGTCAGACTAACCGAATCACCCGGACAGAATATTGTATCCATCGCTGTAATTGTACAGGTTGGAATCGAATCTACCCTGACTGAATCTGTCTTGGTGGCAATACATCCCATCTCATCCTGAATGATTAAAGTAACATAATAGGGTGGAGGCCCTGGATTAGAATAGGCATGTTGTGTTACAGCATCATAGGATGTAGTTCCATCCCCAAAATCCCAATCATACTGGAATGCCGGATTGTTCGGTATAGGTGTAAATGTTGCAATTGAGTTTGCACAAACCGGAGTGGGAAGAATTGTAAAATCTGCAGTCGGTAATAGGATGTTTACATTCTCTGTCCAATCCGAAGTACATCCAGTTGATGACGTTACAGTAAGTTTTACAGTATAGGTTCCTGATTGCGAAACCCATAATGTTGGATTAGGGTTGGTGGCAGATGGGGAGAAAGCCCATGTGCCTGGCCCGGAGGTGACTGTCCAGGAGTATCCGGTGATCGTAGCTGGTGGGACAGGATAAGATTTGTCAACGAAATATACCGAGTCGCAAACCACATAGGCCCTGAAAAATGCTACAACATCGCAACCTGAAGGACCAGGTAATCCGCCGGATCCACCAGCTGAACAATCTTCAACCACAACATTGATTATATTTGAAATAACGGTGCAGCCGTTTTCAGTAACTTCAACATAATACTGATAAGTTCCGGGAGATGTATAGGATGCTATGTTCAGAAACAGGTTCGAGTTTGTTTCAGGGGGCATTAGAATTCCGTTTTCATACCACTGGTAAGAATAAGTTCCTGAAAATGGAGTTGAAAGGGTTAAATTCTGAGCATCTCCCAAACAAAAAACAGGAAGTATATCGTAGGATGCAATCGCAGTTGGCGGGCCATTTATTGTGACCACAAAAGAGTCTGTTCCTGAACAGGTAGAAACTGTTAAAGTTGCTGTTGCCGAAGGCCCGTGCCATAAAACAGTAATATTGTTTGAACCCTGTCCACTTTGAATAGTACCCTGCCCTGATGGGCTTATGGACCACTGAAAATCACCGGTAGGATTGGAACCGCCGGCTGAATAATTTTCTGTAGCATCAACACAAACTGTATTCAACCCTGTTATTACCGGTGGTAAGAAAGGATCTATCGTTAATGTTTTTACGAGCGATTGACAAAAACTCCCAGGTGATATTTCTATTTCCTGGTAAACACTGAGTTCCCATGGACCAGGACCTGTCCACTCTACAATAACAGAATCTTTATCAGCACCCATTTCGGAATGAATATTTCCGGTTCCATTTGTAATTGACCAAACATACGGTGATCCGGAAACATCAGAGGAAATTCCGTAAGTATATTGATCACCCGGGCAAACACTGTCAGCACCAACAATATTATTTAATACCGGTTTGGCAATGACTTCTACATTAAAAGTAGCAACTGCATTGCAAAACAACGATGGTGTTACCGGGGTTGCTGATATCGTATAGGTTCCAGGAGGCGCCCAGGTAATATTTACTGAAGATGACGGACTTCCGGCTATAACAGGTCCTGCAGGTGATACAGACCAGTTTGCATTTCCGCTACCGTAATAGGTCGTTGTGTTCCCTTCACAAACTATAGCATCTCCGAAAATGGCATATTCAGGAAGAACATTTACCTGGACAGAGTCCGCTCCATTACATCCGGCCAATGGATTGTCATATTCGCATTTTACCCAATAAGTCCCCGCGAAATTGAAGGTGATGTTCACATCAGGAGTATTTCGGTCTTGTTGATTAAAGGAATACAAACCACCGGTGACTGTCCATGTATAATAAGTACCCGGCAGCAATGGTAAGGAATAACTGCCTGATGCCCCGGCACACAAGGTTGTAGGCCCCAATATGGGAAGATTGGGATACAGAACGGGGATATCCATTGTTGTTGTTCCCGGACAAGGAGCAGAACCACACCCTGGCAACTCAAGGCTTACCGTGGTTGGTCCTGAATAGACGCTGTTCCACTTTACCTGTATACAGCTGGTACCGGCACCGGATATTATAGTACCTCCAGTTGCAGTCCAGTTATAGGTGCTGCATGCTGCCGGTGTACAAAATGAAGAGGTATCACCCGGACAAACCGTCCCGTAACAGCAATCAGTTTCAATTACAGGTCCTTCGCCTGGCAATACTACCACAACCTTGGAAATGGTATCTGTACAACCACAAGCAACAAGGGTAGAGTCCTCAATTCCCTGGGAACCTGCCCATTGTCCTGCTCCCATGTCAGTTGCCGTTAGTGTAACAATGTAGGTACCTGGTGAACTGTAACTGTGATCAGGAGGATTCGGAAGTGTTGAGGTATTCCCATCTCCAAAATCCCAGTTATAAACACTTCCACCACTAGAAGTATTTACAAAATTTACCGGGCTGTTCTGGCAAACTGTATCCGGTGATAATGTAAAATTTGCATTCGGGCCGTCGATGAGGCATATTTCCATCATAAGGCTGTCAACACAACTACCTCCTACACCTAGATTGCTTACTACTACCTTAATAAATCCTATGTTATTGCTTCCCCAAACGATAACATTGGGATTACCCGTGAAGTTTGTGGGTGTACCCCCTGTAACGGTCCATGTGTATGTATAAGCCGGATCGTTTGGAAATACCGTATAAGTGTGAGCACTTTCTTTACAAGCCGTTAATCCATGTCCTCCCTGGCCGACAGGATCACCATGACATGCTTCCAATGGTGGGCAGATTTCCACTGCGTCTTTTAATTCAAACTCATAGCAGCAATCCTGCGCTTTTAATGGAAATGATTGCATTGTTAGAATAATAAATATCAGAGAGCTAAAGAAAGTAAATGTACTTTTCATGTGATTTAGTTTTTTGATTTGAGTATATCATTACAAATAGACATGTAAACACTTATCCCTGTGAGATATGAATTATTCATTTGTAAAGATTATCTTGACTTTTTTGGCAAATAGAGAATGTTTTAAACACTAACATTGATAAACAACAACCTGATTTTGCCTCTATGTTTTTGGTAGTAATGGCCCAATTTAAAATAAAACTGAAGAAGTTCCTTTATTAAGTTGTCGTTTAACAATAATTTAACATGTTCGAACATACTTATTAAGTATTGATACTTAAGTAGTTTATTACTCAATCTGTGAATATCCGATGGTGGATTCAATACCTTTCAATTTAACCGCTCATTCTGAGTTTTCTTGCAGAACCTTTTCGATTAGCTGCATCTGGTCTTCCAAAGCTTTTTGTAAATCAAGAATTAGCTCTTGTTGTTCCCTGGTTGCATTAATCAGCATATACGTTGCCGCTGAAAAATCAACTTTCAGGTAGTTTGTGCCTTTACCGTTATCAGATGTAAAGACCATATATGGAGCAACCTTCTTTAGTTCCTGTGCGATAACCCCTATATGTTCTTTATCAACCGGCAATCCTGAAGTTTCATTATAGTGGTATTTCACAGGACGGATCCGGAGCAATGTTTCAAGTCCGTCGGTATAGTTGGTAATGTCTTTTTTAAGTCTTCTGTCGGAGCTTGCTGACCATGACCCTCCACCTGGTTTTTCGGCATCACCGTCTATTTCTATTCCATCGGCTGGAGGAGTGCCGTTTGAGCCGATTTTTAAACCGCCGTTATCATGTAGTAATAATTTTGTAGAAGACCCAAGACGAACCCTCAGCCCATGTTCTCCTGTGTAATCAGCCCTGATTACTACCCTTGCATCGGTACTTGAGGAATTGACACTCAGATTACCATGTATCTGGAGTTCATTATCTGCAAAATCACCCCAAATCAAAGGCGACGATGTGCTGCTGTTATCGATGTATAGTTTATTGCTTCCGGTTTCATCCCTTCCCGCATTATATCCCAAAAACACATTTTGACTTCCTGAAATATTATTTAAACCGGAATGAAATCCAAGAGCCGTATTTCCGTGTCCCGTTTCATTTTCATAGAGGGCAAACACCCCGTGGGCCGTATTCTGAACCCCGGAAATGTTATTCAAAAGCGCTCCATAACCACTGGCTGTGTTGAATTCGCCGTTAACGTTGGAATAAAGTGACTTGTAACCATATGCAGTGTTGTATCCGGCTGTGGTATTCGAATAAAGTGATTCGTAACCAATCGCGGTGTTGTGATGACCTGTAGTATTGGAATACAATGCTTTTGATCCGATAGCCATATTCTTAGTTGCCTGAATAGCTTCTATAACATCCTCACCATTGTTATACAGTGCCGAATCGCCAATGGCGACCAGGTTGGATCGGTCGGTGTTGTGATGCAAAGCACTGATACCAACTGCTACATTAGAGGAACCAGTAGTTGCTGAATACAGGGCCATATACCCACTTGCAGTATTCCAATTACCAGTAGTATTAAAGGAAAGGGCAAATCCACCATGGGCTGAATTTTTTATACCGCTGGTGTTAAAGGATAAAGTTCTTGCACCGGTAGCTGTATTTCTTTCGCCTTCAGTGTTTTCAGTCAAGGCATTGTAACCGGAAGCCGTATTGAAGTATCCTGAAGTATTGGAATACAAGACTTGATACCCGCTTGCAGTGTTTGAATTCCCATCGATGTTTGAGTATAATGCATGGAAACCAAGAGCGGTGTTGTAATAACCTGTTGTATTGGAATACATTGCCTTTGAGCCAATCGCGGTATTATTGGTTGAATGAGCCGGATTTACTGCACCTACTCCGTTGTTATATAAAGCAGAATCACCAATAGCCACCAGGTTTGACTCCTCTGTATTCTTGTACAATGCCCCTACTCCAAATGCAACATTTGAGAAACCTGCTGTGTTAGAAAACAGCGCCCTGTATCCATAGGCGGAATTATTACTGCCGGTAATATTAAAAGACATGCTTCCCCAACCAATTGCAGTATTATTGGTTCCGGAAGTATTGGAATATAGTGACTGATCACCACTGGCAAGGTTGCCGGAACCCGTAGTGTTGGAATACAACGCATAACGTCCAATAGCTGTATTTTCAAAGCCAATAGTATTGTAATATAGTGGCTGGTAACCAATAGCTGTATTATTTTTACCTGTTGAATTTGAATACATGGATTGATAGCCATGGGCTGTATTAAAGAATCCGTCGGTATTACTCTTTAAACTTTCATGTCCTATGGCCGTGTTGTAATTGTTGGTGCCATCATCCAGTTTGCCGGCGTCTTTACCCATAAATACGGATCCTCCAGTATTGAGGACATGAAAGTGGCCTTTCGAATCCAGCAGAAAATGTTCATTTCCTGCAATAGTAAACCGGATAGTATCTTCATCAACCGTATTTTCAACCTCTATTTTTGTATCGTTATCTGAATCTGTTAACTTATTATTATGGGCTGAGTCGATCAATTCAACCCATGTCGCGTTAATATAGAACCAGAAACTATTGGTAGAATTGTCGAATACAAGCAATCCATCTGCTGGCGTAACAATTGCTGTTCGTTGGCCGGTTGTCATTCGTGGGACAAGCATACCCTTATCTGTTGATTTTACATCCAGCATGGCACTGGCATCAGGGTTGGAATTGTCTTGATTGATAGCTACCTGAGCATATGTAGCCAGACAAAATAATATAAACAGTGTGGTTAAAAGTGTTGTTTTCATCGTAAGCCTATTAGTTATGGTGAGATTTTAATTTCCCAATATAGGATAAATTAGGGCATGTTATTTTCATAAATGCTTATTTAACAATAATTTAACTCATTGGCAAAGGGTTTGTGAATAACTTTAAGCATTACAGTTGAATGGGATGATTCTTCATATTCAGAAAAAAGAATAGTTCAATATTTAGGATAGTGAAGATATGTGATTGATTTCAGGCGGAAAGCCGGAATCTGGCTTGTAATACTATTGAATCATCGAGTAAAAATTCGAGAATTCACAGCTATTTAATTTGTACTTTTATATCCATTCAAAATTAGATCATTATGAAAGTGACCACATTGAAAGTATTCTGTTTAGTTTCAATATTGATAATTGTTTTAGTGTACCCTGGATTTTCTCAAAACTATGTTACAACATATACAGGCACTGGGAGTCCGGGATTTGTGAATGGCGACACCAGTGTAGCCAGTTTCAATAAACCATTTGGTATTTGCATAGACCCTAATGGTAATCTCTATCTTGCCGATGCTTATAATCACTGCATCCGGAAGGTAGGAATTGATGGGCAGGTGAGTGTGTATGCTGGTACCGGATCAGCTGGTTACCTTGATGGTCCGGCAGACGAAGCAAAGTTCAATCAACCCATAAACATTTGTCTCGATGATGCGGGCAATATGTATGTCTCTGATTTTATTAACCAGCGAATTCGAAAGATCTCTTACGATATGGAGGTGACAACGATTGCCGGAGCAGGTACGGCTGGTTATCAAAACGGTCCTGCCGCAGAAGCAAAATTTAATTACCCCCGTGGCATATGTCTTGATGATACAGGAAACATTTACATTGGTGACAGCTGGAACCACAGGATCAGGAAAATATCAACTGATGGTATGGTATCAGACTGGGCAGGAGGCGGAACAACAATTGGCGTTCAAAGTGTAGGTGATTATGTGGATGCCAGTGATACAGCCGCCCGGTTTTATACACCATGTGAATTGTCAATTGATCCATACAATAATATTTTTGTTGCTGATGCTTACAATCACCGTATCAGGAAGATAGATCCCTCCAGAATAGTAACCACTCATGCAGGAAGTGGAGGCTTCGGCCCTAACGGTGGAGGATTTCAAAACGGAATTGCCGATCAGGCACAGTTTAATGTCCCGACAGCCTGCCATGTAACTAATGATGGAACGGTATTCGTCGGTGATGGATCCAATCAGCGTGTACGAAAGATAGGAACGGATGCAATGGTCAGCACATTTGCAGGATCAGGTGAAACAGGATTTGAGGACGGCCCCGATAGCCTGGCAACCTTCGACTTTCCTCGTGGCACGGTAGTAGATTATGACCTGAACCGGCTTTATGTAGTTGATTATAACAATCACGCAATACGTATCATTCATTACGATATGATAACAGGAAACGCTTTCTCTCCGGTAATCCAGGATGTGGTGATCTCGCCAAATCCAACTTCAGGATTGGTATTTGTAAATTTTAATGAAAAGTATTTCGGGGCTCAACTGAAAGTGTTCAATAATAAAGGTCATCTCGTAAAACAGTTAAACGACTTAAACCTCGATCGAATTCAACTTGATCTGTCAAAAGAAGAGCCCGGAATGTATTACTTTTACCTTTTGAAAAACGGGAATCTTCTGGCAAATAAAAAGTTGGTGATTGCAAAATAGTTCTTTCAGGAAACAATAAACATTTTAAGATTTAAAAAACTAAGTAGGCTTATTATTGTTTCTACCTTTGTATTAAATTTTTTTATTCGGTATAAATTGAATAATTTTATACCTTATAAAAACCCTAAAGAGATTTATGATAAAGCTAATGATTTTTTGTGTTAAAGTAAAAATTGAATCACATGAAAAAGTTTTATCTCATTACAACCATCGCCCTAATTACGTTCGTATCTCAGGTAATCTTCGCACAAACGACCATATGGTCTGAAGATTTTGATTCATATACTGACAACTCCGGGTACATTGGTCCCGGGCCGGTTACTACTGGTGACTATCCTTCATTGGTTTCACAGTGGGTTCTTGATGTTACCGGAGGCAGTTTAACCAACGGTAACGATTGGTTTATGGTAAACAATGGATTATTTGAAGCACGGGATGTTGACGGACCATGTATCTGGACATCTGAAGAGATCAATATTTCAGGTTATTCGGAAGTTTCCTTCGAACTTGTGGCTTCAAGACAAGGCAACTTTGAATCCGATGATTATTTAGATGTTGAATACAGGATCGATGCCGGAACCTGGACACTTATTCAGGACTGGAACGGCCAGGGAAGTGCAACACATACCCTGATCGAAGATTTTAGTTCTCCTCAAACTCCGGCAGTTTCAGGATTAAGCGGAAGTACTCTAGATATCAGAGTTACCATGAGGAATTCAAGTGGATTTGAATACCTCAGGATAGATGATATTTTGGTGTATGAACCTCTACCCGGCGATGACTGTGCCAATGCTATCGTAATTTCCGAAGTGACTGATTATGCTTTTTCAACCACTGGTGCAACTTCAAGTGGAGCTAATCCTGGTTGTGGTGGAGGCACTGATCCCGTTGACATCTGGTTTGAATATACACCGGCTACTGACGGAACGATTTCAATTGACCTGTGTGGAAGTAGTTATGATACTCGTCTCGCTGTTTGGGATGCATGTGGTGGCAATGTGTTAGGCTGTAACGATGATTCTGAGAATTGCGGTAACAATTCATACCAGTCTTATCTTTCAGGCCAGGTAACAGGAGGTACCACATATTACATTCAGGTTGGTGGGTATAATGCTGCAACAGGTGATGGGTTGCTAACCATAATACTGGCAAACATCCCAACAAATGATGATTGTGCAAACGCCATAGCTATTGGCGAGGTAACTGATCTTCCCTTCAATACGCTGGCTGCATCTGCGAGTGGAATTAATCCGGCTTGTGGTGGTACTGATCCCGTAGATATCTGGTACACATACACTGCAACAGAAACAGGAACCGTATCCGTTGATTTATGCGGTAGTACTTATGATACACGTTTGGCAGTCTGGGATGCCTGCGGTGGAAATGAAATAGCTTGCAACGACGATAGCTACAGCTGTGGATATCCTTCCTACCAATCCTATTTAACAACACCGGTTACAGCCGGGAATACTTATTACATTCAGGTTGGTGGATATAATGATGCAACCGGAAGCGGATACCTTACTCTTTTATTTGCAACATATCCTGCAAATGATGATTGTGCAAATGCTACACCCATCGGAGAAGTTTCCGACTTTCCGTTCAGTACATTGGCTGCTACATCAAGCGGAAATAATCCGGGTTGCGGAGGAGGAACTGCCCCGGTTGATGTTTGGTTTGAATATACAGCCACAGAAACTGGAATCGGTTCTTTTGACTTATGTGGAAGTAATTTCGATACCCGCCTGGCCTTATGGGATGCATGTGGTGGAAACCTGATTGCCTGTAATGATGATGATTCCTATTGTGGAACTTCTTCAGTTCAGTCCTACCTGACTGAACCTGTAACAGCCGGAAATACTTATTACATTCAGGTTGGAGGATATGAATCGGAAAAAGGATCCGGAGATCTTACCGTATTTGTGATACCCTACCCCACAAATGATGATTGTGCAAGTGCCATAGCTATCGGGGATGTAACTGACATGCCTTTCACTACCATCGGTGCTACAGCAAGTGGTGTAAATCCGGGTTGTGGAGGTATTGATAATCCCATTGACATCTGGTATGCCTATACACCACAGAGAAGTGGTTTGGCTATGTTTGATCTGTGTGGAAGCGGATTTAACACAAGACTTGCTATTTATGATGCCTGTGGAGGTACGTTGCTGGATTGCAACTCCAATAATGGACCGGCTTGCACCGGCCAGCAATCAAGTATTGAAATGCAGGTGGTTGAAGGAACTACCTATTATGTACAGATTGGCGGAGCAAATCAAAATATTGGAATAGGCGATTTAACGATATTTGTTGAATTTGGCGGTTATACCTGGACAGGTGCATCCGATGATGAATGGGCCAACCCCCTCAACTGGGATAGCGGTGTAGTGCCTGATGTGACAATTCCTGTACTCATACCTTCAGGAGCATTGAACTACCCATATTTCTTTTCAAGCTTATATGTTGGGCAGCCTTATGGTTCAAATGCCTGTTACAGCCTTGAGATCGAGGGAGGAGCTACCCTTACCATATATGGATATGGTCATCTGGGTGTTTTTCTTAACGATGTTATTGTAAAATCCGGTGGTTCTTTGATTGTAAAAAGATTATTGATAGGATTCGAAGCTGATCTGTTTATCGAAGGAGGAACAGTTGTTGCCACCGAATCATGCCAGTTCTTATCTGGGGGTGGTATCATGAGTGATGGTTCATTCTATGTTGGAGGTTTACTGGAATCCTCTACCCAGTGGTCACAAACCGGTGGGACCATGTACCTTATACCCGGAATTAATACTGAAATATTATGGCATACTCCAACAGGATATTTAAACAACCTGGTTGTGGAGAGTGGTCAGTCAGTTGTATTGTCGGGTGAATCGACCCAGGAATTAATAATAAACGGCGATTTCATTCTGGAACCCTCAGCGCAGTTTACATTAGAAGAACCGGTTGGTGCAGGTAATGTTGTTGAAGTTTCTGTTGGACAGGATTTAATTCTACTGGGAGATGCAACAGGAAATGCTTCTCTGGTAGATAACGGCACATTAAATGTCACAGGTACGACACAGGTTGAAAATTATTATACTGATGCACGTTGGCATTTTATATCCTCACCGGTGTCAGGAGCTGTATCAAATGTATTCCTGGGCATTTATCTTAAAGATTGGGATGAAAGCACATATACCTGGTCATACATCTTACCTGTTGACCACCCGCTTACACCAGGAGAAGGTTTCAGCATTTGGTCAACCCTGGGTAATCCGACATCTTCGTATACCGGTGGTGTTTTGAATACTGGCGACCAACCAGTTACAGTTACTGCCACCGATGTGGGAGGCGCAGCAGGTATTGATAATGGCGAAGGATGGAACCTTGTTGGTAATCCATTTCCATCAGCTATAGACCTTGGTGCACCCGGTGATGTATTACCAGGTTATACATGGACGAACCTTGCTTATTCTGTTTATTTCTGGAATAGTGTTCAGTATGCATCCTATAATCCTAATACAGGAAGTGCAATTAATGGTGGTTCCAGATATGTTCCGTCGATGCAAAGCTTCTTTGTAAAAGCGGATGACTTTAGTCCGGCATTAACTATTCCTAATTCTGCAAGATTGCATGATGCTACTCCGAATTATAAAGTGCTTGAAGAAAATCAATCCATCAGGATGCAGGTGAAATCAGGTAACTATACCGATGAGTTGCTCATTATGACTCATCCTCTAGCTACACCGGGTTACGATAATGAATATGATGCCTATAAAATAATGGGTATTGAGGAAGCACCGCAATTTTTTGCCCTTGTTAATGACAATAAATTTAGCATTAATGCCCTGGGTGAAATCGAAAGGGAAGATGTGATTGATCTCGGTTTTATTGCGGGCGAATCAAACGTTTATGCTATTAATGCAACAGAGATGGTTAATCTTGAGGATTTTGAGGTGATCATGCTGGAAGACAGGTCTGCAAATACCTGGACCGACTTAACACAGCATCCTGAATATCAGTTTGAAACAAAAGGAGATGAAGAAGAAAACAGATTCAGACTGCACTTCAGGAATCCGCTTGAGGATTTAGCCGGTTCAAACCATGGCATTTATATCTATTCTTATGATAATGATGTATTTATTTACAGCCAGGAAGAAAGAAACGGTGATGTTAGAATTTATGATGTTATTGGACAACAGGTGGCTGGATTGAACAATCTTGATGAAGGCCTGAACTCAATTCAGGTCAACAACGGAATAGGGTATTTCGTTGTTGAATACCAGTCTGGTGAAATTCTTGTTACTGAAAAAGTATTCATCAGGTAATTTATCTCTTGTTATTGTAATTCTGAAAAGCATAAGTCAATAAAATGCAATTCTGTTGGGTATCCTTTTAAAAGAAGCTTTTTTCAAAGGTTCCGGCAGAATTGCAGAAATATCAGATCTGCCAGGCATTAGAATTAGCTGTATATTTACCATCCTGATCTTGAAATTGTCCGGATTCCGGAATTGTTTTAAGTTTAAAGGAATTGATTCAATATGGATGAAGTAAATCGCTTTTATTTGACCTTGCTACTTATTCCCATTATTCTTATCTCCTTACTGATACTGCTTTTTCGCTTCCGGAAAAAGAAATTCATTGGTCGAACTATATACCTTATTTTGTGGAATGGAATAATTGTGCTGACATTGGTGAGTTTCATTACGCTGGCCGGAGAAACGTGGTACAGGTTTTTTGTGGATACAACCGATTCCTTCGGACTGAATAAAATTACACAACGCTGGATGCAGAGGCATTACGTTGTTAATAATTTTCACTCCCGCGATAATATTAACTATGAAGCAAAATTGCCCCCGGGAAAAAGGAGAATAACTTTCTTTGGGGATTCATTTACTGCCGGGCATGGAATAAAAAATGTGGAGGACCGATTTCCAAATATAATTCGGGAAAACCACCATGAATTCGAAGTCCATGTTATGGCAAATAATGGTATGGAATCAAATCATGAATTGGATTGGATAAGGAAACTTAAAGATTTTAATTATTCATTTGATATTGTCGTCCTGGTTTATACGCTTAATGATATAGCCTACCTCATTCCTGAGACCGAAGAAATCTATCATAGGATCTACTCTTTCCGTGATAATCTGGGTTATTTCGGACGGAACAGTTTTTTTATAAATACCATGCTATTCAGGATCTATGCATTGAGCCACCCTGATGTAATGAACTATTATGATTTCGTCGAAAGCAGCTATTTCACTGAACAGTGGGATGAACATGCAAAGGTATTATCAGGTATGAGAGATTTGATTGAGTCGGATGGTGGCAGGTTTATGGTGGTAACCTTCCCATTTTATCAAAGCCGGAAACAGGAATACAAGTTTCAGATTGTTCATGAAAAATTGCAGGAGTTCTGGAACGAGCAATCTGTTCCACACCTTGACCTTTTACATATTTACGATCAATACGAGAGCAGTGAACTTGTTGTCAACAAATTCGATGCTCACCCCAATGAATTCGCCAACATCATAGCTGCCTCAGTGATTGAGGAATTCATCAAAAGCAATTTGCAACGATAACTGTTAAATTTCAAAAATTGCTGGCTTGCAGGAACTTAATTGTATTCAGTTAAAATTACTATATTTGCAAAAACACCCTTCCTTTATTACAATTACTCGAGGTTATTCTTTACCAGGTTTTACTAATATTAACTAATAAATAGCTACATCATGATTAAAAAAATTTTACTCGGTTTATTAACCTTAGTCTTAGTTGTAATTATAGGAGTTGTAATATATGTTTACTCTTCCTGGGATAAAAACTTTAATGAGGAATATCCTGTATCAGATTTAATAATTGAATCGGATTCTGCAATGATTGAAAGAGGTCGGTACCTGACTTATGGCCCTGCACATTGCACCGACTGTCATGCCCCTATTGAATTTAGATCAAAAAATGCCGGACAGAATGAAATACCTATGACAGGAGGATTTGGTTTAGCAATTCCACCAGGAACTTTTTATGCTCCCAATATTACTCCCGACCCCGAAACTGGTATAGGCAGGTTTACAGATGGTGAACTATACCGGATGTTCAGGCATAATATTCGCAGGGATGGAAGAGTTTGTATAGATTTTATGCCGTTTATAAATATGGCAGACAGTGATATTTATGCAATAATTGCCTACTTGAGATCAGTAGAAAAGGTAAACAATAAAATGCAAGACAGACAATTGAATTTTTTAGGAAAAATGGTACTTGCATTTGATGGTATTAAACCTGGTAATCCGGATAAGCCGGTGTTAAATAGCATCACCCCTGATACAACTGCAGAATATGGAGAATACCTTGCCAGATCCGTTGCTAATTGCAGAGGCTGTCATACCGAAAGGGATCTGAAGACTGGGGAATTTATCGGTATCGATTATGCAGGCGGTGCTGTTTTCGGACCTGATAATCTTACAAAAGACTGGATTTTCATTGCTCCAAATATAACTCCGGATAAAGAAACCGGTATCATGGCAAATTGGGATGAAGCTACTTTTATCTCAAGAATGAAAGCTGGAAGAGTACATAAGTCCTCACCTATGCCGTGGGAAGCTAACCAGAGAATTAGTGAACAGGACCTTAAAGCAATTTATCGTTTTTTATGGACATTAGAACCAGTTAAAAACCTAATAGATCCAATAGCAACTCCTCCTGAGAATTAGCCATTTTATTGTGGTATCATAATTACCCGAGAGTCTGTGATTATATTTAATTCACTTATTAGTTATGGCTTTTTCCTCAGATTGACAAAGCCATTACTCTAATTTCCAAATTATTTCCCATCGGGAATAATTGCATAGGAATTGGATCATCCAGATATATTTCTGTTCTTCCAACCATAAACTATTTTTGATTTTGCAACCTAAGCGATTTTCAAATTGTCTGAATGTAACACATTCAGCATAATATTCAGGTGATGTGAATGTTAAATTGATACCTTTGTAAGTAATAACATTTATCAAAAAAATAGTTAAATCATGAAGAAACTTATACCATTGTTCATAACGGTAGTATTTTCTGTTTTATTGGCAGTTAATATATCTGCCCAATCCTTATCACAAACGCAGGCGCCACCGGCATCTGAATACCCCTACTGGATTGAATGGATGCAGGATCCATCAGTGAATTTTTACGATGTACAGGAAGCTTTTAATGCTTATTGGGAGGACCGTAAAATTGAGAGAAGTAGTGGCTGGAAACCATATAAGCGTTGGGAGTGGTGGCAGGAACGTCACATTTATCCTGATGGTACAAGGCATGAGGCCGATAAGGTGTACAAAGCCTACAATGAATACATCGATAAGTTTCCCCAGGCCAAAGAATCCAATGGCGACTGGACCAACCTTGGTCCTATTGATGTTCCGAGTAAAGGATACGAAGGGCTTGGACGGATAAATGCAGTTGCATTTCATCCAACCGATGAAGATGTATTGTACATTGGTGCACCGGCTGGCGGATGCTGGAGGTATGATGCAGGTACGGCAGAATGGTTCAGTACAACCGATGACCTGCCAACGCTAGGTGTATCATCCATTGTTGTTGACTGGAGCAATCCCAACCGTGTGTTCATAGGTACTGGTGACAGGGATGCCGGTGATGCTCAGGGAATGGGTATCTTTAAAAGTGAAGATGAAGGAGTTACATGGGAACAGTGGAATAATGGAATGGGCAATTCTACTGTTGGCCGTTTGATCCAGCACCCTACTGATGCGGATATTATTTATGCTGCCACCAGCGGAGGAATATATAAAACTTATGATGCCGGTGCGAACTGGGAACAGATCCAGTCAGGCGGATACAAAGAAATAGTATTTAAACCCGGTGATCCATCCACAATGTACATTGGTGGAGGAAGTTTTACCTACCGCTCTACCGATGATGGGGATACCTGGACTCAAATGAATAATGGTATACCTGCAGGAAGCCGTTCTGTAATTGCAGTTACTCCTGATGACCCGGAATATGTCTATGTTTTGTTGTCTACAGGAAGCGAATACAAAGGTATATGGCAATCAACCAATGGAGGGGATTCTTTTACTGTGAAGTCCACAACTCCTAACATTATGAGTTGGGGATGCAATGGTGGGTCAGGCGGACAGGCCTGGTACGATCTGGATGTAGCTGTTGATCCCAATGATAAAGATGTTATCTATGCAGGTGGAGTAAACTGTTTTAAATCAACTGATGGAGGAAGTTCATGGGACATCACCTCACACTGGTGGGGAGATTGCAGTGTGGCAGCTGTACACGCCGATTTGCATGTTCTGGAATATCATCCTCTTAATGACAGGCTTTATGCCGGAAATGACGGAGGAATTTATTACACAGCCAACCACGGTGTAACATGGCCGGAGATCACCAGCGGATTACCCATCAGTCAGGTTTACCGGATCGGTCAATGTGCCATTGATATTGATAAATGTATTAACGGCTATCAAGATAACGGAACCAGCACCTATTATGGTGACCCAAACAACTGGGAAACAACTACCGGTGGTGACGGAATGGAGTGTGCATTTGATCACACCAATGCCTCTTATTCTTATTCTACAGTTTATTACGGTGCAATATACCGTTTGTATAACAATGGCGGTACTCATCAGGTTGGCGGTGATGGCGTTCATGGTATGAATGAAGACGGTGGTTGGATTACACCCTTCTGCCTTCACGAAGGCAATTCAGATGTAATGTTTGGTGGGTATAAAAATATCTGGCGGGCAGATGATGTAAAGTCCAACAGTTTTACATGGAAAAAATTAACAACCAGTGGTGGTGAAAACATTGATGTGGTTGAACATTCACCTGTCGACTATGACCTTTTCTATTATGCAAGGAATGGCAATATGTACAGAAGCGACAATGTTATGGAGGATAACCCTGATTGGATAAACCTGAACTCCTATCTGCCGGGCAACGGAAATGTATATGACGTTGAATGCCATCCTCACAATGCAGACGTCGTTTATATCTCCAGGTCCAGCAGTGTTTATTTTTCTGAAGACAGGGGATTTACCTGGGAAAACATTACTGGTTCATTACCTGATATCAATATGAATTCATTGGCCGCTCATATTAATTCGGTTGATGGTATCTATGTAGGATCTGATGCAGGTGTTTATTATCGTGATGCATCAATGGATGACTGGGTAATGTTCAGCAACGGATTACCAGTGGATGCTTCCATTAATGAAATTGAGATCTATCACAATCCTGATAATCCTGCAGATGACGTTATTCGTGCGGGTACTTATGGAAGAGGCTTGTGGTCTTCACCATTATGGCACGGACAACCAGTTGCCGATTTTGAAGCAGAAGAAACCAGCATTCCGGTTGGCTGTGAAGTTGATTTTTATGACCTTTCAACCGGGGTTCCAACTGAGTGGGAATGGACATTTGAGGGTGGAACACCTGAAACTTCTTTTGATAAAAATCCGGAAAACATAATTTTCGAAAATGAAGGAGTTTATAGTGTCACTTTAACAGTTACCAATGAAGAAGGTACAGGTACAGTAACTTTTGATGATTATATGACTGTAAGCACAACTACTGTTCCTGATGTTTATTTTGTGGCCAGTGATTCCATCATCTGCTCAGGCGATGTTATCTCATTTACTGATATGAGTTCAAACTGTCCGACCGGATGGTTGTGGAGCTTTGAACCATCCAATATTTACTATGTAAACGGTACGAGCCAGTTCTCTCAGCATCCTGAAGTGATGATCAATGATGCTGGAAGTTATTCAGTTACTCTTGAAGTAACCAACAATGCAGGAACCAATAGTCTGATTAAAGAAGACTATATCAACATTGGCGGTATAGACATTCCTTTCTTTGATGATTTTGAATCTGGTTCATTAAGTACAAAATCCTGGGTCATTGAAAATCCTGATTTCAATATTACATGGGACGTAGCAACTGTTGGAGGAAATGGTCCTGGTGACAAAGCAGCGCGTATGAATTTCCACGACTACCTTGTTCCTCCCGGAGGTCGCGACTATCTAATTTCACCGGTGATGAATTTTGTAGGATATGATGAAGTTTACCTTTCATTCCAGCATGCCTATGCAAAACAACACAACTCGGTTACCGATTCACTTGTGGTAAAGATCTCGGATGATTGTGGTGAAACATGGACTCGTATTTTTGAAGGGGGTGAAGACAATAATGGAGTGTTTGCCACCCATGAATTAATGACTGATCCGTTTATACCGGAAGAAGCCACCGACTGGTGCGGTGCAGGATGGGGAGCAGATTGTAACCTCATTAATATTTCTGAATGGGCCGGTAGCGGAAACATCAGGGTAATGTTTGAAACCTACAACTACTTCGGTAACAACCTCTATATTGATAATCTGATGATCGGGCCATTGACAGATATTTCTGAGAAAATGAGCAGTGAAGATATCCAGGTATATCCTAACCCATCTACAGGAATTGTTAATATTATCGTTCCTGAAAATGATGGAACCAGCCAGGTCGTTATTTATAACAACCAGGGCGCTGAAGTGGTAAACATTTCAAGTTTTGAAGGAAGCACTATAACCACTGACCTAAGTAAATACGGAACAGGTGTGTATTACATCAGAATAGTTGAAAAATATGGTACTACCATTCAAAAGGTGGTATTAAAATAATTTAAAGAATATGAAACAGGCCGGCATTCATTAAATGGATGCCGGCTTTTTTCGATGTACAATATATTGTTCATACTAATATTCAAACATTTAGCTTGCTTAAATTACAAATATGAAAAGATCCATTTTATCCCTTTTACTTCTGTTAATAATTATTACCTGTAATTCCCAGGAGTATACACCGGACTGGGAGTCACTTGACACCAGACTGGTACCAACCTGGTTTGAAGATGCCAAATTTGGCATCTTTATCCATTGGGGTGTTTATTCTGTCCCGGCTTTCCGGCCATTGGAAGAAGGTTTATATGCTTCCTATGCGGAATGGTATTATGCCCGGGTATACAAAAATGAAAAAAGCGGAGGGAAAGCCTTTCATGACAAGAATTACGGAGAGGATTTTGAATACCGGCAATTTGGGCCGATGTTCAAAGCTGAACTATGGGAACCCGAACAGTGGGCAAAGTTATTCAGGGAGAGCGGGGCAAAATATGTGGTGCTCACCTCCAAGCATCATGATGGATATTGCCTCTGGCCCACCAAAAGCCCTTATAAGAAAGACTGGAATTCAATGGATATCGGGCCCAAACGTGATCTTGTTGGAGAATTAACAGAAGCAGTTAGAAATGAAAATTTAAAAATGGGTTTATACTATTCAATCATTGAATGGGAAAGTTCCAAAACACACCGTACAAAAACAGAATACCATATACCACTTGATCATGTTGAAAAATACAAGATCCCCGAAGATGAATATGTCGACAAACACCTTACCCCGCAGCTGAAAGAGCTGGTAAATAATTACAAACCTTCACTGATCTTTGCTGATGGAGGTGAGTGGGACGGTTCTGAAGATTATTGGAAAACAAAAGAGTTCCTGGCATGGTTGTACAATGAATCACCTGTAAAAGAGGAGGTGGTGGTAAACGATCGTTTTGCTAAGGACATGCCTGGCAATCACGGCGATTATTATTCCAGTGAATACAAAGATGCAGACCTTGATTTGCAACATCCATGGGAAGAAAGTCGGGGTATTGGAGGGTCGTATGGTTTTAACAGGGCTGAAAACCTGGAAGATTATAGTACATCCGAAGAACTGGTTCTTGAACTTATAGATATCGTAAGCAGGGGAGGAAACCTTTTGCTGAACGTAGGTCCTACTGCAGATGGACGTATTCCTGTGATCATGCAGCAAAGGCTTAATGACATAGGTGACTGGCTTAAAATAAATGGAGAAGCAATTTACGGAACCAAACCCTGGTATTTTGAACAGGACGAAGAAAACCTGAAATTTAGCAAGAAGGAAAATATACTATATGTTTTTGTTTCCGGAGAGTTTGGATCAACCATCGAAATCATAATGGAAGAGAAAAGAGAAATTAAACAAATTTCCATGCTGGGATTGGAAATGAAAGTTAACTGGAGTAAAATGGAAAACAAACTTTCAATTGATATCCCCTTACTTACGATGAATGAATTACCCTGCAATTATGCCTGGACTTTTAAAATTGAATTTGAAGAGAAATAAGAGATGTTAACTTTACATAAATACTTGAAATTAGTTGTTTTTGCTCTACTGATAATATTTTTCGCATGTAATAAAGAAACAGATAACGTTATCCCTCCCGGGCCTGGTCCAATCGTTATTGATACCCTTTTTAGAATCCCACAAATCAAGGATATCATTATGTACGAAGTAAACCTGAGGGCATTCAGTGAAAATGGTGATTTACAAGGAGTAATAAGTCGATTAAGCGATATAAAAGAGTTAGGAATAAATGTTATCTGGTTGATGCCCATTCATCCTATCGGAGAAATAAACTCGGTAAACTCTCCTTATTCAGTTAAAAACTATAAAGAAGTAAATCCGGAATTTGGAACATTGGATGACGTAAAAACTTTGATTAATTATGCTCATTCTTTGGGAATCGCAGTGATCCTCGATTGGGTAGCCAACCATACTGCCTGGGATAATCCGTGGATAGATAATACTGACTGGTATACGCAGGATGGCAATGGAAACATTGTTCATCCTCCTGGTACAAACTGGCAGGATGTAGCCGACCTCAATTTTGACAACCTGGAAATGCGACTGTCCATGATAGAGGCAATGCAATTTTGGGTAACCGAAGCTCAAGTAGATGGTTTTCGTTGCGATGCAGCTGATTTTGTTCCATTCGATTTCTGGAGACAGGCAATAGATTCACTAAACAGGCATACCAATAAGGATTTGATCATGCTTGCAGAAGGGGCGAGGAATGATCATTTTACAGCTGGTTTCGACATGAACTTTTCATGGGATTATTACAATACATTAAAAAACGTTTTCAGCGGCAGTACCTCAGCCGGATTTCTCATTTCAACACATAATTCCGAGTACAATAATGTGCCGGATGGTAAACATAAACTTCGGTTTACGACGAATCATGACGAATCGGCCTGGGACCAAACTCCTATGGTATTGTTCAATGGCAAGGAAGGGGCCCTGGCTGCTTCGGTGGTAACTAGCTTTATGGGAGGAGTACCCTTGATTTACGGAAGTCAGGAAATAGGTGTGGAGGAGAATATTCCTTTTTTTAGTAATTCACCAATCGATTGGTCTTTAAATCCGGATATGCTGGAAACCTATCAAAATTTGTTCAATTTTTATAAGCATTCTCAAGCCTCAAAACAGGGTGTTCTGGAAACATTTACACATTCATCAATTCTGGCTTTTACGAGGGAGTTTAACGAAGAACTGGTATTGGTTATGGTGAATACTGACAATACTTCAGTAAATTATGACCTGCCCGAAGAAATTGAAAATTCCATCTGGTTAAATGCTATAGACTCGTTGGATGTAATTCTGGAACACAATTTCGACTTTGAACCATACGAGTATCTCGTTCTGACAAAACAATAGAACCTTTACATTTCTTCCTCTTCGTTCTGATATTCCAGAATATCCCCGGGCTGGCACTCCAGCACTTTACAAATAGCATTAAGAGTAGAAAACCGGATGGCTCGGGCTTTTCCTTTTTTTAAAATACTGAGGTTGGCCATTGTGATGTTCACTTTTTCGGAAAGCTCAGTTAAGCTCATTTTCCGTTTAGCCAGCATTACATCCAAATTAACAATTAAAGCCATGGTTATATGGTTAGTTCTTGTTCTTCTTTCATATTTACACCCTGTACAAATACATGGGATAAAACCCAGAGAAATAATGCAAGCAATAGCAAGCCTGCAAAATTTGGAAATTCGTTGGTAAACTCTATGTGATTGAATTCAAGGTTGCGGGCAATGAAATGGTACAATAGACGCATATAAACAATTATAAATACCCAAAGACCAAGTATCGCCCAGGCCATGTTCTTCAATAATTCAATGTTCTCAATCTTAAATACCTTCCCCTTTTTAACGTTGATGATAAACTTACGGAAGATAAACATGAGATAAAAAATAAAACCTCCGGCCAATAGCATGGCTGATCCAAACCATCGCGCAAGATATAATGGCGTATTGATAAAATGGATCTGTGAGGTTGCACCAACCATTTCTGTTTTAATGACTTCTCCATTCAGGAAAAGGTCACCCTTTTCAAGAATGTTCATTTTTACTGGGAACCGTGTATGCAACTGTAGGTCGTTTCCAAAAAAATCAGTAAATAAAACCACATTAAAGACAAGGATGCCACCAAATACAATCACCACCAGCCAAAATATGATCTCGGTAAACCAGTAAATTACTTTAATACTTAAAGGAGTTTTCATAATATTAATAATTTTCTGTTTGCAAAAATACAAATAAATTATTAAGAAACAATATAAAAATATTGATAAACAATAAAAACATATTGTTAATCAAATTTGTTTAAGGAGATGGTATAGAAAGATTATTGTATTTTTAGTCCCTGCGAAATGGTCTCAAACCGTTAAATCTTACTAAACTTTCAGTGTAAAATCTTGTTTAGAGAGTAGGAATTATAAAATAGACAAAATGACTAAAGACGAAGTATTAAAAGAACTTGAAGGTTACGGCAATGAAGGAACCAAAAAAGTGCTGATGAATCATGGTGCAAAAGAACCTTTTTTCGGCGTTAAAGTCCAGGATCTCAAAAAAATTGTGAGGAAGATTAAAAAGGATCATGAACTTTCACTGGAGCTATATGCCACCGGAAACTCTGATGCCATGTATTTAGCCGGATTGATTGCCGATCCGGAGAAGATTACTAAAAGTGACTTAAACAGGTGGGTTCAAGGGGCCTATTGGTCTTATATTTGTGAATATGCAGTACCCTGGATCGCGGCAGACAGTCCATATGGATTTGAATTGGGGTTGGAATGGATCAAATCTGAAAAAGAGAACGTGGCTTCAGCTGGATGGGCAACTCTGGCAAGCTATGCCTCAACCCGTACCGATGATGAACTTGATATTGAAACATACAGCAGCCTTTTGGATGAAGTTGAGAAAAATATTCATCAGTCGCAAAACAGGGTTCGGTATGTCATGAATGGATTTGTGATTGCTATCGGTGGGTACATAAAAGAACTGACTGAAAAAGCTTCCAATGTAGCAGAAAATATTGGAAAAGTTAACGTTGATGTTGGCGGCACTGCCTGTAAAGTTCCGCTGGCAACCACTTATATCCAGAAAGTAGTTGACAAGGGTAACCTTGGGAAAAAAAGAAAATCAGCCAGGTGCTAAATTGAGACTGTCTCTATACCCTTTGTGAAACTTTGTGCTACTTTGTGAAATTCTGTGATATTATTCTTAAAGAGCTATTGCACAAAGAATTACAAAGAATCCACAAAGTTTCACAGAGAAGAGTTTTATCAAATCCTGATGTTATTCTAGATTTTTCACAATCTCTTTTTCTTACCTTTACATCCTTATGAATGATAAGGAAATAATCAACTGGTTGCTTAAGAGTGACGTCTCAATCCAATACCAGGTACATCGTGACTTATTGTCAAATGACCAAAAAAATTTACAAAGCAGAATTACCAGTGAAGGCTGGGGAAAACAGTTTTTAGCAAAACAAAATCCCGGTGGTCATTGGGGGCAAAGATTTTATCAGCCAAAGTGGATATCCTCACATTACACCATACTTGATCTCAGGAACCTTTGTGTTGACCCTGGTAATAATCAGATAAAAGAAGTAATAAATAAAATTGCCAGAGAAGAACGGGGCCCGGATGGTGGAATCCATCCAGCCGGCTCAACCCGGAACAGCGATGTGTGCATAAACGGCATGTTCCTTAATTATGCCAGCTATTTTAAAACCGACGTAGATCTGCTCAAACTGGGGATTGATTTTATACTCACTCAAAAAATGCCGGATGGTGGCTTTAACTGTACATTGAACAGATCCGGAGCAAGACACAGTTCCTTGCATACAACGATTTCTACCATTGAAGGAATTGCTGAATATGAAAAAAACGGTTACAATTACCGTTTGGAAGAACTTAAAGAAGCCGAAAGCTCATCCCGGGAATTTATCCTTCAGCATCAGTTATTCCTTTCCGATAAAACAGGTGAAATTATCAATAAAAACTTTTTAAGGCTTGCTTATCCGGGAAGGTGGTATTACGATATTCTACGTGCACTTGATTATTTTCAATATTCTAATACACCCTGGGATGACAGGATGCAACCCGCTATTGATGTTATATTAAAAAAGCGGAACAAAGATCAAACCTGGAACCTTCAGGCCAAACACCCTGGTCAGCAACATATTGAAATGGAAAAAGCCGGAAAACCAAGCCGGTTGAATACTTTAAGGGCCATGCGGGTATTAAAACACTTTGAATTATTATCTTTTCCTGCCTGAATATTTTGAGTCAATTCAGTTAATTTTGCGACTGTAATTATAAATGATACCCTCATGAAAACAATTATTTTGATGATATTTTCTGTCGTCATGTTGATGACGATGAGTAGTTGTACGGGAGATTTGACAGAGACTGATAAAAACAGGTTTAAAGGATTATGGAGGCTTGTTGTAATAGAAGAACAAAATCCAGAATCCGGTGATTGGGGAAAGTGGCGAAAAGAATTGCAGGGATACCTTCTTTATGATGAAGAGAACAGCATGGCCATTCACCTTACTTCTAAAGGTTATCAAAACACTGATATATCCTTCCATGACTTTATCGACACCGTATCCATTGAAGAACTCAGGCATAGAACTCAGTCCTATGTTTACTTTGCGAAATATACGATAAATGAAAAGAACCAAGTTGTTGAACATGCCCGTATCTCACATTCCAATCCCAATGAATGGAACAAAGTGGTAAAGCGCAAATATGAATTTTCATCTGATACTCTGATCCTTACCACCATAGGCAGGAAGAATACGGAGTTAAGGGTGAAATGGATAAAATTCTGATTTTGCCTTCGTTGACTTGAGCAAAAATTCCCAAGTTTTTAATTTTTCGAACCAGGAATATATCCTAATTTTACACCAGCACAAAATACATATACACCACAAAAACAAGCACCATTACACTTCCTTCCAGCCGGTCGATCATTCGGCCTTTTCGGGTGAATACAAAAATGAATACCAGGATAGTAGCCAGGATATTGATTAGCAAGTCAAGGTTTGATCCTACATCCAGTTTTATAGGCTGAATGGTACTGCTTACTCCAAGGATCAGGAAGGTGTTGAATAAATTTGATCCGATGATGTTCCCGATGGAAATATCCACATTTTTCTTAAAAGCAGCTACCATTGAAGTGGAAAGCTCCGGAAGGGAAGTTCCAATAGAAAGTATGGTCAATCCGATTATCCTGTCGGAAATTCCGTAATCAGTTGCAAATTTTGCTGCAAAGTGTACAATGACCTGCCCACCTCCAGCTAAAAGCAACATCCCCACAATTACCAAGATAATTGACCTGGTTTTACCCATTTCCTTTAACCTGATGTCATGTTCTTCATCTCCCCGTTTCATGGCAAACCATGAATAATACATAAACACAAAGAAAAAGCCGATCAGGAGTAATCCATCGGTACGGGTAATGGTTGAGAGTTCAAGGCCATCAAGTATTGAGTCATTTGCGATAATCAGGAGGATAACTGCAGAAAGTAAACATAAAGGTATTTCTATCCAGATGGTTGGTGATTTTACTGCCATAGGATAAATAACCGCTGAAAGGCCAAGAATGACCAGTATATTGATAATATTGCTTCCCACAACATTACCGAAGCTGAATCCGGAATTTCCTGAAGTAGCTGCCAGCACATTAACAACAAGTTCAGGTGATGATGTTCCGAAGGCTACAATGGTCAAACCGATAACCAGGTTGGAGATGTGACGGCGTTTGGCTATAGCTGAAGCACCGTCCACCAGCCAGGTAGCACCTAGTATCAAAGGGACAAATCCCAGAACGGCAAACAAAAGGTTGAGCATCGTACTGATTTTTCAAAGCCAAAATTAGAAAATCATTTAAAACTTTGACAAAATCTTTGAATACAATGATATTAAAAAGACAACCTTTGTTGTATTCGGATTGTTATTATTATAGATGTTAAAGTGTAAGAATTTTGGCCTTCAAATATAAACAGCATCAGTATACTTAGTACTTTTGCACACAAAATGATCAATAAATAATAAAACACCATGTTATATCCCAGATTTACTTTTCTACTAATTGTTGCAGTGACATTATTTCAGGTACAGATCAGTGCACAAACATATGAGCGTTATAGTGGTACGCAACTATCACGTGTGAAACAAAGCTTTCAGGATATTGAGGAAATTGACCGGTTGCTTCCCAACATGGAAACAAAAGGAAAAAGAATTAAGAATGAAATTGAGAAGTATCCTGATCTTCCCTTTGATTCGGAGAGTATAATCTATAAAGCACCTAAACAGTCTTATGTTTTTACACCGGAAACTAAAGATCCTTCACCGGCTCCTGATGCTGATTTTCTGGGTCTCGATGACAGCGGAGGTTCTATACCCCCTGATGTTAATGGAGCTCCCGGCCCCAATCATTTAATGGTAACATTAAATACTGGTTACAGGATTATGGAACGTGACGGGACACCTATTTCTACATTCAACACAGGTGCCTTCTGGCATGCAACACCAGGAGCAAGCGGTGTTTTTGATCCAAAGATATCCTATGATCCGATTGAAAATCGCTGGATTCTGGTTGAACCAAGCAGCTCCGATCCATCATTGTCTAAAATATTAGTGGCTGTTTCAGAAACTGATGATCCAACCGGGAACTGGTTCATGTACAGTTTTGATGGAGATCCTGACAACACACATTGGTTCGATTATCCGAATTATGGATTTAGTAAAGATAAAATTGTAGTAACAGGAAATTTATTTGGTTCCGGAGGAGTTTATGTTGCTGTTTATGTATTTGACAAAGCGGACCTCTATAACTTTGCCCCTGTAATAGAATACACCAGAATTAAAACTTACGATGGCTTTACGATTGTCCCTGCAAAAACATATGATCCCGATGTAGAAGATATTTACATGGTTCATAATGCCGGAGGTGATATAAGTGGATATGGTTATGTAAACTTATGGAAGGTTACAGGGCCAGCTAATGATCCTGAACTGTCCAATATTGGATTTTCCGGTGTTCCCGAACCATGGGCAAATGGCTCTTATTTTACTGGTGGAAATTTTGCACCCCAGTTGGATAGTGATGAATTGATCAATACAGTTGATGCAAGGATGGAAAATATGGTGTACAGGAATGGAAAACTCTGGACAACTCATCATGTGTACCTTCCTGCTAATGATCCGCAACGTTGTGCAGTCCAGTGGTGGAACCTTGCACTTGATGGAGAAATTCTTCAGTGGGGCAGGGTAGATGATCCTACCGGATTAATGTATTTCGCATTTGCCAGTATTGCGGTTAATGCCAAAGAAGATGTAATGATTGGGTTTGGAAGTTTTTCGGAAGAACAATATGCAAGCGCAAGCTATGCATTCAGGTATGCTGAGGATCCGGTGAATACAATGCGCGATTATTATCAGTACAAAGACGGTTTGGCACCCTATTATAAAACTTTTGGAGGGGCAAGGAACCGTTGGGGTGATTATACTTCTACTTTTGTTGATCCGGTAGATGACCTTGATTTCTGGACATTACAGGAATATGCAGAACTTCCTGAAGGAAGCCAGGATGAATGGGGAACATGGTGGGCATATGTCAACCTGGATGATGTTCCTGAAGCAAGCTTTACATCTAATATCACTGAAGTTCCTGTAGCCAGTGGAGTTAATTTTACCGATGTTTCCAAATTCACACCCACACAATGGGAATGGATTTTCGAAGGAGGAACACCCTCTTCTTCAACAGACCAGAATCCGCAAAATATTGTTTACAATACGGCAGGAATATTTGATGTTACCCTGATCGCTTCCAACGTTATGGGTTCAGATACATTGATATTGGAAGATTATATTGATGCTAATACCACCATATTGCCTGAGGTTCTTTTTGTTGTTGACGATTCGATTCCCTGTGTTGGACAGGCTGTTGCTTTTGAAGACCAAACAATCTATAATCCAATCGAATGGTTATGGGAGTTTTCTCCAAACCTGGTCACTTTTGTGAACGGTACAAATCAACAAAGCCAGCATCCGGAAGTTACTTTTGACTATCCGCTGGTTTATGAGGTGACATTAACCACCACAAACAACAACGGAACTTCCTTCTTAACAAAAACTGCATATGTAAATTCAGGTGGTATGGTTCTGCCGTTTACAGAGGATTTTGAAAGCCTTTCATTCGATACCCGTTCCTGGACTGTTCAAAATCCTGATGATGAAAAAACCTGGGATTTTGAACCTGTTGAAGGAAATGGCGATGCAGGGCATGCAGCCTATGTAAACTTTAAAAATTATGCAGGATATCAGGAACGCGACAGGCTGATTTCACCTGAATTGAACTTTTATGGCCACAAAGAAATTACCATGGAATTCCAGTATGCCTATGGTCAAAGATTTAATGGCGTAACTGATTCTTTGATTATTTATATTTCGGAGGATTGTGGAACAACCTGGTCAAGAGTGGCAGAGTTTGCCGAAGATCCTGAGGAAGGACGTAATTTTGCTACCATTGAACCTACATCATTTCCATTTGTTCCTGCAAATCCCGAAGAATGGTGTGGCAGCGATAACAATCCCGAATGTGTTGTTATTGACCTTTCGGACTGGACAGGGAAATCAAACATCCATCTAATGTTTGAGACCTATAACGGATACGGGAACAATATCTTTATAGACAATGTTGTGATTGACGGAACCATTATCGACATTGAGACAAATCCAATAGTAGAGCCTGTAGTAGGAATCTTCCCTAATCCAAGTCAGGGTATTGTTCACATTGACCTGGAAAACTTCTCTGGAAATTCAACCCTGAATGTTTATAATATTAACGGGGCTAAAATAATTAGTATGGAGAATGTAATGCCTGGTCAGGAACAAATCGATCTGACAGATTTTCCTAAAGGAGTGTACCTGCTGGAGGTAACCAATGGTGATTTTCAGCAAATGAAAAAGGTTATATTGCAGTAGAGACAATTCATGAATTGTCTCTACCTATTATCCAAGGAAAAGAATACCCTCAATTCCTGATTCCTATTTTCATTAATTATTTATAATTTTATAATGGAGTGTTCCTCTGTTGTAACATTTCATTTTTTTTGTGGTCATATAGTCAAACAGTTTAAAAAATTGGAAAAACCCTCGATAAATATCCAGGAAGATCTGATCAGGCGGTGTCGTGAAAACGACCGTGAAGCCCAATTTGAACTGTACAGGCAAAACTACAAGCAGATGTATAACACCAGTTTAAGAATAGTAAACAATACAGCAGAAGCAGAAGATATCATGCAGGATTCATTTCTGGATGCATTCAGGAAAATTGATGCTTATACTGGTGAAGGAAATTTTGGGGGTTGGCTCAGGAGAATTGTAGTCAACAATTCACTGGATGCAATAAAAAGAAAAAAATCCAGTGTTTCCATCGATGATACCCCAATGGATTTTGAAACGGAGGATGACAATTACACCGAGACCGTTGAATACAAAGTAGAAGAAATCAAAAAAGCGGTTACCCTTTTGCCGGAAGACCACAGGGTGATCGTTTCTCTCTTTTTATTTGAAGGTTATGACCACGAAGAAATTTCACAGATCCTTGGAATTTCTTACAACGCCTCCAGAACGAGGTTTTCCAGGGCAAAACAAAAGTTGCTGACCATATTGTCATCACAACGTTCAGAGAAAATTTTTCATCCCAATTAATACATTGAGTTATGCAGGGAATTGAAGATAAAATAAAACAAAACAGGGAGGCATTCAACAGCAGTGAACCCAGCCCTGATCACCTTGAAAAATTCGGGGCAAAGCTCGACGACTTGCACAGTGGTGAACGTGAAAATTGGTTCGAACGATTTGGCCTTGCTTTAAGAATAGCCGCCATATCCTTAATTTTTATAACCATAGGAACTTTGTATTATTCCGGTTCTTTCAGGTTCATCCGGGATATGATCTCTAACCAGATCGTGGCAGCAGAATTACCCCTGGAGGTGCAGGAGGTAATGCAATACTATAATCTTATAACCGATAAAAAAGTAGCGCAAATTGATGAACTGGCCGTTTCTGAAGATGAGGCTACCAGGATCAGACAGATGGCACTTCTGGAAATAAAGAACCTTGAAGAAGAACAGTCAAACCTGGAAAAAGAATATGCAAACCAACCCAATAATGAAAGAATAATGAATGCCCTATTGCTTAATCAGCAAAAGAAATCGGCGTTAATGGATAAAATTCTAATTACACTAAATAAGGTACAATAATTCTTGTAGCGTAAAGACAAGGCATGCCTTGCATTTACCTCAAATCAAAAACAATAAACTATGAAAACAATAAAATTATCTCTGGCCCTAATTACAATGTTAGCCTTTTCCTTCCAGGTGATGGCCGGTAAAGAAGAATTTAAAAAGACCATTTCGAAAACCTTTGATATAAATAGTGATGCCACATTAGCTTTGAAAAATAAATTTGGCACCATCCATTGTGAGAACTGGGATAAAAATACCATCGCCATCGAAGTTGAGATTTCGGTTGAGGCCCATAGCCAGGAAAAAGCGAACAAGTATTTCGACCGGATAGATGTAAATATTAGCGGAAGCCGGGACAAGGTGTCTGTGACAACTGATTTCGATGATAAACTATTTAATAAAAACAACGACGACATCAGTGTGGATTTTATGATCCATATGCCTGCCACAGTCAGCATTGAAGTTGATCATAAATTTGGTGACCTGATATTACCCGATATTAAAGGGTCTTCGATGATTGAGCTGGGTTACGGATCCATGAAAGCCAATAGATTGGAAGGTACGGAGAACGAATTAGAGATTAAATTCAGCGAAGGTTATGTTGGATTTATTAAGAACTCAGAGATTGAACTGAAATACGGGGAACTGGAAATTGATGAAGCCGGGAACCTTTCAGCTGAATCAAAATTCTCCGAACTTAATATTGGTAAAGTGGATGTGCTTACCCTGGAGTCAGGATACGATGATGATTTTATCGGATCAGTCAGAGATCTTGATGTGGAAGGTGATTTCTCGGATGTGGAAGTACGCAGCCTATCTCAAAGGTTAATTGCAGATTTTGATTACGGTGAATTAAAGGTAAAAGAAATTGGCAGTAACTTTGAAGTGGTGGAACTCTACAACAGCTTTTCAGGTGCAAGCCTTGGTTTTCATCAGGATGCCTCCTTCAGATTATCAGCAACTGTAAAAATGGGAGACCTTTCATACCCCAGCAGCAGAGCAAGATTAAATGAAGTTGAATTATCGTTTACTTCAAGCAAATATGAAGGTGTTGTGGGTGATTCGGATAATCCCAATGCAAAAGTAATTATCGATTCAAAAAACTCAGGAACCCATATTTTTTACAGGTAAATATTGTAGAGACAAGGCATGCCTTGCCTCTACCACCACAAATTATATAGATAACATTAATAACAAATAAAATTTTATCATGAAAAATCAGAAAATCTACAATGAGGTAAAGACAAGGCATGCCTTGTCTCTAACCTTACTATTAGGGTTAATCTTTACATTCACCAGCAGTTGTACATACGCCTGGAAGGGAATAAAAGGAAATGGAAATGTTGTAAAACAGGAACGTAAAATTTCCTCGTTTGATGGAATTGAAGTTGGCGGTGCATTTAAAGTATACCTCACCCAGGGTAATACTGAGGAACTGGTTGTTGAAGCCGATGAAAATCTCCTGGATGTAATTGAAACAGAAGTTCGCGGGAGTATGCTCAAGATCAGCACTTCAGAAGACATAAGGGATTCCAAGGCGCTTAACATTTATATAACCTTCAAGAACATTGAAGAACTGGATGTTAGTGGTGCTTGTGAGATGACCTCGGAAAACAAATTTAAGCTTGGAGATCTTGACCTAGACTGCAGCGGTGCTTCAGATGTAATGCTTAAACTCACAGCTACGACTATTGAGATGGACTGCAGCGGAGCCAGCGGTATGGATCTTTATGGCAGTGCAGAAACTTTATCCATTGAAATATCCGGCGCATCTCATATTGATGCCTCTGACCTGGAAGTTAAGAATTGTGATGCTGAGGTAAGCGGTGCTTCAAGTGCAAAAGTATTTGTTACTGCTGAATTATCTGCAGAAGTATCCGGAGCAGGTAGCCTGAAATATACTGGTGATCCGATTATAAAATCACACGAAGTTTCCGGAGCTGGAAGTATGAGAAAATTTTAATTTATCGGTAGGTAGAGACAAGGCATGCCTTGTCTTTACAGTAAATAAAAACCAAAAACAAAACCCCACCATTCATAGTGGGGTTTTATTGTTATTAATAGTTATTAGGATCTATTTGTTAAAAAGCAATTCCCTGTATTTAGGCAATGGCCAGAGTTCATCATCCACCATCAATTCCAGCTTGTCAACATGATGACGGATAACATCCAGGTAAGGCACAACGTTGGTACTGTATGCATCAGCCTGGTCTACCATATCTTCCATCCGGTTAGCCATTTTACGCTCTTCAAGCATTTCAGCAACCTTGTCTTTAATTTCTTCCACATGTTCGGAGATCTCCTTGATGGTCAGCATCTGGTTGCGTGAAAGTTTTACGAAAGTTTTGGAATCAAGAACATCTTTTAATCCCTTCACATTTTCAATCAACGTGTTTTGATAACGGATAGCGATGGGAATAATATGGTTCTTAGCCAGATCACCAATAACCCGGGATTCAATCTGAATTTTCTTGGTGTAGTTTTCCAGCTGAATGTCATAGCGGGCAGCCAGTTCTCTTGAAGATAAGATCTCACCATCTTCGAACAGGCGCACAGTTTCTTTGGCTGTTAAGATCTTTAAAGCCTCAGGTGTAGCTTTGATGTTGGATAAACCACGCTTTTTGGCCTCTTCTATCCAATCTTCACTGTAGTTATTTCCTTCAAACCGGATCTTCTTGGATTGTTTGATGTATTTTTTAATTACCTGGAAAATGGCCTCATCTTTTCTGATGTTCTTTTTAAGCAATACCTCAACATCCTGTTTAAACCGTTTAAGCTGATCGGCAACTATCACATTTAATGCAGTCATCGGGCTTGCACAGTTTGCAGATGAACCAACTGCCCTGAATTCAAACTTATTCCCTGTAAAGGCAAAAGGAGATGTCCTGTTCCTGTCGGTATTGTCGAGCAGGATCTCAGGAATTTTTGGGATGTTAATGTTCAGGTTGAACCCGTTGGCATCCAGCTTCCCTTTTTTTGATTGCTTTGCAATCTGGTCCAGTGTTGAGGTTAGCTGAGAACCAATAAAAACAGAAATAATCGCTGGAGGTGCTTCATGTGCACCCAGTCTGTGTTCATTTCCTGCAGTGGCAATATGTGCACGCAACACATCAGCATACCTGTTAACGGCCATGAGGGTATTGACCAGGAATGTTAAAAACCTGAAGTTGGATGTTGCTGTTTTTCCGGGTGAAAGCAGGTTTACTCCGGTATTGGTTGCCAGTGACCAGTTGTTGTGCTTTCCGGAGCCGTTAACACCTTTGTAAGGTTTTTCATGAAGCAATACCTGGAAATCATGCTTTCGTGCAACTTTCTCCATCAGGTGCATGAGCAACTGATTATGGTCAACCGATACATTTGTCTCTTCATAAACCGGGGCACACTCAAACTGGTTGGGCGCAACCTCGTTGTGACGAGTCTTCACAGGAATACCCAATCGATGTGATTCGTATTCCAATTCAGTCATAAAATCAATAACTCGTTCATGAATGGTTCCGAAATAATGGTCGGAAAGCTGCTGATCTTTTGCAGAAGCATGACCAAATACAGTCCGTCCAGTCAAAGCAAGGTCAGGCCTGGCTTTGAACAAAGCGGCATCTACAAGAAAATATTCTTGCTCCCAACCTAATGTAGCATGAACTTTGGTAATGTTTTTATCAAAAAGCTGAGCTACCTCAGTTGCTTGTTTGTCAAGAGATGATAATGACTTTAACAGAGGAGTCTTGTAATCAAGCGCTTCTCCTGTGTAGGATACAAAGATGGTGGGTACACATAAGGTTCTTTCCATTATAAATGCAAATGAAGTTGGGTCCCATGCAGTGTATCCACGAGCTTCGAATGTATTCCGAATACCACCATGTGGAAAGCTGGAAGCATCGGGTTCCTGTTGAATTAACTCTCCCCCCTGGAAATTTTCGATGGCGTTGCCACCTTCAACTGGAATAATGAATGCATCATGCTTTTCGGCTGTAGCTCCTGTTAATGGGTGAAACCAATGTGTGTAATGCGTTGCACCTTTGCTGATGGCCCAGGATTTCATCCCAGCAGCAATCTGATCAGCAACCTTGCGTTCAATGGTTTGACCTTTTTCAATTACATTAATTAGTTTTTGAAATGCTTCCTGCGTGAGAAATTCACGCATGGCATCACGGTTAAACGTGAGTTCTCCAAAATAGGTTGATACTTTTTCCTTGGGAAGGTCCAAACTTTTTCGTTCTCGCGAAAGAGTTACTTCCAATGCATTAAATCTGAAGTTTGACATTTTTAATAGGGGGATTAGTTAAACAATAAATCAGGCACAAACGGCCCAACAATTTAAGTGCTCATATAAAATGTGCAAAGGTAATATCGTAACAAAATGAGGCGGTTAATGTTTCCTTAATTTTTTTCACAAGATATGAACGAAGGCATTATGAGGAAGTAAAGTGTTGGCTTTGAATTTGTTCAATCAATAATTTCACCTCTCACCGTTCAGGATCTTGGGAAACCAACGTAGATAAGAGAGAATTGTTCTCTTAATTGCCCTTTTTGCTTATCAATAAAAGTCCAGTGAAGGTAAGAAAACCGTTAATGATCAGCAGTTCAAATCCTATCTTATATCCATAGAATAGTTCCTCAGAAAATTCACTTAGTAAATAGCACAGAACCGGGGATAATAATGCAATGTAGGGGACAAGCTTATCTTTGATCTTATATTGTGTAAATAATCCGAAGGCAAACAATCCCAGCAATGGCCCATAGGTATAGCCGGCAATGGTAAATAATTTGGCGATCACTGCTTCATCATTTATCGCCCTGAATATTATGATCACGATCAGTACCACAATGGATATTCCAATATGTACTTTTGTTCGGATCCGTATCCTTTCTTTTTCAGAGAGTTCTCCCCTTTTTTGTATATTCAGAAAATCTACGCTAAAGGACGTTGTTAAAGCTGTTAAAGCACTGTCAGCACTGGAATAGGCTGCAGCGATCAATCCTATAATGAATGTTAATCCAGCAAAAACACCCAGGTGGTTAATGGCTATTGATGGAAAAAGGTCATCGGTTAATTCCGGGATCTGTATACCATGTTGTCCTGCATAAATGTAAAGGGAAGCACCAAGGAAAAGAAACAGTAAGTTCACAGGAACCAGTATCCAGCTCAGGGTGATAATATTTTTCTGGGCATCTTTTAAATTACGACAACTGAGGTTTTTCTGCATCATATCCTGATCAAGCCCGGTCATTACGATGGCAATAAATGCTCCACTAATGAACTGTTTAATGAAGTTTTCTTTGGGTTGCCAGTCGGTGATCAGCATTTTGGAGAAATCGCTGTCTGCAACAGTTGATACCAGTTCGGTGAGGTTCAGCTTAAGTCCTTTACTGATCAAGTAAACCGAAATGCCCACTGCCAGCAACATAAATGTAGTCTGTAGGGTATCTGTCCACACAATGGTTTTTATACCTCCTTTAAATGTGTACAACCAAATCAGGAATATAAACAAAGCTATTGTAACTCCGAAAGGTATGTTCCACGCATTAAACACAAACAGTTGGAGAACATTCACCACCAGGAACATTCTGAAGGATGCACCAATGATCCTCGATGCCAGGAAATAAGCTGCTCCTGTTTTATATGACCAGAACCCAAACCTGTCCTCCAGGTAGCTATAAATGGAGGTGAGGTTCAATTTATAATACACAGGTAATAATATCCTGGCAATTACAAAATAACCCACCAGGTATCCCAACACTACCATCATGTAGGAAAATTGAGTATCACCCACCCAACCGGGCACAGAAATAAAGGTGACTCCGGAAAGCGATGCCCCCACCATTCCATAGGCCACTACAAACCATGGCGACTGTTTGTTGCCGATGAAAAAAGTCCGGTTATTTGCTCTCCTGGAAGTAATCCATGATACCAGAAACAGAAGTACCGTATACGAAATAAAGGTTATAAATATGAGTTGCGGCGTCATGGAATCAGTATTAAAATTCTTGAGCCAATGATTTCAGATCAGGGAACACAAAATCGATGAGAGGTTTGTTTTCGGCAATCTGGTTCTCATCTGTTGAAATGAAAACTGTAAACATACCGGCATTTTTTCCAAACTGAAGATCACTAACGGAGTCTCCTACCATGATTGATTTGTTGAACTCAATATCCGGAAAATCAATTTTGGCTTTTCTGGCCATACCGGGATTTGGTTTCCTGAAAACACTTTTTTCTGCATCCCGATAGGGTGAGTAATAGATCTTATTGATCCTACCCTCACTATACCGAATCTCATCCATCATCTGATTGTGTAAAATATTCAGGTCACGATCCGTCATGATGCCCTTTCCAATTCCCTGCTGGTTAGTAACAATGAATAGTTTTCCAAAAATTTCGGAGAACCGTTTAATTGCCTCGGGGACTCCGTCCAGGAATTCAAATTCTTCCCATTTTTTTACATAATCGCCTGGTAATTTTTTATTAATTACACCATCCCTGTCCAGAAATAATGACCAGGTATTATCAATATGCAAATTCTTTAAAGTCATCCTGTGCTTTTTGATAATCATCGGGTATCCCGATATCAATAAAATATTGTTTACAAACCAGGCCGTAAAACTGGCCGGTATCGACTAATTTTTCAAGGCAATCTTTCTCGAGCGAAAATTTGTCCGGAAAAGGATTATTATTAAAAAAACGTTTGTTGATCAGATATACACCACCATTGATCAGGCCTGTTCCGCTTGAGCTCCCTTTTTCGTTAAAGCGGATAATTTTTTTATCCTCATCCAGATCAACAGATCCGTACCTTGAAACATCATCAACTGTTCGAAGTGCAAAAGAAAAGTCTGTTTGTCTGATCATATGAAAATCATAATGCCTGATGAGATTCAGCCGGAACATGGTATCTCCGTTAAAAATAAAAGCCCGGTTTCCATTAATCAATTTAAAGGCTTGCTTGATGCCTCCTCCGGTTCCAAGAGGTTCTTCTTCAATGGTATAATCGATTCTAATTGACTTGTACTGATCTCCGAAGTGCTTAATTATGGACTCATGCATATAGCCAACGGAAAGAACAACATGATCAATGATGTAGTGTTCCATGTAATCAAGCAAATACTCCAGAAATGGCCTGCCATTAACGGGGGCCATCACTTTGGGAATATCACTGACTACTTCTTTTAGTCTGGTCCCTTTACCTCCTGCCAGTATTATTGCTTCCTGAGTGAACATTCGGGTTGTAAAAAATTTGTTGTTTTTAGTTATGCTTTAAATATTCTGGCTTCGATGAGCTCACAGATGATGTGCCCGATCAGAACATGTGCTTCCTGAATTCTTGGTGTATCTACTGAAGGTACATCAATAAGGTAGTCCGATGGCTTTTTCATGTTCCCTCCATGCTTCCCAGTAATCCCTACAGTGATCATTCCCAGACTTTTTGCCGTTTGAAATGCATTTATCACATTTTGTGAATTTCCGGAAGTTGAAAGGCCTATCAGAAGATCGCCAGCTTTTCCCTTGGCTTTTACCGAACGAGCAAATACTTCATCAAATGAATAATCATTTGCCACAGCTGTAACATATGAAGTATTTACATGAAGGGCCTCTGCATTTAAAGGTTTCCGATCGAAATAAAACCTGCCCGACAATTCAGCTGCCAGGTGTTGTGCATCCGCTGCACTTCCTCCATTCCCGCAAAACAATACCTTATTGCCCTCCTTAAAAGCTTGTATACAAACATCTACAACCTCCTGAATGGTCTGGATCGTTTGATCATTTGCCAGAATTTTTTCTTTCAGTTCAATGGACTGCTGAATGGCTTGTTTTATCCTCATGATGTTACCATTAATAATATACTGAATAATTACCAGTAGTTAATTGGTACAAAACTAAATGAAATTTAAATAAAATGAGATTTGGATGTATTGTTATTTCCGTAAATGCTCAAAATAAACCACTTCATCAAATGACTTGCGTTTAGAATCATGCCTGTTTAATTCCGGTGTTGAAGCAGGATAACCCAGGGGTAAAAATACCACTGGTTCAAGGTGATCAGGCAGTTTTAGATGCTTAACTGTTTTCTCCTTGTCGAAATTACAGATCCAGCAGGTTCCTAGTCCTATTTCCGCTGCTGCAAGGGTCATATGGTCGGCAGCAATGGCCACATCAATATCGGCATGATCCTTTCCATCGGCAGTCCTGTGCCATGACTCGCTATGATCAGCGAGGAGAATAATTACTAGAGGAGCCTGATTGAACCATTCTCTGTGGTACAGATCGTAAATTCCTTCCAGGTTCTTTCTGTCCTTAAAAACCAGAAACTTCCAGGGCTGGTAATTCACCGCCGATGGCGCTATTCGGCCTGCTTCAAGGACATAATGAAGGTCTTTTTTAGAAACCGGATCAGGTTTATAACTTCTAACCGAAAATCTTTGCTTTGCTAATTCCAGAAAACTCATTGTTTATTATTTTTATCATTTATTGTAAACCCCCTAAATACTGAAATAAATGGTATTTACCCCAGAGTATCCCGAATCTTCGGGATGGACTTATCTTTTTGGAGTAGGACTCCGAGGAATTTAACCACGCTTCTCGTCCGCCGAAGCCCCGCTTAGCGGGGCGAAGGCAGATTAAAGTCCTCACCTCATTCAGCTATTAACCATTCCAACCAATTCATCTCCCGATAGTTATCAGGATCAACCAAACTATTCATGCGAAACATCGATCAAAGTCTGCCTGTACGCATTAAACACATTTGCCCTTGATACAAATCCGACATATTTGCCTTTGTTCAGTACAACCAGGTTGTAGTTTCCGGTCCTTTTGAACTTATCCATGACTACCTCCATGGAATCATCCATGGAAACTTTTTCATTAGACAGTGGTTGAAGAAGGTATTTGGCAACTGGAACACCGTACTTGTTTTTGTTAAACATGTCTTCTCTCACATCGTCCAGAACTATCATTCCAAGGAATTTCTTGTTTTTATCAACCACTGCAAACAGGTTTCTTTTCGACTTTGAAATCACTTTAGTCAGATCACCCAGGGATGCGTTTGGACTTATTGTTAGTACATCTTTTTCGATTACGTCACGAACATTTAGAAGGGTAAGAACCGCCTGGTCCTTATGATGTGTGAGAAGTTCACCTCTTTCAGCCAGTCGTTTGGTGAAAATAGAATGTGGATCAAATGTTTTAATGGTAATAAACGAAATGGTAGAGGTTAACATCAGTGGGACGATCAATTCATAACCGTTGGTCATTTCTGCGATCAGGAATATTGCTGTTAATGGAGCATGCAATACAGCGCCTAAAACTCCTGCCATACCAACGAGTGTAAAATTTGCTTCTGAGAGATGTTTAGTAAATCCCAGTTCATTGAACACCCGGGCGAAAGCAAATCCTGATATTCCTCCGGTTACTGCACTTGGAGCAAAGATCCCTCCAATTCCACCGCTTTCAATAGTGAGTGAGGTAGCTACTACTTTCAACAGAATAAGGAACACCAAAAATCCCACAAACAGCCATGCATTGTCCCTGAATACATAGAAAAAGCTATTATCAAGAAGGTTTACAGAATCGCCCGAGATTATGGTGCGAATGGCATCATAACCTTCACCGTAAAGAGGAGGGAACAGGAAGATGATAATTCCAAGTAAAGAAACTCCTATCAATCCCCGAATCCATGAATTTTTCAGATTTTCCATTCTGCCTGTTACAAAGTGGGTGATCCTGTTGAAATAGAGAGAAACCAGTCCTGTGATTACACCAAGAAGAAGAAAGAAGGGTACATCACCAATTACAAAAGGTTCATTCACTTTAAAGTGAACAAGTATTTTTTCGGCAAGCAATAGTTTAGTGGTTATTGCTCCTGTTGCAGACGCCATTAATAGCGGAATGATAGAGGATATGGTAAGATCGAGCATAAGCACCTCCAGACTGAAAATCACTGCAGCAATGGGTGTTGTAAAAATGGATGCCATGGCACCTGCGGCTCCGCAACCTATTAACAGAATAGTTGTTTTGTAATTCATTCGTAAAAGCTGACCGAGGGAAGATCCTATTGAAGATCCTGTAGAAATGATGGGCGCCTCAAGACCAATCGAACCTCCAAATCCAGCTGTAAGCGAACTTCCAAATAATGAGGAGAAGACCTTATGCTGTTTCATCTTGCCACCAAGCTTTGAGATCACATATAAAATCCTGGGAATCCCATGCCTAGTAGGGTCTTTTATTACAAAGCGAATGAATATTACAGTAAGGAGTATTCCAATGGCAGGATAAACCACGTACTGGTAATTTTGCTGCTGGATATGGAAGCTTGCCGTTAAAAGGTCTTCAATGTAATAAACAGATGATTTAAGAAGATAAGCTGCAATACCAGACAAAAAGCCTATAATTGTACTGAGGATAATAACAAAGTACCGGTCCTGGATGTATTTACTCCTCCAGATTAAAAACTTACCGATAATTGTTTTGTCATCCATTGTTTAGTTCGAAGCTTGATCCTCCTGCGCTTAGCTTCGGAGGATGAAAGTTTAGAGCCTGCCTGCCTGCCGGCAGGTTCCGAGGGTTGAGTTTCGAGTTTTTAGTTAACTTCTATTTCGGCGATATCTATGAACTAAGTACTAATTTCTTCTTTGCTGTTATATTGTCCAGGTGGTAAGCCCTGATGTAGTAAACTCGTACCTTTTGAAACCTCCGCCAAATTCTTCCAGTGCATCGATCACCTTTATTCTTGAATTGTTGGGACAATAGAAGAGCATAAATCCACCTCCTCCTGCACCTGAAATTTTCCCTCCGGAAGCACCATTTTGAATTGCCGTATTATAAATGTCATCTATCAGTTTGTTAGTGATCCCTTTGGCCATCTTTTTCTTGTTCTGCCAGCCAAAATCAAGGATCTCTCCGATCTGATCCAGGTTGCCTTTTAAAATTGCCTCTTTCATTCGGATAGCCTGTTCCTTTAAATTTGAGGTGGCCTGTATTGAGATTTCATCATGAGCAATTACATTCCTGCTTTGAGCTTCGATGATTTTTGACGATAACCTGCTGGTTTCAGTATTGTACAAAACAAGGTTGTAAGCCAGTTCATTTAAATAAACCGACTTAACCCTCAGAGGATTAACGATAACTTTATCATCCTTCGAAAACTCCATAAAATTAACACCTCCAAAAGTCGCAGCATACTGGTCCTGCTTTCCTCCGGCCATATTCAGGTCAAATCGTTCAATTTCATAAGCAAGGTGTGCAAGGTCATATTCCCCAAGAGGTAGGTTTAACCATTCAGCAAAAGCACCAAGAATTGCAACAACCAATGTCGATGATGTACCAAGTCCTGATCCCGGAGGAGCATCCACAAATGTTGTCAGTTCAAAAGACAATGGAGATTGTGCAAAATCTTTGACTATCCGGTTATAAATTCCTTTGGCAAGATCAAAACGACCGTCAACGACCATTTCTTCCACACTTTCGTATTCTATTCTTGATTTTTTATCGAGTGAGTTTAATACAATTTTGTTGTCTGTCCGTGGCTGGATTGTTGCATAAGCATACATGCTTATTGTTGCATTAAGTATAGCTCCCCCGTATAATTCGGAATAGGGTGAAACGTCACTTCCTCCTCCTGCAAGTCCTAATCTTAATGGTGCTTTACTTCTTATGATCATGCGTGTGATATGTCAAATATATAATTCCGGATATAAAAGTATAAATTATTCTGTACTTACTTCGTCTATCGCGTTGATCATGGTATCCCATGAAAATCTTTTCTTTTCCGATTTTACATTTTCAGTGAATTCCTCCTCCAGGTCCTTATCAAAAAATGTACATATAGCATCAGCGATCTTATCTTTATCCGGGTCAACAATAAATCCCACTTTATTATCAGCGACAATTTCAGATAATCCTCCCACATTGGTCGTGATCATGGGTTTATCAAAATGATAGGCAATTTGCGTTATTCCACTCTGTGTGGCCTCTTTATAGGGTTGAACAACAAGATTAGATGCACAAAAATAGTTGACCACTTCAGTATTAGGTACAAATTCATTTTGCAGAATAACATGCTCACTCAGCTCTAATTTCTCAATCAATTGAAGATAAGGTTTGCTATCGGTATACCATTCACCAACGATAAGTAATTTTACAGGGTACTTTCTCAGCTTGCTGTTGGCATAGGATTCCAGAAGCAGGTCAAGTCCTTTGTATTCCCTGATGAATCCGAAAAACAGAATATACTTGTATTCTTGCGACAAATTTAGATTTTTAAGGGCAACATTTTTATCAATGGGATCGCCAAAATTATCATACAGAGGATGAACAGTAAGTTTCCTGGGTTTTGTGTTGTCGAATTTCGTTAAGTCGGTCATCACCGATTTTGACATCGTTACAAAATAGCCGACACTTTTCACAAAATATTTTGCCAGCGTCCGGTCCAGAATTTTACGTTCATGGGGGATGATATTGTCAACAATGGAAACCACCTTTATACCGGCTCTTCGAATTACGCGACAAATCGTTCCCAGGCTGGGGCCCATAAAAGGGATCCAGAACCTTACAACAACTAGGTCGGGATTCAGATTCCGAATTTCACGGCCGGTTTTCCACCAGGTGAAGGGATTTATGGAATTGATCCTGACTTTGATGTTTAAACCCTCTGGAGGATCTTCATTAGAATATTGAGATGTTCCAGGGAAAAATATAGCCGGGTATTGCAGGCTGAATGTATAAATGATCACCTCATGGCCCAGTTCCTGATAAGCTTGAGCCAGCCTTTCATTAAACGTTGAAATCCCTCCGCCTCTTAATGGGTAGGCAGATCCAATTATAATGATCTTTCGTTTTGTTTCCATACGACAGCTATCCCATTATAAGGATCAAAGCCCCATTTCCTTTTCAACAAGGTACTTGTTTCTTTCTGATGAATTCCTGCTAACCATTTCAGCCAGAAATCCGGTTACAAAAAACTGAGAACCGATGATCATGGATAATAAACCCAGGTAGAACAATGGCCTTTCCGTCATTTTGTATACACCATAAAACAGTTTCGCTGCTGCAAGATAGATAGCAATTACAAACCCGATAAAAAAGAGTAAGGTTCCAAGCGTTCCGAAAAGGTGCATGGGCCTTTTGCCGAATTTGGAAATGAAAGTTATGGACAAAAGGTCAAGGTAACCTTTAATAATCCGTTCCATACCAAATTTGGTCACCCCATATTTCCTGGCTCTGTGTTCAACTACCTTTTCTCCTATTTCTTTAAAACCTGCCCATTTGGCAATTACAGGGATATAACGGTGCATCTCACCATAAACTTCAATGCTTTTGATTACCTCTTTGCGGTAGGCTTTTAATCCGCAATTGAAATCATGAAGTTTAATACCTGAAATAATTCGTGTTGTCCTGTTAAAAAATTTGGAAGGTAGGGTTTTTCCTAAGGGATCGTGCCTTTTTTTCTTCCAACCCGAAACCAGATCCAGTTTTTCTTCATTGATCATCCTGTAAAGTTCCGGTATTTCATCAGGGCTGTCTTGAAGGTCAGCATCCATAGTGATAACCACATCTCCTTCAGCAGCTTCAAATCCCTTATTGAGGGCTGCTGATTTTCCATAATTTCTACGGAATTTAATACCCTTGTAATTTGGATTTTTTTGTCCCAATTCTTCTACAACCTGCCATGAGGTATCTGTACTGCCATCATCCACAAAAATAATTTCATAGCTAAGGCCAGCTTTGGTGCATACCTTGTCAATCCAGGATGTGAGTTCCGGCAAGGACTCTTCTTCATTATACAGAGGGACTATAACTGTGATGTCCATTCGATTATATTTTAAATTCCGTCCTGCGGATTTTCTTTTTTAATGAATATGGAGGCGATGAGTGAATAAATTGCCCCAAAGAAACCGTATCCTAAAATTGAAAAAACACCCATCAAAATCGGTTTCATGAACATTTTTGTGAACTTAAGAGCCATTTCTATTTCCTGGTCAGAGGCATTTGGATTTCTTTCCAGTACTTGCTGCTCTGCATTCTCCAGGGCCATCTGAACAAATTCTCCACCGGCGAAAGACATGAATACTACCATATAAATCCCGACTAATATACCTGCAAATAATGCGGTAAGGAATCCAATTGTAAAGCTTTTTCCATAACTGATATACCCACCGGGTTGTTTATTACGGAAATTGATCATCGCTATCGTCATTCCTGCAAAACAAACGATATAGCCAATCCAGCCCACCCATCTGTTTTCAAAGGCATTGATGTCAAGGACATACATGACAAGTGAAATAATGATAAGGATAAAACCTATACCTATTCCGTATTGCAAAGAGTGTTTCCAAGAAGGTGTTTGTTGATTTTCCATGGTAAAAAAATTTATAGTTGCCATGCAAAGATAAAATTAATGAAGAATAAAATTGATGAATATTTGTTTCCTGTATTGGAATATTTGTAATTTTGCAACGGGTAAGTCTTATACGACCAGCTCCTGCTGAACTCCCCCAGGACCGGAAGGTAGCAAGGGTAGGCGGTTGTAGCGGTGCGATATAAGTAGCTTACCCTTCTTTTTTTG
>CAYQWA010000030.1:0-65482 GCA_964421215.1 uncultured Bacteroidales bacterium | reverse complement strand
TCCTCTATAAATTTTTAAACCAATCTGTCCAAATTAGGCTGAAGACTTACACTTGCCTTTATCTAGCGCATCCTTCGCAATTGTTTTTAGAGGTGATAAAACTGATAAATCATGTTCATAAGAATATGGAAGTAAATGAAAATATAAAGTGGCACGTTCTGGTTTTTTAATTCTGTCACTATCATATACAGATATCGTTGCCTGCGTTAATAGGCTAATGTAAGATAGTACGACAAAGGATGCTTCGGTATAGGTTGCACTCAAGGTAAACACTTTTTTCACTACAGGCTCCCAATGGAGAAGGTTTAGTATAAATTCATCCTTTTTGAAGTTTACAATACTATCATGGATTTCATCAAAGACAATCACTACTTTTAAGTCTTCTTTTATACACCGTTCATGTAATGATTTCAAATAGTTCCTTTTATAGATGTTTTGTTCTAGTGCAGTTTCTCCCGGGTTCTGCAACAAACAATTAATTGTCATTACATGAATGTCACTTTTTATAAGTTTGTCAAAAGCCTCATCCTTTTCTTTCGTAACCTGTATATAGTTCATTACTTGCAATCCAGTATTATTTTCCGTGTTTAATCTGGATAATTTTGAATAATCCCTGTCCACAAGGCTTTTATAAGGACTGGCAACAATTACTAGAGTATCCTCTTGTTTCGCATATTCAAGGATTAATCTATGAGCAGTGTAAGTTTTACCCTTACCAACACCAAAATTTACAATAACTGTTTCTTCCCTATCAAAAACATCTGGTTGTTTGATTTTAGCTAATAGGTTATCAGAAATCCAACCATGTTTATTTGGACTGAACCTTTGTACTTCATTAATTTTGTAGTTATTTGAATTGAAACGCTCAACAGGAAATGATTTAAACTGGATGTAAGAACTATCCGCTATTTCTGCATTATGATACATTTTATGCAGTTTCATATAATAAAATTTTAAATTAATAAATAGGTTAAATAATACCGTTTGGTATAATTAGAAATGCCTTAGTAATAAAACCTTTGTGAAAACTTCCTTAGTAGATATGCCTTTGTGAAATTAACCTTAGACGAGGATCAGAACTCTGATTTCTGATGTGGGCATAGATACGAAAAATATTTTAAAAAAGCAAGCGAAATACAGTAAATAAGCTAATTTATATTTATTATAAATAATATATCAACCTTTTTGTCTGCATGCCTATTAGTACTTTGGACAATAAAGTAACGTCTAAAATTTTTTTTGGAAAAAATTCGAGAGAGCAAATTTACTATATCAGAACCCCCACCAACCTCTGTATAGGGTAACAATCTGTACCCTCTTTTCTGACAATTCAATTAGTACTCACAAAAAATTAGAAATCATGTTAACAATTGTTGATTACAAGCAACGAGAGAATTCAGCTGGCGAAAAGTTCTTTGCTCTAATAGTTCAAAATGGAGTAGAGCTGGTAAAGTCAAACCAATCAGGACGATTTTATGCCACCGCCAGAAATGCATCAATTCCATCAACCTTTGATGAGAACACTTGCAAACAGCTTATAGGCACTCAAATCAATGGTAGCATTCAGCGTGTTGAGTGTGAGCCATACGATTATACCATACCTGAATCGGGTGAAGTTATCCAACTAAACTACAGACATGAGTATGTAGAAGAAGGAGCCACAGTTGAGGAGAATGTATTCCAAGGAGAACCTTCTTAATTAACCAGCAAGGGGAGTCTTAGGGCTCTCCTTTTTTTTAACCATTAAAACACTTATAATATGGAATTAAAAGTTGCACAACGTAAAAGAGCTAAAATAAAGCTTGGTTTACAAGGACCTTCTGGTTCAGGAAAAACCTACAGTGCTTTACTTATGGCTTTTGGGCTATGTAATGATTGGAGCAAAATAGCAGTTATTGACTCTGAAAATCACTCTGCTGACCTGTACGCACATTTGGGCAGTTATAATGTCCTTCATTTATACCAACCATTTAATCCTGAAAGATACATTGAAGCCATCGAGGTTTGTGAAAATTCAGGAATGGAAGTGATTATAATAGATTCAATCAGCCATGAATGGGAAGGAGCTGGAGGTATTTTGGATTTGCACGGTAGAATGACCGGTAATAGCTTTGTGAACTGGAATAAAGTCACGCCACGTCATAATGCATTTGTTCAAAAGATTCTACAATCCAATGTACATATCATTTCAACCATAAGAAGTAAGCAAGATTACGTTCTTACAGAAAAAAACGGTAAAAATGTTCCTGAAAAAGTTGGTCTAAAAGGTGTTACAAGGGAAGGTCTTGATTATGAGCTCATGATAGTATTTGAGTTGGACTTAAAGCACTATTCAACAGCTACTAAAGATAGATCATCGTTATTCATAGATAAGCCATCATTCATTATTACGAAAGGAACTGGAAAGGTCATTAAAGAATGGTGTTTACGGGAGCTACAACATGCAGATGTTTCTTCTCCGGGAGCTGTCCAAATCAATAACTTAAAACTTAGGTAAAATGGAACTAGTTAGAATTAAAGGCGATAAAAATGCCCCAGAAGAGAAGAATATGTCCTCAGTTGGGAGGGATGAATTTATCGAGGCAAATACAACTCCAATGAATTTTGGCGATTTGAGAGATAATTGCATAATTCCCGTGTTTGCCAAGGATAATGAGAGCACTATTAGTCATCCGGAATTTATTGATGCATTAATTGAAGTTGCCAATCATCATTTCTCTGGTCAACAGGTATTATCTCCTTCCATAAGGGTAAGTCATCCTATCAAAGGAAGAGTCCCTGAAGCAAAAGGCAAACCTGCTAATCAGCTTCTAGATCATGAGAAGACTATTTATTACGGGAGAATGGCATTTATAATAGACATTCCATCTATTCAGGAAAGTGTCAATGGTAATGGTTTATCATTAACTGTGGGAGGAGTTCGCTCATGTAATCAAGAGAACCTCTATAACAAGAAAACTGAAGAACGGTTTAAAGTTTTCATTGGCTTCAAGAACTTAGTCTGTACCAACCTTTGTGTCTCAACGGATGGATGTAAGACTGAAATTAAAGTAAGGCATACACATGAGCTTATGGAGAAGATAAATGATTTGTTTGTAAACTTTCAGGCAGAAAAGCAACTAGAAGAACATAAGCAACTTTGTGAATTCAGTTTAACAGAACGCCAGTTTGCACAGTTAATTGGTAGGTCTAAAATGTATGCTCACATTTCTTCTTCCTTTAAAAAACAAATTCCTTCATTACAGCTTTTAGATAACCAATTAAATGCGGTGGTCAGGGAGTATTACAAGAGCAAACAATTTTGCAGGAACGAGGACGGTAGCATAGACTTATGGAGGCTTTATAATCTCTTTACTGGAGCGAATAAGAGTAGCTATATTGACACTTTTCTGGAACGTGGAATCAGCATATCAAGCTTCTCAAATCTTCTGTTAGAGAGCCTTAAAAACAGTCAAAAACTCTGGTATTTGAGTTGATCTGAAGGGAGGTTAAAGAATGGGAAAAGATGAACTGATCAGGGAAATAAATCGCTATTGTAGTCCCTATTCTATCCTCATAATTACTCCAACAAGACTGATAAGAATATACACTCCTTTTAAGGTTGAAGTGATCTCATCTAGTCTGGAATTATCTATAGGGGATATTGTAATTGTGACAAAAGTCCTGATTTCTGAAAACCTATATCTGGTCTATATTATAGATGGAAAGGGGTATTATTATTATCACTTCACAATTATAGTAAAATGAAGTTATGCTGAATTTTTTAGGCATTGTTTTTTGAGACGGTTTATCTTCAATTTCAAAAACCACTGAAAAAACGTAGCAAACCTTGTAGGATATGCGAGAGAGGATGTCCTCATATTACAGATTTACTTGTATCAAATGAGGAGCCTTTCTTGCTTTCTTTATAATATTATAGCTTATTTGTTATCTGTAATTGTATTATCAAATTTCATATATTTACCAAAAAGTTTAATCTGGCAATCTTAGTTTTAAACCTTCTCGTTCTTTTGTAAATAGGGTGTAAAAAATCGTTTAGAGAACCTTTAAGGAGTTTATAATCATAAAAGTTCGCATCTAAAAGGATGACTATCAAGACATAAAAAAAGCCCACTGTGAATATCAATGAGCTTTGCAAGTAGTCCGTAGGGGAATCGAACCCCTGTTACCAGGATGAAAACCTGGCGTCCTAACCCCTAGACGAACGGACCATATTTTTAGTTCAAAGTTTGAAGTTCAAAGTTCAAAGTTATCCCTTGAGCTCTGATCTCTAAACTCTTCAAAGAACGATAAATTAATTTCGGAGTGCAAAAGTAAAACTAATTTTTAAATTTCCAATAAATTTTTTAAAAAATTCCAAAATAGAAATTCCAAAATCCAATTGTACTATGATCTGCTATTGGCTTTTGGCTATTGGCAACTTTGGAATTTGGTAATTATAATATTGGATCCCGACGAAATGTTGGGATCAGTTCGACTTAATAATTTCAGTTCACTAGCGTTCCTGAAATCATAGTCTCACTGATTTACTCCAGATCTGCCTGAAACTTAAATCCCAACCTTTTGCCTGTCTTTAACTGCATCGGATCCAGGGCTGCCCTGAACTCCTGAACAGTTACAAATTTAATGGCATCGTAAGGAGGTGTTAATAAATCAAAATTGATGGTGTAATAAATGGAAGACTCAAGAATATCACAGGCCATTTTCTGGTCGAGTAATGACGTACCGAAATTGGTATACAAAAACCCGATCTCCTTTTTCCCCTCGATAAAACAGTGGTTGTCTTTGTTCACAAAAATTCTCCCGATAAGATACCCGACATCATTCGTACGGTTGTACTTGAAAGAGTCACTGAGGAAATTAAAAATATTAATGATCCCGCAATACGAACGAGTTTTATCTTCTTTTATATAACTCGACTTGTATATTTCGTGGTTCCTTGGAATTTCGAAAATGTTGGTGTGCATCATAAAGACCAGGGTATCCCCAGCAAATTTTAACTCCGCTTCAAACTCACCTCTGTTACGGTATAGAAATGGAATTTTTTTGGCGTCTTCTGTATCTAATGCAACATATTTCTCGGTCAGGTCTTCCATCCCTGTTTTGAGCAAATTTAATGCTTGCAAAGTATTTTGATAGACCGATTGCTTTAAAGTAGCCTTTTTAACCAGTGTATCAAAAAGCTTTGTTGTTTTTTCTTCGGTTTTCATAGAAAATTATTTTATCAGTTCTTTATTCAATTACCTGCCTGATGGTCAGAAAATATCTTTTTCAACACAGATTTCACAGATCATCACAGATTTAGATATCTTTTCTTTGTGTTAATCTGTGGTGAATTTGGCAAGTATTTTGGCTGCTTATACATTATATAAAATTCCTCAATCAGAGCCGTGCAGAATGAAAAAATTATTCGAAAGTGAAGGAGAGCTGGAATATTTTCGACCTTAGCTTGTCAATTCCATCCGTATAGATATTTCTTTCACGTTTGAGAATATCAAGTACCCCGTATGACATCTTTAGCTCTGTACCAAATTTAAACCATTCGAAGTAAAAATCAAAGCCAACGCCCAGTTCACCATAAATGTCATTCGCTAAAAGTTTTACCTGGACCTCTGCGGCATCTTTGCTTTTTTTTGCCTGGGAAGCAAGGTCAATCCTGTAGTTAAAACCTCCAAGCATATATGCCCTGAAATTATTCACCCTTTGAGATTTATATTTCAGATTGAGTGGAAGTTCAATAAAAGTAGAGGGTATATTTTTAGAAACATCGATGTATTCAGCCGGAAGTCCCGGTATGTAATCCCTGTACTTTTTAAACCGGTATTCCATGTTCCTTTCCCCAAATGACAGGGATGGAATAAACCGCAGGTCAAAATAATCGCCTAAACGCAGGTTCCCAACAATACCCACAGTAAATCCAAATGTAGGTTTGTGTTCAATGGAATAGATCAGGGCAGAATCGGCATTGATCTCACTGGCTGCGTCCTCATCGAATAGCATGTTATTTAGGCCTTCAACAGGTTTAATGGCGAAATGCATCTGGTTTACAGCAAGGATAAATCCGAAATGATATTTGGCATAATCGTAGGCAGGCTGGTTTTTCACTTTCCTTGATTGCCCGAAACCATCAATTGAATGAAAGAAAACTAAACAAGCTGCTACAACTAATATTCTTCTGATCTTCAATTATTTTTTTTTTGAAATGTATAAACGGTCTCCGCTATTATTTATTTTCGGACAAATTTAAATATTATTTCCAATAAACAGACTTTACTCATTTCCGAAGTTTAATTGTTTCATTGTACAATTGCTCCTTATCAACCGGAACCACTCCAACTCTTTCACAAACCAATCCTCCGGCAAGGTTGGCGATAAATGCCATCTCCTCCGGATCAATATTTTTAGCAAGGCACAAAGAGGCTATCCCGATTACTGTATCACCAGCTCCCGAGACGTCAGATATACTTCTGACATTGGAAGGAATGATACTTGCCGAATTTGTGCCGTTGTTCCTGTATCTGATCAGTACACCATCTTCGGATAAAGTAATTAGCAGCATATCCGCATGTAGGATTTCGTTGAGCTGTTCGGCAGCTTTGTCCAGTTCCGAACGGACCTTACTATCGAATTCTATGTTCAGCCCTTCTTTTAGTTCCTTGAGGTTAGGCTTAAACAGGGAAACATTTTTGTAGTTGGTGAAATTCTTCTTTTTGGGATCAACAGACACCGGAATTCCTTTCTCCTTTGCAATGGACACAATTGATTGAATTAGTCCTTTTGTAATGATTCCTTTATCGTAATCCTGGAAAATAATTACATTGATGGAATTCTCGTCCAGAACCTTTCGAAATTTTCCCAGAAGTTCAGAATTGTCTGATTCGTTAAGGTCTGTATCTGTTTCTTCATCTACCCTAAGCATTTGAACCTTATTGCCAATGACCCTGAATTTGGTAGTGGTGATTCTGTTTGTGCTTTTCACAATTCCACAGGTTTCCATTTGTTGTTCTTCAAGCAAAGAAATGAATTCATTTCCTTTCGGATCATTTCCAACAACTGAGCACAATATAGGATTTGCCCCCATGGCTTTTACATTCAATGCTACATTGGCAGCTCCGCCGAGACGATTTTCTCTTTTATCAACAGCAACGACTGGTACAGGTGCTTCAGGTGAAATTCTGGAGACATGGCCCCACAGGTAGGAATCGATCATCACATCACCAATGATTAATACATTTAGATCATTGAAGGAGTCAAATAGTTTTTTATAGTCCGGATTTTGCACAACCAGAAATTTGTAATAATTGGGACAAATGTACCGAAATTGATTGAATCATAACGGTTTTCCTGAGGGATTATTTCAGTTCTGCAAGCGCCGTTTTCATTCTATCAAGTGCTTCCTTAAGAACTTCATTAGATGTGGCGTAAGAGATCCTGACACAATCGGGATCACCGAAAGCCGATCCGGGAACAACTGCTACATGTGCTTTGTCGAGCAGATATAAACAAAAATCCGAATCGTTATTGATGGTAACTTCTCCATTGGATTTCCCAAAATAGGCTTTAATGTTTGGGAAAACGTAAAATGCAGCTCCGGGCACGTTGGTCCGAATTCCAGGTATTCCTTTCAGTTTTTCTATGACCAGATCCCTTCTTCCTTTAAAAGCCTCGACCATGGATTTTACTGCATCTGAAGCGCAATTAAGGCTTTCTATCCCGGTAAGAGAAGCTTGTTGTGAAACAGCACATGCCCCGGAAGTGTATTGTCCCTGCAGCTTATTACAGGCTTTTGCAATTTCAGGAGAAGCGGCCATGTAACCGATTCTCCATCCTGTCATGGCAAAACCTTTGGAAACACCGTTGATGATTATTACTCTGTCGCGAACATTCTCAAACTGAGCAATGGATTCATGACGGGAATTATAATTGATGTATTCGTAGATCTCATCAGAGATGATATAAATATTTTCATATGGAGCGAGAACATCTGCTATTGCCTTAAGTTCTTCTTTGGAATAGATTGATCCTGTCGGATTACTTGGTGAATTGAACAGGAAAACCTTTGTCTTTTCAGTTATCACTTCTTTTACCTGTTCTGGTGTGACCTTAAAATCATCGTCAATGGTGGTGGGAATGTCCACCATTTTCCCTTCAGCAAGTTTTACCATTTCAGGATATGAAACCCAGTAAGGAGCCGGGACAATAACCTCATCCCCCGGATTCACCAGGCTAAGGATTGCATTAGCAATGGATTGTTTAGCACCGTTTGAAACCACAATCTGGTCAGGGCTGTAATCAAGTTGATTATCCCTTACAAATTTCTCAGATATGGCTTTCCGAAGTTCAGAAAAACCCGAAACAGGTGAATAATGTGAATAATTTTCATGAACTGCTTTGATGGCCGCTTCCTTGATGCATTCCGGGGTGTTAAAATCAGGTTCACCAATGCTAAGGCTAATGATATCCACTCCCTGCTCTTTCAGCTTACGGCTACGACTGGCCATTTGTAAAGTAGCTGATTCCGATAAATTATTGATCCTGTCTGATAAAACGTTCATATTGTTCTCCATTTAACAAAAGGAAGGCAAATGTATAAAAAAGAATGAAATTCAGTACTAAAATAGCAAAGTTTGTGATGTGTTGGCATTGAGTAGTTAGTATTTAGTAATTTGTAATTTATAGTAATTCAATTGTAATTGCTTGTAATTTACAAATTGAATGTTGAATGTTGAGTATTGAGTATTGACTACTGCCAACTACCACTGCTGTTGCAACAATCATTCACCTTAAATAATCCACCCCTAACTTACCCAATTATTTTACCTTTATACAATCATTCACCATTTTGCTAATGTTTTATTTAATACCCATAAAAAATTTTAGATACTGTATTGGTATTTTGATTTTCCTACTCTTATTACCGAATGAAAGTTTGATTGCCCAAAATGAATTATCCAAGGATAAAATCAGCTGTGCAGAGAAATGGTGGGTTGTCTTTCATCCTTTTGTTGCTAAAAAAGCATACAGGATAACCGTTGAAGTGCTGCACAAAGCTAAAGAGATGAATTCATCACCCTTACTTGATGGCTTTGAAGACGGCGGACAGGTAGATGCCTTTAAGCATGCTTACTGGATGGCCAGATTATCAAAAGAAATAGGATGGCGTAAAGCCAAAAGGCTGGGTATTGCTCATGAGAAAGGAAATTACCGGTCATTTAAAAAGGCCAAGAGGAAAAGTCAAAATGATTCCCATGATAAAGCAGGCACCGATATGGATCTCTGGAATAACCAACAAGGAATTGAGATTGTCCTTGCTTATCCCGAAGCTGAGTCCGTCCACTTTGATCAACTTATCCTGAGAGCCGTCCTGGATGGAAAAATGAAAATCATTAAAAGAAATGAAGCAGGTGATTTCCTGGATGAAAATGGTCAGAAAATTCCAAAAGATCAACTTTATGGGAAGTGGGACAACGGGAAGGTTTTGGTGCCATCCGATTACCCTTCCATTCGCTAAGCAGTTTTAAACCGCTAAGCGGATCCAACATAGCCCTTACTTAACAATAACTTTTCTCACTTCGGAAGCACCCTCTTTTTCCAGTTTAATAAAGTAGATTCCCGGATCAAGGTTGTTCAGAACTATGCTGTTCTCTCCTTTAGCATTGCTGTGAATGATCTTCCCTAAGGTATTAAATACCGAAACTGAAAGCCGGCCAATGTTTTCAATAGCGATTTCTCCCATGGCAGGGTTGGGGCCAATTTTCACCTGATTGAATATGTATTTGGGAATGTCAGTTAATATTTCAACATAAATTGTCCAGTCAGCTACTTCGTATCCTTCGAGATGATAAATTACAGGCTCTGTAAAGTCATTGTGCGAAACTCCGTTTATTTGTCTAATTCCATTAATATAAGCATCAGCTCCGTGTTCCACCCATGAAGCAACTAATCCGGTGACATCCGTTCCTTCAGGAACCTCAAGGTAAACATTGTTCTCCTCAATGGTTCCGATAATATCGAAGGTAAGACCGGGATTGTTTTCAGCAAGGAAATCAAACTCATAAAACTCTGCTGGTCCGGGGCTTTTAAAGCTTGTGCCTTCAAGAAATACTCCCGAATCATAAATTCCATCACCTGCATCGGCAACACCAATGGAAAAACGATATTCTTCTCCAGGTATAACCAGAACCCAGGCTGTGAGCACAGCAGTAAATCCATCATACTGTATTGTTGCACCGTTTGTATTGTCTACAAAATAATCACTGTTTGTACCGGGCCCTGAAGGGACAACCTCACAAGGACTGTATCCGTTATTGACATTATTTATTGTAACAGCAGTAACACCTGTTGCAGGTACAAGTGCAATGTTGTGATCTTCATAATCTCCACCCATAGGATTGGGGCCATTAACAAAAAAACCAAACACATCGTTATAAGGGCTGTAGACCCATTCGCTGTATTCCTCTGAGCCAAAAACATAGTAGCACCGGACGGTATCATTCAGGGGTATAAAATCAAACTCAAGGACAGCAGCATCATATGTAGAAGCAGTTGTTATGCCTTCTAACAATGGATGTCCGGCAGTACCATTATTTGTACTCTGATGGCAAGACATATTTGGTCCGGGTATATTAAATCCGGCCCCGTTAGTGAGAAAAATTCCCTCATCCAACCCAATGTTTGTCGTCCCGCCATTGGTGAATATTCCTGCTGCCTGATCGGCCCCCTGAAAGGTAATGTTATCGAAGGTTACTCCAGGACCAACCAGATACTCTGTCATTTCATAAGGATCCGGTGTTATATCTAACTGAATTTGTGAAAATGAAAAGCTGACTGAAAGTAATAGGATTACTACAATGAATGGTTTGCTTAATTGTGGTTTCATGACATGAGGATTAAATGAAACCCAAAGATACAACATTTGGAATTTTAAATCAATAGATCAGGATAATTTTCGGGGTTCGGGGTCCGAGTTCCGGGTTTCAGGTTAATTAACAATCACCTTCCTCACTTCGGTAATTCCATCTTTTTCCAGTTTAATAAAATAGATTCCCGGATCAAGGTCATTTAATACAAGGCTGTTCTCCCCTCTGGAATTGCCGTGAATGATCTTTCCAAGGGTATTATATACCGATACAAATAGCCGTCCGATATTTTCAATGGAAATTTCACCGATGGCAGGATTAGGGCCAATTTTCACCTGATTGAACATATATTCGGGAATGTCAGTCAAAATCTCAACGTATATCGTCCAGTCAGCCACCTCATATCCTTCCAGGTGATAAATCACTGGTTCTGTAAAATCATTTGGTGTCACTCCGCTTATTTGTCTGATCTCATTTACATAGGCATCAGCTCCTTGTTCCACAAAACTGGCAACAAGGCCTGTAACATCCGTTCCATATGGTACTTCAAGATATACGTTGTTCTCTTCAATGGTACCAATCACATCAAATGTAAGTGAAGGATTGTTTTCAGTTAGAAAATCGAACTCAAAAAATTCTGCCGGGCCTGGACTTTTAAAACTTGTTCCTTCCAACAGTACACCCGAATCAAGAATTTGATCCGCTACATCAGCAACTCCTACCGCAAAGTGATACGTTTCTCCTGGAACTACAAGCAGCCAGGCCGTTAAGACTGTCGTAAATCCATCATATTCAAAAGAAGTTCCAAAGGTATTGTCAACATAATATTCACTGTTAGTACCGGGGCCGGTGGGAACTACTTCACAACCGGTATATCCATTATTAACATTGTTTATTGCAACAGGTGTTGTTCCGGTTGCCGGAACCAGGGCTATATTTAAATTTGTATACATTCCACCCAATGGATCAGGTCCGCTGGCAAAAAAACCAAAAACATCGTTAAACATACTGTATACCCATTCACTATATTCTTCTGATCCAAAAACATATTGGCACCTTACCGTATCATTTAACGGGATAAAATCAAACTCCAGGACGGCAGCATCAAAGGTTACATCAGTACAAATGTTGTTCAGCAGGGCATGCCCCGGAGCCGAATTATTTGCACCCGATACACAAGAGGCATTTGGACCTGGAATAATGGCACCGTTACCAGAAGATAGAAAGATTCCCTCTTCCAATCCTATATTGGTTGATCCACCATTGGTAAATATTCCAGCAGCCTGGTCGACACCCAGGAACGTTACATTATCAAAGTATACACCCGGGCCAACTAAAAATTCAACCATTTCTTCTGCTGTTGGTGTAGGATCAATTTGAATCTGAGAAAAAGATAACTTTGGTACAAGAAAAAAGAATACTACAAAGAGTATTGGGATTAGTTGTGGTTTCATCATGAGAGTATTTGAGTGAAACCCAAAGATACTACATTAGTTGACGAATACCAAACTAAAATACCCACCTGCTCCGGCAGCCCCTGTATCACTAAATATGCTGTTCAGATAGGAGGATCCAGCCCTAAGGTAAAGGTTATCAGACAGTTTAACACCAAATCCCAATCCGAAATTTATCTTTTCATATGAACTATAGGCGAATATAGGGGTTAGCTGAAAAGTATTGTTGGAATTCCAGGTTGCGAACAATTCCAGTTTATAGTTGGCTTCTAAAGTTGGAAGATACATTGCATTCAACCCGATGTAGAAATTTTCTTCTGAGATGTATTTTCCGGCGGTAAAATTCAGGATTACAGGAAGCACGGAATTAAATGATGAACCATCAGGATTTTTAAAGAATAAACGACGAAGGTTATCGTATGAAAAGTCATCAGGTATATTTTCATTGTTTCCTGATGTTGTATCAATGGCAATCCCTTCAAACATAAAACTGGTGTCCATGCCAGCAACAAATGGATTCCTGCTCCAGTTTACAAAGCCCAGGTTTTTTGCGCTAAACGACACATAAAAATCTTTTTCCTTTAGTATTGAATACTTCAGATCAAGTGATCCTCCAATACCTCCGACCTCATACACCTCTGCCCAGGCTGTATCCGATAATTCAGTTTCAGCCACTATGCTTACATCAAGATAATCTCCATCGGGATGGGTGTAAAAAGAAGAGTTTTCCACTTTCACAAAATCGTAGTTCTGGCCAATGGTTAAACCCAAAGTTCCTGAGATTGAATGGGTCATGCCACCCTTTTTGATCATGGTTCCTATACCGCCTTTAAGCTGGTTGAAATAGTTGCTGTAATATTGAGAAAAGGGTAATTGAAGGATCTCACCAGCATATGGTGCATTACCAAGTAATAAAATTTTAATCAGACCTTCATCAAGACGAGAATCCAACACATGCTGGTGTTCAAGGCCAATGTAATAAATCATTTTTCCTGACCTAAAATGCACACCTGTACCGAAACTGCGTTGCCTTCCGGTGAGAACATTTTCATTTATATTTTCGATCTGGTTCTCCCGTAAATCCCGCACAAGGTATTTTGAATCATTCACATCTTTTAAAAAGCCATTAGTAAATGCACTTGAGTTCGTTTCTTCAAAGGCCCAGGCCTCAACCTTTACTTTCCAGTCATCATCTGGTATTTGTGAAGGGAAATAGGGAATGTCCTGTGCTGTGGTGGATTTGACCACCAGTAAAATCAAGATTATATGTAAGAAGTATTTTTTCATTTAGTTAACGTATCGACTTTTATTCTCCCCCCTTTCCACCGCTGGGGCCGGCGCACTCCCCCCTCAAGGGGGGACAGTTTCGAGCTATCAATCTCCAGAGTTGAACCCAGAACCCTGGACACTGAACCCGGAACTTTCATCCTCCGAAACGCAGTGAAGGAGGATCGACCAAATTATTGCTCTATCAAATAACTAAAATCCCCAATCACCTTTACCTTCATCAGATCATCTGCAAATATCTTCACATGCTCATTATCTACAGAATTTATATACAGTGCGTAGCGACTGTATTTTGCTATAGACAATGACTCTTTTAAACTTTCTGTCAACTCAACATTTATCCTGGTTTCAACCGGCTCTTCCACACTAAGATCTTCGTTCAGCAGGCCCCCGCTAATAAAACCATCAGTAACCAGTGTATCAATAACATCATAATTTTCATCCAGCAGAAAAAGGTCAGCATCCAGTGTAAAAGGAAATCCGTTTGTAAAAACAAGTACCAGGTTCCCTTCACTCACATTTTCAAGCTCAACACCGTTACTGTTCCAGGATGTGGTGCTGTTTACAAACATATCATCTATCTGAACGCCTTGATTAATCTCAGCCTTCATATGAATTCTTATGGGCTCATCGTAATAAAAGAAATTATTGAAGTTGGTTGTGTCGCCGTCAATGTTGGTCTGAACTTCAACCGTATAAATCAGTTTATCCGGTAGGACAGAAAACAGCTCTCCAAAATTGGCTTCTGAAAAATCAAAGGAATGCAAAGAAGGTTCAATAATTCCTGAACCTGGTATGGTTTCAAATCCCTGACTGAGGTATAAATTTGAATCCACCAGTTCACTTTCCAGCATTGCAAAGTCGCCGGTTGAAGAGTTAATAGCCGACATTTGAAGTATCTTGAAATAAGCCTGGAGCCCGTAATTGTTCTCAATGATCAAATTAACGTTTGCTTCATTAAAGGAAAATCCTTCCATATCCAACTCTTCGAATAAAGTCACCGGGTATTCATCCGGTCCGAAAGGAAAAACATTTTGCCCGAAGTAACCTTTGGCATAATCAAGTACAATGTCCACAAACCGGATGTTCACCATAAAAGAATCTGTTGGCTGAACAAGAAGAGCTTCATCATCATTGTACAGTCCTATAAAGTAATTAAGTGAGTTGTATGCAGAGTCTTCAAGCCCTACAAGGTTCAAATGGTACTCCGAGATATCAAATTCCTCCAGGGTCAATTCACCGGTATTTACCATTTGTGAAACCAGGAAGGTATCCGTTTCATTTTTAACAGCAGAGTTTATTCCGAATTCACACAATATATCTTTGCTAAGTGCATTCAGCACTTCAAACCTTAGTTTACCCGAACGGATCACCGCTTTTTCAATCTTTACATCAGCTAATCCAATGGATTCAAAATCAAGTGGCCAGTCAAAATTTTCTATGATTGCACCATTGGGGGGAATGGTTATTTCGATAGGCACTTTAAAGCTCCAGTTAAAGATGGTATCCGGCAATTTTACCAGTGAATCGGCATTTACCTCGTACAGTTGTTCTTCGAAAACAAATGAAACGGACTTATCAGCGTTAACGGTGATGAGTGTATCGCTGATTACATCAGTGATAAACACCGTATCGAGGAGCAAAGGAGAAAGAACATCCACATCCCAGCTGGGCTCGGGCCGTTTTTTCTGGCAGGCAGCGACTACAAGGATAACCGCAAATACTACAAATTGAACGAGCAACTTTCTCATAATATCTTCTTCCTGAAAACGAAAGTAATTTTTTTTACTGAATTTGTGGTATAAGGTTTCTGGTTTACCACAGATTACAAAAATTTCCACAGATTAAAGAGTCAATAATCCTGAATAAACTATGTGAATTATGTGTCTATGTGGTTCAGCTCTTTTTTACCACATAGGCACATAGTTCATATAGGAATCACATAGTTACTCTTACTTAATGGTTTGTTATGGATCAAAATTGTTTGTATATTTATACCCCTTAAAACCATTATCGTGAAATGCCTAATTAATCTTTCTATTTTATGCTTCCTGACATTAAATCTATTTACACAAAATTATCAGTGTGTAGTGGAGAATGAGGAGCATTTGTTTAGCAATGGAACCGATTATAAAGCCGTAAAAATTGATTCCGTCAGTTACCTTCCCGATTTTACTTCATATTTTAATTTTACCATATTAGGATTCAACAATACCAGTCCTCCAAACTGTTATAGCCCTGATCATCCCACATGGTTTGGGAAACAGGTGGACATTTATTCTAACGGTAACCACGTATTTTACAACCTGGATAATGAACCCATTCTAATTCAATCAGCTGCTTTATTAGGTGAAGGTTGGAACTGCTACACTTTTTACGAAGGAGATTACATTCGATGTATGGTCACAGCAGTTGAGGAACAGGAATTTTTGGGATTAACGGATTCCGTAAAGACCATCTCTTTCCAGGCTTACGATTATTACGGTAATCCCATCTCCCACCAGGTGAATTCAAAACAGTTACAACTCAGTAAAAATAATGGGTTTATAAAAGCCCTGAATTTCAAGCTGTTTCCTGAATTGGAAGAAAGTTATCCCAGCTTTGAGGTCTTCGAGGAGTATGATCTATGTGGGATCAGTAATCCTGAGGTGGGGGTTCAGAACCTTACTATTAAGGACATCTTTGATTTTGAGATCGGTGATGAGTTTCATATTTATGATTATTCAACTTCAATATCAATGGGTGGACATCATTATCATGAGATCCACAGGGTATTGGATAAGCACTGGCTAAGTGATACGGTAGTTTCCTATGATTTTGAAAGGTGTATAAAAAGGAAGGTTTATGACTATAACTGGGATGATACTACCTATTTTGAACACGATACTTTATCAGAAAATATCAATTTGTTATCATTCATAGATGCCGGATTAAATGAAGTTCCGGAGACTCTGATTGAAAACAATTATGGTTGGAGTTCTTTGCATTGGTATTATCAATCAAACGGTAGTTTAGGTAAAACGACAAAATATTATTACGGTGGATTTGCATATGATCCAGGGGATGATTGTGCATATGAAATAATCGATTACTATTTCGATAGTTATTTCATTGAAGGATTGGGTGGTTCTTATTGGCATTACTGGGATCAGGCCTATGAGAACTATCGTAAACTGCAGTATTATAAAAAAGGTGATGAAGTCTGGGGAACGCCCTATAATTGTGACAGTTTGCTCACAAGTGTTCCTGTACCACAAATAAATACGGGTAATGTTTCAATTGCCCCCAACCCAATGCAAAGGTCTACAAACATTTATCTGGAAAACTTAAACAATGGTTTTACTTTTATGCTAATTGATTCCTTTGGAAGACAAATTCAGATTGTAGAATCACATGGACCTGAGTTAACTTTTAACCGAAAAAATCTACCATCCGGAATATACTTCTATAATATAATCTCGGAAGACAAAATGATCAGATCTGGCAAATTGATTCTTCAGTAGGTCTTCACCACAGATTACACAGATGGCCACAGATTAATGTGACTGAACCACAGCAAAACCTATGTGACCTATATATCTTCGAGATAAAAAAATGAACCACATAGCATCATAGAAAACATAGAAAAACAATTTAATAAATAATCTGTGGTAATCTGAGTAATCTGTGGTAATTTTCATTCCAGGAACAACAACGCCACACCCCCCACCGCAATAAATGAACCAATTACTTCACGAAGGCTCACTTTCTCTTTAAATATAAATACCGCTGGTGGAATTAAAAGTACAGGCACTATTGACATTATGGTTGCTGCAACACCGGTGGAGGTATTCTGTACAGCCAACAATGAAAACGAAACACCCAGAAAAGGCCCGAATACAGAACCAAGTACAGTGAATAATAATCCTTTTTTATTTTTCAGACCAATTTTAACTTTGTCCCAGCGGTTCATAAAAAGAAAGATGAGTGTAAAACTGACCAGGCCTGCAAGCACCCTGATCTGGGAAGCAGCAAAGGCATCGTAATCCTTCATACCGTATTTACTGAGCACCAATCCAACAGCTTGACCAACTGCTCCGCCAAAGGCAAGCAGAATCCCGATCAAAGGATAGCTCAGTTTAATTTTTTTCCTTGTATTATCATCCTTGTCAGATTTATCCGGTTTTAACACAACCATAGTGACTCCAGTAATTGTGACCACCATTCCCGTTATACTCTGTAAACTAAGTGTTTCGCCAAGGATTGCCCAACCTATCAAAGCAGTTATTGGAGGCACAAGAGCCATAATAAGCATGGAAATGCGTGCACCCACCACAACAAAAGCCTGGAACAGCAATAGGTCGCCAATAGCAAAGCCAACCACTCCTGACAATGCCAGCCACAGCCATGCCTCCGTTGTAGCATCCACTGGAAATGGTAGTCCCCTGACAATGTAAAGGTATACCGAGTAAATGATAAATGCAATGTACAACCTGATCAGGTTAACCTGAAGCGAACCAATCCTTTTCCCCGCAGCCTCAAAAGACAGGCTTGTCACCATCCAGAAGATCGCAGTTAACAATGCAGAAATTTCGCCAAGATGAGACTGAATCATTCGGACAGTTATTTAATGAGTGACAAAGAAAAGAAATAAAATGGTAGGGATGGCTCGAAATTAGTTGGCAGTGTGCAGATGGCAAATTACCTTCTATACCTTCCTGTTATAAATTGAAAGTATTTCAGAAGCGATCTCCTCAATAGCTTTGCTGGTAACATTTACTACAGCCCATTTGGGATGCAGATGGTAGATGCTATGGGCATATCGAAGCTCTTTTGTTACATGGGCATGTGTAGCATAATCCCCCGTTAGTCCGCCAAGATGTTTATGCCGTGACTGCCTGAGTTGGGCCAGCCGGCTGGGGTATGTCGTTAATCCATAAATTTTCTTAGGATCGATTTTGCTCAGGATTTCCGGCAATTCCTGACCAAGGACAATGGGTATATTAGCAACAAGCCAACCATTCATAGCAAGGTACACACTTAAGGGAGTTTTAAAAGTACGAGAAACTCCTAGAAGGATAATGTCGGCTTGTTCCAATTCATCTGTTCGCTGGCCGTCATCATGCCTGAATGTATATTCCATGGCTTCAATTCGCCGGAAATAATCTTTATTCTCTTCACTGTATAGTCCTGGCCTTTCAGAAGGGGCATTGGCAAACTGATGTGAAAGACGCATAAGGAATGGGCCCATCAAGTCAATGGTATCAACATTCAGTCTTCTTGAAGTATCAATCATTAAACTACGAATTTCATTGGAAACAAGCGTGTGAACGATGAATGCTTTTCTTTGTACTGCTTCTTCGACAATCTCCAGTACCTGCAATTTGTCTCTGACTCCCGATTTTACAATGATCTCAACCTCTGTGCCTTCAAACTGAGTAAGGGCTGCATTCAAGGCCTGTTCTGCTGTACGGCCTGTTCCATCGGATACTACAAATACAAAATACATGCGATCTCAAAGATATAAAAAGATACGATAGCTTGGAGAAAAGAGCATGAAGCCTGGAGTTTCGCAAAAGTTTACAAAAACCAATTCTTACTTTTCCTTTAATGCGTTGATTTGAGATTGGAGATCATCGTTTTGCAGTTTTAACTCATTGATCATCTCCTGTTGTTCCTGTACTGCTTTTACAAGTGGAACTACAAACTCTGCATAACTCAAGCTATATGGACTTGTTTCATTTTCCGGCATAGTAATTCCACTGAAAGTAAATCCACTTGAATTTGCAGCTTGCTCAACCTCCTGTGCAAGGAATCCTGTATATACATTTGATTCCATTTTTGCCTTTGCTTCAAATAATGATTTTGAATTGTATAAATCTTCAGGAGTACCGATGTAATCATCCAGTTTATCGACATTCCACTGGTAAGTGACCGGCCTGAGGTTCATGATAAAATCAAGACCAGCAACATTTTCATTTACATTGGTTTTAAATCGTTCATCCGAATAAACACTCCAGTTTACCTGTCCACCAATCCATGAAACGGATGTATTTCCCAAATGGATTCTGTTGCTGGCAGTAGGAACGGTTCCATTTCCATAAGCACCAGTGTTGCTTAGGTTATCAGCTGTAGGCCCGGCATTGTAACCGATTGCCGTATTCCCATCACCCGATTTATTTTCATAAAGAGCTTTGTACCCAACTCCTGTATTACGAATACCGTCCTGGTTATTAAAGAGCGATTCGTAGCCAACAGCGGTTAGCCTTTCGCCTGTATACGATCCCAATGCCCAGGGAATAGGTTCCAGGTCACCGATGGCATTGTAACCTATGGCCGTGTTGTCATTGGAATTCTGAAAGGCTTTAAAAGCCCAGGTACCCATCACAGTATTATGATCTCCTCCTATATTGTTTGCACAGGAAGAATGCCCGATAGAAATATTGTCCTGGGCATTGCTGTTAAACCACAAAGAAGCTGAACCAATAGCAATGTTTTTGCTACCTGATGTATTCGAGAGCAATGATTGTCCTCCAATAGCAATGTTATTCTCACCGGTGCTATTGACATATCCTGCCTGATATCCCAGGAATACATTAATGTTATTGGAAAGGTCATCGGAATTTCCGGCTTGTCTTCCCAGGAAAACAGAGTTTCCGACGGATGACTGCCATATCCTTCCGGCCACATCAAGCTTAGCATCAGGGCTGGAGGTTCCTATTCCCACATTTCCGGAATTGTTGTTGTATAATTCGTTACCCGAAATTGTCCAGTCTGTATCTGCTCCTCCACCGATCATCTGCCATGCACTTCCGTCGTAATAATAATATCCCGGGGAGTTGTTTGTTTGATAGATCAAAAGTCCGGTTGCAGGATTTCCACCGTTAATGGCATTTCTTTCCACAAGGCTCATCCTGGGTAAAAGAACGCCACCTGAATTGGATTTCACATCAAGCAATGCAGATGCATCAGCCTGTGAACCATCCGTGTTTATAGCCACACCCTGGTTCTGAGCGAACAATGAATTTATTCCAAAAATTATTAGTGCTGTTAATAATAGATTGATAGAGAATTTCATGATTGAATATTTATTTCTTGATTAATTTCTTGATTAATTTCTTATTTAATTTGAACTTTCTGTACGACAAAATTTTCACTTGTTACAAAGCGTACAATGTAATTTCCTGTCTTTGCGTTCAAAAGGATTTTATTGTATTCTGAATTTGTATGTGCCTGGTAAACCAACCTTCCGGTCATGTCATAAATTTGTACTTCACCTGTGGTTGATGGGGGAATCATTACATAAACATTTTTACCATGGCTGTATATATTTATCAAATCGGATAAGTTGCCGTTGAATTCTGGTTCTTTAAAATGCAAAACAAACCGTTCAGCTGCATCTGATTTTTCAGCATAAAATTGATTTACATGATTTTCCCGAAGATTATAAAAAATATTCGTCTTCTTATCTTCGAGATAAATAGGTTGGGTAATATCAAAACTTTCCAGCCAGGAAGCCGACATCATACAAAATCCGGTAAACGCCGGTTTGAAATTTATCTGTACAGATTGATACTCATCAATAGCCGGTAACTGGTTAAGTGCATAGTTTACACCGGATACAACTGAATACAATGAAATTACATCCTGATTTGCTTTCCGGTAAATTCCATCGTAATTAACATCGTACTTTCCAGTTGAAGGTTTCATAAATCCTACAATGGTCTTATCAGCATTAAAATCATCTTCAACGGTCAACAAAACCTGGTCAGGCAAAAACGCACCACTGCTTTTTAAGAAAGAAGCATCGGAATGAAGCCGTTGACTTGCAGGTATTGTTAAAGATGCGGGATTACCTAGTGTATCACCGGTGCGTACCCAAAAAGCCTGGGTAGCAGCAATCATTCCGCCATTGGCATTTGTACCACCACTCAAATAATTCCAGGTTTCATAATTTCCGGATGCAGAATTGTATACATACATTGTGGCCTGAACATTATTTAATGCCCAGTCGGTATGACCGTTCCATTCAAGCGACACCGGATAAGGATTTCCGAGGAGGTTCCATCCTGAATACGGGCTTGCATCCGTATTGGAAAGTGTCACATCAATATCGAGGGAATTAAGTGTTCCATCAAAAACAGCTGAGTCGGGAGATGGAGGCCATAAACCGTTAGGATCAACCGTGTAATTATAGGCAAAATAGCCTGTTCCTGCCAGCAGAGGAATGGTTAACGGCAGGTTAATATCATCCCAGGTACCGCTTGGTTCATCAAACTGCCCCATATAATTCCATAGGTACACTTCGTTGAATTCATTGTCAACCGGTGAAGATACCATATGCCAGTTATCCTTGGTAAGGTATTGTTCTACAAAAGCCTTACCTCCGCCTGAAAATGTTAATGTTCCGTATTGAAGAAATGATACGGATGAACTGAAGTCATCCTTAAGTATTAGCTTCTCCCCTCCTATGTCAACATAGGTACCCTGACCAATGGTCACCTTTGTATTTGGATGAACGGTAAAGTCCGCCTGGCCATAAAGTATACTAATAAGGGAAAAAATCAAAAACGGCAGGATAAAGATCTTGCGAATATTCATAGGGTAAACGTATTTATAAAATTCAATAAAAGTTGAAAATAACTTCTACGTACTTTTATATAAAAAGTTAACCCATAGACCAATCCGTCAATTTACCTTTATTCACAGGCCATCTTGTTCTGCCTGGTGTATAATCGTTAAATTATCTTGGTTCGCCTAAATATAGGTATTTCCTCAGGGAATAAGCTATGCAGAATATTGCTGTTTATTATTGAACGATACATGTATTAGTGTGCATCCTCTTCGATCTTATGCCTGTGTTTCCCTTTAAAATAAAGATCCTCAAATGCCTCGAGGGAGGTTCTTAAACCATCAATATATATGGTATTAAGGGTTTGTTTGGTTTTCATGGCATAAACGATCAGTTCATGCAATGACTTCAGCTGTTTTACATACCTTTTGTATTCGCCTCCTTTGGTTGATTCTGGAAGCTTCAGACGTTGCGTTATAAAATACTGGCTAACAATATGCTGAATTTCATTTGCGTGCTCTTCCTTGGTCATGGTCCACCGGATAATCTGGTTGTAGTTTGCAGGATTCTGACTGGAGAGCTCATTGATCTTGTTTATTGCCTTTTCAATGGTTGTAATGTGTTCGTAAAGAAGGGCAATCCGCAATTCATCATGATAAATGCCGCATGGTACTTCGCAGTGGGCAAAGGATTTTTGCGAGGAAAATCCAATTGTAAGCAATAAAGCCGCGATAAAAAGATTTTTCATTTTTTTGATTTTTTTATTTCCTGATTTTGTTTCACTGATCTAAACAACCAACGTTATGCAATTGTTTAGGCTAATTCTCTGTAAGATAATAAAAAAAACATTAGCAAGGATTCATAAAACCTTTTCAAATCGCTCGTTATTAAGTTATTGTATCTTGGATTGCCCATTTGAGTAAGGTACAATTGGTGATGTTCTCAATATTTCATATAGCGTATAAACTTTAGTTTGTACCATTACAAAATATGATATTAACAATCTGTTTTTCAGGCTAAGACGAAGAATTTCGAAACATCTTATCAACTGAAACGTAAAATCATGACGAATTACGGTTTAAAACTTAAAAAACGTACTTGAGTTTTAAGCCAAATAGCCCAAGAGACCCAATGACGAAACACGAAAAAATGGCGCAGCTTCGCTTGAAAGCTGAGCAAGCCCTGCAAAGACGACTTTACGGACTCAAGTCCGGCAAGGATCACGATCCCTCACCAGAGGTTGTTCCACCTGAATTTCATTCTGAAAAGTCAGAATATCAGATTAAGAGCAGTGAATCAGTGATCAATGGTAGTCAAGCAGAACTCCAGAAATTCAAAGATCTGTTTTACCATGCACCAGTTTTATATATTACTACAAATGCAGCCGGTGAAATAGTTGAAATGAATAAAAAAGCGGAAGACTTTATCAGTAACACAATCAAAGCTGATGAAGTGACTTCGATTTTTAAATACATCGATGAAAATTCATCGGATGAATTCAAGAAAAAACTTGCTGAAGCCTTTGAAACGAAGCTTCACGTTGCAGGTTTGGCCATGTTTATTGATGTGGACAACAATTCATTCCAGGTGAAGTACCAGTTATCCTCATACACCGAGCCGGCAACGTCCCGGGATTTGTGCAGGATAATCATAACTGATATTGCCAATGAAAAGGAATCTTTCGAAAACGAGCTAAGGGTAAAGGAACACGCTTACAACCGGCTCGCCACGAATATATCGGAGGGATTGCTTCAAACGGAGCTCGGATTATTAAAATCCATCAATCCTCCTTTTGCAAAGATGTTCGGTTACAAAGAGAACGAACTGATCAACAAACCCATTTGGGAACTGGTTACGGATTGCTATTCAAAACTTCTAAAGAACATCCTTCAGCAAACCGAAATGGTCAAGATCAAACCTTCGTATGACATTAAATGCGTAAGAAAAGACGGTTCCGAATTTTGGGCCGAGCTTAAAATTAAGCATTGTTGTGAGGGAGGAAGAGCATTTGGAACACTTTCAGATATCACAGTGAGAAAACAAACTGAAAAAAGACTTAAGGATTCTGAACGTAGACTTAAAATGTCCAACGCAGCGAAAGATAAATTTTTCTCCATTATCGCACATGACCTGAAAACTCCTTTTAATACGCTTACAGGTTATACTTACCTGTTAATGAAGGAGTACAAGCAATACGATGAAGAGAAAAGAGAAGCCATTATTAAATCGCTTTACGAGAATACTAAAAACACATTCAACCTGCTGGAGAATATACTTGTCTGGTCACGGTCACAAACCGGGAACATTAACTTCTCCCCACGGGTAATCAACATTTCAAAACTGATTGAGGAAAACATCCGGTTGTATAATCCAACAGCGAAATCTAAAAACATAAGCTTATCAGCGCCTTCTTCTCTTCCTGAAATACTTGTTGTTGCAGATCCCGAGATGATACAGACGGTTTTGCGAAACCTGATATCCAACGCAATAAAGTTTACACCTGAGGACGGAAATGTAATGTTGGGTGTGACGGAATCAGAGGACAACAAAATATGCGTTTACGTTTCGGATGACGGACTGGGTGTATCCATGGAAAACCAGGATAAACTTTTCCGGATTGATAAAAACATCACCACCAAAGGCACGAACAATGAAATTGGTACAGGCCTTGGATTAATACTTTGTAAAGAGTTTATTGATAAAAACAACGGGGAAATCTGGATGGACAGCTCCCCTGATGAAGGAAGCACTTTTTATTTCACGCTCAACAAACAGACCGAATAGTATTTTCAGGATTGTTTTGCCCTGTTCTTAAAGAAACTGACCAATAAGTATTTGTCACTTTTTTAATACACTAATTTTTTCCGCAATTTCCAATGCAGTCGATAAGGTGGTAAGATCTGTATTAAGGCTGCCATCTTCTCCGGCATAGTGTCCATGTCCAATAGCTTTCATTTGATACTCCATTGCTTCCGGGTTGTTATCAATTCGTACCTGATAAACAACCGAGGGCTGTGATGAAGTTTTGTACTCTTCATTGCCCGGAAATTTATTATTGGTCCAGTAATCGTTCCAGTCCCAGGGTTGATTGATCTCAAGGTAAAGATCAAAATATTCAGGTGGGTCATTGTCAAGTTTGGTTTGAAGAATAAAGTCACCCGAAGGAGTAGCACCTGTATAAGCATCGGGTACCGGATTTTCAGGATCGGGCATGTACAATCCATCGGATGCCATCATCCCTCGTTTATGGGACCAGTAAGGCAAGGCTGCAGGTCTGCGGACAACCCCATTTGTCCAATGGCCTTTCGACTTATCTCCATAGTTAAAAATACTGGTTGCAATTGACTTTGCTACAAACAAAGTCTGTATGTAGTTTTCCGATGTATCTTCAACCCATACAGCCATTAGCGGATGGTTGTGTTTTTCACCCTTTTCAAATACCAATTCCAACGACATTCCAATGCCTTCGGTATTTGTTGTCAATATTTCAGTTTTCTTGGGTTTTTTCCCTTTTTTTTGTTGAATTGTTTCATCCTTTATGTTCTCTTCCGGAAATGAAATTATTCCGGCCAGGAAAAGGAGTAAAGCAATAAGCGTTAATTTCATTTTATTAATTTTTTAGAATTCAACAATAATCCCTATGGTAGGTAGAACGGTTCCGTTTTCACTTGGGAGCCTTCTTAAAATATAACGTTGCTGTGCATAAGGAAAATTTTCAGTTCCGGGATCCAGGTTCAGGTTCCCGTCTTCATCAAAGTTGGTAATAAGGTCTTGTTCTTTGAATTGAAAGTTATACAGGTTTTGAATATCCAGGTACAAAATAAGCGACCATTTATCGAAATAATATTCTTTGTCTACCCTAACATCAAGCTGATGAAACGATCCGTACCTTTCCGAATTAAACCTGCTGTAATCCAGGTAAGGTGAGTTTAGCACATCCCAGGCCGGACGCAGACTCGACTTAACCATATCATATGGCGTGTATGGTGGGCCTCCTACAAACCTCCATTTAGCACCTATATCCCAGTTTCCCTTTAACTTCTTAAGAACTGTTAAGTTTAGTATATGACGATTATCCCATGCAGAGGGGATGTACTCATTTTTATAATCCTTAAATTCGCTTCTGACAAATGTATAGGAAAGAATTACATTAAATCCTCTGAAGTCTTTTTCTCTTGCAAGCACTTCAAAACCATATGCCCTGCCCTCGCCAATGGAAATTACCTCTTCATCACCTACTGTACCGAAATCACCTCCCTTGTTTGCAAGAGAAATGGAATCTCTGACAGAGAAAGGATAATTGTTGTACATTTTGTAAAAACCTTCCACAGTAACTTTAGATCTATCATCAGGCAAAAATTCTACTCCCGCAACAACATGATCGGCTGAAAGATAAGCAAGTCCGTTGTTCTTATTGATCAGATTTCCGTTGTTATCCCTGAAACCAAGGGTAGTATAGGCGGGTCTCTGATAATACCTTCCTGTATTAAAATTCATTGAAAGTTTATTGGTTAACACATAAGAAGCTGAAAATCTTGGAGAGAACTGGTCCAGCATATTTGACATGCTGGAAGAATAATCATTGGCATCCATCCTGATACCCAGTGAAAGTGTAAGGCGGTCTTTCAACACTTTTTTGCTGACCTGACCAAATGCATTCCAGCTAAAGACATTCAGGTCGGAATTGTAATTAATCTGTTCGGAAACTCCGTTAAATACCTGCTGAAATGTTGAGTTGGTGTATTGAGCATAGTTAAGGCCTGCTCCGTAGGTTAATTTGTAACCATTGAACCTTGACAGGTGCTCATACCTGATTTTATTCTCCGCCTCTGTTGAAACATAATCAAATATCTTAAGTGAATCAAGTTCACTGTTGTTATAGTATTTGTAAGCCCTGTTGTCCAGATAATTCCTGCTTACCACCCAGGTATCAAAACCCTTTTTCCTGAAATGCTTGTAAACAATCCCTGTTGTATAACTCCATTGTTCATTTACCGGCAATACATTCAATAAGAACAGCTGACTTTCATCAGGATTTTCCAATCCGGTATTCAGTTCAAACTGATCGATCGCCCCCAGCCCTATAAAAGAGATCTCATTCTTTTTATCGATCTTCCATTTGTATTTAAACTGAAGATCGTTATACGTGGGCAGAAAAGGCAATCCAATCAGATCAAATAAGAATCCAAGGTAAGAACGGCGAACCGATAGCAATAATCCTGAATTTTTCGAAACTGGACCGTTGAGTGAAATTCCTATGTCGGAAGCTCCGACAGTTGTTCTGAAATTCATTTTCTCTTTGTTTGGCTCAATCATTTTAAACTGAAAAACTGAACTCAGATTACTGCCTTTGGATGCCGGAAAAGCGCCTGAATAATAATCCACCTCTCGTATAAAATCTACATTTATTATTCCGATAGGCCCTCCTGATGCACCCTGTGTTGAAAAGTGATTAATGGTTGGGATTTCAATTCCATCCAGGTAAAAAGAGTTTTCATTGGCCCCTCCTCCCCTGACGATCACATCATTTCTGAAAGAAACAGTAGACGATACACCAGGCAGGGATTGAATTACTTTAGAAATGTCCCGGTTGCCTCCTGGATTTTTTTCTATTTCAGATATATCAAGCGTCCGCATGGACAAGGGACTTTCTTCCACTCTTCTGAAGGGTGAAGCTTTAATGACAAACTCCTCGAGTTGCACTGATTTTTCGATCATCGGAATATCAAGGTATACCGACTTTGCATTGGTAACCAATATGTCTTCTGAAATGTAGTCTTCAAAACCAACAGATGTAGCTGCTAACCTAATGTACCCTGCTTCAATTCCTGTAAATGAAAAATTCCCGTCCAGATCAGACGTTGCACCGATGCCTGTACCAAATATGATAACATTGGTAAAAGGCAATGGCTCATTGTTCTTGGAGTCGAACACCCGGCCCTGTATCTTTCCGCTTTGTCCTAAAGAAGAACTGATGATCATCAGTGAAAATATAACAAGTACTATCTTTTGCATCATTTTAATTCTTATAACCGGACATTCAACAACTGCCTTTCTGTTTTGTTCAATCATTTTTATATATCATTAAACAAAATACATTTTTAACTGTTCTTAACATTACATATTGTAAGTGTTGCCAATACATTGCGACATATATTGTGTAAACTATTAGGTGATTAAATTGTTTAATAAAATGATGAAAATAATTAAAATTACGGCAGCCGTACTGATTCCGGGATTGTTGGCAATATACGTGTCAGGCTGTGCTCAAAATACGAATAAGGTTATGGAATTTAATGAATTAACATTTGAAGAAAAACAGGTTATTCTGAATAAAGGAACTGAAAGGCCCTATACAGGGAAGTATCTAAACAACAAAGAAGACGGCACTTATGCATGCAAAAGGTGTGATGCTCCCCTTTATGAGTCTGCCGATAAATTTAATTCACATTGTGGCTGGCCCAGCTTTGATGATGAAATAGATGGAGCTGTAAAAAGAGTTCTTGATTCAGATGGGAGAAGAACAGAAATAGTTTGTGCCAACTGCGATGGACATCTTGGACATGTTTTTGAGGGAGAAGGATTCACTGATAAAAACATTCGTCATTGTGTAAATTCCATATCACTGAATTTTATCCCGGATGAAGCTAAATCTGAAAATAAAACTGAAAAGGCCATATTTGCCGGGGGATGTTTTTGGGGAGTAGAATATTATATGGAGAAACATCAGGGTGTTCTTTCGGCCACATCAGGGTACACAGGCGGAAGTGTAAACAATCCGTCCTATGAGGATGTTATATCTAAAAGGTCAGGACATATTGAGGCGGTAGAGATTGTTTATGATCCTTCAGTTACTTCCTATGAGGAAGTAGCCAAACTCTTTTTTGAGATCCATGATCCTACTCAGATCGATCGTCAGGGTCCTGATGTAGGTGAACAATACCGTTCAGAAGTGTTTTATTTAAGTGAAGAGCAAAAACAAATCACAGAAAAATTAATTCAAGAATTGGAATCAAAAGGGTATAAAGTGGCAACAAAGGTTTCTCCTGCTTCAAAATTCTGGAAAGCAGAAAATTATCACCAGGATTATTACAACAAAAAAGGAAGTCTTCCCTACTGCCACGGATACACTAAACGCTTTTAATAATTCAAAACACAAAACCCGGAACCCGAAACATGGAACCTGGAATTATGAACTAACAACCACAAACTACCATGATACCTCACTATAAAGGAAACATACCATTTATCACTGCCCATCAGATGCAGAAGGTTGACCAGGATGCTGAAAAGAAATACGGCATTAGTTTAACCCAGATGATGGAGAATGCCGGATTAAATCTGGCATTGCTGGCCAGCTACAAATTTTTCAACCATGATGTTAAAGATAAAACCATACTTGTGGCTGCTGGATCCGGGGGAAACGGTGGTGGTGCTATGGTAGCTGCCAGAAGACTCTACAACCGGGGTGCCAGGGTTAAGGTTATTCTTAGTACGGCGAAACATAAACTTATAAAAGAGACATTAAAGCAATACAATACATTGTTGAAATTGCAGATTCCTGTTATTAAATCAATGGAGAAAGCTGATCTGATCATCGATGGAATGATCGGTTACAGTTTAAGTGGGAAGCCTGAAGGCAAAGTAGCCGGATTGATCAAGGAGATTAACAATTCGAATATACCTTTATTATCCCTTGACACGCCATCTGGTTTGAATTTGAATAACGGCAAACCCGAATCACCGGTAATAAAAGCCACAGCAACAATGACCCTCGCCTTACCCAAAATAGGATTGTTCAAAAGCACCTCCTCACATGTTGTTGGCGACCTGTACCTGGCAGATATCGGATTACCACCAGAAATTTACAAGCCCTTTGTAAAGGAATACGATGTGTTTTATAGAGTATTCAGGGAGAGTACCGTTGTGCGGATTAATAAAATGATTGTTTTTAGTTAAACCTTTGTAAATATTTCCGGAATCTTATTTTTCTCAAACAACTAATTGATGTAATTGATCCTGAGCCTAAAGTGTAAATACTTACCTTCTCCTTTTAACATATGATTAGAGTCATATTTCTTCTAATCTTAAAATGGAATAACAGGCAAAGAAATTTTCCCTATTTCCCTATGAACAGCTTACTAATTTGATCACACCATGGGTTCTTTTGTTTTATAGTTCATATTTTTCTTTAGACATTTTAATATGATACTATTTACAAATAATCAACTCCAATCAAATTACTTAACTGATAAACAACACATTTATTGACATTACAATTTATATACACTTGAACTTTTCAAAATAATTTATGTTTAACTTTTAATAAAAACTATTAGACATGGGAATGTATCGGATTAAAGATGTAGAACATCTGTCGGGAATCAAGGCACACACGTTGAGAATATGGGAAAAGCGATACAACATTGTGGAGCCGAAACGGACTACAACCAACATACGTTATTACGATGATGAGGACCTAAAGAAAATTCTCAACATCTCCATATTAAACAAGAACGGTTACAAGATCTCAAAAATAGCCAACCTGGGCAATAAGCATTTAAATAATGAGATTCTTAACTTGTCAAAGAAATCAGACAGCCTTGATATGCAAGTTGACAATATGATTAAAGCAATGATTGATTTTGATAAAAATCTTTTTGAAAAGATCTTTTCAAGGTCAATTATTCTGATGGGATTTCAGGAAACACTCCTGAAAGTAATTTATCCATTTTTCAGGCGCATAGGTATTCTATGGGTTACCGGAAACATTGATCCTTCACAGGAGCACTTTATTTCCAACATAGTCAGACAAAAAATCATTGTTGCCATCGATGGAATGCCTGAATATACAAATCCAAATCCGGAGAATTTTTTACTTTTTCTTCCGGATGGACAATGGCATGAAATGGGGTTACTGTTATGCAGTTACCTGATCAAGAAAAACGGACACAAGGATGTATACCTTGGTAGTTCGCTACCATTTGAAAGTGTTATGAAACTGGAGGATGTATTGAATTTTAATAACATTGTTACAACAGTGAGTTTCACGAAGTCTCCGGATGAAATAAAGAAGGAACTTTTTAAACTCGCCGGAAAGTTTAAGGACAAAACAATTTTCGTAGGTGGGCTTGACAGTTCATCTAAGCTTTGGTTTCTTCCGGAAAACATCAGGATGACTGACAATCTGGGAGATTTTAACGAATACCTGATGTCAATAAGTTAATTATGAGAAGAGAGGTATAGTAAAACTAAACGTACTTCCCTTTTCGGGATTGCTTTTGACCCAGATTTCACCTTTGTGCTTCTCAACGAACTCCTTACACAGTAATAGACCAAAACCGGTTCCCTGTTCATCAAGTGTTCCTTTAACAGAATTATTCTGCAACGAGCTCCAAAGTTTAGATTTTGTTGATTCGTCCATTCCTGTTCCATTGTCGGAAACAGAAATCACTGCCTTTGAACTTTCCGTTGTCGCGAAAATTTGAATTTTACCGTTTTCATTGGAGTATTTTATGGCATTGCTAACCAGGTTCCTTAAAATGGCCTTTAGCATATTTGGATCCGCATTCAGTACAATGGGTACACTTTCAAATACACTCAGGTATAGATTTTTAAGATGGGCCTGATTTTGAATACTTTGAAGTACTTCATTTGCAGAATCCATAAATCCCACCGGCTGGGGCTGATATGAAAGTTTACCGGAATGAGCCTTTGTCCACATTAACAAATCTTCAAGCAAATGAAATGTTTTGTACGTGGTATTGTTAACAAGGCGGACCATTTCTTCGATCTTATCAGGGCTGTAGGCAGTTAGATTTTGTAATAATAAACTGGTTAAGCCAAGCAATGAATGGAACGGGCTTTTTAAATCATGAGCCAGCACCTGGATGAAGTTATCCTTGTCCACGTTCAATAAGCGTAATTCGGCATTGGCCTTTTCAAGATCGTTAAGCGCTTTTTTAATGTTCTCTTGTTCATTGATCAATTGCCTTTGAAGCTTGATATTTTGGTTATGAATAGTATGCATTGCTGCATTTTGCTCAAGTAATTTATTAACATTAATTCCTCCAAGTATTAGTATTTTATCTTCTTTCCTGTAGACCCTGGCTTGTATTGATGTATTAATTCTTTGAACATCACCCAGAGTTAAAAATCCCTCAAAAATTAAGGAATCCTTTTTCGAGCTCTTTACCAGTTCTTCAAAAGTAGGATTAATCAGGCTGTCTTTGCTTTTGTCAAACATAAGCTCGAGCAATCCGCTATTAGCAAACAACAATTCACCATCAATAGAAAACAAACCTACACATAACGAATTATTTTCCGACAAGGTAGTACTGAATTCATCCATCCAGTCATGGATTAGGGATGATATGGATATTTCCTGAATATTAGATATCATGATATTGGCTGATTTGTATCCTCTTTTGCCAGTTGAACAAATGTTGGAATATTTTTTTGCATCCATTCATATATGGGAATAACTTCCTTATAGCCCGATTCTGATAATTCTTCCTTCAAAATGGTCATCCATACATTTAATTGGGTTGCCCAGTATTTATCACTAAATCCTCTGCTAGGATAAGCCTTGTAAACCCACAATACAGTATTCACTAAAACTTCTGCATTGTAATACTTTAAAATGGATGAGATGAAACGAACATGGTTCGTATGATTGTCCTTCATCATACTGATATTATCCTTTCCTATGAGGTTCTCAATATCGGATCTTTCCAGCATGAGTTCATTGATCCGTGCAATTAATCTTTTGGATTTTTCGATGTATTCACAGGCTGTATTTATAGAAGCCGATGGAATTTGATTTGCCGTAGTTAAAAGATATGCCGGATCCATTTCTAGCAAAGATTATTGATGTATTGTTCTGTTTTATATATATCAGGCAGAAAGACCACATTGTGATGTTTTTGTAAAATATCCAAGCCTCCATGCTTGAAGGCTTGCCCTCCAACCAAAACAGGCAATTCTGGAAACTCATTCCGGAAGATCTGAACCATTTCTTCAAGATTCATCAGATGAAAATAGAGGGTTAATGACAATGCCAGTATATCAGGTTTAACAAGCTTTACAAAATTTATCAATTCTTTGGTGGGCGTATTAGCACCCAAAAAATGGGAGTTCCAATTGTTCAATTCAAATACATCACTGATCATTTTTACACCTATCTGGTGATATTCATTTTCAACACTGGCAACAACAACATGTTTACCTTCCTTTTTACCCGAAACCACTTTATGGTAAAGCTCATTCATGATGGTTTCAACAATAGCAGCTGCCAGATGCTCAGCAGCGACACTTATTTTGTTTCTTTCCCATAAACGGCCTATCTCGTAAAGCGAAGGTTTAATGATGTTTTCGTACAGGTCCTGGATAGGCATCCCATTTTCAAGATAAGAATGGGCAAGTTCCGAACAGCGTGAACGATGGCCGGACAATAGGGATTCCATAAAATTACTGATGACAACCTGTGTTTCTTTTGTGGTCATTATTAATTTTTTTACGCATTCTTATACAGTTGGTTACGAGCTTTCTTCGGCAGTTAATAACACAAAAAATTCGATTTTGTTTATGCGGTAATAAATAGTAAGCTTAAATAATCCAGGCGGCTGATCTTTAATTGAACGAAATTTTATTAGCAACTCTTAATTATTCCCCAGCTTAAATCATCCTCAAATAAGATAGGCAAGTTGTATTTTCTAAAACAGCCATTATTAGATTTGCATGGCAATTATTAGCACATGAAAATCAATGGGCCGTATTGCTGATACATTTTTTACTTTTGCAGAATTATCTTTTAATGTGCTTCATGAATTTTAGTATTGCTTATATCTCATACAATGACGAGGATATTGAATTAAAAAATCGTTCAAGTCAAATTCTTAATGATTTTCTAACACCGTCAGGATACTTTCTTAATCAGGAGGAAGGACAGCTCTTATTTATAGCTAGTGGAGGTTCTGAACAAAAAGCTATTCAAAGGACAGAAGCTCATAAATACATTATACTTCTTTGTCACAGGGAAAATAATTCTTATTCCGCTGCCCTTGAAATTGCGGCCTACTTAAGATCACAAAAAAAAAGAGTAAACCTTGTTGATGTATTTTCCCCCAGTGCGTTCAATGAGTTGGAGAAGCTTCAAAACGTTATCATGGCATTGGAAAGTCTCACTCAGCAAAAGGCAGCAATAGTTGGTGAAATTTCTGATTGGCTGATAATTTCCGATGTAGAAAATCCATTGGTCAAAGATAAACTGGGAATAGACTTGAAAAGATTTCCCTGGAGTGACCTGGAAGATTATCGTACAAAAAAACCATCCATTGAATTCCTGGAACATTTCCCTGGCTCCAATCCTGATCACCTCCGCGAGACAGCCAAAGTATATACGTTATTGCAGGAGGTCGTAAAAGAGAAGGACCTTTCCGCAATCTCGGTTGAATGTTTCTCCATGGTCAGAAGAGATAAAGTAACTGCATGTTTACCCTTGTCGGTTTTGAATTCAAAAAACATTGTTGCAGCCTGTGAAGGTGATATTTGCTCTATGTTAGGAAAAATGCTGATCAGAGCTATTGCCAATGAAATTCCCTGGCAGGCCAACGTTGCTGAAATAAAAGAAGACACCATATTATTTGCTCATTGTACAGCACCGCTTCATTTATTGAAATCCTTTGACATTACAACCCATTTTGAAACCGATTGTGGTACTGCCATCAAAGGAAAGTTTGAACATCAGCAAGTGGGTGTATTCCGGGTGAACAATACCCTTGACAAATATATGCTCCTGGATGGTGAAATCACAAACGTACCAGACCATGATTTCGCCTGCCGGACACAAATTGAAGTTAAAACCAGTAAAGAACAGGCTCAACTTTTAAAAGAGCAAAGCCTGGGCAATCATCATTTAATATTTCCGGCAAAGTATATATCTTTGGTAGCAACGATGATGCAAGTTTTGGAAATAGGTAAAGTCAACTAGATTCCGGGAGAAAGATAGGTCTGTGGTCATTAAACTAAAACTGAGTACAGTTATCATCATTCTTTCGGGTATTAATCAAAAATACTATGAAAATCCGGCTGATAAATTTTATTCTAATGATCTTTTGGGCTCTTATTGCTAACGGTCAAATGAACACTGACAGCAGCAAAATAGTCAGTATCCTTTCCTTCAATATCCTTCATGGAGAAACAACAAAAGGTGATTTTAACCTGGATGTTATTGCTCAGGTAATTAAAGATGTCGATCCTGACTTTGTTGCTTTGCAAGAGGTAGATTTTAAAACGAACAGAGCAAAAAAATATGATCTGGCAACCGAGTTGGGCTGGAGAACCGGTTTGGCTCCTTTATTCGGAAAGGCAATGCCTTATGATGGTGGTGAATATGGAGAAGGAATACTTTCAAGATTTAGTTTTATTAAAACAAACAACCATCCCCTGCCAGCATCTCCGGATCATGAACCACGTGCCGCTCTTTCAGCATTTTGTGTCTTACCTTCCGGTGATACAATTTGTTTTGTTGGAACTCATTTTGATCATACAGAAGATGAAACGGACCGAATCATGCAGGCCAAAACAATGAATGAAGTTTTTTCAGACAATCTTTACCCAATTATCCTTGCCGGTGACTTAAATGCCTTTCCAGGAAGTGAAACCATAAACATCCTGGAAGAGATGTGGACAGCTACTGACATAAAAGAAATTCCAGATTTTACCTATCCGTCAAATAATCCGGACCATAAAATTGACTACATAATGTTTTATCCCAAAAACAGGTGGAAGGTCCTCTCAACTGAAGTCATTTGTGATTCTATTGCATCTGACCATTGTGCTTACCTGGCTGAGCTTCAACTTGTAGACGAATAATTTAGCATTCAGATTTATATACTTCAAAATGAATTAATATGAAGGTTTTGAAATTTTTTCTCGTTTTATTTGGAATAGCTGTTCTTTATGGCTGTTCTGACAAAAGTACGGATCCATTAACAGTAATGACCTGGAATATCTGGCACGGTGGGTTGCACGGAAATAAAGCAGGCGGTTTTGAAAAAGACAGTTCGAATACCATAAACGTGCTAAAAGTTCTGGAAGAGCAAAGTCCGGATGTTCTAATGATGCAGGAGACGTACTGTTGCGGTATGGAAATCGCCAAACAAGCCGGATATGAGCATTCCTGGAGAGGGAGTTCCAATCTTTCTATCCACAGTAAATATCCTATTGTTGATACAATAAACATTTTTAAAGCGTTTAATTCACATGGTGTTATTCTGGATATAAATGGTGAAAAGTTGATGGTCATGAACATATGGCTGCATTACCTGCCTGATTATTTTATCGATGCAAAAACCATGTCTCCCGATTCCATGATTATTAGAGAAGGAACTACCCGTTTGATTGAAATCAAAGCCATCCTGCATGAACTGGATAGTCTGGAGAAGATATATAAACTGCCAATAATCATTGGTGGTGATTTTAACTCAGGATCACACTTTGATTGGATTGAAAGCACAAAACAATGGCATTATGATAAAGTAGTGGAATGGCCGGTTAGTAAAACAATGATCGACAATGGCTATACAGATTCATTCAGAGAAGCCAATCCTGATCCTTTAAAAACCATGGAAGGAACCTGGGGATATCTTGGCAATGATATAATATCTGACCGGATTGATTACATCTATTATAAAGGAGATAAATTAAGAACACTTCATTCAACTATCGTAATGGATGATCCGGAAGGAGGATTTTTTAATTCTGACCATCGGGCGATTTTGACCGGTTTTGAAGTGAAAAAAAATTAACAATGAACCCATCTTTGGAATATATATTTACCAATTTTTCGAAGGATCGCATGATCTCTTTCATGAATGCTCATCCCGACTCGTTTACTGAAATGATTGAATTGGCTATTAAAAATAACCACACTCTTGCACCAAGTGCAGCATGGTTATTGTCAAATTGCACAGAAAAAGATGACAAACGGGTATTAGCATACATTCCAAATATTATTCAGAATATTCCAAGGGTAAGGGATGGACATCAGCGGGACTTTATCAATACCCTCAGGAAAATTGAAGTTGGGGAAGAATACCATGGGAAATTACTCGACAACTGTGTTGACATTTGGTGTAGTGTCAGCAAAATTCCTTCAGTGCGGATTAGTGCACTTAAGTTAATTTTACAAATAGCTTACAAACATCCGGACCTAAGTCAGGAAGTCCTTTTAATGACTCAGGATCAATACATTGAAACATTGTCCCCAGGAATCAAACGGTCAGTGCAAAGAATGATTACAGCTTTTGAAAAAGAAATGATCGATATTAATCTATAGTATAATAAATGGAAAGATTGATCGAAAACATTAATCATTACACTTCCTTATCTCCTATAGAGATAGAATTGCTCCAAAATGATGTCGAGAAAAGAATACAATAAAAACGAGATCATTTTTCCGGAAGGTAAAATATCAGCTGAGATCTATTTTGTAACCGAAGGAGGTGTCAGGCTTTTATATTACGTAGACGGAAATGAAAAAACAGCATTCCACATTTTCACAATTAACTCAAATGGTTAAAATCGTTTTTCTTGCAGATAGTCATCTAGGATTTGATTACCCACTTCGTCCAAAAAAAGAAAAAAGGAGAAGGGGGATCGATTTCTTCAATAATTTTGATCAGGTATTGGCCTATGCAAAAAACCACGATGCTGATATGGTAATTCATGGAGGGGATCTTTTCTACAGAACCCGGGTACCGGCTCCTATCGTTGATAGTGTTTATGAAAGGATATTCAATTTTGCTGAATCAGGAATACCTATTATAATTGTTCCAGGCAATCATGAAAGTTCCCGCTTACCAATATCGCTTTTTATGCAGCATCCAAACATATTTTATTTTACGGGACCACAAGTTTTTCATTTCAACATAAAGGAAATAGACTTTGATATCGCCGGTTTCCCATGCATAAGAAGAGATGCAGCATCAAACTTCACTGAAATGGCTACAGAAATTCAAGCACAATTAAGATCAGAAAGTATAAAACTACTTTGCATGCATCAGACTATCGAAGGTGCAAAAGTTGGGCCTTCTGATTTTACCTTCAGAAACCGCAGCGATACCATCCCCATCAATGTATTACCTGTTGATTATCATCTAATTCTTTCCGGTCATATTCACCGGACGCAAATTTTATGGACCAATAATCGAACTCCGGTCATTTACCCTGGTTCCATTGAGCGGACGGCCTTTGCTGAAAAAGAGGAAGAAAAAGGATTCTACGAAATTGAATTCGAAGATGACCAAAATTACAGCTACCAATTTTTAAAGCTAAATGCCCGCCCCATGGTTGATGTCTTACTCACCAGTGAGGAATACACAGAAAGCTCATTGCAAAAAGAAATCCGACATAAGATCCTAGATTTACCCGTCGACAGTATTCTTCGATTTAAACTGACTAACAATGATAACCTGCCCTTATTGAATGTTAAACTATTGGATTCAATAATACCTCCCACCATGAATTATCAGGTAGCTGGATTTAGAAATGAGCTTCAGAATAGAAAAAGGTAAATACTTTCCCTTGATTCGTGATAATTAAATTTTCTGTACGATTTGATTACACATTTTATTGTTTCTGATGTGAATGCTATTTAAATTTGTAAATGTCATTCCTCAACCTTAATCCACCCCTGATTTTTGAAGTCCCAAAGCGAACCTTCCAGATCAGGATATTTTTCTCTTATAGGATTGTATTCAGGATTAATTGCATTTTCGCCCCAAAAGCCTAACATCAATTTTAATCCCTCTTCATTTTCGGAATATTGACCCCGATCATTGGTTTCAGCCATCCATTGTTCTAATTGGCTGCGGTATTTTAATAATGTTTCAGCATATTCAGGATCTTGAGCAAGATTTTGGATTTCAAAAGGATCTTCGATAAGATTGTACAGTTCTTCTTCTGGTCGATCATCTGACATAAACCTTGCCTGAACTGAATCAAGTTTATTTTCAGCATACAATTGTTTCATAACCTTAACAAATTCAACTCCGTTCACATCCATGTATGTATGCTGGGAATAAGGCCTGTCGGTTTTGAAGTTTCGTATGTATTTAAACTCTTTTGACCTAAAAGAACGGATACGATCGATTGTGAAATCACAGCGGTCCCGGGTTGAAATGACATATTCCCTTGGGGCGACCGACGGATCAAAAATATTTATCCCTTCCATATAAGCTGGAATTGGAATTCCTGCAAGTGCTAATGAACTTGTTCCAAGGTCGATACCACTTATTAGTTCATTATTAATGAGGCCACCCTGTGAATTATTGTCAACTCTGAAATCTGCAATAATCAAAGGAACATGAATACCACCCTCATATAAAAATTGTTTATGCCGGGTAAGACGCTGTCCATGATCCGAGAAGAAAAAAATTATGGTATTGTCCATTAAACCATTTTCTCTCAGTTTTTCGATAATCTCCCCTACCCTGACATCTGTAATTTGAATGGCATCCATGTGATTGGCATATTCTTCAACTATTGCCGGATGATCAGGCAAATAAGGTGGGAGGTCTATCCTGTTCCTATCGACTGGCAATTTTACTCTTTCCTTAAATTTAGAGGAGAAAATTTCTTTTCCTCCATAAAGTTGTATTTGTCCAAAAAATGGTTCCTTGTTTTTTAACTCTGAAATTTCCAGCCTGACTCCACTTTTTCCATACAAGGGATGATACGAATAAGCCTGGTCATATAAATCTTTTCTATCATAGTAAAAATTGTAATCATCCTTTCCATTGTTAAAAGTAAAATAACCAGCCGTTTTAAACAACTCAGGAATTGTTTTTATACTATCCGGAAGATAAATGGCGGATTCTTCTGTTCGAGAACTGTGATGGTTATGCAATCCTAAGGTTGTTGACATCATTCCGGTTATTATGCTCGACCTGCTTGCTGAACATACCGGTGCGGGCATAATGGCATTACTGTACAGGGTACCCTCGTCTGCAAGTTTATCAATATTTGGAGTTGATACAATATTGGAACCATAGCAACCCATTAGGGGAGATGTATCTTCCAGGTAGATCCAGAGGATATTGGGATTATTATTCTCATGGGATGAGTTATTGCAAGCGAAAAGAAATAATAACAAAGAAAAAAGTAAAAATTTCAATAGGGCTCTATAGTAATGCATGTTTCTATCTAAATTGAACTATTGTCCATTTTTTGGTTCAAAAATTTAAATCAAAATTGCCACAAAGTCTCTAAGACTCAAAGGTACACAAAGCCATTAAACCTACGAATATCAATCTTAGTGATGTGTTTGTGTTTTTGTGTCTTAGTGGCATTTTTCAGACTTGTTAAGTACACTTATTTCGAATTCATAATCCTTTGAAATTCATCAACAAACTGCCCCACATGAAAACCATCCATCAACGCATGATGAACATGAATGGAAACCGGCATACATTTTTTATCGGATTTAGTTATCATTTTCCCAAAGGTAATTTTAGGAGCACTATCAGGAAATGAAAAACTTCTTGCATGGGAAAGGGATGTAAAATTTATCCATGGTATTGAGGAATAATGGATAACGTTTTCTCCTGAAACAGCAGGTTGTAACCCGGTACCGTTTCTAACCCGTTCTATTTCAATTTTTGCCTTTATTTCGAACGCTGAGAAATTTTCTTCATAGTCGATATAACTAAATCCAAAAGTTCCGTTTTCCCGATTGACAGTTGAAGAAGCATTTACTTTTTCATAAATCAGAACTTCATCATTTGAAATTCTATATCTAAATTCCTCTACACAGTTTGCAGCCACTAAAGAATTGTGCAAGTAATACAGGAAAAACGAGATGTTGTTTTGTTTACAATAGTTATGTGCCCCGGTACAATCAATTTCGACAGTTACACCAAAAAATGGTTCTTCAAAATCTTTAAAGAAATTAAAATGGTCTTTACGTTTCCAATTGTTGATATCCAGTTTCGTTTTCATAATAATCTGATGCTGTATTACGAGGTCCTTACTTATAATCCTACCTGGTATTTCTAAAACCAACAAAGGTACAGTTTATCGTTTGATTGGTTCATTTGCAGGATCGCAAAACTAATTTGCTAAATGGCAGAAAAAAAAGAAACCCTGGTCCGTATATTTCGAACCAGGGTTTAAATATTAATTTACTAAACTAAATTATCCTGACCTATTCAATTACCAGTTTCCTGCTTATGATTTTATTCTCAGATTGGATTTTCAGGAAATAAACTCCCGGATCCAAATGGGATACATCCAAACTTTGTTGATCAAAATCAATGTCTTTCTCTATTATAAGCTGGCCCAAATTGTTGTAAAGTTCAAACTTTTCCAGTTGAGCTTCAGCTTTAACGGTTATGTTTTTTGATGCAGGGTTCGGAAATACCTGTACATTATCCTTAGGAATTTCATCTATCCCAACCATCAGATCAGAACTTTCTGATTGCAATACAAACTTTGTTTCGTTATCCTGAACCCAGACCACCACCTGCAAATCGGTGAATTCTTCTATGAAAGTATCACTTAAGTCGGCTATCTCTGTTAAACTGATCTGTACATCAGGTTCAAGGGAATAAGTAGATCCATAAGCATCGGGTAACATTTTCATAAGCACATTATGAAATTCAGTTTCACCATTAGTACCTGTATTCTCATAGGTTGTTTTCTCCACAACAGCCATATGGACAGCTGCATCGGCAATATGGATTTTAGGTGTGATGTTTAAGTAAACCTCAACACCTGTTCCGTTAAAGGCATAAGCCAGATCAATTTCAGCATAAGCATCCGTATTTAAGGCATTATTAAAATCAGCCTGTGTATAGCCAATTCCATCATCCTGATAACCATTAACATGAACACGTGGCACACCGGTTACACCATAATAAACTGCCCTGATACTGTCCTCGATTATGTAATAGGGATCACCTAAACCCGGCCAGTATACCTGATATTTTACCAGGCTGTAATTACCGGGATTATTGGCAAAAATTGCATCCATATCTTCATTTGTCCAGGGGCATGCACCACATGTCGAACTTGTAAATATTTCAAACATGGGTTTCCGGTTAACCACTTCCATCGCGATGGAAATATCACCATAAAGAATATTATTCTCCGTTATCGGATCTATCTGCCCGTTTACTTTTGTAACCTCCAGGCTAAGATCATGGATCTCCGGATTCACGAATGTAAAAGGAATATCGTGAGAAAAACTGTAAGTCGTATTGTATTGAACATTTACATTATCCACAATACATGGATCGCTTTCAACACCATCAACAGTGTATACCACTTCAAAAGACGTAACGTCATTTACCCCATAATTTTTCAGAGTACCCTCAAATGTGACAACATCACCTGCAACCCCATATTCCGGAAATTCAAAATCCTGCAATTCAATTTCGTTTTGTAAAAGACTTTTTACAATAAAATTATCCAGGTTCCACCAGTCAGCATCACCATCCGGTGAAATATATCTGAAGGCAATTTTTATGGTTTCCCCGGCAAAATCGTTTAAGGACATGGATGGATAAAACCAGGTATTGGTTTGCCAGGGCCAGTCAACCCCTGAAGCTGTTACCAACGCCTGATTATCTGCCTGCCAGAGAAGTTCCCAATTGGTTCCACTGTCTGTACTGATGTATACAATTAAATCACCATAATCCATGGTAACCATTCTGTAAAAGGAACCCATCATCTGGACCGCCAATTCCAAATCTCCAGTAGCGGGCAATTCAATGTCCGGGCTTATTAACCACTCATCCTGATTATCATTGGTAACAAAAACTGTTGCCCTGACATCATCTTTGTGGAACCAGTGGGAATAGTAGGAAGTTCCGGGGCCCTCAATTACTGACCAGCCTTCGGGAAGCCAGGTGTCGAATGTTTGAACATATATATCTTCCGCTGATAAATTCAAACTGCAAAAGAGGATTGCAAAAAGATAAATGAGTTTTTTCATATTTTCTTGATATTTAGATTTATTGCAAAAGTAATCCTGTAGGAAAGCAGCTCAAAATTAGGAGGGTATACAAAGGGTATACAACAGAAAAGGATTATGATTTTCGGTAAAAGAAAAGAACTTAACTAATCCTATAATAAGGGATAGACAAGCAAAATTAAATGGAACAAATAAAATCCCCGATCCATTAATCAATGAATCGGGGATTTATCATTGTTCAACCTGAAATTAATGACCTGAATGATTTAAACTTTCATTTAGCAATGGGTGCTTTTCAGGGATAAGAGAAGCACTGCTCAATGTCCTCATAAACATATAAATGAACAATCCTGCGAAACCGATAAAAGATCCGATCTCAACAAAACCAATATTAAATTCACCGGTGGTTCCTGGAATAATTTGCTCATAAAGGTCTGTGTACTGACCCACAATTAAACAGATGATAACAAATACAAGAATAAATTTCTTACGGGCAAAATAGTTGGGCAATAAGATCATGAACGGAACGATCCAGTTTAAAATAAGGTTAACATAGAAGTTGTATTCCCATGGACCTGTTAGTCGCTCTACATAATAGGTAGTTTCTTCAGGGATATTGGCATACCAAATCAGCAGGTATTGTGAAAACCAAAAATATGCCCAAACAATGGAAAGAATAAAAACGTATTTAGTAAAATCCTGCCAATGTGAATCATTGATAAAAGTAAAATACCCTCTTGAATGCATGATCATTATAATCAGAACTATGATTGCGGAACCATGAAAAAAGGCAGCAACAAAATTCTTCAGTGAATAAATGGTACTGTACCATGTGGGTTCCAGTGTCATCAGCCAATCGAAAGAGGCCAGTGAGAAAGTAAGTGCTAAACTGAATATATATACTTTGGAATAAAATTCTGTTTTTTCAAAATATACAAGACCACCTTCCATATCTTCCCTGAGGGAAAATCTTCTCATCATTTTGGTAAAAAATATCCAAACGGCAAAATACAATACTAACCTTATAATAAAAAAGGTTTGATTAAGGTATCCGGATTTATGGTGGATCAGATGTAACTGATGTTCATCAAATCCATGTCCTTCGGGCTCAATCCATGAATACAGCGTTTTCATTCCAAAGATCAAAATCACCATGATCACTCCAGCAATCGGAATATAGGCACTCATGGATTCAGGGATCCGTTTGAAGGCTGAGGACCAACCAGACTGTGTGATGTACTGTAATGCCAGGAAAAAAGAGGCACCGATAGCCAGGGACAGGAAATAAAAATTATTCAGCAGGACATTGGTCCAGGCTCTTAATCCATCCTGTGAGAAACCAATAGCAAGTGCTATGATTCCGATTAACATCAGTCCATATGTTAAAAACCTCAGGTTCTTCGTAAATGTGAATTGTTTTTCCATTGGTTATTTTTTTTCTATTCTCAAATAATATCTCAATCAAGGTAATTGATTCTATTTTACAACAAATCCATTTCTAATGTAGGAAACGATCTTCCACCTGTTTTCAGGTGTAATTTGTGATCCATGTGCCCCCATCAGTCCTGAAAGGGATCCAAGTGTAATGACATGATACCATTCTCCATCCGGTTTATTCAGCACATAGTCACCTCTCAGTGAAGTAGGTTGTACCGGGAACAATTTGCTGGTATACAATTGTCCATCACCCTTGCCTCTGTCACCATGACATAATGCACAATAAATGTCGTATTGCTCTTTACCCGTCCTTAGATTTTCTTTGGTTGCTTCAATTGGGTTCACCAGTTCCAGACCTGCACGTTGCTGATCGTCAAACGTTTTTTCATACTGGTATGGAATCATTCCCCTTGGAACGGTACCCTCCACAGGTAGAAACATCCGGATTGAATCCGAAAAATTAGGACTCGAACTGTAAGTTTCATACGCATATGAATAGGCCATATCAGGGAAATAGGAATGCCCGGTATAGTTATTGTCCCTCTTACAACTCCAGGCAATCAATACGACCAGAATAAGGCCAAGTGTCCGAAGTTGAAATATATTTTTTGTATTCTTCATTGCTGATGAATTTATCGTTGATTTAATACTATTTTTCTGTGATCTCAATTGCCCCACATGCTTTCAGAAGTTGATTTACTTCTTCAGCATCCACATTGGGTGAATTTTCGATTATAATGAAATATTTATCATCGGTCATTCCTTCATATTCATATTGTGGTTTAGCACCGGGGCCCTTCTTTTCCCGCATGAAGAATGTTACGATAGTTGCTCCGATAGTAATAAAAATGACCATGATAAAAATCACAATAATAAATGAAAGGGTATTTTGCGGTTTACCTCCAAAAACAAGTGGATAGTTAATTACTGAAGTCCAGTATAAAAATCCGAAAGTAGCAAGCATCCCAAATACTCCATAGAGGTATGCTGCAATGGGTATGCGTGTTTTTAGCTTTAAAAGATGAAACAATTCCTCAATGGGATAAGGAGAAACAACATCTTTAATCTTGATCCCTTTTTCGGTAATTTCCCGAACGGAATTCAGCAGTGTGTCTTCGTTATCAAAAACGCCGAATATATTTGTTCTATTCATGATCTTTTTGATTTGAGATGATACTTGTTCCTTTTAAAATCATTTTTAATTCACTCATGGCCATCATCGGGATGTAACGGATAAAGAGCAGAACACCAATTCCAAACAATCCCAGTGTTCCAACATAAGTTCCAACTTCAACAATAGTTGGAGAATATTCCGACCAGTTGGCTGGCAAATAATCCTTTGACAGGGATGTAACAACAATCACGTATCGTTCGAACCACATTCCAATGTTAATGATGATGGAGATAATAAATACAAGGGTGAGGTTCTTCCTCACTTTCTTGAACCAGAAAAACTGTGGAATGATGGCATTACAGGTTACCATTGTCCAAAATGCCTTAGTATGATCACCGGATATCCTGTTATGGAAGAAGGTATAAATCTCCCCTTCCATCCCTGAATACCAGGCTATAAATATTTCAGTAGTATAAGCAGTACCCATGATCAAGGAAATGAAAGTTAGGATTCGACCAATGGCATCGAGGTGCCCTCGGGTAACAAAATCCTGGAATTTAAAAGCCTTTCGAATGATAATCATCAGGGTTAGCACCATTGCAAATCCAGAGAAAATCGCTCCAATCACAAAATACGGAGGAAATACTGTAGTATGCCATCCTGCCATTACAGAGGTAGCAAAGTCCATGGATACAATAGAGTGAACTGCAATTACCAGAGGAGCAGCCAATCCACCAATGATCATGGCAGCAACTTCAAATCGTAACCAGGATTTGGCAGTACCAACCCAACCAAAACTCATAAATCCGTAAATGGCCTTTTTAACTTTTGATTTAGCCCTGTCGCGAACAGTTGCAAGGTCGGGAATCATTCCGATATACCAGAAAGTAGCCGAAGCCATCAGGTAGGTACTGATCGCAACCACATCCCAGAATAAGGGTGAGTTAAAGTTGACCCATAACGGTCCCCTTGAATTCGGATAAGGGAAAATAAAGATGGCCATCCAAATTCTTCCCATATGAAGTAACGGGAATAAACCAGCACAAAGCACAGCCACTACAGTCATGGCTTCAGCTGCACGGTTAATGGATGTCCGCCATTTCTGACGAAGAATGAGCAGGAATATGGAAAATGCCGTTCCGGCATGTCCAATCCCGATCCACCATACAAAGTTGATGATACCCCATCCCCAACCGATGGAATTATTTACTCCCCAGGTACCGATTCCTTCGGTGATCGTGGTCCAGATAGCCCACAATCCCATAGCCATTCCAAGGGATGAAATAAACATAGCAACAAACCACCATTTAGGAGCCTTTTTCTCCTGTGGTGCCAGGATCTCATTGGTGATCTGGCCATAGGTTTTATTGCCTTTTATAAGTACGCCTCTGACATTCTTGTTGTACATATGTTTTTGTATTTATTTCTTGTTTCTATTATCTTTAATCAACTCCACCATCCTATAATTCAGATCAATTGGAATTTGGAATTTCTATTAATTGGAATTTTTAATGATGATCATGATCATCATGATGATCCGCTTCCTTGTTCCTCACTTTGGTCATATAACCAACCGATGATAAGGTATGGATCTCTTCCAGTAAATTATAAGTTCTTGGATCACTGTTAACCTGAGCAACCTGTGAATCATCGTTGTTCTTATCACCAAAGACCAAAGCTTTACTTGGACACGACTGCACACAAGCAGGTTTAACATCTCCGTCTTTAAGTTGCCGGTCTTCTTTTTTGGCATTCAGTTTACCTTCCTGGATCCGCTGAACACAGAAAGAACATTTTTCTACAACTCCACGTTCCCTAACGACTACATCAGGATTAAGAACCATTTTACTCAATTCATCATTCTGGTTGAAGTCGAACTTGTCATTATCAATAAAGCGGTACCAGTTAAACCTACGAACCCTGTAAGGGCAGTTATTCATACAATACCGTGTTCCGATACATCTGTTGTAGGCCATTTGGTTCAAACCCTCTTTACTGTGAGGTGTTGCGGCCACCGGACAAACATTTTCGCATGGAGCATTATCACAATGCTGGCACATGACAGGCTGGTGAACTACATCCGGATTCTCCGGTTCTATGTCGGCACCAATATCAGAACTTACGGTAGAATAATACCTATCAATCCTGATCCAATGCATGATCCGTTTATTTTTCACTTCCTGCTTTCCAATTACAGCAACATTATTTTCTGCCTGGCAGGCAACAACACATGCACTACATCCAATACACTTGTTCAGATCAACATTTAATGCCCAATGGAAACCCTCGTATTGTGGTTTTGTGTAAAGGGTAACTGCTTTTTCTTCATTCAAACGGTGCATTTCATTGCCCGATTCCGGATTGTGTTTCCAGTTATCCAAAACGGTTTCACGAACGATAGGACGACCTTCCATGGAGTGGTGTGTTTGCGTAGTAGCCAATGGATAAGTTGATCCTGTTTTTTCGATATTGGCGAAGCTGGCAGCAAATTGTTTGCTGTTGTTTTTCATTTTCACCAAGCCAAAAACATTCACACCAAGGTCATCTGCAACTTTGCCACCGAATTTTCTTCCATAACCCATGGCCATAGAAGCTGTTCCATAAGCCTGTCCAGGTTGAATTAAAACCGGTAACTCCAGCCCGGCCACTTTAACCACGTCTTCCTGTTCTATGCCGTTTTCTTTCGCCCAGGTTGGTGACAAAGCTAGATAGTTGTCCCAGACAGATTTTGACACTGGATCGGGAAGCTCCTGAAGCCAGGGATTGTTGGCCTGTGCTCCGTTTCCAATTCCTATTTTTTCATATACGATCAACTCCAGTCCATCTTCTTTTTCAGCTTTTAGTTTATCAGTATTGGCACCAAGAAATTCAAAATCGTATAACGGGCAGGCAGCAACCTCTCCTTCTATGTCAACTACGCCATCCTGTAAGCTGTGATTCCAAAAATCTGTGAAGGTTAAATATTTGTTCTGCTTCGCCAGCAGGTTATTTTCCCAGTATTTTTTAATGTAAGAATTATAATCTCCTTCAAGTCCGGCCCACTTCATGAAGCTGTCCTGCATCTGTCGCGTATCAAACAACGGATGAATGGTTGGTTGAGCAAGTGTATACATTCCTGTATAGGCTTCTGCATCATTCCATGATTCGAGGTAATGATGGTCGGGGCAAACATAGGTGGCCAGCTGGGCAGTTTCATCCATATAATATGATATAGCTACTGAAAATCCAACCTTTGCTAAAGCTGTTTTAAATTTATCCGCTGAAGGTGAATCATATTCAGGATTTACATTATTCATAACTAATGCTGCTACTTCACCGTTCTCCATTTGTTCTATCAAACCTTCATAGGCCTGGTCACTACCCAGTTTTGTGTTGAGTGTTTTTTCGAAATTGAAAGTTCCTCCTAAATTCCCCAGCAGAAAGTTAATTGCATTAACGAGGGCTTGAATATAAACATCATTAGTACCTGAAACTACCAGGCCTTTGCCCTGGTGATGTAAAAGATCATTCGCTACGGCTTCAACATCAACAGGAGATTGCTCAGTTTCGTATGCCGGCATCTCTGACTTAGTAGCTATCTTATTGTATAAATTTAACAGAACGGTAAGTTCATCTGATGGTTTTATTGAATGGCGAACATCCGCATTTGTACCGGTTAGCGACATGGTAGACTCAAACTGGTAATGTTTCGACATGCTCTTTTTCTCACCTGATAACTCCCTGGTTTCTGCGTATTGTTTGGCAAATTCAACAGGTGACAACCAGGAACCGAGGAAATCAGCATTAAATCCAACGATCACTTCAGCTTTATCGAACCGGTACGAAGGAATTGCAGGTCTGCCGAAAGTAAATTCATTCGCCATTTTAATAGCTGAATACGAAACAGTATCATAATATACTACTTCAGTGGTTGGATACTGTGCCTTGAAGTCTTCAAACAACTGGAGCGTTGATGGACTAATAACAGATGAAGAAAGGATCACGATCTTTCCTTCAAGTGCTGCCACCTCCTCAAGTTTTGCTTTTACCTCACTGTCAATTGTTTCCCAGCTGGTTTTTAGACCTCCTTTAGTAGGAAACTGTTGACGGCCCGAATCATACAACCCCAAAACAGAACCCTGCACCCGTGCACTGGTTCCGCCGCCTGTTATGTGAGAAAGTTCATTTCCTTCTACCTTTATGGGCCTTCCATCCCTTACTTTTACCACTACCGGACAAAAATCATGACCATCAAAAAATGTGGATGCATAATAGTTGGCCAGACCTGGTGTAATTTCTTCAGGCTGACTTAGGTAAGGGATTGCTTTACGAACAGGTTGCTCACAACTGTTAGCCAATGCTGCAGTTCCAACCGAAAATCCCAGTATCTTTAAAAAGTCGCGGCGGGACGCTTTGGCTTTATTAGTGACTTCCTGCTCAGTAAGACCTTCAGTAGAAAATTCGGGTTCTTTGTGTTTTTCAACAACCGAATCGTTCTTTATATCTTTAAGTTCGTCTAAACTTTTCCAGTACTTTTTCATAAATAGTAAATTATATAAGGATCTTAAAGATTATCAATTAATAATGACATGTTTGACAATTGTTTCCTCCAATATCGTCGACAGTAACTCTGCTGCGTTTGCCTTCATTGATCTCCTCATGGAAACGTACATATTCCTCGTAAAAACCATTTTCTTTAAACTGAACTCCTGTGGTACGGTGACAATGAATACACCATCCCATTCCAAGATTTTCAACCTGTGATACTCTGTCCATTTCCTCAACGGGGCCATGGCATTCCTGGCATTCACGCTGGCCTGCATTCACATGTTGAGCATGACTGAACCAAACATGATCAGGCAGGTTATGAACTCTTACCCATTCGATAGGCTCTCCGGTATTCCAGGATTCAATCACCTTAGCAATTTCTTCTGTGCCGGTTTGCTGACCGTTCTTAACAACATTGTGACAATTCATACAAACCTGGGTACTTGGTATACCGGCACTTTTACTTTCGTTGGCTCCCGTGTGGCAATACATACAATCGATGTTGTTTTGCCCGGCATGAACCTTGTGTGAGAACCAAACCGGCTGATCAGGAGAATAGCCTTCCTGACGGCCTAATGCTTTAGCTTCAACGTAAACAATTTCACCTATGACAAAGATGGAAACCATCACAATGATGATATGAACAAACCTCGCTTTAATGATCTTTGTTATGGCCAGGTCGATAAGTGCAATCATAAATAGAATGATAAAAACAATGAAAGTCAGACTGGTATTCCCAGGGCCATAAGTATCTTCATGCATTTGTATGGCAGCATCCGATTCCGCATGAGCATCATCATGATCAGTAGTCGTTGATTCTTCAGCAGCGACAGGTTCGGCTGCACCCTCCTCATAATTTTCTATATAGGCCAATAATCCCTCTATTTGCTCATCGGTAAAATCGTTGTCAGGCATGGGCATTTTATTGTATTCCTCAAACAACTGGACGGCCAATTCATCACCCTCTTTTATCATGGTTTGCGACGACCGGATAAAACTGTAAAGCCATTCTTTATCACGACTTTCAGTTATACCTTTTAGGTCAGGCCCGATCAATTTACCCTTACCTATCGTATGACAAGCCCCACAGACCGGCCATTCCGGCGGAGGTGTATTTTGAGCTTGCGAAGATTGGAGTAAGAAATAAAATGAAAGAAACAAAACAGGAATAATAATTATGCTTTTTTTCATTTTCTGGTGGATATTGTTATTCATTTATATATCAGAAAGATAGGTGGGAAATCAATTTCCCCTCATTTTTTTGAAGAAACAAAAGTACAAAGGAAATCTTTAAATTGGTATAGGTTTACTTAAATTTTATTATTTAGAATACTTTTAAATAAAGTAAAGAATCTACCCTCAAAGAAGGTGGTATTAAAAATATAATCCCATAGGAATGTTAATAAATGACACAATTTGAATATTGGAATATTGTAAAGTTGGAAAAAGTTAAAAATTAATCATCTTCTGTTCCATTATCCCATTATTCCAGTATTCCAGTAATCAATTTATTTGGCTAAGCCTGACAAACATAACCACGTAAAAAGGAGGTGTATTATTAAACATTACTAAATTGTCTGCAGCATTTGTCAGTCTTAATAAACAGGAATTTCTATTTTATCAACATTTATTTTCGGGAATTTGAGTACTGAATCTTTTCAATTGTTTCCTCAACAAATCCATATTTGAAAATAACCTTTTTTTCCCCAATACGTACAAACGAAACTATTGTCAATTTGAAAATTGAGGTAAATTGTTTTTAAAAATTGACAGTAAAAGAGATATATTAAGAGGTTAATCCCTTCATTAATAATGCATTATATTACTAAGAGATAATTAATATTATTTATTCGAACAGGTCGATAAGCTTCCTGTATTTTACAATTTAAGTTACTGATATGAAGAAAAGTATACTTTTTATTTTATCAGGAATTATGATTGTTTCATTTTCAATGGCACAGCCGGTAAATGACAACAAAGCTAATTCCATTGTCCTGTCAGATCTTGATAACTGGTGTTCAACTGACGGACAATTTACAACCATGAATGCTACACCCGATGAAAACGCTGGTTCCTGTTGGGTGAATGGCCCCAATTATAATGTGTGGTTCAGCTTCCAGGCAACAACCAGTGAAATTAAAATCCAGGTCAACACCGGAAGCGTTCAGGGAAATGCACAATACCTGCAAACTGCACTCTGGGATGACACAGGCAATGAAATGGCATGTGCTGTGTATACATATTATCACAGCGATTTAATCATAAGCAGTCATTAGTGTCCGATTAATACCAGCTGATTTTCAGTTGTTTACAATATAGTTCTTTGACATCTTTGTAATCCTGACTTGTAAGTAGTTCATTTATAGGCGTTTTGTCGAGTAGAGAAATGCTTAAAATTTGTAAAATTTCGTATGTAGAGCGATCAATTTTAAGTTTGTTTCGTACTAAAGCTACCAGGCAATAAGCAATTATTGCTGAATAAACCTGGATTTTTACAGCGTTTAAGCTCGTACCCCAGAAAGATTTGATTTTCAGGTGCTGCTTAATCCACTTGAAAAACAGTTCAACCTTCCATCGATATTTATAAAGCTGAGCTATCTCTTCTGCTGACAGGTCAAAGTTATTGGATAAAAACATCAAATTATTATTCGTTTCTTCATCGTAGAATTTAATCCGGCGAAGTTTTTCAGGATAGTCTTTTGAGACATAAAACCCAGTCAATTTGCCAATCTGATCAAGCAATACTCCATTGTCTTTGTTGACTTTTCTGGAGTACATTCTTTGATACTGAAGGTTCTTTTTTGCTCTGACCACAAAGTAAGCAGAACTCTTGTGTATTTTAAAAAGTCGCTCGTAGTCTATATATCCTCGATCAAGGATATAATAACCGCCTGGTTCATAATGCAATAAATCCAAGGCGTTCATATCATGCAATGATGCAGGGGATACATGGATAAAACAAGGTATGGAGGTTTTAACATCATACAGTGTATGTAGTTTAATCCCACCTTTTGTCTTTCTAAATGTAGCCCACCAAAATACACTCAAACACAGATCTATAGTTGAGGAATCGAAAGCATAAATGTTTCCATTAATGTTTAGTTGAAAGTCCTGATCAACAGTTGAGGATTTTCTTGCCAGGTCAATCAGATAGAAAGCATATTCTTCAAAGATTCTGCAATCACGTTTCTCGTTGGCATTGGCAAAATTGGATCGTGATGTACCCTTACCAAATCCAAGGTGGTAATACTTGGATTTGTGAGGTTCAATACTAACCATCAAATCTCTTAAACTGTCTCTTCCTGTAAGTTGACCAAATACCATGGCAAGGAGTTGATTCCAACAGGAGAAGTGCTTAATGTACTTATCCCCAGAGTATTTGTGCGAGAGGCCATCAAACTTACGTTTTGGAAGAAAATCTGTAAGTTGAGAATAAACAAATTTGCCTTGATTCATGATATTCAGCTTTTTACAAAGCTAAAATCACAAAATCATTTCAAATCGACACGCACCTAAAAAGCTCTACAAGCCAGTTATACCAAGGATTTCAAAGAACGTAATATTAATTTAATCGGACACTAGTGATAAGCAGTAATAATTTAACCCCGGGAAACTGGTACTATATATCCGTTGATAATCGTTCAGGAACAGGGTACAGAGGAACTTTCTCCTTGTGTATTGATGATGCTGTAGATTACGATTATAAATCGGCGGCTATAGAAATAACCGATCTGGATAACTGGTGCTCAGCCGATGCTCAATATTCTACCATGTGGGCTACCGGAGATGAGGATGCGGGATCTTGTTGGGTAAACGGGCCCAACTACAACAGGTGGTTCAAGTTTCAGGCAACCACTGCTAACATTACAATTGATGTACAAACAGGGGGAACTCAGGGTAACGCACAATACCTGCAAACAGCACTGTGGGATGCTACAGGTAATGAACTGGCATGCGCCATTTACACCTATTATCATAGTGATCTTACCATGAACAGTGTATCATTAACACCTGGAGAGTGGTACTATATTTCTGTTGACAACAGGAGCGGTTTAGGGTACAGAGGATCATTCACACTTTGTTTGGATGATGCTGTAGATTATGACTACAAATCGGCTGCCATTGAATTAACTGACCTGGACAACTGGTGCTCAGCCGATGCTCAATATTCTACAATGTGGGCCACAGGTGATGAGGATGCAGGATCATGCTGGGTAAACGGTCCTAACTACAACCGTTGGTTTAAGTTCCAGGCAACAACTAACAACATAACTGTAGATGTAAAAACCGGAGGATCAGAAGGAAGTGCACAATACCTTCAGACAGCACTGTGGGATGATACTGGTAATGAACTGGCTTGTGCCGTTTATACCTATTATCATAGCGATCTTACCATGAACAGCGTTTCACTCATTCCTGGTGAGTGGTATTATATTTCTGTCGATAACAGAAGCGGATTGGGTTACAGGGGATCGTTCACACTTTGTTTGGATGATGCTGTTGATTATGACTACAAATCTGCCGCAATTGAAATAACCGACCTGGACAACTGGTGTTCGGCCGATGCTGAATATTCAACAATGTGGGCTTCGGGAGATGAGGATGCCGGATCTTGCTGGGTAAACGGACCTAATTATAACCGCTGGTTTAAACTCCAGGCGACGACTACAAATATTACTATTGACGTTAAAACAGGAGGTTCACAGGGAAGTGCACAATACTTGATGACTGCTTTATGGGATGATGCAGGTAATGAAGTGGCATGCGCTGTATATACTTACTACCATAGCGATCTTACCATGAACAGTGTTTCTCTGACACCTGGTGAATGGTACTACATTTCTGTTGACAATAGAAAAGGATCCGGATACCGTGGATCATTTACATTATGTGTTGACGATGCCGTAGATTATGATTTCAAATCAGCTGCCATTGAACTAACTGATCTGGATAACTGGTGTTCTGCAGATGCTCAATACTCTACATTGTGGGCTACGGGAGATGAGGATGCAGGTTCATGCTGGGTAAACGGGCCAAATTATAACCGTTGGTTTAAATTCCAGGCTACGACTGGGCACATAACAATTGATGTAAAAACCGGTGGCTCACAGGGTAATGCACAGTATTTGCAAACCGCTCTGTGGGATGATGCAGGCAACGAACTGGCATGTGCCGTTTATACCTATTATTACAGCGACCTCACCATGAACAGTATATCACTTACACCTGGAGAATGGTATTATATTTCTGTTGACAACCGTTTTGGAAATGGTTACAGGGGATCGTTCTCTTTATGTATTGATGATGCTGTTGATTACGACTACAAAGTAGCAGCAATAGAGTTGACTGATCTGGATGAATGGTGCTCTGCCGATGCCCAGTATTCAACCCTATGGGCTACAGGTGATGAAGATGCAGGATCATGCTGGGTAAATGGGCCGAACTATAACAGATGGTTTAAATTTCAGGCTACCACCGCACATGTGACTGTTGATGTAAAAACCGGAGGATCACAGGGAAATGCTCAATACCTTCAGACAGCACTCTGGGATGAAACAGGCAACGAGTTGGCATGTGCCGTTTATACCTATTACTATAGTGACCTGACCATGAACAGTGTTTCTCTTACACCTGGGGAGTGGTACTATATTTCCGTTGACAATAGATACGGCAATGGATACAGGGGAACCTTTACATTATGTATTGACGATGCTGTGGATTACGATTACAAATCCGCTGCTATAGAACTAACTGATCTTGACAACTGGTGTTCTTCGGATGCACAATATTCAACATTATGGGCTACTGGTGATGAAGATGCAGGATCATGCTGGGTGAACGGGCCAAACTACAACAGGTGGTTCAAATTCCAGGCTACTACGCCGCACATCACCATTGACGTAAAAACCGGTGGTTCTCAGGGTAATGCCCAATACCTTCAAGCTGCATTGTGGGATGCAACAGGAACCGAAATGGCTTGTGCCGTATATACCTATTATTACAGTGATCTTACCATGAATAGTATTTCGTTAACTCCCGGTGAGTGGTACTACATCTCTGTTGATAACAGGTATGGAAACGGATACAGGGGTTCATTCACATTGTGTGTGGATGATGCGGTTGATTACGATTACAAAGAAGCAGCCATTGAACTTACTGACCTGGACAACTGGTGCTCATCTGATGCTCAATATTCGACATTATGGGCAACCGGTGATGAAGATGCAGGATCATGCTGGGTGAACGGACCGAATTATAACCGTTGGTTTAAATTCCAGGCTACAACAACTAATGTTACAGTGGAAGTTAAAACAGGTGGATCTCAGGGCAATGCCCAATACCTGCAGTCGGCTCTTTGGGACGAAGCAGGAAATGAAGAGGCCTGTGCAGTTTACACCTATTATCACAGCGACCTGACCATGAACAGTGCTTCACTCACTCCGGGTGAATGGTATTATATTTCTGTCGACAACAGGTACGGTAACGGATACAGAGGAAGTTTCACCCTCTGTATAAGTGATGGACTGGATTATGACTACAAGGAAGCAGCTATTGAACTTGTTGAATTTGACAACTGGGAATCTCCACCACAAGCTTATTCAACGCTTTGGGCAACACCTGATGAAGACATGGGATCTTGTTGGGTAAACGGACCTAACAATAACCGATGGTTTAAGTTCCAGGCCATAAGCCCCAATGTTGAAATTCTATGCCGCACAGGTGGAAGTGAAGGAACCATCCAATATCCGATGATGACCCTTTGGGATGAGTTGGACAACGAATTGGCTTGTGATGTTTATACCTATTACCATAGTGACTTAAGCATAACCTACAACAGCCTCGTACCTGGTGAATGGTACTATGTATCGGTCGACAACAGGTATGGAAACGGATACAGGGGTAGTTTCTCCCTTAGCGTTAATGACTGGAACAGAGTTTGGGAGGGAACAGTCAGTCAGGAATGGACCAATGACAATAACTGGAATGTAGGAACTCCTACCCTTACCGATAATGTTTATATTCCTGAAAGTACACCTTTCGAACCTATCGTTTCGGATGATGTATCCTGCTATAATGCAAGCCTTGAACCAAATGCAACTTTAACCATTAACTCAGGGAATTCGTTGACAATAGCCGGAAGCTTTACCATAAAATCCGATGCAAGCGGAACAGGATCAGTCCTTGACAACGGAACACTGAACGTTGCCGGAACTACAACTTTCCAAAAGCATTATTCAGGATTTGCATGGCATTATATTTCCTCACCGGTGGCAACTGCTGTTTCAGGAATGTTCATGGGAATCTACCTCAAAGAATGGGATGAGCCCAGTGGAACTTTTAATTACATCGAACCAGTAAATGTACCACTTACACCCGGAAAAGGATTTGCCGTATGGTCATCCCTGGCTACCGATAACCTCTCCGAATTTGTGGGAACATTGAATACAGGGGCCCAGGCCCTTGCTTTAACCAATAGCGGGCCACCACTCAATAGCAATGGCTGGAATTTTATGGGTAATCCTTATCCTTCTTCCATTGACTGGGATGCTGTAAGTCTTCCTGCAACAATTGACGGTGGCTTTTGGGTGTATGATCCGGTTATTACAGACTACAGGTATTATTTACCTGGTGGAGGATCCAATACCACATCACAATACATAGCTCCTACACAAGGATTTTTCCTCCATTGTAATGATGCCGGTGGCGGAACACTTAACCTTGAAAATGATGACAGAGTTCACAGCAGCCAGACAGCATACAAAGAATCTGTTGCAACAGAAAACAGCCTTATTATTGGTGTTGAGGGGTTTGAGACCAGTGTCATAGAAATAAGGTTCCTTCCTGAAGCAAGTGAATCCTTTGATACCAGGTTGGACTTGTTTAAACTTTTTGGCAACAACGGATCCATACCTGCAATTTACTCTATATCTGCTGATGGTGACCTTGCCATTAATTCAATGCCTGAGTTATTGGATCACAGGATTATTCCTCTGGGTCTTGAATACAATGAAGATAATAATCTCACATTGAACTTTTCGGGAACATCTTCCTTCGATCCGGAGATTAGCATTTACCTAGAAGACAGGTTAAACAACACCTTAACAAATTTAAAAACGAAAAATGCATATACGTTTAATCCGACAGGTGAAAATGAAGAAAGATTCTTTATACATTTTAAAACTGAAGGGATAAATGGAGATGAATCATTTGTAAACATTTATTCTTCTGCTGCAAATATATACCTTGTATTCGAAGAAGCCTACGACAATGAACAGGTTAGCATTTATAACCTTAACGGACAGGAATTGGATGTAAAACAATTCAACAACGAATCCTTTGTGGTAATGCCCACGAAACTTATTCCTGGAATCTATATAGTAAGGGTTATTGCTGATGGAAAGCTGGAGCAGAAAAAGGTTTTTATAAACTAGACCTCAGACCACATTTCATAAAAGTGAGTTTACATTACCCCTGAAGTGTTCCTACTTCAGGGGTTTTTTAGCTATAAATGTGAATCAAGGGTAGAAAGTTATGTCACCGGGATCCCGCTCAGCGGGACTAAGTTTCACAAAGTTAGAAACATGAAATCATATTTACCTTCGTGGTTACTTTGCGTCTTCGTGTCTTTGTAGCTATTATTCGGCATCTTAGTTTTTCGACTCTTGATTCGAATTATAAACAGCCTTTTACTTTAATCAGTCGTTGCCGATCATATCAACACTTCTTTTTATAAAGCTGGTCAGCTCCTCGCCTTTAAGCAGGTTTTGTGAAAGTTTTGCCAGGTCGGTAACCTGTTTTACCAGGTTCTCCTGTTTGCCGGCATCTTCCTCATTTAAGATCTCTCCTATAAGTTTATGATTTGAATTAATTACAAGGTTGTAGGAATCAGGAAGGTTCCCCATGTAATCCATGCCACCACCCAGTTTATTCATATCTTTCATCCTCCTCATAAATTCGGGTTGGGTTATGATAACGGGCTGGTCAGTTTCACTTAAACTTTCAAATATCATTGAATAGTTTTCCTTGCTGGCAAATTTTTCAAAGACCGGTTTCAATTTCTCCTGGTCTTCATCTGATAATTTTGAAGGTTGATCATCTTCCTTTTTGATGATCTTATCGATGATGTCGGCATCAACCCTGGCAAATGAAGAGTTTTCAAATTTTTGTTCCAGGGTATTGATAAAATGATTATCAAGTACACCGGTCATTTCCAGCACATCATATCCCTTTTCCTTTGCTGCTGCAATAAATGCATGTTGCTCGTCCACATCAGTAGCATACAGGTAGACCAGTTTTTTGTCTTTGTCTTCCTGTGTTTTTTCAATGTGTTTTTTATACTCTTCAAAGGTGAAGTATTTTCCATCTGTATTTTTGAAGAGGGATAATTTTTCAGCTCTTTCATAGAACTTCTCTTCTGAGATCATTCCGTACTGGATGAAAACTTTAATATCGTCCCATTTCTTCTCAAATTCTTCGCGGTTGTTCTTAAAGATCTCTTCCAGTTTATCGGTAACCTTTTTCATGATGTGGTTGGAGATCTTCTTCACGTTGGAATCGCTTTGAAGGTAACTCCTTGAAACATTCAAAGGGATGTCTGGAGAGTCGATAACTCCGTGCAACAGGGTGAGGAAATCCGGCACAATACCTTCAACCGAATCGGTAACAAATACCTGGTTACAATATAACTGAATTTTATCCCGCTGGACTTCAATGTTCTTTTTCACTTTTGGGAAGTAAAGAATACCGGTGAGGTTAAAAGGGTAGTCCACGTTCAGGTGAATATGGAACAAGGGTTCCTCAAAATTCATCGGATACAGCTCCCTGTAGAAGTTTTTATAATCCTCATCTTTCAGCTCTGACGGTTTTTGAGTCCAGGCTGGCTTGGTGTTGTTTATAAACCTCGGCTTTTCAACTTCTTTGTATTCATCGTTACCGTCTTTGTCTTTTTTACCTGTTTTTTCAGAGGTTTTTTCCATTCCGAACTGAATCGGTACCGGGAGGAATTTTGAATACTTCTTAAGTAATTCCAGAATTTTATGCTCTTCAAGGAATTCAAGCGAGTCATCAGCAATATGAAGAACGATCTCTGTTCCCCTATCTTGTTTATCAATTTCGGTAAGTGAGTATTCCGGGCTGCCATCACACTCCCATTTTACTGCTTTGGTTGGGCCGCCTTTTTTGTATGTTTTTGTAAAGATCTCTACTTTCTTTGCCACCATAAAGGAAGAATAGAAACCCAGACCAAAATGACCAATCAGAGCATTTTTATCGGCATCCGATTTACCCTTATATTTTTTAATGAATTCTTCGGCACTTGAAAATGCAATCTGGTTGATGTACTTGTCTACTTCTTCGGCAGTCATCCCAATACCCCTGTCAATTACCTTTAACAACTTGTTCTCTTTGTCTAGTTCAACATGAATGGTCAGGTCTCCAACTTCACCTTTCACCTTATCCATTGAGGCCAAAGTCTTTAACTTTTGAGTTGCATCAACTGCATTTGACACGAGTTCTCTCAGAAAAATTTCATGATCGGAATAGAGGAATTTTTTAATGATCGGAAAAATGTTTTCAGTCTGTACGTTAATCGTTCCTTTTTGCATTTCTTAAATTGTTTAAAATTAATCCTCCCGCAAATATCAAAGCCTGTGCCACTAGAATTATTATGACAAATTGACAAGGTCCTGATAATTGAATTTTCAGTAAGACTTTCCAGACATCTTGTTACTGCATAAAAAACAGGTGAACAGGAAGTGGAAAGTTGAAAAATAGTTGCTGTCATATATTCAATGAAATGCAAAAATTATATATAGAATACATTTAAATAAAACTTACATTTGTAAAAAATTAAAGATTAAAAAAATTAAAGATTAAAAAAATGAAAAGGAACACAATTTTAGCGGTTATCACATTGTTTGCTATTGCATTTTTAACCTCATGTGGCGGTGGTGGTGAAGCCGCCAAGGAAACTGCCAAAGAAGAACCTGTAAAAAAAGAAGAAGTTCAAAAACAAGAACCTTCAGGTCTTGAAGCTCAGTTGGTAATGGGGAAAAAGATATATGAAGAAAAATGTATTGTATGCCACCAGGCTGATGCAAAAGGATTACCAAAAGCATTTCCTCCATTAGCTAATGCAGATTATCTAATTGCGGACCCGGTTAGAGGAGTTGCTCAAACCCTGAACGGATCAAATGAAGAAATGATCATCAATGGTGAAACATATAATGCACCTATGACCCCACAGGTTGAAACACTTGAGGAGGCACTTGCTGTAATCAATTATGTTTTGAAACAATTCAACGGTTACACAAATGATCAGCTTCTTACAATGGAAGATGTAAAAGACATTAAAATTGATCCAATCCAATTATAATCTGTTATGCTTAAAAAACTCACATTCCTTCTGATTCCTGTATTCCTGATTGCATGCAACTCAGGAGTAAAAACTACTGAAAACACTGAATCTACTGAACAACAAACTGAAGAGGGAATTTTCGGTGAAAAGATAAGCGGTGAAAATCCTATCGCAGGTAAAGACTTAGTGGCAATGCTTGAAGAAAGTGACTCGGTTTGGGTGACAATGAAATCAACCATCGTTACAAATTGTCAGAATTCCGGTTGTTGGATGGACCTGGATCTGGGTTCAGATGATGTCGTTAAAGTTACTTTTAAGGATTATGCCTTCTTCGTTCCCCTGGATTCAAAAGGCAAAACAGCCACTGTTGAAGGATTTGCCAAAAGAGAAATTATTCCTGTTGATATTCTTAAGCATTATGCTGAGGATGATGGTAAATCACAGGAAGAAATCGATACGATTATAGAACCTGAATTGTCTTACACTTTTGAAGCAATAGGGGTTATTATTGAAGAATAACTTTCCCATTTTACAATAGTATAAAGGTTGCCCTTGGGCAGCCTTTTTTGTTAACAGGACCATAAAATAATTTCCTTCCAAAAGTACAATTGGATTCAGATGTAAAATCGAATTTCAAATGTATTTTATCCATTGAGATTTCATTGAGTTTGAAATTGATATGTTAACAATTTGCTATTGCATTGGGTGCTTTTTTTTTGTATGTTTGGGATACCAAATAAAACTAAAACATTGTGCCATGAAAAAATTATTCCAATTGTTCAAATCAATCGCAATTACTATTCTTGTAATTTCTGCATTCACACAGTTGCATTGTCAAACCTGGTATCAAGTTGGAAGCAATATTGAAGGGGTGGCCCCTTATGACAATTGTGGTTTTGCCGTAAGTATAAATTCTGATGGCACGCGGGTGGCAGTCGCATCACCCTATAATGATAATAGCGGAACTGATGCAGGGCATGTAAGGGTATATGAAAATACGAATGGTTCCTGGGTTCAACTGGGTAATGATATAGAAGGGGAATTTGCTGAAGATGTGTCGGGCAGATCAGTCAGTTTATGTCCTGATGGATCAACTGTGGCAATTGGTGCAATCTTTAACGATGCAAACGGAGATAAAGCCGGTCATGTACGTGTTTATAATTATCAAGGAGGTGCATGGGTACAGCTTGGGAATGATATAGATGGAAAAGCTGCAGTCGATTACTTCGGTTTTTCTGTCAGTTTAAATTCTAATGGAACGATCATAGCTATCGGAGGTCCGTTTAATGATGATGCCGGATTCGATGCCGGTCATACAAGAATTTTTGAATACCAAACCGGTGCATGGACACAAATTGGTAGCGACATTTATGCGGAAACCTACAATGACTGGTCAGGACATTCCGTAAGTCTTAGTTCCGATGGATCAATAGTTGCCATTGGGGAACCTGGCAATGATGGCGCCGGTGGCAATACCGGCCAGGTAAGGATTTTTGAAAATCAAAGCGGCACATGGACCCAAATTGGTAATGATATTATAGGTGAATCCCCTGGCGATGAATCAGGATTTACACTTAGTCTGAATGGCGACGGATCACGAGTGGCAATTGGTGCTCCTAAGAATCACGGGATCGGTGGTGTTTTTTCCGGCCATGTAAGGGTTTATGAGAATCAAAGTGGCACATGGACTCAACTTGGTAGTGATATTGATGGTCTTTCATCCGCAATTTATTCGGCCTGGTCAGTTAGTTTAAGTTCTGATGGTTCAACTGTGGTTAGCGGAACTATGCAAAGTTCAGGACCTTATTTTAAATCAGGCGACGCAAAGATTTTCAAATACCAGGGCAGCGATTGGGTTCAAGTCGGTGCCCCTATATTCGGAGAACTTTCTCATGACTGGTTTGGACGTTCTGTTAGTATAAATTCAGACGGATCCGTTGTAGTTGTGGGGGCCGCTAATCATGATGTGGATGATATTGGTCATGCTAAAGTGTTTAAAGTAATATATGACAACGCCGCCTGGACAGGCACGGAAGACACCGACTGGCATAATAGTAGCAATTGGGATGTGGGCGTTCCTCCTGGTGAAATTACCAATGTCACCATCCCTTCAACAGATGCTTTCCAACCTGTGATTAGCGGAAATGCTGATTGTAATAACATGACAATCGATAACGGGGCCAGCCTGACGATCAATAGTGGTGCATCCGGAACCGGTTCACTCATTATTAATGGTGTTATTACAAACAACGGAACTTTCCAGGCTGAACGATACTTCTCAGGCAATGACATCGACTGGCATTTAATTGCATCTCCCGTTACTAATGCCCAGGCGGGAATATTTGCCGGTATGTACCTGCAAAGTTTTGATGAGTCATCAAACAGTTATACAGAGATTACAGATCCTAATACACCTCTTGATATTTTTTATGGTTACGGGGTCTACTCGAACATAAGCGCAAATACAGTATCCTTCGAAGGCGTTCCTATTTCTGGAACCACTGGCAAAGCTTTTACTGCAAATGATGCCGGTTGGAACCTTATGGGAAATCCATTTACTTCTTCAATTGACTGGAATGAGGTAAGTATTCCAGCTGGAATGAGTAATGAAGTCCATTATATCAGGGCTTCAGATGGCAATGACCTTTCCTATGTAAAGGGAGTTGGTGGATCCGGTTCTTCTTACGTTGCGCCAATGCAAGGATTTTTCGTAAGTGCAACATCAGCAGGAACATTGGAAATGGGGACAAAGGATCAAACTCACCAGGGAACTGATAACTATTATAAAAGTGAATCTGAAAATTCAGCTATCATCCTCGAAGCCTCCGGTTTGAATTATTCTGATGAAACCTGGATACATTTTAATGAGCAGGCAGATGTTGAACATGATGGAATATTTGATGCTTGGAAAAGGATTTCAACCTCAAATCCGGATCTACCGCAAATATATACCATTACACCATCAGGGCAATATCTTTCGGTAAATGGTACACCAGTGTGCGAATCCATCCCAATCGGATTTTCTGCCCTAAATTCGGGAGAGTTCACTATTAATGCCTCTGGTACAGGAGAATCTTCTCATCTCATGCTCAAAGACCTGATAACAAATACAGAAACAAATCTTTTGTTAAATTCATACACCTTCAATTATTCGGCAGGTGAAAATCCCAAGCGATTTATTCTGCACTTCGCACCTTTATCAATTGATGAAAATACGGAGGATATCTTTTCCATATATATTGCACATAACAGAATATATATAGAAAACCCAACCAACAGTCAGGGGATCATATGGATCTACAATATGGCTGGACAACAGGTGACGGAAAAAATTCTGAATCAAGGATTAAATAACATTGAGGTTGCTGATAAGGGGAGTTATATTGTTAAAGTAATTAGCAATAAAAAAATCCAGATTAAGAAAGTGATATTGAACTAAGTAAAATACAGGGTCATGAGAAATATCATCAAAACAATTACTATAACAGTTCTCCTCTCCGTGCCGGTTTTTTTATTTGCGCAAAATCCACCGCACCCCAACGGAGGGAGTGGGCCGGGATCTGGGAATACTCCAGTAGGAGGAGGAGCTCCTATTGGTAGTGGCTTTATTCTTTTGGTAAGTCTCGCAACTGGCTTTGGAGTAAAAAAAGTTTATGTGGCCAGGAGGCTGAAGAGAAATAGTTAAGTTTGATATCTACATAACAGGTACCCACTTCAGGTTATTGAATTCACGGCGCTGCCCAGTCAGTCCAATTTTTTTAAAAATAATTATTATACATTCATCTCCGGTATCCAGAATTCGATACTTTCGCAACCAATTTATATTGTAATTGTTAATCACATATGGTAAAAGCGATTAATTGGCTAAAAAACAAATGGGAAATCGAAAGTAATTTCCGGTTTTGGAAGATCTTCTGCCT
>CAYQWA010000029.1:45977-68988 GCA_964421215.1 uncultured Bacteroidales bacterium | reverse complement strand
GGACTGCTCAGTTTAAAACGGAATGGGGTGCTCAATATACGCGGAATATGCAGTAATGCTCCACACATAAAAACTGATATACCACCTTTTGGAAAGGTCTCCATTGCAATCTGTTAGCTTTGCTTCTTTAAATGGAAAAGGTTGATTCGTCATATTATCTTTTTCTAGTTCAAAATTAGACAATATTGACGCAACTTCTGACGCAGGATTCAAATAAAAAATCCCAACATGCTCATTTTCTGCATATTGGGATGTCTGCTGGGTGCTAGATGGGACTCGAACCCACGACCCCTGGAACCACAATCCAGTGCTCTAACCAGCTGAGCTACAAGCACCATTTTAAGGGCTGCAAAATTACAAAATTTTCTTTTTAATTTGCAAAGAAAAATTTTGGTATTATTGCATTAACTAAACTAAATAGATAAATAAATGAAGCAATTCAACCTCCTCAGCATTTTATTGATGATAAGTATTTCCATTATCATAACCGGTTTCTCTACACCAGATGATGAAAAAAGCAAACTGGAAACCACAGGTGGTGAGCTCTCATTTACTGTAAGAACAGTGAGTGCAGGCGGAAATTATGCCCCAAGTCATGTTTTAGCCATTTGGGTTGAGTATGATGGTGATTTTGTCAAGACCAGGAAAGCCATGGCCAATCAACGAAAACAATATTTATACACCTGGAAAGCTTCTACTCAGGCTGCAGGAAGCGTTTATAATGTTGTGGATGCAATTACAGGGTCCACACTTACCAGTCATCAAACACATACTGTGACCTGGGATTGCACCGATCTTGACGGTAATATTGTTCCGGATGGTGAATATGTTGTATTAACTGAATTTACCAGTCAACATGCTCAGGGACCTGTATATGAATTAAGTTTCACCAAAGGTCCGGATGCAGTATCTCTGACACCTGCGGATGAGACATACTTTAAAGACATTGAATTGGAATTTACACCTTATGTATCAGAATTTTCGGGTGATGTAACAGAAATCTGCCAATGGGGTACAGTTACCTTCACCGATGAATCAGTGAATGCTACCGATTGGGAATGGGACTTTGGTGAAGGTGCTGCTCCGGCTACATCAAATACCCAGGGGCCACATACCGTGTATTATACTACTCCCGGAGACAAAACCGTATCTCTGACTATAAACGGTTCCGTTACGGAACAAAAAGACGATTACATCGATGTCACCCAATTACCGACTGCACAGTTTACTTATTCTTCCAGTGAATTAACCGTTAACTTCACCAACCAGTCAACAGGAGCAACCGATTATTTATGGGATTTCGGAGATGGAAATACAAGTACTGAGGAAAATCCGGTTCATACCTATGCAACTGGAGGAGCATTCAGTGTTAGCCTGAATGCAATATTACAGGATTGCGAAGATAATTCAACTGTTGTGATCAATGTGCCCGTGGTTGGCATCAATGAGTCAGCTGAGGACAGAACCTTTACTATATTGCCTAACCCGAACAATGGTCAGTTTGTTATAGAAACTGAAAATTTAATCAATGTTGTACAGGTCACAATTTTTGATATTGCCGGCAAAATTATTTTTACCAGGGAAGAAATTACAAGTAATAACCCAACAGTGCCCATTAATTTAGATGGGATCAGGAAAGGTGTTTATTTCGTTAAAATATCCTCTGATGGCAATGACCTCACTAAAAAGTTGGTAATCAGGTAAAGCTGCTGGCAGGATTACTTTACGGTGAAACTCCATATCAGCTTTACAAACCGCAGTACTTCTTACCGGGCCACCCTACTATGAAATTACATCCCCAAAAAAGCTGAAAATTCTCCTGGCAATCAGGAATTGGACTTCATTATGCTATTTCTTCTTGCATAGGATTATTTCTTGAAGCTGATTTGATCTATGACCGCTTGTCTTTTAATTTCAACACAGCCAGTGGAGTCAGAACAGGGAAGCACACTATATCTTTGATCAATTCAATGGCTGGATTTAAGATCAATTTTTAATTATTGCTTTATGGCAATGAACATATTTGTTAAATTTTTGTAAATATATGTAGCAAAATGTATTTGATCCGGCATTCCCCAACCGGAAAAATACAATTTCAAATTATTTATTACTTTTGAAGTGCTCCGGTAATTTATCTTCAGAAGTTGGGTTTATTTTTTTTCCACTATGTTCAAAGAAAGCAGCAGCAGAAATTGCGTAAATTGTCCATTCAATGCACGATCATTTAAGTTCTTAACCGAGGATGAACTTGAACTTGTAAATAAATCCCGCCAGGAAGTACAATACAAACCCGGAGAAACCATATTTAAACAGGGTTCCGCAAGTACACATGTTGTTTCGTTTAATTCCGGTTTAGCCAAGATTTACCTTGATGGTTACAACAACAAACAGCTGATCATCCGGCTTGTTAAACCGAGTGAGTTTATTGCCAGTCCTGGATTAAGTACAAGCAAAGGTCATTATTACTCCATAAGCGCCATAGAGCCCTCGAAAGTTTGCTTTCTTGATGTAAGCGTGATCAGAATGATCTTTAAACAAAACCATGTATTTTCTGAAATGTTAATGAGGGACATACATGGACACTATTCAAAAACCCTACAGAAGCTTATTAATATCAACCAGAAACACAGGCACGGCCGCATTGCTGAGGCATTGTTGTATTTATCCGAAGAAATTTATGAATCAGATGCATTTAAATTATCAATAACGAAGAAAGAACTGGCTGATATGGCTGGCATTTCCACTGAAAGTTCTTTCAGGATACTTAAGGAACTGAATGACCAGGGCAGCATACAAATCAATAAAAAGGATATTGAGATTCTGGACAAAGACTACCTAATACAGTTAAGTGATGTTGGATAATATTTATCCCTTTTGAATTTTTTCAAACCGCCATTCACACAATTGTTTAAACCGGTTCATCACATTCCTTGTCACCCTGTTGTGGATCAAAGCCCATATTCTTACAATGATATGACGGTTGGCCCAGCTTTTGTTCCCGAAAAAATCAAATCCCACACCAAAAAATAATTGCGATTGAGTGGTTTCGCCTTGTGATGGAATAGAAGACCGAACATACATGGTAAAAAATCCGATAGGATATCCGCCACTGCATTTATAAAGAATATAGCGGGCATTATCCGATTCTGTTGCACAAGGGACAGACTGAACCTTATGTGCATTAAGGTTAAATAACGGGATATATTTAAAACCCAGAAAACCGTTCCTTAATCCAAAGGGATAATTTCTTTTCCCAAAGGGTAAAATACGGATGTCTTCGATTCGGTTATCAATCCGGTCGACAGTGGCAATATGATTTGGCCAGCATGTAGAATCCCCATTCCAACAAAGGATCTCTTCGAATATTAGGTTGGCAGGAACATCGATACCAATTTTGTGAACATTTAAAACCGAATAGTTACTGGCATCCATGCCAATTCGCTGCAAAATTCTGTGTCTGAAATTCAGCCTGTCCTGAAATGTTTTAAACCGGATATATGTAGCTATTGAGGATTTTGTAAAAAGGAAGTTATTAATATCCGTAAGAACATTTTTACTTCTACCCGGTGGCTTCTTCTCTTGCACTATGCTCTTATTTCTAATTTTTCCGGACACAAAAAACGAATAAAATGAAGTTAATCTGATCCAATCAACAATTCTGTAAATTTCTAAAAAAATTCAATATGAATTATATTTAACAATACATGCATTCCAAGGTTCAAAACCTTAAAAAATATATTCAGAAGGACTAAAGCTCTTTTCTGAGATCCTTGGTATTCAGGTGAGTAATTGCAGGTGTATTTTCAATACCTTCAATTCAACTATTGTTCATAAAGATCTTTATGGCATTCTGAACACAAATCATCTTTCCAGGCCTCATTGGGATCATTCGGATGCACAAACTCAAGAGCACTGTAAATGGAACCTGTTTGAATGGTATCCGGCACTCCCTGTGCAATTATGGTGTGGCATAGATTGCAGTCCATTGAAATAAAACTGCCATCATTTGCTGTATGTTTATCATCATGGCACCTGAAGCAACCATCAAATTCAAGATGTCCTATATGGTTATGGTATACGTTCCATTTAACACCCATCTCAGGGAAAATATTATTTAGGAATCCTTGTTGTATACCTTTAATTGCCCCGGTAATTAATTCCGGGGAGCCATTATAAATATCCTCATACATAAATTCATAATAACTGTTTACTTCCGATTCAATAAATTTTAACGCACTATCGGTGGTAGGGAAGTTATTGGATAAAATTTCCATGGACAAATATTTTATATCCGGAAGATCCTGTGAGATCACTCCTGCAGTAATCGCATTATTAATAAAGCTGATAGGAGTTTGATAGTCGTGTGACGGCCTGTTGTGGCAATCCATACAATCCATCTCTCTAACATCATGTGACAATATTTCCTTGGGTGTTAACTGAATGGAATCGTCTTCAAAAATTTTCACTTCACCTGTTTTCATATTTGTATACCTGATCCAGGGTATTGATGTTCTTGCACTATCTGTGGAGATGTATTCAACTTTAATATCCGGATTAATGTGCCAGTGAATCCCTTCCTCAAGCCCTAGTGCACTGTAGGCAGGTCCTGTTTTCATTTGCAATCCGATGTCCCATTCCGTGTTGTCTTCATCCGGCAAATAATGCCGGTTCATAACGAGTTGTCTGGCATAAAATTTTTGCGGCCAGTGACACTCTTCACATGTTTCCTGAGCTGGTCGCAGGCTTTTTATAGGAGTAGGTATAGGTTTTGGGAAATTTCCGGTAGTTACAGCATAGACCTGGTAAAGCCCTGACAATTTTGACCGGACATACCAATCTGCTCCGGATCCTACATGACACTCAACACACGAAACTTTTGCATGAGATGAATTGTGATAGGCAACATACTCCGGTTTCATCACATCATGACAAAGAGTACCACAGAACTCAACAGATTCTGTATAGTGAAATGCTTCATAACTTCCTACAGCAGACAATAACAGAAAAAACACGGAGCCAATCCCGAAAATCACAACCGCATTCCTGGTTCGGGGTTCGTTCAGGTTCATGACCGGCCATTCCTTTTTTGGAACATATTTTAATTTTTTGTCTCGTCTATGTTTAATTAGCATACCAACCGGAATTATTGCAAGTCCAACAACAATAAATACCGGTAGGACGATCCACATAAACAATCCAAGGTAAGATTCTCCTTTATCAAAAAAGAAAGAGATCACAAAAAGGAAAACAAACATAAACAAACCAATTATGGCAATAATGGATCCGATATATGATGTATAATTGTAAAACGACTGGGGGAGTTTAATTTTACTTAGTCTGTTTTTTTTCATGGCTGTATCTGTTTGGTGGAATATCCGTTTTAACTTCTTCTCTCTATTTGTTTCAGAAGATTTTTAAATATGATCGCATGGAAAGGTAAAAAATTATACCAGTAAAGAGATCCTCTTATCCCCTTAGGTTCAAAGTATGCATTCACAGAAAATTTATTTATTCCAACACCTTCATCAATATAAAACTCCAGCCATGCCATACCCGGAACTTTCATTTCAGCCCTTAATAACAAAAGTTTATTTTCTATGATATTTTCTACTCTCCAGAAGTCAATTACATCATGAATTCTTAAACTGGAAGTACTTCTTCTTCCACGGGCGGATCCCACTCCCATAAGCATTCTGTCAAGAGAACCCCGCATTCTCCACATCCAGTTGTTCTGGAACCAGCCATTTTTCCCCCCGACCATACAAAATGAATTAAATATTGCTGATGGGTTTTTATGGGTTAAGATAATATAAGAACTGCTGTACTTCGGTGAATAATTTAATTCATGGAGTTTAATGGCAAGATCATGTGCCGGAGGATAAGCATCCGACCAACGGGTGGATATCATATCCTTCTCTTCACTCGACAGTGCCCTGATCAATGCTTCTTTAAAAGATAATATATCGATATCAAGGTATTTTTTTATATCATCATTCTGACAAATTACTTCATTCTTACATCCCTCAACCAAAACCTTTGTAATAGGACCTGGAACCGGAGTTAGTAAGCTGGCAATGTATGCATATAATGAAGTATTGGTAATTAAGCCGGGGAAAAAATATCTTTTTTTAGCGAGCAACTTTGACAGGATTTTTAATTTTTCATCATAGGTTAAAATATCATTGCCTCCGATATCAAATTCTTTTCCAGCTGTATCGTCAATTTCAAGCACACCCACCAGGTACTTTATCACTCCACGGATTGAGATAGGCTGGCTTCTGGTTTTGGCCCACCTGGGAATAAAGAATATGGGTGTATTGTTGACAAGATTTTTTAGAATTTCGAAGGAAGCACTTCCCGATCCGATGATCATTCCTGCCCTTAACACGGTAACCGGAATTCTTCCTTTGGATAGTTTTTGGGCAACTTTTATTCTGTTTTCAAGATGGGGGGACAAGCGAGATTTGGTGTCGCCTAATCCACCAAGATAAATGATCCGTTTTAAATTTTGATTTTCAGCTGCAATTCTAAAGTTTGTGGCGGCATGAATATCCACCGACTCAAATTTTTTATGGCCAAGAAGCAGGGAATGAATCAAATAATAGGCTGAGTGTACACCTTTCATAGCCTCTACAAGGCTTTCAAGATCCAGGGCATCCCCAACTGCCACTTCAACATTAGGCCATCGTTTTTCATAATCAGGAGAATTTTTTCGGACAAGAATACGAACCCGGTAATTTCGGGCGACCAGTTCAGGAACCAAACGTCCTCCAATATATCCTGTGGCACCAGTTACAAGGATCAACCGGTCATCATTTGCCGCTTTTGTGGGAAGTTCATGACAAAACAGCTCAACAGGAACATCTCGTTTTACCATGGAACTTTTAGGGAGTCAGGAAGCTTTAACTTTAAGCCCCTAAGAATTTGGATCTGGTCGTTTTGGGAATCATTTATTTCGAGGGACCTGAGGTATTCAAGTTCACCCTTGATCCGGTCTTTCATTTTTTTTAAATACTTCCGGCCGTCATTTGTTAATTCAAGTGAACACAAACTACAAAGGATATTATCAATAACTTTTATTTGCTGCTCTTTTGCATAAATTCTTGATTCCCTCGTCATAGAAGTCTGATTTTTTGTGAATAAAACCGAAAATTGATAACCTTAAATGCCTGGAAATGCTGTGCCTTTTTCTTTCTGAAACAAATATAACAGGATATGATTATAAATCAATAAATTACATCATGTCATAAGGACAAAAATAAAAGGAAATTATCTCGTATTGATAAGGGTGGAAAACGCATACAAATTGATATATATCAATACATTTTTTTATTATATTTGTTCAGGTAATGCATTCCTCTATAATTTTTAAACATGGATAAGTGGAACAATGATAAGAACTGTTTCGATTGTACCGTAAGGAGCGATATGTTTAAGTTTCTTTCGGACAAAGAAATTGAGCTTATTGAGAAGAACCGTTTTGAGGTAAAGTTCAGGAAAGGTGAAATCATACGTAAGCAGGGTACGTATCTGTCACATGTTATATCCATCAATTCGGGCCTGGCCAAACTCTACATTGAAGGATTCAACGGCAAAAACCTGATCTTAAGGATTGTGAAATCAACGAACTTCATTGGCGGACCAGGTATGTATTTTGACCAACGGCATCATTATTCGGTAATAGCACTGGTCGACCTGAGTGCCTGTTTTATTGATATGAATGTTTTTAAAAACATCATCCACAACAACCAAAAATTCGCAGCAGAATTTATGAAGGAGTTCAGTAAAAACATGCTTTCCACTTACGACAGGCTGGTCAGCCTTACCCAAAAAAACACCCCGGGAAGAATGGCAGAAGCTTTGCTTTATCTGGCAAATGATATTTTCGAAAGCAATTCTTTCCACCCATCCATTACAAAAACCGATCTTGCAGAATTAACGGGCATGGCCAAGGACAGTGCTGTAAAGATCCTTCGGGATTTTAAAGATGATAAATTAATAAAGATAAACGATCGCATTGAGATCTTAAACCAGAGCGCTTTAATGAAGATCAGTGAATTTGGATAGACTTTAATGGTCTTACCTACTCATCGTGTGACTACGACTTCAACTTTCATCTGAGAATTGCATTATGTAGATTTAAGCAATTGAAATCATCCGATGAATAATTCCGGGAAAAAAGCATTGATGCTAATCATCAGCCTTCTTACTTAACTTTTTTATTTTGTAAAGTTGGTAAATGGCATAAAAATAATGGCCCCAAACACCCACCAACATGATAATAAGAGTAACGATCATCCACATGGGCGCAATGGGTGTCCACAGTTCTCTGCTGGGTCCTTCTGCATATATCATATGGTTCGGAATGGCCCAGTCTATTGTTTGTCTTTTTTCAACATATCCATAATCATAATGTTCCTCAATTCGGGCGATAACTTCAACATTGCCCAGGGTATCTCCAATTATCCCTTCAGGAAAATCAAGTACACCTGTACCATCCTCCTCAAACCATCCATCAGCAATTTTCAGGTCGCTGAACATACGGGGTATGTAAAAATAGAGGTCATCATCCGGGAGTGGAGATTCTTCACCATCAACACCAATAATAACTCCACTGTAAGAAATGGTTTTTACAGAATCAATCAGGTCAAAAGAGAAACCAATTTTTACATCCTTAACAGCAAGTTCTTCTTCTGTGGCATAATAAACTTCATTCTCAGATGTCCTTGCAAGAAATTGCATAAATCCCTCTTCATCCTTATGAATATAAATCCCTTGCGGCAATTTAAACTCAGCAACACCATTGTTATCACTTAAAACTTTATCAATATAAATCTCCCCAGTGTCACTAACAGTAAAAAAGTTGACTTCTACTCCGGATGCAGGGATTTCGTCCTCTTCTCCATCAGTTGTCAGATTTGTGACCAGCGAACGTGACTCATCTGAATATTTCCAGGTAATAAAGGTCATATATACATCTTTTTCCTGTGCAAACAGGTTCAGGTTAAAGATGAATAAAACAACAAAGACTAATATTTTATTTAAGTTTTTCATCGCACCTATTATTTAGTTTTCAAACTTTTTTTCGAATTCCGTTTGATTAGTTTCTCTTCATTTTCTTCCGAAACATTCATTACGGGTATCCACCGGGAAGCTACTGTAAAAAACAGACAGAAGGAGGCAATTCCTCCAATTGTAAGTACCCATTCGATCCAGGTACCGGAATAATGAACCCAATCTGCTCTGCTGTCCTGAATTGGCAAATATGGAGATTCAAGTGTTGGAACAACGATCAGGTAGCGGTTAAACCATAAGGCGACAATCACAACAACAGAAGTGATGGTGATCATATTTATGGTTCTGAATTTTGGAATACCAATCACAACTAATGGTAAAAGAACTCCTATATAATGGGCGAAAATAAATGAACTATAGTAACGGTCGAATAAAATACTTATAAGCTGCTCATCATTTTTTTCTGAACCATACCATTTTGTAAGGTACTCACTAAATGTGAAGTATCCGAAGAAAGCTGCTAGAATTAAAAGAATAACCCCTACATTAACGAAATGTTTTCTTGTAATGTATTTTTCCAGTTTATAAACTTTGCGAAAAATCCACATGGCAACGATTAGTACACCTGTTCCTGAATACACAGCGGCAATTACAAAATAGGGCCCAAATATGGTACTGTGCCATCCTGGTTGTAAAGTAACACTAAAGATCCAGGCCAGGACAGAATAAACAATAATGGCAATGGCTATAACCATGGCTGCCATTATATCTGTGGCACGGTTAAGTCGCTTTTGTTGTTCGGGAGTACCGGTATAACCAAGGGCTAAAGCTTTATATAATTTTCTTCTCCATTTTGCCATCTTAATCTGTTCAAAGTCTCTGATCTTGGCTATGTCGCGCAAAATTGATAAATAAAGAAAGATCAAACAGCCAATGATGTCGGTGGAAATGGCGATTACATCCCAAGTGATCGGGGATTGTATTCGGCCATAGATGACCAGATAAGGGATTCTGTCAAGTCGTCCAATACAAAGCAATATATAAAGAGGTCCGATTAACAATGAAATAATGGTAATCAATTCTGCCATCCTGATGATGGGCTTCCTCCATGGAGTCCTCATAAGGTGCATAGTACCTGAAATCAGGGCACCTGCATAACTGATTCCCATGAAAAAAATGAAGTTTACAATGTATACACCCCAAACCACATTATCACGCATACCTGTTATGATGTGACCTTCGGTGATCTGTAAGATAAGTGCATATATTCCCAAAAGAATCAATAAGACTAAAACGATGATCCAAATCATTGTTAGCCTGCCTGGTTTTTCAAGCTGGGGCCTGAATTCCTGAAGTAATTCATTAGATGTTGGTTCCATATCTATTGCTCTTTGTTTTTAACATAATCTGTGTTCTTGTAACGTTCCTTGATCTCATCATCGATACTTTCCCACCCTCTTTCCACTGGAAATTGTCTGTTGACTGGAGGCAGATAATACACAGTTGGCCGGGTGCCAAGAGTTTCAAGATAGCGGTACCCGCTTCTATCGCGGATGAGTTCACTGAATTTAACTGTTTCAACTCCGTTTGTAACAGCATCTTCATTCACATCTCCAAAGTAAATTACACCCATTGGACATGCATCAACACAATAGGGAAGTTTGTTTTCTTTTAACCGGTCGGAACAAAACACACATTTGGATACGGTTCCTTCCTGCCCCGGAACTGAGTTTTCAGGATTATACGAAACCGGTACTTCGAATTCTTCATGATGTTTCCAGGCAAATATTCTGGCTGAATAAGGACATCCGGTCATACAAAACTTGCAACCTATGCATTGTTTATTATCAACAAGGACAATTCCGTCTGATCGTTTATAAGTAGCTCCAACTGGGCAAACACTTACACACAGAGGATTGTCGCAATGGTAGCAAGGTTTGGGAAACCAATAGGGTGCCGATTTATCTGAATCCTGCATTAAATACACTTTCATGTATTCGTGATCTTTAGGTAAATGGTGACCTTCCTGGCAGGCAGTGATACATTTCCTTGCGTTTGCGCATTTTGCCAGGTCGATGACCATGACGAATTTCCTGCCTGGTATTCCTTCCCGTGCATCATCTCTGACTTTTTTTGCGGGAACAATATCCGTTTTATCTACTTCTACAACCTTTCCGTCGGTAGTAAGTACTTTAACCTTTTCACCACTTTTTCCATCGGAGTTAAGGCCTGCTATCAATGAGCCACCGGCTACAGCACCTGCCCCGGCAGTTAGCCCAAGTTTAAGAAAGTTTCTCCTGGAAGCTTTTTTATTATCTTTTTTTTCTTTCATAATCTAGAATTGTAAGATTCATGTATCTAAATAGATCAATTCAACAGTATATAGTAGGTCATCCGGAGGCTAAATTTCCGGATGTTATTCGTGCCAGCCTGTAATCATACTTTTGAAATTACTAACGGGAGATTTCCCGATAGTACAAAAATAAATATGTACAACCATGAAGATGGAGAGTACAAATCCACTGATTATATGAAACAAGTCAGTTAGATGAATACCACTGATACCAAACACATTGCTTACGATCACTTCAGGATACATAAGTGCAAGGCCGCTAATGATCATGATCGGCATTAGAATATACATAGCAGTCCAGTAACTAACTTTTTGTAATGGATTAAATTTCCGCTCTTTGGTAATCGGGAACGGTGGATCTTCCTTTTTAAATATTCCCAATAAATAAAAGTAAAATTGCCTTTTTAACCGGAAAATACATCCTTGTGTATGACATTTATAATACCTGATATTTCTCGTTCTCCAGTTTGCGATTACAAACAAGATAAAACTAAGTGTAAGAATAATACCAGAAATATTATGGATAGAAACAGCATAATCAAACCTGATCATCGTGTAATCCCGATTGGAGTACTGCATACTCAAACCGGTTACAATAAGTACCAGAAACATCAGTGCATTGATACTGTGCCAAATTCTTATCCATACAGGATATAAATATAAACGCTCGCTCATGTTTATTTCTTTATTATTCGTAGTGTACTATGAAAAGCAATTCCAGCTAAAACACATCCAAAAATGATCAAACTAATAACATTCAGGTAATAATTTCTGTTCGCACCGATAATGTATGAATTGTTAAGTATGGCTGAATTAACAAATCCAAGTTTATTCCTGCTTTCCTTTGCCTGAAACTTATATAGAGATGCTAAAAGAAGAGAGTTTTGCGAGTGGCATTCAACACATCTTTTTACAGCTTTATCTTTTGTTTGAACGTTGTGAGCAATCAATATATCTTCATCAACTTCGGTATGACATTCGATGCACCTCACATTTAAAAAATGTAAGGCCTGGTTTGGAAGCCATTCATGCTTGTCAATTATATTTGGATTAGCCATGCTTGACATAAGTTGGTATTTGTTGAGGTCGGCATGACAGCTCAGACAAATATCATTGTCATAATGGATGGTTTCAAGGATGTTCTCATTAGTCCTTGCATTGATCTTATAAGTATGAGGATTATGACACATCCAACATGTAAAATCTTCGCTATGTTTAGTAGAATGTACGCTGTTATGAAATTCTTCGTCTATTTTTTCAAAATGGAATTCAGCGTAATCTTCATCATCTCCATGGCAATCGAGGCAGGTGTATTTTTCTTCCATTCTCAATTCGCCGGAATGGGGGAATTCTTCATAATCCATCGAATGGCAATCTGTACATTTAAAGGTGTTATGATTCGATTGATAATACAATGCTGAATCAACAATAAAATAAGGATTCATCCTTTCCTTAACATCGCGTTCTGTCCAGTCGTTGAAATAATAGTAGGTTTTATGGCCGTGGCATTTTAAACATTGCTGGTTCTCTTCAGCATATTCGAATTCAACAGTATCCGATTCCATTTGAGCCATAACCGGAAGGCAAAATAAACTGCAAAATCCAAAAACAAATAAACTGATCCTTGTGTGCATCTGTTAATTATTTAGCAATAGAACTGTTGAGCAAAGAAAATGGGGTATATAGTCAATATACCCCATCATTTATCATTATGTTATTTTTTAAAGGTGGCCCGCATATAAGTGATAATTGCCCATCGTTCTTCATCATCCGTTATTTTTTTCTCATAATTTGGCATCTCATCACGACCTACAAAAGATTTATAATACATTTCTCCATCTTTCTGACCATGAAAAGCTTCTGTTGAGAAATCACCGGCAGGGGTTTCAAGCTGTTTCGCTTTCGGTCCATCACCTAATCCCATACTTCCATGGCATGATTTGCAATGTTTAGAATACAACATCTTACCAAGCTTGATCATACTCTTATCAGCGACATCCTGAGGGTTGGTCATTTTAAGATATTTTGAAGGAATATCCCATGGTTTAGGATCCTGTGGATTCATAGAGGACATTAGGATAAATGTGCTGAAAACCAACAAGATCAATAATACATTCAACTTTTTTGTTTTCATATTGATAAAATTTAAATTAATAAATCATTTTAAAAACTCCATAAACGAGTAATAGTAAATCCAAACATAAGATCACGTGTACCTCTCTTCCAGTCGTTTCTGTTGTACATATAGATATCCTGTGGTAATATACCATCAGCTGTAGTAATGTAAATCTGGAAGGCGTGCGTACTGGTTGCTGCTTCATAACCAAATGCCAGATTGGGCAAAGGATGGTCATACCATTCACGTTGCTCTGTAATACCTTTTATTTTTAACGGGATATCATACTGGAAAATAAAAGATGACTGCGGAGAAAATTTCATCCGCCCGTTAACACCTACTCCAATAATATCATGGTCCTTATTAAAATATACTTTATTGTAATGTGTATAACTTGCAGTAGCCTGTACCGTTAACCAGCTGGTAAATTTTCTTCCTATGATCAGCTGGCTGAAATAGGCAAACCTGTTGGAAAAGGAATAGGCTGAATCTTCTCCGGCTCCCTGGAATTTAGATTCGTTACTTCCATCTATGGCCACGTTCCCATATACCGTAACAAAAACCGGAACTGTATTTTTCCTCGTCTGTTCCAGGATGTTCCATTTAACCTGGAAATCAGAATACATGTTTTTCTTGGTAAGGCCGTAGCCAACCATAAGGTTATCAAGAACACTGTAATTGAACCCGATACGGATGTTTGCGCCAGGGGCATAAATACCCCAGACATCCTTAATGCCGTTGTTCATTTTACCAAACCTGTGCTGAATTAACATCTCCAGTGTTCCTTTTGTTGGAATTACATTTGTTTGATTATCAATTAATATGCCACTATCAAAGGGTGATCTTACCGGCTTGTCCACCTCTTTTTTCTTTTCTTCATCCTGTGCCATAGAAAATTGAAACACAAATAATAGGGCTGTAATAGTCGTAATAAGTCTTGTCTTCATGATCGTTAAATTAAACTAGTTATCTAATGCACCCTGGATGATCCATGAGTAAACCAAATTTGCATCATCTGCCGTTTGATATTTTGTTCCGTGATCCCCGGTAACAGGATGAGGATAGGTGTAGATCGTACTGGCTTCAGGATCTCCCGGAACAACAACATCATCGTTGTAATTAAAGAGGTTGGTGTAGGCATTTCCTGCGGTAAGATCAAAGGCAGCACCACCGTTATGGCAATTGGTACAAGTTGATGTTTCAAAAATAGGTTCAATTACCCCTGCAAAGCTAACCGTGTCAAAGGTTGTATCATTGGGATCAGGAGGTACAGGGGTTGCCACTTCAATGAATTCATACTCGCATGACACCATAATTCCTATACAAAGAAGTGCAAATAATGTTTGTTTAATCCATTTCATCTGTCTGATATTATTTATTTACATTCAAACCGAATCAAACAACCTCAAATAAAAAAACCACTGGTATTCAGGACAGTTTTCCGATCTTGAATGTGTAAATTTTTCAAGTTTCAATTTCTCTGCAATAAGATAATATAAAAAAGGCTTCGAAACGAAGCCTTTTTATTCATACACTCAGTACAACTCTACATTATTACTAACTTTTGAACTGAAGTTTGGTTACCGGCAGATAATTTCACCAGGTAATAACCCGGGTTGATTTTCATTCCGGTGTTGCTTTCGCGATTCCACACCATTACCTGGTTACCGGCAGATTTTTGTACATCGGTTAAAGAATATACCAATTGTCCTGATGCATTAAATATGTTCAGGTCAATGCTTTTTGCGTTTGTTAGAACAAAACTGATCTGGGTTGGTCCAGTTGCTGGATTTGGATAAATTCCCAGGTCAAAGAAGCTAAGCTCATTCACTGAAGATTCACCATGCATATCAACTGCACCTGCAGCGGCATCCTCAATTGTTTTGTCAGGGATTGCATCGTTTGGATCATCATTATGACATCCAAGGCAAGCAAAGTGAGGACTGAGGGCAGCTGGCCTTACATCATCATCTCTTACAGCTGTGCTGTCTTCTGTAAACATAGTTTCCGTATCAGGGATGATTTTCATGAGGTGAGACCGTACATCTCCCACATGACCACTTTCACCTCTTTTTGTTCCTGATTTTGCTGCATAAGGCATATGACAGTCAAGGCAGGTAACACCAGGTGCATGGTTTAATACTGCTTCCTGATCAGGGTGGCATGTTACACAATTCATTTTTATACCATCACCATCCCATATAACCCTTTTGTGAGGATTGTGACAGGTTGAACAGTCGAATCCTTCCTCATAGTGAGAAGTGGCAACAAACTCGTCCCACTGCTCATGATGTTTTATAAATCCACCGCTTGAATTGATGGGGCTTGTATAACTCCTATTGTGGCAAGTACCACATAAGAAGTTAACATCATCTCCGTTTGGATCAGGTGTCTGGACATTGTCTCCAATTTGCAATCCTCCGATGCTGTTATCCAAATGAGCAAATTCATATACTTTGTCGATGTTGTCCGCAGAAGGGCTTGCAACATGGTCGCTTCCCGGACCGTGACAACTTTCACAACCAATTCCTCCTTCAGTAAATGTACCCAGGCCATCTACACCGTCAAGCCAGGTGCCTTCCTGAGTTCCGCCAGTTGTGTGGCATTTAAAACAACTGTAGTTATAGATCTTTTCATCGCCGGGATGGTAATCTGCCCATCCATGGTTTTCGCCATCAAAAAAGTTTATCTGGTTATGGCCAAAACCTGTACTGTATGCGCTTCCGGCTGTACCAATGATATGACCATCAATTCCGACAAACCTGGATTTCCAACCATAACCTCCAATAACACCAGCAACAACATCCCAGCTATGTGTTCCATCTCCAAGGTTTGGCATCCATGTATCCTGAAAATTCATCGCTTCAGCAGGATATTCAGGTGGCTGGCCGTTTTCAATGATCGTAAATTTATATGGGTGCCCTGAAGCTACCCAACTTTCAAATTTATTCGGATGGCATGTTTCACATGATTCCGAACCAATAAAATCCTGGGCCTGCGTAAAGGTAAAACTACCTAAGAAGAGCACCAGTCCAATGATTGCTAGTAATTGTTTTTTCATGTTTATTGTATTGAGTGAATATATTGTTTAACTTATTTTCTTATTGAATTATGAGCTAAATTTAACTGTTAACAATATTAAATAACAATTATATAAATACCTATATTTGTACTATGATTGTTTAACCAGTTATGGTTGATATTTATTAGTATACCATTGATATATATCAACAAAAAACTTAAAAACGTCAGTAATAAGGTTATTTTATGGCAAAATTTTCAAAAGAATCACACTGTAAAAATTGCAACATCAGGCTAAATCTGTTCAGTTCTTTGACTGATGAGGAATTGATAAAAATTAATGAAACAAGGTATGAGGTTTCCTTTAATGCAGGTGAAACAATTTTTAAACAGGGAGGGCCTTTAACCCACATTGCTTGTGTAACTCAAGGGATGGCCAAAGTTTATCTTGAAGGCCATAAAAGTAAAAACATAATCCTGAAAATTGTTAAACCTATGGAAATGGTTGGCGGACCAGGATTCCAGGTGGATTACCGTCATCATTTTTCCGTATCAGCCATGTCGGAAGTCAAAGCCTGTTTTATTGATGTTCATGCATTTGAGGAGATGATCGATAATAATAAAAAATTCGCTGCTGAATTTGTCAAGCACCTTAATAAAATTACCATTTTGTTGTACGGTAAAATGCAGAACCTCATACAAAAGCAAATGCATGGGCGTATTGCAGAAACACTTTTATACCTTTCCAATGTCATTTATAATAATTCAAAATTCGATACCCTGCTTTCGCGTCAGGATATAGCCGATATGTCGGGAATGACAAAAGAAAGTGCCATAAGGATCATGAAGGAATTAAAAGAAGACGGTGTAATCGAATGTGAGGCAAATACCTTCAACATATTAAACAAAGACCAGTTGATGACACTTAGCCAGACAGGTTAACCTCATCTGTCTACTTCCCACACATGCCACTTTAAGGATTCATTGTTAACCCAGGATCTAAGAATCATTTCCAGCTAAAGGAACTCCTGCTTTAGTTTCTATCTAATAAACAGGCAGATTACAACTCTTTTGCAAGATCAAATAGATTCATCTTTGAAAGGTTTAATGTAAACCTGATCCTCTGAAAATAATTATCAGTTATGGAATTTGTGTAATCATTCATGGCTTCGGTCATGAAAACCGGAAAGTACAATTCAAAGACATCATTAAATGCCTGGAACTTAACTCCTCCTTCATACAAAAAGGATCCTGGATCATCCCATTGTTCATATTGAACAGCATTTCCGAAGTAAGCTGCATTAACATAAAACTGAAAAGGAATATCTTTTGAAACCGGTAAAGAAGAACTGACATTCAAAGCCAGAAGGTATTCATCAGTCTGTCCGAATGGAGTATAAGCAGCAAAACCACCCATACCCCTTGAAAACTGACTTGTGTTGATGTTTTTCCCAGCCGGATCTTCGAACCTCGCAAGGTAGAGTTCTTCGTACATATAGTCTGAACTTCCGTTGGTTCCGCTGACTGTAAGGTTGTATATTCCTGAGAGATCATCAGACCTGGAAAGGAAAGCTCCTCCGTAGAACCGAATGTCCAGTGAATTCTTATAGATATAAATGTGCTTGTAACTGGCTTCTACCGATCCTTTGAGGAAACCATCACTGCCCTGAAGGCCAAGTTGTACATGATAAGGTCCTGTTTTTCGCTTGTTTCTGTGTATAAAATCGATATTTATAATTTGCCTGAATTGATCCATATTGCTTGTAATTTCAGAATGATAACCGATTATGTATTCCATATCGGTGGCATAGGAATAACCAAGCCTGATCTCGTTATCTACCGGCTTGTTCACCTGCTTCCTGGCTAACCTGAACATTATGCTGGCTGCAAGTTTCTGGTAATAATTCCCGCTTTGATTGTTCCAGGCAAACTGTCGTCCGGTTACGGAGAAAGATATTCGTTGAAAGGTATTGCTGTAAGGAACAAAATTAAATCCCAGATGCCCCATTCCTGCAAGATCACCTGACCCGAAACTGTACATAGGCATCAACTGGTATTCAAATCCTGACAATGGAATTACGTCAGAATACAACAAGCCACCAAGCATAAATCCGTTGTGATAGTTCCATCCACCTGCCGGAAGTACATTTACCATCGTTCTTTCCGGCTTTTCAAGGATTCCAAGTAGTCGCACACCCACTGGTTCTTTCCTTTTGCACAGTCCTTTATTTTTCAGGTAATTGTTTTTTTGGTTGATCTCCGGAACCAGGTTAGAACTGAAAAGCTGGATGTTGTTTTCTCCTGCATCAAAGTCTATCCATTTTTTTCCATCAAATCCATCCACCCATTTGCTTTTTTCCAAAGATTTACCAGAAGTACCTACCATAACCGGTCCGTTAACCTGTCCTGAATTTTTTACAAGCACCTTCCCATCTTTTTCTTTTAGAAGCTTGTAGTCGAGCTTTTTGGTCGATCCAAGCAGATCATCGAAAAACCAGGACAGTTCCTTATCGGTATTTTTTTCAAAAATATCCCTAAGGTCGTCCGGATAAGGATGTTTGAATTTCCAGGTTTCGTAATATTCTTTCATGATCGCATCAAACTTTTCATCGCCCATATATTCCTTCAGGTAGTAAAAGCATAAGCCTGTTTTCGAATACACCATGCTGCCATAATTTATCATTTCAAATTCTTCGGACTCCAGGTTCACCGGCTGGTCGAGGTTACGTCTTGAATTGACCAGAAAGGATATATTGTGGTAGAACTTGTAATTCTGATCGTGTATCCCAAGGAGTTTGGCTGGCCCTTCTTCCTCAAAAAGCATTTTATAAAAACGGTTCTTAGGATACTTGGCATCCATGTATCTCATTTCACTGAAGGAGTTGATGCCTTCATCCATCCATGGATAAGTCCTTTCATCAGATCCCAGAATCCCGTAAAACCAGTTGTGGCCAACTTCATGCATGATCACCATCTCCAGGGCCATATCAGAAGGTGATCCACTGATAACAGTGATGGTCGGGTATTCCATTCCGCCACCTGCACTTAAAGGAGCCTGAACCGCGGTACAATGGTCATACGGATAATCGCCATACCACAAGGAATAATAATACACTGCATCGTTGATGTATTCTATGGCTCTTTGCCAGCGATGGGCACTTTTATTGGTAAAATAAGCCCATGTGTTCACAGTACGTCCTGAGTGTGGCAATTTAACCTCACCCTTTAATACATGGAAACGCTTATCAGCAAACCAGGCAAAATCGTGAATATCTTCTTCTTTAAACCTTACCGTCTTATAACTTGCTGAAGAGGGAGGAAATGATTTATCTTCACTATTAAATTCAGAGATTTCACCTGTTTCTTCGACCTTTTTCAAAATCTTCGATTTCTCCTCTTCATTTTGCAAATTTCCTGTAGCTGCTACTAAATAATTTTCAGGAACAGTAATGGAAACATCAAATGAACCGAACTCAGAATAAAATTCACCCATGTTCAGATAAGGCATCTGCTGCCAGCCGAATTTATCATAAACTGCAGGCTTTGGATACCATTGAGTCATTTGGTATGATTGGTCAATATGTCCTAACCTTGAAACAACACCCTTGGGAATGTGTACATAAAATGGCGTAGTAATAGTAATTTTTTCGCCACTTTTAAGGGATTGGTTTAAATAAACTTTGCAGATATCTATGTGGACCGGGTCGTATTCCCAATTTACAGTTTTGCCATCCACCTTAAAGTCAAGGGAATCAATGAAACCCTTTTGCTCAGGATGATTCAAATACTTTCTTTTCCCTCCCAACATTATCTTTTGCTTTCCTAATGCCGTTTCGTTGTTTTTGTAGGCATTTGGCCAGAGGTGAAAGTAAATGAAATCCAGATCATCCGGTGAATTGTTTTTGTATTGGATCTCTTCAAATGCTGAAATGGAATGGTTAACATCGTTTAATTTTACCTTGATGGTATAATTGACTTCCTGCTGGAAATAATCCTGGGCCATCAAACTTCCCAGGGAAACTGATAAACAAAGTAATAAACTGATAAAAACTCTCATGGTATAAATTGTGTTGGTTGTAAATGAATAGGACGCAGATCAGTGTTCTTAGTTACACCCAAAATCAATATTTATCCAACAAATTTAACATAAACATCCAAGGAATATGATTTTGTTTTTAGAGGTTGATCAATGCAATTTTAAAATACATAGTATTGACCTTTATCAAGTAACACGTATTAATCAATATTCAACAATAACAATCAATAAGTAACAAGCAACAGGTAACAATAAATTATCAAAAATCAATTTTCAACTAATTTTACACACAAATTATGATTATGGACAAACAAATCTTTTTTCAGGATAAGAAAGTTAACTTCAGATGTGAGGGAGAAGGCGAAACCCTGGTATTTCTGCATGGTTTTACCGAATCCCTCGAAATGTGGAATAAATTTTCACAAGACCTTTCTGGCAATTTTAAGGTAATCAGTATTGATCTTCCCGGCCATGGATCAACAGAGGTTTTTCAAGAGATACATTCAATGGAATTAATGGCTGATGTTGTAAAAGCTGTACTTGATTCACAATGTACTTCTGAATGTGTTATGATCGGACATAGTATGGGGGGTTATACTGCCCTTGCGTTTGCTAAAAAGTACCCAGACGTCCTAAAAGGTTTTTGTCTCCTCCATTCCCATGCAGGTGCGGACTCTGAAGAAGCAAAAAATATGCGGGAAAATACAATTAACGCTGTCACAAATGATAAAACCGAATTTATTCAGGACTTTGTTCCGGATCTTTTTGCCCCTGCGAATAAAGTCCGTTTCAGTATAGAAATAGATGAGCTTTTACAACTTGCATTAAAAACCACCAAAGAGGGTATAATCTCAGCACTGAGAGGAATGAAGGACAGGAAAGACGGTTATGAGCTCTTAAGATCAATCAAAAAGCCCGTATTGTTCATAGCAGGAGAAAACGACAAAAGAATTCCGGTATCACTTGTGAAAGAACAGGTTGATTTATCACCAAAAATCAAAATGGTACTGCTTGAAAATGTTGGTCATATGGGGTTTATTGAGGCGAAGGAAGAAACCCTAGAAACAATCCGAAAATTTGTGGTTAAAACATAAACTGATTCGAAATAATATGGTTACTTATCCGGCTTCTGAACTATTTTCTGCTGGCTACATAAAACTTTCGTTTGGTTTGATATTTCGATTGATCCTTTTATCTTATACCAAGAAAAATATCCTTAGGAATAGCTCTATTTGTAATCCCGTCAGGGATTTAATATGGGTAGGAAACAAAATCAGTGTCAGTGTACCGTCCCGTACGGGACGGAATATCATTCGGACCATTAATTCCTACCCGTATTTAGTGCCTAACGGCGCATTTCAATCATTTAATATTTGAACAGCTTAAAAATACATCTTCATGATAAGGCTCCTGGTATTTTTATCATGGCAAGGAACACCCTGCATAGAATAAATATTTTGATAAACCTACTCTAATTAATTAGCAAGCCAGGCAAATAGCAAATTAACTATTGGTGAATAATCCCGTCAGGGATTTAATATGGGTAGTAAAATGAACCAATGCCATTGTGTCGTCCCGTACGGGACGGAATATCATTCGGACCATTAATTCCTACCCATATTTAGTGCCTAACGGCACATACCGATCCTATTTTAAATATTCTACAGGTTTGAAGATATACCTTTCATCATAAGGCACATCAAATTTGTCCAGAAACTCAATGTATTCCTCAATAAACGTTTTTTTGCGATGATGAATTTCCTGCTGTTTGATGTAGTTGATGACATTATCCACTTGTGATTTGCCATAAGAAAATCCTCCATAACCTTCTTGCCATGAAAACTTTCCGGAGATAAATCCTTTTCTGTTAATCCATTTTGATGAATCACCTTTTACATCTTGCATTAAATCAGATAAAGACTGTGAAGGTCTCATACCAAAGAAAACATGAACATGATCAGGCATTCCATTAATTGCTAAAAGTTTATGACCGTTATTTTGTATGATACCTGTTATATATTTATACAATTCATTCTGGAAAGAACTTCGTATTATACTTTTCCTGTCCTGTACTGTGAAAACTGATTGAATATGAATTTGTGTGTAGGTATTAGCCATAATGTTTTGGTTTTAATTAGATAATGCTTCAAATTTATACAATAAGTTTCAAAAAATATGTGTTGCTATAAACTATTTAAAAATCAGGATTTCTATAGATATTGAAACGCATGTCATGTTTAATCTTTTTGGTAACTTTTTTATAAGAAGTATACTATCATGCACATTGATTCAAAATGATTAACTAGATATAAAATTGCCGTCAGGGAACTAATGTTGGCAGGAAAATAAACAATGCAATTGTTCCGTCCCGTACGGGACAGAATATCAACCGGGGTATTAACTCCTACCCACATATAGTGCCTAACGGCACTTTTCATTCATTTGATAATTGAACAAGGTGCAGATACAT
>CAYQWA010000029.1:36406-45877 GCA_964421215.1 uncultured Bacteroidales bacterium | reverse complement strand
CTCCTACCCACATTTAGTGCCTAACGGCACTTTTCATTCATTTGATAATTGAACAGGGTGTAGATACATCTTCTTTTAAAGCTCATGGTGTATTGGTCACGTTAAGATTTTACCCGGAATTAGTAACTAACGGTACTATTGATACTAAATGTATTATTTTTTGGTGATAGGGAACTATCTACCTAACCAGCATAACTGTCCCTGTCATCTGTGTAGGTCCGGAATAAAACTCATTGTCTTCATAGGTATCAACATTAAGTCGCCAGACATAAACTTCAGTGGGGCAAGGCTCTCCGTTAAAAGTACCATCCCAAAAATTACCCATTGACCTTGAAGTAAAAATAAGTTCACCCCAGCGGTTAAAAACCACCATTTCAAAACGGATATTGACATCATAAGTAGCCACAACCTCAAATTCATCATTTATCCCATCATCGTTTGGAGAAAATGCATTGGGTACATGGATATTGAAAGGGATGGCAGTGAGCGTAATGGTATCCGATCCTTTACATCCAAGATCATCCCAAACTTCTACCCAGTATGTTCCCGGATAATCCGCCAGGTAAATACTACCCGTAGTGCCATTGTGCCACAAGTATTCCTGATGGTCACCTGCATCCAGGTGGATGATTTTTTCATATTCGATAACGGTATCGTTGCCAAGACCAACCAATGGAGGATCCTGGACCCAGATATTTACCGTATCATAATCTACTCCGCACACATTGGTAACTTCAACAACAACTTGTTCTTCGATAGCAGAGGAATAATGGGGATTGAAGGTTTCCGGTCCATTGTTCCATTTGTAAGTTAAAAAGTCATTTCCCGCAAAAAAATGAGCTGTATCTCCCTGGCAAACTAACTGATCACTTCCCAGCTCAACATCCGGTAATTCAAGAATTTCAATTTCAAGAGTTAACTCGGTTTGGGTGATGAGGTGGTAACAGCTAGCTGTTACCGTATACGTACCAGGTTGCGAAAACCAATGAGTAACCGTATCCCCCCAGAGGGTATTCAAAGAACCGGAAGGATCTCCGAAATTCCAATGAATGGAATCAATATTAATTACGGAGTTGATAGTAAACTGTATTTGCTCATCAATGCAAAAATTTTCAGGAATGATCCAGAGGTTGTTAAAATAGCTCTGGATGAATGTGGGTAGTCCTTCTTTGGATTGTTTTCCGGAAAGATTTATCCCCACCTCTTCAAACTCACAATCATTGCCCGGCAAATAGGGAAAATTGATCTTGCTCAAGTAAAATTTTGACTTTCTGGCAATGTAGATCTTACCGTCGGAAGCCAGTTGCATTGCTCCACCAAATGGATTTTCCAGAACACCCACCACCTGTCTTGAATTAATGATCTCCTGGGTTGTCTCGCCCATCATATCCCATTGGTAAATTTTATTTCCTTTTCTTTCGCTGGCATATAAAAATTCAGCTCCTGCTGAGAACTCAACCCCGTACGGCATTGTATCAACAGGAAGTTGTATGGGATTGGCTAAAAAGCCCGTGGCATCATCAAAATCAAAAACTTCCACAAAATTCTGCCCGTTGATGGCAACAGCCAGTTTTCTTCCATCAGGGCTGGCTTTCATATAACCTATCCCATCCCGGTTATGTCCTCCCTGATATCCATGGTAAGTCCCCACATTTGAAATCACCGGGTCGCTTATACTCAGGTCATTGGTAACCAGAAAAGATTTGAATCTCGAGCTTTCCCATTCATGCATGATCACCCAAACACCATAATCATTCACATGATGAACAGATGTTACCCTTTCCGTTGTTGATGAAGACAATAATTTATTCTTTTTGTTTGAAACAATTCCCCCATACCCGTTTCCAAGGGTCATGTCCACCAATGAGTAGCGGAAACCATCCGGAGGTTGCCCCACACCAAGAGAACTCACTGTGAATATATAATATTTGGTCGAGTCATCAGGGACGGGAACAATAACACCCGATTGAGTAGCATCGGGGCTACCCTTTAAGCCCTGCCCGTTAACCATAACCTGATGCTGCCTGTTCCATACCGTTATTCCATCTGTGTAAAGCATCAAGTCGCCATCGCTGTTGGAGATGGATGAACACCCTTCAACAGTTGACAATTTACCATTGGTCATTGGAACAGCAGTTCCTGTGTGAAACCTCAATCCTGCATTCACCCCGAAATACCAGTTCAGCCCTTCTTTCTGAGAAAAGAGTGTTGAACTGACCAAAAGCAGTAAAAGTACGATATGGATATTTAGACCTTTCAATTCGTAAATTTTACATTATTACAAATTTAGCACATTCTGTTCCTTCATTCGTTTCAATTCGTATAATGTAATACCCTTTCTGTAACCTGGAAACATCAATGTATGAATTTTGTTGTAATATATCTTCCATCATGACCTTACCTGAAAAGTTGTAAATCGTATATCCTGTGTGCCTATAATTACCTCCATACTCAACGTTCAATTTATTTTTAACCGGATTAGGAGTTAATATCAAACGTTTAGATCCTGGATTATATTTTTTCATACCTGACCAGGGTGTGCCACAGGGTGTGGAATCATTATCAAAATACCACCGAATATCTTCAATCCTCTGTTTTAACAAATCTACACTGGAGAGGTAATTGCCCTGATAATCACGTGCAAAAACAAAAGCAAGGTCAAGCCTAATGGTATCGCCGCTGTTGAGGTCAAAAGGACCACATGCAGCGACTGTCCTTCTATCGTTTGGTGTATTACTAGCACTGTATTCCGTCCAATCCCCTTGATTGGACGGATTTCCCGGGTACATGAACCGGGTTGGTTCTGTTCCACCTGTTCCATTTCCTCCTATGGTAATTGGGGAACCATCTTTCCATAATCCTTTCATAATGTTGTAGTATTCTTCCGGTTGATGAGGATCTCCCTGTGGTCCGTTATAATTCGAAAATCCCATAAATGAATTGAGCGATGTATTTAGAAAACTAACAGCCTGTGCTGGAGGCTTATCATGGTATCCTAAAAAAGGAGAATATCCTGTAAAATCATCCTCATCATAGTCATCTCCGTTGTACACAAAAAATGCATCCAACAAGGTATCACAACCAACGAAATCATCCCATGGATAGCCAAGGTCATAATCAACAAATGTGGCTACAAAAAAATCATGATAGTCGATAGCCGACCTGGAAATGATATCATAATGAAAAAAAATGGAATTATGAAAGGCAGAATCTACAGGACAATCAAATCCATATACCTGGTTTTGTATTTCCACTTTTAGTTTTTCACCACCGCTTTCGGTATGAATTCCATAATCATCATTATACATATGGAACAAAGCTTTGTCTCCTTTAGCTACGGGAAAATCACCCTTATCCCATTCATAAATTCCATTTTTGTTTACGTCATTAAAGGGAGCCAGGTGTTCTGCCTGACCTGTAGACATGTCTCCATGAGCTGGCCATGTTATAATATCCGCAATGGGTTCATAACCCGACTGCCACCAATTTTGCTTATGAAAGTCAATATCATCTTTTGTAAGAGACCAAACCTTGTTATAATCAATAATCTGCTGATTGATATAAGTTTCCGACACCGGCCCGTTCCAGTAGTCTTCCCCTGATTGCCGGTACCGTTCAGCTGCAAGGTGAAGGTTATTATTTGGATCAAGACCTGCCAACCAAAGGTTAAATGCATATACTGAGTTTCTCTGACTTCCTGCAGGAGCCTCAAATAATACATTGTAATCGGCTACATCGCAAAATTGAAGCCCATAGGATTGAATTAATGCATTGATGTTATTCACATCCAAGGTATCTCTTCCTGAATTATCAACGGTTACCACCAGGTTACCCTGTTCGGAGGCAAGTCCATTGGATTGGTCCATCAGAATATACCTGACCGTATCCACGCCTTTGAAATAAAAGAATGATTCATAAGTAATGGTACTATCCTCCAAAGACACTTGTCCGCCATCTCCACTCCAGATATTCATAATCTCCATGGTATGCCCCTCCATGCACCAATCGTTTTCCATTACGTTAATGGTTATTGTATCCCCGGCCTGAATCGAGACAAGATCATCGATGATCTCCGGTGGCTTTTCCTGGGCAAATGCAGCACTCATCGATACTGCTATTCCTGTGATAAAAAGTAAACCTCTCATTGTTTTGAATATTTAAAATATAACCAGTTTTCGAATTACGTCTAATCCGGAAGAATGAAACCTTAGAAAATACACACCGGCTGGGTAAGCTGAAACATCCAGCTGGCAGGAGCTGGTATTTGTAAAATTTAACAGGCCTTGATCCATCAGCGATATATTAATGTCCCTCAGATCAAAATTAACCAACCTGTGTTCCTTTGATTTAAAATCAATTTGCAGTATTTCTGATGCCGGGTTTGGATGAATATTTATTAAGCTTCCCTGCGAATTCTCAACAAGACCTTGCGAAAAAGCTGTGTACACAAATGTCCAACCCTCATATTCCACACTCAGATCGGAAAAAAAAGAGACCAGTATTTTGTTGGTATTCATCTCAAAATCTTCAGGAACTTCATGTCCCCAAAAAACAGAATAAAGGGTGGGCTGATCATTGGAAAAATCATAAAACTTAAGTTGATCGTAGCCATGCTCAAGGTCAAATTCAAGGAATTCAAATCGGATTGAAGATGCATCTTCAACATCAATTATCCAGTGGCAATCAGAATTCGGAACGTATTTTTTATCTCCGCTTCCATCTTCAATGATCGCCGATTGATCTAAGCACATAGCTGTATCGTTACAATATACAGGCAATTGGGCTGTATAACCAGCAACCCACCCTACGCCGGGATCAGATTCATTACTTACAAAATTCACGTATAACTTATTCCCGGATGAAAAGATGGTATCGGGTAATTCATTTCCATGGTACTTTCCAAGTAGTGGAGCAAAATCATCCTCACCGTCATAAACGAATATAGAGTCTCCCGAACTCAGGGTTATTTCCCGGAAATACAAATTAACAGATGAAATTGAATCCCACTCTTCACCCTGTGGGTCGATCAACCAGCAGCAATCTGTTAAATCGATGTAATGATAAGGACCGCTGCCATCTCTGAACCAGTGATAGGAAAAATGTTGCAACACATTGTTTTCATTACAAAAAGGTCCCGAATATGCCAGGTAATCCGTCTGCCACCCTTGTGCTGAATTTTCTTCATCGGATTCAAAAACAACTAACATCTCATTACCGGAAGAAACCAGCAAAGGAGGCAATTCATCCCCTGTGAATTGACCTAAAACCGGGTATTCTGTTGAAGGTCCGTCATAAACTGTTACCACATCCCCAACTGTTGTATTAAATGCTGTAAAGGAAAGTTGAATGCCTGAAATTTCCGGATCTTCAGGGCTTATTATCCAGCTACAACTTTGATTATCCTGATAGTTTTCAGGGCCGCTTCCGTCTGTAAAAGTGCCCCTGTTTGCAGCCAGAGTTATATTTCCCTGGCAGTATTCCGGATAATTTTCGCGAGGATAGATATTGATTACAGCTCCCTGATTAAAAGTAAAATCATAATAACCCGGATGCAAATTATCAACATAGAAATAGCCGTTATAACCGCCGTTCCAGCCCCAGTTAAAATGGAAGAAACTACTATCCTGGTAGCCATCGCATACAAAAGAATGAGAAGAACCAAGGTCGCCTCCCCGATAAAGCACAACCAGGTTTTGGTCTATGTTGTACATCACTGAATCGTAAAAAGCATCCCCCAGGTCAAAGAAGGAAATGTATTGAATACTTTCATCATACATGAAATAATCCCTGAGTGCATCTGCAGCATCCTGAGTTAGTGCACCGGATGATCCCGGACCATAATTCATCTCCACTGAAACTCCTACATGGTAAACCAACTCAGCAATCTCAGGATTAGCCATTTGATGGATCTGGTTAACCATTTCTTCCCACATATAGTTAGTGTTTTCAAAATCAACAAATTCATAACCATAGTTTGAGTTGTAGCCTAAGGATCCTTCCCCTGATTCAGGGTAACGGTAGTAATACAGTACCTGGGCCATGGCAATTGCCACACAACCAGATATCGCATGCCCACCAGGTCCCTCAGGATCTTCAGGGCACATGTAGTTGTAATATGCTCCCTGTCCCCAATTCGAATGTGTCAGCGGCTCTACCCCTTTTGACTTACAATATTCTTCAGTAATAAATGGTTCATCAGAATATTTTTCCCATAAGTCTCGAGTTGCCTGATCGGCTTTCAACTGATGCTCCCTGATGTATAAAATTTGATTTGCATAATGATCCAGCCAGGCCTGGCAGGCAGGAGGAACATTCATCTGGTTAATGGCCGAGGATGAATAAGCAAGTATGGGATAAGCTTCACTTTCACCGGATATCACGATGTATGCTGAATTTGATAAGTCAATCCAATAATACACGAGCCCACCATTAATAAACCTTGGAGTAATTTGGGTAACACTGACCTTTTCGGTCCGTTTTTCAAGACAGAAATTTGTTGCAACTAAAGCTGCTTTTTCGGGGGAAACATCTATTGCAAATAATATGGAAGGGTAAAATGCGAATATTAATATTTGCAGGTAAACTTTTTTCATAACCAGGTAATGTGTAAAAAAAACCCTGTCAACCGGTTACGAACAAGCAGCATACGAGTGGGTATTATGTATAACCAATATGCCGACAGGGTTTTGGAAATCATTTTATAAAGCTATATAAATGTTGTTCATATACCAAGAAGAAATCAGGGAACGGTGGAGTTGAATCAGGGAACGGTAATATAGAAGTTCTGCGTTCAAAGTTCGAAGCCTGTCCGCCCACCAGCAGATTCTGGGATTCGGGTTTCCGGTTCTGAGTTTGAGTACGATAGCTATCGGGATTGGAATTGGGAATTTTTTTATTGGAATTTTTAAATATTCCTTATTCCTCAGCATCAATTAGTTTTTCTCCGTGCCAGGGGCAGTAATCCCATGATCCCTTTAGTTTCTCCCCGTCCTCAGGACAAACTTTTAATGGTAACAATGAGCCGACGGGTGTTCTCCATTTGTATTCAGCTTCATACAATTGAAAACGAACAAATCCTTTTGCCCATGGATCGGAGACCCTTTCCTTTTTATTCTTTTCATCGGTGAATACAAAGAAATGCATGTTTTCCCCCAATTGCCCCATCATATTTCCCAGGATCGGTTTGAAAGCAGAAATCAAGTTTTGTACATCAGCATTCAGATTTTCAGTATCCAGGGATTTATAAGTAATGTTTTCATTGTCAATCAGGGTAATTCCGTTTTTGATACTTTCGACCGATTTGTATGTGACACCACCAAAAGGACCAATCTCTCCATCAACAACAGCAAAAATGGTATACGGCTTTAGAAGGTCGACAATTTGATCAGCCTGCTCCTTTGTGGTTGCCGGATCGTTCTGGAATGTAATGTCCCAAAATTCAACAGGGATCCACCATACTATTCTCATTTCATCAGCAGCCGATGAACTTTGCTGGGTTTCAGTAATAAACTGGTCAAGATCAACTCCTTCAAGCTGAGCAAATCCAAAAAAAGTAAATAGGAGGCCACCCAGTAACATTACAACTCTTGTTTTCATTCGATTTGATTTTTTATTTGATAAATTAAAAAATGGTTTTAGCATTACACTTTTGTTTCGAGTCGCTAAAGTATTAAAATAAATAAGTTCATTACCCGGAAGTGCATATTAATTTATAGCAATTGAAAACAAAATATTCCATATGAAATTGTTATTAATCAGTTATCAAACTACGGCCTGGATCCACCAATGAAAATTACAATTGAAATGCCTTTGAAATTAAAGAATGAAACTGCTACTGGATTTTTCTATCCATCACTATACCTATTTACCTTTTTACGTATTAACGAATTAACGTATTCACCTATTTACCCTTTTCACTTTACCTCCGTACTGTATCATTCTTAAGGTGCCAATCTTGATATCTTCCATTCGTCATCGACCAGCGTATATAGAATCCTGTCGTTTAGCCTGTTGGGCCGGCCCTGCCAGAATTCAATTTTTTCAGGGATTGTGCTGTAACCGCCCCAATTCTTAGGCCTGGGGATCTTTTTTTCATTCAATTCCTTTAATTTATTGATCCACAACTCTTCAATGTATCTCCTGGAAGGAATTTCCTGGCTCTGGGGAGACACGATTGCACTTATCCTGCTTTCAACTGACCTTGAATCAAAATATTTATCAGATTCTTTAGTGGATACTTTTTCAACACGCCCTTCAACCCTTACCTGCCGTTCAAGTTCTTTCCAGAAAATAACCAGTGAGGCGTACGGGTTTTCAAGCAGTTCCTGACTTTTACGTCCCTCGTAACTGGTAAAAAAAGTAAATCCTTCATTAGTAAATGCTTTCAACAAAACGATCCTTGCCGACGGTTTTCCATCTTTAGAAGCCGTTGCGAGGGTTACAGCATTTACGTCATCGATATCAGCATGCACAGCCTGGTCAAACCATTTCCTGAACTGGATCACAGGATCCGGATGTACTGAGTCATCTTTTAACTCACCACGTTTGTATTCTTTCCGCAAGGAATTTATATCCATTAATTTACTGCTGTTTTATTTTGTATGTTTTCGTTGGCAAAATTATGCCCAGCTATATATTATTACACACAGGATACATATATTTGCATGTAAATAAAACATCGGTTTAAGCCAACAAAATAAACAAAATTTCAATGGGAAGGTTTGCATTGTATCGTAAAAAAGAGAAATGGGTAGCCACATGGCGCGGACATCTTCTGAAACTCGTGATTTTTATTGTTCTCATTTTATTGTATGTTAAAACCATAGTCTCATTTCTGGCGCCGGTTAACACAATGAATGCAGATGTCCTTGTGGTGGAAGGATACCTCCCCGACTATGCCATTCTGGAATCGATTAAGGTTTTCAACAACGGAAATTATAAGTACCTGGTGCTAACTGGTAAAAAAAGAAGTAAAGGTGCCCATCTGGATATGTATGCAAACGACGGTGCCTATTCGGCAGCAACTCTCGAAAAAGTTGGGTTCGATATGAGTAAAGTTGTTGTTGTTGTTGCCAGGGATGACATCAGAAAAGACAGAACCTTTTACAGCGCTATTGCCCTGAATGACTGGCTGCAATCACACCACCCCGATTTTACTTCCGTCGACCTGGTGTCACTTGGATGTCATTCCAGGAGAAGTCAGAGACTTTTTCAAAAAGCCCTGATTGATAAATTCGAAGTTGGCATTTATGCAGTTCAAAACCAAAGTTATGAGCAGGACAGGTGGTGGAGAAGCAGCCATGGCTTCAGAGAAGTAACAAAGGAATCTTTAGCCTGGGTATATGCCCGGTTCTTTTTCTTCCCTCCGGAATAAAGTTTCGACTTTCTTTTATACTTTTGCCATCCTTGTTTGGGGATGAATGATTGAATGATTGAATGATTGAATGATTGAATGATTGAATGATTGAATGA
>CAYQWA010000029.1:0-36306 GCA_964421215.1 uncultured Bacteroidales bacterium | reverse complement strand
TGAATGATTGAATGATTGAATGATTGAATGATTGAATGATTGAATGATTGAATGAGTGAATGAGTGAATGAGTTGACAGGTTTAGATTTAAATCAAGAGATTTGTGACCTGGAACCCGGAACTCTAAACCCCGAACTTTGAACTTCGAATCCGCCAGTTGGCGGACAGGCTTCGGACTAAACATGAACAGCCAGATAAAAATAAAGAACAGAAAAGCATCCTACGAATATTTCCTTGTTGAAAGGTATGTTGCAGGGATTCAGCTTACCGGTACCGAGATCAAATCGATCCGGCAGGGAAAGGTAAGTCTGGCAGAGTCGTATTGCAATTTTAAAGAACATGAACTGTTTGTGATCAATATGCATATTGCAGAATATGAATACGGTACTCATTACAACCATGAACCCAAACGTGACAGAAAACTGCTTCTTACTGCCCGCGAACTAAAGAAACTGGCTATTAAAGTGAAAGAAAAGGGATTTACAGTTATTCCAACTTTTATGTTTATCAATGAGAAAGGTCTGGCCAAACTTGAAATTGCTGTTGCCAAAGGGAAAAAGCTTTATGATAAAAGGGAAACAATAAAAACAAAAGATACCCGGAGGGATCTAGACAGGAGGATCAGGTAGTAGCACGAGCAGGAGCAGTTGGCAGTAGGCAGTAGGCAATTTGCAGTAGATAAATAGATGAAGCAGCTGAATTACAATAAATTACAATTAGTTACTATCGAGTTACTATACATTGAGATTGAATGACGACAAAGATTAAAACCTCTTAAAACATATAGAATCAGCATTATAAAAACGGAATTGTTCAGCTGTTAAATAATGTTAAAATATTATTAACGAATTTGAAATTTTCTTAGTGATTATTTTTTTTGCATAAAATTTTAGAACCTATGGATATAGTTGTAGAAAACCTTACCAAGAAATACGGTGCACAACGTGCTGTTGATGATATTTCTTTCAGGGTAAAAACCGGTGAAATTCTTGGTTTCCTCGGGCCGAACGGTGCAGGTAAAACCACCACCATGAAAGCGATCACGACCTTCTTAAATCCCAATGAAGGGGATATTTATGTAGGTAATTTTTCGGTTTCTGAAAATCCGGATGAAGTAAAACAGAACATCGGTTATCTGCCGGAGAACAATCCTCTTTACAGTGAAATGCCGGTGATAGACTACCTCAAATTTGTAGCTAATCTTCAGAAGGTTGATAAGTCGAAAGTAAGGGACAAATTGCTTGAGATGATCAACATTTGTGGGCTGGAAGGTGAAAAGCACAAAAAGATCAATGAACTTTCAAAAGGGTACAAACAACGTGTTGGCCTTGCTCAGGCTCTTATACATGACCCCGAAGTTCTGATCCTTGATGAACCGACTTCAGGCCTGGACCCCAACCAGATCGTAGAGATCAGGGAACTGATAAAAAAGATCGGAAGGGAAAAAACGGTTATCCTCAGCTCACATATCCTGGCAGAGGTTGAAGCCACATGCGACCGTATCCTGATCATCAACAAAGGAAAGATCGTCGCTGATGGAACAGCCGGTGAGCTTAGAAAACAATCGGAAGGGAAAGAGATACTTAAGGTGAAAATCGAAGAAGGCGACAAGAATGAAATCTTTGAGGCACTTCAAAAGATGGAATCCATTGGCGTTGTTGATTTAATTAAGGATTCCGAAAATGCTTTTGAGATCCAAAGTAAACCTGAATTATCCTCAAGAAAAGGTATATTCAACCTTTGTGTTGGTAAAGGATGGACGCTCACGGAGATGACTCCTATCGAGACAAAACTCGAAGACATATTCCGTGAACTTACAATGAACTAATCATCACAAGAAAAAATATAGTGAAATGATGGCATAACAATATTCATCATTCAAAATTTAAAATTTAAAATTATTTAGAAATGAGACAAATTTGGACTATATCAAATCGCGAACTGCAATCGTTTTTCGATTCGCTTATGGCCTACATCATGATTATTGCATTCCTGGGCTTTAGCGGATTCTTCACATGGTTGTTCGGTTCGGATGTCTTTTTTGTTAAGCAGGCCAGTCTGCAATCCTTTTTTGGCATTGCTTACTGGACATTGTTCTTTTTTATTCCAGCACTTACCATGCGTCAGTTTGCTGAAGAAAACCGGGCAGGCACCATTGAGTTGTTACTAACCAAACCTGTAAGCGACTGGCAGGTTGTACTGGGCAAATTTTTATCAACATTAATCCTTGTGTTGATAGCACTTGCCCTTACCCTTCCCTATTATATTACTGTTGCCAATCTGGGGCCGGTTGACCATGGAGCCGTATTAACAGGATACCTTGGCCTGATTTTAATGAGTGCTGCTTACATCAGTATCGGAATATTTACCAGTAGTGTTTCCAACAATCAGATCGTTAGCTTCCTGCTTGCCTTATTTATCGGAATATTTTTCCAGATCATATTTTCATTGCTCTCAAGCAATTTCGGAGGATTTATCGGGCAAACACTTAAATTCCTAAGTGTATCAGCACATTTTGATTCTGTATCAAGAGGTGTGATTGACTCAAAAGACCTGGTCTATTTTGCATCCATCATCTTCCTCGGATTGATCCTTACCGAAGCAAATCTAGCGAAAAAAAGAAACTAATCATTGACCAATAAAGGTGATTTAAAATGAAAAACAAAAAATCAATAACTGTTCAAATATTACTGATCATTGCAGTACTTGTAGTCGTAAACTTTTTATCCGACAGGTTCTTTTTCAGGCTCGACTTTACTGCAGATCAGCGCTATACATTAAGCGAGGCTTCCAAAGACATCTTAAGAGCAATGGATGAGCCCATCACAGTAACTGCCTATTTTACAGAAGACCTGCCGCCGGAATATACAGCTGCTCGTCAGGATTTCAAAGATATGCTGACCGAATATGCAAGCATTTCCAAAGGCAAGGTCCTGTATGAATTTCTCGATCCCAATAAAGATCAGGCCATTGAACAAAAGGCCATCAGTTCGGGCATTTATCCTATGCAAATGAATATGCGGGAAAAAGACGAGGTGGTTCTGAAAAAGATCTTTATGGGTGCTATTTTACAGATGGGTGAAGTAACAGAACCTATTCCGGTTATTCAGCCCGGAACGGCTATGGAATATGACTTATCAACTGCCATAAAAAAACTGACCGTTACCGATAAGCCGTTTATTGGTATCATCCAGGGGTATGGAAGCCCATCATTGCAGTCCATGGCACAGGTCATGCAATCCATGAGTGTTCTGTATTCAGTTGAACCTGTGGACTTGAATTCTCCGGATACGGATCTTAGAAAATACAAAACAGTTGCTCTTGTAGGGCCTATGGATAGTATTCCACCATTCCATTTTCAGATCCTTGACAATTACCTTGCAGAAGGTGGCAACCTGTTTATTGCCATGGACAGGGTTAAAGGTGATTTTACAACTGTTCAGGGAAGTCCTGTGGAAACCGGCCTTGAAGGCTGGCTTATGAACAAAGGACTTGTAGTGGAAAGCAACTTTGTGATTGATGCAAATTGTAATACTGTTGGTGTAAGACAGGGCAATTTCCCTTTCCCGGTGCAGGTACGTTTTCCATACCTTCCAAAGATCAAAACTTTTGCTGACCACCCTGTTACCAAAGGACTGGAAGAAGTAAATGTGCAGTTTGCCAGTTCAATAACCTATACCGGCGATACAACCAACCAGTTCGTTTCCTTGCTTGAATCATCTGAACAGTCAGGAACAAAAACAACACCCATGTACTTTGAGGTGAATAAGCAATGGGCTGCCAATGACTTCCCGTTAAAAGGTTTAACCATCGGTGGTGTTCTCACAGGAAAACTTGTTGGTGAATCCATTTCCAACATTGTATTGATTTCCGATGCCCAGTTCCCTGTAGGAGGAGAAGGACAACAAGCACAGCAGGTACGTCCTGACAATGTTAACCTGATGGTGAATTCCATTGATTGGTTGTCGGATGACACAGGACTGATCGAATTGAGAACCAAAGGAATTACTGCTCGTCCACTCGACCAGGTTGAAGATGGAAAGAAAGCCCTGTTGAAGTGGTTAAACTTCTTGTTGCCGATCATCCTCATCTTAATCGTTGGAATTATCAGAATGCAGCGACGCAGGAACCGCAGGGTGAAAAGGATGGAAGAAGGATATGTGTAACGAATAACGATTTACGATCCCGATAGCTATCGGGAACGATTTACGAATTTCGTCTGTTATAAATCTTGTTCAACAGCTAAAATTTAAAATCTAATATCTAAAATTGAAATCATGCTTTCAAAGTTTTTAAATACAAAGACATTAATAATTTTACTGGTAATTCTTGGTGGTTTTTATGCCATTACCGAATTTACAAAAAAGGAAGACCGGACTTTTAAAAGTGAGTTGGTTACCATTGATACAGCCGATGTGACAAAAATGGTAATCATTCCGAAACTGGGTGGCGGAGACAACATTACCTTTACAAAATCCGGAAATGATTGGTTGCTCGAATCAGGTGGGATCTCGTATAAGCCGGATCTTTCCTCCATTAAAAACATTATGGCCGAACTTGCAAGAATGAGAACAGAACGTGTGGCCGGCATAGATGAATCGAAATGGGTTGAACTGGAAGTAACTGACTCTACCGCTACAAGGGTACAGTTATTTGATGGCGATGATATTATTACCGACCTTTACCTGGGTAAATTCACTTATTCCCAGGCACCACAAACGCAAAATCCTTACCAACAACAGCAACGTGCAAGAATGTTTTCGCATGTTAGGCCAGTTGATGAAAAAGTGGTTTATGTGGTGGAAGGTTTCCTGAAAATGAACATTCAGCCCAACATCAATAATTACAGGGCCAAAACACTGGCCTCTCTCAAAAAAGAGGATATAACGAAAATTACATTCAAATACCCACAGAATGATAATTTCACCATAATGAACCAGAATGGCAAATGGTTTTTGGATGGTGCTGAAGCCGATTCCGTTAAAACTGCCAGGTACCTGCAAAAATATGCCAGGCTAACCAGCAACAATTTTGTTGATGAAAATTCTGCATTAAGCGATGTTCCTTCACATACCCTTATTGTTGAAGGAAACAACACCTTCCCTATAGAATTAAGGGCCTATCCTTCATCGGATACCACTCACAAATTCCTGATCACAAGTTCACTTATCCCCGACTCAAAATACAGCGGAGATAAAGGCAAACTATTTGAACGTATGTTCGTTAACAGGGACGAGTTTTTCAATCTTCCTGAAGAGGAATAGTATTTAAGATATTGGAATAATGAGTCCCCTGCCTGTGGTGGGGGATTTTTTTATTTGGTGCTGTTTGGAACGCAGATGACGCAGATCGGGCAGATTTTCGCTGATTATTATTTATAACCGCAAAGCGGTTCAAAACCGCTATGCGGTTTTTTATACACTATTTGTCTGCCGAATCTTTAACGTAGGCAGGTTCCCGCATTTTTCGTATCATTGCCAACCCATATGTTAGATTTCAACCCCATACAATCCACCGACACCGTTTTTCTTGGTGACAGCCTAACAGAGAGCTTTGACCTGGTTAAACATTTTGGAAGAAATGATTTACGTAATCGTGGAATGTCCGGCAATATGACCGATCATGTGTTGTACCGTTTGGAAGAGATCACCAATGCCCAACCGGCAAAACTCTTTCTTATGATCGGCATTAATGATCTGTACCAGGGATTTGATCCGGAAAGGGTGTATGATAACATCCTGAAGATTATAAGCAGCATTAGGGAGGAATCCTCCAGAACAGTTTGCTACATTCAAAGCATCCTGCCGGTCAATGAAGCCAGGTTGCTGTCGGGCAATGACATCAATACGACCGTTTATAAAATGAACCGGAAACTATCGGAATATTGCAAGGAAGATGCTCAGTTGAATTACATTGACTTGCATTCGGAATTTCTGAATAATGCCGGTGAAATGGATACCACCTATACCTACGACGGAGTCCACCTTACTGATGCGGGGTATGTTTTGTGGGCAGAGTTGCTGGCGGATCCGCTAAGCGGTTCCTAACCTCTAAGTGGGTTGGAATGGCATTCCCGGAACCCGAAACCCGGAACTCTGAATACGGAATCCGCCGGATGGCGGACAAGCTTCGAACTACATTTCCATATCCATCTCCATATCTCCATTTCCATTCTCGTCACCATTCCGGCCTTTGTCTCTCTCCTTTTTATAATTATTGATCATATAGGAAAGATTGAGTGAAATGATCGGGGCTTCCCTTTGAAAATAATCATAGGAATAAAATCCATTGCCTTCAGTGGTATATTCTCTTACTGCCGTTGCAAATACATCCCTGACTGAAAGCGTGGCATTAAATTTTCTGTCAAAGAAATCTTTTCTGACCGCAATATTGGAAACAAAGTACCCTTCTCTGGTTCCTTGCGCCGTAACCGAAGGTCCCCTGTAAAATCCAGTGTACTGTGCCCTGAAATCACTTCTTATTTTAAAGGTTGCATTGATCCGTCCGTTCCAGTTGGTGGAGCTAACGGAGACATCTTCATTCTCAACATTGCCTTCCAGGCGGTAATCAAATACATTTACACTTCCGTTGAGGTTAAACCATTTGGCAATATCAGCATTTATCATCAATTCCATTCCCAGCGCAAAATCCTTATTGAGGTTTTGATAGGTATGTAAGATAACTCCGTCGTCCTGAAGGGTTTTGATCCGGGTGATCTTGTTTTTGTTGATCCTGTAATAGGTTTCAAAAGAGATAAATGATTTATTTATACGTTTCTGGTAACCAAGTTCATAGGAATCAATGTATTCGGGTTCAAGACCTGGATTTCCCTGACGAACATTGTATTCATCCCAGTAGTTCAGGAAGGGATCAAGCTCTCTTCCTCGGGGCCTGTCGATTCTCCTGCTGTAGCTGGCAAGGACCTGGTGGTCGCCTTCAAATTGTTTGGAAAGGTGAATAGATGGGAAATAATCAAACCTGTCGATCACATATTCGTCGGTCGACATTACATTTTTGATCTCCCTGTCGGTGTACTCTCCACGAAGTCCGGCCTGGTAGCCCCAACTTCCCCATGTATTTGAATAGGTGGAATAAACCGAATGTATGTTTCTTTTAAAATCTACTTCTGAGGTATACAAATCATTCTCAACCCATTCGCCCAGATCATGATCAAAGTCTTCAAAAATGTATTTCTCTGTTTCGGAATTTAAACGGCTCTGGTAACCGGCTTCAAATTTTCCCTCTTCACCCATGGGTTTTGTATAGTCCGCCTTTACACGGTAATCATTGCTGACTTCATCCTCAGTGGTTTTGATAGTTATGGGGAATTCATCAATACTAAGCCATTCCTCATCTGTTTCGTAATCAAATTGTTCTTCCCAGTCATCACCGGTTTTGTTGGAATAATATCCTAACAATTCGAGCTTATGTCCGTTGTTATCAAACTTTGTAACATAGTTCAGATTTACTCTATAGTACCGGCCATCCCTGCTTGATTCACTTTCTGATTTTGTAAATTCATCCCTTAATTCCGGTAAGGAATACAATGCTGTAGTACTTGTAAAATCCCTGCCAAACCCGTAACCTCCGTAACGACCTGATAAAGTTATCGTTGATTTATCAGTCAGGAAATAATCCATTCCTGCTTTTAAACCAAATCCTTCTCTGTTCATCTTTCCTTCACGTTCCGAGTCCCTGAAGTTAGTAGTATCATCAAAGTATGTTTCATACTCGGAATGTCCTTCCATGGAAAACTCACGATAATTGACATCTACCCCACCAAAAACATTAAAAGATTTCGACCGGTAATTTAGAAGAGCATCAAACTTGTATTTATTTCCTGATGCAATTGAGGCATTGATTACACCATTCACACCAGGACTTTTTTGCTTTTTTAGGACCACGTTAATGATTCCTCCAACTCCATCCGGGTCGTATTTTGCAGAAGGATTGGTAATGATCTCAATGTGATCGATGCTGCTGGCAGGGATCTGTTGCAGAGCATCACTTCCCTTTAACACACTGGGCCTTCCATCAATTAGTACATTAAAATTAGATGTACCTCTCATGGTTACGTTGCCTTCAATATCCACCTGAACACTGGGTGTATTTTCCAGGACCTCAACCGCCGAACTTCCCTGTGCCATGATATCCTGGCTGACATTGACAATCTTTTTATCGATCTTGAATTCCACATGGGCTTTATCAGCAACCACCTCAACTCCTTCTATGGTGGTACTTGCCGGCTTCAGGTAAATTGTTCCCAGGTCGACTACCCTGGCTTTTGGTGTAACTTTTATATTATTGGTATAGGTCTTTTCATAGCCTATGAAATTTGTGATGGCATACATTCTACCGTACCTTACTTTTTCCAGCTTAAAACGGCCATTCTCATCTGTAACCGTTCCTGCAATGATCGAAGAATCCCTCATGCTGTACAATACAACATTTGCGTATTCCATTGGCACTTCTGTTCCTTGCTCGAGCACTATCCCGCTGACAACACCTTCTGCCGGCATATTCGAAAAGTCTCTTTGTCCTCCTCCAGGACGCTGGGCGATAGTATTGAACGAAAATAGTATCCCAATTGCTAATATAATATAATTTCTCATTGCTACTTAACGCTTAAAATATTACTAATAACCAAGCAAAGGTAAAATTGTTCTTTAGGACTAGACTAATATTATCAACGAATAAATTTAAAAAATCTACCAATGGTGTAATTAATCAAACAATTGGCAAAGGGATAAAAAAAGAGGGAAGGGTTTTTACCTCCTCCCCTCGAAAACAAACGGATATTCAGGGTTATTATTCAACCCTGTAGTTTAATCTAGGTAAAAACTGTTTTACAATCAATATTTTTTACAGGTCTACCTTATTAATACAAGCTAATTTAACTTTTCATGGTCTGCGATCTTAAATCACCTTGTGCTATGGAGTCAATCATATGGACAATAAAAAACCATTAAAGTCACTTAATTTGGATAAAAAAGAAAAATTCAAGTGAAGTATCAGGCATTTCCCCAAATAATTCTTACATTTAAAGTCAAAAACAACAGTATATGAACACCCAGATTTCAAACGAATTTTATGATGCATCAATTTCCGGCGAAGTTGCCGTATTAAAGATCAAGGAGAAAGTATTTGAGTTTATTGTCGATATACAATTGAGTGACAAGCTTCTTGAGTTTTTTGACATCATTGACCACAACCCGAAGATCAAGGCGCTTGTGTATTATAATGATCCCAACAGCCTTACTAATGAACAGTATGATTCTTTTATAAACCGGATATTAGCAAAGGATACGAAGAATGATGAAAACGAAGCCCCGGGATTTTGTGAGCGTAACACCCGTTTCAGGGAGATCAATGTGCTGAACAAGTTAATTCGTAAGATCGCGGAACTTCAAAAGCTTGTAATCTGTGGCATTCAGGGTACTGTTGTAACACCTTTCATTGGAGCAGCTTTGGTAGCGGATTTCCGCTATGCCACCGAGGATGCTGTTTTATCAATGATTCACAATCGCTACGGCCTTCATCCATCCGGAGGTCTGCCAATTTTGCTCGGACAGTTTATGAACCACTCTAAGGTGATGGAAGTCCAGCTATCAGAAAAGATAAACGGTAAGGAAGCCCTAAAGCTTGGCCTGATAAACAAACTGTTCCCGGGCGATCATTTTCTCGAAACAATGTTAACGGAGATCAAAAAATACACTCAAACAAATTACTGTACTATACGTGACACTAAACGACTTACAAGCTTCAGCCGAAAGGCACTGTCAGAATATTTTGAATTTGAAGCTGCATTGCTTAACTTATAAAGGAGTCGTCAACCATTATTTCCTAATTTTGTTACCCTTTCAAACCAACATTTTTATGCGAAGAATTATTCTTTTTTCTATTGCTTTGTTGTTTTCTGTTTCTGGTAGTAGCCAGGAGGAAAACAAGAAGGAATTAAGAGCTCAAAAAAAAGCAGAACGGAAAGCTCGGGACAAATACCTGGGATTAGGACTGGGTTCGTCCTATATCCATGTGATTGATAATGCGACATCTCCACTCCTTTATAAAGGTTTACAATTTCCGGCCGCAAAACTCGATTATCTGGTGCATTCTGAAAAGATCATCAAGACGCTGGAATCGGATTTTAGTTTCGGATCGCTCCGGACCAGAACATCTACACCATGGTATGATCCGACCAATACCAGCTTCTTTCTTTCCCTTCGGTTCAATATCCTGTTTAATGTCAAAAAGCTCGCGAATGACCGAATAAACTGGTATGTAGGACCGGAGTTTAACATCAACGGACATTTCCGGATCAATTACAAATACGGAAATTCAGCATTGAACTTTGACAACTACAATGGGATCGGGGTAGCTACCCGTTTTGAACTTCCATTACGTTATAGTTCAAAAAAGGTAAAGCTATGGTTTATGAAATTTAACCGGCGTGACAGGGACCTTCGCTTAAGCTGGCAACTTTCAACACCCGTATTAAGTTACCTGGTTCGCCCGACCTTTGTCACCATCACAAATTTTATAGATCCGGAACTGCAGGCCAGCATCACTCCCGATAATACAGATACAGGTTTTTTCGTTCCCCTCAACTTAAGGTCTCAAACAGAACTCTATTACATCCTTCATAATCAAAACATGTTGAAATTGAGCTATATCTGGAATTTTTATCACTACAATCCCGGATACAATAAAGTTCAGTCGGCTTACCAGGGATTTTTATTTTCATTTATTTTTAAGTTTAACCAAAAACCAATTGCCCAATGAAAAAATATCCGGTCTTTCTGATCCTGACCTTATTCCTCATTTTAAGTCTTGTTTCCTGTCAGAAGATCCTGATGGAACAGGAACCTGACGATAATCCGCTATCTAACTTTGAAAGCCTTTGGAATACGGCCAATGAAAAATATTCCTTTTTTGAATACAAAAACATTAGCTGGGACAATGTCTATGATGAATACCGGCCTCAGGTCTATGACGGTATGAGCGACTATGAACTATTTAACATCCTCGGCAATATGTTGAACGAGTTAAAAGATGGCCATGTTAACCTGACCTCTCCTTTTGATATTTCAAGATATTCATTTACCTATTATGCACCTGACAATTTTAACTGGAGACTTCTAAAGGACAATTACATCGGCTGGGATTACCGAATTACCGGTTCTTTGGTCAATACAAGTTTTGAGCGGGATGGCCATGAGATTGGATACATCTACTATGGTAGCTTTTCCAATTTTATACAAAACGGAGATATCGATTTTGTGATCGCCAGCATGTGGCACACGGACGGGATCATCCTGGACATGCGTAGCAACGGTGGTGGCTCAGTTACCAATATCTATAAGATCGGTTCCCGGTTCGCCGACAAAGAGCGGTTTGTTTATTCGTCAATCCTGAAGAACGGTCCCGGATATGAAGACTTTGGTGATGTGGCGAAAGTAAACATGGAACCCGGAGGAAGCAAGCAGTACACAGGCAAAGTAATATTGCTTACCAACCGTGGATGCTACAGCGCTACTTCATTTTTTACCCTGGCCATGAAAGCTTTTCCTCATGTAATTCAGGTGGGTGATACAACTGGAGGAGGACTTGGAGCTCCTGCAGGATTCGAACTACCAAATGGCTGGGGCTACCGGTTTTCTACCTCAAGAACTTTTTCACCTGATGGTGATAACTGGGAGAATGGAGTTCCGCCGGATATTACCATATGGATGGATCCGGAAAATGAAGCCCTGGGAATTGATGATATTATGGAGAAAGCCATTGAAATAATCACTTCAGAACAATAGAAATATTGGGTTCAAGTCGACTATTCAAACTTCTCTAATATGTCCCTCTATGCCTTATATGATTGTGATTTTGAGCCATATAAGGCTTAGAAGATCATATAAGATGATGGTTAACTTATTAGGACAAATCCTAAACCCACCCATCGGCAGCAGGTCCGAAACTATCTTTGTTCATAACCCTTTTAATATCTTACCCATTTCCTTATCCGAAATAGTTCTAAATAAAAATATTTTTGATGCATGGGTTTTATAAATGTTGAAATTAAGGCCAGGTGCAGCAATCCCGATAAATTCGAATCGGTATTGATGAATAACAATGCGGCCTTTAAAGGACTTGATCACCAGGTGGATACCTATTTCAATGTACCCTCGGGAAGAATGAAGCTTAGGGAAGGGAACATAGAACATTCCCTGATTTATTACGAAAGGAATAACCAGAGCGGCCCGAAAACTTCCAATGTCAATTTATACAAACCTCATCCCGGTCCGGAGCTAAAAGAATTGCTACAAAATTCTTTGGGGATTTTAACCGTTGTAGATAAGGAACGAAAGATCTTTTTTATCAATAATATAAAATTCCATATTGATAATGTAAAAGGGCTGGGAAGTTTTGTCGAGATAGAAGCCATCGATCTTGACGGGAAAATCGGAAAAGAAAAGTTGCAGCAACAATGCGACAAATACATTGAACTGCTGGGTATTAAAGAAAAAGATCTTGTGGCTGTTTCATACAGCGATCTTTTAATTAAGGATAGTAAACAATCATGATCAGAACCGGATTATTCATCATATTATTATTTATATCATATAGTTTAACCGCACAAAACGGGGAATACCTTTCCGCTAAACTTCTGTCAGGCGAAGGAGCTTATGCCTACCTGGAAAGGCATGGCCTGGACCGGTCCAATGAAAACCTGAAGAAATTCAAAGAGATTAACAGCCTTTCAAAGCTATCGTTGTTTAAGGACAAATCGTACAAGCTGCCCATCAAGGTATACAAATACAATGGTAAAAGTATCCGGACAACAATCGGTATAGTGGATTACGATTATGCGGTAATGATCCAGAAGTACAACGAAAGAATGGTTGCTGAAGGTATCAAAAAGGGTGATTACAGAAAAGACAATATCCTTTGGGTACCAGAAAAGTTACCTGAGTCTGGCAAAACTGCAAAGACTTCAGATCCCGGGGCCTCAAAACTCAAGGGAACTTTTCCACTTTTTGGCAAAGAATATGAAGATGTTGAGCTTAAATCCAATAAACTAACCGGCCATGTTTATTACGTGGTTGCAGGCCATGGTGGCCCAGATCCGGGAGCTGTGGTTACCTATGGAGGACATACACTCTGTGAAGATGAATATGCCTATGATATCTCGCTTCGGCTTGCCCGGAATCTGCTCGAACACAACGCTACCGTGTATATGATCACCAGGGACAAAAATGACGGTATTCGCAAAGCATCCTACTTAAAAGCTGACAAAGATGAAGTTTGTTATATGAACCAGACCATCCCCCTGAACCAGGTTAAGCGGCTCAATCAAAGGGTCAGTTCAGTGAACAAGCTTTTTAAAAAACATAAAAAGGAAGGGGTAAAAAAACAAAGGGCTATCATTATCCATGTAGATTCCAGGGGAAAAGGACAACGCATCGACATGTTCTTTTATCACAGCCCAAAAAGTAAAAAAGGAAAATCAATGGCAACTACCCTCAGGAATACCATTAAGAAAAAGTATGACCAGCACCAGAAAGGGCGGGGGTATTCAGGAACCGTAAAGGCCCGTAACCTGCATATGCTCAGAGAAACTTACCCGGTAGCCGTTTATGCTGAACTTGGAAACATCCGGAATACAAGTGATCAGAAACGATTTATTATTGAAGACAACCGGCAGGCTGTGGCCAACTGGTTGTGTGAAGGGATACTGAGTGATAAATAGAGTAACTATTCTCACTATTTCCTGATAACTTTACAAACTTGACGGTGAGGACACCGTCAGGATCCTGGTGTAGTCGGTGAGGATAAAATCTGGACCATGCTTCTGTTTCCAGCAGGCTGAGGCTAATCAGTTTAGTGAGGGATATCAAATGATAAACAGTTAGTTCTCTTGAACATAAAGTTTGATTATTTATCCTTATCGTAGCTTCTATAACCTATTTTATTTCGTGTCTCCGATAATCTTTTCTGATGTAAAGCATCAATTTTTTCAAGTAATAATTTAAACCCTTATTGATTTTGTCATCCATAGCTCTTATCTCTGAACGTAAATCTTCATTTTCAATCAAAATAGCTCTGTATCTGGCAAAAGCTCTCATAATTTCAATATTAATTGAAATGGTTTTTTGGACCTTAACACCGATGAAAGCATGGCAACACCTTGCTCTGTAAATACCATAGGAGAAACACTAGAATGTTTTAGGTTCTGCAAGCGGTCACAATTTGTGACCAGTTGTTCTTTTTCTTCTTTTGTTAATTGAAACATAAAATCTTTTGGAAACCTGTCTAGATTTCTTTTAACTTGCTGCTTTAATACTTTTGTTTCTGTTGTATAAAGTGTTGCTAAATCTGTATCAATCATAACTTTATACCCTCTGAATTCAAATATAAGTGACTTATAATCTGCTTTTATTAATCCACCCTTCATAATACCATAATAAGTTTGTTTAAATATTAACTTATCAATAACATTATTGACTAAAAACCACTAAATACTTGAGGTGTTATTTTATTATAAATTTTTTAAGTATCTGTATAAGAATGGTTTTGTTATAACTTGGTTTATTGTTTCAACTAGTTCATCAAATTTATAAAATAATGCAATGCAGGCACGTTATATTATTTGATAAATTGTATAATGATCTATCTCACAGTGTTCACAACTGGTTGTGTGAGGGGAATGATATATAAAACTCCAAAATAAAATTCCAATAATCTTTATTTTGAATTATTTAATTTACTTTCGAACCCTGAATTAAATTTCAAATTATTGAATCGATATTTTATAATACCATTGGTTATCCTGGTTTTTTGTGTCATAACGAGAAATACTACTGCCCAGGATCAGTTTACACCTTATGATGAAATACCTGGTGTAATTAGAAGCTACAAGCCTGCTTACAGCTCACAAATGCCTGCCTGGGCAAAGATGCTCTATCACTACCCTGTTAATTATTTTGTAATTAGCAACGAATTTGATTTTTACATAAAAAATCATCCGGAAAAGAAAAGTCCGGAAATTCGCTATTTTAAAATGTGGCGTCGTGCTGTTGAACCCTTTATTCTGGATAATGGTACAATACAAATTCCTGATCTGAATGAATATTATAAACGGATCAGGCAATCTCAGCTGAATTCTGTAATCCAAAGTGCTCCAAATAAGAAAACCAATTCTGATTGGACTTTTTTAGGCCCTAAAGAAACATTCTGGTTAAATGAATCAGGATCACCTCAAATACCCGATGCCTGTCCCTGGCAAGTGAACGTTTATTCCTTCGATGTATCGTTAACAGATAACAACATTATTTTTTGCGGGACTGAAACAGGATTTGTCAATAAATCAATCGACAAAGGGTTGAGCTGGCAGCTTTCCTCCCCGGATTATTATTTTGGAGGAGGAGTAACTGCAACCGTTATTCATCCGGCCAATCCTGATATAGTTTATGTGGCTGCCGGAAACCAGGTTCACAAAACAACCAACGGGGGGTACACCTGGGCTCCACTGCTTGAAACAGATGAACTTTTTAATCCAAGCAGGCTAAAGATCGATCCTTTTAATCCGGAAAAAATTCTTGCCGCCTCGAATGATGGTATATTCATAAGTTCAGATGGTGGATTGTCATGGGATAAAAACTGGGATCTGCCTTCATGGGATATTGATATTAAACCGGATGATAATAACACCATTTTTGCCTTAACCAGGATAGGCGGGATGTTTGCTATTGTAATGTCAACCAACGGCGGAGATGTTTTTGAGCCCCAATCCAGTTTCCCTGCCAACATCGTTGAATCAAGCGGTGGTTTACTGGCAGTTACACCAGCAAATCCAAATATTCTTCTGACTGTTATGCTCAGTGCTGATAACACACCATATCTTTATAAAGGCACTTATTCAGGGAGTACCTGGGACTGGAATCTGCATGCAACCGGACAAACACCTGCATTTCAAATGAACAACGGTCAGGGTTATTTCGACCTGATCCTTGAAATCTCACCTATTGATGAGAACCTGGTATTTGCAGGTACAACAACCCTTTTTAAATCACAAAATGGCGGACAAAATTTTGTAGCCATCGGGGGGTATTACGGAAACTTTGCCATTCACCCTGATATTCAGGACATGAAAATCCTACCGGCAGGAGATACCTGGGTTTCAACGGATGGTGGAATGAACTTAAGCACCGATAATTTCACATCAACTTCCAACTGGGAAGCCAGGAACAACGGATTGATCGGTTCTGATATGTGGGGATTCGACCAGGGATGGAATGAAGATCTTGTTGTTGGAGGAAGATACCATAACGGAAATACGGCTATTGCTGACTTTTATCAACCCAAAGCTCTTCGTATGGGAGGAGCCGAATCACCTACAGGCTGGGTACTGCAAGGCAAGAGCAGGCATGTAGCCTTTAATGATCTGGGAAACGGATGGATTTTGCCCCCGACAGCAGAAGGTGAACCTGAAGGTCGTTTTATATTCAGCAAGTACCCCAATATGGATGAGTATGGCGGACGAAGAAGCAACATGGTATTTCATCCCAACTTTTGGGGAACAATTTATCTTGGTGAAGGAAATGGATTTTGGAAAAGTGTTGATATGGGCGTTACCTATGATCTGCTTCACGACTTTGGCAATAAAGTACGTTATTTACAGATCAGCTATAGCAATCCCAATGTAATTTATGCAGATGTGGTAGGTTATGGATTGTACAAGAGTGAAAACGGAGGTGAATCCTGGACTTTAAAACCATCACTTACAAGCGGTCAGTATGGAAATTCCTACTGGAAAGGAAAACTTTTCCTTGCTATCTCCCCATTTGATGAAAATAAAATCTATGCCTGCCTTCAAAATGGAACATGGTCTGCCGACTTAGGCCAGGTATTTCGTTCGGTTGACGGAGGCGACACATGGGAGGACTGGACCGGAAGCCTTTCAGAATATACAAAATGCTTAGTCATTCAACCTGTTGGTGACGAACAGGACCTGGTCTATTTGTTCACCAATTCAAAAAACGGCCAACCTGCAAAGGTTTATTACAGGAATGAAACAATGGATGATTGGGAGGATTTTGGAAATAATTATCCTGCAGGAAAGTCGGTGAATATTGCCTTGCCATTTTTTAGAGATAGTAAACTAAGGGTTGCCGGAAATGCAGGTGTATGGGAATCACCACTGGAGGAAACGGAATTTACTCCCATGATCAATCCATGGATCGAGAAGTCTTTTTACAACTGTATGACGGATACCTTATATTTTGATGACCATTCTATCATGAACCATGAAGATGTTAGCTGGGAATGGGCTATTGACCCGGAACCTGATTACATCAGCGATCCTCAGATTCGGAACCCGAAGGTAGTGTTGGGGGTGCCCGGAACCTACAGTGTTAATTTTACAGTTACGAAAAATGGTGAAACTTATTCGAAGTATATGGCTGATATGATAACAGCTACTACCTGCCCATCAATTGAGGACTGCAGTAATCCTGCTGAAGTTCCAAAAGACATTTGGGAGTTAATGTATGTAGATAGTGAAGAGATTAATTATCCGGGTCTGGCGGTTATGTCCTTTGATGACGATCCATCAACAATCTGGCATACACAATGGAGCACCGGTTCTGATCCATATCCGCACGAAATACAGGTTGACCTTGGTGAAATGTATAAAATATTTAAATTTATTTACCTTAACAGACAGGATGGCCAAAATGGGCGAATCAAAGAATATGAATTATACATCAGCGACAATCTTTTTTCCTGGGGTGATCCGGTCAGTACCGGGGAATTTGAGAATACAGCTGCCCCTCAAACCATAGAACTTGATTCTCCGGTAATAGGAAGGTATTTCAGGTTGGTGGGATTATCTGAAGTTAATGGTAATGCATGGGCTTCTGCGGCCGAATTCAGTGTAGTGGGTTGCAACGATCTTACCAGTACAACCCATCGTATCTCTGACAACTTCGATCTCAAAGCTTTTCCCGTTCCTTCCAATGGAACAATATTCATTTCAATGCCCCAGGGCAATAAATTCAGATACTGGATTTTATCGTCAAATGGATATGTAGTGGATAAAGGTGAAATTGATAATCATTCAGGCACCTATTCATTTGATCTGAAGAACAATAAATCGGGCATGTATTTTATTCAACTAACAAATGATCTTGGAGCTGTATACCGGGTAAAGGTGGTTAAGGAATAAGAAAACTATCGATATACCGAACTCGTCCAATCTTCTTTTGCATGGTATTTACTTTCCGATGCCCAACGAATTCCACGTTTCTGAATTTCCAATGCTTCCTTTACATTAAAATCAGCCATAACATGGCCGAGTGATGAATAAAAAACCCGTCCACTGCCGTAGTACTTTTTCCAGACAACCGGTATCACACATTTGTCGATCCAGGATGCATGTTCCCCTGAAAATTCAGTGGTAGCCAGCACTTTCACATTTGGATCGATGTGCATGAAATATTGTTCGGAATGCATGTCAAAGTTTTCCAGGCCCTTTGTAATCGGGTCCTTTTGGTTTGCAATCCGGACAGTATAATCAATAATTCCTCCCGGGTGAGCAACCCATTGGCCACCAACCATAAACTGGTATTCCACATTTTTCCTGAAGGAATCTCCAATACCTCCGTGCCAGCCAGCCAATCCAACACCGCTTTTAACTGCTTTCAAAAGGCCCTGTTCCTGTTCCCTTGTAATTTCGCCCATTGTCCAGATCTGAATTACCATATCCAGGGAGTTCATCAATTCTTCATTCAGGTAAGAATCAAGTGTGTCAGAAACAATAACCTCCGCACCTTCCGATTTCATCCAGGGAACGAATATATCAACAGACTGGGCAGGTTCATGTCCTTCCCATCCGCCGTATACATACAGCACCTTTTTACCCATTAATGTGGGTTCTTCTACCTCTGTTTCTCCTGCAAGAACTACATCGGGCATCAATAATGTACCTGTACCTGCAACCATGGTTGTTTTTACAAAATTCCTTCTTGATATGGATTTCATGAAATTAGATTTTGTTTATGTTTCTCGCAAAGAACGCAAAGAAGTAATCAAAAGGCGCATATCTTTGCTTCTTTATGAGAAATATATTATTCTTTTCAATCTGTCTGATCTGCAACAAACTTTAACTCTTACAATTTATAACCATTCTCGTACGCTCTGTGATAGAATTTCTCAGCTTCCGGATCGTTGATGAAGTATTGCTCTTCAGGTGACCAGGCAACCGGGCGTTGTAATTCGTAAGCAACATTGCCAAGTATACTGCAGGCAGCTGTACGCTGGCCGATCTCAACGGGTACAATAGGATCTATTCTGGCCCGTACTGCATCAATAAAGTTCTCAAGATGATTCGATGCTTTTTCGTACTTGCCAGCGTCAACCTCCTCCTTTTCAGGAAGCAATGATTCATCAGAAGCAGCAATTTTGCCACGGCTAACTTCAATCCATCCGTCTTCACCCCATAATTTCACTCCCCTGGTTTTGTTTTCATCGTAGGGTTCATTGGTCATTTCAATTCCATTGTCGTAAACAAAAGTCAGGTATTCCGCACCCTTGTATCCCGGTGGAATAACCTTAACCGGTCCGCTCCGTTCCTTTTTTAATGCCCACTGTCCAATATCAAAATTATGCGCGCCCCAGTCGCAGGTAAATCCGCCCCCTGTTTCCTTGTAATATCGCCAGCACGCCCAAAACGTTTCATTCGAAGGTGGGTCAAGGCTGATGGGCGGATTCAGTTTTGAATTATAGTGAACATACGGCATTGGCCCTAACCATTGATCCCAGTCCAGATCCGAAGGGATCTCTTCTTGTGGCAGGTCGTAGGGGTCAGGGCCGGGGCCTACATATGCATTAACTTTTTTAAGCTTGCCAAAGGCCTCCCGGTGTGCCATATTTACAGCATGCTGATAGTTGCTGTCGGACCGTTGCTGGCTGCCTGTAGCAAAAACAATGTGGTTCTTGCGAACTGCTTTTGCAACTTTGATACTTTCCTTGATGGTAAAGGTAATGGGCTTCTCCATGTAAATATCTTTACCCACATCACAAGCATCAATTGCCTGGAGAGCATGCCAGTGATCAGGAGTAGCAATTACAACTGCATCAATATCATTTCTGTCGATAATTTTCCTGTAATCCTTGTAGGTTTTTACTTTAACCGACTTGTTTTTCGATTTATAAAACTCGTTCACAAGCTTTTCAAACCGCTGGTTCTTTATTCCATAACAATCTGCACCTGCTACTATTTCAACACCCTTAATATTGCTGAAACCGTTGAATAAATTTACAGCCTGTTGTCCAAGACCAATAAAACCAATACGGATGATATCGTTTGCTCCCATGGCAAGTCCTTTTGTCCATGGTAAAAAGGCTAAACCGGCTGTTGCAGCCAGTGAACTCTGAATAAATCTTCTTCTTGAATATTTGGCCATTTTCGAAATGTTTAATATAGGATTGATAATTTTTTACCAAATATAAGCTTTTTATCCAGAAGTAAAATGGTAACAATTTAGGAGTGGGAAATGAGCATTCCCAGGGTCTAATTTTTTAGAGAGATGTATTTCTCGACAAGAACTTCAAAATATTCAGCCACTTTATGTAGTGTGGAATTTGACACATCATATTTCACTTTTTCTACCTCTTTTACTGGAACAATTTTTCGGGCGGTCCCTGTTGTGAAGCAGGCATCATATTGCTCTAGTTCTTTTGTATATATCTCCTTATAAACCAGTTCAATACCTGCTGATTTACAAACCTCAATTACTTTCTTTCTGGTTATCCCTGGCAGGACAAGATATTCGGGTGTAGTATACACAATATGGTCTTTAATAAAAAACACATTGGACCTGCTGGCCTCAGTGATGCATCCGTCAGGATTTACAAGGATGGCTTCAAAGGCATTTTTTACCTTCAAACGGTCTATTGATCTTTCACGTAATTCATTGTTCCACAATTTCAGGCCTGGATTTTCCCGCACTTCCTTCATTAATATAACTTTGACTCCTTCAAGGTATTCGGAGGATTTTGGCAAATGAGGATGCATCAGGTAAGCGAGGAAAAAATCGTGATTCCCGGCTCCAAAAACAAGTTTCACCGGACCGCTGGTGATCCCGTTGGTTATTATAAGTGATTTAACAGTTTCAGAAATAGCGCTAACTGTTACCGGAAGATTTTTTGCCAGTATGGAAAAGGAGTTTTGAAGTCTTTCCATGTAGTCTTCCATAAACAAAACAACACCTTCTTCGATGCGCATGACTTCGTACACCGACGGATGTTCAAGCATCAGCCCCTGGCAATTATCGAATTCAGAAAGATCCCTGGATTCTCCGTTAAAAAAGAAAGTGTTTCCTGTTATATCTTTCATTAATTCCTGATTTACGGTATAAGAATAAGCCCTGAAGTGATCTACTTCAGGGCTCTTTTTAACCTTTAGTTGGTCAATTACTGGTTCAGCATCACTGGCATCACCAGCATCAATATGTCTTCGGCTTCATTATCAGGATCAACAGGAATAAGTATCCCTGCCCTGTTGGGTGCTGACATCTCTATCTTGATGTTCTCAACCTCAAGGTTGTTCAGCATGTCCATTAAAAATTTGGAATTAAACCCAATCTCCATGTCTTCCCCTTCATAGCTACACGTAAGTCTTTCTTTTGCCTCATTGGCATAGTCGATATCTTCAGCAGATAAAGTAAGTTCTTTACCACTGATCTTGAGCCTAACCTGGTTAGTTGACTGGTTGGCATACAGTGCTACCCTGCGGATGGAGTTTATGAAAGGTGAACGCTCAACGGTTAAGACATTTGGGTTATCCTTTGGGATAACAGCATCATAATTGGGATACTTTCCGTCGATCAGTCGGCACACGAGGTATACATTGTCATAAGTAAAAAATGCATTGGTCTGATCGTATTCAATGGTAACTTCAGCATCATCCGGAAGTACGTTCTTAAGCTGGTTCAATGGTTTTTTTGGCAGGATAAATGAAGCAACCGATCCTGCAGTTGCATCCTTGCGTTTGTACCTGACAAGCTTATGGGCATCTGTGGCCACAAAAGTGATATCTTCAGGAGCCAGTTCACAGAATACACCCGACATCACCGGCCGGAGTTCATCGTTACCTGTAGCAAACAATGTTTTGTTGAAAGCACCTCTTAATACTTCAGAATTCATTTTTACGGTAGTGGCTTCGTCTACAACAGGAGTTACAGGGAATTCATCACTTTTATGTCCGGTTAGTTTAAATTTACCGTCACCGGCCGAGATCTCTATACCAAGCGTATCTTTATCGATCGTGACAGTAAGAGGTTGCTCGGGGAAAGTTTTTAAAGTATCCAGCAACAATTTGGCAGGAATTGTAACCACACCCGGATCTTCAGCCATATCCAGATCCACTTTAACCGACATGGTTGTTTCCAGATCGGAAGCGGTAATCTTTAATGTTTTATCGTCTAGTTCAAAAAGAAAATCATCAAGGATAGGAAGGGTATTGCTTGGGTTAATCACCCCGCTTATGAGTTGTAAGTTCTTCAACAATACTGTACTTGATACAATAAACTTCATATTTCTTGTTTTACAGTTTTAAAATTTAAGGAAGTTGTAAAAATATTAATTTTTTTAACCGGTAGCATTTAGAAATTTTAAATTTCTTAACAATTTATGATACCGCTGAAATTATGATTGTAAGGGATTGCTTTTGTATATAAAATTGTTGTTTCATATGGTATTTATTAAGTTTGACTAAGAGATGTTGCATAACAGTTTTTCTAATGAAGGTCATGATTGTTAAAAATTATATGGAAACATAACTGTCACAAAAGATAAGAAATTAAGAATATGTCACTAAAACACCAAGTCACAAATACCGCTAAGGGTCAACAATTAGTTCGTATAGTTTTGTGGATTTTTGTGCTTTTGTGTCTCTGTGGCAAAAAAAACTTTTGAGGCAGCTTGGCCAACATTTGGGGCATAAATCATCCTGATTTTAGCGCCGACGGCGATATTTATGTAAAAGGCTAATAGTGAAATTGAATAAAAAATGGTATTTTCCCCAGAGTAGAACTCTTGACTCATCATTACGGAGTAGAACTCCGATGAATTAGACCATCTTTCTCATCCGCCTCTCAGCGGATTAAACTATAATGAAAAAAAGAGCCGGAATTATCCGGCCCCCTTTTAATGGATTTTGATGTCTATTGTTTCCTATTCTTCACCTAGTTTCTTGAGTTATCAAAGTATCTGGCTTTGCCGACTTCCTCTTTCAGTTTTGAACCAGGTTCATCCAGGTTTCCACCAAGGTTCTAAATAACCTGTAGATTATAATCGGCATTTACACCTCTCTCAGTAGCAGCAATAAAATGGTCTTGCGCTGAATTATAGTCATTTTTGTGGCAGGCAAGAATTCCCATGTTGTTCATGATCTTTCCGTTTTCATCTGAAATAAGAGAAGCCTGGTACAAGAATACTTCTGCCTGATCGAGGTCCTTAATGTTCATGGCAGTTACAGCAGCATTGTTAAATGCTCTCCAATCCCTGTCGATGTGAATAAAAGCGTAATTATAAATCATTAATTTATCTTCCGGCTTATGGGCAAGACTGGCTGCAAACAACAGTTCTTCATACGAAAGATCCTCGGGATTGGCAAGTGCCAGCCTGAGCATTTCATAATCTGTCCTGCTGGTTTCAATATCAGTAGCTATGGACACCGATTCACGAAGGTAAAACAACTCACTACCAACTGAGGGAATACTGTTTACCGCAGCAACATCTCTTTCGGAAATCTGGGAATTATCTGCCATCAGGTATTCATCTCCTTGATTGGCATCAATGGAAAATGAAAGCTCAAGCTCTTCTTCCATGGCAGGTTCTGTAAATGCAAGCTCAGTAAAACTAACTTCCTGAACCAGGTCAAAAACAAAAACTTCATCAGCCTCATCAATACTAAAATCCAGTTCTACGACATCGTCATAAGCCAGTAAATCCTCCGCCAATAATTCTGCAGGAGAAACCATCTCAACCTGTTTGTAGATTTCCACCGGATTAATCGCATCCTCCTCAACACTGATCTCCAGTTCCTGTTCATTTACCACTACATCATTATAAGCTAAATCGTCAATCATAACGGGCTGAACCAAACTTGCCATTGTAATAGCATCAGCAGTAAAATCAATGGCTAACTCTTCGTTATCTATGTCCAGAGCATTAAAAGCAATGTCAGTATAGGTCACGGGTTCAATTTGTTTGATCATTTCAATTTTATCCTGTTCTACCCGGATCTCCAGAACTTCCTCCTGTGGCATATAAGCCAGTGCATTATCATTAAATTCAACTTGATCAATAAGATCAATGGGAGTTATAGTTTCTTTGTCCAGGCGAATATCAAGCTGGTCTTCCATCACCAGTAATAAATCCTCATCATTAAAAGATACAGGTTCAATAATAGCAAATACTTCTACTTCAGGTCTGGCTTCATTTTCAATCCTAATTTCAAGTTCATCATCCATATCATTCAATACAGCCAGATCAGTATAGTTCACTTTTTGAACAAGTTCCATAGCTTGTACCTGGTCAATGTTGAACTTGATATCCAGGGATTCTTCATCCAATTCCATAGATTCAATCGGATCGATAAATGCAATGGATTCCACAAGTTTAGAAGGCTCAATTGCATCTATTGTTGTATTCAATTCAAGATCTGTTTCATCAATTGAAAACTCAGCATTGTCGGCATATTCAATCTGTTCAATAAGCTGTTGCGGTTGTATTGCATCAACAGCAAAATCTATTTCGAGGTCCTCGTCTGTGTTCATAGCGAATTCCACATCAGAGGAAACTACCTGTTCAACAAGTTTTGCCGGATCAACCCAATCGATCCTGTTGTTGATTTCCAGGTCCTCGTCTTCCATAAGTTCAAGGGAAGCAAATTCAGTAAAGCTAACCTTTTCGACCAATTTAATCGGATCAATACGATCCACATTTCCGTTTATTTCCAGAACTTCCTCATCAAACAGATCATTTGAAACAAGCTCAGTGTAGGCTATCTGTTCAATTAACTGTGCAGGTTGGATCCAATCGATGCGTTCATTGATCTCAAGTTCTTCATCCGGCACATTCAAGGCGTAGGATGTTTCATCAAACACAATGGTATTAATAAGTGGCCTGGGAGCTATACGGTCAATTGCAAAACTGATCTCCAGTTCCTGTTCATCAACTTCAGCAAATGCAACATCAGCAAACGCAATTGTTTCTATCAATTGATAGGGTTCAATTGCATCTATATCAAAATTAAGTTCAAGTTCACTTTCGGTTTCCGGCTCAGGATTGTAAGCCAGCTCATCAAAGCTCACCTGGGCAACCTGTGCAAGGACAACAACAGCTGGAGGCTTAGCCTGAGGTTGTACAGTATTCCGGTTGTCAATTACATTAATTGGAATGTCTTCTTCGATGTTTGCAGACTTCTGCTGAGTAGCCAGCAAAGTTTGATTTTCATATCCCTTGCGCATAGTTTCCACATAGGCCATTTCGGTATCAGGAACTGTAAATTCAACTTTGTCGCCGGATATCCATACAATGTTTTGCGAATAATCCGTAAGGGTATCTGCCGTCATGAATTCATCCATCATTGTGGTGTATACAATATCCGTTTCATTGTAATCACCTGATAAGGACAATGTCTGCACTTCACCGGCTTCTTTCTTTAGTTTTTCCAGTTCAGCATCTTTAACTTTGATATGCTTGCCGATTTTCCAGGCGATAAGGTTAGCCTGATCAGCTCTTTGCCTGTTCTGGTAGATTTCCCTTTTCAGCTTTATTGTTTTCACCAGCTCTTTCTCAAATTCCTCCTTATTTTGTGCAAGTGGTAAAGTAGCAAGCGTATTTTCAAACTCCACTTCAAGACTCTTGGCTTTTTCAAGTTTCTTATTGGAGATCATATTTGCCCGGTCCCTTTTGTTCGTAAGTTCCCTGATCAGGGACTTCGTTTGAGTCACAAGCATATATGCGGTATCTGCCAGCTTGTTAACCCTGTTTCTCTGACGAACAAGATTCGCAGCTTTTTCCTTGGGATCCACTTTTGGTTCTGTCCTGGCTATTATTTGGGTTTCAGGCTCTATTGAAGATTTGTCAACAGAATTATTGCTTTGTGCTTCAGTATTAATGCCGTTTAATTTTGTCTGGATGTTATTGTCGGCCAACATTTGCTGATCTGCGAAAGGATCCTGATTCAGCGCAATCTTAAACACATTAATGCCGTTGTTCAGGTTATCCCTGTCGGAAGCAAAATAAGCAGCATTTCCTGATTTATCTGGAATAAAAAGAATATCATCAAAAGGGGAGTTGATCCCGATTCCCATATTTTCGGGCTGGCTGAATTCATTGGTTTCAGGATCGATACTTGATTTAAATACGTCATAGCCTCCCATGGAATTATGTCCCTTAGAGCTAAAAAAGAGCGTCGTCCCATTTTCAGTAACTATAGGATAAGCTTCATCAAATTTCGTATTCACTGCATCTGAGATCTTTTCCGGATCTCCCCAATCACCATTGTCTTCAAGCGTTACTTTAAAAAGGTCCCTTTGGTCTGAGCTTTTATCTTCATAGCCTGAAAAATAAAGCGTACCCCTTGGTTCGGAAATATAAACAAAGCTGTTTTCTCCGGATTGTTTTTCATTGTCTGTTACAAAGTTCTCTGGTTTAAGGATTAAAGAACCGGTAAACTCATCTGCTCTGTATGCTCTGTGGAAATTATCCTTTTGGAATTCGTTCTTTACAATCACCTCCCCGATCATGTTCTTGTGTTCAAGGTTCATCCCGTTCAAACAGGCATTTACCTTTTCCAGAATTTGTGGTCTTTCGGGTGAATCTGCATCCAGTTTTGAAAGGTAAAGGTTGAAATACTTCATGGCATTCGCAAACTCCTCGTTCTGGTAGTAAGCCAGGCCCAGGTAATAGTTCAACTCCTTATTGTCACCTATGGACTTCAGTGCATTGGTCAGGTAACGGATAGGTCTTCTCCGGTCGGTTCTGTTGCCCAATAAAGAGCACACTCCGAATTTGTAGTTATACTCCGAATTCTCAGGATAAATGCTAACAAGCTGTGCGAAGAGCGGAAGTGCTTCCTGCCAGCTTTCCTGGTCGAAATGGGATTGTGCTTTTTCAATCACATCCTCTTCCGACATCCCGGATTGCTGTCCCTGTAATGCAGGAATAGCAAGGAGCAGGAGAAACAAGACGATAAAACTTTTCAATCTATAGGGTAGCATAGCGCAGAGTTTTTTATTTAGTTTCTTATCAGAAACCTTCAACGTTTTCATATAAATCTTTACTAAATACTATTACCTATTAGCAAGGTCTGTACCAAAGCGCGTAATGAACTGTATTTGTGATACTTACAGGGGTGATTTCAGGCAATACTGTGAAAGGAAAATTAAAAATGAAAAGGTTTTTTATCTAAATATCTGATAATCTGAGATATAGCTATTTGTTATTGGAAAATCTATAAAGATATTTATCCGAATCCGTAAATTGATGTATTCCCATTATATAATTCATCGGTTGATTTTTAGTTCAGTACCGGCTTAAGTATCTGTTAATTGACTATTTGAATATCCTGGTCATCCGATGATTTTTAATAGGTTTTCAGAGGAATTAATTCCACACCTGGGATTTGACTAATTTTTCTTTTGATACTCATCCTGAATTTGGATTTTTCACCTTGATCAACAGTTGGATGTTCTGCCCATTTGAATATCCAGTTGCAAAGTATCTATTAGATGTACTAATTTGTCATGATGAATTTCTTCTTTTCTTTTTTCTTGATAAAAAAGGAAACAAAAAATCAAGAAAAAACGATCCTACCCACCCACATGTCCAACCCACGCCCGGTCGCCGCGGTTGCGGGACAGGCTGTTTTTTCGGGCCAGCGCACTTTTTGCGTTGTCTAATTATTGATAACCTAACATTTCAATTTAAAACCAGTGTCAACTTCAAAATTATTCGGTATACTTTTCATTCCCAGAACAACTAGGTAGTCCTCTCATACTTTAATTAAATATAGCTAACAAAAAGCTCCAAAAATTACCTTTTCAATATAGTCATCCGATGATTTTAAAATTTTAGTGATTTATTTTTCCTTTTTCTTTCCAACTCTGAATTTGGATTCTTCGCCCTTCATCAGTCGCTTGATGTTTTTTCTGTGGGTGATGGGTACGAAGATAGCCACCAGTATGCTGAGGACTATCAGAGAAATGTACTGGTCATGTCCCAGAATAAAGATTTCAGTTATGGGAAAAGTAACCGCTGCTACTATTGAGCCAAGCGAAACGTAACCTGAAAAGATCAACGTAATCGTAAAAACACCAATGGCGATTCCTGCGCCGGCCGGAAACAGAGCCAGTCCGATTCCCAGCAAAGTAGCAATCCCTTTTCCTCCTTTAAAACCAACATAGATGGGAAACACATGCCCAAAAACCGCAGATATGGCAAGGATAATCTGAAAGTCAATCAGATCAGGGAATGCATTGCGTTCAACATACAGAAAGTTTGCAATATAAACTGCCAGCCATCCTTTAAAAACATCAATGATAAGAACCGGGATCCCGGCCTTAAGTCCCAGCACCCTTATGGTGTTGGTTGCACCGGCATTTCCGCTTCCTTTTGTCCGGACATCAATACCATAAAAGGCCCTGCCCAGCCAAACAGCAGTGGGTATCGATCCTATCAAATATGCAAGAACAATGGCAAGTAAAATATTTATCATAAGCAGTTTATTATTGCCTGATCCGTCTGAGGAAGTCGGTCTTTTTCCTTAAGTTACTGATTATAAAACTGTACTCCTCCCCTTTTTTGTCTTTTTTAACAGTCCGTTTATCGTCCTTAAGTTCCCTGATGTAATTATTGTATTCCGTACTGGAAGAAATGGTTTGCATCAGGTTGTTCCTGTAATTGAAGAAATACCAGTTTTTCCCGTTATCGTATTCAATATAGATGTTCAGGACATCGCCGGTGCGTTTACGCTCTATTTCAACAAAACCATCCACAAATTTATTGATCTGTGTTTTACCGATACTACCTATACCAATTTTGCCATAAGATATAAAAGAGCGTGTTGCATAATTCCATTTGAGCTTAAGGTCGGAGAACACAAAGGTATGTTCAAGTTCCGAGGGGTATTTCCTGAATTTGCCAAACAAACGCAGGTCAGCAACGATCTTTTCCGCATCTTTTTCACCAAGGATGTCGGTAAGTGCTTTGATATAAACCGGACGAGTAATGTTAATCCCCTCAAGGTTTTTGGCTGCAATATCCTCGGAGATCATTTCAAGGGCATTGTTTTCAAACGGAAAGTCAACCAGCATTACAAGGTCGAAACTTGTGGAATCCGGGATCATATAAAAATTGATATCGCCGTATGCATCCGTCTTTACCCTTCCCAGATCAGCACCTAATTTCAGCTTTCCTTCACCGGTTAGTATACACTGTCTTCTGCTCATAGACAATTGGTTGCCTTCAAGGGTCAGTCCTTTTAATTTATCCATACTGCCAATATCATACTCATCCAGAGCTTTATCGTAACGGATGTAACCGCTGGCCGAAAATACATTCATATCCGATTGGGCTCTTTTCTGCATCAGGAATCCTGAATAGAACTGATTCTGCTCATTGGAGAACAAGATACCCGACTCAACCTTTTCATTATCAATCGAAAACAGCGGATCATCAATGTTCAGGAAGATGTCCTTGGGATTGACATCGGTATCAAACTTGATCCATTTCATGATGCCCCTGTGGCACTCTTCTTTAAGCCTGAAACCTCCGTGAAAGTTGAGGAATTCATTGTTAGCCGATAGGGTGAAGCCACCGGTAAAGTAAAAGTCTTTGCTAAGCTTAAATCCGGTAGTATCTGATACAATTCCATTCCCCACGGTTTGATAGCCCTGGTCCACATTGATCTCCCGCAAAAATACCCGCTGTCTCTTACCCAGTTCATCCACATAATCGTAGTTACCAATTCCCCGGTAATCGCGTCGTGCTTTAATATCCACCACTGCATCGTAGATCTCATGGTATCGTGTAACAGAGTTGACAAGAATATCTGCATCGGAAATGGTGGTGATCTCGGCATCCGGTTTAACAGTAATTCTTCTGTTTTCAGGGAAAATGGCAGCATCCGCCACACGGATGTATTTTACATCTTCAGCATACAGGGTATAGTCCTTCAGGTTGTATGTAGCTACTGTTGAAATAAACCGCAAAGAATCCTGCTCAGGATGGATAGATATAAACTCCGATCCCTGAAGTGGTATGTCGATCAGCTCCCTAATGGACAGGTTATCGTATTTCGCCATTTCAACTTCTTTCTCAACGCTACCAATGGCAATTTCATAAGAGTCCATGTACCATTCAAATTCATCGATCAGACAGATGTAATAGTTAATGGGGAACTCAACAAAAGATGCTCCGCCATTGGATACAAAGGTACCTTTCCGCTCATTGAAATCGATGTGTGATTTATAGTTGGATGTAGCAAATGCCGATTGCATGTATTTTATGGATTTCAGGTTAAAGTCAGCAGAATCGGCAAAAATCTCATGCTGTTTAAACCGGTAGAGCTTAGATTGCATTTCGGCATCTTCGAAACTCATAAGGCCTGATCCTTTTAACTCCTTGGGGGTAAGGATTAGTTGCCCAAGCAATTCCGACTGCCCGTTGAACATATCGAAGGGTATTTCCGTGTAGTCTACACGCATGTAGTCCTTGTACGGGACCCAGTGCTGCCAGACGTTCAATGAATTTACAGCCGGGTATTCCACGGGATCGATCTGTTCTTCAACGATAAATTTATCGGCAAGGGTATTGGTTGAATCCGGGAAAAACCGGTAATCGTCCGACCAGGATGTTGATGTGAGGTATTCCAGCCGACCTTTACCTCGAAGGCCTTCATTGCTCAGCCTGATGTCAGCAAAATAGGTTCCTTTACCACCATAGGCATCAAAACCATAGTCGGGGGTTTGGGTTTCAAATCCAAGTGAATAATCGCGTGTTACCCTGAGTGTATCTTCAATGTCGGGAAAAATCCCGGCTGAAGCCAGGTATCCTTCAAACTGCAGCAATTCGGTCTTAAAGTTATCCAGGCTATCGATCGTAAACGGATAAACATAAAAGTAAAATTTATCTCGTTTATACACCCCATTGAATATGGAAGGGGCGTCATAATATACATAAGCATCTTTTGTACTGGCAAAGACCGGGTATTTGGGGAAATTCTTCAAGCCTGATTTGTTGTTCGGATCATCAATATACAGGTCCCCCCCCAGGTCGGAAATAACATTCCTCACCTTTTTCTGGGTTCGGTACCCGTATTCATCCTTTTCAAAACTTGACACATAAAAACTCATGGAATCAATCACCGGCATGTCCAGTTTGAACTGGTCATAATTAAAGTCCACTTTCCTTGCATGAAAATCGAAAGTACCCGCGTGAACCCTCCCGGAGAAAGTAAAGTCTATTCCCTTTTTCAAGATCAACTGGCCGTTATCCGGAAAGAAGAAGACATTCTGTGAGTCACTCAGGAAAACAAACGGAACCCCAAATAATTTCAGGTCAAAACTATCCAGTTCGAGGGAGGCATTTTGGTACCCCTGTGTCTCTGAATTAAACTGGATAACATCGTAGTCAATCTTCCTGTTAATGGCGTTGATGTAATCATACAGTTTGTCTTTTACTCTGGCCCTTTTCAATTCCTTTTCATAGATCACAAAACCTTTGTTGGAAAGATTGACCAACATGGCAATGATCTGGTTCTGAGGGATCAGCATTTCCTCTGCCAGTCCCTGCACCGATACTTCACTGACGTTGTACTTATCGGTATAGTTTTTTATTGCATTCAACGGATTTATCCTGTCGATCCCCTGCAGGCGTAAATACCTTGGTGCGGAGAAATAGCTGCTCGATTCGAAAGTGGCTTTGCTCACTCCACTGGCTCCTTTAATCGTTTCAAAATTCAGGATGGGCTCATCCAGTTTCCAGTAAATGGCTTCTGCATAAATATCCAGGTTGTGAAAGGAATCATAATAGGGGCTTTTTGAATTGCCCTCTCCGGCACGTATCAACGATAGTTCCCTGTTGTTGTCTACATAATTGATCTTTAATCCCGGATGAAAGATGGAATCCTCCTTGTAATAAAGTGTTGCAGCAGCAAAACCTGACACGATCCTGTCGGGGTAAATGATGTAATTGTCCGAAGTAATCCGGATGAATTCTTTATTGTCCTTTTTAACAGTCAATAATGCATCCTGCCCTTCAACACCGATTCCAATCAGTTTTCTTCCCCGGATCTCTATACCACCGCGGTAATCCAAATCCTCAAATACCGAATTGATTTCCACCACAGCTATATATGATTTAAATTGAGGGTAAGTGGCTTTTTCATGTGTAACATTGGCCAGTACTTTTTCTTCAAGGCTTCCCAACAATGGTTTTTCCCAGTAATCCTTGTGGTAAAACTTCACGGAATCAGCCGTAAAACGGGAGAAGCCAAGGTAGATCTCATAATCATCCAGCAAGGCATAGACGGTATTTATATCATATCCCGCCCGACGCCAGTCGATTTTTCCTTTTTTACCATACCAACGGTTTTCGATGGGGTAGTAAACACCTTTTGTATCAAAGATCACCGAACTGTCTTCGTAGGCTTTACAGACCAGGTGCAGATCATCGAATGTAATGAAAGGGACACTATCGAAACCAAATTCATACTCATAGGAACTCGATCTCCAACTGGTAGCTCTTGACTTATAAATGATGTTTTCAGTAAGCAGATAGTAACTTCTTTCCAGGTAGGATTTAATAGGTTTTGTACTTCGTTTGTCATTCACTAGCTTGTCGATGCTGGTATGCCAGGCTTCATAACTTGCTTTGGAATGGTCAAAATCCATCAGGGCGATGTTGGTGGAAAGGTAATAATAAAAGTGAGGGTAAGCTTTCATCCTGCGTTTCAACATGCGGTTGCAGACATACTTAATGCTCTGCTTCAGCTCCTTGGAATACATACCGGTGTTCCAGTATTCGGTGAACTCCTCCATCATTTCATCACATTCCTTTTTGTCTTCTTTGATGTTTACCTTGGCAAACAGGGTATTCAACTGGCCAAGGAATTTTTCAGAATCATCCGAGAACTGGCTGAAATTCTGGGCAAATGTGCCTGAACTTAACAATCCAGCAAATAACAGAAAAAGTAGCATTAAACGTTTACCCATAGTAAACTTAGTTTTGTTTTGTAAACCGGGCCACAATCCAGTTGTTCCTGTATTCCGCTTTGTCAAAAACCAAACCCGTATTTTGAGCATGCAAACGAATTACTTCCAGGTCTTCCATGTAAAATCCACTGAAAAGGATAATTCCGTTACCCGTTAAATGTGAAGAATAACGTTCCATATCCTTTATCAAAGTATTTTTATTGATGTTGACAAGAATGACATCATAAACAGCATTGATGTTTTCAGCGACACCTAAATGAACGTTGATGTTCCTGCATTTATTTTCATTCACATTTTCCTGAGCGTTTTCACAGGCGTTTGGATCATTATCGATAGCATCTACCAGGGATGCACCCATCATTTCTGCCAGTATAGCCAGTACACCGGTCCCGCAACCCATATCCAGCACTTTTTTTCCCTGAAAATTTTCCTGGAGCATCTGCTCAATAATAAGGGATGTGGTTTCATGATGAGCTGTTCCGAAAGACATTTTCGGGTCGATCAGCATCTGGTATTTAATATCTCGCTTTTCAGGATGAAATGAGGCCCGGATATATACCTTATCAGCTATGAGGACCGGTTCATAACTGCTTTCCCAGATCTCGTTCCAGTTCTTCTGCTCGATCTCTTTAAATTCAAAGGATATTTTGAAAGAAGGAAAATTCAGTATTTCAAGATCATTGATGCTGTCCTCCTTAAATTCATCATTCTTAATGTAAGCCTTAACCCCGGAATCCGTTTCTTCAAAGCTTTCAAAGCCCAGATCAGCAAGCTGAGCGATGAGGATCTCCGTACCCGGCTCCGGCGGCTCAACTGCAAATATTACTTCGATGTAGTTCATGTGAGATAGATGTGACTTGAATGACTTGAATAATTAAAATGACTTATATGACTAAAATAATTAGAATGACTAAAATAATTTTAGAATGATCAGAATTACTAAAATGATTGAATGATCTGGTTAAAATCGTTTGCTTTTAAAGAAGCGCCGCCAATCAACCCACCGTCTACATCGGGATTGGCAAAGAGCTCTTTAGCATTTTTTGCATTGCAACTTCCACCGTAAAGGATGGTTGTGTTTTCAGCAATTTCCTCGTTGTATTTTTCCCTGACAAGTCCACGAATGTAAGCATGCATCTCCTGTGCCTGTTCCGGGGAGGCTGTTACACCTGTTCCTATAGCCCAGACCGGCTCATAAGCAATGACCACATTTCCAAAATCGGTTGGATTCAGATGGAATAAAGATTCATCAAGTTGTTTTTTTACCACATCAAAATGAGCTCCGGCTTCACGTTCCGGTAATACTTCACCACAGCAGAAAATGGGTGACACATCATGTTTGAGCGCCATGTTCACTTTTTCCGCCAGGACTTCATGTGATTCTTCAAAATACTTTCTTCGTTCGGAGTGCCCGATGATGGAATATTCAACGCCCATGGAGTCGAGCATTTTTGCCGAGATCTCACCGGTATACGCTCCTTCTTCAAAGTTACTGATGTTTTGTGCACCAACAAGCAATTCATTGTCGAGGGCCTGGTCAGTAGCCAGTTCCAGGTATACCGCAGGTGTACAAACGACCACACCTGTGCTTTGCTGAGGATTCTCTTTTAAAAAACTGATTATATCATTGATCAGATCATCTGCCTGCTGGAAGGTGAGGTTCATTTTCCAGTTTCCTGCTACAATATTTGTTCTCATTATTAAAGTTGTTTTAAGTTTTACATTGCAATATTATTCACGTTTTCAAAAGTATTTCAATAAGCAAGGTAAGCGAAAAAGCCCCTGGAAAACTTTTAAATGATTTATCAACAGCAGAGGGTCTGAATGCTATTTTTTTTATACTTTAGTTCCACCTACTAAACTGGTGGATTTTTAAACCATAACTATTGAAAAAACTGACTGTACATTGTAACAGAGGTACAAATACTTACACTCACTTACACGTTGATAAAACCATGGATTAGAATAAGTAATCCGTCTATTTTAAAGAATCGGGAAAAAAATAAAATTTTGGTTGTAGGCAAAAACTGCACATATAAGCAAGTTGGCGTTCATTGTAGCAACACCAAACAACAAAAATAAAACTGAAAAAAATAATACAAAAAATAAGAGTTAACAATAAAAACGAATTAAAATGAAAAGGTTTATATTATCAATTTTGATCGGACTATTTGTTGTAGCAGGTATATTTGCCCAGGCTCCACAAGCTTTCAAATACCAGACAGTTGTACGCAACAACACTGGTGATTTGATTTCAAACCAAGCTGTATCCTTCCGTATTGGAATAGTGCTGGACAGCATTAACGGAATACTTGTTTACAGCGAAATCCACAATGAAACCACCAACCAGTTTGGACTTGTAAACCTGGAGGTTGGAACAGGAACAGTAGAATCGGGGGTTTTTGCAGACATAAACTGGGGATCTGCATCCAATTTCCTTAAAGTGGAACTGGATGAAACAGGAAATACCAATTACCAGTTGATAGGTACATCACAACTATTAAGTGTTCCATATTCACTGAATTCATTAAATGCATCCTCATTAACTTTAACAGATGAAAATGGAAATAATTATGAAATTTCAATTGATACATTAGGAAATCTAGAGACAAATTTAATAGTAGGGCCATGGGAATGTGGCAATCAAATTAATGACATTGATGGCAACACATACAACACCGTACTTATTGGCACCCAATGCTGGATGAAAGAAAACCTTAAAACCACAACCTATGCCAATGGAACACCAATACCCAATGTAACAGATAATACCGCATGGCAAAATCTCACAACCGGTGCTTATGCCTGGTACGAGAACGAAATAGGCTGGAAAGACAGCTACGGCGCATTATATAATTGGTACACTACCGTTGATGCCAACGGCCTTTGCCCCACGGGATGGCATGTGCCAGCTCAAAGTGAATGGACAGATTTAACAAACCATATTGGTGGAATAGATTCGCCATATGGTAACGAATTTGTAAGTCTTCAGCCTAATTTGGACAGATTGGTTTAAAAATTTATAGAGGAA
>CAYQWA010000028.1:0-69216 GCA_964421215.1 uncultured Bacteroidales bacterium | reverse complement strand
GTCTTCTGTCTTCTGTCTTCCGTCTTCCGTCTTCTGTCTTCTGTCTTCTGTCTTCTGTCTTCTGTCTTCTGTCCTCTTTTCCACCTTTTGGTTTTTGGTCCCGATAGTTATCGGGATTTGATATTGGAATTTTTTTCCTTATCTTTGATTGCTAAGAAGAACCTAAATATTTATTAACCTAATCAAATTTGTTATGAAATCCATAACCTGTCCTGCAATTTATTGCCCATTATTATTGTATCTGGCGCTCTTTCATTTTATTTCTTTATCCGGACAAAAAGATACCCTGTTTTATGAAACGCTGCCAATAAATGAACCGGTTGCACCCGCTGTCATTATAAACCCACCTTCTCTGAATTTTGAGCTTGATGCATGCGGAGAATCAACTACCAAAGCCTTAACCCTCACCAACAATGGGATCAGTAATATTTACTGGGAGATAGCCATTGACTATAACCCAGAAGCATTAGAAGTACTGGCTCTTACTTATGGAGTGGACTATTATGAAGAGTACCAAAATACTCTGGAGGCAATAAATCAATTTTACTCGGATTATAATCTTACCGAAATCAATACAACCAATCCATTTGAATTAGAAGGAGAACTGCAAGGCAAAAATTTGTTATTAATTGCCGACCAGGAATACGGTTCTCCTGAAATATTCAGTGGATTTAATCCTGTTCTGCAGGAATTTAGCATGAATGGAGGATTTGTCATTTTTTGTGGAACAACAAATTATTCCTGCATCACAAATTCCGGGTTGTTCAATATTTCAAATGTAATCGATGTACTGGACAGTATTAAGGTCCTTGATAATACACACCCGATAACTACAGGGCTTCCTCAAAATCTGCTAGCTGTAAATGCCACATACGGAGCAAATATTCAGGATGAAAATACTGTTGTCCTTCTTAGGGATATAACAGGCAATCTGCCAGTTGTGGCACACCGGGAAATTGGTGACGGATGGGCAGTTTACCTAGGATTTGACTACTATTCATATGACCTTGAAATTTCCCGGATCATAGCCCAAACTTTAGCATTTGCAGGTTCCGGCATGATTCCTTCATGGCTGTCAATTGAGCCAACATCCGGGATAATTCCTCCTTTTGATTTTAAAGAGGTTTATATAACTACAGCAACAACATGGCTATCCGGGGGCTACTACGGTTTTGTACTTGATTTCCTCACCAGTGACCCGGAAACGCCAGAGTTGTTTGTACCTGTAAACCTCAATGTGAATTATAATCCTTGTGCAGCATTTTCCTGGAATGTACCAGGATGTAATGGGCAGATTTATTTCACTGATGAATCCATAAATCCTATTGGATCATGGTTCTGGAAATTTGGGAACGGTTCTGCATCTGCTCAAATGAATCCCTCACATACTTATGAAAATTCTGGAAATTATGAGGTTAAACTGGTAGTATGCAATTCTTTGGATTGCGACACATGCATCAATAATGTAATTGTGCCCAACACATATGGTCCGCAAGAGGCGGATTGTTATCCTGAAACTCAATACACATATCCTGGCTATGGGATCTGTTACATAGGTTTAAATACACTTACAAATTCTTCGGGAGGTAGTATTTCAGGATATGAGGATTTTACATGTAACGGATATACAACTTTACTTCATGGCCATTTGTACGAATTAATCGTAACAACCACCAGTGAAGAATATGTAAGGGCCTGGATAGATTTCAACAATTCATGTAGCTTCGAACCAGAGGAAATGATTATGGATGGGAGTCCCGCGATTAACCATTCACAAGTTTTTTCTGTTTCTCAACAAAGTGTTACCGGAACAGGGATCAGACTTAGGATAGGATCCGATAGTTATATCTATACACCTCCTTTACCCTGTACTTCTCCATATTATGGACAATTTGAGGATTATACAGTCAACATTGATAACAATACAAGATTAAATAAATGGGAGGAAAGCAATATCAACGTATATCCAAATCCAACCCAGGGGAAATTGAGGATCAGTTCACCCGAAATTACAGATGATCTTATGATTTCGATCTTGGATCTGAAAGGAAAAGAGGTTTCTCAAAAAACAATAGAAATTCACGGAGTTTATTTCAATGAAGAATTGGATTTGAATAGTTTAAAGCCTGGGATCTATCTTCTTAAACTTCAGATGAGCAATACAATAATTGTACGAAAGCTTATTATGATTCCTTAAAAATGGAGTTTATGATAATCGAACTTTTGGTTATCAGTAAAGCTTTTGATCTTTTTGGCCAGCCGGATAAAAATGTGAAGATCCCGTAAAGCGAACCATTTGATAGCGGCTTTTTCTCCACGTGCTGCCATTGCAAAATAACTCAGAAATTCGAATTTATGTTGCCTTAACCACATAAAGGCTTTTTTATCGCTAACGATGGCCATGTCTAGTGCAGCATATTGAGGAAAGCCATTTTTCATCAACCAGTGGAACGCCTCTTCACTTCCCCTGATGGCTTTCGACAAAGCGGCAAGTTCCGGGTAACCATTTTTCAGTAACCACATAAAGAACTTGTCATTTCCATCTATTGCCTCACCAAAGGCAAGTAATATTTTAACCGGGTATTCCGTTAGCTGTCCTTTTTGCACGAGTTTATTTTATCTGTTAAAGATAGGTTTTATTCTGGTAAATATATTTGCATTTTTTTCAAACCTTGCTCATATAAACCTTGATGATAATTTACATATCAACGCTAATAATACAATTTTGTTTTAATGCCTAATTTTTCGACTCGTTCAGCAATTTCTTCAAGTTCACCGAGTGATATTTTTTCTAGTCCCTCGGCTGCAGTATCCCTTTCAATGGGATAGAGCATGACATATTTTGGTCTTATCTCCTTTATAATTTCCAGCCAGGCCGATACTTCCTCTTCAGTCGTATTGTCAATAAATTCACCATTAAACCTGCCTCTGATAAAAAGGGTTTGAATGATCTGGTTTCCATCGAATTTTTTAAGGTTTTTTATAACGGTGTCCAATGTAATTCCGGGAGCAGGCATATTTAATACTTTAAAAGTATGATCAATAGCAGAATCAAGTTTTAAAACATTGTTGTCAACTTTATTCAATGCATCAAACACTGACTTTTTATGCAGAAGGGATGAATTGGAAAGTACGGTAATTTCACTGTCAGGAAAATACTTATCTCGCAGCAATATTGTATCATCAATTATACCCGAAAACTCCGGATGAACACTAGGCTCGCCATTACCAGCAAACGTAATGTTATCAGGAACAGCTCCTTCTTGTTTCATATCATTGAGGCGCTTATCCAGTTCCTGCCTGACCTCTTCTCTTGTTGGCAGTTTTAACTTTTCCGAATTGTTTTTAAACGTCCAGCCGCATTCACAATAAATACAATTGAATGTGCAGTATTTATAATTTACAGGTAGAAGATTCATCCCTAACGAAACTCCAAACCGTCTGCTTTTCACCGGCCCGAATACGATCTCATCAAATAAAAACGTCATAGCGTTCGATTATTGGTGCAAAGATATAAATTAGGCAACACTATATTATATCAAGGCTTCTGAACCGTTGTACGATTCCGATAAACTATGTGAACTATGTGTCTATGTGGTAAAAAATTATGAACCACATAGACACATAGATTACTAAGTTCTTTTACGTTAAATAGACTTTATTATAAAACATCAAAACTTGAGAAGTTGTTATCCATCAATTGATTAAATATTTCATCATGTAATTGTTATGAATAAAATGGGTCACAAAATGATCATATTTCAAAATTATAGTAAGCGAAATTTTTAATCCCTTGAACAATTTGGTGTAATTTTGACGTTTGTAGTCAAGGCAGGCATGAGCAGACTAAATGAAATAAAGAAGCCGATTCAACAGCACCTGGATGTTTTCGAGAAAAAATTCAGGTCCTCTATGAAGAGCAATGTCCCATTGCTTGACATCATTACCCGTTACATCATAAAACGAAAAGGGAAGCAAATGCGGCCCATGTTTGTGTTTTTCAGTGCTGATATTAATGGGAAAGTAGGTGATTCAACCTATGTAGCGGCATCCCTTATCGAATTGCTACATACTGCAACTCTTGTTCATGATGATGTGGTGGACGACTCCAATGAACGACGTGGATTTTTTTCCATAAATGCCCTATGGAAAAACAAAGTAGCGGTACTTGTTGGTGACTATTTGCTTTCAAAAGGGCTTTTACTATCCCTCGAGAACGAGGAATACAATTTATTAAAGATAGTATCTGAGGCAACCCGTGAAATGAGTGAAGGAGAATTGCTTCAGATTGAAAAAGCCAGAAAACTGGACATCGATGAAGCCATTTATTTCGAGATCATCCGAAAAAAAACAGCATCATTAATTGCATCCTGTTGTGCCTCAGGAGCTGCCTCCGTGGGAGGTGATAAAGAAACCGTACAAAAAATGAAGTTGTTTGGTGAAAAAGTAGGTATTGCTTTTCAGATCAAGGATGATCTGTTCGACTACCAGAGTACCAACAAAACCGGCAAGCCCAACGGTATTGACATCAAAGAACAAAAGATGACCTTACCGCTCATCTACCTGTTAAATAATTCGAACCGGTCAGAAAAAAGAAAGATCATCAACATTGTTAAAAACCACAACACCAATCCTGAGAAGGTCAAATTTGTGATCGATAAGGTTAACCAGAGTGGAGGTATCGAATACGCCAATCAAAAAATGAAAGATTATCATGCCGATGCCTTAAAGATCCTGGATGAATTTCCTGACTCACCATCGAAAACCTCATTGAAACAACTGGTTGATTTTACGATTGAGAGGAAGAAGTAGATTGCTACAATAAACTTCTTAGAAGGTAACATGCCAGTCTTCGACTACGCTCAGACCGACGCACGGAATACGAAACCAGGAATATTTTACAATAACTCCAACCTCACCGAATCCTGCTTCAAAAAGATAAATAACAAAATTGTAAATCCCCATAACGAGGAGCCCCCATAGGAAATGAAAGGCAATGGAATTCCGATTACCGGAAACAGTCCGATGGTCATACCAATATTAACAGCAAAATGGAAAAACAAAATGGATGCCACCCCATATCCATAGATCCTTGAGAATTTTGAACGTTGGCGCTCAGCCAGTATTATCAACCTTGACAAAAGACTTAAAAAGAGAATGACCAAAACAAGGCTACCGACAAAACCCCACTCCTCTCCTACTGTACAAAAGATAAAGTCGGTACTTTGTTCAGGCACAAACTTAAATTTTGTTTGGGTTCCGTTTAAAAATCCTTTGCCTGAAAAACCTCCTGAGCCAATGGCAATTTTTGACTGATGCACATTGTAGCCTGCCCCCCGGATATCCTTTTCGATTCCCAGAAGAACATTGATCCGTTTTCTCTGATGATTTTCCAGGATATTCTCAAAAGCATAATCCACACTAAAAACATAGCCTGATGTAATTAGAAAAACCCCGATCACCCAAAACCATTTTTTCCTGAGGGCTTTGAAGAGGTAAAATACCAGTGCAACATTTGCAGCTAAAAATCCAAGGATAATAAATTTATTGAATAACAATGCGAAAATAAATAAGGCGGCAAGCGCAACTCCTATAAATAATAAGGTACCGGACAAACCTTCCCTGTATAAAACAAAGATCAGCGCTACAAAAACAAGAGCCGAACCGGTATCGTGCTGTAATAAAATGAGACCGGCAGGAAAAAGGATGATGATTCCAGCCAAAAGTTTGGATGAAAGCTTTGAAAAATTTGTATCTGTTCTGGAAAGGTACTTGGCCAACGCAAGACAGGTTGCAAATTTGGCGAATTCGGATGGTTGCAATGAAAAACTACCAATCTGAAACCAGGACTTGCTCCCGGCAATTTCTTTTCCAAAAAGCAAAACACCGACCAATACTCCCATGACCAGCAAATAGATAATGATGGAAAATGCAGAAAAGAACTTAGCCTCAATGATCAGCAGGATAAATATTAATGCTAGTGAAGTAATGATCCATATGAACTGCTTGCCATAGGTCATTTGCATGTCGAGAATGCTGGTATGTTCTTCGTTGTAATCTGCTGCATAAATGTTTATCCATCCGATAAAGATCAACAACAAGTAAAGGACAATACTTATCCAGTCAATGTTTTGCCATATGTTTTTTTGATGCCTCAATCTTTCGAAATTAAATTTCCTTCAAGTATTCTTTTTTCAATGTGTGGCCTGGTGATGGTATCGTTCAGGTATTTTTCCACGAGTAAACTTGCAATCGGAGCTCCCCATGTTGAACCATAACCCGAATTTTCCACAATGACCGTCATGGCAATTTTGGGATTCTCCCTGGGAGCAAATGCAATGAACATGGAATGGTCATCGCCATGTGGATTTTGGACAGTTCCGGTTTTTCCACATATTTCAACTCCAGGTAACCTCGACCATCGTGCAGTTCCATGATCACCTTCAAAAACATCCAGCATTGCCTCCTGAACCACATCAAAATATACTGCATCGATGGTAGATGTTTGCTTTTTTGTAAAATCCTGAATGTAATTGTCTTTTGTTCCCACAGCCCGCACAAGATGTGGAGGATAATAGTATCCTTTGTTTGCAATGACTGCAGCAAGATTTGCCAGCTGCAATGGTGTAACAAGAATTTCTCCCTGCCCGATGGCCAGCGACCGGATAGTAAGTGCATTCCAGTGGCCTTCTGTATAAATTTTATCGTAATAAACATCAGTGGGAATATTTCCTCCCAACTCAAAAGGGATATCGGTATCAAACTTTTCCCCGAACCCCAGGCTCATAACATGACCTCTCCATGCATTATAGGCTACTTTAACCGAACCATGATCATCATTGTAAATAATTGACCTGTAAACATTCCAGAAGTAAGGATTGCACGACTGTTCAATGGCCATCTGTAACTTCAAAGGGGAAATGTGGTCATGGGTACAACGGATCGGGCTGGAAGAAGGACCAGCACAAGAATAGGAGGTGAATTCCCTCAATACACCTTCCTGTAAACCTACTAAAGCGTTGACCATTTTAAAGGTAGAACCCGGCGGATAATTTCCCATAATCGCCCTGTTCAATAATGGTTTAAGTGTATCGTTGTTCAGCTTGCCGAAATTTTTGCCCCTTATCCTTCCCACAAGCAAATTGGGATCATAAACCGGACTTGTAATAAATGTCAGTATTTCACCGGTTGAAGGATCAATGGCCACAATACTACCGATCTTGTTTTGCATCAGCTGTTCGCCATAGGCCTGTAATTCAGCATCTAATGACAAATAAAGATTTTCTCCCTGCACAGCAACAGAATCGTAGCGGCCGCTTCGGTAACTGCCATGTTCCCGGTTATGGACATCCACCATAACTACTTCAAGGCCTTTTCTTCCACGTAATTCCTTTTCATAAAAACGCTCCAGCCCACTTTTTCCGATGTAATCGCCACTTTTGTAATACGGGTCCCTTTCAATTTCCCTGTTATTCACTTCACCAATATAACCTAGTGTATGTGCAGCAATCGGGTATGGGTATTTCCGTAACGACCTTGACTGAACAAAAAAGCCCGGATATTTGAAAAGTTTCTCTTCAATAAAGCCAAATTCTTCTTTAGTGATCTGTGCAACAAAAACAGAAGGTATAAATCTTGAATAGTTTTTAACCCTTTTCATTTTCACCTTAAAAACGGAATCCGTTATGTTGAGCAACATACAAAATTCAGCTGTGTCTATCTCACCTACTTGACCTGGAATCACCATGAGGTCATAGGCTGCCTCATCATAAACAAGCAGTTTATCATTCCTGTCGTAAATTAAACCACGGTTCGGGTAAATAGTATTTTTCCGCAGAACGTTGCTCTCAGCAGAGAGGAGGTAACTGTCGTCAAGGACCTGAAGATAAAACAACCTGAAAAGGTATAACAATCCGATAAGGATAAAGATTGTTAAAATAGTAAACTTTCGGTTGCCTAAATTTCGCTTCACAATAAACCTGCTAAGAGTTAAAACCAGAAGCAAAAATATAACAAATAAAGCCAGGCTTCGCCAGCATAAGCTTTTGTTATTGACAACTTATTTTTAATTCTTATTTACCGGAAAGGATTTTCATCTTTTTAAATCCTGACCACCATAAATAAATTAGAAAGGGGATAAATATTATCAAAAGATAATTCATCTGGGACATTAAAATAAAATCATAGATTCCATGCAACAGTACAGGCATGAACAGGGCCATGAACAAATAATACATTGTATTTTTCTTGCGGAATTTTGCAAACGCAAAATAGTATCCCATGGTAACTCCAAAAATGGCGTGGGCAGGAACAGCGGTCAAAGCCCTCATCCAACCGGTGGTTTCACCATAGCTGTATACATACATGATATTTTCGATCAGTGCAAAACCTAATGAAACAAATACAGCGTATACGATCCCGTCAAACTTCTCATCGAACTCTTTATGTCTCCAGATGAGGAAAAACAGAGCCGCAAATTTAAAAAACTCCTCCACCAGTGCAGCAACCACAAATGCTATATATCCCGCTTGTTGAAGTCCGGTAAAGTGAATCTTGTATCCCTCAAGCCAGGTGTTTACCAGCAGTACCGGAATTACTGTTAATGCTCCTGCCAGCAAGGTTTTAAGCAATAAGCTCAATGGTTCTTTTTCGTATTTATCACGAATATAAACATAGATCAGTATGATAAATACAGGCGCGGTTGAAAGGATTAACAAGTTCATTCTGTTACTATTTATTTGAATTGATTAATCAGTCGTTAATACCGGAGGAATACAATTAATTCCATACCAATTGTGAGGGTAAAGATAAATATAAATGCAGTTTAACAAATTAAGTTCATTCCCACATTATTTGCTTCTTACTATTTAGATCAATTATTTATAGACTATATTCTATGAAAAAAATCCTCAAATACATGGTTTAATAAATTAAATAATATTTAATTTCGCAAAGTCACATTTAATTTGTGTGTTATGCACAGAATGGGTGAAAGAATCCGAAAACGTAGAGAATACCTGGGTATACAATCGAATGACCTGGCGAAACAAATAGGTGTTACTTCCAGTTTAATTTCACAAATTGAAAGAGCAAAAGCATTTCCCTCAATTCTTACACTGAAAAAGATTGCCGATGCGCTACAAACAACAGTTGGAGAGCTAATTGGTGAAAAAGCGACGTTTATTGAAAATCCACATCTGAAAGCAAAAGACCGCAAGTTTGCAAAAAAGAACCGTAGTGGTGCCAGCGTCTTCCTACTTTCACATCACGACACACAAAAACAAATGGATCCCTTCATTATTGATTTTGAGGCCAATGCGAGTTCAGGACAGATCATGACACCAAAAAATCCCAGGCAGGAATTCTGCTTTGTACTCGAAGGGAAATTTGAAGTGAAGCTCGGTGATAAGGTATACAGTTTAAATAAATCCGATAGCTTTTATTTTTACTCGAACCGGGAACATGTATTTAAAAATGTAAGCAATAAAAAAGCTCAGTTGCTATGGGTGGTAAACCATTCAAATAATAAGTAGGTAACTCATAACTAAATCAATACCAGACAAACTCGGCTCATTAAACTCAATTAGAGAATAAATAAATTAAAATATAAACTCATGAATGATACAGTAAAAAAATTGATGGACAGGAATCAATTTTCTGATGAAACAAAGGCGATCATTGAACAAGAAAACCTGTTGCCCATCGGATTACTTAATAGGTTGCATAACAACTATGAACATTACTCCGGAATTATGGATGATTCTGATTTGATGTTTACAACGAAAAATCACTATTCAGGATTAAAAGGATTTCGTGAGATTGTTGCAACCCTTAATGAAAATGGAATTGATATCGGGCACATCGAAGAGAGGGAACTTTTTATTAATATCTACCGGTTTCTTGCCACCAAGCATGTATTAAATACCATCGACTGGGACAACTTCGAAGATGACCTGATCTTTCAGCTTGTTTTCCCACAACCAGGCATGGTTAAACCTGAAGCATTCAAAGCATTTATGGCTGCCGGTTCGGAAGAGGAGAAAAAGAAACTCATTGATGATTACATCAAAAGCAACACCAATCCCCACGATGGCAAACAATTGTTAAACAAACCCTGGTACGAAGATGAGAATGACGGACTCGTCATCCTTGATGGAAGCCAGCACAAGTACCCACAGGTGCAGCTCATTTTTGACAAAACCACACAAAGTTGCTTTGCTTTTTGTACTTATTGTTTCCGCCATGCACAGGTGAGAGGTGATGAGGACATGTTTAACCAGAAGGAAATAAAACCTGTGGTGGATTATATCAGGCAACATAAAGAGGTAACCGATGTACTTGTTACCGGTGGCGATGGTGCTTACATGCCCTACGACAGATTTGTTGCTTACACAAAACCTTTTATTGAAGATCCTGAGTTTTCACACATTAAAACCTTAAGGGTTGGTACAAGGGTCTTAACCTTCCACCCAGAGTTGATCCTGACCAAAGATTATGAAAAAACATTAGACTGGTTTAAAACCCTCATCGATAACGGTGTTCAGGTAGCTGTGATGGCTCACTTTTCTACACCACGTGAAATTCTGAATCCTGCTACAGTTGCTGCCATCAGGAGGTTACGCTCATATGGAATTCTGATAAAAAGCCAGAGTCCGATAATGAACCACATCAGCCTTTTTACACATGAAAACGGAAAAGTCGATGTCGACCGTTCAGCTCAAAACTGGATCGATCTCGGAAATATTTTTGCAATGGTTTCTGTAGGTTTCCACTCCATGTATTGTGCACGTCCTACCGGAGAGCATCATTACTTTACTGTCCCCTTAGCTGATATTGATAAAGTATTCAGCAAAGTATACCGGGAATTGCCATCGATCAACCGTCCTTCACGCTACATCACCATGACATCTTCTGCTGGAAAAACTTCAATCCTTGGTACTGTTGAAGTAAATGGTGAAAAACTTTTTGCGTTGAAATTCAACGAATCCAGAAACATGGAATGGATGGACAAGGTATTCCTTGCGAAATTTGATGAGAAAGAAAATACCATTGAAAAATTAATTCCATATGAGGGTGAAAAACACTTCTTTGAAGATGAACTTGGAGAAATTGAAAATAAAATGATGGAGGCATTGGAAAGAAAAATGGAAGTTGTATAACTTTCATTAAGGCTGTAAGTAAAAAGAACAAAAATAAGCAGGTAGCAAACCATGAGTAGTAAACATTTTCAGTATTCCCTCAGTATGGTGACAGGTGTCATCTGCCTGTTTATTACAATTTTACGTTTGAAAGAAAAGTATAAGTTAAACATGGGTATAAATTAAAATCCCAACAATAGAAATGATAAATAAAATTGTAAAATCACCAGTTGAGGCAGTTGCCGATGTGTTTGATGGAGCAATGATCATGATCGGTGGTTTCGGTGAAGCCGGAAGCCCCATTGAATTGATCCATGCACTGATCGACCAGGGTGCTAAAGATTTGACCATCGTAAGCAACAACACCGGTAGCGGACATGTAGGCCTTGCTTCACTTATCGAACACAAAAGAGTGAAAAAAATGATCTGTTCATTTCCAAGGACAGCCAATTCAACGGTTTTCCCGGATTTGTATACCAAAGGAGCAATTGAACTTGAACTGGTTCCACAGGGAACCCTGGCTGAAAGGATCAGGGCAGGTGGTGCCGGTATTCCGGCATTTTATACTCCATCATCAGTTAACACCCCCCTTGCTGAAGGAAAAGAGGTTCGTGAGTTTAATGGAGTTACCTATGTAATGGAATATGGAATTAAAGCCGACTTTTCATTGGTTAAATGCAAAGCTGCCGACAGGTACGGAAACCTGATCTACAATAAAACAGCCAGAAATTTCGGACCGGTGATGTGCACCGCCGCAGAAAAAACAATCGTTCAGGCAAAACAATTAGTTGAACTTGGTGATATTGATCCCGAATGTGTTGTGACACCAGGCATATTTGTAAACAGGGTGGTAGAAGTTACACAACCGGAAGATGAATCAAGATTAGTTGCTGAAGAAAGGAGTTATCCATGGAAATAAAAGAAACAAAAATTGGTTGGAGCCGTGTTGAAATGGCCCAGAAAGTAGCACTGGATATTCCTGATGCATCTTATGTAAACCTGGGCATTGGTTTGCCCGAGTTAGTGGCTGATCATGTTCCGGAAGGCCGGGAAGTAATCTATCATACCGAAAACGGTTTGCTCGGAATGGGACCCGTTCCGGATGAAAGTTTAAAAGATCCCGAATTGATCAATGCCGGGAAAAAGAATATTACAGCCATTAATGGCGCCTGCTTTTTCCACCATGCCGACAGCTTTACTATGATTCGTGGGAAACACATTGATATTTGCGTTTTAGGAGCTTTCCAGGTTTCTGAACAAGGAGATATTGCCAATTGGTCAACAGGAAAACCAAATGCGATTCCTGCAGTGGGAGGAGCTATGGACCTGGTAGCAGGTGTAAAAACCATACTGGTTATTACAACCCATACTACTAAAGATGGAAAACCAAAGCTCGTGAACAGTTGTAGTTTCCCCTTAACAGGTAAGGGTGTTGCAAACCGGATCTACACCGACCTTGCCATCATTGATGTATCGGATGAGGGTTTTAAAGTTAAAGAAATGGCTCCGGGTGTTGATTATGATTATTTACAGGAAAGGACAGAGGCAAAACTTATCATGTCCTGAAGTAATATGATTTAAAGCTATTCAATATGAACAAGGAGGTTACTACACAAGTTGCAAAACTCACCAGCGAGGAGTTGTATACACAAGCTTGTAAAATTATTCCCGGAGGTGTAAGCCGGAATACGGTCTATCATAAACCATTTCCACATTATGCCAGCCATGCAAGTGGGGCATATGTTACAAGCATCGACGGGACTAAAAGGGTTGATTTCGCTAATAACATGGCAGCCCTTATCCATGGACATGCCCATCCTGCAATTGTAGAAGCAGTGATTGAACAAATTCAGAGGGGAACAGCTTACACCATGGCCACTGAAGCTGAAGTACGTTTTGCCCAGCTTTTGACTGACAGGGTTCCGTCTTTTGAAAAAATCAGGTTTACCAATTCAGGGACCGAGGCAGTAATGGCTATGATAAAAGCTTCAAGAGCTTTTACAGGCAGACCCAAGATTGCCAAAGCCGAAGGTTCATACCACGGAACATACGACTTCGCAGAGATTAGCCAGGTGACAAAACCTGAGAATTGGGGTGAAATTGATAAGCCAAACAGTGTTCCGTTGGCTATGGGAACACCACAGGGTGTTTTGAACGATGTGATCATTTTTCCTTACAATGATATTGAAAGGACACTAAAAATTCTGGATGAACATAAAGATGAAATCGCTTGTGTCCTGATCGACCCGGTGCCACACAGGGTTGGGTTGGTAAAAGGGAATGAAGATTTTATTGAGGCCCTTTATCGCTGGACCCGTAAAAACGGTGCTTTATTTGCCTTTGATGAGGTTGTAACATTTCGGATCCTTTACGGCGGTGCCCAGGAGAAATATTCCGTAAAACCTGATCTCACTGCCCTAGGAAAAATAATAGGTGGAGGATTTCCGGTTGGAGCATTTACCGGACGGGCTGATGTAATGCAGGTTCTGGATCCGTCACAGCCTAATTTACCATTTCCGCATTCAGGGACATTTTCAGCCAATCCTGTCACTACTACTGCCGGGCGTGTAGCCATAGAGTTGTTCGATAAAGAAGCTGTTTCGAAAATTAATGCATTGGCTCAAACAGCCATTGATCAATTGAACGAAGCCATAAAAATAGCTGATGTGCCTGTATCCATTACCGGAGCGGGCTCAATGTTCAGATTCCATCTTAAAGCTATAGCTCCTACAACTTATCGAGAAGCTTACCAGACCAAAGAAGCAACTGACCTGATCAAAGAATTGTTGGATTATCTCTATTACGAAGAAAAGATGATGATGATCAACACGCTGGCCTGCATGTTCTCAACTGTTATGACCCAGAAAGAAGTTGACATTCTTTCCACTGCTATGTTAAATGCATTTAAATTGTTTAAACCAAAATTGGATAAATTACAAAATCAATAAAATTTATGTCAGAAGTATATATATGTGATGCCATCAGAACACCAGTCGGGAGATATGGAGGTTCTTTATCAACAGTAAGAACAGATGATCTAGCAGCCATTGTTCTGAAAGAAATCAAGGAGAGAAATCCATCCATTGAATGGAAGGAAGTTGATGATGTATTTATGGGTTGTGCTAACCAGGCAGGTGAGGATAACAGGAATGTAGCCCGTATGGCTCTTTTACTGGCAGGATATTCTGAAACTGTTCCCGGAATGACAGTCAACCGCCTGTGTGGTTCAGGAATGGATGCCATAGGAACTGCGACACGGGCCATCAAAGCTGGTGAAGCCGATATTATCATTGCCGGAGGTGTTGAAAACATGTCCCGTTCACCCTTTGTTATGGGCAAAGCTGAAAAAGGATTTGCCAGGACACATAAACTGGAAGATACAACAATGGGATGGAGATTCATTAATCCTAAACTGGATAAAATTTACGGAACGGAATCCATGATCTGGACTGCTGAAAATATCGCTAAAGATTTTAACATCAGCCGTGAGGACCAGGACAAGTTTTCCATGCGCAGCCAGGAGAAAGCCCGCAAAGCACAAGATAACGGTAGGCTTGCCGAGGAGATCTTTCCTGTGGTTATCCCACAAAGAAAAGGCGATCCTATTGTGGCCGATAAAGATGAACACCTGAGACTAACATCGCTTGAGAAACTGGCTTCATTAAAAGTCATTACTCATGCTGAAGGAACCATTACAGCCGGAAATGCTTCAGGTATAAATGACGGTGCCGCAGCATTGATCATCGCTTCAGAAGAAGCTGTTAAAAAATATGGACTGAAACCCAAAGCAAAAATTCTTGGAATGAGCACTGCCGGTGTAATGCCAAGAATTATGGGAATGGGACCTGTATCTGCTACCAACAAACTTCTAAAAAGGTTGAATCTCAACCTGGATGACATGGACATCATTGAGTTGAATGAAGCATTTGCCGCACAGTCCTTGGGATGTATGCGTGAGCTGGGACTGGCAGATGATGACCCAAGGGTAAATCAATTGGGAGGAGCCATTGCCATCGGCCATCCATTAGGAATGAGCGGAGCAAGAATAGTTACCTCAGCCCTTTACCAGCTAATGCGATCCGATGCCAAAAAAGCATTATGCACCATGTGTATTGGTGTAGGACAGGGAATTGCTGTAGTGTTGGAGAAGGTGTAATTCTTTACTCTTAAATTATCAAACCATACTTACTTTGCGTCTCCGCGCCTTTGCGTGATAATATTTTCTTGCAAAGAAGCTAAGTCGCATAGAATTACAATTAATTGAACATCTCAAAAAGGTAGCTAATGACTAAATGCAAATAGCCAAAAGTTGATTAGCAGCAAATACTCCAATGGCCCGGGCAAATTGTAAACGCAAAATCCACCCCTGCAAATTCCAATTTACAAACCATCCTAAATTCCTTTAATTTTATTATGTAATTTTAACCCCGCTTTCAGTGTAAGGAAAAAGAACCATTAGTGTCTTATGGTGAGTGATTCAATCTTTGATTTTGGTGAACACTTTCTCAATTACAGATGTTTTAGGTTATACATTATATAATAGGCAATCAAATAAAAAATCAATTGTATATGAAAAATTCTATTGTAAACAAGTTAATGCTGTTCGGACTCGCTCTATTTTTAATATCAGGGATCAATGCCCAGAAGGGACATGAAAAGTACGATCTTCTGCTGAAATTCGGACAGGTTAATGTAATTGAAAACACGGATGATTACATCAATAATTTTGATGTTTCAAAACAGGATATCCTGTTTGGCAAGTTTTATAAGATCATCCAGTTTTACACTGTTCCTACCAATGAACAAAAACAAGCACTTGAAAACTCAGGCATAGAGTTCCTTGAGTACATTCCAAACAAAGCATACATCGTTTCAATTCCAGCGGATTTTGAAATGACAACCTTAAAAGAATACAACGTCAGGAATATTTCAGATATCATTGATGAATTCAAACAGGATACTTACATCCTTGATAAGAATTATCCCTCCTGGGCACTTTCCGGAAACAATCAGATCGACATCATCGTTTCCTATTACAGAAACCTGGAATTGGATTATTGCTATTCTGAAATTTCACCTTTGTCCAATTCTTTTATTCAGAACGATGAGATAGCAAACTATCAGGTTTTAAGGGTAAACATCAATGACCTGGAGAAAATTGTTTCCCAACCTTACGTTTATTTTGTTGAGCCATTATATCCTGAAGGTGAGCCTGAGAATTATACAGGCAAAACCTTACACCGCTCAAATGTCCTTGATTCACAGTATGAAACAGGCCGGCATTATGACGGTACCGATGTAAAAGTGATGCTTCAGGACGATGGTTACATTGGTCCTCACATTGATTACCAGGGACGTATCGGCGCTCAGAACATCCCAAGCAATAGTGGTAACCACGGTGACCATTGTGCCGGAACCATTTTTGGAGGAGGAAACCTCAATCCAACTACAACTGGAATGGCACCTGGAGCAGAATTACATACCTGGGGCGCAGCTCCTCTGTATCCTGGTTTTACTGCGATACCAACTGCCTACACAAACACAGGCATCAGGATATCATCTACATCTTACAGTAACGGATGCAATGCAGGATATACAAATTTGGCTAGAACCATGGATATCCAGGTTAATTCTTACGAATCCTTAATGCACGTTTTCTCAGCTGGTAATTCAGGTACAGAGAATTGTGGTTACGGAGCCGGTGCCGGTTGGGGCAATGTTACCGGAGGACACAAGATAGGAAAGAACGTTATTGCCACTGCAAATGTAGACTATACAGGCAGCTTATCAGGCTCAAGTAGTCGCGGCCCCGCCCATGATGGAAGGATCAAACCTGATATCAGTGCAAAAGGTTCTGATGTATATTCAACCATCGATCCGCATGATTATGCCAGTTTCTCAGGAACATCTATGGCTTGTCCGGGTATTGCAGGATCTCTTGCACAGCTATACCAGGCCTACAAAGAACTGAATAACGGAAATGAACCTTCAGGTGGATTTATGAAAGGACTGATTATGAACACAGCCGATGATCTGGGTAACTTCGGACCTGATTTTAAATACGGTTGGGGACATATCAACAACCTGAAAGCTGTTGAATTGCTTGAAGAAGAACGTTACATGACTGACAACATCAGCCAGGGTGAGACAAATAACCACACTATTGATATTCCTGCAGGAGTAAAAGAAGTTAAGGTAATGGTGTACTGGACCGACAAAGAAGGTACTGTGAATACATCCCATGCCCTGGTAAACAACCTTGATATAGTACTGACCGATCCTTCAAATGGAGATCACTTGCCATGGGTATTAAGCCATTATCCGCATGCCGACAGTCTTAACAAACCGGCAACCAAAGGATACGATGACTTAAACAATGTGGAGCAGGTGCACATAGCTGAACCTCAAAGTGGTTCCTATACACTTACTGTTGATGGTGAAGAAATTCCATATGGACCACAAGAATATTATGTGTATTATGATTTCATATTCGATGAAATTACATTGACCTACCCCATCGGCGGAGAATCATTTCCTCCTGGAAATTCATTGACTGTTCGCTGGGATGCTTTTGGTGATGACGATCCTTTTACCGTAGAATATTCACTGGATGGTGGCTCGAACTGGACCGTAGCCAACAGCAACATTAATGGTGCAAACAGGCACTACAATTGGAGTGCTCCTGCTGAGGTTTCAGGAAATGCTATGGTAAGGGTTTCAAGAAATGGACTTTCCCATACCAGTGATGAAGCATTTTCGATTATGGGTGTTACCACCGATATCGAATTTCCCCGTGCATGTCCTAATTCAGTTTTGCTGAGATGGGAAGCTGTAAACGAAGCGGTATCTTACGACGTTTACCAGCTGGGTGATAAATACATGGAGATAGTAGGATCAACTACCACCGATTCTTTATTGGTTGAGGGAATTAATTTTGAGGATGAACTCTGGTTTAGTGTAGCAGCTGTTGGCCCCGATAATGCAATAGGAAGAAGAGCCAATGCTGAAATGAAATCACCAGGAGTTTGGAATTGTATCTTCAACAAGGACCTTGCACTTTCGGATGTGATCTCACCTCCCCTGGGTGTATTATTTGACTGTCAGGATTATACCGACCTGAATGTTCAGGTAGAGCTTAAAAACAATGGCCAGGACGACATAACAGACATTACCATAAATTATGAGTTTGAAAACGATCCGGTAGTAACTGAAGTCTATACGGGAACCATTGCAGCCGGTGAAACCATGATCTATGAGTTTGCATCTACTGTAAGTCTTCCATCAAATGGTATTTATGATATGAAGGCCTGGATCGAAGTTACCGGAGATGAAAATGCCGCCAACAACGAAGTTGAAGGAGCAAGCAAGGTAAAATCCAGCCAGTGGCTGAACAATAACTTTGTGATCAACTTTGACGAATACGATGCCTGTTCATTTGATCCCGATTGTGAAGACATAACCTGTTACCTTGATAACAAGTTTTACAACATGCAAAATGAGCTGAACGATGATATCGACTGGAGGGTTCTTAACGGAATTACACCAACCACAGGAACCGGCCCCATTGGAGACCACACCAGCGGAACTGCATCCGGTAAATTCCTTTATCTGGAAGCCTCAGGGGATTGCTATGAAAAAGAGGCTATATTAACAACACCCTGTATTGAGTTGACCAACTCCAATTATCCGGTAGCCTTCTTTTATTTCAACCTGAATGGTGCCGATATGGGAAGCCTTCATGTTGATGTAATTAGTGAGGGAATTCTTCATAAAGACATTATGCCACCGGTTTCCGGTAACTGGGGAAGCGAATGGCATGAAGCACACGCCTACCTGTGGGATTTTGCCGGAAAGAACATTACACTTAGGTTCAGAGGATATACTGGCAATGGCGAATTGAGTGATATGGCAATCGATGACCTGCTGATAACCGAAGGCACAAATATTGATGAAAATATTCCGGAATTCCTGCATAAAGTATTCCCTAATCCTTCAGAGGGCAATTATAATATTGTATTCAATCAGGACATTACTTCAACAGCAACAATCCGTGTTATTGATGTAACCGGCAGAACAATATTCAGCGAGTCGCTGGATGACATAAAAGCCAACAGGTCCTATTCTATTGATATATCGGCATTTGATAATGGAATGTATTACCTTGTCCTTGAAACAGAAAACTGGCAAGTCAAAGAAAAATTATTGAAGCACTGATCCATGTAAAAGCTATCTATGAAAAGCCGGCAATGTCCGGCTTTTTTTATGGTAAAAGAATTCCAATTGTCCCGGAACCTTCCTTACTTGTCTGTAATTCATTTAGAATCCTTCTAAATCACAACCGAAAACTGATTTTTACCCACCGTTAACTGATTGTAGATTGTTTTTATTAAAAATTGAATTATTTTTGTCAGGTTACGGAAGCACTTGTTAAACAAAAAATTGAATTTACATAAAAAAATGATCAGAATTAAGATGATTTCCGATGCATTCGTAAGCTTAAGTTTTGTGAAATATTTTTGGAAAAAACATTCTTGCATGTAAACAAAAAAGGTGTAACTTGTGCCCCTCTTTTTTTAAGCACTTTATATCTAACATAATATAAATAAATCAAATACAGCTGATATGAAAAAAAGATTTTTACCTATTGGATTATTTTCTTTGTTCATCCTGGGTATATCGTTAATTTTTCTGACACCTACGGGCTCAGATAGTAAGAAAGTTGATCAGAATGACAGAGGTGCTCAGAGCATAGCAGGAGCTAAAGCATATTTTGCTTCAATCAGGAACAATCAGCACACAGGTGTTCTTGATCCTAAAGATGTGATTACATCCAGGAAGCAGAGCGAAGTGCTGGCCAATTACAAATCAGGTTCTGCAAAAGAGTTTACCTGGGAAGAATTAGGACCGGATAACATGGGAGGAAGAACCAGGTCTGTCCTGTTTGACAACCAGGATGGTCAATCCCAAACCCTTTATGCCGGAAGTGTTACAGGAGGGGTTTTCAAATCCGTTAACCTTGGTTCCACCTGGAGCAAGGTAAACCTAACCAGCGGAACTGCTAACCTAAACGTTTCCTGTATGATTCAGGATGCCGAAGGAACCATTTATGCAGGTACAGGTGAAGGACTTGGTTCAGCCGATTATACTGCTTACGGTGAGTTAGGCTACGAAGGAGGTTTTGTAGGCAAGGGAATATTCAAATCAGATGGGAACGACAATTTTACTCATGTTGATGGAACAGAACCATTTGTTCAAGGCGAAGTAACAGAATGGGCCTACATTAATGACCTTGCCATTAACAACTCAGGAAACAGAATGTATGCTGCAACACACACGGGCCTCAAATATGCCTCTCTTCCAGGACTGGATAACTGGTCTTCTGCTGTTAAACGCCAGATCGACAGCTCTCTTGTTTTTCGTACAATGAGCGTCGACTCCGTTGTTATGTGCGACAGCATCAGTTTCGAAGGAGACAATTATGTTCTTCATGGAGCGTCTGATTGGGAGGTTACTGTTACAGGTGATGATACCACCAATACTCAATCAACATTCAGCGAGTTTATTGCTTTTGAAGAGCAAGGAAATTGCTATGATGTCAAGATTAATGAAGACGGAGTGTTGTTCTCCGTATTTGAAAATAAAATTTATGTTTCGGAATCAGGGGATCCTGGTAAGTTTGTTAACAGGTCGATTTACCCTGACAATCCTGATCATGCAAGGATGGACAACATCGAATGGACATCGAATGTGGTTATTACAGATAATCAAGGGAATGTACTTTATGAAGAGTCGAATTCAGCCACTGAAGAATCCGACTGGCATACTGACTATTTATATGATTTTACTGGACATTTTGATGTATATCCACACAGCATTGACGGAGGTAGAACAGAATTTGCAATCGCACCTTCCGATAAAAATATAGTTTATGCACAGGTAGCCAAAGGAACTAATCCTCACATAGGAAGCCTTGTAGGCATTTACATTTCAGAGGATGCCGGACAATCATGGAGAATTGTAGCTCCGGGAGGATCACCAGCATTGAACATTCTGGGTGATGAATACGGAAGTAACTCTAAGTATTACCAGGGCGATTATTGTAACTCCATTATTGTTTTTCCGAACAATCCATACAGGGTTGTAGCTGGTGGAATCAATATGTGGTACGGTGTTAAGGTAAACGAAACCGGTTATTTCCAGTGGGCTAAGAAGTCCGAATCAAAAGCTCCTGAAGCAATTTCAGGTGGCGGAATCTATGATCCTTTCTATTGCCATGCCGACCAACATTGTTATGTTTTCAGGCCTGCAAACCAAAGCCAGCTGTTTGTTGCTACAGATGGAGGAATCTTCCTCACTGAAATTTCGGCAAATGGTTTTGCATTTCAATCGCTTAACAAGAACTTAAATGTAGCCCAATTCTATTCACTTGCTATTTCTTCAAAACTGAATGAATGTGTTGGTGGAGCACAGGACATCGGAACTGTATATGTTTCAGGAAGCCTCGGTAACACAAACAAAGGTGGTGAAGATCTCTACAGGCAATTAAGCTTTCCTTCCATTTATCCTGAAGGAACAGATGGTAGCTCGGTAGCTTTTTCAACTTTAAGATTTAACACCTTTGAAGGAGATGAAGTTCCACCGGCAGTATTTTATTCCAAAGGACCTTTACCAGATCAAACACAAAGCTTAAGCAGCAGGGCAAGAAGATCAGAGACTTTAGGCTTTGACTATTCGCTTGATTTCCTCGCAGGTGCTATAGGAGATGACAGATTCATTACACCAATGGAGCTCTGGGAAAGTTACGACAACCAGAACAGCATGGTTGATGTATTATGGGTTGCTGATAAAGATTACGACACTGGTGATTCCATTATCGCACGAAGCAGTACTTTCTTGCATCCATTTTACCATGTTATTGATGAAGCTGTTTCGGAAGGTGATACCCTTTATGTAAAAGATATTATTACCAACAAATTATTTGTTGGTGTTGATGACGAAGTTTATATGACCCTTGAGTCAACACAATTTTCATTGAACCCGGAATGGTTCCTGATTTCTAAACGTCAGAATGCAGGTGTTGATGGAGAAGTTCAAAGTCTGGCCTTCTCAGGAGATGCTAACTATGTATGGGCCGGAACCAATGAAGGAAGACTCTTCAGGATCTCCAATGTGGCATTTGCATACGATCACAATACTGCAGATGTTGAAAGTCCAAACTGTATCATTGCTACTGACGAAATTATACTTCCGGGTGAAATTACACAGGCAATTACATCCATTGCTGTTGACCCGCGCAATCCTGAACAGGTGTTGATTACACTTGGTAACTATGGCAATGAGTCTTATGTGTATTACTGTGAAAATGCTCTGGATGATGAACCTACATTTGTAGATGTACAGGGAAATCTTCCACAAATGCCGGTATATGCAAGTATACTTGAGCTGAATACAGAAGAGGCAATCATAGGAACTGAGCTGGGCGTCTATGTAAGTGATGATCCAACATCAGGTGATTGGTATTTTGCTTCTGGAGACATCGGTGAAATTCCGGTAATGGCCTTGAAACAACAATCCATCTACAAAGGAAGTTTCATTTCTACTATTGTGGATCCGGTCACTGGGCAGGCAACAAAAGAACATTACTACGGCATCCAAAACTATGGAGATATTTATGCAGCCACTCATGGACGTGGAGTATTTAAAGTGACCATGCCTTATGTTGGAATCGAAGAAAAACCTGTACAGGTAATGAACGACCTTGAATTCGACATATATCCCAACCCGGCAACGGATGAGATTGCAGTAAATGTTAACCTGAAAAATGAAGATGTACTTCTTAATATTTATGACCTTTCAGGTAAGCTTGTGGTTTCACAGGAATTCAATAACCTTTTAAATGGTGAACAGGAGTTGAACATCAATATTTCCTCTATGAAAAAAGGAACGTATTTACTGCAACTTACTTCAGAAAATATCACCGGAACTAAGAAATTAATTGTTGTAAAATAAATTGAAAATATTATAGACAATGAAAAGATTTATATCCTATTTTATCGTATTGTTCATTTCTGCAGGTTTGTTTGCTCAAACTGATATATTACCCCCGGTTTTAGTAAGCCCTACTGACGGAGATGATGATCAGATGCCGGATGTAACCATGGATTGGTATGCTGTTTCTGGAATCGGTGAAGTAACTTACGAGTTGGAACTTGACCTCGATTCTTTATTTGGTACGGCTATGCAAACAACTTCTTCTTTCACATCCTATGATGCCACTGAGTTACTCTTTGATACTGTATATTATTGGAGAGTCAGGGCAATAGATGATGAGGGAACAAGTGATTGGTCAGAAACCTTCAGCTTCAGAACTTTTGTAGTATTAACACTGGATGAACCCGGAGATGGTGATGATGGAATTACCCCTGAAGCAGAGCTTGAATGGAAAGTGAAGTACGGAGGCAAAGCCATGAGCGGAATTACCCATTATGATTACGAAGTAAGTTTTGATACAATGTTCACCGATATTTACATAGAGGGTTCTCTTGATTATGTTACTCCAGGAGCCAATTCAACAGATGTGGCGGTTGTTACTCAATTGTATTTTGATACCACATACTTCTGGAGAGTGAAGGCAGTTCATGACCTTGACGAAACAGAATGGACTGAAGCATGGTCATTCAATACCATGGATATGGTTGAACATGTTGGACCGGCTGATGAAGCAACTGACCAGATGCTGGATGTAACAGTTGAATGGGATGACATTACAGGAGCTAGTGAATACATCTATGCAATTTGTGATGATCCAACCTTTAACTCACCTTGTATTTTCTTTTCAGAAGAAAACAGCATCATTCCATTCGGTTTACTATTTGGAACAACTTATTACTGGAAAGTCCAGGCCGCACATACTGTCGACACATCAGCATGGTCCGAAGCATGGTCCTTTGAAACCATGAACCATGTGGATCTGGTGAGCCCTGAAGATGGCGGTTATGTTGATGACTTATTCCCAACAATGACGTGGGAAGAGGTAACCGGTGTTTCTGGATTTGAGTTGAAATATGACAGCGATGAGAACTTCAGCGATCCTATCGTTGAAATGGTCGAAGGCGACAAACATTCTCACAAGGTGTTGTATGCAATGGAAATGGATGAGACCTACTACTGGCAAATCCGGGCCTACGAAAACGGCGACACTACTGAGTGGAGTGAAGTATGGTCATTTATTGTTGGTGTAGATGGAATAAATGATATACTTTCCGAAAGTAATGTAAGTATTTATCCCAATCCGGCAAGTTCAGATTTATTTGTAAAAATTAATTCCGGAAACAATGAAGAAGTAACTGTTTCCGTATTAAGTCTGCTTGGCCAGGTTATCCTCAGTGAAGAACTCAACCTTGGATCAGGATCAAATTCTAAACAAATTGATCTTGAAGGAATTGAAAACGGATTATACATCGTTAGGTTACAATCAGGAAATGCAACATTTTCACAGAAGTTTGTAATCGACAAATAAAATAACAGGCATAATCGTAAAGGCTGGGGCTTTTGGTCTCAGCCTTTTTTTATATCAATTATTCCATAGCATTTATAGTGGTAGATAAAATGTCAATTTTCCCCATGGATCCATAATCAGATCTATTGGTTAAGATCTTTTTTAAAACCAAAAGAACAAAGCATAGCAAAAGCTATAAGATCATTCAGTTAAGTATTACGGGTAATAGATATTAGGAAGTTCTAATTGTATCTCTTTCCAAAGCTGAAATTAAGATAGAAGGTCGGGAAAAAGTGTTCAGGATCATTATTGGCCATGATGGGTATAGCCCTCGGAAAGAATTCAAGCATTGCTCCAATTTCAAGGGATTGGATCTTGGTTCGGTAAGATGCATAGTCAAAGTCCAGGCCAACCTTTACATGGATTCCGGGATAAAAACTCAACTCATTAAAACCTTTGGTAAAGGAGGCCCTTCCAAAAATATCATCTTGCGGGTGAATATCTGGATCGTAGCGTTCAACAGATGTGGTGTATTTCAAATCGCTCGAGGGAGAAGGAATTATTTTTAAAATGTATAGATACACCGGTTTTGCAATACCGACTGAAACACCTCCCATATAAAACATCCTCATTTCAACACCACCCCAGTAAGGCTTCCGGTTTAATTGCTTGTAATTACCAATGGACCCCCTGATATCAAATACGGTATTTAGCTTACCATAGATATAACTCTTGGCATTGGTATAAAAGGGATTGATAATTTTAATTTGCTTTGGAGATTGCATTTCAACAAGCTCTATAGCCCAGGTACGCCTGCTGAATGCAGTTTTATTAAATCCTTTGCTGAACTTCAGGCCCCAACCACGTGAATGAAAAGTAACTCCGTAACTTTTCTCCTTTAGAAGGATAATTTGTTTAGAGGTATCCAGTACAGATTCCAATTGCCCCAACGCCATATGGGAGCATAAGAAAAATGCAATGGGTATCAGAATACGTAATGTTAATTTCATCTATTTTGATTCAACCAAGTGGCCTAAAATAAAAAATATTTATCAGATAACGAAATCTGATAAATATATATTTTTCGATTGAATAGGCAATTTCGGGATTGAACGATTATCTTCGTTCTATTTGAAATTTTTTTGCTTCACCGTAAGCAGGACAGCTTTCTGTTGATTTGCAGGAAGACATCATGATTCCGAGAGTAACGATTGCCAGCACTAAGACAACAATTTTTTTCATAGATTTTTTTTATGTGGTTTACAAAGATAAATTTTTTATCATTTGCAGGGAAAACTTAATTTTGGAATTCTTATAGCAATTTATTTGCCAACAATAACATATTATAATGACAAACGTAAAGCCGGTAATCGAAAACAGTTGGCTGGAGGCACTTTCAGAGGATTTCCAGTCTGAGTATTTTTTTCAGTTAAAAAATTTCCTTGTGGAAGAAAAGCAAAAATTCCGGATATTTCCTCCGGGATCGGAGATATTTGCTGCTTTTAACCATACTCCTTTCGATAAAGTAAAGGTTGTAATTCTTGGCCAGGATCCCTACCATGGCCCCGGACAGGCAAACGGGCTGTGCTTTTCAGTGAAAGATGGAATACGAAAACCTCCCTCACTGCAAAATATTTTTAAAGAGCTAAAAAACGATATGGATTATGAGATTCCGGAAAGTGGCAATCTTGAAAAATGGTCCAAACAGGGTGTGCTTCTTTTAAATGCAACGCTTACTGTCAGGGCAAACCAGGCCGGATCACATCAAAACAAGGGATGGGAAACCTTTACGGATAAAGCCATTCAAAAGCTATCCGAAAACAAGAATAACCTGGTTTTTATTCTTTGGGGGAAATTTGCACAGGCAAAAGAATCCCTTATTGATCCCTTAAAACATCACATTATTAAATCTGCACATCCCTCTCCTTTCTCAGTACATAGGGGATTTTTTGGAAGTAAACCCTTTTCAAAAACAAATGCGTTTTTGAAAAGCAATGGAATTGAAGAGGTGAATTGGCGGATATGAGTGGCTTGATGGAGAGTCGTTGTGGAATAAACAACATCCTATGTTAAAATATCACACAGTAAGGTGTATAAAAAAAATCCCGAAGGACTTTGCCTTCGGGATCAGTTCGACTTAATAATTTTGATTCTCAAAATTATAGTCTTACTGACCCTCAAGCCAGCTTATGATTTTATCGCTATAAGGACTCTTTTGAGGTGAAACCGAATCCACCAACATCCCGTTCTCGTCGATCATGTATTTTTGGAAGTTCCACTTTACCTTTGAACTTTTTACTCCGTTCTGCTCTTTTTTTGTCAACCACTGATATACAGGATGAATACTATCACCCTTTACTGAGATCTTCGACATCATCTGAAATGAAACGCCGTAATTTAATTCACAAAAGGATTTGATTTCCTCGTCCGTTCCAGGTTCCTGCTTTAGAAAATTGTTGGCCGGGAATCCGATGATCTCAAAATCTTCAGATTTATATTCCCGGTAAAGTTCTTCCAGTTTTTTGTATTGCGGAGTTAATCCACATTTGGATGCTGTGTTTACAACGAGAACCTTTTTCCCTTTAAATTTTGAAAAATCCAGATCCTCACCCGAAATGGTTTTCGCGGTAAAACTATGAAATGTTTTTTCCTGTGCTTGCATGACAAAATATGTTGTTACACTAAAAAGTGTGCTTAAAAGCAAAATTTTTATTTTCATTATTTATAATTTGACCTTTAAAACATAAATTGTTTAGGTTTTGTTCATTAACAATTAAACAAAATGAAGAATTTTAATCAAACTGAAATATAGATTATAAAACGCTGACATTTTTATAATTTCGCTGCCTGTAAATTATGAACAAACAGATCCTCAGGTTAGCTATCCCGAATATCATCAGCAACATTACCGTTCCGTTACTTGGTATGGTTGACCTTGCCATATTAGGGCACCTTGAATCTGAGGTTTACATCGGAGCTATTGCACTTGGAGGATTGATCTTTAATTTCATCTATGCCATATTCAGTTTTCTGCGTATGGGAACAAGTGGCTTTACTGCCCAGGCTTTTGGTGAAAACAACACACAGGAACAGATACTGATGTTTGGTCGCTCCATGTTTTTTGCCATCGCGGGTGGCTTGCTGATCATATTGTTACAATACCCTATTGACCTGTTAAGCTTTTACCTTGTAGAAGGATCGCAGGAGGTTGAAAGTTTTGCAAGGGAATACTTTTACATTAGGATCTATGCAGCACCTGCGTCCCTGGGGATTATGGCTTTGTCGGGTTGGTTCACCGGTATGCAAAACGCCAGGTTTCCCATGATCATCGCCATACTCATCAACATTGTTAACGTTGGTGCAAATTTATTTTTCGTTTATGTGCTAGGAATGAAATCCGATGGGGTAGCATGGGGAACTGTAATTGCACAGTATTCAGGACTGTTACTGGGAATAATTCTTTATCTGAAGAAATACCATATTCTGTCAAAATACTGGAATCAACAGGACTTTTTTAATTGGAAGAAGCTGGGACGATTTTTTAAAGTCAACTTTGATATCATAATCCGTACCCTGTGTTTGATCTTTGCTTTTGCCTTTTTTACAGCGGAATCTGCAAAAGTAAACGACACTATTTTGGCAGTTAACACAGTTTTGCTGCAATACCTTTTTTTGTTTTCCTATCTAGTTGATGGTTTTGCCTATGCGGCTGAAGCCCTGGTAGGAAAGTTTATCGGATCAAGGAATAAATCAAATTTGAGAAAATCCATAACATTGCTTTTCCTCTGGGGATTGTACATCAGTATTCCTTTTACGCTTACCTATGTATTTGCAGGCGATTACCTGTTGTATATTTTAACCGACAACGCTAAAGTAATTTCTGCAGCTTCACCTTATATGTTCTGGATCGGCCTTGTGCCCCTGGTTACTTTTGCAGCATTTATCTGGGATGGTATCTATATTGGGGCAACAGCCTCAGCAGCAATGAGGAACACGCTCGTGATTTCTACCCTGTTGATCTTTTTACCCGCTTATTATTTACTTAAGTCACCTTTGGAGAATCATGGTTTGTGGTTAGCCATGATGTTGTTTATGATCAGCCGGGCCATCCTGCTGACCTTGTATTCGAAGAAAAGTATTTATAAACTGATCCAATAACCAGCTTCTTACAAGCTCGCTAACTCAAAACACAAAACCCGGAACTCAGAACTTCGAACTTCAAACTTCGAACTTCCCTCTACCACCAAACCTGCATTCCATCATCATCTATAGTAAAGATCCTCTCCTCTTCCCTGCTTCCTTTTTCCACCAACCAGTAAATCGCATTTGCAGGTATGTTATCAAATACAAGTGGGCCATCACCAGCAATCTTTTTTCCGGCTTCAACCCATTTGTAATTCCAGTAATACAGGATGTATTCCTTACCAGGGTTAAAAGCTGCTTCTTCAATAAAATCTGTTGTTTCCTTAGTTACCCGTTTTGTGGTGGAGTACAATTTCATGGAAATCCGCTTGTTGCCATCCGGAGTTTTGTGGACTATCTTACCTTCATCAGTTAAAATAAATGCATCTGCTGCGGGAATGATCTCTTTATCGTAATAAAACGCAGGAAGGTAAGCTATTCCCAGTCCCAATTTATTGTAATGAGCTTTGGTACCATAGGGTCGGGTATAATCAATGGCTTTCCATTTGCCCGAATTAAATACACATATATAAGAGAAATTGGTACTGTCAGGAAGTCCTTGTGTTAATTCGATCTTAAGGTATTCTATTTTACCGTATTCATTGGTAACATCGTAGATGCTGTTCCGATTTAAATAAGGAGGGGCCTTTTCCCACTCATTCAGTTTTTCAGCCAGGCTTTTTTCCTGGATGGCAAAGGTTTTCCGATAAACCTTAGCCAGTTTATGTCCAAGTTGATATTCACCGGGATTGGCTTCACCTCCCATAAATATGATGATGCTGTCGTTGTTACTGAGAATTGCATTCCAGGCATGATTATTTCCTGTATTGGCCCAGTAGGGTGTAAAATCACTCATAACAGGAATTGCAAGGGCTCGCATGGCATAGATGGCGAGATTTGTCATGTCTTCACAGCGACCCATTTTAACATCCAGTATCTCAGCAAGTCCCTGGTCTGTTGGGTGTTCATAATAACGCGGGTCAAACCTGAACCATGATTTAATATAGTCATTAACCAGGCATGCAGCTTCAATGGGATCAGAAGGATCTTGCAAAGAATCTTTGACCCATTCCAACTCTTTAATGAAATAGGACCGCCAATCTTCGATAGGTTCATTGCTGCTCCGGTAGGGCAATACATATTCACAAAACTGATCGAAGGATAAGTGCTTTGCCCATGGATTGTTACTCCATGCATCCACCGCCTGGTTAATATTGCTTATCAGGTATTCGGCTGAGATAGCATGATAGTCTTTTATCATAGTATCAATTTCAAAATGGATAGCACCCCTGTTATCCTCTATTTCATCCCAGCCGTCCAGCAGCGCTTCGTAATCCTCATAATCAAGTACATTAAAATCCACATCGTTTCCAACCGAATCAACAAGCTTATAAACCGCATAACCATGATCCTTCATGTTACCTATAAGGAAATAGGCTGATAACTCTTTAAAAACATCTCCGTCATCTTTAAAATGTTGAATTACTTTTTCTAGCTCTGCCCTGTTATCTCCGGAAAGTTCCAGAATATTTTTTACTTCTTCTGGGGGCTCGAAATTCCGATTACCACAACCAATGGCAACCAATAATATTAGGATATAAAATAGATTCTTCATAACAAGTGTAATTTATTGCATTACAAATTTAACTATACTAATATACAGTTCTCAGAGAATTGTATTAAAATTTTTTTAAGCATGGATAATTGCTAATTTTGCTGAAAATTCAATTTATGCAAAAAATCTATTATTCTGTTCTGTTCACACTTTTTTCATTTTATGCCTTCGGACAGATTCCACCAGGATATTACAGCAGTGCTTCAGGGCTTACAGGCAACCAACTCAAATCTGCCTTGCACAATATAATAGATGATCATACAGAATATTCATATAATGATTTGCGGGATTTTATCCTTAGGGATACGGACGAGGATCCAGACAACCCAAACAATATAATATTATTGTATACCGGACGATCGCAAAATAAAAATACATTTGGCGGAGGAGCAAACGACTGGAACAGGGAGCATGTTTGGGCCAAGTCGCATGGAGATTTTGGGAACTCTCCTCCCTGCGGTACAGATGCCCACCATATCCGGCCAACCGACGCATCTGTGAACAGCTCAAGAGGGAATAAAGATTTTGACAATGGCGGGCAACAGCATCCGGAAGCTACAGGATGTTATTATACCAATGACACATGGGAGCCTCGCGATGAAGTTAAAGGTGATGTTGCCAGAATGATCTTTTATATGGCAACAAGGTATGAAGGAGGCAGTGGAGAACCCGACCTGGAAGTGGTAGACTGGATAAATACGGCTCCTGATCCTGAGCATGGGAAATTCTCTACTTTATGGGAGTGGCACCAGCAGGATCCACCTGATGATTTTGAGATCAACCGTAACAATGTTATTTACTCCTATCAGAACAACAGGAATCCATTCATCGATCACCCGGAATATTTGATCCTTATTTACGATCCGTTGAATGCTGTAAATGATGTGTATTACAAAATCAAATTAACCATTTATCCTAATCCGGCTGATAACTTCATTCATTACAACATTTCTAACATTGGCAACAGTACATACACCATTTCTAATTCTTTTGGTGCTGTGGTTAAAACCGGGTCAATTTCACACAACAATTCTGGTGAAATTAATGTGGGTAATTTGCCTAATGGTATTTATATCCTAAGCATTCAAACAGATAATAAGATCTTCACAGAGAAGTTTGTTAAAGTTTCTGAAAATTAACATTAAGTCTGACGCATTCATCCGATGACTTTGAGTTATTGGATGAGGAGTAGTCTCTTTAATCGCAAATCACAATGATAGAACGCGCTCTTTGCGCCTCCTTAGCGTCCTTGGCGGTTAAGTAAACTGGACCTATACCTGTTAAATCTTGTTAAATTTACGAAAGTTTTCGTAAATAATTTTGGAATTACGAAATATTTCGTATTATATTTGCGTTCATTACTTCAAACATTTGTTTGTATGACTAAAAACAAAATTAAACCAACGGAATCAGAGTTGAACATTCTACAGGTACTCTGGCAAAAAGGGCCCTCGACAGTCAGGGATGTCAACGATGAATTGAACAGTACCCGTGAAATTGGTTATACCACCACCCTCAAGCTATTGCAGATCATGACAGAGAAAGGGCTTGTTACAAGAATTAAAGATGGCCGCAACCATATTTATTCAGCTGCTGTTGAGCAAAATGCCGCTCAACAGCAGTTACTTGACAAACTACTGAACGGTGTTTTTGGTGGTTCCGCAAAGAAGCTTGTTATGCAGGCCCTGGGGGATCATAATCCTTCGAAGGCAGAATTGGAAGAAATTAAAAAATACATTGAAGAACTGGAAGGAGGTGAGTCATGATCCTTCAAAGTCAAATCATCGAAATTATAGGCTGGACCATTATCCATTCCTTTTGGCAAATTACTGCAATCGGGATCCTTATAAAAATTGGATTAATCATAGCAAAAAATAAATCCTCCACTACAAAATACAACATTTCGCTGCTCGGTTTTTTTGCAATTATTTTAGTGACAACAGTTTCATTGACGAGAATAATATTAGAGACGGATCAAACACTGCCTTTATCTGAAAATAATACCGCATTGATAATTCATTCAAACTCACTTGCAGCGGATCAAAGTTCAGATCTTAAAAACAATCCTACCTTGTATACGAAAATGGGTGATTTCGCAGGCGACAACATGAACTACATTGTTGCAATCTGGTTGCTTGGTGTATTGTTTTTCTCCGTAAGGTTTGTTGGCAGCTACATTTATATTCAACGATTAAAAACCAAATTTTCGAATCCTATTGGGAACCGATGGATTGAATCATTTTCCAAGATCTCAAATAAGCTTAACATTAAAAGCCAGGTTCAGTTTCTTGAATCAGGCCTAGTTAAGATTCCCATCGTAATTGGTTATTTAAAACCCGCCGTTATTCTTCCATTTGGACTGGCCACTTCCATGCCATTCAATCAACTGGAAGCTATTATAACCCATGAATTAGCTCACATTAAAAGGAATGATTACATCATTAATTTGTTACGTTCCATCATGGAACCTCTATTTTTCTTCCACCCTGTTTTCTGGTGGATAACCAAAACAATGAATTCAGAAAGGGAAAACTGCTGCGATGATCTGACCATAGATCATTGTGGAACAGAGCATCATCTGCAAAATGCCCTTATCGATCTTTTTCAAAACAACCAAAAATCTATACATATTGCGGCCGCTTTATACAAAAATGAGTATCAACTTTTAAAACGAATAAAGCGTATGAAAACAAAAAACCTATCTAAGGAAAATCTCAGAAAAACAAACCATGTAAAACGGAGTAACCTAACAGGATTACTTGTTCTTTTATCAAGTATAGTATTTATTGTAATTGCGTCAGCATTTTCACCACGGCCTGATGATTTACCGAAAGCTCCTCAACCTCCTGTAAATATTGCAGAGGATCTGGCCCAACCAGAGGAAGTTCCTCTTCCAGTAGGTATTTTATCCATTCCTGTGACAGCACCTGTAGTTTCTGAAGAACCCGCAAGAATACCTGATACAACCAGGAAAGCTGGTGAACGAAAAGCAATTAAGACAAAAGAGGAGAAAGGCAGGGTTAGTCTTGAACTCGATGAAAATGGAAAACTTGTTAGCGTTAAGAAAAATGGTGCTGAAGTTCAGGGTGAAGAGAGGCAAAAGTATGAAAAGCTGTTAATCAAAGTTAAAGAAACAGAAGAAAAGGAAAAGGCATTGGAGCAAAATGAAAAAGAGCTGGACAGGATGAGAGTGAAGCTAAAAGAGGTAGAACAAAAAATGAGTGAGGTACACAGCCAGTACGACCAGGCCTTGCAGGAGTACTTAAAATTGTCGCAGGATCTGGACCCATCAGCTTACCTCGATTCATGGAGTTTATATGAAGACCAGCTTTCACTGGCCAAAGAGTGGAATTCAACGGCTGAATTTGATGACTATTGGAAACAATTTCAGGATAATCAAACTTTCAATAACTTTTTTGAGCAGGAAGATCTTATCAAACTCCAGGAGGAATTTCAGAAGGATAATTACAACGATCAGATGGACAGAATGGAGGATGTTTTGAAGGAGCTGGAGCTTGAGCGAGCCATTAAAGCAGAAGAGTTTATTCAGCAGATTGATGAGATAGAAGACATAAAAGAATTAGAGGAACTTGAATGGAAGAGTCAAATGCTGGAATCCATTGTTCGGGAAGAACTTAAAAAAGACGGACTGGTTGTAAATAAAATGGATCCGCTTGAATTCGAATTATCCAAAAAGAAACTGGTTGTAAATGGAAAAAAGCAATCAAAAGAATTAAAAGAAAAGTATTTAAAGTTGTACACCAAGATAACTGATGAGGTAATCAGTGGTGATGTGAGGGTATTTATAATTGATTAACAGTAAAGGTTGCAACCTTTACTGCTTTACTTTTCGTATTTTTGCCGTAGAATTTATGGCACGACACGGAAAACCTTCATCGGAGAGAGATACTCCTAAAAAGAAAGTTACACGACAAGGCCTGAAACGATTTTTCAGGCTTTTTCGCTTTGTTAAACCTCAGAGAGGTGTTTTTGCACTTGGTTTATTTTTCCTGGTTTTATCGAGTTTAACCACCCTGGTTTTTCCTATGTTGATGGGCGACCTGTTGGATTCGGCAAATAGCGGAACACTTGAAAAGATCAACAAAACAGGTTACATCCTGATTGCTATATTTATGGCCAATGCCGTTTTCTCCTATTTCAGGATCTACCTGTTTGCCGTTGTTACTCAAAAAACCCTGGCACTGCTAAGGCAAACAACCTACAGTCACTTGATCAAACTCCCCATGGTATTCTTTTCCAGCCGAAGGGTGGGCGAATTAAACAGCAGAATTTCAGCTGATATTGCTTTGCTTCAGGAAACCTTTACTTCTACCCTCGCTCAGTTTATCAGGCAGGTGATCATAATTATCGGAGGTATAACTTTGCTTACCATCATTTCTCCACGGCTTACCCTTTTTATGCTGGCATTTGTACCAGTAGTAGCCATTATTGCCCGGGTATTTGGAACTTACATTCGTAGGCTTTCAAAACAAACACAGGATAAAGTTGCCGAATCAAATACCATTGTAGAAGAAACCCTGCAGGCCATAACCAATGTTAAGGCCTTTGCCAATGAGGCATTTGAAATTTTCCGCTACAAAAGGAAAACCGATGAGGTTATTGATGTTGCTTTAAAAGGGGCAAAATACCGTGGACTATTTGTGTCCTTTATTTTTTTCGCTTTGTTTGGTTCAATCGTCGGTGTAATATGGTACGGAGTTTATCTGGTAAACCAGGGCGAAGGAATGACATCAGGTGATCTTTTCAAATTTGTTTTGTACACAGTTTTTATAGCAGGTTCAATCAGTGGAATGGCCGACCTGTATTCTCAAATCCAAAAAGCCATTGGAGCTACAGAGAATCTCATGGATATCCTGGATGAAAATCCTGAACCCATTGAAACAGAAGCGCAAGAAAGGGAACTTTGTTGTACCGGGGTTGTAAATTTTAAAAATGTTTCTTTCGCATACCCCTCCAGACAGGATGTGATTGTTTTGAAGGACATTTCATTTGCAGTAAACAAAGGAGAGCAGGTTGCCCTGGTGGGACCTTCGGGAGCAGGAAAAAGCACCATCACCCAATTGTTGTTCAGGTTCTATGATCCAAGCACCGGGGAAATTCAAATAGATGATAAAAACATTAAGGACTATGACCTTGGAGAATTAAGAGGAAACATGGCCATTGTACCACAAGAAGTATTATTGTTTGGAGGAACCATTAAAGAAAACATTGAATACGGAAAACCTGGAGCCACTGAAGAAGAGATAATTCAGGCTGCAAAGCAGGCCAATACCTGGGAATTTATCAGCACTTTCCCGGAAGCACTTGAGACCAAAGTGGGTGAACGGGGTATTCAGCTATCGGGCGGACAACGCCAACGTATTGCCATTGCACGTGCCATTCTTAAAGATCCGGCTATTCTTATCCTTGACGAAGCTACCAGTTCCCTGGATTCAGAATCAGAGAGGTTGGTCCAGGAAGCACTCCAAAAATTGATGAAAGACCGTACATCCATTATCATAGCTCACCGCTTATCCACCATTCACAATGCCGATAAGATCATCGTTATCGATAAAGGCGAAGTGAAAGAATCAGGAACACATGAAGAATTGCTTTCACTTGAGGATGGAATTTATAAAAATCTTAGTGCGTTGCAAATTGAGGTGATGGGGTAATAACAACACTGATTTATTATGATCATATTATTTTCACTAATTCAAATCATAACAAATCAGTCCTATTATAAAGATCATTGTACTATTAAATGCTATACAACCACTTGATCTCCTCTTCCCACAAACTATCATCCGGAGTTTCCAAAATCATTGGAATATTGTCAAAGCGCGGATCATTCATTATCCGTTTAAACACTTCTTCTCCCAGGAATCCTTTGCCAAGGCTGTCATGCCTGTCAACACGGGTAGCCAGGTCCTTTTTTGAATCGTTAATGTGCATACCTTTCAGGTATTTGAAACCTACAATTCTTTCGAAATCCTCAAATACCCATTGATATCCTAATTCTGATTTGATATCGTATCCCGCAGTATAGGAATGACAGGTATCAAGACAAACACCTATCCTGCTTTTGTCTTCTACTTTATCGATAATGTGGGCAAGGTGTTCAAACTTATAACCAAGGTGGGATCCCTGGCCGGCAGTATTTTCTATTACAGCAATTACCCCGTTTGTTTTATCCAAAGTAATATTAACCGACTCAGCAATCCTGTCCAGACATTCTTCTTCCGACATTTGTTTCAGGTGAGCACCAGGATGAAAGTTCAGCCGGTCCAGGCCCAGCAACTCACAACGGCGCATTTCATCCAGAAATGAGGTCCTTGATTTTTTAAGGTTCTCTGGAACAGGATTACCCAGATTGATCAGGTAACTATCATGTGGTAAAATATGTTCGGGTTTATAACCGAATTTTTCACAGTTCTCCTTGAACTTATTGATGTTATCATCAGTTAAAGCTTTTGAAAACCATTGTTTTTGATTTTTTGTAAAAAGGGCAAAGGCCTTCGCCCCGATTTTATGAGCATTTACGGGAGCGTTCTCAACTCCTCCTGCTGCACTTACATGTGCGCCGACGTATTTCATGTTACTAAGGTTTGTTTGCAAAACTAACAAAAGTACATGTAGAATGTTGAATTGGTCAGAAAATACCTATTGATGGAGAGTGATTTTATTGGCTCAGGAAAATAAGGGGGTATGGGATTGCGAGCATAAATTATTAGTATTAGTTTTCTTAGTGGTATAACTTTAACCGCAAATTACGGGGAATAACGCGAATGACACTTAATATTGCTATTCATATCTATTATATATCGATAAACTAATGTGCATTCCATGTCCTTTTAGTTTTCAGTATTGACCTATTCACCATTTTTCCAGATTTCAAATATCGTTTTTGTAATTATCCTAACTTTGCACCGATTTACGATTATTAAAAATGGCTAAAATTCGGGTTACAAAAGAATTCACATTCGAAATGGCCCATGCACTTTTGGGGTATGATGGATCCTGCAAATATGTTCACGGGCATTCGTATGGTTTGTCTGTAACAGTTATTGGTAATCCAATTGAAGATGTATCCAGTCCAAAGCTGGGTATGGTCATCGATTTTGGAGATTTAAAAAAGATAGTAAAAGAGAATGTAGTGGACGTTTTTGACCACGCACTGGTATTAAATGAAAAAACACCGCGGGATGGATTTAAGGTTAAAGAGGTGCTTTTTGATAAAATGATCTTTGTTCCCTATCAGCCAACAAGTGAATTATTAGTGGTGGATTTTGCGAAAAGGATCAGTGAACATCTTCCGGAAAACCTGCTTCTTTATAGCTTAAAGCTGAGGGAAACGGCAACCTCTTATGCGGAATGGTTTGCTTCAGAGAATAAATAAGGACATTATTTAAATACCTCATTGATTACATCCATGTAGATCGTTCCGAAGTTTAATATACACCAGGTTTTTAATGCATTTATCTCATTCTTTTTGAGCCATTTTAATGATTTCTTCAATTCTTTCTGAAAGAGTTCCCTGTTAAAGCTTACTTTTAATAAAATGGTTTCTGTGTATTTGAGCATCTGTAATAGGAATTAAATCATTAATAACGTAAGGACTTTCAAATCCCTGATCTTTAATTGCTTTTGGACTCTTTTGGAGAAATTTCCAATCTCCATTTGCATGCCAAAAAAGATTGCTGACTAATTATCAATGCATTGCAACTTCTTTTTCATACTTCTACAATTCTCCATTTTGGAAAATTGCCTCTGCTGCTTCCAAAAATTATAAATTATAACGAAATTTTTCCAATATATTATCCTTATCAAATTTATCTTAACAACAAATTAACGTCTTTTAACATCATGGGTTTGATGGTCAGAAATCACCTAATTCTGATTTCGTTGATATTAGCAATATTTTGCAGAGAAGGTTCAGTTCAGGATCATTATTTTTTAATGTTAAAAAATTGCAAAAAGTGCTTGATTATTCCAAAATAAAAGATTTAACTTTGCTGCGATTATTAAACCCTTATAATAATGGCTACCAAAGAGCAAAAGGTGGTAGAACTTGAAAATGTGGTTGTCAGGTTTGCAGGAGACTCAGGAGATGGGATGCAACTTACCGGATCATTATTTTCAGATGCTGCCGCAATCGCAGGGAATGATTTTGCCACTTTTCCCGATTACCCGTCAGAAATCAGAGCACCACAAGGAACCGTTTCCGGAGTATCTGGATTTCAGATCCATTTTGGGCATAAGGAGATCCATACTTCAGGTGACCAGGCCGATGTGCTTGTTGCCATGAATCCGGCTCCCCTAAAGAAAAATCTCATGTGGGTAAAGGATGGTGGAACCATCATAGTTGACACCGATACCTTCAGTGAAAAATCATTGAAAAAGGCAGGTTATGAAGCAAGCCCTCTTGAAGATAATTCTTTAAAAGATTATAATGTCATTCAAGCCCCCATCAGTTCGCTCACTAAAAAAAGCGTGGAAGACATGGGCATGGATAACAAAATGGTGATGAAGAGCCGCAACATGTTCGCTCTTGGAGTCATGTTTTTTATATTTAACAGGGAATTTGCTACAGCTGACGACTTCTTTGAAAAGAAATTTGGAAAGAACCCATTGGTTGTTGAATCCAACAAGAAAATTCTGCGTGCAGGATATATTTTCGCTGAATCTGTGGAAGCACTCAGTTCAATTACATACAAAGTTGAGCCTGCTGCCCTTAAGAAGGGTATGTATAGGAATATTACCGGTAATGTAGCAACAGCATGGGGATTTCTTGCAGCCGCTGAAAAATCTGACAGGAAACTTTTCCTTGGATCATATCCTATTACACCTGCTTCTGAGATCCTGCAAGAATTAACAAAGCATAAATCACTTGGTGCCAAAGTATTGCAAGCCGAAGACGAAATTGCAGGAATTGTTTCCGCAGTGGGAGCAAGTTTTGCCGGATCCTTTGCCATAACAACTACTTCAGGCCCCGGATTGTCTTTAAAAAGTGAGGCAATCGGATTGGCAGTGATGACCGAACTACCACTTGTAATTGTGGATGTTCAGCGTGCAGGCCCTTCCACAGGAATGCCGACCAAATCGGAACAGTCGGATCTGATGCAGGCACTTTACGGACGTAATGGTGAAGCACCTTGCGTTGTCATAGCTGCTTCTTCATCGGCCAATTGTTTTTACTATGCTTATGAAGCTTCTAAAATTGCTATGGAACATATGACTCCGGTCATTCTTTTAACAGATGGGTACCTGGCCAATGGATCAGAAGTATTCAAAATACCGGCAATGAAGGATCTGGCTCACATTAAACCACCCATTGCAAAAGCAAATGATCCTGACTATTATCCCTACAAGAGGGATCCTAAAAGACTCAACAGAGAGTGGGCCATACCAGGAACCGAAGGCCTCAGGCACAGAATTGGCGGACTGGAAAAAGAAGACATTTACGGCAATGTTTCACACGATCCTATAAACCACCAGGTTATGTGTGAGTTAAGGGCAGAAAAAGTGGAAACTGTTGCTGACTATATTAAACCTCAGGAAATATACGGACCTGACAGTGGAGACCTGCTAGTTGTAAGCTGGGGCGGTACTTATGGAGTAATGATGGAAGCCATGAAGGAAATGCATGAACAGGGCAAAAGTATTAGCCTTGCACATTTCCACCACATCAGCCCGTTACCAAAAAATACGGAAGAAATATTCAGCAGGTTTAAGAAGATCATTGTTCCCGAGCTGAACCTTGGGCAATTTGTGATGTACTTAAGAATGCATTTTCAGCAATTCAACTTTGAACAATACAACAAAGTACAGGGATTACCTTTTATGGTTAAGGAATTGTGCGCATTGTTTAACAAAAAACTGGAGGAGATTTAGTCATGGGAGAAACTGATACATTAAACCAACCCGTTTTAACAAAAGAAGATTTTGTTAGCGACCAGATGGTAAAATGGTGCCCGGGATGCGGCGACCATGCTATCTTATCCTCTTTCCAGAAAGTATTGCCCCAGGTAGGTGTTAAAAAAGAAGATGTTGTAGTTGTTTCAGGAATTGGATGTTCCTCCCGTTTCCCGTATTATGTGAAAACCTATGGATTTCATGGTATTCACGGGAGAGCAGCAGCGCTCGCATCAGGGATCAAGATCAGCAACCCGGAATTGATGGTCTGGATGGTCACAGGTGATGGAGATTCGCTCGCCATTGGAGGGAACCATTTTATCCATGCCTTAAGAAGGAACCTCGACATCAATATCATGCTGTTCAACAATAAGATCTATGGATTAACAAAAGGGCAGTATTCACCAACAACTCCTTCAGGATTTAAAACAAAGTCTTCGCCCCAGGGAACGATTGAACACCCATTTAATGTTGGTGAACTTGTGATGGGCGCCCAGGGAACATTCTTTGCCAGGGCTGTGGATACAAATCCAAAAATGATGACCGAGATCATGCTCGAAGCGTCCAAGCATAAAGGAACCTCTCTGATTGAGATCATGCAAAACTGTGTGATCTTCAACGATAAGATCCATGCGGATTTTACTGCACGAGATATCAGGGATGATAATCAAATTGTCCTTAAACACGGAGAACCAATGATCTTTGGAAAAGAAAATGACAAAGGCATTGTACTCCGCGGAACAAGGCTCGAGGTTGTTAAGATAGGAGAAAATGGAATAACTGATAAAGACCTTCTTGTACATGACAAATACCAGTGGGAATCAGGAATCCACGTCCTTCTTGCTACCATGGCACCTCCAAACTATCCTATCGCTTTTGGTGTAATTCGCTCAATTTCCGATTTTACCTATGATAGTAAAATGGAACAAATGATCATGGAAGAACAGGAGAACAGTCCCATTAAATCGATGGATGATCTGCTGAATAGCGGGAAGACCTGGGAAATTTAAATTCTAATTTCTAATTACTAATTTCTAAGTAAATCCCAATCTCGAAAATCCAAAAGGTACCTGATTCGGGCACCAAATTTTGGTTTTGTTTATTTGTGATTTTTTTAGATCAATTAGAAATTAGTAATTCGAAATTATTGCGAAAAGTATTCTTTATACTCAGGATTGCGCTCTATAAATACCCTAACGGCAGAGCAGGCCGGAATAATGTCCATGTTTTCTGAAATTGCCCAGTCAAGCCCTTCTTTTATCAATTCCTTCGCTAGGCCCTGTCCCCTTAATTCTTCCGGAACATAGGTATGATAAAAGACCACGGTAGCCGGTTCATGTGTTTCATACTCAAGGTGGGATTCAAGCCCTTCAACTACTTTATAAAATTTATTGTTTTCGTGTACAACCCCTGCTTTCATTATTCCAATAGGTTTATATACAGTATATATTATTTCGATATTTCAACGGGCAAATGTATAGATTTAGTTTAGGCCGGGAAACTTTTTTCATAATCTTTTAATGAAATTATCCCCATTATTTTAGAGGTCTTTCTGTGATCAACAATTTGAAATTATACTTGTCTTGCATAAATTTAAAATACCAGAACAGTTGATGTTCAATTTCAATTCCATAATTAATTTTATAGTCATAGTTAATCATAAAATCAAAGGGTTTATCCGACCCTGAGCTTAACACCCGAGAATTCCACTCCTGTACATAAAGTTGATTAAAGTTTTGATAATATCCTTCGGAATAATACCAAACAGGCTTTTGATTTGTTGCTGCCCAGGAATCGAATCCAGGTTCAGATATTAAGATATCGTATTCAACAGAATCTGCTGCCACCTGATTATCTTCCGAAATAACCAGGGGTTTACTGGTGTTACACGCCAGAATAACTATTAAAGGTAATATAAAGATAATGCGATTCAACATAGCTAAACCTTTGATAATGAACGCTAAGTTACGATAAATTATTTTAGGATCCTATTTAAAAATTTCAGATTAAGGAAGGATAAACCCGAATTGTGAACTCAGCTCCTGAGCTGTATAATACTCCGCCTTGACATCATTCATAATCACATCATCATCAGGTTTGTGATTTGCATCCACAGGAACAAGGGAAATGTCATAAACCACATCGATGCCTTCAAATATAATCCCGAAGACCGTATAATCTCCGTTGAGTCCGGGTTCACCGTTCTGATCACATACAATGTAGAACTGAGATCCGTTTGAGTCCATGATGCTGGCCTGTCGGGCAGCCCCAACTGCACCATAATCATGATCCAATCCCGGGATGATCTCAGCGGGGATGGTATAACCAGGTCCGCCAAATCCGGTTCCGTCAGGATCACCACCCTGGATCACAAAATCTTCAACCACCCTGTGAAAGATCAATCCGTCATAAAAACTCTGATTTGTCAAATCAAGGAAATTTGCTTTGTGCAATGGCGTTTCATTGTATAACCATATCCTGAAATTACCGAAACCGGTTTCAATTTTTATGGTCGGATAACTAACTTCAACTAACACAGTATCCGAATCGGTATGGCTGCAAGAGCTCACCTGCACCCAGTATTCTCCGGTTTCATTCACAGTAATCGACTGTGTTGTTTCACCGGTAGACCAGAGATAAGTCATTCCTGTTACTCCGGCATTCAGGTCAACAGAGCTACCCTCCTGGATAATCTGATCGTCTCCAAGGTCAACTGAAACAGTTTCATTACAGGATTCTTCTTCCTTTTTGCATGAAGTAATTAAAACTCCAACTACTAACAGGCTTATAATAATTCGGTATTGGATCATTTCTAGAATATATTATTTACAAAATCGGATTTTAAATCTTTATAAAGATAAATAATTACACGGAAATTCCGCAATACACATAGATTCAAAAATCCATATAAAAACCTGGATTTATGGTTAAAAATTTTGTGAGACTTCGTGCCTTTGTGTCTTAGTGGCACAAATGAATCTTATCTCCTCAAAAATCCAGTTGATAAATTCCACCAATTGCGAGGTTCCCGTTGAATCATCCAGAACATCAGTTTTGTAAAAAACCATGGGTAGGCTCTGAACAACCTGAAGATCGCACCCGATTCAACAGCATAGCGGGCATCCAGTTTATTTCTTATTTTGTACAACTCTTTTGTGGACAAATACCTTGTTCGAACGTTAGCCGCGTAATGGTTGTACTTCGAGTAATCAGTTAAATTAGTGATCAACCCTTCTTTTATAAGCTCTTCCCTTAACTCAGTTTTTAAATGTGGTGTTAATATATTAAACAGTTGGATATCAATTCCTATCTTTTTGGCAAAGTTGAAGTTTCTTAATAGATCTTCTTCTTTATCTTCAGGATTTCCAAAAATAAACCCACCAACAACGATGATCCCGTTCTTTTTAAGTTCCTCTACTACCTTTTCTGTATCGGCAGTTGTGAGCTGGTTGCTTTTCTGCATAAACTCCAGGTTGTCATCGGAAGCATTTTCAATACCCAGGAAAACAATTTTTGTACCTGCTTGTGCCATGGCCTTTGCCAGGCCAGGATTTCTCTTGAAACCTCTAACGCTTGCCTGAACAGCAAAAGTCATATTCAGCTTTGCACGTGTGATCTCATCGCTAAGTTCAATGAGTCGTTTACCATCAATAGTGATGTTGTCATCGGTTATGAAAATGGCTTCGGCACCGTATCGTTTTGAATCCTCCAGATCAGTAATGATCCGTTCAATGGAAAATTTACGGAATGATTTTCCGTACATGTTCCGGATGCTGCAGAAGTTACAGTTGTATACACACCCTCTTGATGTTTCGATCACATCACCGGGCCTGCCCAATACATGAAATCCCTTTTTATATACCCGAGCTGACCGGAGTGGAATTTTGATCTCTTCGGGTTCCAACAGCTTAGCCGGCCGGGGATTATGTAAAAAACTGCCATTGTCTTTATACGATATTCCAGGAACATTTGCCAGGTTATTTCCATTGGACAGCGCTATGATCAGTTCATTGAACGGCACTTCTCCTTCGCCATTGATCAAAAAGTCAATGTAATTCATTTCATCACTCCGGATGATATTTTCACTATCGGCAGTTACATGATACCCACCCATAATGACCTTGATATTGGCAGAATAATTTTTGACTATTTGAGCGAGTCCCAGAGCAGTCTGGTATTGAAAGCTCATGGCAGTCAGGCCCACAACATCCGGTTTGTATTTGTTTAACAATGCAAGGAGTGCTTTATGCGGATTCCGGTCTTTGACAACAAGGTCGGCAATTTTTATATCAAACAGCCCTTCATCCACATTGGCAGCAAGGGAAGCAAGGTTAAGGCTGGGGATTTTCGTCAGCCTGTTAAAGCCCATGACAGTTCTTGGATTTCCTACAAGAAGTACTTTCACACTAGTTCGTTTAGTTATTGTTTAGATTCAACTCAACCATCACCGGGCAATGGTCTGAATGTTTAGCCTGGGGCAGGATCACCGACCTGGCCAGTTTTTCTTTAAGAGGTTCACCAACCATGTTGTAATCGATCCTCCATCCCAGATTTTTTGTTCGTGCATTTGCCCTGTAACTCCACCAGGTATAATGATGAGGGTCCTCATTAAAATAACGGAAAGAATCAATAAATCCTGAGCCGATGAACTTGCTTATCCATTCCCTTTCTTCCGGTAAGAATCCTGAGCTGGTAGCATTTCGCACCGGATCATGAATATCGATGGGTTTATGGCAAATATTGTAGTCACCTGAAATGATAAGGTTAGGGATTTGTTTTTTGATCTCACCGATGTAATGGTAAAAATCATCAAGCCATTCCATTTTAAATGCCTGTCTTTCAGCACCACTCGAACCAGAAGGATGGTAAACACTAATTACCGAAAATCCATTATAATCAGCTCTCAATACACGGCCCTCACGATCATATTTTTCTGTGCCCATTCCATGCTCCACGTGTGCGGGGTCCGGTTTTGTTAAAATAGCAACACCACTGTATCCTTTTCTAATGGCTGAATGAATATATACCTTGTAGCCCAGCTCTTCAAATAACTCCGAGGGTATTTGTCCGGGTTGGGCCTTTGTTTCCTGGATACAGACAATATCAGCATCTGTACTTTTCAACCATTCGGGAAAGCCTTTGGTAATGGCTGCCCTGATTCCGTTTACGTTGTATGTTAAGATCCTCATAAATGCAATATGCGAAAATACTTTTTTTTGTTAATCACTAAATGATCTATTTTCCGGAAAGGGTTCTATCAATAGAAAAATGTGTTAAATTCGCGATTCCGAATGAAAAAACAAACAGTACTGGACCGGTTCATTAACTGGAGATTGAAACACATCAGCGATCAGCAATTTATGTTGATCCTTAGTGTTGTTATCGGACTATCTGTCGGACTGGCTGCTGTAGTGATCAAAAACTCCGTTCATTTCATTAGCCGGTTGTTAACCTCAGGTTTTGCAATCCAATACCAGAATTACCTATATTTTATATATCCTGCTGTTGGAATTCTGGCAGCTGTTCTGATTATTAAATTCGTCATTAAGCAGCATGTTGGCCATGGTATTCCCAGTGTGTTGCATGCCAAATCGAAGACTAACGGGCTAATCAAACCACACAACATATACTCTTCCATAATTACCAGTGCACTCACGGTAGGATTTGGAGGATCTGTTGGTTTGGAGGGACCAACGGTTGCCACAGGTGCTGCAATAGGATCAAATGTCGGGCGGGTCTTGCGCCTTAATTACAAACAGATTACTTCACTCCTGGGATTTGCCTGTGCCGGGGCTATGGCTGCTATCTTTAAAGCACCCATCGCAGCAATAGTATTTGCTCTGGAAGTGATCATGCTCGACCTTACTATGTCTGCATTGGTACCATTACTTACGGCATCTGTTACAGCAGCTTTAACATCCTATTTCGTTTTTGGGATGCAGGTATTGTACACCTTCGAATTAAAAGATAAATTCCTTTTGAATGACGTTCCTTATTATATCCTGTTTGGGATTCTTGCCGGCCTGGTCTCTGTATATTTTACCAAAATGTACATGTCCATTGGTGGCATTTTCGACAAGATAAAAAACTGGTACTCAAAACTAATCATAGGTGCCATTACCCTGGGTATATTGATCTTCTTTTTCCCTTCTTTATACGGAGAAGGGTATGAGGCGATCAATTCCTGTTTGAGAGGTGATTTCAGTTATGTTTACGATAACAGTATTTTTTATGCCTTCAGGGAGAATGCAATTGTAATAACCGGGTTGATCATGGTCATTGTTTTGCTAAAGGTGATCGCAACTTCTATTACTTTTGGCAGTGGAGGGATCGGTGGAATATTTGCCCCTTCCCTGTTTATGGGGGTAAATACCGGCTTGTTCTTTGCAAAAACCACCAACTTCCTTAATCTGGGAAATATTTCTGAAAACAATTTTGCTTTGGTGGGAATGGCAGGGCTAATCGCTGGTGTAATCCATGCTCCATTGACCGCAATATTTCTTATTGCAGAAATTACCGGAGGGTATGGGTTGTTTATGCCTCTAATGATAGTGGCTACAATATCATACGGTACGGCTAAATTGTTCTCTCCCAACTCCGTTTATACGATTCAGCTTGCAAAGCGTGGAGAACTTCTTACTCATCATAAAGACAAAGCCTTACTTGCCCTTATGAAAATCGATTCCCTGATCGAAACCGACTTCTCAACCATTAAGCCCGAAGCCACTTTAAGGGATCTGGTGGAAGTCATTTCAAAATCATCACGCAACCTGTTTCCGGTGGTTGACAACGACAATAAATTCCATGGAGTTATTGTCATGGACCAGGTAAGGCACATTATGTTCAAACCCGATCTTTACGATTCTACTCTTGTCAGAAGCCTGATGTTTACACCCACAAACATTGTGAACATCAAGGATCCTATGGAAACAGTTGCCGGAAAATTTCAACATTCAGGCAAATTTAACCTGGTGGTGCTTGATGAAGGGAAATACGTAGGATTTGTTTCCCGGGCAAATGTCTTTTCCAAATACCGCGAAATGTTAAAGGATTTTTCAGAGCATTGATTGTATTTAAATCCATTTGTGTTAATTTTATCGTTTATTGAAGTTAGCATACCAAATCAACTTTTAAAAACGAGAGTTATCATGAAAAATCTAATTATTTGTTTACTTCTGTTGTTATTTTTCCAGGCTCATTCCCAAAATCCTATCAATTACGAATCCAATCCCATTCAATTTGTTGTTCCTATTTTAAAACAAGCTATGGATGCCAAAGCTATGGGAACAGGACATACAGGAGTTGCCACTTTTCCTGATGTCAATTCCAACTTCTGGAATCCTGCAAAATTTGCATTTATAAATGATTCTATTAATCCTTTTAAAGGAGGAGCTTTTGGATTATCATTCTCCTATTTTGATGGATTTTATGAACATTGGGACAAAAGCATCCTTTCCCAGTTTTCCATATATAAAAGTTTCTCAGAGCAAACAGTTTCAGGGTCTTTCCGATACGTTAAACTGGGAGAGATAATATTTACTGCCGAAGATGGTTCCATTCTCGATGTTGGTAAGCCAACCGATCTCTATTTTGATGTTGCCTATTCCAGAAAACTTTGTAAATCTTTATCAGGAGCTTTATCTGTCAGATATATCTATTCTGATCTGGATTATGGGTCATATGTAACGGGCTATCAGCCGGCAAGTTCAATCGCTATGGATTTAGCCTTTTTTTATACAAAAAAGATCCCATCCAAAGTACTTGACAACAGCCTGCTGAATTTAGGACTAAACATTTCAAATATAGGTTCAAAGATCAGCTATTCAAAAAACGATGAATATAAGGATTTTATTCCCACAAATTTAAGGTTAGGTACTTCCTACTTTTGGCAAAAGGATCTGAATAGTTTTACCTTTTCTGTCGATGTTAACAAACTATTGGTTCCTTCCAGTCCAACATATCTCATTGGAAGCGATGGTTTACCAGTTTATGTTGGTGACAACCCAAAAATTGATAAGGGCATGGACCCGAACGTCTCTGTTTTGAGAGGAATGTTTCAATCATTTTATGATGCACCCCGAGGTTTTGAAGAAGAGATCGAGGAGATATACTACGGCCTTGGATTTGAATGGTGGTATGATAATCTTATAGCAATACGAACCGGTTATTATCATGAACATGACAACAAAGGAGTATTGAAATATTTTGCTATGGGAGTAGGAACAAAATACAAAAATTTTGGGCTTGATTTTACCTACCTGTTGAATCAAAACAATAATAATTTTCTGAAGAACACATGGTACCTGACTATTCTGTATCAAATGGACACAAAATAGAATTCAATGCAATTCGTATTTGGATTGCTTATAAATTAGAAATTACATACACCTTGTCCGGGGCTGTCAGGTGTCTGAATCAAGACCTTGAATTGCTTTTATTTAGCAGATAACAGATACATTACTGGAATTGATTTTAAAAATATCATTCTCATAAATTCAGTTATACATATTTACATGGAATGATACATTCAGTTTTTTTTATAATTTTCGCCCAAAATACAATTGAAGATGGAAATTTCACATTGTCCGAATATGAATGTTTGTAAGCTGGTGACCGAAGTTGGATTTACTGGAAATGAGGCACAGAGAAATGATTATATTCAGGCCTGGTGTAAAACAGATGAGGCCAAATGGAGCAAATGCAAAAGGCTGATCACAAAAGAAGTATTGAAGTTTTGTCCCGATTTTGTCCTTCCTGATACACCCTTAACACCCGATGAAATAATCGATAAATTTGACGAAGAAGTAATCAAATAACAAATTATAACAACACAAAAAATATATACCTATGGCAACATTAGAAATTGACGGTAAAGTATTTGAGGTTGATGGTGACGGTTTCCTCGCTCAGCCTGAGATCTGGAACAAAGAAGTGGCCACATTGATAGCTAAGTACGATGGCATTGAAGACATGAATGATAAACATTGGGCCATTGTAAACATCATAAGAAGAAATTACGAAGAAAAAGGATCCGCACCCATGATCCGAATGATCTGCAAAGAAACCGGATTAAGGTTACGGGAAATTTATGAACTCTTCCCATTGGGCCCTGCCCGTGGTGCATGCCGTGTAGCAGGATTACCAAAACCTGATGGTTGCGTATAAAGTAAAATCTGAAATATGATCTGGTATCAATGGTTAGCGATTGGTTCACTGGCTGTATGTTTGATCAGCTGCTTGGTTCATTTCACCAAACTGGTCAAACTCGGCAAACCAAAAGATTACTCTCAGCCAAAAGGAGACCTAGGGTCTTCTGTAAGGTATTCCCTTACAGGTGCAATGAGTCCTACAAAGAAAGAATCGGCCTATTTACACCTGCCTACTTATACTGCAGGACTATTATATCATCTGGGAACATTTCTTTCACTGTTTCTTTTTATCCTCTTTCTGGCAGGATTTTATCCTGAAGGATTAATTCAATATATTCTGGCAGGGATTTTAGTGGTTACCGGTTTAAGTGGTGCCGGGATATTAATAAAAAGGATCTCTAAACAACAGTTAAGGTCATTGTCCAATCCCGATGATTATCTGTCAAATCTGTTAGTTACCCTTATTCAACTTTTAACAGCCTGGGCTATTATAAACGCACAGGTCTTACCGCTTTATTTTATTAGCATAAGTGCTTTGCTGTTATACCTTCCGCTGGGAAAGTTGAAACATACGATTTATTTTTTTGCAGCCCGTTACCATCTTGGTTTTTTCTATGGATGGCGGGGAGTATGGCCACCTAATAAGGATTAGATTATGGAAACCCTTACAAAAGAAAGAATAAACAAAGGACTTGAAGTTCTCAGTGATGGGGAAGATAGCAAACTTGTAACTCACATGAACAGTTGTGTTCATTGTGGATTATGTGCAAACAGCTGTGTGTATTACAAGGCAAGTCCTGAAGCCAAATACATTCCTGCTACCAAAGTAGACCTGGTGGCATCCATTTACAGAAGGTACAAGACATTCACCGGTAAAACATTTCCACAACTGGTTGGTGCCAGAAAACTGGACAACGAAACCGCAGATGAAATGGTGGATCTGTTGTTCGGGGCATGTACCATGTGTGGCCGATGTGTTTCACATTGTTCCATAGGTGTGGACATAAGCTATGTGGTGAGAAAAGGCCGTGAGATGTTATCCAATATGGACATGGTTCCGGAATCATTGCAGTCAACCATAAATTCAGCACTGAAAACAGGGAATAACATGGCCATTCCTACGGAAGAGTTTGTGGAAACACTGCAATGGTTGGAAGAAGACCTTCAATTTGAAGTGGATGACGATGATGCCAATATTCCCCTGGATGAAAAAGGAAAAGATATCTTATACACCTTAAATCCCCGTGAACCCAAGTTTTTCCCACTGTCAATATCTGCAATGGCGAAAGTTTTCCACACTGCCAAAGAGAGCTGGACCATTTCCACTAAAATGTACGATATAACTAATTATGCTTATTATTCAGGAAACCTTGAAGAATCAGCCATAATTGCAAAACGCTTGTACAATGAAATGGAAAACCTGGAGGCAAAAAAATGTGTTTTGGCAGAATGTGGGCACGGTTCAAGGGCTTTCCGTTGGGAAGGTCCCAATTACATAAAAAAGGAGTATCCCTTTGAGGTGCTCACCTCAGTAGAACTACTGGCAGGATATATCAGGGATGGCCGGATTAAAGTTGATCCGGAAAAAACGCCTCAGAAAGTAACCCTGCATGATCCCTGCAATCTAGTTCGAAGCGGAGGTATTTGGAAAGAACAACGGTACATTATCAATTCCTGCGTGAAGGATTTTGTTGAGATGAATCCACACGGTATTGATAATCTTTGTTGCGGTGGTGGTGGTGGTCAGCTTGCCATGAGCGAATACAACGAAAGAAGAATGGCCATTGGTAAATTGAAAGCAGATCAAATCAAAGCTACAGGAGCAACCATTGTTGCAACTCCCTGCCATAATTGTGTTGATCAGTTAACCCAACTGAACATAACTTATAAACTGGATATTCAGATTAAAACACTGGGGGAGATTGTTGCGGATGCCATTGTTTTGGATAATAAGGAATAAATCCTAATATCTAATTTCTAAATCCTAAATAAATCCAAATGAATAAAAATGCAAATATCAAAACCATGAGAATTCCGTAAGCAAGCGAAACTGTTTTGAATTTATTTCTTTGAATTTTGAGATTGTTTAGAAATTGGAAATTTTAAATGTGAATAAAAATTAAACTTACAGATAAATGAGTGACTTAATATATTTAGATAATTCAGCAACCACTTTTCCTAAGCCTGAGGAGGTTTATAAGTTCATGGATGATTTTTATCGAAACCATGGAGTAAATCCTGGCAGATCAGGATTTGATGCAGCCATTGAAACCGAGGAGATGGTGAACAATACCCGGAAGTTATTGACCAATCTGTTCAATGGTGACGATCCGGATCGTTTAACATTCAGCTACAATGCCAGCGATTCCCTGAACATAATCCTCCAGGGATTAACTGAAAAAGGAGACCATGTTGTATCTACGATGCTTGAGCACAACTCAGTTTTGAGGCCTTTGCATCACCTTGAACTTGACGGCACCATCGAAGTAACTCATGTCACTTTTGATGAGCACGGGTATGTTCATGCTGATGAAATCAAAAAAGCCATGAAGAAAAACACCAAAATGGTAGTGATAAATCATAGCTCAAACGTTATTGGAACCATCCAGCCACTGGAAGAAATTGGAAAGGTATGTGCCGAAAAAGGTGTTTATTTTGTTGTGGATGTTAGCCAGAGTGCAGGAGCTATTCCAATTGACATGAAAGCCATGAACATCAGTGCGCTTGCCTTTACTGGCCACAAATGCCTTATGGGACCTACCGGAATTGGGGGATCCTATGTAATGGATGGAGTACCTATAAAAGGAACACGTTTCGGTGGAACCGGTGTACGCTCTGCAGTAAAAACACACCTTGAAGCATTTCCTTACCGACTTGAATGCGGTACTATGAACCTGGTAGGTGTGGCAGGATTATTTGCAGGTGTAAACTGGGTACTTGAAAAAGGAATGGCAAACTTGCATAAACAGGAAATCATGTTGTGGGATAAACTCCGTAAGGGAATCCAGGCCATAGAAGGTGTGACCACCTATTGTGCTGAAAATACTGAAAATCAGAATCCGGTCTTATGCATGAACATTAATGGCTTTGAAGCCGGGGATGTTGGCACCATGCTGGATGTGGATTATAATATAGCCAGCCGTACCGGTCTGCATTGTGCTCCAAAAGTACATGAGCTGTTAAATACGGTTGATATACATGGAGGTGTTCGTTTAAGTATCGGGCCTTTTAATACAGAAGATCATATAGATCAAACCATTGAAGCTGTTAAAGATATTGCTTCAATCAGGAATTAGAATCGCTGAAAGAGATCCTGTTAATTACCGGATCATTTTCACTTTTGCCACTTAATACCCATTGAACATTTGGATTATCAAATGCGTTCATTTTATATCTTCGTTTAATAACGAAGATCAAAAATGACGTTCTTATGGCTGAAATCTTTCATCTTATCCCGATAAACTGTCCTGCTGATCAGGTATTCAAAGCTGTATCCGAACAAAAAGGTGTCCGTGGCTGGTGGACCAATGAAACTAACATCGATTGCAGGGTCGGAGGAATTGCAGAATTTACTTTTGGCAGCAGGTATTACAACAAAATGATCATCCGAACTTTATCTCCTCCAACCCTCCTGGAGTGGGAATGCCTTGAAGCAGACCCGGAATGGTTAGGGACAAAAATTCGTTTTGAACTTGAATCAAAGGGCAATAAAACCATTCTTAAATTTAAACATAGCCATTGGAAAGAGGCTACTGATTTTTTTGCCACCTGCAATCACCATTGGGGACATTACATGACAAGCATCAAAGAATATTGCGAAACCGGAAAAGGTAGACCTTATTCCGGTGATTAAAAAAAGCATTTCTTCAACACTACTTTTTTCCCGTTAATCTAACATCCTTATTTACTTGATTTAAGGATATACTTTCCTTATATTTGTTGAGCCAAATCTCTCAAGAGATATGTGTTTTACAGAAATTCTTTACAACCGTCGAAGGTGTTGTTGTTCAGAATTTCTTAATTGTGGCGATATCTACCCTAAGAAAAAATGCCTTCTGATATTGAAAATGTTCAAATAACATAAACAAAAACAAAACGTCATGAAAAAGCTACACTTTATCATTTGTCTGATTTTTTTAGTTCTTGCAGCCGGATGTAAAAAAAAGGAAACCGATGAACCGGATAATAATAATACTTCCGGGAAACTGGGTGATGTAGGTAATGAATGGACAGCAAAATTCAACGATACACATGATATAAAAGGGACCATCATTGCCAATGACAATGGAATTATTACCATAGTCCTTGACCGTGAAGGACTTATTGATACAATCAAAGGGCAGATCACAGACGAGGGTATTTATGATTTTATTTACAGTGGCGGTGATTTGACAGATCCTTTTAAAATGGTAGAATGGGATGCCCAGGTTGGAGAAGTATGGACCTACAACATAGGCGAACTTTACTTTGCCAGGCACATACTTGAGATTGAATCCTATTACGCTCCTTCAGTGGGCCGGGAGCTTGAAATGATTGGTGTTTACGAATACATTCCCGATGCAATCAATTTTAACTTTTTTGGATATACTGTTCGTGAAATTACCTGGTATTGGCATCAAACCTATGGCCTTGTATGCATAGATATCTGGATGGATAATGGCATGTTTTTTACCATTCATTTTCTGAGTATAGAACTATAAAATTCATATTAAAGGAAATGTATGTCCGGTTTTAAAAGCCGGAGAACACCCAAATTTACCTGTTGGTATTGCCAATACAAAAATGAATATCCAACTAACTGAAAAAGTTCAGGGAAAAACCTATAATTTATTCGGAGATCAAAACAATAGCGATCATTATTTTGAATGGATCGATTCAATTGCTGATCATTATTTAAAATCAGTTGAATCCCCTATTGAGCTTCACACTGATATTCGTTTATTAAGCAAAAAACGAAAAAGAACTTTTAAGGGAGAAGGTTTTAGTAGAACCTCCTTAAATCGAACCGATTTTATTAACGACCTCTATTCGAAACTTCACGTTTATACACAGGCCACAGAGTCACACCTCAAAAAATTGCCCTTCTGGAAGTTCCGTGATAAAAGGTTACGTACCAGTGAGCAGCAATATCACCTTTATATGCTTGAGATTGAACTCACAAACCGGATCAACATTGACTCGTTTTTAAGATCGGATTACAAAATAGCCCTTTTACCACATTGCTTAAAGGATCAGTCAAAAAAATGCAAATCAATTAAAGAGGGATTTGATGAAGTTTGTAAAGGTTGTTCCATGAATTGCTACATCGAAGTGGCTAGTGAAATCCTCCGGAAAAATGACATACATCCATATATCTGGACACGTACCAATTTTAATATGCTGGGTAAACAATTAAAAAGCAAAAACAAAACGCTTGGCATTTTAGGAATCGCCTGTATCCCGGAGGTAATGGCAGGTTTGAGAAAATGCAGCACCTACAACATACCGGCTGTTGGACTGCCTCTGAACGCCAACCGTTGTGCCAGGTGGTTTGGTGAAATACGTCCTACTTCTGTAAATCTTCGGCGGTTGGAAAACCTTTTGAAAAATAATCAGTAAGCCTTTTAGAAAGGCAAATTTTTTATATAAATTTACCTTCCCTGCATCACTTACAAAAACAACTGTTATGGCTGCAAAAATCCATGAACTTGACCGTATTGCAATTACCGTAAAATCCCATATGCTCCTCCGGGAATTATTAAAAGAAAACCCAACCCTTGAAGAGATCATGCGTAATGCACGAAATGAAACCGAAGCACTTGTCGGAGTGAGAAACTGGGTTTTGGGTGAGATCAGGCAAAATCCGGATGCATACAATTTTTATAAACGCGAAACTCATGGCCGGGAGGCCTTTGAAAAACTTACATGGAAGGACTTTGCAGCCATCCGTTTGCTTGACTATGTTGACAATGCCGGAAGGGAATTCGATGACCAGAACCTCAGGGGTGAAAAAGCAATCAGTAATCCCATTCACCTGATCTGGCTGGCTGTTACTCACGGAACCGGTGGAGCTAAACCGTATTTTTTCAAAGACATGCTGATGCTTTTCCGTCAGTTTTCCGGAGTATATACCCGTACGTTTCCTGAAAAAGAAGAGGTGAAGGAATGGATGGATCGCTGGCCCACAGGTCTGGACCCGAGAATAATAAAGCTAAGAGAGGAGAACAGGGAACGTATCCTTGAAATAATTATTGAGAAAATTGATTCGGGCGAGATCAAGGATAATAAATTCTACTTTGAAGAAGGCATGTCCCAGGAACAGAAATACCTGAAGACTCTTGAATGGTGGGATGACCGTCTTTTTCATTTAAGATTCGCTGTACGATCAGCCGATCTTTTAAATGAATTTCTTGGGAATTCTCTGGACCCAGATACCATGAAAGTACTTTATGAAGCGGAGAAGAAAGGAATTCCATTCTTTGTGAATCCTTATTATCTCTCCCTGCTTCATGTACGTGTTCCCTATTTTGCCGTAGGTGCTGATCTAGCCATTCGTTATTATGTCATCTACAGCAAACAACTCATTGATGAATACGGAAATATTGTAGCCTGGGAGAAAGAAGACAAGGTAGAACCGGGCAAGCCCAATGCAGCAGGCTGGATCTTGCCCAATGAACACAACATCCATCGCCGTTATCCTGAAGTTGCCATCTTAATTCCTGATACTGTCGGACGGGCATGTGGAGGATTATGTGCTTCCTGTCAACGTATGTATGATTTTCAGAGAGGGAACCTGAACTTCAACCTGGATAAACTAAAGCCCAGACAAACCTGGGATGAACGCCTCAGGGAATTGCTGGATTATTTTGAAAAGGACAGCCAGTTAAGGGATATCCTAATAACAGGTGGAGATGCCTTGATGAGTTCCGACAAATCCCTGGCTAAGATCCTTGAAGGGATCTATCAAATGGCGTTGAACAAGAAAAAAGCCAACGAAAAAAGAACTGCGGGTGAAAAGCATGCCGAATTTGTCAGGGTAAGACTGGGTACACGTCTTCCTGTGTATTTGCCACAAAGAATTACACCGGAACTTGCAAAAATTCTTGGCGATTTTAAACGTAAAGCTTCAAAGATAGGAGTCCAGCAGTTTTTTATCCAAACGCATTTTGAATCTCCCATGGAAGTTACTCCCGAAGCCAGGGATGCCATCAAACGGCTTAACAATGCCGGGTGGACAGTTACTAATCAGCATGTATTCAGTACTGCAGCTTCCCGCCGTGGACATGCAGCCAAATTGAGGAAAGTACTCAACGAGATTGGAATATTGAACTATTATACCTTTAGTGTTAAAGGATATATGGAAAACAATTTCAATTTTGCTACCAACGAACGTGCTGTGCAGGAACAGATGGAAGAAAAAGTATTGGGTAAAATTGACGAAAAATATTACGACGAGATCAGGGAATTCCCCAACAATGCAGAAATGTTGACCTCTAATATTTCCAACCTGATGAAGAAATCAAATTTGCCATTCCTTGGCTCCGACCGAAATGTTCTTAACCTGCCCGGCGTTGGTAAAAGCCTGACATTCCGGACCATTGGTATTACCCGATATGGTCGACGAATTCTTGAGTTTGAACTGGACCATACCAGGAACCACAGTCCAATTATGGAGCAAATGGACAAAGTGATCATCATTGAATCCAAATCCATTAGTGAATATTTGCGTCAACTGGAAGACATTGGTGAAGAAACTTCTGACTATGAAAGCATCTGGGGTTATTCAATCGGAGAAACCGAACCGAGGATACCGCTTTATGAGTACCCGGAATATGAATTTGAGCTTACCAAGGAATTCTCAAACCTTGAAATAGCCTAGTGCCAAGTCATCAATGTATTACTAAATTTTTGATCCCGCACCTACGGCGCGGCAAATTGCCATGAAACTATCTACCCATATCATGCATCTGACGGCGCACTAATACCCGTAATGCAATTCCTGGTTAGCTCCTTTAGGAGCTTAATATGGGTAGGTTTGAAAAATCGAAAGGATGGTGTGCCGTAGGTACACAATATGTCAAAACAATAAATAATGACAGATCAGTCACATAACAAGCTATTGCCATTGGTTGACATGACACAAGGTTATAATAACAGGTAAAAAAAATCAGGATATCAATTGAGGCTGAACATCGGCAGCACTGAAAACATTCAACTTTCTGTTTTTGCCTCTTAGCTGAAGTTCTCCCTGCAGCTCGAATTTTATCTTACAGTCAGCAGGATTAATACGTTGCATCACATTATCCGACAACATCAGGTCTTTTTGGTACACCTTGCATAATTCCATCATCCTGGATCCGGTGTTTAACACATCTCCATGAAAAGCGATTTCTGATTTAACATTGCCTCCTACTTCAGCAACCATAACCTTTCCCGAATTAACTGCACCCTTAAATTTTGGCACATCACCGTATTTTTTCATATAGAAACCTGATCTTTCTTCCAATCGCCCGATAAATGCGAAAAACAGCAACACACTGTTCAGGTGATTTTCTTTGCGTTTCATTTTCCAGGTAATCACAGCTTCATCTCCAACAAACTGGTACACCGCCCCCCTGTATTTGATCACCAAGTCGGTCAGATCATAAAAACAATCCTGGATAAAACGGCTGTATTTCGCATGGCCTAACTTTTCAGCCATTTGTGTTGAAGATTTTAAATCGATGAATAAAAATATTCGCTCCTCTTCTTTGGGCTGGTGGTATCTTCCTAATATTATATTTGAAAAGATGGTGTGGCCAATTTTGTTCTTCATGACCAGCACAAAATTAATACCGGCAGATAAAGTACCTCCCAGAATGAATAAATGGTACAGGCCATTGCTCGAGAACATCGACAAGGTTTTTGCTACGGCCGCAAGAAAATCCAATTCATGAACAACGACCTGATAGATATACAAGGTAATAAAGGCGATAACAGTAATACAGATTAAGTAGAGGACGAGTTTGGCCAGGATCAGTTTTAAAAACTGTTTGTTACGAAAATACTTCTGAAAGAAAAACAACTCCGATAATCCTGTGAGCAATCCAATAGCCAATCCTGCAAGTGTTGCCGCCGGAAGACTTTCCCTTAAAATCCGGAAAATCTTTGCTTCATGCATTTGAACATCACCTGTATTCATCCCGAAATACTCCAGGACAACAATACTCCTTACCATGATAATCCAGTACAATACAATGAACAGAAGCTCTTTTAATTTGTAGGCATTTACCGGACTGATCCTGAATTTAGGCATACAGATAACTTTATCAATGCATAAAAATAATCAATGATATTTTACCCGGGGTGAATTTTAAGCAATACTTCTAATTGTTATGTGAATGAAATCCAGACATTGCCTTGTCAATACTTGTAACAGGCAATAAACATTCAGTTCCAATACAAACATAAATAAGGGTTTCCTTGCCTTTGAACCTGTTTTTAAATATGGGGAGATCTGATTCGTCAGGTGCAACAGCAATCATAATATCCGGGTGATAAATTTTGTGTAATGCGCTGGCCGTTTCCATAGCTTCCGGACCAGTTATTACAAATGTTGAATAGGGATATGCATATTTTAAATACAGCCTGCCCCAGTTGGAAAATGCCTGAGGGTATTTCTTTAAATTGTCCACAACATTCTGTATCATGCTTTCAGCGATTTCTCTGTACTGTTTTATTTCTAGTAACAAACCAAGATCAAACAATGCATTAGCCATGGTTGAATTTGATGATGGAATTACATTATCTGTCACTTCCATTTTACGGGCAATAAGATCTGAACTCAGGTCCGAAGTGAAATAGAACATCCCGCTTTCTTCGCTGTAGAAGTGTTCAATTGAATAGTCGGCCAAAGATTTGGCTTCAAGGATCCATTTCTCATTAAAGGTAGCCTGGTAAAGGCTAATTAATGCTTCAATTAATGCTGCATAATCTTCCAGGAAACCGGTGATGGATGAGGTTCCGTTCTTATGGGTATGATACAGGCCGCCATCATCAGTTCGGGTATGTTTTAATAAAAAGTCACCACTACTAATCGCTATATCAAGGTAATTTTTATTGCTACTTACATAATAAGCATCTACATAGGCTTTGATCATCAAAGCATTCCAGGAGGTTAAAATCTTATCATCAAGGCCCGGCCGTATCCTTTTTGCCCTGTGATCCATCATGGTTTGCTTAGCATCAGTAATGATAGCATTTACATTTTTTTTGTCCATCCCAAACTTTTCAGCCAGGTCTGCAATGTCAGAATTTTTGATCAATACATTATTACCCTCTTCCCAATATGCCTCTTTATCAATGCCAAAATATTCGACTATAATTTCCTTGTTTTTTGGAAACAGGACATCAATTTCATGGCTTTGCCATACATAAAACTTACCTTCCTCCCCTTCGCTATCTGCATCGAGTGCTGAATAAAATCCGCCTTCCGGACATTGCAATTCATTTTGGACAAAAGTCAGGCTCTCTTCGACTATTCTGCGGTATTCCTCTTTACCGGTAAGCATATAGGCTTTTGCATAAAGTGACACCAGTTGTGCGTTATCATACAGCATCTTTTCAAAATGGGGTACATGCCATTTTTCATCTACTGAATAACGGGCAAAACCTCCTCCAATCTGATCATAAATCCCACCGGCACCCATCTTATCTAAAGTCAGCTCTATCTTCTTTAATATGTTCTCATCTTTCGAATGAAAATAATGTTCCAGTAAAAACAAATAATTATTGGGCATGGGGAATTTTGGTGCTCCGTTACTCCCACCATATTTTCTATCGACCTTTCCTGCTAAAACAGCAGCCATTCCATCTGCATCTTCCTTTTGAAAGGGTGAGGGTTCTACAAGTTTATCATTTAAAAAATGATTGCTTGAAATTCCTTCTGTTATGTCCTTAGCTTGTTGCTCCAGTTTGCTGTGTTGCGTCTCGTACAACAGAACCATGTTTTCCAGTATCTTTTTCCATTGATCTTTTGGAAAATATGTTGCTCCCCAGAAGGGACGTCCATCAGGCAGCGCAAAACAATTCAAAGGCCATCCTCCTCTTCCGCCTATCATTTGAACGGCATCCATGTACACCTGATCCACATCGGGCCTTTCCTCCCGGTCAACCTTGATGCAGATAAAATTTTCATTCATGATCTTAGCCACTTCCTCATCTTCAAAAGATTCATGCTCCATCACATGGCACCAATGACAAGCCGAATATCCAATACTCACAATGATCATTTTATTTTCCGCCTTTGCTTTTTCTAAGGTTTCTTCATTCCATGGATGCCAGTCGACGGGATTGTGTGCATGTTGCAATAGGTAAGGACTGGATTCGTTTATTAAACTGTTTGTGTATTTATGTTCAGGATTTTCCATAACAGATTGTGAAAAACATTGCGAGAGAAGAAAAAAAACAAATATAAAAAGCCAACGCGACATTGAATAACTCTTGATAAAACAAATTACTTTTTGGATTCGAATTACATGATATCCTAAAAGAGGATTCAATGTCTATAAAACAAAACTATTGTGAATTGGTTTTGTGCAAGTGGTTTTTAAAGATATTTAAATGGAATATCAAACACTACTTTTGTCCCAACAGGCTCGTTATTCTTGTTCTTCAGGTCAGAAATAAATAAGGAGATTCTCTGTTTTAATTTTTTATTTAACACTATGAGCCGCTCCCGGGTAATATCCGTTGCCATTGATCTGTGGTCTTTATTAAACTTATATTCGATCTCCTGAGCTTTTTCCCTTCCAACACCATCATCCTGAATTTCAAATACGATCATATTTTCTCTCAACATAAATCGAATTTCTAATGTACCCTGAGCTTCTTTATGTTTAAATCCATGCTCAATTGAGTTTTCTATAAAAGGCTGGGCAAGCATGGGAGGAATCAGCATATTTTCCAGATCAATTTTTTTATCTACAGTCACAAAATAATCAAACTTATCCGGGAACCTCACTTTTTGCAATTCTAGATAATTCTCAATGGTGTTTACCTCTTTCTCAAAAGGGATGTATTCCTGTACCGAATTATCAAGGATGGACCTTACCAGCTCTGAAAATCTGGAAAGGTAAATATTGGCTTTTTTGGCATCCTGGTTTATTACGAAATTCTGGATACTTGCCAGGGAATTGAAGATAAAATGGGGATTCATCTGTGATCTGAAAAGTTTTTGTTGCAAAACCAACATTTGCTGGTCTGTCCTCATCTTCTTCTGGCGAAACCATAAATAACCGAACAACAAGACGGAAAGTAGTAATCCTAATGAACTGAAAAGCATCAAACGATTTTGATTCAACTGTGATTCTTTCAATTTATTTTCCAGTAACAATGTAGCAATTCGCTGGTCTTTACCTTTCGATTCAAATCTTGTTTGTAATTCGACAGTTTCGCATTCGCGCCGGATTTTATTTAGTGTATCCTTGGCATTTGAATAGGCCATATGGTATTTCAGGGCCTGTTCGGTTTCTTTTTTTGTGTTTTTGAGCCGAAATAATAATTTGTATAAAATTCGTGCATCATTCCACATCATTTCTTTCAGACGTACCGGTGGCACAGGATAATATAATTCAATTCCATAATTGGCAACATATTTTAGTGAATCGTGCCGGAACCATGATTTTCTCATTTGCATTTCATCAAACAGCCTTTCAGATTCAACTAAATATTTTTCAGTTTTACTTAGTTCATTATTATTAAAATGAATATATCCCAATCCACTGGACGTAATGAGTGCCCAGTATAAATAACCGTTCTTCTCATAAAAATCAAATGATGTTTGAAGGTAATGGATAGCGGAATCCTGCATGCCGTTTGAATAATACAACCATCCCAGTGATATTCTGTTCCGGTATTTTAATGTCTTCATATGGAGACTTTCATCCGGGTAATTCAATGCTTCACGGAAATAGTAAATAGCACTGTCCGGCGGACCCATATCAGCATATCCTGTACCAACAACCCAGGTATTGATCATCAATTCGATGTTGCTGAAATTATGTTTCTCCATGAGATCAAGGGCTCTAAGACCAGCCTCCAGTGATTCATTCAGCATTCCCATTTTCCAGTAAAGTTCAGCACCACCTCCAATAATGTTTATTGAATCTCTAGCCGTACCGATCGTGCCTTCTGGTGTTTTTTCTTTAAAAATAGTCAGGGCTTTATTGCCATATTCGAAAGATTTTTCAAAATTGTTGGCTAAATAATGTGTTTTGGAAATTTCATAACATACCCATCCGGCTGTGCGTTTAAGATCCAATCTTTCGTAAAGTGAAATTGCATCAAAGTAATTATTCAATGCTTTGGGATATTGACCCTGATAAACATAGATATGGCCGTAGTTTCTATATGCATCTGCAATTCCTTTCTTATAATTTACTTCCCTGGATAATTTCATCGCTTCTTCCGCATATTGTTTACTTAGACCATAATCAATGAAAGAAAGAGAAACGGCTAAATAATTCAATGAATTGATTCGTTCCTCACCATGCTGAACCGGTAATAACAGAAGAAGGCTATCGACATTGTAGGTTTTGAAACTAATGAATTTCTGAGTATATCCTGAAAGCGTACAAAAAACAAGTAAAAGTCCGGTGAATATTTTTAAAAACATTGTTTTGCAGGTTGTAACCAGATTTTAATTATAAATCAATTTATCGTGTATTATTTTTCAGCCATCTGTTCAAACAATTCCAGCAATCTTTCACGAGCCCTTGAAGAAACGGGGATCTTCTGATTGTTTGTCATAACGACATATCCTCCTTCCTGTTTCTCAAACCGTTTGACATGCTGGAGATTTACCAAATGTGATCTGTGAGCCCTGAAAAATCCATGATTTGATAAAAGGTCATCATACTCCTTCAATACCTTTGACACGATTATCTTCTCTTCGGCAACCGACTCAATGATCGTATAACAATCATCCGATGCACAATGAATGATATCCCGTGTATTTAACAGATAAATATTGTCTGACGTTTTTATTATTATTTTTTTGTTTTTCGTATTGATTGGATCCAGGTTTTCTCTTAGCGCGTCCAATTGCTTGTTGAAAGTTTGTTGCACCAGGTTTTCAGCTCGCTGTACGGCATCGGTAAGCTTTTCAGGATTTACAGGTTTAAGCAGGTAATCAACAGCGGAAAAACGGAATGCTTCGATGGCATGTTGTTCGTAAGCAGTCACAAAAATGATCTTGAAATTAATGGGATTAAATGCTTCTAAAAGATCAAAGCCAGTGCCGTCATTCATCTTAATGTCCAGCAAAATTAAATCAGGAATTTTATTTCGTATGGCAGAGATACCCGAAGTAACACTGTGTGCTTCTCCAACAACTTTGGCCTGGGAACAATACTCACCCAACATAGTGGATAGCGTATCCCGAACATGGGCTTCGTCATCGATGATGATGGTGCGGAGCATTTGGCTTTTGCTATTTTTCCTAAAGGTAAGCATAATGGATCAATTTCCAAAAATCAAATTCCAAATTCCAAAATCATAGATATCTAACCTTTCCCCCCCACTTCGACAGGCTCAGTGTGACCGAGGGAGAAAGATTAAAAACATTATCTCATTTTTATAATCTTCCTGGAAGTCATCTTATTTTCCGTTTGCAATCGGCAGATATAAATTCCTTCAGCCAGATAATGTCCACTAAAAGTTAGTTCATGATCTCCTGCTGATAAACTATTCGCATATAAACCAGCTATCTTTTTGCCCATCAGGTCGTACAGATCTATTGTAACATAACCCCTATCATCAAGGGTAAAATTTGCTTTCATTTCATCCCTAAAGGGATTTGGAAATATTTGCAGATCTTTTTCTAAAATCTTCATTCCTGAATTATCGCCCAATATTAATGAAGAAGATGAGGCAACAAACTCATAAGCTCCCATGTCGATTTCTCGGCTACCGTCTTCATTTCCATCAAACACACGCTCATTACCAATAATGTCCAGGTTAGCTATCATATACCAATCTGCCGGCCAGCCTGCATCAACGCAGGGTGAGGTTTCTCTGAGGGCGAAAGGAAATTCTCCCACATCCATAAAATCCGGATCTAATTCAAGGTTATAAAGGTATTCTAGTTGTATTCCCGGATTGATTCCGTTTGTACCGCCTTCAACATCACTGTAATAAATATTCAATGCACAATTGTATGGATCCAATGAACTGATTTGATTATAACCATTCCCCGCGGAATTGCCCCACAAAATGCTATTCCAGAAAGTTGTCGTTCCACCACTTTGTAATTCAGCAACTCCGCCACCATGAATTGCATAATTATTGGCGAATGTGCAATTGATAAATTGGGGACTGCAATTGTTAATGGTTACGAAAACCCCGCCATAGTAGTTTAGTGCTTCATTATTGTAAAACAAACAGTTGTCAATTACAGGATTCGAATTGGAAGATAGGGCGATCGCCCCGCCATGCCCGGCCTGGTTATCATGGAAGATACAGTGAGAAACAGGTATTGAACTTTCATATAATATAATTGCTCCACCGGCAGGATTCGAAACACCTGGTTTATCGGCCAGGTTGTACCTGAACAGGCAATAGCTGATCTCTATGTTTTCATAATCATTTACACCAATGGCACCACCGGAATTATAACCTGAAATATTTTCAGGATCATAAGCATATGCATACTCAAAAATACAATGCTTTAGAATTGATGTTCCATTAGTAACAGGTGTTTGATCCCAGCCCATTCCACCCCACCTGACAGAATTATCAAATGCCGTAAAAAGAATAGGATCTTCTTCTGTGCCTTCAGCTATTATACAACCATCTATCATAAACATCTCCGTCGTATTGAATTTAACTACAACACCTGGTTCAATGATGAGAGTTTCTCCATCAGGTACATTCAGAGGTCCCATAACAACGTAAGGTGATCCTTCAAGATCCCAGGTACCACTTACCTCATTGTCCCAGATATGAGTACCTGCCGGGAGTTTGGATACCAGTGTTGCACTCAATATTTCCTGAAAAACACCATTCCGACCGCATGTATCAATCGAACCTGACACATCATTGCCTTCTGAAACAAATTTAATTGAATGGCCATTAAGATCTTTCAAAAATGATGCTGCTACATGTTGGGCATTGCTCGATGTATTGGCTGAAATATCAGAAAGAGTAACATAATTGGTATTACTCGACCAGTTGCTACCAGGATCATCTAAATACCAATAATTGTAATTAGTGTCGATAATACATTCCAGAATCGGTTCACCGGCTATTTCTATAGTTGCCTTATTGCCATATGTATGGTACCAGTGAATGTTACCCTCCACTCCCCAGTCTTCATCTTCGATATCATTTCCCATAGTAGCGATATCGGTTTTTGCCGTTAGCTGATCCAGGGTATAGCCCAGGTAATTAAGCTGCACATTAAGGTTTGGGAAGTCAATCAGATCACCTATAAAATGGCCTATGCAAGCATTGGGATCAGGATCGATGTCATCATAGTCCCTTGAAGCGATATAGTAAGTTGTCCAATACTGTGTCCCACCATACCAAAAGGTATGGCCGGTGGCTTCAGGCTCTGGCCCTGTACCATCTGCATTCCAGCATGCAAGGCCTTCATGATCAGCAGCAAGTCCTGTAATTGGTAATTCAGGCAATCCTTTTTCCAAAAATCCTGCAACAATATCCACGTATACTCCACCATATCTTCCATTCCCATCAAAAACACCCGTGATAACCTTATCTGTAATAACAAACCTCAACTCCTGCCCAACCATATCAGCCAAAAAAGCTGCTGCTACTGCCTTAACTTCATCGGAACTGTTTGAAGAAGCATTGACAGGCATGGAAAAGCTTGTTTTAAATCCCGAGGGATTACCGGCTGAAGACAAGTAACTGAAAATATAATTAGTATATCCGCTTATCATAGACTCACCGTTAAGTTCTATGAAATAATAACCGTTATACCGATTATAATAATGCTCTGTATCAATCGTGAACCAGTCTTCTCCCTCAATATCATCCTTTAATATAAAAAGGCTGGTTTTAACTTTAACCTGGTCGGGTGTAAAGCCATTATTTGTCAATGCCTGAACGAAAAGTGGAAATCCGGTGATACTATCTAAAAAGTGGCATAATGCAGCATCAGGATGGGGATCAATTCCATCATAATCCCTTGATGCAGTATAATAGCCTACGCTGCCTAACCAGGGAACGACATGACCAAATCCTGTAGGTTCAGGACCTGAACCGTTAGCATTCCATACTGCTATGCCTTCATTGTCAACTCCCAGCCCCTGGATGTGGATCTGAGCGTTTGAGATAAATGTAGTTAACAATATCATTATAATGGTTAGCCCAGTTGTTTGTATAAGCATTTTTGTTTTCATAAAGCCTCTGTTTTAATAAGTTAGTGTTGATTTTATTTATCAATAGTGATTCATAGTTATTTTAGTTTAATTACTTTTTTGGTTAAAAATGTATTTCCTGCTTGCAACCGGATGAAATAAATTCCTGGCAGTAAATCGGTTGCCTGCCAGATAAAACTGTTGTTTTCTATTTGAATTCCTTTCTGCATAAATTCTTCTATTAACTGGCCAATCTGATTATAAATTTTGATCTCTACCACACCTGATTGTGTTGATTCATATTCTATTGTAATTGAATTGGAAAATGGATTTGGATGTATTAGAAGTTTATCAGAATGTTGTACTTCATTAAGGGAAACCGTTTCGCAAGCTTCTACGACTTCTTCCAGGCTATTGCAGCCAGAGGCGTTGTCGTGGATTTCAATATACCCATTAGGACTTACCAGATAATCACAGATGCTTTGTATTTCGCAGGTTGACAATGTATTATTATTACAAATTCTCAAATTATCGATTGAAGTTGCCTCAATATTTTCCATGCCACTTAAATTGGTCAATGCATTGTTATCCCATATTTCAAGATCCCCACCAATAGATAAGGTACTTTCCAATCCTGACATACTGGAAAGTGCATTATTGCGCCAAATCAAAAGATTTCCTCCTATCGAATCAATGTTGATCAGACCAAATAAATTGATCAAGGCATGATTACAATCAACCATTAGGTCCCCTGGGACGAATGTTATGTTCTCTAATCCTGTTAAGCTGTTTAGGGAAATGTCCCACATGATCGAAAGACTTCCCCCAAGGGAACTTAGGTTCTCCAGGGCGATTATGTTTGTTAAGGAATGGTTCCCATTTAAACCGCCACCAATACTCAGACTCCCTTCGATAGCCGTTAAATTTTCCAAACCAGTTAAACTGATCAGGTTTTGGTTGGCTCCGATATTCAGGTCGCCTCCTATGGAGTTCAGATTTTCCAGCCCTGTTAAATTAATAAGGGATGGATTACCCCCGTCAAAGAAGGGGCTGTTTTGATGTCCAATTATTAAAGTTCCTTCAATAGTGGTTATATTCTCCAAGCCTGTTAAACTGGTAAGGGAATCGTTAAGATTAATCTCCAAGCTTCCGTATATGGAAATCAGACTTTCAAGGCCTGTTAGACTAGTCAGGGTAGCATTATTAACAATATTAATGCCTCCATCGATGGAAGTCACATTGCCAAGATTTGATATACTGGTCAAGGCATCGTTATTCCAGATATTAAGATATCCCCCGATTGTAGTCAAATCTTCCAGTCCAGTCAAACTGGTTAGGGCAGTGTTGTTCCATATATCAAAGTATCCCCCGATTGAAGTTACATTGTTCAGTCCTGTTAAACTGGTCAGGGATGGATTACCTCCCCACCCACCAATAGATAGAAAATCCCCAATGGATGTTATCACATTTAGACCGCTAAGATTATTTATATCGTTTCCAAAGATTGCAACATGTCCTTCTATCTCCGTACAGTTTGGGTAGTTTATTTGGAAACTATCAATTTGAGCCTGGGAGGAAAAAGTGATGCCTTCAGGGAGGCAGGGCTGTGAAAATACCTTTGCTAGATAACTAATCAGCAAAACGATAATAATAAGAGCTACGTTTTTCATGATAGTGTTGTTTCTAATGAACACTTGATTTTTTCTAAGGTAAATTTACTTCTGCAAAAAGGTGAAAATGAAACAGATCAGTAAACGTCGGAAATTTCCCAGTGAATGTATGTGTTGCTTAAGTGGAGAATATGGAAAAGAGAAAATAGGATGAATTCGTAAATAAGGTCAATATGGTCAAGCATTGCCAGGAAACCTATATCAGCTATTGTCCTTCTATTTAATTTCCATTGAGTTACAATTGGATGGTAATCCAATTTCTACCATTTTACAAATTCAATCAACTTGTCATCCGAAGCCCTGGCAAAGGTTGATTTTACCAAATTAATCTATTATCACAATTTTCGTATTTTTGATAAAAACATCCTGTCATGAGAAAATATTTTTCCTTTATCCTTACCACTTTGCTTTTGATTGGTTGTACCACTGTACCCATCACCGGCAGAAAACAGCTTTCTATTATTCCCAATAACCAGATTCTCCCATTGAGCTATACCAGCTACAGTGATGTATTAAGCCAGAGCAAACTTTCAACCAATACCGAACAGGTTCAGCTAATAAAGAATGTTGGGGCCAAAATCCAGGTATCTGTGGAACAGTTTATGGCAAAACACAATATGTCGGACCATTTGGAAGGTTATGAATGGGAGTTCAATCTGTTTGACTTCAAACCCTCTTGGACAAATTGCGGTATAAAATTAATAGATACT
>CAYQWA010000027.1:0-71788 GCA_964421215.1 uncultured Bacteroidales bacterium | reverse complement strand
AAGTGGTGTTCACTTTCACACGGAATTAGGTGCTCAGTTTAGGCGGAATTTCCACTTGTGACCTTGAAGGAATTTCAGTTCTTTTTACAATTTTCCCATTATTGTCAAACAAAGTCAGGATGGTCCCTTTAACATTTGTTATGTTTAGCTCAACAACCACATAGTCCTTTGCTGGATTTGGATATACAACTAAATAATCAGACTTATAATCCTTAGAAATAGGTAAATCAACCAGTATACTTGATTTTAGACTAAGTTCAGGTAGAATAATAGGCTCAATATAATTGTAATTATCTTCTTGGATTAATACATTACGGGCACTGGCTCCAGCCAAATTATCAGAATTATCTGCCAGTTGAAGCAATGTTTGTTTTTGTGGTACGGTTATACTATCATAAGGTATTCCATTTATGTACATTGTTGAAACAATGTTAAACATTTCTGTAAAATCATCGTGGTTACTTTGCTCATATGGACTAAGCGAAAAAAGCGAAGGAATAGAACTTAATAAATTGTTAGCACTATTACTATCTTTTCTGTTCATATAAGCGAAAACCAGTTGATACTTTTCACGCAAACCTGTTTCAGATTCAAGCAAAACAATCAAGCTATCATGAGCAAAGGGATCAATCGTGTCATTAAGGAAGGATTGTTTCAAAAACTTTAAAGCTGTAGAACGTTTGTTTTTATGATGAGCAAGTTTTGCTTCGAGGTTTTCCTTTGCAGCAGCAAAGTATTTGCCTAACAATATCTCAGCCTTCATCTCAGATGTCATGGGAATTACCTTGTCATCAACTTTGTCCATGATTTCAGGTGATTTGGCAGATTGAGGATTGGCAACCAAAACATCCTTTATGATGACATTTGGAAGAATGTCCTCTTTTTCAATGGTAGCTATTAATACAGAATCACTCAAATAAGGCGAGTTATTAATCAGGTTTAAATATAAGTCATAAACATCAGGAGGGAGAGTTTGAACTATTTCCTGTGTTAATACTTCAGTACTACCACCATCTACAATTGCAGACAGGATTGATTGTATACTATCTGTTTTATACTCATTAATTTCAATCTCATTCCTTAGAATACTTCTATTAGCTCCACTGCTTCCTCCAGCGGAACCATTGGATTCGCAACTAATTTCTTTATCGAAAATGGTGAATTGATTAAGTGGATTTATGTAATCGTCAGAATAGTACACTGGTTCTACTTTGAGTTCATCTGATAATTGAGGATCATGATGATAATAATTAATAGGTCCTTGCTTAAATGTGCTATAATCGCTTACTTCATTACCATTTGGATTAAGACTAAAACGATTGCCTGCCTGTTCTGTTGTTCCACCAGGTGCTCCCTGGTTGGGGGCAATGCCCGGGTATTCCACCTCTTCATATGCTGTAACAGCAATATCCTGGTAATTGTCCCAGTAGTCGTTGCATTTGATTACCAATCCCTCATCTTCAAAGAATCCCCTATTACAATTCTGAGCCAAGGTAGCGAATTCAAGGCTTTCGAAAGTGTTATTATAAATTTCATTGTTGTCATCCCCAGAGTTATTAATTACAAGGCCTATCCCCTTAGGTGGTTCTAAACCCTCATATTTGAATTTATTTTCTTCAACAGTGTAATCCGTACAATAATCAAGGTACATACAGTAGTTGTCCGGGTCTCCCTGAAATTGACTATACCAGGCTGAAAATGTATTGCCAGTTAGAATTGCATAATCAATTGTACTGAGGTAAACTGAGCGCACATTTTCATTAAAATTACAATCCTTTATACTGACTGTTATCCTGGGATCGTGGGAAGAAGCCTTTATTCCATAATACAATCCTGAAAAAACGTTGGGTTTGCCATCAGTTGTAAATAAGCTGTAATTAGCATCAAAAGATTCAATTCCTGATGTCCGTTCATTTGCAAATGGATAATTCTTTTCATCTATAAAATCACAGCCTGCTATGTCGATTCCTGCAACCTTATTCATTTCAATGAAATATTCAGAATCGGCGTTCTCCAACAATTCATTGTTTGTAATAAACTGACATTTTCTGAATAAACTTTCACTTTCATCATACTCGTAGGGCCAAAATTTAACGGATGTATTATTGTTTATAAACATGGCACCATCGCAAAAAACCATACCCCCTGTAAAAGTGTAATCAGGAATTGATTCGGAGGGAGGTGGTAAGTCAGACATTTTTATGGTTTGAATACCAATTTTAGCATTTGCAATTGTTCCATTATTAATAATTTCAATTGTTCCTTGATATGCATAGGATTGTGTCATTTCTGAATTACCCCAAACTTCAACTCCTTTCCAGGGAACACCTTCTATTGCATTTGTTAAAACACCACCGTCAAGGATTAACTTACCACCTCGTTCAATGATTAGTTTTCCATTTTGAACAAAACCTACTTCCGACTTAATGGTTAAAGTACTTCCAGTACACACCCTTACTTCATCTGCATAAGTAATGTCTTCTTCCCATGTTTGGTTTTCACCGTTACAAACCTGTAAAGAAGTTTTAGGCAGGTTGAAGGATTCAAATACTACACCATCTGGTTCAATGATATCAACTCTTGCATAATCACCGGAGATATCAATTTTTGCAAAATGAGATATTCTTTCTGCAATAATTTCACCAATACCATAATCAGGCCATGACAAACTTGTTCCACCACCACCTAAGGTGAGGTGATGTACTCCATTTACAATCCAGTGGGCATAATAATGGCAATGTCCAGCTATAACCATTTGTACTCCATATTGCTCACATAGTGGTTGCAAAATGTTTTGTCCATCCACGTTGTTAAAATGATAATCCCCAGTAGTATTTGAATATGCCGGAGCATGAAACATCATGATTTTCCATTCTTTATCTGTATTCTCCAAATCATTGATTATCCAAACTTCCTGATCAATATCTATTTCTGCGCCGGGGGCCCTTAAATTTACTACAATAACGTGAACGGGACCATAATCAAACGAATAACAGAATGATTCTCCTGTCTGGCCATATTCGTCATAGGTATAAGGCCAGTATTTTTTATAAGAATTGCCTGGGGCTTCATGATTCCCGTAAGCTCCCATAACAGCGATTTTTGACCTCATGTCAATAGCTTGTTCGTCCAGATGATTAAAGTATTCGTTTTGCCAGCTAAGTTCACTATCCTTATAAGCCCAGTCAGCACAATGTAACATCATGGTCTGGCTTGAGATATCGGTTCCTATTTCGTTCATTACCTGATTACAAACATCGTTATGAAATGGAGCAGGTATCCCTTCATCCAAACCTCTGGTATCACCATAGGCGTAAAAGCTAACTTCTGTAGCATCTGAAGCCGGAGGAGTAATAAATGAAGATTCAAATTTTCGTGAATCAGTTGGATCTGTCAAGCTTACTTTGTAAAATATTTTTGTGCCTGTTTGCATTGAGCTAAGAGGTAACTCAACATAATGAATAAAGTCATCACCCAAAGTGGGAGTTATTGTTCCAGAAGAATATGTGTCATCATAACCCCAATAAAAATTGCTTTCCAAAGGATGGGTTGTTTGCCATTGTACCCTTATTTTATCAATAGTTGAAGTGTACACTCCAGGACTTTCTTCGGAATTTTGAAAAATAAAGTAGGGGTGTTTCCTAAACCAATCGTTTTCATACTTCAAAACAAATGCAAAATCACCATATGGTGTTTTATTTACAAGGGAAAAAGGAAAATCTAAATTTTCATTCTCACAATATATTTTTGTTGATTGTCCTTCAATTTCACCTCCTTCCTCAGTGTCGAACCATTGAAGTTTATATAGTCCGTTTTTTAATCCCTCAATCGATATAATTCGATTAACAGATAAAAATTCAGGAGCATTATCATCATTTATAAAAAAATCTTTCAAGTATTGTGAGATCTGAGGTGGGGTTAGGGTTAGGAAATTATTATACTCAAATGCTTGGTCTTGTCCCCACCCTGCAGCAAATTCTTCATTATCACTGACCATATAAGTTAAATGGACATTGTCGTTAAGATCAGGTTTTTCGTAATGGTAACTGTACCCAGCATGATCAAGTTCAAGACTTTCAGCGAGCTCAGCTACTGCTTTATATTGCGTATAATAGGACAGTTCATTAGTTTCCGGTGGTTCTATATCCATAGCTCGTGGCCAAGTCCAGAATCCTGCCGCTCCTGCAGAACCAGAGAATAATTGTGCAAAATTCATACAATGAAATTGATACCCAAAGGGATCCAACCAATTATCACCTGATGTAACATTGATATAATCAGTTTCACCCAAAATAACAGGTACATCATGGAATAATCCAGGATCAGTGATATAATCTTCAACTTCAAAAAAGCAATGTTCATGATAAGAATGACCAATGGCAGTACCAAAAAGATTTTTATAAAAATGCGGTTGAACAAAATCCATCTGTTCGGCGACTATTAAATATTCAACCTCTTTATCAGAATCAGAAAATGATGTGGATATCAAATGGTTATCATCAATACCCAAAATATAATCACACATTTCATTGTGCCATTGTCCAATCTCTTCCCAAGTGTTATCCCCATCAAAATATAATTTATCAACTTCATTAAAAAGTTCCCAGGCTAAAATATTGGTGGCATATCCCCAACGGGCAATAATATACCTGATATGATTTTTGGTAACTTGTTTTGCCTCTACATTTGTAAAAAATTCCCAGGGATGATCACAGGGCCCAGGAATAGTACAATTACTAGCATAAGGATTCAATCCAACTTCCCAAATTTCATTTCCTGTACCGTCCCATCTAAAATTCTGGTGGGTAAAAAAGCACAACTGAAGGTTTATTTGGGGGGTAGAGTTTCTGGATTTTTCTAATATATAGTCTAACCGCCATGCATCTTTTTGATTAATCGTATTATAAAAAAATTCATCAAGTTCGCGGTCCCATACGGGAGTTATTGCCAGTGATCCAACAGTTCCTATCCATTTCCTGTAATAGTTGGCTTTATTTGCTTCAAACCTGTCAAGGACATAATCATATTCATGTGTCCCATATGGTTGAGTATATAATAATTCATCAGGGTCGAAATGATCACTATTTTCTCCCCTATACCAACCATAGTTTTGCCCGACTGGCATATAACTTCCTCCGTTATCGTATTCAAAATACCGATCATTTACATCAGAGACCTTAATAAATCCATTTCTGTCAGTATATATACAATTAAAATCATGGGGTCCATTGGTTGCAGAGCTGGTGGGCTCAATTGCTGTAATTGTAAAATACCATTGGCCTTCAATTTTAGGGGTAAAACGTAATCTCCAGCCAATATCACTATTTTCTTCTAATTCTTCCTTTATTTGCCAGGAGTCATCTAAACTTGTTGTGTTCCTGGTATAACCTGCATAATAAAAGGCAATTACTTGTTCTTGTTCGGATCCATTGGTAAAAGTTCCATATACATTACAATCCTCCGGATCGTAATAGTTCAAGTCGTTTCCAACAAAGCCTATATTGAATTGAATTTCAATCATATCGTACAAATCTACCTCGGTTGGACAGGTAACACCACTTATGTCTGTTTGCGTTTGAGCAGTTGATATTGAATAAATAAAACAATATATGGCAATTAATAAAAAGTTTCTCACGGCTTTCATATTATTCATATTAAAATTATTGATGATTAAAGTTGTTTATTAGAATAAAGATCATGTTACATTTTGCTAAACGGGGCTCAGAATAAAGCTAGCCGAAATAGGTTTAGTTCGTTTATTGATTTAATTAATTCAAAGAAATATAATAGATGTGAGAGAATTAAAAATAGATTTGATAATATGATTGAAGGTTTATAAAACACTCTTGTTTAAGATAAGCAGTTTGGTCAACAATAATATAATAAAAAATCTCAAAATGCATCACTGAAAACAACCAAAATTTTTTCTAGCTGAAAACCACTAGATTGGGGAATGAAAGTTGGATAATCAGAGATTTAGATTGATCTATATAGGTGATGCTTTTTTGGAATTAGAAATTAGTTTTAAATCGGGGTACGAAACTATCTTATATATGAAAGATTTGATTCACTATAATTAACTTACTGTGTTGCTGATTAAATACATATGTAAATTGTTTCTCTCAAGTTTCACCAAGACTATCTTAATAACAGCTAAAGATTAGTATAAGAGTAGGTTATGTAGTTTATGGTGAGTCCTCCCGGGATCACATGGATAGTAAAGCCCGGTATGCGCAGCACACTGGGCTTTTTCATTTTCACAGCTAAGCTAACCTTGTTTTACTTTAGGACTTTTTTAATATAATTCTGCATGGATTATTAATCTGATCTGAAGATCAATTCTTCAGCAGGGTAAGCAATATGTGATGGCTGGCCGGGAAGTCCCTCCGCGATCACAAAGAATATCCATTCTTTCGTTGAATTTTTCTATAGATTTGGAAGACAAGAAGCTATTACCCTGGCATAAGTCTCTTTCCCGGATGCCTGTTCTTCAGAATTGTGCCTCAGGAGAGGAAATTGATTGTTCTACTTTTAATATAGGATATGAAAAAGATGTTCAAAAAGTGTTACTTTTAGGATCATTAACAAACAAATACCTTTAGCTATAATGAAAAAAATGAATAACGGTTATAAGTCGAAAAGGAAAAAAGTAGCAATAATTGGTGCCGGTAAAATGACAAAGCCGCTTGTAGATTATTTTATTGACAAATTTGGTTACCAGGTTTTTTTGGTAAACCGAACAGTTTCAACTGCTGAAAAAGTAATTGATGGAAGAAAGCTGGGTACTGCTGTTAGATGGTCTGCCGGTGAACCAGACGCACTTGATAAAATTGTATCACAATCGGATATTGTAATAAGCATGGTTCCAAAACCAATGCATATTAATGTTGCCAAATCATGTCTGCGATGTAATAAGAATATGGTGACCACCGCTTATGAAATCCCCGAACTTATGGCCCTTGATAAAGAGGTAAAAGCGAAAGGCCTTTTAATCTTAAATGAATTGGGTGAGGTTCCCGGAATCGATCACTTTGGCACTCAGCTACTCCTTGAGGAGATTAAAAAAGAAGGCGGGAAAATCCTTGGCCTGAAATCATATGGTAGTGGACTGCCAGCATATGAACATAATAACAATCCCATGTTATATAAGTTCTCATGGGATCCTAATACAGTATTTGTCGCAGCTCAAACAGCAGCTCAATATATCGAGAATGGGAAAAAAATAAAAGTTCCGGGAGATAAGCTATTTACACATTTCTGGTTGACCGAAATTGAAGGATTAGGAACATTTGAAACTTACCCAAATAAAGATGTTGATAAATATGTTAAACCTTTTGGACTTCCTGATGACGTAACTTTTTACAGAGGTTTACTCAGGTATTCGGGTTATTGCAATAATTTAAGAAATATTATGGAGTTGGGATTTCTGGATAAAGAAACAGTACACAATTTTTCGAATGTAACTTACAGGGAACTGATGGGATCATTAATTGAAAGTGATTCCACTGAAGATCTCGAACTTAAGGTTGCTAAATATTTAAATGTTTATGATAATGCTGACATTATCCTTCGATTAAAATGGCTCGGACTTTTTGATGACAGGACCATAGATTTAAAAGAGGGTTCAAAATTGGATGTTCTGCTCGACCGAATGCTAAAACGTATGGCATATGAACCACACGAAAGTGATATGATCATTTTACATATTGAAGTGATTGCAGAATTTGAGAATGGCAGAAAAGAAAAGAGGCTTGCTACAATGGTAAATAAAGGAATACCTTTTGGTGATTCAGCTATGTCGAGAGCTGTTGCACTGCCTGCTGCAATTTCTGCCAGACTTATTCTGGAAGGCAAAATAAAAGCAACAGGATTGAGAATGCCTCCAAACCTGCCTGAACTTTACAAACCTGTGCTGGAAGAATTAGAAACCTTTGGATTTAAATTCAAACGTCAGAATATTTTAATCCCTTAATATACTTTTCTTATAAAATTTTTTATTTCATTCATCATTTTGTTTTTAAAAATAAATGCAATATTTGCATCCTGATTTTTTAAGTACAAATTGTAGATTATCCTATTTGAAATGAATGATATTAAAACCATAACAATTGTTGGAGCCGGATTAATGGTAAAACCGATGGTTGATTATTTCATTGAAAAAGAAACTTACAGAATATTTTTGTTGGACCAGTATGTTGAAAAAGCAATAAGTATAAAAGCAAACAGACCGGAGTGCATTGCTTTGGAATGGCTAAACGATGATACCGAACAACTTGATAAAGTGATTAAACAGTCTGATATAGTTATAAGTATGGTTCCCAAACCTATACATATAATAATTGCCAGATCTTGTTTGAAGTTTCAAAAAAATATGGTCACTGCTTCGTATGAGGTTCCTGCTTTAATGGAATTGAAAAATGAAGTTGACAAACAAGGCATCTTGATTTTAAGTGAATTGGGAGAAGTGCCTGGAATGGATCATTTTGGGACGCAGTTACTCCTCGAGAAGATCAAAGAAGATAAAGGCCGGGTGTTAAGCATCAATTCATATGGAAGTGGGATTCCTTCATTTGAATCCAATAATAATCCAATGGGATATAAATTCAATTGGAGGCCAGCTACTGTTTTCATAGCAGCTCAAACTGCTGCCGCATATTTAAAAAGGGGAAAAAAAATATTTATTCCCGGTGACAAACTTTTCGAAAATTTTTGGTTTGTTGAGATTGATGATCTCGGCATTTTTGAAACATATGCTAATAAGGATGTAGAGAAATACATTGAACCATTTGGACTGGATAAAAATATCTCCTACTACCGCGGACTTTTGAGGTATTCAGGTTATTGCAACAATATGAGGTATTTGAAAGAACTGGGATTATTTGATAATGAAAAAACCAACAGTCTTAACAACAAAACTTTCCTTCAATTTACTAACTCATTAGTTAAAGGAAGATCAGAAGACGATATAAAAAAAAATGTTGCAGATTTTTTAGGCCTCGATATAAATTCAGATTTTTTACATAGAATAAAATGGCTGAGACTTTTTGATAAAGAACTGATACCTTTTGATAAAGGAACTAATCTGGATGTGCTCTTGCACAGGATGTTAGAGAAGATGGTATATGCTCCCGGAGAAAAAGATATGATTATTCTTCACATTGAGATTATTGCCGAATTTGAAGGTGGTATTAAAGAAAAAAGGATTGCTACTATGAATGTTAAGGGTGATCCTGATGGAGAATCAGCAATGTCAAGAGCCGTTGCACTACCTACTGCTATATCTTCAAGATTAATAGTGGATGGTAAAATTAATGCAAAAGGATTACGAATGCCTCCTAATTTACCTGAACTTTATAAACCGGCCTTAGAAGAATTGAAAGAATACGGATTTGAGTTTACCACAAAACGGATTAGGTTATAATACTTCGGCTATTCCATTATCAAAAACATGATTGTTTTAAACCTTTGCAATAGTTAGTGGATACTTATATCTCAAGGTAATAATTACAGTTCATCAAATAAACATAACTTTGGTCGATCAGGATAAAATCCGGCAGGATATATTACTTTCAGTTTAATATTAAAAAAATGGCCAAACAATACAGACGGGGATCAAGCAAACGACAGACACCAAAACAAACCAGCATTCAGGTAACCGAACCAGCCTTTCTGATGAATTTTCTTCAGCAACGATTTCCTGACAAAAGCCGGACAACAATTAAATCTATTTTGACCCATCGTCAGGTTTCTGTTGACCATAAAATCATTACCCGTCATGATCACTCGTTGCTTTCGGGGCAGGTTGTGATCATCAACTGGGGCAGGATGCCTGACGAAATTCATTATCCAGGATTAAAGATCCTTTTCGAGGATGAATACCTCATCGTAATTGAAAAAGAAACCGGATTATTGTCAATTGCATCCGATAAAGAGGCCAAAAAGACTGCCTTTAGCTTTTTGAGTCAACATGTTAAAAAAGAAGACCCAAATAACAAAATTTTTGTGGTTCACCGGCTTGACAGGGAAACATCTGGTGTTATGCTTTTTGCAAAAAGCCAGAAGATCCAATTTCTGTTACAAGAAGAATGGAAAAAAACGATCCTTGAACGTACCTACCTGGCAGTTGTTGAAGGTTTTTTTGAACAGGATCATGGAACGATTACATCATGGCTTAGAGAAAGCAAGGCACTCATCGTTTATTCAAGTCAGAATTCGGAACGTGGAAAGAAAGCGGTTACACATTATAAAGTATTGAAACAAAAAAAGGGATATGCTTTGCTTGAAGTGAACCTTGAAACCGGACGGAAGAACCAGATCAGGGTACATATGCAGGACATCAATCACTGTATTGCAGGCGATAAAAAGTACGGTGCAACAACCAATCCGATCAAGCGTCTTGGGCTTCATGCTCGGGTACTCTCCTTCACGCATCCGAAAACCGGAACGGCTGTCCGCTTTGAAACAATGGTCCCTCCGGAGTTCCTCAAACTATTTTAACAGGAAGAAATTTATAATTAGAGTTAGAAAAAACTCACGAATGGCTTTCACCAATAACAATTAATCTCTGGAATCTCTCAGTGCATTCCTTGAAGCTCTGTCCACAATATTAAACAACCGGTCAATATCATCTTTTTGATTTGATGCAAGATGTCCGCGCACCTTATAAAATTCGCACTCCAACTGATCGGTTATCTTGTAGAATTCCTGATATAGCTTATAATTTCTGATGCGTATATTTTTCCTGGAACGATAGTCATTTTGCTCAAAGCGTTCACGTCTGCGTTGTAATCCTATGATGTTTTGCGAATCTGTGTAAATACTCACCTTTCTACCCAATGCTTGAATATCATCTAATGCCCATAATAAGGTCTGCAATTCCAGTTTTGTTGAAGAGGTATGTTCAAAACGTTTTACTTTCAAATTCTTCTTCAGTAAATCAACCGGAAGACCTAACTCTGATACAACAAGGTAAGATCCGTATCCAATATTTGATTTGGGATTCAAACTTCCATCAGTAAATAGCATCAGTTCATCCATAGAAATATTACTTTGTTTTGAAATATTTATGTACTTTACAGGAAAAATGTCAAAGTACAAACAATTGAAACAACTTCGCGCAAAAACAATATTTCATTTGGCAACAAACTTAAATGGTTGTTCGATACTTTCTGCTTTTTATATTTGCATATAATTAACACCAAAATACGACTGCGTTTCAATGTTACATAAAAAGAAAGAACATGCAAGCACCTCTGGTAAAGCTACAGGCAGAAGGAGGAAAGAAAAATCCAGACTGCATCCGCGAAACAAACATCGTGAACGTTATGACTTCAAACAACTTGTTAATAGTTGCCCGGAATTAGCTGAATTTGTTAAGTTGAATGTTTACAATGATGAATCTATTGATTTTTCTAATCCGGAAGGTGTGAAAACACTAAACAAAGCGCTACTAAAGCAGTATTATAGCATAGATGAATGGGATATCCCACCAAATTATTTATGTCCACCTATTCCAGGCAGAGCTGACTACATCCATCATATTGCCGATTTATTATGTAGCAATAACTATGGGAAAATTCCAAAGGGCAATAAGGTAAAATGCCTGGACATTGGCGTTGGCGCAAATTGCATATATCCAATCATTGGGAACAAAGAATATGGTTGGTCATTTATAGGCTCCGATATCGATCCTGTTGCCATTGAATCTGCAAATAAAATAATTGACTCGAATCCCTTATTGAAAGGAAAGATCGAACTTAAGATACAGCATAATTCAAAAGATTTTTTTTACAGCATTATTCAAAAAGATGAACTCATTGATTTTTCTATTTGTAATCCTCCGTTTCATGCTTCATTGGCTGAAGCCCAATCCGGGACACTACGTAAGTTAAAAAATTTGAATCAAAAAGTTCCTGCCAAATCCATCTTGAACTTTGGAGGTCAAAATAGTGAATTGTGGTGCGAAGGAGGCGAAAAAAGATTCGTAGGAAAAATGATTCGCCAAAGCAAGAAATTTTCTGATTCCTGTTTTTGGTTTTCCACCCTGATTTCAAAACAATCCAATCTTAAAAGCGTTTACGAGGCACTAAAAAGAGCTGAAGCTATTGAAGTAAAAACCATTCCAATGGGCCAGGGCAATAAAACAAGTCGTATTGTTGCCTGGACATTCCTCACTCAGGCACAACAGAAAAAATGGAAAGATGAAAGGTGGTAGTAAGATGTTACAACTAGACCAATAAGAACGACAAAAATCAGGAATAGAAAAATAGCTATTAATAAAGGTCCGCCTTTTTTGTTAATTGTAAAAAAATAATAAAATGTTGAAGAATGAATCAGGATTAGTAATTACAATTTCAGGTAAGGAAATACGGGCAGATCGCCCGGAACCGATACTTCCGAATATTGAGGTTGTTCCGTTTGATCGTCGAATGGACCCACAAATTGCAATTGATGCCCTTATTGATGGATATAATGTTTTAATAGTCGATTTTTATAGCAGTGGACTTTCAGTATTAAGTGATCTAAAGAAATACCTTAAAAACAAACACTCCGATCAATCATTTCAGGGACAGCGTGATTTTCGTTCAATGTTTCGCGAACTTTCGCAGCGCCTTTTATTAGTAGTTCTCAATAATACATTGACCGTAAAAAAAGCACCGGAAATTGGCTGGTTCAAAATATTATACCCCGAAATAAATGAGTTTTTATTACCATTTCCTCAAGTGCAGGGTTTAAACAGTTCATGGCAATGGTTCAAAAAAGGTATTTTTATTCCTGTATTAGGCAGGAAAATACATCCCTGGTTCGGAACTTATTTCCCTACCCGCTTCGAGCACCTGGAACTTTTCGATAGCTGGCTGAAAAAATACAAAGGAGAAAAAATATCAGCCATTGATATTGGTATTGGCTGTGGAGTGCTAACTTTTCAATTGCTGAAACAGGGTTTTGAAAAAGTTTATGGAACGGATTCTAATCCGAATGCAATTATTGGGTTAAACGAATATTTGAAAAATAATAGGCTGTATTCTAAAATTGAACTGCTACATGGCGATTTGTTTGCCGGTGGTAATTTAAAAACGGATTTAATTGTATTTAATCCACCATGGCTTCCTGCTTCTAATAATTTAAGCTCTTTAGATAAAGCTATATATTACGATGACAATCTGTTTCCACGCTTTTTCACTAAAGCGAAAAAACACCTTAAGGCCGAAGGGAGAGTGGTTCTTTTATTTTCAAATCTGGCACAAGTTACTAAAGTTGGTGAGTGCCATCCTATCGAAGCAGAATTATCGGAGGGAGGACGATTTGAAAAGGAATTATTCATACAAAAGAAGGTTCGCCCGGCTTCTAAACACACACGAAGAAACCAAAATTGGCGTACTTCTGAAAGGGTAGAATTATGGGTGTTGAAAATACGTAGAGATGCAGTATAAAATTTTTACTATATATCACCCCTCTTTTCATATGCAGATCTATTTCACAAGGTACAAGTCACCTGCCCGTTTGCCTGTTCTTTAGACTTGTACCACAGGAGTTAATTAATAATAATTTATTGCCCTAAATAAACTTTTAAAAGTTTACTCCTGGACGTGTGCTTAAGTCTACGTATCGCCTTTTCTTTTATTTGTCGAACTCGTTCTCGTGTAAGGTCAAACTTCTCACCAATTTCTTCAAGGGTAAAACTATGTGGCATTCCAATACCATAATATAAATTGATTACATCCTTTTCTCTTTTTGTAATGGTTGCCAGTGATCGCTGAATTTCTCTCGCCAATGACTCACTCATTAGAGTATCGTCGGTATGTGGTGAATCATCTGAAACAAATACATCGAGGAATTTTGTTTCATCATCCTGTCTTAAAGGTGCATCCATCGAAACATGACGAGTGGTTATTTTTTTGGCTGCATCTATTTTATAATCCGGCATTTCGAGTTTTTCTGCAATTTCTGATGCAGAAGGAGTTCTTTCAAATTCCTGCTCCAGCTTAGAAGTAGCCTTTTTAATTTTATTTAATGTTCCCACTTGATTTAGTGGTAATCTAATAATCCGGGATTGTTCAGCCGATGCTTGTAAAATTGATTGTCTGATCCACCATACTGCATAGGAAATAAATTTGAACCCGCGAGTTTCGTCAAACCGTTTTGCAGCTTTGATCAATCCAAGATTGCCCTCATTGATAAGATCGGGCAAACTCAATCCATGGTTTTGATACTGTTTTGCTACAGAGACAACAAATCGAAGGTTGGCTTTTACTAATTTTTCAAGAGCTATCTGATCTCCTTGTTGTACCTTTTGTGCTAACAGAACTTCCTCAGCAGCTGTTATTAATTCTTCTTTACTAATATCCTGCAAATATTTATCAAGGGATACAGTTTGCCTGTTAGTAATAGATTTTCTGATCTTTAATTGTCTCATTGAACAGATTCTTTATAGAAAATTACTGATTATCTAATGCTTAAAGCCTGAAGGGAATAAGTACACAAAGGTACGATATTATAAATACAGTTCCCGTAATTTTGATAATATCCAAATCGATAGTACAAACATGACTTAACGAGAAGGAATTTACAAGAACAATCCCGAGTAGAAATCCGCTGTAGTTTGGGGACGAGACCGTGTTCCCCTGCTGGCGGAAGTTTATCCTGACTGTAGCGAAGCGGAATGTCGGGATGTCCTCCCGGCCTGTCCCGACATCCGCAGGATCGTCAGGAGATCACAATCCTGAAATAATACAAGTATACTTAGGGCATTTCTATTTTTTAAACTATCAAAGAATCTTTTCAGTTCTTAAAAATGATATCCCTGAATATCCAGATTTGTTAGTCCTGCTGCTTTTGCCCAGTTAATGGCATCTGTATATTCTTTTCGCGTAATCTTTCGTGCTATTTCAGGATATTCATTTGATTTATACATAGGTCTGTATTGTGACATTAGATTTAGGTATGTATCTTTTGGTAGATTATTCGCTATCCATTCTATTACTTCTTTTGTTCCGCCTACGTTATTTGGCATAACCAGATGGCGAATCATCAATCCACGATACATAAGCCCATCGTCTGCTGGCTTAGCCACTCCCACCTGTCGATGCATTTCAAGTAAAGCATCTTGCGTAAGGTCAACATATGTATTTGCCCCGGAAGAAAATTTAGCTGCTTCTTCTCCATCAGAATACTTGAAATCAGGCAAATAAATATCCACTATCCCATCCAGGATTTTTAAGATCTCTACCCGTTCCCAACCACATGTATTATAAACTACTGGTATTTTTAGTCCTTTCGAAGCTGCTTTATCCAATGCAAGAACGATGTGTGGTGAATAATGAGTGGGAGTAACAAAATTTATGTTAGGACAACCTCGTTTCTGAAGATTCAACATCATATCCGAAAATTCTTCGATACTACTTTCGGAACCTTCTCCTCCCTGACTAACCTCCCAGTTAATACAAAATACACACCTTAATCCACAATTTGTTAAAAATATTGTCCCTGAACCACCTCTTCCCACAAGCGGCTTTTCTTCCCCAAAATGAGGGTGAAAGGATGAGATCTCTAACTGTGAATTCGCCTGACAAAAGCCCTTTTCACCTTTTAATTTATTCACCCCACATCTTCTTGGACAAAGTTCACAACTTTCCATTAACGTCCATAGTTTCTCCCCACGCCTCTTCAATTCCCCGCTTTTATGTAATTCTAAATATGATGGTTCAAATTCTGGATCTTTTCTTTCCTTATTTACAAAACTACATGTTCCGAATAAAGGCGTAAAACAAGCAACTATGGCATATGAAATAGTCTTAATGAAATTTCCTCTTGTTTGTAACTGCATAGTGTAGTATTTTCCTGTTATAAACAGCTTTGTACAAAGATATCACATGCAAAACCGAAAGTCAAACAGGTGTTTATGCAAACCGTCATTTTATAAACGACACGGATAATAGTCAAACAAAACGGAGGGTATTGATTGTTAGAAATTTTGTAAATTGTTAGTCAAAACGAAAGAAAAGATAGAATGATAGTAAAGTATATTAACGTTATAAGTATATTGTCTCACAAACGAAACTAAAATTATGTATCATCTTCTATGGATATTGTTATTGCCCATTACCTTTCATCATATTTATGCGCAAAGCGATGAATTAACTACCAATCCTGAACTGGATAAAAAAGTTGAAAAATTTCTTGAAGATCATAAGTATCAGTGGAGAGATATGAATGTTCCTGCATCGGATGGAAAGATATTATATAATATTATAATTGAAAATAAATATACCAGGGCTCTTGATATTGGAACATCTACCGGCCATTCGGCAATATGGATGGCCTGGGCATTAAGTAAAACCGGCGGTAAACTCATTACCATTGAAGTTGATGAATCACGCTATAAAGAGGCCATTCAAAATTTCAAGAAAGCTGGTCTTTCTGAATACATTGACGCCAGGTTGGCTGATGCTCATAAACTGGTGAAAGAGTTGGAAGGACCATTTGATTTTGTTTTTAGCGATGCAGATAAAAGCTGGTATACGAATTACTTTATTGATATTTCACCTAAAGTTATTGTGAATGGCTGTTTTACTGCACATAATGTAAGAAATTGTAATTTATCAAGGCCAGGAAGCAGTATATGTGAATTTCTTAAGTTTGTTAAAAACCAACCAAATTATGAGACTACGGTTGATGAAACAGGTGCAGGTATATCAATAAGTTATAAACGATCAGATTAACCGGTCGGATGGCACAAAATCAGAATAATACGCTAAAACGAATACTGGGGCTCTTTCCTGTTACCAATATAGTTATCGCGAATATGATTGGTGCTGGAATATTTACCACCTCCGGCTTATTAATGAGTGATTTAAACAATCCTCTTATAATGTTAGGTCTATGGATTTTTGGAGGAATTATTGCATTATGCGGGGCATTAAGTTACAGTGAACTGGGTGCTGCTATGCCACACGCCGGAGGAGAATATATTTTCCTCTCCAAATTATACCATCCGTTATTGGGATTTTTAAGTGGCTGGGTATCATTTATTGTTGGGTTTTCAGCTGCAATTGCCGCATCTTCAATTGGATGCAGTGAATACCTCACCAGGGCATTTCCAGCAATTATTGAGTTCGCCAATTCGGGCAATTTTATAACTCCCGGGATGATAAAGAAAGGTATTGCCATATTTATTATTCTGATATTTACTATTATTCATTATCGGGGTATTGAATTTGGAGCCATAATACAAAATTATTTAACCGTATTAAAAGTAGGACTAATTGCTATACTTATTATAGTTGGCTTCATATTTGGAAAAGGTGATATAACTAATTTTTTTGAAGGTAGTAATAGTACTTTTGGATTTGGGCAATGGAAAACAATCGGCCTTTCATTGTTGTGGATAATGTTTGCTTACAGTGGATGGAATGCCTCGACCTACATAGGATCTGAAATTATAAATCCAACAAGGAACATACCTTTATCGCTTATTTTTGGAACAGGTATCGTAATGATACTATATTTTCTGGTCAATATCATTTATGTTTACGCCCTTTCACCGAATGAAATGAGTGGGGTAATTTCAATTGGTGGATTGGCAATGGACAGTTTATTTGGCAGATCAATGGAAGTTCTTTTTTCAATTTTTATTGCTTTTGCACTTTTTTCTTCACTAAGTGCCTTTATAATTATTGGTCCTCGTGTATATTATTCAATGGCAAAGGATGGCTATTTCTTTAAATTTGTTTCTCAAGTTCATCCTGTTTTTAACGTGCCATCCAAATCAATTCTTTTACAATCGGGATTTTCAATTATTATAGTTCTGTCCGGTACATTCGACCAAATATTAACCTATTTGGGTTTTTCGCTTGGTATTTTTCCAATTTTAGCAGTTATAGGTGTTTTTAAGCTAAGAACATTAAAAACAAGCAACTATAAACTTCCTGGTTTTCCTGTTGTTCCCCTGATTTATATAGTAGCTGTTACAGCAATGCTTATCCTTGCCTACATGGAAAGACCTGTTGAATCATCCATTGCATTACTAACGGTTTTTGCTGGTGTACCTTTCTTCTTCTTATTTAAGTTTAGGAATAAACCTAAGTAATTTATATTATGTAACTTGTTGTACCTGATATATTTAAGAATACAATTGTTTCTGCTGAATGTACACGAACCTCCTTAAAGGAAGCAATATTCTTCAAATCCCCAACAAACCGATTCGAACTCAGTCCTCCCTCCCTGAAGTAAACTTGTTTTACTTCAGGGTATTTTAATTACATGATCTGGAGATCAGTTCACCAGGCAGCGGGGAACTTTTTATGGGATTAGTCAACAAATATTGCTTTCGTAGTAACCTGATCGTTCCCGGCAATAAGTTTAATCTGGTATATTCCCGGTTTTAATAATAGGTCCCGGGCGCTGATTTTCTCAACATATTTGCCTGGCGTATACCCTTTATCTTTAATTAAGGTATGAATCAAATGTCCTGTAATATCATAAATATAAATTGACACTTTGGAGGAATGTCTTATTTTAAATGAGATAAATGAATTTTCATGAAATGGATTAGGACTATTGTAAACTTCCGCTAAGGGCTTGTATCCCTGCTCTTCCAGGCCAACCAAGGCCGGATCAACTAAGGCACCCATCAAAGTACTTGCGCCTTCATCCATTCTGTTCCAAACCGGAAACACTTTGTCATTCACTGCATCTAAAGCAATATAATGTCCGAAAAACACAGAACTATAAGGAATGAACGGAGTATCACTGACTTTAAAATTCGTGAAGTTCTCTCCACCATCTTCAGAAACAGCCATATACACATCTGTATTTGTATCGGAATAATTTCTTCTGTCGAAAAATACCAACCATACTTTTCCGGTAACCTGGTCAACGGTAATAAAAGGGAAAAACTGATGAGAACCTGCCGGATCATCATTCACCCTAATAGGATCAGACCAATTGATTCCACCATCGGTTGATTTCACTAAAAATACATCTGTATCATTGGCACCGTTTCTTTTGTCGGCCCAGCAAATGTAAATTGTACCATTGTTAGTTCCACCACTTCGATCGCATGATATAACCGGAAAAGAAACACCAAGGTCCAGGCCGGGGATAGAATAGATCCAGTTAATGTGTTCATTGGTAATATTAATATCTTGAGTCAACCATGTAAATCCCTGGTCGATTGAGCGGTCGAACATTAATCCGTCGGGTCCCCACCAGGTAACATATACCTCACCGTCAGGACCTGTGGTAGGGTAGGAGCCGTGCATGCTGTATGGCCCACCCTGTGCATTGCCTTTCTCATCGCTGATCCTTACCGGTTCATGCCAGGTATCCCCGCCGTTTTCACTCCAGCTCATATAAATACAGGACGAATCGTTGGGATTGGAACTGCCCCATTCATCGAAGTAGGTCCATGATAAATAGATGCGATCGAATACAGGATCATAAGAAGCCCACTCTTTATCCACATCATGTGTTCCATTATAAGCCACAGAGGTTTCCTGTGTCCATGGGGCCAAAAGGTTTTCCTTGCGGTGACAAACCACCCTTTCTATTACATTGGGTAAGTGCAGGTAATAATACCGGCCCGAATTATCCACTAAGACACATGGATCAGCCTGCACTCCCCAGGCGGATTGTAAAAATCCATGCGACCATGAAATTCCACCGTTATTTGAAGTATAATAACTGTTCGACATGGCACCTACCATTATCGCATCTGTATTTGCAGGATTTATGACGACGGAAGGTTCAGTAGGTAAAGCCCAGGCAACTGAATTGCCGATGATCACATTCTGGTGTTGGGCAACAAGGGTGTTATAACTTATAAGAAAGAGGATGAATAAATAGATTAGTGTTTTCATTGTATTTGATTTTTGGTGGTTACTACTGTGGCTCCGGCTACTTTGAAAGAATTTTGCAAAACGTACCGGATTAATATTTAATTAGTTTAACAATCCGGTTTGATTGTAAATTCTTTGTTATGAATTCAACGAAATATGTTCCCGGAGGTAAATGATTATTGTATTGATCGGACCCATCCCAGGTTACTGTATATTCCCCCTTAATCAGTCTTTTACTTAGCAGTGACTTTAATTCAGAACCGGATGAACTTAATATGTTAACTGAAATAACATCTTCTTTAACAAGGTTCAGATGGATGGAGGTTTGTTCGTTAAATGGATTGGGATAGCAAGAAAAACTTACATTATCATTTGAGAATAAGCTCAACTGATCAGCAATACTTGTTATTAAATCACTCTCCCACCAGGCTATCTGGTCATTAAACTGTGCTGCGCCAAGCACGTCCTGGTCGCCGTCACTGTCGATATCTTTAGCATAAACACAGGTTGCACCTTCGAATGTACTGGAGATGATATGTTTGATGAACGAATTGTTCTCATTTTCAAACCAGGCTATCTGGTTAGCATTTATGGCAGCACCAAGAATATCCTTATCTCCGTCGTTATCCATATCAGAAGCAAAAACACTGTGTGGCCGGAAGAAACTTGTAGTAACATTGCTTGTCGTAAAATTTTGTAAACCATCGTTTTCGAGAAGGATGATCCTGTGAAGAATACAAACGGATGCGATCACATCCGTATCTCCGTCATTGTCTATATCTGTTGCAATAGCACAACTTGGCCGGCCGTAATTGTTGATGATATTTATTTCAGTAAAATTCTGGTCACCATCATTTTCGAACCATGTTATTTCACCATTTGCAGGAGCTGTCCTGAAAGAAGCTGTACCCAGGATATCCATATCACCATCCGAATCCATATCTGCAGCATATACACTGTTGGCATGATCCCAGTTTTCTTTAATGATATAGGTAGTAAAGCTGTACTGCCCTGTGTTTTCGAGCCAGAGAATCTTATTTGAATTGTCCTCACATGCAGCCACCAGGATATCCATATCTTCGTCGGAGTCAACATCTGTAAGATAAATATAACTTGGTGAAACAATGGTAGAAGCATTATGCTGGACGAAGTTCTGGTTTCCGTCATTTTCCCACCATAAAACCGCATTCGCTTCCTGGGCTGCACATACAACGTCGATGTCTTCATCAGCATCCATGTCGGCGGCGCTTACTCCCATAGCATACCATGCGGTATTTGAAATTATATGTTCAGTAAAATTTTCTGATCCGTCATTTTCCCACCAGGCCACTTTATTTCCGAACCGTGAAGAGCCCACAATATCAATATCGTCATCATTGTCCATATCAATGGCCATTGTGCTCCAGGAATTGTAATTATTATCAATGAGGTGTTCGGTAAATTCCTGAGCCATACAATTTATTGGGCTGAAGAATGAAATATAAACAACTAAATTAAAGATAAGGACCGTTTTCATGATCAAAGGTGTTTGGTTTTAAATCCTGATGTAATTAAAATCAAAGAACAGATACTAAATATACCCTTGTTTATTCGAAGAACTCATGATAACTTCATCGAATGTTTATTTTACTTTATGGTTGGTATAAATGACTAAATATTTATAGATTCTTTTTTACTTATTAAACTATTAATTGCCAATCTCGAGGGTTTCCATAGATATGAAAAAGTATTCGATTATATTTAGGAGATTGTTTAAAATTCATTCTTGCTCTGGCACTTTAAGAATGGCTTAATTGGGCGGATGGCAGGCAGGGATCACCCGTCCTAAAGTGAACTTGTTCTACTTTAGGACGTTTTTTATCAATCAGGAGATCGATACACCCAGCAGGGAGTCAGGTGACTACACTGATTATAAGTTTCTGTAATATGTAATACCATGCTAAATAATTGTCTTATAAATTCATGGATATTATGTGCGGATTTTAATATAGAGTTCATTAGTGAGCTTTTAATCCTTAATCTCAATACCCGGAGAGCTAAATCCAAATCCATGATTCATAACATTTCCAAGCATTATTGCTTCGATATAGGGCAAATTTTTAATAGTGGCTCTTGCGGCGTAGCTAACAATAAAATTCGCACCTGCCCCTCCCTTTTTATCAGGTGATTCAATAATGTATTCAATTGATTCCATTGGACGCAAAACCAGGATTTCATCAATAAATGATCTTAATAGCTTTCCTTCACTGTCATAAAATTCAATCCTTTCAAAATATACAGAATCGACGAATGAAATATTTCTAAGGCTTAAAGTCACTGTAAAGTATGTTTTCTGAACATCAGTTTCATAGTAAAGATTTGAATAAGCAGGAACATAAACGCTTTTATGAATTTCAAGATCAGGCAACTCCGCTTTGTTAATCATTAATGCATCCATGTCATCAAAATGCAAATGGATCTCTTTGTCATGCTGACAAGATGTGAAAATAGAAATACAGACCAGGAACAAGATTAATTGACGCATATTATTATAATGTTAGATTGATATTCGTTAGCAATAGTTTTCGAAATATTTGAATAATCTTTAAAATGATAAACTTCAATTCGAAAGATATCACAGCTCACCACATTTCGTATATTTAACTTTTTCGTATTTTCTGCTTTTTTAACAATTGTTATCGTACCTCAACCTGGGCATTTCCGTTTTTGCAAAAACTAAAATGCATATAAGTTGATGGATTGGATTCATAATCTTTAGTTTTTTGATTTTATAATCAATAGGTAATTGTTTAATTAGTAATTTTAAATATCTTTATTATAAAAACAGAATGCAAATTCATGCTTTCTGTTTTTGGTTAAATATAATAAAAAAATTTACTTCAGGATGATAATTTAACAATCATATATTTGTTTGTCTCATTAAGATAAAAATTATTATTATTATCAAAAAATGATATATCTATTAATGCAGGATAAAAAGAGTATTACTAATTTATCATCTACTGTTTGTTGGTTTAATGACCGTTGTGTTAATTTTTTAGACACAAATTAAATAGTTAAAAGTACCTTAACAATGAGATAAATAGGTTTGGACAGATGGTTATAAGATTAATAGGAAGAATAGCAGGTAAACTAAAGACTTCATTTTTTGATTTGTTACCCATTATCGTTGTGGTGGCATTTTTTCAAATAGTAGTATTACAACAACCTTTCCCTAACCTGACTGAAATTCTTATAGGTTTAGTTTTTGTAGTACTAGGACTTATGCTATTTGTTGAGGGACTTGAAATAGGTCTGTTTCCAATTGGAGAGAATTTATCTTACACACTGGCCAAAAAAGGAAGTTTATTCTGGCTTTTGTTATTTTCTTTTCTACTGGGATTTTCGACAACTATTGCTGAACCCGCATTGATTGCTATTGCAAAAGAAGCTGCAGAAATAGCGCTGGAAGCAAATTTAATAAAACCCGAAATAGAATCAAGTTATGCTTTTGGTTTACGATTATCTGTGGCTATTTCAGTCGGACTGGCAATACTTATCGGTATTTGGAGAATCATTAAAGGCTGGCCTGTGTATTACTTAATTATTGGTGGATATGTAATTGTAATAGTAATGACCCTGTTTGCACCTGCCGAAATCATTGGAATTGCTTATGATGCAGGTGGTGTAACAACTTCTACCATAACAGTTCCGCTGGTTACAGCACTTGGTGTTGGCCTGGCCACTGTAATTGAAGGAAGAAGCCCTTTAACAGACGGTTTTGGATTAATCGCATTTGCATCGCTATTACCTATGATGTTTGTAATGGGCTATGGAATGATAATCTTTTAGTTTTTAAGTATGTTAATAGAACTTGGAATTACTTTTTTAAATACGATCAGGGATGTAGCTCCTATTGTCCTATTAATTGCTGTATTCCAGGTTTTCGTTATAAAAAAATCCATCCCAAATCTAAAAAAAGTTGCTCTCGGAGTTATACTGGTTGTTTTAGGATTAACTTTTTTCCTGATAGGATTAGAACAAGCATTATTTCCGTTGGGAGAGTTAATGGCCACTCAACTTTCTAAGCCTGAGTTTGTGGCTAAAAATTATTCAGGTTCATTAACAGACTGGCAGGCTTACTATTGGGTATATATTTTTGCAGCACTAATAGGATTTTCAACCACCATTGCTGAACCGGCACTTTATGCAGTAGCAGTAAAGGCAAATGAAGTTTCTGGTGGAACAATAGGAACATTATATCTTCGTGTAGTTGTGGCCATTGGTGTGGCTTTTGCGCTAGTTGTGGGTACCTACCGCATTGTGGTTGGTGATTCTTTGGTTACTTATATTATGATAGGTTATATTATTGTGGTTATTCAAACCATATTTGTAAAAAAAGACCTTGTGGCATTGGCTTATGATTCAGGAGGGGTTACTACCTCTACTGTCACTGTGCCAATTGTGGCCGCTTTAGGATTAGGACTGGCATCAGTTGTACCTGGCCGGAATCCTGCATTGGATGGGTTTGGATTAATAGCATTTGCCAGTGTTTTTCCGATGATAACAGTTTTGGGATATGCACAAATAAATGACTTAATTAGGTATTTAAATAAAATTAAAAAATTAAAATCATGAGATTTAATTTAATCGTAGGGTTTGTAGACCCCAACATTACTGAAAAAGTTGTCAAAACAGCAAAAAAATCAGGAGCAACTGGTGATGTTATTATTCAAGGAAAAGGCACTGGTATTGAACCAGCTAATTTCTTAGGATTGTCTATACAAGAGAAAACAGATATCGTTCTTTTTGTGGTGGAAGAACACCATACCAACAAAATAATGGAATCTGTGTCAAAGGAAATCAATATTGAAAAGCCCGGCAACGGGATATTAATTACGCTAAAAATTGATAGGGTCGCAGGTTTATCTAAACAAATCAAGAAAATTAGAGAGAACCTCAAAACAGAACAATTATAAATATTAAAGTTATGGAAACTTTTAAAAAAGCTAAGGAGATTGCCTCTGACAAGTTATTTTATATTGACGGTTTGGCAAGTGTACGGGATGCAATAAAATTAATGAAGGAAAAAAATGTCCAGGCCCTTATAATTCAAAAAAGGGACAACGCTGACATACCTGGAATTGTAACGGTGAATGATATCATAAAAGGTGTTGTTATTCCAGACAAAACCCTTGATGAAGTTAGTGTATATGAGATTATGACAAAACCAGTGTTTTCAATTTCAGCCCACCTAAACGTTAAGTATGTGCCAAGGTTAATGTATAATTACAATGTACGAGTTGCACCTGTTGAAGAAAACGGAGAGTATATTGGGATTATTGACTATACGCAATTCTTGTTTACTGAGATTTAGCAGTGAAAATGATTGGTAAGTAGTATAAACTTCTGCTAAAAAATTGATTCATCATATTTTCACAAAGAAAGTATCAGTCGTTGTGCCAGAATATTAGCTGTAGTATAATAGATAGTCCTCACGGGCCTGCCTGATGATGTATAGGCCAAAGTGAAGGCTGGAAGGGGCTGTGTTCAATGCAGGTTACTAACGACGAAAAGTTTTTCTATTATTAGTACCATCTTAAGATTTCTGAGGTTTAAGTATCTTTACTAATGATACTAATTTGGATTGGCCATGAAAATCCTCTTAAAAAGCCGGTACAGTCTTATTCCCATAGTCCTGATATTTTTATTCATTCTGAACAATTTTACTTTGGCCCAAACCAAATGGTACAAGTATCCAGGCAATCCGGTTATCGAGCCAAAGACGAGCAATGACTGGGATTTTACGATCATACCTAAAGTAGTATTATTTGATCAGGGAGTTTGCCATATGTGGTACAAAGGTTGGGATCTGGTTAACAATGTAGCTTATGGTTATGCCATATCAACAGATGGCATCAACTGGACAAAATATGAAAAGAATCCATTGGAATTTAACTGTGAGGGGGATTCCTGGGAGGCTTGGATAGGCTCTATTGATATAATTAGGAAAGATACCATGTTTTACATGTGGTATACTGGTGGGTCAAAGGAAGATAATACAGGATGTATTGGTTTTGCATGGTCATCAGATGGGCTTAGTTGGACAAAACATCCGAAACCGGTTCTGAAACCATCAAAAGGGGTAAAATGGGAGGCATGGGGCTTTGGCGGACCCCGTGTGATTTTTGACGAGGATCGTTATCATATGTGGTATAATGGAAATGCAGGAGGAATACCCGTCATTGGACGCGTTGGATATGCCACTTCCAAAGATGGAATTGTTTGGGAAAAACATCCCGATAACCCTGTACTTGATACTGGAGAACCGGGAACCTGGGATGATCACGCTGCAATGGTGGAAGCAGTAATATTTAATGGATCGTACTATGAAATGTGGTATCATGGCTGGAACCTGGTTCAACATGAACTTGGTTACGCAACATCCTTTGATGGCATTAACTGGAAGAAATTTCCGAAAAATCCGGTACTAATCGCAGGAGAAGTAGGGGAATGGGATGCATGGCTTACTACCTATCCAGCAGTTATACGACATGATTCTGTTTACAGGATGTGGTATTATGGGCACGACAACACCAGAGGCAGGGTGGGATATGCCACAACATCCAATTCGGAGGCAAATGCCTGGGACACAACAAAGATGAATAAATCCCAGCGTACCATAAAAGTACAGGTATTTAACCGAACTGAATTTATTAAAGTTGACAGCATTACAGATAAACTTTCTGAATTAATTGGTATTGAATTGATTGATGCTTGTAACAAGCTTGCCCTGGCCTATTCGCTTAATGATACTAAAAAATGTTTGCATTATGCTGAGAAGGCCATTGAACTTTCGGTGCAGGAAAATTATCCTCAGGGAAAAGCCATGGCTTTGTATAGTATAGGAAACAGCCAGTATGTTTCGGATAACTATTCAGATGCACTTGCTAAACAGTTGGAGGCACTGCGTCTTTTTGATTCCCTTGACATGATTTTTGAGAGTGCAAATCTGCTTGCACAGATTGCAGGCATTCATTCTTATACCGGCTCACACGGCCTTGCATGCAGGTATCACGAGGAAGCCCTCAAACTGTTTGAGTTGAAAATGGATACCGGTTACCTTCTTCGTTCCCTTATCTACCTGGGATATTCGAACCTGAAGAATGGTGATACAGTAAATGCCATTAAGGTATTCCGAAAAAGGCTTGACCTGGCCATAGAAAACAAAAATGCCAGGAAACAGGTAGATTCGTACGAGGCACTGGGAATTTGTTACTCAGGGCGCAAACTGGATTCTGCATTGTATTATTTCAAAGAAGGATATTTGATATGGGATAAACTAAGTAAAGGATACCAGAATTACAATTACATGATCACTGCAGAAGCGTATTTTGCTGCGGGACCGGAATATTATGATCTGGCAGAAGAATACTATTTAAAATCCTATGGAATATCAGGTAACGCACGGCAGAACCAGGTTAGGCTTTTATATGGATTTTCAGAACTGTATTTTGCAACCGGAAGGTATGACGAATGCAAAAAAGATTTGGAAACTGCACTGAATATGTGTCGGAATTTCCTGAAGAAACAGAATCATCAAATGTTTACCTACCTTAATCAGAAAATGGAATATGAAATGTTTCTTAAGCCTTATATGGAGAAAATCTACTGGCTCTTTTACAGGCTCGATTCTACCCTTAATAATGAGTCATCTGCATTTAAATATTACAGGCTGGCAACGCAATGGAAGGACAGTGTATACAACCTGGATAATAAAAGGCAGTGGGCAATGATTCAGGGTGAATATGAAACCCGAAGAGCGCAAGATCAGATTACATTGCTGGAAAAAGAAAACCAGGTTAAAAACCTAACACTTAAGAAGTCAAGAATATTCATTCTTGGATTGGGTGCATTGGTTGTGATCATTATTTTTGGAGCACTCATTTTCATTCGAAACAGAAAGATCCGGGCACAACATGCACTTGAACTCGAACAGGTAAAAACAGAAAAGCTCCAGGAACTCGATCGTTTGAAGTCCAGGTTTTTTGCCAATATCTCACATGAATTCCGAACCCCACTTACATTGATCATGAGGCCTCTTGATAAACTACTATCAAAAACACATGATGAGATAGATAAAAAAGAATTTATCGTTGCCAGGAAATATGCTCAAAGTCTTCAATCCCTGATCAATAACTTATTGAGCCTTTCAAGACTGGAATCGGGAAAAATGCATTTACGTGCAAAAGAGATCAACCTGGTAAAAATGGTCAATGGGTATTTCCAGGCTTTTGAATCACTGGCAATACAAAAAAATATCACTTTGAGATTTAGTGCTGAAAATGAAGAAATAAGCGCTTTCATCGACCGGGAAAAATTTGAACAGATCCTGAATAATTTGTTGTCGAATGCATTTAAATTCACAAATGAAGGTGGGTCTATAGAAATGGCTGTCACCCCCCTGCCCCCCTCAAGGGGGGACAGTGCGTGGGTTTCCCCCCTCGAGGGGGGAATAAGGAGGGTGTCCATAAAAATCTCCGACACAGGCCAAGGCATCTCACCCGATCATATTGATCATATTTTTGATCGTTTTTATCAAGTGGAACACAACGACAATAACTATTACGAAGGAACAGGAATAGGCCTGGCATTGACAAAAGAACTGGTTGAATTACATCATGGGAAAATTAAAGTTGAAAGTGAATTAGGTAAAGGATCTACATTCACCATTTTAATTCCTACGGGAAAAGATCATTTAAAGCTTGAAGAAATCTTAACTGAAACGTCTGAAATAATATCACCCGGTAAATCTCCTGTTCCATCAGATGATCTAATTGACGATAATTCAATTATTGAAAATAACATAGAAAAAAATGATTCTCAACCCATTCTGCTAATTGCTGAAGATAATGTCGATATGCGTTCTTACATCCGGGAGCATTTTGAAAAGGAGTGTAAGATCATCGAAGCTGTCGACGGAAAAGATGGTTTTGAAAAAGCCATTGATAAAATCCCAGATTTTATAATCAGTGATGTGATAATGCCTAAAATGGATGGATATGAATTTTGTAGAATGGTGAAAACAGATGAACGCACCAGCCATATTCCGGTCATCCTTCTTACTGCCCGTGCATCCAAAGAAAGTCGTTTAGAGGGGCTCGAAACCGGAGCCGATGATTTTCTAACCAAACCCTTCGATGGGGATGAATTAAAGGTCAGGGTGAAGAATCTAATAGATCAGCGCCAGAGATTAAGTGCGAGACTGGAGAGAAAAATACATAACAGCCTTCCTACTGTAAAACCAGATTTTGATGACAGTAGAATTACATCAATGGATGAACAGTTTTTACAGAAAGTCACCAAAATTGTGACGGAAAACTATGCCGATCCGGAATTCAATGCAAAAGCCTTTGGAAACAAGGTAGGTCTGGGCAGGATACATCTGAACCGAAAGATCAAAGCACTGACAGGAAAGACAACCCTGAGTTTCATTAGAACTTTCAGGCTGGTAAAGGCTGATAAACTGATCAAAAAGAAAAGTGCCACTATTGCTGAAATTGCATACGATGTAGGATTCAGCACACCCTCCTATTTTACGGAATGCTATAAAGAATATTTTGGCAAACTCCCATCTGAATATAACGATAAGGAATAATATTGAATCATTTCTTGCATCATTGGTATCATATCTGATATCCTTTTGAATCTATCCTTTTTACTTTTAGAAGCAATTAATAAGTTAGTAAAATTAGCCGCTTGTTTTGCTTTTAAAATTGTTTTCCTCAATCAACAGGTATTGGAATACAATCCGGCAAGGTGGCTTTAAAAGAGGTTACAATGAAAAATCTTACATTCTTTTTTTTAATCACCCTTCACTATTCACTCTTCACTGCTCACTCTTTTTCCCAATCCTTCCCGCCTCCGGACTTTGCTTTTAACTCACAGGCACAGGTTGATAGTTTCCCGATCAACTATCCAAATGTTACAGTACTCGATGGAGATGTTTCCATTGGTTTTATTGGGGCAACAGATATAACAAATCTGGATAGCCTGATTGGATTGACTTCTATCACTGGAAATTTTAGTATTGGGCATTACGGTATAGATCCTATTCCAGGTGGTCTCAGTTGCTGGGGTAATCCATTACTGAACGATGTTTCAGGTTTGAGCAATCTTACGAATATCGGAGAAGGTTTTTATATCTTTTGTAATGATGCCCTGTCAAATTTATCCGGACTTGAAAGCTTAACAAACATTGGCGGAAGCCTTGTAATCGGTTATGCACAGGTTGATATGACCGGGCCGCAATTTGCAGGAAACTACTCCCTGTCAGATATATCAGCTTTAGAATCGCTTACTTCAATAGAGGGAGATATAGAGATTAATGGGAATGGTTCCCTGACAAGTCTTGCTGGCCTTGGAAATATTGATGCTAATTCAATAGAAAATATAAGGATTAGCTTTAATGAATCCTTATCCATTTGTGATGTTCAAAGCATTTGTGATTATCTATCTGACCCGGCCGGTACAGTCGATATATATAATAATGCACCAGGCTGCAACAATCCAGGTGAGATAGCAGAAACCTGTGGATTTCAACTTCCATGTCTGCCCTTTGGCAACTATTACTTTACCAGCCAGGCTGAGGTTGACAATTTCCAAACTAATTACCCTGATTGCTTTGACCTGTATGGGGATATAATAATCTGGGAAAATGACAACAGTGCTATTACCAATTTAAGTGGACTATCCGGTATAAATTCCGTAGGAGGTAATCTTGAGATTATGGGCAATGAAGTATTGGAAAACCTGACAGGAATGAACAATCTTCAAACTATCGGAGGTGATCTTACTATTGGTGATGTATGGTATGATGTAAATCCTTCATTAACGAGTCTTACAGGTCTCGGGGGATTAAATTCCATAGGAGGAGATCTTCAAATACATGGTAATGATGCTCTCTCTGTCTGTGATATAAAGGTCATCTGTGATTACCTTGCCGTACCAAATGGAAATATTTACATCGGAAGCAATGCTCCTGGTTGCGACAGCCCTGAAGAAGTGGAAGAAGCTTGTGAAAGTCATTGCCTTCCAGAGGGTATTATATTTACTTCCCAGGCACAAATTGATAGTTTTCAAGTCAATTACCCTAGTTGTTCCGAGATCGATGGAGATGTTAAAATTGGGACTGAAGAAATTACAGACATAACGAATGTTGATGGATTAAATGTTCTGACATCCATTGGTGGGAATCTGACAGTAATTGGGTATGAAACACTTGCAAATATAGATGGACTGAATAATCTCTACTCCATTGGAGGAAATCTTAAAATTGCACAAACTGAAAGAATAAAAGATCTTGAAGGCTTGAGTAGTCTGAACTTTATAAGTGGATCATTGTCATTGTTAGGAAATGACAGCCTTCAGAGTTTACAGGGACTGGAGAATTTAACAAGCATCGATTCTACAATTTCAATAAATCTGAATTCTGCTTTAATCAATTTTACAGGATTAGATAATGTCACATCCATTGGAAAGAACCTGATGATTGACTTAAACTGGTCGCTTGAAGACCTCACAGGTTTGGGTGGACTGATTTCAATAGATGGAGATCTTTTCATTGGAGGAATTGAACCGGCTTTATGGCATGGAAATCCTTTACTTATGGATTTATCAGGGTTGGAAAACCTGAATTACATTGGTGGTGGACTAACAATCGGGGGTAATAATTCTTTGGCCAGTTTAACAGGATTAAACAACCTGAATTCTATTGGTCAGAACCTTTCAATTTTTGATAATGACACCTTATCCTATTGCCAGATTCTGGCTATCTGTAATTACTTAGAAGATCCAAATGGGTATGTATATATAGCAAATAACGCTAAAGACTGCAACAGCCAGGAGGAAGTGCTGGAGGCCTGTGGGCAAAATGTGGATGAAAGAACTGATATCATCAATTCGTCCATTTACCCCAATCCCTTATCCAGTACAATTACAATTGAATTTGAACTTTGGCAACCAGAGATAGTAACCATAACACTTTACAACCATTATGGTGAAAAGGTTAAGCATGCCATATCCGGCAAATCAACCGGAAAACAAAAGATAGAATGGAACTGCCAGGGTCTGCCGGCGGGAATTTATTTCTGTGTAATAAAAACCAATCTGCCAGTTGGCGAACAAACAACTAAAATAATAAAACTTTAAAACTATATGGATACTGATAAAACAGGGGGCAACTAGAAACCAGTATCCAGCAACTGAAAAAAGCGGAGGTCATCATGAAAAGAAAATCAATCTTCAAATTAATCTTTACAGGACTTTTCCTGTTCATAATTATGGCGGATATTTCTGCTCAAATTGAGAACTGGAATGATGTTGTTGAATATGCCGTTCTTAGTTATGGAACCAACGGTGAGTGGGACGACAGACAGGTCTGGAATCCAGCGGTAATAAAAGATGGAGATACGTTGAGGATGTATTATACGGGTGGCTATGAAATAGTTTGGGAGCTCCCTATAACAAAGATCGGTTATGCCTGGTCGCTGGATGGTATAGATTGGACAAGGTATGGTGGGAATCCAGTATTGTCAGCAGATTTTAGCTGGGAAGAAGATTATTTATTTGGATGTGCTGTAATCAAGGATGGTGACACGATGAAAATGTGGTATGGATGTGGTTATCCTGGACCAGCGATTGGATATGCAACATCAATGGATGGTAAAAATTGGAATAAATATTCTTCCCCCGTGCTAGAAGCCGGACCAGCACTTGAATGGGATGATTCTTATATTGTTCCAACAACAGTAATTAAAGACGGTGATCTTTTTAAATTGTGGTATTGGGCAGGAAGGCCAGGATTTCCTGCTGAAGTATCCATGCCTCAATCCGGCCTGGCTACTTCTCCGAATGGCATTGACTGGACTAAATATGATGACCCGAACACTACTGTTGCACCGTTTGCCCATAGCGATCCTGTGCTTAAACATGGTTTTGAAGGTAATTGGGATGAAGATAGAGCAATTTACCCAATGGTGCTTAAAGATGGAACAGGCTATGAAATGTTGTATGCGGGTGGAAGATTTGGATATATAGATCAATGTTTAGGTTATGCCCATTCTGATGATGGAATTATTTGGGAAAAGCATTCCGAGCCTGTTTTTACTTCTCCCAGATCCTGGGGGAATACCATTTACGGAGGATCGGTACTAAACTTTGATACTAGCTATCACTTATGGTACGCTTGTTTTCATACGGAACTCCTGGCTGGACCTAAGATTGGTTATGCCAGTGCACCTGATGTTCCTGTAATTGTCTCGAAGAGTATAGAAGCAAAACTAAAGGTGTACCCCAATCCATTTTTAAGCTCAACTACCTTTGAATTCATCCAGATTCAATCTTCTGTAATTCAAATCATAATATACAATCACCTTGGAAAGCAGGTTGAGGTAATTGAACAGCAGCAATTACATGGAAGGCAACATATTGTATGGAATGCTGAAGGTTTACCAGCTGGAATCTATTTCTGTACCCTGGAAACAAACGATCCGCCAGCTGGCAGACAAACAATTAAAATAATAAAGCTTTAATCAAGTATGCAATTGGCAGTTGGCAATTGGCAAAAACACTTATAGAACGATCTTCCCTATTGCTTACTGCTCCCGATAGCTATCGGGACTGTAAACTGCCAACTTAAACGGAGGTCATCATGAAAAACAAAATCTACAAAACATTCATTCTTACTCTTTGCATGTTTGCAACAGTAGCAGTAGCCCAGGCACAATTCCCCAATTTCACAAAAGTTGATACCGGGGTAATCACCCAACTATGGGGTGGCCATGGTGCCAGTACCTGTTTTGATATGGACAATGACGGAGACCAGGATTTATTTGTTGGCAACAGTGCTGTAGGTGTTAATAGAATGTTCAGTATTTTCAAAAATGAGCGAAACGGATTGTATATGGAGATGCCTGAGTTAATAAGTGATTACAATATGTTAAGTTCACACGGCGATATTGACAATGATGGTGATGTGGATATTATTACAGGTATGCCCACCAATGAAGTATACATCTATACCAATAATGGGTATGGAACTTTTCAATTCAATACTTTTTTTTATTTGTGGTATCCTGTGTACTATCCAACATTATTAGATCTGAACAATGATGGTTTTCTGGATGTTCTGGGAATCAACCGGCAAGGAAGTATTAACTTGAATGATGGAAACGGAGGATTTTTAGGGACTTCCGGTCTGGGATTTTTCCAGACACAACTAAATGTCTACTTACATGGCGTTTCATGGGGCGACCCTGATAACGATGGTGATTTTGATTTTTACGGAGGATATACTGCGGACATCGGCAGTTCTGGTAATCCAGTAAATATCTGTTATCTTAATGATGGAAACACATGGTTCACACAATTTGATCCTTCATCACCAATTGTTGAGGGTGCATGTACAACTCCAAGTGTAAATTGGGTGGATTATGATAATGACGGCGACATGGATATATATGTACACAATATCTGGAGTGATAATATTCTGCCAGCACTGTATGAAAACCTGGGAAATATGGAATTCACCAAACACGAAATTATCGATGAGATATACAGGCATTCTTTTTCCAATTCATCCGTCTGGGGCGATCTGGACAACGATGGCGATCTTGACCTTTTTTTAACCGTCGAGAACAATGATTTCCCATGGCCACCTCCTTACACATCGGCTACACCATATAATGTGCTGTATTTAAACGAAGGTAACAACCAGTTTACGGATGTTTTAGAACACACTTTGACCCTGGAAGATTCGCATACCGCTTTATTGCTCGACCATGACAACGATGGCGACCTGGATGTTTTAATGACGAGGTACTCGTGGAGCTCGGATGGATACAACAACCTATTTATTAATGAAGGAAATGATAATTCATGGATGGTACTCACCTGCGAGGGTACAACATCCAACAGATCAGCAATCGGCACCCGGGTGCAGGCCAAATGTTTTGTAAACGGCAATCATATAACTCAAACCAGGGAGATCACGCCTGTAAACGGACATTTATCTTACGCTAACTTACGTGTCCATTTTGGTATGGGGGATACGGATATTATCGATACCCTGCTCATCCGGTGGCCGTCAGGGATTGTGGACACTTACCTGGATGTGGAGGCAAATCAGTTTTACAGGGCTGTGGAAAATGAAATGCTGGATATAGACTTTAAAGCCACAAACTATATAGCCTACACACCTAGTATTATAGCTAATTCAATTGAGCAGAGTACCATCATAAATTTGAATGAGCACTTTCATTTAATGCTGGGTGATACAGTTCCTCAAATAACCGGGGATACCATCATCTACTCTTTGTATAGTAATGGAAATCCCGGAATTGTTCAGACAGAAGTTAATGGAAGTTTTATCATCCTGAGACCACTCGCTATTGGTGAAACTACTATTGAAATACTTGCTTCAGCTGGATTCACTGAAAAGTTGGTTTCTATTGCAGTTAATGTTATTGACCTGCCTCCATCCTGCCTTATGGAGGGTATCACATTTTCAACACAGGAACAGATTGACGGATTTCAATCCAACTATCCAGGCTGTATTCAGATTGCAGGAGATATGGAGATTAACGGGAATGATATAGATGACCTGAGTGGCCTGGGAGTCATTTCATCCGTGGAAGGAAACCTTAAAATAATAAGCAATGATCTTCTTGCTGATTTAACAGGCCTGGAAAGTTTGATCTTTATTGACGGGAATCTGGAGATTATTGGCAATCCGCTTTTGTCAAATATCTCTGGATTGAGCAATATTGAACCCGCAACCATTGATAATTTAAGTATATTTTTTAACAATTCTTTATCGGAATGTCATATAGTAAGTATATGTGAATACCTTAATGATTTTAGTATGAATGTGGATATACATGATAACGCAACCGGATGCAACAGCCAGGATGATGTTATGGAGTTATGTGGTAACATTCAAACTCTGTCAGGGGAGACTGATTATGTGGATATATTCAATATTTTTCCAAATCCCTTTCAATCAAAAGTAGTCATAAGCTATACTTTAAAAGAAAATTCTTCAGTGAACTTAAAAATATTTGATTTAAGAGGGAAAGAAATAGTATCGCTATTAAATGAATTCCAGCAGCCGGGTAAACAAAAATTGATTTTCAATACGAGGGATTTATTACCGGGAACCTATTTCATTGTATTAAGCACCAATCCGTCAGCTGGCGGACAAACTAAAAAGATTATCAAACTTTAATTTTCAGTACAAAAATCCAAATTCCATGAAGAGTCGGTCTGATAAAGATTGAAATGGCTTTCTTAATATTATCTGCTATCGACTTTTCATCTCACCTATAACCCACTTTGAATTTTGTTGGACATACGGCCTGGGATCTTTTTTCATCGCATTCATTTCCGGAAGTACCCTTTCCGGATCAAAACGGCATAATCCTACTGCCGCCTCAGTGTGGACCAACCAGCTTTCTTCCTTAAACGCTTCCAGAAGCAACGGAATGGATTCAGATTCATCACGGTGGCCGAATACATAAACTATACGCCACCGAACTCCTTCCATTAGGTCCGGTTGATTATAAAGGGAGAGTAGTTTCTCAGCTACAAAATATTGAGAGGTTACCAGGCTGTCCATAGCCAGATTAGCGGTCATCCAGTCATCAAGCTGAAGCCCGTCCAGGAACCAGGCAGTAGACTCATTGGATCGGAGACGGACAAGGTTAAGCAAAGCAGATTTCCGCACATACCCATCCGAACTGTTGTACAATGCTTTAAACGCCTGATATGCAAGGGCTGTGTCCGCCGTTGGAAGCAAACCGGCCAAATTCAGCTTGTAGAATGTACTGTTTGCTTCATGGTAAACCTGCCACAAATCTTCACTTACTTCTGTAAGGTCAAAGCCTTTAAGCCCGGCGGTCACATGATTTCTTAATTCGGGATCCTGTGTGCGGTCAAACAAAATGCTTAATGCTGGATTAACCCATTGTTCGGAACGGATGTCGTTAAGTGTCATGATGGCAATCCGGCGTTGCCACTGGCTCAATTGCCGGTCCTCAGCCACTTCGATAAGGGCAGGAACAGCCGGTTCTCCAATACTGATCAAAGGCTTTGCATATTCATTCCATTCCCTCCCTGCGGATTTTAACAAGTTTACAAGAGAATCTACCGTTGTTTGCTGATCCTGGGTGAAGGCTTCACAAACCGGACCAATCAAACAAACCATCAGTATGACTATTCTCAGGTACTTCATATCATTCTGGATTTTTGGTGAAATGGGTAGTAAAATAATGGTGGAGGTTTTCATCGCATGCTTTGTGTACTTCTTCAATGGACCTTAGCCCAAATACAAGAGCAACCGATATGGGATCCACCCGGTATTCTGTATGTCCTTCATAAAATCCATAACGGTTGATGTAAAAGAATACCATTTCGCCTGTTTGAATATAGAACAAGCTCTTTTTCAATTCCTCAAACTTTTCCTTTGAAAGGTGTGCATAGTGTACACTCAGAAAATCAAGCTCCTCCGGTTTCAATTCACGCCAGATTTCAATGTGTCCGGTACCAAGGATTTCATCGTTAAATATGGATTCCTGCCATCCGCGGCTGCCGGTTATTTTTGACAATATCCGGTATCCGTTGTAAACCAGTGCTACCCTTTCCAGTTGTTCCCCCGTAACCGAATCGATACGGACTTTCTCAAAATCCCGGTTGATGTTCCAGAGGTGAAAAAGTGGCCTGGCTATATCAGGATGGGTAAGCCCCATGTTTTTTACAGTCCTGTTATCGCCCAGGATCACTGACATGATGGTTTCGTCTTCAGCCATAAAGCCAACACCTGAGGAACCCCAGGGTCTGCCGTCTATGGTGATCTGGGATACGGAACGTCCTGTTATGACCTTTGTGTTAAGTAATTCTTTTTCCGTGTGCAGTCCGTATTGAGCAAGCCCCGGAAAATCTTCTTTATCGGCCTGTAGCTGGTTGCCTTTACCATATAGTTTTCTTTTGTAATCAAATGGTTCTCCGTTTTCCACGGTTGCATCTATCCAGGTGTAACGGCAATTATTGAGTTCCAAAAGGACCAGTTCCCGGTTTGTCTTCGTAACTACCGGGGAGACAATTTCCGGTTTATTACTGTAATGGTCAGGAGCGAATCTAAGGCTATCTAAGTTGGCCTTTGGAAGATCAAACTTGTATCGGTCCTGGCTGCATCCCATCAGGACAAAAACGAATATTAAAATCAATAGAATAAACCTTTGTTTTGGAATATACATGGTAGAAGATTTATTGATTTAATAGCTGCACCAAAACCAATACTACTAAATTAAAAAAAAACGGTCAACGCTATTCAGGTATGATCAAAACATCAACCAGCAACAAAAAGAGCCTCTTAGCTTTAAACAATTCAGTCATAATTCCCATCGAATTATTACAGAATTACTTTTCCCTATTTTTTCCGGCTTCACTAACTCCCTTTTTATAATTACAATCCGGTACTAATTAAAAATGTTGCCGCAAATGCGATAATTGCATACAGTTCGGGGAATACTGCAAGCACCATTGTTTTACCGAATATATCGTGTCCCGATCCTATTCCTGCAATTCCTGATGCACAAACACTTCCCTGTTTTATCCCGGACATAAGTCCGACAAATCCTAGGGCAACTCCTGCCGCAAAAACTGCAACGCCCTGGTACGTGGATAACATCAAAACCCCATCAACAACAAAATCTGAAAGTTTTGCATTGATAATAAAAAACCCCGCAAAACCGTAAAGTCCCTGTGTACCCGGCAAGGCACTTAATAACATATAACTTCCGAAAGCTTCATCATTTTTCTTTAAAGCCCCTATCGTGGCATTTCCTCCGGATGAAACACCAATGGCACTTCCTATACCGGCTAAGGCAATCATTAATGCCAGTCCTACATAAGCAAGTATTACTGCTGTTGTCATAATAATTTTCCTATTTAGTTAATTGATTTATTTATTTCGCTTTTATATAATCCTGAAAAGGGTTTATATTCTTTGCCTCCCCCTTTAAACCCGGCATTTTTATAAAACTCAACAAATGTGAGTCGCATGGGATGAACAAATGAACCGAGTGTTGAAATTAATATATTTAAACCATGGCCAAGCAACAGGAATATTACAAAAAATACAGATCCTATTATTGGTGACGAATCCAGTATTTGCAAAGAAATATCGTTCACTACAAATCCTAAAATAGCACTCGACAAGCCTAGTGCAAACAAACGGATATACGACAACAGATCGCCGAATATTCCGGTTACTGTCGAGTAAATATCCCACACTCCTTTTCCGATACGGGCAGGGATACTGATTCCAACATCACTAAAAAATACAATTAAAAATCCACCGGCGGATAGAATACTATAAAGTATTATGTTGTTTACACCTATAATTTCCAGCCTGATCAAAACCATGTAAATTCCACAACCTACCAAAATAATCAGCCAACCCATCGTTGCAAGGGAATGTTTGATCCCGAATTGTTTTACCTGATTGACTGTTCTTAAACACATCCCGAAAACAATTTGCAGAGCCCCCAGCAACAATGCCAGGTTAAACATCTTATCAGGATTGAGAAACAGGTTTCGGTAGTTATCAATAAATCCAGTATCAACCTCAATTAAATTAATTCCAAAGAAAGTTCCCGTAACTATACCGAAAATAACTGTTGCTAATCCCAGATACTGGATCAATGAAAGATATGGTTTAAATTCCTTTTTTGCCTTTAATTTATAAAGGGCTCCCCCGATAATAAAAACTAAACCGTATCCGGCATCGCCCAGGCAAAACCCGAAAAACATCATAAAAAAAGGGGCGAAGAATACTGTCAGGTCAAGTTCGGAATAAGCTGGCAATGAAAACAATTTTCCAATCGGTTCAAATAATTTACTAAACTTGTTGTTTTGCAGCAAAATCGGAACGCTATCCTTTCTTGTTGCTTTATCGACGATGTGTAATATACCGGCCCTCTCCAAAAAACCATCAATTTGTTCCTTCTTTGTTTCCGGAATCCAGCCTTCAAGTATCTTCATATTATTGTCGGCCTCATTCCCGGTATGTAGTTCGGCTTTCATGTAATCCAGTCTGTCCGCTATTGCTTCTCTTTCCCTTTTGATCAGTGGTATTGATATTTCAGAGCACTTGTCAAAATACTTGTTTATCAGTTCTATTTTGTCTTCTGTTTCTTTTATTTGTCTTTTGATCTCCAAAGGGGAGTTTGCCGGTTGTTTTACTTCTTCGGCATCTATATTTATAACTTCATCATTCTGTTGAAAAATGATAAAATAGGTGTAGTTTCCGCTATGAGTAATTATTTCAGCGTTATAATCTGATAGCCATCCAGGATTAAATTTCTTTTTAGAAGTAATAAAAAACCTTAGGTTTAGATTTTCTTTTTGCAGTTTGTTAATGATCTCGGCAGAAAAATCACCCCAGGGTATTTCTTTGGCAAGTTCTTTATGTAAAATAGCGAGTTCATCATGCAATGATTTTAATTCTTCCTGCTTTTTAATTATTTCATTAATAACAGTTAGTCCAGCAGTATCAGAACAATTATCAGTCTTCTCGGTTGCTCGTTTTTCAAGGAACTTGATTATTTCATCGATTTGATTTACCAATTGATAATTCTCTCTGATGTTTTCACTTATTTCAGATTTTTTCTCAATTACATGAAGCACACCGAGCTTTTGCAGGTCTTTCAAAAAGATACTGTATTCTTTATGGTAGACAAGGAAGGAATATTTATGCATCGGTATGATCATTGTTTAACCTCCAATTGCTGTTGCTGACGATTTTTAACAATTTTCTGTGATGATTTTGACAGGTTTTCTTCATCCTCCAAAAAACGTTTGATCTTTCTTATAGCATCTTCGTAGCCTGGAATTTGTACTTTTTCATACAAGTTTACTTTTTTTGTTGTTTTTCTCCGTGCAAAATTGAGTAACTCCATCTTTCTGATAAACAACTCCCTTTCCAGTACAATCTCAGCCAATTCTTTGACAATTGCAATGCCTTCTGGAAACCATTTTGGAGCTTTAAACTGGCTGTATTCTTCTTCAATAAAATGGATCTCATCCAGCACAGGGATTTTTACACCTGCTATTTTCATTGTTTTTGTTTTAACTTCACCCAGCCTGATCAGCTTTGGGATAAATTCATTCCATATACCAGGTGCTTTAGTATAAGTGTTTATACGCAGAGATATTATTTTATCTAATTCTTTTACTTTATCTTTTGCCTTTATTACTTCCATGCGCAGAGCGGCTTCTTTGTTTTTCAAAGTGGGAACCGCACTTAGCCTAATGTTCAATTGTTTATTGAGGCTTTGTAAGGCAATTTTATTGTATTGGTATTTGAGTGCCAATTTCTAGAACTGAATCGTTAAATGGGAAAAACAAGCATTGGTATTTTACTTGTTGATACCATTTTCCTGAGTTTGTTAGGGTGAAATATTTTGTAGAACAGAGTTCTTCTCGGATTGGAAAATGAGATCAGGTCAATATTGTTTTTTTCAATGAAAGTCTCAAATCCTTTAATTATATCGCTGTTTTCAAAAAGTTTGCATTGTATGTGATTTTTATCGTATTCTTGCCTCAGGAACAGGTTTAATTCATCCACTTTTCCTTGTTTCAAAGGATCATTCTCTATGTCAATATGAATACAATGAATCTTTGTTTCATAGGGCTCAACTATTTCAAGTAACTTATTCAGTGATCTGTTATCTGCCTCGTTAAAATCCGTTGCATACATAATATTTATTAGATCAAGCCCTTTGAATGTAGCAGATTTCGGGATTGTTAAAACCGGATAATTTGTATGCTCTATCACATTGGTAGTAATACTGCCGATATAAGAACTCTTTTTTTTATCCTTTCCTTTTGGCCCCATTATCACTAAATCCGGCTTATATCTTTTGCATAAAGCCACAATTACATTTACCGGTTTTCCTCTTAATAATGCGAAATGCATTTTTACTTCCTGTATTATTTCTTTGTCGATTTGTTCTTTCAGTATATTACTAAATCCAAGAAGTTTAGTTTGTGCTCTGCTATATGCTTCTGCCGCTTCGATTTTGTCATGTGCTTCCCATGAGGTTGTATGTTTAACAGGCCCGCTTATCGAAGGATCATCGTAAACATAAAGTAATTTAACTTCGGCATTTGTCTTTTTAGCTATCCCGAATGCATATTCGCATGTATTTATTGTATAATCGGATATGTCAACAGGAACAAGTATTTTTTTCTTGTCCTTTATCAAACCGTCAGACTCAATTTTATCCAGATTATACTCTTCATGAATCTGCAACAATACTTTAACTGCCTGCTCAGTATCATCTGGCCTGACTTTCAACTTAAATCCTTTCGGAGCATAATCGGTTTCAATTTCGAATCCTTCATCCGTAAGAAAACATTCAATACCCTCAAGTTCAAACTTTTCTTTAACAAAACCTCCGACATGCAGTTTTGTAAATGATGCGATTGAAACTAATAGATTATTCATAGCCTAAATATTTAAGGGTTCATATTTATTTACTCCATAGTCTTCTTTCCGTATTTGGTTACAAACTCTGTTTTTATTCCAATTTCAGCTACGGTGAAATATTTGTTTAATAATTCCCAGGCTGTGTCGATCATGGTCTCAATTTCCAAGTTTACATCAATGGCCAGCAGTTTATCAGAATACTCTTTTGCAAATTTCATGGCCCTTTCATCATAATCAGTGAGGTCGAAACCGTTTTCAAGTTTTGTTTTTGCATTTGCTGCATCAGCATAAAGACGGATAGCTGTGTTCATTACCTGTGGATGGTCTTCTCTTGTTTTTATTCCTATAACAAGTTGTTTTAAGCGAGACAAACTGCGGAAAGGATCGATAATTACTTTACCGATATCCGTATCTTTCCGAAGGAACAACTGACCTTCGGTAATATAACCTGTATTATCAGGAATGGCATGTGTAATATCCCCACCTGATAATGTTGTTACTGCAATAATCGTAATTGATCCCCCATCCGGGAATTGAACTGCCTTTTCATAAAGCCTTGCCAAATCACTGTACAGGGAACCCGGCATACTGTCTTTTGAAGGAATTTGATCCATCCGGTTGGAAACTATACTTAAAGCATCAGCATAAAGAGTCATATCTGTTAATAGAACCAGGACGTTCTGGTTTTTTTCAGCAGCAAAATATTCTGCTGCCGACAATGCCATATCCGGAACCAGTAGCCGCTCTACCGGTGGATCTTCTGTTGTATTTACAAAACTGATAATACGGTCGAGAGCACCGGCATTCTCGAATATATTCTTAAAGAACAAATAATCATCGTTGGTAATCCCTAATCCTCCAAGGATGATTTTATCAGCTTTTGCACGGAGGGCAACCAATGCCATAACCTGGTTGTAGGGCTGGTCGGGATCGGCAAAAAAAGGGATCTTTTGCCCGGTAACAAGTGTATTGTTCAGATCGATCCCTGCAATTCCAGTAGCAATAAGCTCGGAGGGTTGTTTTCTTCTTACAGGATTTACTGATGGACCACCAATTTCTATTTCATTTCCATCAACCTCCGGACCATTGTCAATTGGTCTCCCGTAAGCATTAAAAAACCTTCCGCTCAATTCATCACCTACCGTCAGTTTGGGTGAGTGGCCCAGAAATACTACTTCTGCATTTGTCGGGATACCTTCAGTTCCTGAAAATATTTGCAAGGTTATCAAATCACCCTGTATTTTAACTACTTGTGCCAGCCTGTTATGTATAGTTGCCATTTCTTCATACCCCACACCATCGGCATGTAAGGAGCAGGTGGCCTTTGTGATATGATTTACTTTTGTGTATATTTTTTGAAAAGCAGTTGTTTCCATTATTTTGATTTATGATTTTAATCCGTCCACCATAATTCTTTCATTAATAATTTCCTGCAATTCTTCCTTAAATTCAATAAATTTTTCCGACATAAACTCAGAATAATTCATTTGTTTGAAAACATTGATTATTCTTTTAAAATAAGGATTTACTTCCTCGAATGTTTCAAATTTCAGATCTGCATGATAAACATCCAGCACTTCTTTCATCATATATTGCTGGCGTTTGATGGTCGTAGAGGCATCAATTTTGTCAAAAGCATCCTGTTGAAGTATTACAAAATCAACCACCTCTGACTTCCAGAAAATCTGGTGATAATTAATTGGAACACCATCATCTCCTAAAATATTTATTTGCTCATATGCTTCTCGTCCTCTGATGAGAATATTTTTTGCAAGCAAAATATTATCCACCCATTCATCTGAAATATTCTCTTTTATATATGCCTGGAATTCGGGATATTCGATGTATTTCGAATAACTATCAACCGCATCAATAGCCGGGTATCTTTTACTGTCGGAACGATCCTGGGAAAGTGCGTAAAAACACCTTGCTGCTTTTTTTGTTGACTCAGAAACAGGTTCTTTCAGATTACCTCCAGCCGGAGAAACCGTTCCGATAAACGTTACAGAACCGGTGTTTCCGTTATTCAAATAGACATACCCTGCGCGTGCATAAAAGTTTGAAATAATAGCTGGCAGATCCATTGGGAAGGCATCAGGACCAGGCAGTTCTTCCATCCTGTTCGACATTTCCCTCAATGCCTGGGCCCAGCGTGATGTTGAATCGGCCAGCAAAAGAATCTTCAAACCCATAGAACGATAGTACTCTGCAATGGTCATGGCTGTATAAACGGATGCTTCCCTGGCAGCAACAGGCATGTTGGAGGTATTTGCTATTATGATAGTCCGTTCAATTAATTTTCGACCTGTTCGCGGATCGTCCAGCTCAGGGAATTCCGCAAAAATTTCAACTACTTCATTGGCACGCTCCCCACAAGCTGCTACAATTATTACATCAGCATCAGCCTGTTTTGAAAGTGCATGTTGCAATACTGTTTTTCCCGTTCCGAATGGCCCTGGAATAAAACCCGTTCCTCCTTCAACAATCGGATTAAGGCTGTCAATAACACGGATACCTGTTTCCATCAGGACAAACGGACGGGGCTTTTCTTTAAATGCTTTTATCGGGATTTTCACCGGCCATTTCTGGGCCATACTAACAGGGACTTCTTTATTGTTTTCATCGATCAAAACAGCAATAGTATCATTGATTTTATATTTGCCCGGCCCAGCAATACTAATTATTGTAAAACTGCCTTCAAATGTAAAGGGTACCATTATTTTATGAGATATCCAGTTTTCTTTTACCTCACCAAGCCATGAACCGGGAGTAACAGTCTCCCCTTTTGTAGCAGTGGATTTAAATTCCCAGAGTTTATCATCTTCAAGAGCTGGAGTGTAATTACCTTTTTTCAGGAATATACCTTCCATTTTATCGAGGTCATGCTGTAGCCCGTCAAAATTTTTTGATAATAACCCTGGTCCGAGTGTAGCCTGCAGCATACTGCCTGTAAATTCTACTTTGGCATCGGGCTTTAAACCTCTGGTGCTTTCAAATACCTGGACGTACGTGTTATTTCCACTAATCCTGATAACCTCAGCCATTAGTTTTACACCACTCATCCAGATATAGCAAATCTCGTTTTGAGAAACCGGGCCGTCAACCTCCACTATCACGAGGTTGGCAATAATTCCTGTAACTTTGCCATTAGTACCCATATATTTTTATCTAATGGAGTTTAAAAGTTTCTTTTTATGCTAAATTCCTCAGGGAATTTGTAGCTCGATTTTATATCTCCGATCAATTTGTTAAAAAACAATTTACCAGTTTCATTATCAAATTCAATCCAACGTTCAACAATGGATAATTTAATAACATAGCTCAATATTTTTTCTATTGTAAAATAATAAAAAAAAGTGTGTTCGTCAAGGAAATTCCATTTTATGGTATCGTAAGCCTTCTCCTTTTCCGATAAATCCGATTCGGATTCTGCGATCTGCAATATATTTTCTATAAATGGAATTCTATCTGCAAACAAATCCGCTTTAGGACTACTCTTATTAAGGATTTCATATACTTCATTATCGTGCTTTAACGGAATGAGATGTTTTTCGGTATCATATCCATATTTATAACAATTTACAGCAGCTAGAATATTATTCATATTCAGGTTGAAAGCAAACCATCGTTTCAGGAAATCATTTTCGACCTGCAAGACATAATCATAGTAAAGGCTTTGTAATTCGATTTCAGTTCTCAAATAGGAAGTTCCGGAAGATTCAGCCTTAAAACTAATGATTACTTGTTTCATATAATCAACAATATTATCGGGCTCCCTGATCTGTTCCTCAAAATACTCTTCTTTGTAATTCCCTGAGGAAATAAACGGGTTACCCTGCTTCAAAAGCAGGTTTAATAAATTTCGATTATCAAAGGTCAGATAAAGTAATTCTGCCAATTGGTAATCATACGGGTGCAAATGCTCAGCCAATTCATTTTTAAACTCAGTACTAAGCATCCCTGGTTTGTTCCCATCCATAAAAATATCAGGTAGGCCGGCAACCAGGCAGTAATAGTTTCTTATTATGATGTTTAAATCCATATAGACTGGTTTGGTAAAACTTCATCTATTTGTCGATCATGCACTATGCACACTTGTTTGACATTGCATGTTGGAATCTCTCAAGCACCTGCCGTCAGGACAAACAAGGACGTGTCAATCAAAAATAATTTTCCGCGTTTTTTCTTTGAGATAATTTTTAAAATAATTTTCAAAATCCTTATCTGTGAAACCTATATAGTAATTTCCTTCTTTTGGCCCAATCCTGAAACCATTTGTAAGTTTTGGCTCAAAGTTTATATCAAGACCTGCATCCAAAAGTTTTCTTGCTTTGTTATTAAAAAAATCTGTCAGCTCTTTTTCATCTTTTTTGGGAAGCAACAATCTGATATCTAACTGTGTCGACTCCTGAGGATTCCAGCTTCTTATCATGGTTAGGATTATGTTTTTAACAAAATCATCGTCTTTGAAAGCATTTTTTACAGGCATCTCCACTTGCCTGGTTATTATAAGCTGGGAAATTTGTTGCTTTAAGCTGCTGATAAACTGCCGTGCAGCCAACTGTATTTCCGAATCTGTATTTTTTTTAATTTCTGCAGCCTGCATTTCTGCATGTTTAATAGTGTTATTTGCATTACTTTCTGCAGATTTAATGATGGTGTTGGCTTTCTTTTTGGCTTGTGTAATAATAAGTTCCGCATCCTTTTTGGCTTTTTCAACTCCTTCATTGTATATTTTTTCAGTTAATTCAAGGATTTTCTTTGTCATGAGAATGGTTTTTACATAATTGATTTCTAAGTTTTCTATGGTTTTCCACTGGTTTGAATGCTCGTTCAGCTGTACACTCACAATAATGCTCGGTGAGTAAGCATCTAACCTTCTGAAAAAAGGTGTCCTAACAGCTATTATTCAGACAGAATTAATAAATAAAGTTAATTAAAATAATCCAAATAATCTAGATCCAGCCAAAGAAAATGACAAATATGAAAGTTCGATTTTCCTTCAGGTAATTTGTTGCCTTCCCCTTTCTGTATCCTTCCCTAAAAAAGGCAATCAAACATACTTTGATCAATTGTTTGTTAAAATATCCGGTAGTTGCACTGCCACTACTTCTCAGGTTTGTCATCTGGTGTGTGGGATCGCCAAGCTGGTAATTCAGAAACCTTCTGAAGATTGAAACACCAGGCAGCGAAGACATTATACTCCACTGAATTGCAAAAAAGCTTATTCAAGAGGAGGGAAAACTCGGACACAGTACCCGGAAACTTTCATCTTTATCCCGGTAATCTGGTTGGATGTAAGAAAAATCCGTTTTTATTGCCCATGCCGTGTAATCATTGGCCTGTGTTGAACTCCCATATCAGCTATCTTCAACTAAATTACCCAAGCCAGCCTGATGTAAATTATAAAAAATTGAATCCATTTGGTGTTTCGCTGACAAATACCAGTCATCATAACCATTCAGTATTAGCTGATCACATACTTTTGCAGCTATTCCGGTTTCGGAGTAATTTAACACCGCATAAACTGTATTCGATGCACCATGAATTGTACTAATGGTATTGGGTATGTAAATTCCAGCTCAACCCCATTCTGTAGCAGGTTTAAAACTGTAATACTCGGGCGAAAACTCAAGGCCATCTGAGTTGACCTTTGGAAGGTCAAACCTGTATCGGTCCTGGCTGCAGCCCATAAGGACAAAAACAGAGATAATAATGAAAAGAATAAATCTTTACATTGGAAAATACATGGTAGAAGATTTATTGATTCATCCCCTGAACCAATTTCAACCCTACTAAATTAAGAAAAATTGATCAACTTTTGTCTTTGGTTGAAACGTCCCGGCATTGTAGTAATGTTCCCGGAAGAAACAATCGGGTTGTAATATTGAAAGTTCTGAAAATGTTCCCTCATTCGGACAGCCACAACAGATTTCAAATAATATTCATTATATTTGAAGTCCAATTAAGGAAGTTGTTAAATCCCGGATTATGAATAATGAAAAAGAAACCTATCATAGGCCTTCGGCTTTAGAAAGGAACGTTAAACGAAAACCAAAACCTGTGAAAAGTCAGAAATTCATGCTAAACAAAGAGGTTTATTACGATCTGTTTAATAAAGCCGCTGATGCTATTTATTTACTCGATGAGGACGGATGCTTTATTGATGTTAATAAAGGTGCCGAAGAGATGTATGGTTACAAAAGGGAAGAATTTTTTGGTAAAACTCCCGAATTTGTTTCTGCTCCCGGTAAAAATGACCTGGAAGAAGTTACAAAGCAAATGCAGCAAGCTTTAAATGGCAGGCCACAGCAACTTGAGTTTTGGGGGAAAAGAAAAAACGGTGAATTCTTCCCCAAATTAGTTCGTCTGCAAGGTGATACATACTCTGGAAAGAAAGTGCTAATTGCAATTGGTACAGATATTTCAGTAAGAAAAGAAGCCGAAGATAGATTAAAGATTCGTTTGAATTATGAGAGAATAATTTCAGAAATCAGTTCATTTGCTATTAAAATTTCAAATATTAATGAATTTAAGAACGAGTCACTCTCCGTAATAGGTAAAACTTTAAACATAAGCCGGGTTTATATTTTCAAACATAACCTGTCTTCCAATACATATGATAACACCCACGAATGGACCTGCGAAGGAATTGATCCACAAATCGAAAACCTCAAAGATATTCCTGACGACAGTGCACCCTGGTGGCACAAACAACTAAAATCCAATAAGGTCATTTGCTATTCGGATATTGATGATCTGCCTCATGAAACGGAAAGAAATATGCTACGGATCCAGGACATTAAATCGATTCTGGTGGTCCCCTTTTTCGTTTCAGAAACCTATTACGGATTTATTGGAATTGATGAATGTTTTTACAAGAGGCCGTGGCCTAAGGAAGATGTAGATCTGATAATGTCCGCCTCACGAATCATCTCTGCCACAATTGAGCATCATTTTGCAGTAACGGCCCTTCGGGAAAATGAATTGAAACAACAATCCCTCTATAATCTATTAAGGACGGTGAGTGATAATATGACCGATATGCTTTGGGCAAAAGACATAGACAAAAAATACCTGTTTGCCAACAAAGCCATTTGTAAGAATCTGTTAAATGCCAGATCAACTGAAGAACCCATCGGCAAAACGGATTTGTTCTTTGCTAACCGGGAAAGGGAAAGTCATTCGGGTGATGCTGACTGGCATACATTTGGGGAGATCTGCCGGGACTCCGACCAGGTGATCATCGATACAAATTTACCGGCACAATTTGATGAATTTGGAAATGTAAAAGGAAAGTTTTTGTTCCTCGACGTATATAAATCACCCTTGGTGGATGAAATGGGCAGCATGATTGGAATAGTTGGTAGTGCAAGGGATGTTACACATGAAAAAGAAATTAAGCAAAAGCTTGAGAAGAACGAAGAACGATTCAGGCAGATCTTTGGATCCGTTAGTGAGGGCATTGTTTACGTTACGAACACAGGGGATATCCTGTATGCCAATGATGCATTGGTTGAAATAACAGATATTCCAATGAAAAAACTAATTGGGGCCAATTCTATCAATCTGGTAAACAGAATGACAAGTATAAAAGGTATACCAGATCTGATCAAAAAAATGAAAAGTACATTCCAGGGCAAAAAAATCAAACCTTTTGAAATAAAGTACGGTGAAAAAATTCTTGAGATCAGTGCCTATTATGACAAAAGAACAACCAATGTAACTGGTGTCTTCAGGGATATTACCCAGCGAAAGAAGGAAGAAACCGAGCTGCTGATGTACCGGGAGAAACTGGAGGATCTTGTTAAGGAAAGAACAAAAGACCTGGAAAACAAAAATGCTGAACTCGCTAAATTTAACGAGTTGTTCGTTGGAAGAGAATTCAGGATAAAAGAGCTGAAAGAAGAGATCAAAGCCCTGCGTTCGCAGGTAGCTTCCATCAAAACGCAATGATAATCAAAGTAATTACCCCTTTAATCATTCCGCAGAAAATTGCATTTTGTCCACTATTTATATTAATTATTCCTTATTAAGTGGTCAGATGTTTTTATTTTTGGTCGTTACAATATTTGCTATGTAGATGTTCATTTTTACTTTCTGGTAATCCAATGATTTTATTTTTGATGAATCCCTTCAATAAATGAAAAGCATGAGAATAGTTTTATCACTTTTAGTCCTGACATTTAGCTTAGGTACCCTTGCCCAAACTGATTCAACAGTCCAAAGAATTATAGAAATAGGAAAAACCGACAACCGGACCATGGATCATCTGGATGTATTGTGCAACCGCTTCGGTGGAAGGCCCATCGGATCGGATGCGTATGAAAATGCTGCCGAATGGGCTGCTTATAAATTTGAACAATGGGGAATGGAAGTTGAAATGGATGAAGCGGGTGAATTGCCCATAGGCTTTAACAGAGGACCATGGTTTGGCAGAATGCTTGGGGAAGAAGGAATGCATTTGCATTTTGCAACACCATCATATACTTCGGGAACAAAAGGAGTGCAACGAGGACATGTGTTGATTGAACCAAAATCACAGAATGAGTTTGACAGAATGAAAGGGAGACTGAAAGGAGCCTGGGTCCTCATCGGTGGAACCAATCATGGTTATCCTATTGATATTTCAGAAGATGCTGATAAATACAGGGATTCAATTATAGCTGTTAACCTGGAAATAGAAAAACAAAACAGGGAAATAAGGAGAGAAAACTGGAGAAACAGGGATTCAGGCAAAGAAGAAAAGGAACTAATTCCCCTGGTTGAAGAGCCAGCATTGTTTTATAAAGCGATGCGTGAAGCAGGAATAATGGGTATTATTCAATCCTCCAAGGTCCCAATAGTGGCAACCTACGACAGAAAGAACCTTATGAACATGACCTTCGAAAACCTGCCAACAATTCCTGACATAAAGTTGGATGAACATCAGTACAAGATCATTGAACAAATGGCTAAAGAAAGACGATATTTTGAACTGGAATTCGACATCCGGAATTTCTTTAAAATGGGCCCTGTTAAATATCACAATGTCATTGGCATAATACCTGGGACTGAGTTCCCGGATGAATATGTGATCGTGGGTGGCCACCTTGATGCGTATGATGTAGCAACTGGCGGGGTTGATGATGGTTCGGGAGTTACACCTTCGATGGAAGCGGCAAGACTAATCATGGAAGCTGGTGGAAAACCAAAACGGACCATTCTTGTTTGCCTCTGGGCAGGAGAGGAGTTTGGCCTGTTGGGATCAAAAAGCTGGGTAGAAAGAAATGAAGACAAACTGGATAAAATATCCAATATGTTCAACCGCGATGGTGGTCCTACTGTTCCATCAACCATTAGTGTTTCAGAAGCCATGTGGGAGGACATGGAAAAAATATGTGAACCGGTAAACAGCATCAACCCCGATTTTCCTTTAACAATGAAGGAGAGGGAACCAAGAACGCGTCCAAAAAGACCATGGGGAACAGATAGCGGGCCATTTGCCGTTGAAGGAGTTCCAACTCTGGGGTTCAGAAATGCAGATCCTTATGGATATAATTTCAGCTACAGGGAGATCTGGCATACCGAAAGGGACCTTTACAATAAAAGCATCAGTGAATACCAGGAACATGCTGCCATAGTTAATGCTGTAGTTGTTTATGGTGTTGCTAACCTTGATCATCTGCTTTCCAGAGAAGGCTATTACATAGAAGAACAAGAGGAATCAAAAGAGAAAAAGAAAAGAAAAAAATAACCCATATTCCTTTTCTGCAGGTAGAAATCTTTTCTCTGTTTTGACTGCATATCGAATTTTTTGCATATTTTTAAGCATCAAACCAACTTTTTCTCATGCTCGAAAAATTAGGGCCTGGCTTAGGCTAGTTTGAAAACAGTTAATCAGGAAGTTGTTCTTTAATTTAGTTTTCTCTAAAATACCTCCGATATGCAAAATTTCATACTTTGTTTTACCTGTTTGTTTTTTATCAGTTTTTCAGTACACGCAGAAGTTATTGAAGTTCCCGCAGATCAACCTTCAATTCAAATTGCAATTGATGTTGCTCAAAACGGTGATACCATCCTGGTAGCCACCGGCACCTACTATGAGAACATCAACTTTAAAGGGAAAAACATAACTGTTGCCAGTCATTTTATACTTGAAAATAACCAGTCTTATATTGAATCAACAATTATTGATGGAAGTCAGCCAATCCATCCGGATACAGCCAGTTGTGTGCTGATAGTTTCCGGGGAGGATTCAACAGCTGTTCTTGCCGGATTTACACTCACAGGAGGAACCGGTACCGTTTGGGAAGACGAACACGGACCTAATTATTTCTACACTGAAGGTGGCGGAATTTTAATACAGTATTCGTCACCAACCATCAGGAATAACATTATCCGTGGAAATGAAGCAACCAATGTGCCTTCAGGGGTGACCAGTGCAGGAGGCGGGGCGATACGGGCAGGTGACAGCTACCCCAGAATTTTGAACAACATCATCATCTTTAACCAGGCCCGGTATGGAGCCGGAATCGTTTTGAACTACTCCGGAGCAATAATTAAGAACAATATCATTGCTTACAATGAGGGAGGGGAAGACTATGGCGGAGGAGGAATCTGGTCTGTAGCAAATGGTGATGACCCAAAGATATTTGAAAACAATACCATTGTAGGAAATGTATCTGCCATGGGCGGCGGAGGGATCAGGTTCTGGTCAACGACGGTAACCGTCACAAATTGTATTATTTGGGGTAACTCCGGCGCTACAGGATCGCAGGTCCAGGGAAACAGTACCATTGTATACAGCAATGTGGAAGGTGGATATAACGGCACAGGAAATATCGATGAAGATCCGCTCTTTGAATCCTATATGTTCAATTTATCCGATGGCTCAGCTTGTATTGATGCCGGTGATCCCGATGCGCAATATTTCGATCCGGAGGATCCTCAGAATCCTGGATTTGCATTGTACCCCGCTAAGGGCGAATTAAGAAACGATATGGGTGCTTACGGTGGACCGGCATGTTCTTCATTGCCGGATGTGATTACATCTGTAGAAGAGGATGGAAATCTGTCCTTTACTCCTGAGCTTGAAATATTCCCCAATCCTGTAACAGGTGATTGTTTTTACATCGATCTGCATAACAATCAACCAGATCCTGTTTTTATTCAGCTTTTTGATGGTGAAGGAAAAATTGTTTTGCAGCAAAATATAGATCACCCAAATGGAAGATTTGAAATTGAGCTTCCGAATCATGCAATAGACAAGGGAATTTACATCTTAAAAATAGTCCTGGAAAATGGCAGGGCACTATCTAAGAAAGTAATTATTCAATAAATTGAACAATAGGAGATTTGGACTTTTAATTAACTAGCTTTCGTTCTTTAGGTAAAAAACTATGTGTCCTATGTGTCTATGTGGTAAAAAAAACTGAACCACATAGACACATAGAAATCATAGGACGTACCCTGTTATGAATGATTTATTGGTTTTGGATTGGATATTTGTATTTGAGCCAACCGGTAATCTGTAATTTTTTTAAACCATTAATTAAAAACCAATGCCATGAAAAAGATTATACTATTAATGATTATATCCTTGGGGTGGTTTATTGTTATTGCCCAACCCAATTACATTTTATGGTCGTTTGAAACCGGGGACCGGGTTTTATCACATCCGGTTATCGACAACAATATCATTTATTTTGGAAGCAATGACAACAAAGTATATGCAGTGGATGCTTCCACGGGCGGGGAAATTTGGAGCTTCGATGCAGGATATAATGTACAATCGCCGGTTGCCTTAAACGAGGATTTACTTTATTTTGAAAGTGGTAATAACTGCTATGCACTGGACAAAACCACAGGGCTGGAATCCTGGAGTTTTGTCAGCAATGATCCTGATGGTACTGAAAAACTTGATCCCTGGGATTACCATCATGCATCTCCGGTAATATATGGAAACGATGTCTACTTTGGATGTGGCAATGGCAGATTGTATGGTTTTGATCTGATTAGCGGCAATCTGACAATGCAATATGAAGCATTAGATACTGCGGCTATCCGATCAACACCAGCGATAGATAACGGAGTTATTTATTTTGGTGACTGGGACGGCAGGATCTATGCCTTAGATATTGTGAGCCAGGATACGATATGGACTGCCAGGACTTACGATACACAGCCTTACCCAACCTTTGGCCAGGTAAATACCCATATGCTCGTTTATGATTCTTTGCTTTTGTTCGGTGCCAGAAATCCTACTCTTCAGGTTTTTAACAAGAACAACGGCAATCTGGTTTGGGATTACACGGTGCCAGGCGGGGGTTGGATTTCAGGAGATCCATTGGTGCAACATGATACACTGTTTATCGGTGGTTCCGATTGCAACAGGTTTTTCGCTTTTAATGTTTTTACTGGCGAAATGTACTGGTCCTACACATTTTTGTACAACAACTTTTCGAAACCTCTGATTTGTGAAAATTATATTGTTTTTACTACAGGCAATGCCTATGCCTATCAAGGGACAAATTATGGGATCGGGTATTTGTACGCATTGAATAAATCAGATGGCGAGATCCATAATTTTTTTCAGGTAGGCGGCAATGTGTTTACATCTCCTGCTTTTATGGATAATAAATTGTTTATGGGTAGCAGCGACAAACACCTGTATGCCATTGATTCCTCATTATTTATGGGTGGGATCACAGATATCCGGACGACGGGTTGCCAGTCGGTTGATATTGTCAACTTATACCCAAATCCTTTTGAGGACAGCATTTCCATTGAATACTCCATTGAATACAGGTCAAAAATTGATATCAGAATTGTGGATATGAAGGGTCGGATTGTAAGAGGTTTGATCAGTGAAGAATTGAAAACAGGAAATTATAGCATAAGTTGGGATGGACGTGACAATTCGGGCCAATTGGTTCCCGAAGGCCTATATATTATAGAGATAAATTCCATCAAATTTAAAAGAAGTGAGGTGATCTTAAAGCAATAACCACAAGATAGGTTTCTTAGATTTTATTAAACGTATTTAAAAACCCCCGCTTTGCTGGCAGGGGTTTCATTTGGATACTTTGCGAAGATGTTGTAAGGTGCTTTTCCTATCCCCCCTTGAGGGGGGGGTAGGGAGGTGCTACTCCGGTACCTGGCTTTCCTTTCCATAGTTATCAATCAGTAAGTCGTTTTTATCTTTATTGTCAGTTTGTCCATCCATACTAAAATCAGAAATTAAATACCCGCTTTTTCCGGCACCTGATGTCCATGAAGCTTTATCCGAGGCATTAACTTCACCATCTTTGTTTCCATCTCCTCCTACCATTCCCCAATGTCCTGAAGGCAGCAATTGTTTGTATCCAGCAGTGCCTCCATACACCTGGCTGGATGAACCTCTGAATTCATAAACATAAACACCACCCGATTCAACCAGAGGACTGGAAGACATAATCCCAAGGTGGTTTCTGTGCCAGATGACTATGAACAGGTTTTCAGTGAATGTAACATCAAATACAGGAAAGTCCATACCATCAAGGTCTACAAGATACCCGTTTGTTTTAACAAATACTGCTTGTCGTGCTATTGTTGTGGCTGGGATCGCTGAGGCTGCATCTGATGCATCGCGCAGTTCAACCAGCACCCAGTCGATGGTTGTCGGATCAAATGAACCAACTGACTCGGAGCCGGTATAGTTCCAGGGCGTTGTATTGTAAGGTTGTGAAAATGGTAAAACACCTAAACTGTTCAGAGTTGGCTCCATAAGCCCTGTTGAAGGATTATAGGCTCCTTCGAGATAAAACCTTACATTGAGGATAATATCCTCTCCATGCCAGGTGATGCGATCGTATGCATCGTTTTCAAAATCCCCTCCGGAAAAAGCTCCGGAAAAATTATCAAATATCACCTCCCCAAAATCAATTGTTTTAGCTACATTATAGGCACCGCCCCATGTGTTGCCAGGGAAATGTGCACCATCAATCGTGATGGTTTGATTGCTGTTGATGGTTAGCAAAGTGCCTCCGGCACTTCCTTCACGGAAAGTACAGTTTGTAAAGGAATGCGATTGGTTAATTTCGCCACCCTGGGCTATATATACACCGGCACCCTCGAAATATTCAAAAGTTGTGTATTCGGCACTGATTTTACCACCATTGTTAACATCAAAAATTCCGTAGCCGGGATAACCTGAAACTGTTGATACATTGCCGGCTGTCCCGATAACACTTAATTCTCCCCCGTTTTCAACATTCAACTCATTCTGAACATAAAGTGATGTATTCTCAGCCATGTCGAGCCTGCCTTCCTGAATATTCAGGTCCTCTCCAACTCTTATGGTTGTTCCGGTTAGAATGTCTACATCGAAATAAGTAGGAAAGATTTTATTGATATAAAGATTTCCAAATGATACATCAGGATCATTATTAGTGATCGTGGAATTATAGTTTCCATAAAAAACAACTGTGTTCCCGGTTCCAATTTCAGAATCTACACCATTTTCAAAAGTCCAATCACCGTAAACATTTATTGTTCCCTGTGTAGTTAATTCGCAGGATGATCCTGTTTTCCAGGTGATCTGGTCGTCAACCCCGTTGCCTACATTTAATACGTCATTGGGATCATCCATTTTCAGCCTGTCAAAAATTGTAACATCATTATTGACAGTTAATTCGTAGCCATTAAACAATAAATATCCACCTGTGACTTCCAGGTCATGCTGGACCACAACATCTGTATTTAAATAACCTCCTCCAATTATCGTAATCAAAGGATTGATGTTAAGGTTATGGAAATAGTTTCCATTGGAGCAGCGAATCCCTCCTAAGGTATTATTATCTGTTTGGATTTCTACTGTTCCACCTGAGGGTTGAAATGTGCCTGCTGTTTCTGCTCTTAACGAACCAACTCTTATTATCCCTCCTGATACATTTGTTGATGCGGTTGGACTTACTCCGAAAAATTCATTTGCATGATATAATCCATCGTCCATATTGAAGGATCCCCGAATGTTTAACTGGCCTGAAGAAAAGCCTTCATCGTATGTAAAACTTCCACCGTTTATCGTTAATATTCCGGTTGTTTCAAGATCGAATTCACCATGTATCATAACATCACCTGACCCAACATCCAGTTCTCCATTCAAAACAAAATCAGAATTGTTTTCCAGGTATCCACTACTACTGGCCTGATACATTTGTATTTTACCACCATCTGTAACATTAATGGTTCCATCAACCACTACAGTCTCACCCTGGGTGTTTAGGGTGTTGCCTGCTGTTACAAATAAGTTCCCGGTAATTTTAACTGATTCAGTAGTTAGTCCGTTAATATAGATGAAATCATCAATGGTGACGCTTCCGAATCGGGCATCAGCATCATTATTATAAATATTGTCCGCACCTCCAATATCATCAAAAAATACGACATTTCCAGGGCCAATCTGGCAATTTGTCCCATCTTCGAAATACCAATCGTTGAATACGTTGATTGTACCCAAACTAATGTCATCAGTAGAGCCCGGTTTCCAAAAGATATCATTGCCTACATTAAGAATAGCAGAAGAATTATCCATTTGCAAATGACCAAAAATGTTTACATCATAATTTACCGTTGCTTCGTAACCATTAAACCATAGGCCACCGGCCGAAATGTCCAGGTTGTTCTGTACAATAATATCTGTATTTAATTTGCCTGCCATAGAAGGATAATTTACATTCAGGTTATGAAAATAATTCCCGTTGTTACAATAACTATTGAAGTATCCGCCCGTTATTTCACTATAAAGTTCTACAACTCCACCTGTGGGTTGAAATGTACCGGCAAATTCAGCTCTAAATGAAGCGACTTTGATCGTCCCGCCTGAAATATTTGTTACTGCAGTTGAACCTGTGTGAAAATACTCAGGTGCCTGGTATAATCCATCTGTCATATTTAAAATTCCTCTGATATTAGCTGGGTTTGAAGAAACACCTTCATTATACGTAAAACTACCCCCATCTATGGTTAATACTCCTGTTGCTGCAAGATCGAATTCACCGTAGATCATAACATCACCAGGGCCAACATCCAGTTCTCCATTCAGTACAAAATCAGAATAATTTTCCAGGGAACCGGGTAAGCCAGATTGATGCAATTGTATTTTTCCACCATCTGTAATATCAATAGTGCCATCAACAATTAATGATTCATACTGGGTGTTGAGAGTGCCCGATGAAGTCACAGTTAAGTCTCCGAAAATTTTGACTGGAGCAGTACTGATTCCGTCAACATAGATGAAGTGATCAATAATTACACTTCCGAAATAGGCATCACTATCCAGGATAGTAATGTCACTAATACTTGGAGTATATTGGAAATTTACAGTATTGAGTGGGCCAATCTGGCAATTTGTTCCATCTTCAAAAGTCCAGCTTCCTTCAATATTGATCGTGCCGCTAAAAATTAAATCTGTCGAACCTGGATGCCAGGTAATATCTCCTCCAATATTTAAAATCCCTGATGGATCATCCATTTGCAATTCACCATGAATGTCCATATTACCATGCGCTGTAAGCATTAAATCATAGACTCTCAAAAAAGCACCCGACTCAACAGTAATATTGTTACATTCCTGGTTGGCAAAAGCCACCTGGGGATAGTGAGGTGTTCCTGCTGGAATATATACATCATCCCCTGGGCCAGGTTTTAAATGAAATTCCCAGTTTCCTGCATCGTTCCAGTAATCGCTTTCCAAACCTGTCCATCGGCCCGGATTCATATCAAACCAGTTTATGAGGTTGTACGTATCATCCTCATAATCTTCTCCAGCAAAACCGCTGGCCGGATCAACATTTGTAAAATTAACCTGCCCCTGGGTTACAGTTTTGGATACATTGTAAACTCCACCCCAGGTATTGGGTAGGAAATTGACGCTGTCGATGGTTAAAATCTGGTTGTTTTCAATTACCAGTAAAGTTCCTCCAGGATCATAACCGGAAAATGAGCAATTATTGAAAGAATAAGCAGGATCGACAATGGCTCCATTTTCAATAACAACACCGGTGGGAGCAATTCTCTCAAAATCACAATAATCCGCTTTAATGGTGCCTCCACTTTCCACATATAATCCGGCACTTCCTCCGGTACCATCGTTGCACCAGAATTGGGTTCGTTCATCGGAAGTTCCTACCAGATCAAGAACACCGCCATTTCTAACGTAACAATTGTAACCAGTGTAGATACCTATTACACCATCGGGACCGACAACAATCTGGCCACCATCTAATATTTCCATCAGGCTGTGAGCTGTCAGGTTTCTCCCATTTGCATCCAGGGTACCTTCTATAACAGTTGTAGCTGCGGTACCGACCCAATCATGTGTAATGGTCACGGTCAATGCTTTTGAATTTTCTGGAACTTCTTTTGAATAGGTCTGTAGATTGCCATAATCATCCTTCCATTCTATGACATCACCTGAAGTTTTGTCAATGATAAGATGAGAGAAAAGTGATTGTCCAAAGTTATCGTCACTATATATTTCCTGGTCGGCTGTTCCCTTAAAAGTAAAAGTAGTTGTGGCTCCTGGTGTGTGTGTAATATATGCGCTGACTTCACTTCTAAAATCTCCATATAATACATGGTCAAGATTCAGTTCATCATCATGGAATGAGCCGTCTATACATTCAAAGTCTCCAAAAAATCGTAAATTATCACCAGCTCTGAATTTGCCATTTGATTTGTCCATTCGAAAATTAAAAAAACTTTCCTGAGGAGCAGCTGTAATTAAATGTTGATCAGAACTACCATCGAAAGTAACTGTTGAGGATATTCCCGGATTAAAACCATAAGTGATGTCATAAGCTGTGTTCAGGTTTAACCATCCCCCTCCGACAAAAACTTCTACGTTATCATCATTGGCATTGAGGCCTGCATCCGTAAGAATAGCTACATCTCCATTCACATTCAGTTCTGAATTAGGATCCAATTCCAGTACACCATCAAAGATATTAAGGCTATTTGATACAGTAATTGTATTATTACTCAATACGACTACGGAATTAAATAATGAATAACTGTTATCGATGGTCAGGTTGTAGAATGCTTCATTGGTATGAATGGTCTGTGTTGAGTTTCCGTTGAAATAGACAGTTCCAGTATATTCAGTAAAAGTAGCATTGTTTGTCCAGTCACCTCCGATAAAAAGGTCATAACTATTGGTTCTTAATGAGCCGCTGGTAATGGTAAGATCACCCTTTATGGTGAGATCGTCTTGTATGTCGTGCCTGTTACCACCAGAGTGGATCACTTCACAATCCCAGAGGTAGTTCCCCCCACTTACGGTTATGTCAGGGGCGGTTCCAACACCATTTTTCAGGTTCATCACTCCTCCGGTTGGTTCCCAGGTTCCGGGGCTTATTGCTTCAAAATTAGCCTTCATATTGATGATCCCGCCTGAAATATTATCGGTAAATCCCGATTGTATTGCCATGGTTCCCCAAATGGAGAATTCACCACCCGACATGTTGAAAGTGCCATCGGGCTGCAAATGTTCATTTCCATAGATATCAAAATGACCACTGTTAATATTGAGTATTCCCGTGCTGTTAAGTTCTGCACCAGCAATTTCTATAAGTCCTCCATTAAGGTCAAGAGTCCCATTGATCTCAATATCTTCAGATATACCTGTTGAATAAATATGACCGCCGGTTCCTACCTCCAAAGTACCCCCATCTTGGATAATTATATCCCAATCGGGCACCCAGGAAGCATTGCTAACAATAACTTTATCGTCATTATTAATGTATGCATCATCGGTGATCATTGGATAAGTGCTTGCTGAGGAGATGGTTGTGGTAATAACGGATCCATCTGTTTTATCAAAATAGACATTCCCAAATGCGGCATCATCATCATAGCAATAGATAATAGAGGGTGAAGTTGATATAAACCTGACATTGAATAAATTGTCAAGCTGAGCATTGGTTCCGCTCTCAAAATACCAGTTTCGCCTCACATTAATGGATCCATATGTACAATCATCATCAGATCCTGACTTCCACCAGAAGTCCCTTACTTCCACAGTGGACCAATATTCATCCATTTTTAACTCGTCGTGAACGATCATTTCACCGTTTAACTGGATTTCATAAGTTGAGGGATAAAATGTTCCATTCAAAACAACGATATGGTCAAGGTCATATGAGATATTTTGGTATGCTGTTACAGTTGCGCCTGTTTTTGATACATTTAATTGAAAAATATGTCCATCGAATAAATATAGGCCTGAATTATTAGAGCCATACATTTCAATAATAGATGATGTTGGTGTAAAATCAGGTCTATGGCAATAAAAATCATCAGCTGTTCTAATAACTCCTCCGGTAATATTTTCTGTGAGAGTTCCAGAATTAAAAATATTAATACCAACATCTTTAAAATCAAGAACACCACCGCTCATGGTGATTGAAGCTGTTTCACTAGGGCTGGGCCAGTAGCTAACAACCGATCCACCATATACATTAAATGTTCCTCCATAAATATAAAGTTCACCTGCGAGGTTAACCGTGCTCCCGTAATTTGAAATGTTAATCTCACCTCCATCATTTAGATACCATGATCCCATAATTTGGCTTAAGGACAGATCATCTGCTGTGAATGTCCCTGCCAGAATATCAATGGCTCCGTCAACCCAGTCATATATAGCACAGTATAATTCGGCGCTTGCATTGTTAACCCTTAATGCTCCTGTCTTATGTATTTGAAGGGTATAAAAATTCTCATCATAATTGCAATACTGGTGTCCGCTGCCGTTAAAAATCACTGCGCTTGTTCCTTCTGCAAATGCTCCTGTTCCGGCTACATTTTCCCAGTTGCCACCCACAGTAATCGTATTTGATCCAGGACTTAAAATTCCACTTTCCAGGCGAACTGTTCCCTTTATTTCAATGTCATCATCAAATAACGTAGTACCCGAAGAAGCAACGGTAAGGTTATTCAAATAATCCCCCGGCCTAAAGTGATTGGTAGTGCTGCCTCCATCAAACTTAAAAGTACCGTTATCAATGTAAAGATGACCGGCAATGTTATTGATAAATCCACCAAACTCAATGGGCTGTGCAGAATACGAACGAAACTCTGTACCCGAATAACAATACATGTTCCCGTTGATGTCAAGGGGTTGGGTTGATTGACCACTGTGACCTAATAAGCCTGATGATTTATAATTTCTGATATGATTAAAATGGCTGTCATCATCTTTGCTTCGGATATAACTATTGCTTCCTCCATCGAAATTAACATAGCCTGATGTTAGAAATACTTCTGCCCCGGAAACAAACTCCCAGGTTCCTTCCACATAAATGGTGCAACTACCTGTCATATCTGCTGTTGAACCGCTTTGCCAGGTAATATCATCGCAGTCAAGCTCAGCTGAGGTGCTTGTCATTTCCAGTTCACCGTAAATATTTACACTTCCCGATACCGTTAGTTTTTGGTCGGCTATGCGTAGGGTTGCCCCCGAGTTAATTGTAAGACTGGCACAGGCGTCATCGTAATAATCCACGTTACAGGTATATCCTGAAGTGGTAATTACTGCATCCTCTGTGGCCAATGGAATATGGCCCAGAGACCAGTTGTTTGCATTGTGCCAGTAACTATTAAAACTTCCGTCCCAGTAGTTGGTTTGGGCACTTAATAAACTGCAAAGGATAAACATTGCTAAATTCAGGAAGAGTAGTTTTTTCATGATAATCTCTCATTTAGTTTTTAATCTATTTGATTAAGCATTATAAAGTCGGTAGATTTATTTTTCGTTTTTGTTTTATTTAATATGAATACATCCTTGATGAAATCATCCTGCTTGATCTGATCAATTAGAGTTTCAATGGCTTCACTATTTCCTGTGATCTCAAGGATAGCTGAGTTATCTGATTCATAGAAAAGGGATCCTGTTACTTCATTGTTATAGGCGAGGTGCATGCAGGAAAATCCGAATCCGGTATTCGGAAAAAATCCTTTGGCCTGTATCCTGTAGTGATAATAAACCATAAAATGGAAATTTGGCAGTTTTGTTGATATAAAGGTCTGAAACCAGAAAGGCGAAATCAAGTTTTTTGATAGGACAAATGGTAGGACAGGTCCTTGATTTACGATTAGCGATTTTAGATTTACGATTTACGAAATAGAATCCTGCTTAGAACTGCAGGTAAGGCTCTTTTTATATGGTTTTCATAAAGGAAGTGAGGTCGGCTTCAGGTTCCAGGTTTAGTTTTTTTCGAAGCCGCTGACGGTTTTTGTTAACCGCTGCTACTGAGACATTCATTAACTGAGCAATTTCTTTCGTGGATAATTCCATCCTCAGGAAGGCAGAGAGACGGATAAACTGTTCGCTGAAATCAGGATAAGCACCCTTAATACGGTCGAAAAAACCCGGGTTCGTTTTTTCGAATTCAAGGCTGATCTTTTTCCAGTTCTGATCGAAATCAGTATTCTGGTTGACCAGTTGAATTAGATCCTTGTAAGCATTTTCCTGGATGGCAAAATCGTATTGATTGATCTTTTTCTTTATCTCACTCATTACCTCATTTTTATTGACCAGCTGTAATGTGGAGCTAACCAATTCCTTGTTCTTTAGTTGGAGTTCAGCTTCGAATTTTTCCTTTTGTAACCTGTTCAGTTGTTGTTCTGCAAATACTTTATCCTGCAGATGTTTTTTCTCAACATTGTTTTTTTCAAGTTCAAGTTCAGCCAGTTTTTTCTCCTGTTCGAACAATTTACGGTTTTGCTTAATGGTCTTGGATTTTAAGCGTAACAGGAATATTAGTAAAATAGTAGACATCAGCATCAAAGCACCAATTATCATGAGTGTACGCTGTGCTCTTTTTTTGATCAGGATGTCCTTCTTTAACAATTGATTTTCCCGTTCTTTTTTTGCTGTCTCGTACCGTATACGGTAGTTTGCTAGTTGTTGATGCTTTTGAGCATTAAAAATGGAATCCTTTAATGCATTGTATTTTCTGTAGTTCAATCCGGCCTGTTCAAAGTTGCCTGTCTTTTCATAAAGTTCAGCCAATTTGTAGTAGGCAGCCATTTCGTTGCTTCTTGAACGAACGTCTCGAAAAACCCGGATGCTTTGATCATAATAATCCACAGCCGTCAGATAATCACCTGATTCAAAGAAATTATTACCGAGATCTTTCATGACTACAGCAGCTGATTCTTTCCTGCCAAGAGATTGCAGGATCTGCATAGATTCAGTATTTAATTCAATGGCTTTTGGGTAATTCCCTGTGGCAGCATGGACGTTTGCTATTTCGTTGTACCGGAATGCTATTTTGAATTTGCTTTTTGTTCTCTTGTCGAGTTCAAGTGCTTTATATAAATAATCCAGGGCTTTATCGTAATCTTTATTCCTGTAGTAGGAGGTGCCAATGTTACTTAATCTTACCGCTCTGCGGGATTCGTTACCTCTCTCCCCAAGAAAATCAATGGATTTTAAATAATGGTCGATGGCGAGTTCGTAATATCCCCAGGCTTCATAAACTTTCCCAATGTTGTTGTATGAAGAGGATAATGCAATACTATCGCCATGTTCCTGGTCGTAACCAAGCGTCTTACTAAAATTATCCAGGGCCTGGTTAAAGTTTCCCCACCTGAAATAGACAGTTCCCAGATTATTTAATTGGGTGCTTATTTCAATGGGATTGTCCAATAGCGTAAAGATTCTCAGTGCATTATTGTAGTTTTCGACTGCCAGGTCGAATATATCAAGTTGTTGAAAACACCAGCCGATATCACTGATCCTTGATGCATATTCATCCGAAACTTCTCCTTTCAGCTCCTTAATAATTTCAGCAGCAAATTTGTAATAATTGATTGCCTGAAGCATGCTGTCTTTGTAATACCAGGCATCTGCCAGGGTTTTTGAAGCTTGATATTCCAGCACCTGTAGCTCTTCTTCTACGGCTGTTTTGTGTACCATTTCACTCAAATAGATTGCAGAATCAAGATCGGATCCTAACAGGTCATTTGCACGATTTAGGGAGGATTGAAGGGCTTCTTCATTGTTTGATACGAATGCCACAGGGTCATTGCTCTGAGCAACAATTTCAGTTAATAATCCAATGCAGATAATAAGATGGATCAGGGATCGTATAACTATACTCTTCCTCATTGATTGATAACCCGGGATTGATTAACAGAGCATTATTGTGTACAAATATAAGCAAACTCCAAAAAAAATCAAATCAGTTTCAATCAGGAGGCTGAATTAAAAAACCCTGTTCTGGATAACAGATCAGGGTTTGTTTATTTGGATCCTTTCAGAAAGTAAAGGTTACAATTCTCGAAGGTTCTCTGTAACCTAAAATCAACTGCCCTTTTTAATACACAAGCACTTTCTTAATCACAATACCATCAGCGTTTCTTAAGGAAAGGTAATAAACTCCGGGTTTCAGGTCTGCAAATGAAAAGTTTTCCTGGTATTTTCCGTTAATAGTAATGTTCTTCTGCTCAAATTTTTTCATGCCAACGGAATTCACCAATTGAATATCAGCTTTTATTGGCTGTGATGATTGAACAACAATGGAAAAATGTCCTTCATTGGGATTAGGATATACTTTAAATGAAGTTATGCCGGGAAGTTCATTTATACCTGAGCAATCTTCAAAAGTAACCGTAACTGTTTCCGTTCTTGAACATCCGTTAGCACCTGTAGCTACAACGGTATATTCCTGTGATCCGAATCCAATTCCGGTAGAATCAACTTCAATTGAAGAAGTAGTTTGATTACCAGGACTCCACAGGTAGGATATAGCATCAGGTGATGTTGCGTCCAGCGTGTAAGTGATATCGTGGCAAACGGTTGTATCGCCCCCAAGCTCAAACCACGGTGAAGCATTTACAACGATATCCTGGTAAGCTGTATCGGAACAGAAATTATCATCTGTATAAATATATGCTATACTATGGGTACCAGCTCCGGCAACCTCTGCTGTGAACATTCCGGATTCAACTCCCGGTCCATTGTAAACACCACCATCAGGTAATCCTCCTGAAAGTACAAATGAGGGCTCAGTATCACAAACTTCGTCAAAAGTATCAAGTGTTGCTTCCGGTTTTGGATTGATATGCAGGTTAATTTCAAGTGGTTGGCTTTCGCAACCATCAGCTGCCTGAGTTGTATAATAGGTGTAAGTTCCCGGTTCGGTTTGCCCGGTTTCGAAACTGTTACCTGTATTCACTACATTCATTAGTTCCGGATCATCGTACCATGTAATATCTTCTCCTATGACTTCAAGAGCAGGAATTATTCCTGGTAAACAAGCATACACATCTTCACCTGTTGGTGGATCCGGAGCAAAACTAACTGATATGTAGTCTGATTTAGTCAGTTCGGTGTAACCGGTTCCATTCACTGCAATTAAGGTTACATCATAGGTCCCTGTTGTGTTATAGGTAATTCCTGTAGGATTCTGTTCATTGGAAGTGGATGGATCACCACCTTCAAAAGTCCAGAACCATTGTGTTGGAAAAAACAGGGTTTGATCTGTAAAGTCAACTGATGCTCCAGCACAAACCAGTGAATCATTGGCAGCAAACTGTGTAACAGGAGGAGGAAGTTCATTAAGAACCAGGGTTGCTTCACGAAAATGTACAGGAGTTCCATTGGGCCCCATGCCTTTTACGTTGAGTGTATATTCTCCCAGGGGAACATTGTCGGCAATAATGACCATAGGGATTGAATCCGGGAAAGTTGTTAATTCATTCCCTAGTGGGAAAGTAACTGAGAATGTTCCGGTTGGAGGATCTTCAACGGATGCAAAGAAGAGAGCAGTGTCACTGTAAAGTTTAACGTCGGGGACTACTGCCCATACTGTATCCTGATAGCTCATTTCTTTTTCAACCGGATAAACGCGCATTGCAAAATCGGGAAAATACCCTGTAAAACTTGCGTAAGAGCCCCACCTGAAATCTGACCAATTGGCCATTCCGACTTTTTCATTGGATACCATGCCGTTGTAATCACCTTGATAACGGGGGCTTCCACCTCCACCACAGGTGTTACAGTTGATTTTCATTTTTTCGTTGGATACTTTTTGATTGGTTTCAAAAGTTACTCCACCGTCATCTGAGTAGGTAGCATAGATCAGAGCACTGTCACTTGTTGGGCAATCCCTGGTATCCATCCACTGTACATAAAGTCGTCCGGTATTTTTATCACACCAGGGTGCAGGTGCAAACTGGTGGTTTGCTGTTGGATTTACATCATCATTTACTATAATGTCTGATGACCAGCTGCTGCCTCCATTGTCTGAGTAACGGCTCCAGATATCTGGTTTGTTCCCGTTTCCTGCTGGATCATTGGATGCATAGATGACATACAACCTTCCACGATTTGGACCATAACTGTTATCCGCTGCAATAAAAGGATAAGGTCTGGTCCTCATGTTTTCTACTGAGTGCCTTCCGTTGCTATTTACACCTACATAACCGGCAAAACTTTGTGCTGACATGTATTGAAAAGTACTTCCACCATCCAGGGACCTGTAAAATGTATAGGTTGAATTAAAAGTACTTCCTCCGTTAGTAACAACATAAACAGCCCCGCCTTGAATATCGTTATACGCACCTACACATACCATAATTCCAGGGAGTGATTGGGTAGAAAATGAATACGTATTGATAAATGAAGCACCAAAATTCGTGCTTCTGGCAAAGTTACCTCCATTACCGCTGGTCATTACAGTATAAACATAATTAGAATAAGGTCCTGCTGTTTGATCTGCGGCAATCCAGTTTTTATCAAAACCACTGATGGCTGTGGCTGCTGAACCCCAGGTCTGTCCGTTATCTGAGGACGTTACCACTTTACATCCCTGGATTCCACCGCTTCCGTACATGGTTTCATAATACAGGTTCCCAAGACTGTCATAAGCTACTACCGGATCACCCCAGATGTTAGCACCCCAGCTGGGTGATGTATCATACCATTCATGTCCATCAATTGTCCCATGAGGATTGTCAATGTTAAAAGCAGTAAAATACTGGGTAGGAGCCGTTGGATTATTACCAATATTCCCTTCAGCAAAATCAACACCCAGGAAAAAATTATCGTAATCATCGATTGTTATTACCTCTGAAGCCAGTTTTTTTCCACTCTGAATACTGTCTAGGTACCATTGTGGAATATGGTCGACGTTAGGATTGTCAATGTAATCCTGGCCTTTTACCTGGGAAGTTAATAATAATCCCATGGCAGGAATACATGTTAGAAATAATTTGAGAAAGTGGAGTAAGTTTTTGTTCATACTGTTGTTTTTAAGGTGAGGCAAAGATTGCTGTTTTTTCAGTCAGTAATAATAACACTTATTTTCTAAATAAGTTGATGTAATTAAATTTAAATTAAATCTTTCTTCTGAAATTAAGAGGGAAATTAATAATCATTGAGGATCTAAAATTAGCCAATCGGTTACTTGATCAGGATACGCCGCATCGTTGTTATGCTTTCAGTTTCAATGTGAATCAGATAGATACCTTTTGGTAATTGAGATGAATCCAGTTGATAGGAATACGCATCGATGTATTCCTTTCCCACTATTTCCCCTTTGCTGTCGTATATATTCAAATTACCCAATTTAAGGTTGGAGGTAATATTTACAATCCCTGTAGAAGGAACCGGATAAACTTCCAGATTTAAATCGGGTTTTTCTGCCATGTCAATTGCAGAGATATCCTTGAAAGTAAAATCGGTTACCTTGGGGAAATGATCCGAAGAGTTCCTGGTATCGTATTCATCCAGTCCGTAAGATTGAAGCCTGTACATAGGCATAATTTCGGTTTGGAGGGTGTATGCTTTTTCAACCTCTAAAACGCTGTTGGAGTAGATCATAAAATCAAGTCTGCCTGGTGGATAGGATCCCCAGTCGTTGCGCCAGGTATAGGCCATTCTTTTATCGGATTGTCTTGAAATGAGGTCCTCCAGATTGCTGTTATCCCAGTCAGGAGGAGCTCCCTGGCCAAAGGTGTTAACGTCTTGTATATCTCCACTTAGTAAAGTCGTCAATTGTTGTGACAGGCCTACAAGGTTCAGATCGCCCATAAGAACGAAAGGTGTATTTTCGGGGAGATCAATTATACCTCCTGGTGTTTTAGCATCCAGAATAAACGAAACGAAGGCATCTGCTTCCATTTGCCGGGTTTCATCATCATCACAACACTTAAAATGGGCGCTTATCACAAGGATGTCTTTCTGGAAAGTCGCCGGCAGGTCAATCAGACAGGCTGTTATTCGTCTGTCGGGATGAACCTGCCAGGTTTCAATAATCGGGTATCGCGAAGCCGTAATATTTGCAAGATCAAGCTTGTTGGCATACCATCCGTTTCCATTACCTACAGGAAGATGCAGATCAAGAAAATCCTTTGCAGTTGTGGTTGTTGTGTTCCAGCATTCATTGATCGTAACTATATCAGGTGTAAGGGCTGTAAAAATTCTTGCCAGACCGGGTATACGTTCAGGGTCATCCAGACCTCCAATGTTATTTTCAAAGTCATTTTTTATATTATAACACATCAACCTTAAAAAGTCATCGTCTTCTTTTTCAAGAAGGATAGGTTCAGAAGGATCAACGTTTGTATTATCAAAAACATAGGTAAAATACTCACCTGGATTCGGGATGTTGTCTCCATTGGTTACATAGTTGGTAAAGCAAAGTTTTATGGTATCTCCGGTAAACAGAAAATCAGTCCCGTTGGGCTTAACATGCCTGCCGATGGCAATTTCAAAGGATGTGCTTGTAACCGTTGGTAAAACCCTCAGCTGAATATCCGGAAATTCAATAAATTCCCAGGAACCTCCCTCATTCAGGTAACCAAACCGTTGTCCGAAGTTCCAGTCCATTTCAGAACCGATTCCGTTGATCTGCCAGCCTGTTGAGGGGTCATTATCAGCATCGATATCCAGGTAGATTTCATTGTTTTCGGTCAGGTCGATCTCATTGCTGAAATCCACCTTAATAAAAAGAAAGTCATTATCATTCGTTACAGTAAATTTCAGGAAATCAATATTTTCGCCTGGTAATAACTCATCCTCTACATAATGCTCTGCTGTTTCCCAATCATTATATGTTCCATCGATGTAAATGGGCAGAGCCTGAGGTTTTGCTCCAACAGTAAACAAACAGAATATCAATACTAATATGGCATCTTTCATTTGTTCAGTACTAATTAAATGATTAAAAAATAGTAATCAAAGGTACTGAATTAAATGATCAGAGATAAACCTTAAATCCCTATTCCATTAATTTTGTTTGTCTTATTTGTAATGTCTTTTTAGTTCCGTACCAGAATCCCATGGTCATTAAAAGGATCAAACCTTCACCAACAGCTGCACCACCACCAACAGGAGTATTACCGGATCCCGGCCCACTTCCACCGTTGGGGTGTGGTGGATTTTGTCCCATCAATCCAAACGATAGAACGATCATTGCTGCTAACAATACAGTTTTATAAATTAGTCTTTTCATAGTTTTTAGATTATTCATAGCCACCTTTCTCCCCCTCGACCATAGGAAGTCCGTATGGATGGGGGAGATCCCGCGAAGTGGGAGAGGGGGTAATCTATTTTATAATTACTTTTCTTGAAGTTATTTCATTGGCCTCAACTACTTTTACTATATAATAACCTGGTTCTCCCAGCACATAAATCTCCTTTACCAGATCCACCATTTTTCCTGAATATATCAGTTGTCCGATAAGGTTGAAAACCATCACATCTGCCGGTATAATCTCATCTCTTTGGATAACTATTTTGTGATCAAAAGAATAGATAATTAAATTATCACCTGAAGTAATTTCGGTAGCATATGGATTGTCCTGAGCTGAAAAATGCAGCAGAAAACGTTCTGTTTCATCATCCGGTGAGGCAAAATAGTTATAACTCATGTTAGATTTAATGTTCAACACCTTGTTTTCCTTGAGGTCTTCAAGAAACACAGGTATATCATCAAATCCTTCAATATCCTTCAAAACAAGCTTATATATTCCTGCAGTACCAACTTTAAAATTCACAGGTATAATAGTAGTTTCCTTTAAATAGGGAACTGAATTAATGGCGAGTTTTGTTTGATCCGGAGCGATGGTATATATCTGAGGAGCAGCTGAAATTCCCATCATTTTATATGCATCGTACATTCCATCGAATAGTGTTGTGGCTTGTGGATTGATGTTAACCACAAATTCATCAGTATAGCCATTACCAGCAACCCTGAAGCGTAAATATTCGTTTTCATCATATGTGGTTTTATAAAAGGCCTGACTGGAATGTGTCCTGGCATCATTGTTAACAGAAATAGAACCTCCGGAAACATTGTTGCAGTTTACAAAAAAGCCCTGGTGAGGAGGTATGATATGTTTGACTTCAAACCCTCTTGGACAAATTGCGGTATAAAATTAATAGATACTT
>CAYQWA010000026.1:0-75363 GCA_964421215.1 uncultured Bacteroidales bacterium | reverse complement strand
GGTATTTCAAATGTTAAAGTTGATCCTTCACAAACCATTAAATCTGGAGAGTCGCTGACAGTTGGGGAAGGTATTGCACGTAAAGTCCAAACAAGAAAAATTGAAGGCATCACAGTTGCAGAGAACACCGGGATTATTGGCAAAGCACTGGAAGACTCAAATGGAAAGGACAAAATAAAAGTATTTGTGAATTGCAAATAACCAAGATTCAAATTTCTACATTAAAATATTAATCATTATAAATCTATTTTATGAAAAGACGATCTTTACTTTTAGTATTGTTGGTAGGAATAGCAACCGTTGCTATTGCCCAACCCCCCCAGGCCTTCAAATACCAGGCTGTAGTTAGGGATGGATCAGGTGATTTGATCATCAATCAATCCGTTGACTTCAGAATCAGCATTCATACTGGATTTGCAGGAGGAACAATTGTTTATCAGGAGACCTTCACTACAACGAGCAATGATTTTGGATTGGTTAATCTCGCTATTGGAACTGGAATCCCAACAATTGGATCATTTATATTAATCGATTGGAAATCGGATTTGAAGTTCCTTGAAGTTGAGTTGTACGATGATGAAGGTGGAAGTTATTTTTCTATGGGTACTTCACAATTGTTAAGTGTCCCGTATGCTTTACATTCCGGCAATGATGGTCACTGGATCGAAGATGGTAATGACCTTTACTCCGGGAATTCAGGAAATGTAGGGATCGGAACATCCTATCCATTTTATAAACTCGATGTTAATACCAGCGCTGGTACTGCAATTTATGGTACAAGTCCGGATTTATATGCGATCATTGGTATGACATCGGGAAGTGGAGTGGCAGGTGTTCTAGGAAGAGGAGATGCTTCTGACAGCTGGGGCGTATATGGATACGCTCCAAATGGTGGAATCGGTGTTAGAGGATATAGCAACGGTGGTTTTGCAGGATTTTTTAATGGTGATACATATATTGCCGGAAATTTAGGGGTAGGGGTCTGGTATCCGACAAATAAACTGGAAATCAATGGTTCATTTCAGATGGGAGATATTTTTGGTGGGATTCGAATGAGAATGGACGGAGCACTGGTTGATATTGAATCTCTGGGTGAAGACCTGGCTATAAATTATCAAACAGGTAATAACACTGTTATGAATGTTGTTTCAGGTAATGTTGGAATCGGAACCTCAACACCAGATGCAAAATTACACGTGAATGAAGTGATCAGAGTGGGCGAAGATCCCTCATATTCATCGGTTTATGGTGAGTTGTCACATGCAGGTGGAGGAAATGGCTTTAAAATAAATGCCCATGCAGGTGGTGGAAGTTGGGCAGACATGCATTTGCAGACAAATGGTACAACTAAGATGTTTATTGAAAGTGGTGGTAACGTTGGTATAGGAACGGAAAGCCCGATTCGCAAACTTCAGGTTAGCTCAACAGGCTCATTGGATGCAATCCAGGGATATAGCCCAAATGGAACGGGTGTTTATGCAATGTCTGCTTCCAGTTATGGGCTGTTTGGCCAAAGTTCTTCCAGTTGGGCGGGCTATTTTTCCGGGCCTGTTCATATAACAGGAAGTTTGTCAAAAGGCTCCGGTTCATTCCTTATTGATCATCCCCTTGATCCTGAAAATAAACTCCTCCGTCATAATTTTGTGGAATCACCCGAAAACCTGGTTATTTACAGGGGTAAAGCAGAATTGAACTCAAATGGTGAAGCTCACATCACTATGCCTGATTATTTTCAGGCACTTACCAAAGAGGATGAAGCATCCATTCATTTGACTCCTGTTGGTCGTCCATTTTTAACTGGGGCTGAATGGAATCGGGATTTTTCCGGAATTGTCATTTATGGAGAATCAAACAGGGAAGTTTTTTGGGAAGTCCTTGCCGATCGTGATGACCCGGTGATTCATGAACTTGGACGACCGGTAGAAGAAGAAAAAGGACCAAATAGCATGTTTTGTGAAAAAGGAAAACTTTTATATCCAAAAGCATATGGATATCATGAAAGTATGGGGAGAGACTATGAGAAATTTAATGAAGTTGAAGAATATCTGAATCAATAGGCGTTTCTGTTACCATTCTCTTCATTCTGCGAAAATCTATGATAGTTATTTAATGATTCCAATGATTTGGATAGTATCTCGATAATTGTTGTCGGCTTTCTTCCTGTACACCCATATGAATTAATTAGCAAAAACAGATATTACCAGGAAACCCAAATTTTCATAATTTTGCCGGGATTATATCAAAACACCTAAAGAAGAATAACTGATAAGCCTGATTTAACGTTAAACATTTTCCATTTATTGAAGTAATAATAAATTCGAAATTGGAATAGTAATTATCGTTTTATGAAGTTTATTGGACCAGGTTTAAAAAGCCTGTGGATAGGGATTGTGCTGTTAATTGTAGTATATGGAAGTGCGCAGGATACTTTAAATGTGATGTACTACAACATATTGAATTACCCTGGCTCTACCGCGTCAAGGGTAAATTATTTCCGTACTGTTTGTGCTTATACCTCCCCTGATGTAATTCTCGTCAATGAGATCCTTTCTGATAACGGAGCCATAACCCTTTTACAAAATGGCCTGAATGTTTACGGGAAGAGCCATTATCAAAAAGCACTCTTTACCAACGGTGATGATACCGACAATATGCTATTCTATAACAGCGATAAGCTGATCCTGCACTCACAGGATACCATTGATACTCAACTTCGGCTGATCAATGAATATATTCTCTATTACAAAACGGATACTTATTCACCAGGAGATGATACTACCTTTTTTTATTTCTATTCCTGCCACCTGAAAGCCAGCAGTGGGAGTACCAACGAACAAAAACGATTGGCAGAGGTTTTGAGGTTCAAGCAGCATATTGATGCATTACCAAATCCTGAAAACATCATTTTTGGTGGAGACTTTAATGTATACGACAGTGCAGAACCGGCCTATCAGTCATTGATCAACGACGGGCTCTATCCTTTGATTGACCCTTTGCCGGCAGGCGATTGGCACAATGATCCGGCCTTTGCCTCCATCCATACCCAAAGTACCCGTACTGCACAATTTGGTGGAGGTGCAACCGGAGGCATGGACGACCGTTTTGATTTTATCCTTTATTCCAACGATGTAACAAACGGACAAAACGGTGTGACCTACATAGATAACAGTTGTTATGCCTTTGGCAATGACGGCAATCATTTTAACATAGCCATGATCGATCCGCCTGTTAATTCAGTCGTTCCCGATTCCGTTGTCCAGGCATTGTATTACATGTCGGATCATTTACCTGTTTTATGCCTGCTGGAAATAGATGTACCGGAGCAATCCCATTCAAAACATTTTAATCTGGAATTGTTTCTTGAGGGCCCTTTCGTACTAACCGAAATGACTCCAGGCTTATTGCCTGTATTGCCACTTGATCAGCCTTATGACCAGGCACCATGGAACTACAATGGAGGTGAGTTCATTGATACCCTAAATAATCCGGATATAATCGATTGGATCTTAATTGAAATACGTCAGACATACGGCGGGCCTGAAGATGCACATTCCGATTCTGTCATATGGCAATCAGCCTGTCTCCTTACAAAGTCAGGAAAAGTCGTTGACACAGGCTTGATCCATTATCCTTTGGCTGAAATAGAAATATCTGGAAATCTATATGCTGTCGTCCGTCACAGAAACCACCTTGATGTGATGAGCGGATACCCACTTTCCATTAGTAACGACACTTGCGGTTATTCATTTCATTCAAGCCAGGACGCCATTTATGGTTTGATAACATCCCAGGTGGAATTATCACCAGGTATATGGGCAATGTCTGTTGGTGATTGCGACGGAGACGGAACCATACAATTAACCGAAGATAAAAACCTGTGGTCGGTAAATGCTTGTATTTCCGGGTATGAATCCTCTGATCTCAACTTCGATAAGCAGGTAAACAACCTTGATAAAGTAGATCTTTTTATCCCGAACATAAACAGGCAATCTGTTATTCCTGATTAGGGTCAGACAAGATCAGATATTCAGTTACCTATACCAGGTTTTCCTAAAACAATTACTTCGGATTCTGTTCTTTTATAATAAGTTATACCATCCCACAATCCGGAAGCTAAAAAATCTGACAAAAATTCTCATGTTTTGCCCGTATTTTCTTATATTTGAATCCATATTCAATGATCAAAAGGGAACACATCTTTATTAATTAACTTCAAATTTACAAACATGAAAAATTATTACATTGCCAAAAGTATCCTTATGCTGGCTGTTTTGGGATTATTCCTGGTTTTCAACGGCTGCAAATCCAAGGAAAAAGTTACAAAGGCTCCGGGTGAGGAGTTAATTGAAGTTCACTGTTCAGGTCCGGAATTTTTCGCTAATGCTGAGTATTTCAGGGCCAACCAGGTTGGAGAAAGTCTTGACCAGGCTACAGCTAAGAAGAAGGCTATGAGCAATGCCCGGGCAGACCTTGCCTCATCCATCGAAACAACCATTAAAGGTGTTATCGACAATTATGTAAATTCACGAGAGTTGAACAATACCGAAGAAGTTGAGGAACGGTTTGAATCACTAACACGTGAAGTGATCAACCAAAAACTTACAGGGGTAAAAACAATCTGTGAAAAGACCACTAAAACAGATGCTGGCAAATACAAAACGTATATTGCTCTTGAACTTGCCGGTGATGAGTTAATGAATGCCATGAACGAAAGGCTTTCAAATGATGCTAAGTTAAAGATCGATTATGACTACGAACAGTTCAAAAAGACCTTTAACGAGGAAATGGAAAAAATGGAAGAACAAAGAGGATATTAAACAACATTAAACAGGCCTTATATTTAGTAAGGCCTGTTTTTCCTATCCTTTTTAATACCGGCAGATTATGTTAATTCCCCGGATTTGCATTTCGGTACTTATCGTGTTGCACATTGCGGTGTGTACTTCTGCTTTTTCACAAGTTGAAGTAGACAAGGATTATAAGAAATTCAAGGATGAATTTAAAAAAGAGGTTGTCCAATACGACAGCAGTGAAAGTAAAACCCTTGTCCTTCATCCTGCTGGTCTGCCGGTTTGGTTTCTTAAAATTCCTGAACCGGATGATGATAACTATTATACCATTGGTATTTCTGACCCGGGAATGGAGTGGAAAGAAGCTCAAAAATTAGCTCTTTTAAGAGCGAAATGTATGTATGCATTTATGGTAAGCCCGGAAGTAACAAGCCTTGCAGATAATTATTCGGATGAAAAGTCAATCCAAACATCAGAAGGCTTTGTTACCAAGTACATAAGCTATTTTCAAACCCATTCAGCAATTGTTCTAAATGAGGTTGAACTGGTAGATTCATTTTTTACTTCATTTAATGAAGCCATCGTATTGGCAAAGGTTCTGAATGGTCATAGAGGAAATGACAGGTTAATTACTTACGGTAATGTCTACCAGGTTGAACGGCAAAAAACAGGCACATTTGAAATGGAAGAAAAGCACCATCTTTATGGTACTTTTTATCATGGAGAGGAGGATTCTATCGGCTTTAATTATAAAATTTACTCAGTCAACAATGTTTTTGATATAAGCTCTGAAATGGGTGAACAAACTTTTGAATTTCCTTACCTGAATTTCAAATACACAGTAAGTGAGAATTCAGCAGATATTAATTCTGATGGAATTGTCTATTCTAAACTAACATGGGGCCTGTGGAAATCATTTTTTGAGTCGTTTATGCAGGAACTTTATTCTTTATCTCAAAACCGGCCGGTTAGTGTAAAACAGGTTGGTGATGATTATACTTCACGTACTCAACATTTATCACGTGAATTTACCAGAGCAAAACCGGTAATTAAAATTTCTTTTTTGCATGTAGAAAACAATCATTTGTTTCTTGAATTGGATTACCTGAACTAAAATATACCCAGCCATGAAATACAATTACTTTATCATTTTGTTCTTGCTTTTAACTGCTCCGTCATTATTAACTGCGCAAACATTCGAAGAGTATAAAAAGCAAAGAGAATCTAACCTGGATGCGTTTAAACAACAGCAACAGGAATTTATTGAACGTATGCAGTCAGATTTTGATGAATATGTGATTCAACGGGATAAAGAATTTGCTGAATACCTGAAAACCCAATGGGAAGAATTTAATCTTTTTGCAGGCATTGATCCACCGGAACTCCCTAAACCCACTGAAATGCCTGCGTATATCGAAATAGAAAAAGAGGAGTGGGGGAAGGTCGAAATTATTCAACCCACGCTGAAAGTTGATGAAGAAAAACATGATAAGATCATTGTCCCGCAAATTTTAAAGACAGATGAAGAGTCCTATGACAAAGCCAATATGTCGTTTGATTTTTTCGGCTTTCGCATTATCCTTGATTATGACCAGTCTGTCAGGATAGATCCTCCTGCAGGGGTAAATCCCGCAACCATTGGTGGATTTTGGGAAAGTTTGAGTAAATCCAACTACAATCACCTGGTTACTCAACTGGAATCCTACAAAACCCAGATGAACCTCAATGATTGGGGTTACTATATGTTACTTGAAAAATTTTCGAAACAAGTATACTCTTCCACAGAAAAAGGACAAAACCTGATGCTCTGGGTGTTGCTTAACAGGTCAGGATACCAGGCCAAAATTGCTTATGCCGGCGATAACCTGAGCCTTCTGGTTCCTTCTAAAAATACAATGTATTCAAGAAGCTACCTGGATTATAACGGCTTGAATTATTACGTTATGGGGAACCTTGGTTCAAATGATATTTTTACATACGAAAAAGATTTTCCTGGGGCCAATAAATTGATCGATTTCAGCCTGAACAATCCCCTGAATTTTAACAAAAAGATCATAACCAAATCCATCGGATTCAATTACAAGGAAAAACCATATTCACTCAATATTAGCTACAATCAAAATGTAATTGACTTTTACATGGCCTACCCGCAGGTCGATATTAGCGTCTATTTTGAGGCAGCTGTTTCTCCTGAAACCAAAGAAACCCTGCTTGAAAATCTAAAACCCGTAGTTACCGAGATGACTGAACCGGATGCTGTCGGGTTCCTGCTAAAGCTGGTTCAAACTTCTTTCCAGTATAAGACTGATCAGCAACAATTCGAAAAGGAGAAATTCTTCTTCCCGGAAGAGATCATTTACTACCCATATTCCGATTGTGAGGACCGGTCTGTATTTTTTGCTTACCTGGTCAAAGAATTGCTGAATCTCCAGGTTATCGGGCTTGAATACCAGGGACATATTGCTACGGCAGTAAACTTAAATAGCAATGTGGAAGGAGATTTTATTGAGTACAAGGGCATAAAATATACCATTGCTGATCCTACATTCATCAATGCACCTCTGGGACTTACCATGCCGGAATACAGGGGCAAAAGTGCAAAGATCATTGAGTTAACCAATAAAAAAGTAACGGGGAGGGATTACAAAACTTTCTGGGAAAGGGCTCATGAATCAGGTGCCTACCGGGGCAACAATTTACAGGATATCGTAATCGATGACCAGGGAAACGCCTACCTGACAGGCTATTTTATTGAGGAAGCCAGATTTGATAATCAGGTCTTAAGGAGTGATAATCCTGAAACGGTAAGAAGTGTATTTATTGCAAAATATGACAGGAATGGAAATGTGGTATGGGCAAAAAAGGCCACTGGTAATAAAAGTGCTTCAGGATTTTCAATTGTTCTTGAAAACAACAATGACCTTTATATTGCCGGTTCCTTTAGTGGCTCCCTGGAATTTGAGGGAGACAGAACAAAACTTCAGTGCAATGACATGGTGAATGATGTGTTTCTTGCAAAATACAATGTAGCCGGCAGGATGATCTGGGCCCGAAAAGCAGCACTGGATACCTACCCCCAGGAAAATGCCCTCACCTACATGACCAAGTTCGGAAAGGACGGTACAAACAAAGGAACTTCATTCTTCAGTGAAAATCAGAACTTCAGCAATTATGGATTGCAACTGGGACCTATGGGGTTACTGTACCTGATAGGGTCATTTAACAGTACATCAGGATTTGCACTTAACCAGGTGGACCTGGTAACCAATGAGATCAATGAATTTGATCTGCTAAACAGCCTGAAGACCGAAAGCGATAACCTTATTAACAACAATTACGAAAAACACATTGCCGGATTATTCTCTGTGGTAAACCATATAAAATATAACGGAATAAAGATCTCCGGGAAGGAGGCCATACAGGCATTGGATAAGTTCAACCCCGATTTTAAAGAAGATTATCCATCGGTTTATGAAAGCATTGGACTGATCAATTTTATGATCAATGCAGACGGTATAGTTTCGATGGAGACGACAGGCGGAAGTTCCATAACCATTGATAAACTGAAGATCAGTAACAACTCAAAAATTAAAATTACCTCTTATTCAAGTGGTGATGCTCAAATTGATGTTTTGTCCGGCATAAGCGTCGGTAAATTGTTTGTTTGGTTCGACCTGAATTTTGTAAAGTTGTTTAGAAATTCAGGAAACCTTCTTTTTGATTATGATTCGGACCATACACAAAAGACAATGAATTTAAAGGAGGACATATTATATTAGGTCGCAAAGGCAATCAGCATCGTTTTTAACACAATGATATTATGAACAGAAAGAGACAATTATTTATTTTCACTTTTTTAAGTTTATCGTTTATTCTGATCCTGTTTTTCTGGGGATGCAAAAAACTTGATCTGGTCAGGGTAGCAGCGGTCCACACCGAAATTGTGGAAAACATAACAACAAACCAGGCCGAAGTGTTTGGTGAAATTATTGATCTGGGTGAAGATGGAGAGGTATATGATTATGGATTTTGCTGGGCAATTGGCAGGTCCCCTACAATCAACGACCCCAGTATTAGCCTTGGTGGTTCTACCAGGTTAGATGAATTTTCATACATCATTCAAGGTTTGATACACAGTACCACCTATTCGGTCAGAGCTTATGTCTCTGTGGATGGTGAGATCTATTATGGCAGAAATATACAATTTGAAACGCTTTCTGGCAGTGTTTACCTGCCTACTGTTGTAACCCTAACAGTCACTAATGTAACGCACGAATCTGCTTCATCTGGAGGTGATGTCACTAATGATGGAAATGACTTTGTTTCTGCACGGGGAGTATGCTGGAGTACCTCTTCTCAACCAACAATTTTTGATTATTCTACGACAAATGGAACCGGAACAGGAGTGTTTACCAGTTTAATGACCGGTTTAATACCCGGAACGACCTATTATGTCCGGGCGTACGCAACAAATTCTGCGGGAACTGCTTATGGAAGCCAATACTCTTTTACAACATTTACTGATCCTCCTCCCGGAACATGGCTGGGTTATGACGATGGCATCAACTTCGATGGTATTGGCCTTGTCGATGGTGGCACCTGGGATGTTGCTATCAGGATTCCATCTGATGACCTTGTCCCTTACGATGGTCAACGAATCTCAAAAATCAGGTTTTATGTCAGAGAAGGATCTCCTATTGAATATTCAGCAACTGTTTATCAGGGTGTAAATCCACCCGCTTTGATTTATATAGAACCTATTCCAGGTCCTCAAATTAATTCCTGGACTGAGTTTTATCTGTCAGACGACGTTTATGTAAACAGTTTAATCGATTTATGGGTTGGTTACTGGATACAGAATCAACCTGCCGGATTGTATCCTGCAGGAGTAGATGAAGGACCAGCTGTAACAGGTTTTGGAGATATGATATCCATGGATAACGGAATAACATGGGAACCTCTTTCTGAACTTAATCCGCCTGATCTTGATTACAACTGGAACCTTGAGGTGTACGTTACAGACAGTAAAGGAGTTGAACAACAAATTGTACCTAAGGCTCCAGTTGACCGCACGGCTTATCAAAAATCGAATCCTCAGGCAGGATCCAGGAAGGTTTCCTCGAAGAAACAATCAATAATGAACGCAAGATAATCAAAGTGGACATGAAAAAAATACATCATATAATTACTGTTCTTATCATTTTAATTGCCGGCATTTTTAATTTTTCAAATGCCACTGCTCAATCAAAAGCATCCATCGAAAACATAGATTTTTATGCAGAAGGGATGAACCTGGTCATCACCTACGATATCGTGAAGGCTATGGATAGCGAAATGTTCGAAATCTGGGTAAAAATAACAACAGCTTCAGGAAAGGATTTAATCCCTCAAACCATGACAGGGGATGTTGGTTCAAATGTAAATGGTGGTCCTAATAAGCGTATAATGTGGGATCTTCAGGCCGATAATACAACCATTGATGAAGAGTTTTCTGTGGAAGTATTCGCCCGTTCAAATTTTCAGGACCTTGAAGTTGAGAAGCCGGATAAAAAAGGAATAAGTGCTGCCGGCGCAATGCTTCTTTCGGGGATATTGCCCGGACTTGGTAAAACAGTAGCCAAAGGTGGGGGTGCCGACTGGTTATGGGGTGTGGTTGGTTATGGATGCATTGGAGGATCAATAGCCACCAACAATATGGCTTACAATACCTATAACGACTACCTTGATGCCACCAGTGCAAGTGAAAGGGATGATCTGCTTGATCAGTCCAAACAATACGATATCTACTCAAAAGTTTTGTTAGGTACAGCGGTCACCATATGGGTAATCGATGTTATTTCCTCAGGTATGAAAGCTGATAAGATCAGACGGGAAAGGAATGAATCCAAGTTTTCGCTTAATTATAATTTCGATCCTCAATCCGGTAATCCAATGGTTGGATTTACCCTTAAGTTTTAAAATAAAAAACTCAAAAATATGAAGGCAAATGTAATATTGATCCTGATTCTTTTTCTGGCTGCCGGTGTTAGTGGCCAGGTGATCTCAGGTAAAAGTACACGAAAAAAGGTGACATTTACCAGCGATAAGCAAAACACCAACGATACCCGATCGGTGGTTACCAAGCTTCCTGACCTGATCATAAAAGGTGAAAAATTCATCGATGAAAACGAAAACAATTTTATTGATGGCAATGAATCCTGTTCCATAAACCTGTTGGTAGAAAACATAGGAGAAGGAACAGCTCAAAACGTAATTGTAAAGGTATCCACCAAAAACAACAACATTGATGGATTAAATTTCACCAAGGAATTAAAACTGGGAGACTTAATGGCAAACTCTGGTAAAAATGTTTCGATTCCGGTTAATGGGGAAATGGAAATTCGTGAAGGTATCGCAGAATTTTTTATTGAAGTGATTGAAGACAGGGGCTTTGATGCTTTCCCGCTGGAAATTAAAATTGAGACAAAGCCCTTCTCCAATCCGAAAGTTATAATTGCAGATGCTGTTTTCAGTACCGAAGATGGCGGATTGATCAAACTCAATTATCCCATTAACCTCAAAGTGATTGTCCAAAACATTGGTGACGGTGATGCCCGTAATGTTTCTGCTGAATTTAAGCTTCCCAATTCAAATTGTGTCTTTCTTGGAGAAGAAAACAGGTTTAGCCTCGGAAACATGAGAAGAGGGGATACCAAAGAGCTGGAGTTTCTGTTTACAGCCACCCGAAGGTATATCCTGGCTGAGATCCCGGTTCTGATAGATCTTGATGAATCCGTTGGTACCTATTCAAGGGATACTACCCTTAGTGTGGGACTTGAACAGAGACTTACTGCAAAAAACGAAGTGGTCATTAGCGGGATTGCCACACCTTCCACCGAAATCAGAAGAGCTTCCTTGTCATCTGAAATTGATAAAAACATTCCGGTGAACATGACCAAACATCCTTACAGGTACGCTTTAATTATTGGAAATGAGGATTATTCACGGTTTCAGCGTGGACTGGATACCGAAGCCAATGTGGAGTTTGCCAGAAATGATGCCAAGATATTTAAAGAATATGCCTTAAAAACACTGGGGGTGGATGAAATTAATGCCCATTTGCTACAGGATGCTACAGCGGGAGAGATCTACCAGAAAATCGACCTGATCTCTAAACTGGCCTCAAAGACGGGTGAGCCGGCTGAAATAATATTCTTTTATGCGGGACATGGTTTACCGGATGAAGTTTCCAGGTCGCCCTATCTTATTCCTGTTGATGTTGCCGGGTCAAACCTGAATGCTGCAATTAAGCTAGAAGAGATCTATAAAAAGTTTGCAGAAAGTGGAGCTGGAAAAGTAACGGTATTTATGGATGCATGCTTTAGCGGCGGTGGTAGGGATGCCGGTCTTCTGGCAGCCAGAAGCGTAAAGGTGAAACCCAAAAAGGATCTTATCCAGGGTAACCTGGTAGTTTTTACAGCAAGTACTGGTGAACAGTCAGCATTGCCCTATGAAAAAGAACAACATGGTATGTTTTCTTATTTTCTGATGAAAAAATTGCAGGAAACAAAAGGCAATATATCCTATGGCGACTTGTCAGATTATGTTTCTCAACAGGTTTCCATTGAATCCTTGCGTATCAATCAAAAAGAGCAGGACCCAACAGTTAATGTAAGTCCTGATGTGGAGAGTTCATGGAGGGAGTGGGATTTTAATTAGGGTGATTGAGAAGATTTCTAATTGACCTAATTTCTAATTAATTAAATAAATCCCAAGAATGGCAATTCCCAAGCTTAACGGCTATGGTTTAGAGGGATTAAAATTTGGAATAAAAACCAAGTTTAAAATATAATGCGAAAAGAAGAAAAGGTTTTTGATCTGGAGGAGCGGACTGCTATCTTCGGTGAGAATATTATTAAATTTTGTGAAAAGGTCCCAAGGAATGATATATCCAGACCTTTGATTATACAATTAGTAAAAGCAGGTACAAGTGTAGGTGCAAATTATAGCGAAGCGGATGATGTTGAAAGCAAAAAGGATTTCAAGCACAAAATTGGAATTGTCAAGAAGGAAAGCAGGGAGTCAAAGTTCTTTCTTAGAATGATGGCAGTGGCCGAACCATCAGTGAAAATTGAAGCAGATATTTTGAAACAAGAAGCAAAAGAGTTAAATTTAATTTTCAATTCAATCTTTAATAAGCTGAAATAGACCATTTGTTAAAATTCATGTAATATCTATTCATGAGCTGGTAATTTGGATTTTTCAATTTTGAATTTTGTAATTTTTTAGAAATTAGACCAATTAGAAATTAGACATTAACACACAATATTTAATATGAAGAACATAATTCTAATATTTGTACTAATAATTGCTGTTCTAGAAGTTTCTGCCCAAAAAAAGATCCCTGTAACTGCAACCGGGAGTTATGAGGCAAGAGACTTGACACTGGAGGAGGTAAAAAACAAAGCCATTGATGAGGCCAAACGTAACGCTATGGTACAGGCAGGCATTTCAGAAAATGTTTCCGTAAGTGATTTTCTTTACACCTTTGAGGACGATCAACAGTTTCGCGAAATATTTCAATCCTTCGTATCCACAGAAACTGGGGCAGAAATCATTGTAGAGGAGGTCAACGAAACGAATAGGGACATCAATGAGTTTGGAAACATCCTGGTGGAAGTGGAAATCAAAGCAACCATTTTTAAGCATAAAAAAGACAAAGACCCCTCCTTTAAGTTTAAAGTGGATGGAATACGCGAATTCTACTATGAAAATGATCCGCTGGGTTTCAGCTTTTTACCTGCTAAGGAAGGGTATCTGAAAATATTCAATGTTACCAATAGCACAGCCTTCATCCTTTACCCATATGTTGATAATGAAAACGATTACCTAAACGATAAACAACATAAACTGTTTAACGGAGGCAAAAAAGTTAATTTCCCCCTGAATGATAACCTGGATGGATATTATTTTGAGATCGATGAAAAAGATGCAGTGAAAGAATACAACCTCTTGATCTTTGTATATACAAAAAACGATATTGCTTTTCTGGAGGAGGTAAGTGTTAACAACATTATGAAATGGATCTATGAAATCCCACAGGATGAAAAAGTTGTGGAACAATTTGGTTTGATCGTAAACAAATAAAATACAGCCATGAAAAAACTTAGTGTACTAATACTTATTATGATGGCATTTGGATTTGCAGCCATAGCGCAGATCGATAAAATGCGGGATAAACTGGATGATGCTTCAGCAGAAGAACAGGGACTTTTGACCCTTAGGTTTATCAATGCAGAAACTGGTGATCCTGTTCCGCAAGCAACCATTATTATCCAGGATCTTAAAACCATGACAACGGATATGGAAGGAAAGATCCGCTTCGATAAACTGGAAGATGCTGTTTATCCTTTTCAATTTATAAAGGAAGGATTCATCACAGAAAACAATAAATTTGAAGTGGTAGCGGGTACAATTTTCTGGAACCGGTTCACCGTTTCTCCCATCATCGAAATGGGTGCCATCCGTATTGTTCTCGACTGGGACAAAAAACCTGCCGACCTTGATGCGCATTTTATAAAAGAAGGAGATTATCATATCTCTTACAGGGAAATGAAAATATCAGATGATGGTTCAGCCAAACTCGACAGGGATGACAGGGATGGATATGGCCCGGAGACCATAACTGTAAAAGACATCGATGAAAAGGCGGAGTATACCTGTTTTGTGAAAGATTATACCAACAAGGATTCAAAGAACTCCAAAAAGCTTTCCAAGTCCAGGGCTATGGTAAAGATCTATGGTGAAGGAAAGCTGCTGAATATCTGGCAACTCAATGAAAAACAAAAAGGAAATGCCTGGGTGGTGTTCAATATTCTGAATGGGAAATTAATCCCAACAGACGAAGTGAAGAATTACTATTAATCCATTTTTTTGTAATAATAAAGGCAAAAACCAGTTTTTACTGGTTTTTTGAGTGCAAAAATTGTTGTCCGCATACTGATTGCAAGTGTCCGCTCCCTCAACTTGACCCACCGTATCCTAATTACATATTGACTTTCGACCCTGAATTTCGTATATTCGTATTCATCAGGATGTTAAATTAATATCTAAAACAGAAATAACATTTTCATTTTAAAGTAAAAATTACAGGCATAAAGGTGTCATAGAATCGGTATCTCCTGTTGAATAGAAAAAATAAATTAAGCATGAAAGAAATCCTTTAAATAAAATAATCAACCCATGAAAAAGCTAAAAATTACACTCGGCATCTTACTTCTTCTGCTTTTTAGTACATCCTATGGGATTGACCCAAATTGCTGGGGAGGTAAAAAACAACATTGTTTCTGGCGTCACTGGTCAGTTAATCTTCACACAGGTTTCACTTCTTATTATGGTGACCTGAGCCAATACGATCATTACATTGGTAAAAAGCTACATTTCGAGAGCCATCCTTCTATCGGATTAAAAATCACCAAACAAGTTAATAGTAAACTCACTGTTTCCGGACAAGCTTTGTACGGAGGATTTAAAAGTGATTACAAAAAAAGCCATGCATTTAACACAGAACTTGTTGAATACAATATACAGGCAGGAATTAATGTGATGAACCTGATTAAACCTGACAACACCACAAAGTTGGATTTGCTAGCCTATTTTGGTGTAGGGCAGGTTTTATTCAGAGTGAATAAAGCCGGAAACTATGATGTAAACAATGGAGGACAGGTTCATTATACAGGAGTTCCGGAGTTCGTATACTTTATGGGCGGAACTTTGCAGTATGATCTATCAGAAAAGTTTAATTTAACAGCTGATTTATCCTTACGGCAGGCACAGAATGATAACCTTGATGCATACATTGCTAAAGAGGACTTTGATTATTATTCACACCTTAGTTTCGGAATCAGTTATAACATAGACTACCTGTTGAAACCATTCCAGCGAAAATTAAAAAGGGCACAGGAAGGTATGGTTTTAACTCAAAGAAGGTAAAATCTAATAAGTAGATCGAGGGGATTAAATTTCGTTTAAATCAATTTTCAACTCTAATAATATTGGTCGATTGATGAAGCAAAATCATCAGGACTTCCCGACGAAAATACCGGGATCCTTATTATTTTCTACCAAAAAATGAAACTATAAGGCATAAAAAACCCCCAGTATTATTTAGATACCGGGGTTGAAGTTGACCCATAAGGACTCGAACCTTAAACGCCTGAACCAAAATCAGGTGTGTTACCATTACACCATGGGTCAGTATATGATTGATGTACTTTACGATTCCAATTCCTAAAGAACGTATAATTTTAGGGAGTGCAAAATTAATAATAATTTTATTTCTTCCAAATGTACTTTAATTTTTTTTCTGTACCGCTGTTTTTTTGACCATTAAACAAAGGATATGGTCTTAAAATCATTGAGATCAATCAATCCAGAAGTTCCCGTTAATTTTCGTTAATAAATGTTGGCATTCTCATTTTAATGCAACGAAATTGTTTATTTTCGCCATCTGAAACAGAAATTGTTCACTTCCATGGAATTATATAACAAATTGAACCGTTTTGTTGCCTGGGGTATTTTTGCTATTGCAACCCTGGTCTATTTTATAACCATTGAACCGACAGCCAGTTGGTGGGATTGTGGTGAATACATTGCCACTGCTTATAAACTTCAGGTAGGGCACCCTCCGGGAGCTCCATTGTTTCAAATGTTAGGACGATTCTTCTCTTTGTTTGCATTCGGTGACACCAGCAAAGTAGCATTAATGGTTAATGTGATGTCGGCTTTGAGTAGTAGTTTCACCATCTTGTTTTTGTTCTGGACCATTACACATTTTGCGAAAAAAATAGCCACCCGCGACGGAGCAGAATTAACGATAGCCAAAACATATGCTATTATTGGAAGTGCTGCTGTTGGCGGACTTGCTTTTACATTCTCTGATTCATTCTGGTTTTCAGCTGTTGAAGGTGAGGTGTATGCCATGTCATCTTTGTTTTCAGCAGCAACCTTCTGGGCAATATTACGATGGGAAAGGGAGGAGGAAAAGTATGCCAACCGTTGGCTCCTTCTGATCGCATTTATTATTGGCCTCTCCATAGGGGTTCACCTGCTTAACCTGCTGGCCATTCCAGCTATTGCATTCGTTTATTATTTCAAAAAATACAAACCATCAACACAAGGATTTATCATTACAGGTGTTATTTCAGTTGTGTTACTTGCAGTAATAATGAACGGTATTATTCCATGGGTTGTTAAACTGTCGAGCTTTTTCGAATTAACCTTTGTCAATAGTTTTGGATTGCCGTTTAATTCAGGAACAGTATTTTACTTCATTATCCTCATTGGTCTGATTGTATTTGGCTTAAGGTATACAAGGATCAACAAAAAGGTATTGGCCAACACGTTGTTACTTAGTTTCACATTTATCCTGATCGGCTACTCTTCCTTTTTTATGATCATCATCCGGTCTAATGCCAATCCGCCCATTGACGAAAACAGCCCTGAGGATGCGATCACTTTATTGTCCTACCTGGGCCGTGAACAATATGGTACATGGCCAATTTCACATGGACAGTACTTTAATGCACCAACCATAGATGCAGAAGATGGTAAACCGATTTATGTAAAGGATACCAAAAAAGGAAAATATGTTGTTACTGATCCGAGGAAAGGTATCATTCCTGTATACGATCCGAGGTTTACCACCGTCTTCCCAAGGATGTGGAGTAACCAGAAATCAGCTCACAAACAGATATACAGAGAATATGGCAAGATAAAAGGACGGCCTGTGGATGTCGTCAAAGATGATGGATCCTCAGAAACCAGAATGGTTCCGACCTTTGGAGAAAACCTTCGCTTTTTCTTCACCTACCAGGTGGGTCACATGTACTTCAGGTATTTTATGTGGAACTTTTCAGGAAGGCAAAATGATATTGAAAGCCAGGGAGAAATTGAGCATGGGAACTGGTTGACTGGAATAGGATGGTTTGATGAGCATATTTTAGGTCTTGGACCTCAGAACAACCTTCCCGACAGCATGAAAAATCCTGCCCATAACAAGTTTTATATGTTACCCTTTATTCTGGGACTAATAGGTTTGTTCTACCATTTAAATACACGGAAAAGGGATATGCTTGTTGTCACCCTGCTCTTCATCATGACTGGGCTGGCTATTGTGGTTTACCTTAACCAGTATCCATACCAACCCAGGGAAAGGGATTATGCATACGCAGGATCATTCTATGCTTTTGCCATTTGGATGGGCTTGGGAGTAATGAGCCTGTTTGAGTTATTAAGTACCAAAATTAACCCCAGAATAGCTGCTTATACAGCTACAGGGGCAACATTATTATTGGTCCCAATCATTATGGCTTCAGAAGGATGGGACGATCACAGCAGGGCAAATAAATATGCAGCCAGGGATTTTGCCAAGAACTACCTGAATTCCTGTGAACCAAATGCAATCCTGTTTACAAACGGCGATAACGATACGTTCCCCTTATGGTATGCCCAGGAGGTGGAAGGTATCAGAACAGATGTCAGGGTGGTGAATTTTATGCTTGCTTCCGGTCACTGGTACATTCATCAGATGATGAACAAAGCATACGAATCGGAACCTTTACCGTTTACATTATCTTACGATCACTACCAGAATGGTGTAAACAATGCCGTGGTATTTTATAATACAAATATTAAAGGGAGTGCTGAGCTTAACCAGGTAGTCGACTTCATTGCCAGTGACGATGAGCGAACAAAACTTACCTTACAAAGTGGTGATAAGATTAATTTTTCTCCAACAAAGAAATTCAAATTAACCATCGATTCGGCAAACATAATTTCAAATGGGGTAGTTCCCGAATATATGCAACATAAAATTGTTCCTTCCATTGAATGGAATGTAAGGCAGAATTACCTGTATAAAAATGACCTGATGTTGCTGGATATCATTGCAACCAATAACTGGGAAAGGCCAATTTATTTTGCAAATCCAAGCAGCATAAGCAAAGTCCTGGATGTGGATGAATATTGCCACCTTGAAGGAATGGTTTATCGGTTATTACCTGTTAAAGCTGAACATTATATTGAAGGTATGGGTGGCGTAAACGAGAAAAAATCCTATGACATTTACATGAACGATTGTGTGTGGGGTAACCTTAAGGAACCTTCAGTTTATGTTGACAGGGAAAGTGCAAGAAATTCCATTATGCCAAAGCAAAACTTCATGAGAACGGCAAAAGCTTTGGTAGCTAAGGGAGAAAAAGAAAAGGCAATACAGTTGCTGGATGAAGCGCTTGAAGAATTTCCCAATGAGAAAATTACGTTTGATATTTATATGATCCCGTTTATCGAGGTTTATTTTGATGCCGGAGCCAATGAAAAGGCAAAGGAGATCACGGAACAGATACTGGAGATCTATGATCAAAACATAAACTACTACTACGGGTTGAACGATAAACTTTTCAAATATTATGAGAAGGATTACAACCAGGCACTGGGAGTAATTCAACAATTGAGTATGATGGCCCGTACCTATAATCAGACAGACCTGCATCAGAGGATTGACTCAGTATTTTCGGGTCATTTGGAAATGCTGAAATAGATTGCACTTAACGTTAGGTTCCTAAAATAAAAGAGGCGGTTTACTAAGCTGCTTTCTTTGGGGAATAAAAGAACAGTAAATAGATTCCCAGTAAAACAAAAGGAATACTAAGCAACTGTCCCATATTCAGAACCATGGTTTGCTCAAAACCTACCTGGGGTTCTTTGATGAATTCAATTAAAAATCTTACTGAGAAAAGCACTGCAAGGAAAAATCCAAAAAGGAAACCTGGTTTCAAAGAGGTTCCTTTCTTCCTGTATAATGTGTAAAGGATTAGAAATATAATGAAATACGAAAGGGCTTCATAGATCTGCGTTGGGTGTTTAGGAACAGTCTCGTTCCACCGTTCAAAAATAAATCCCCAAGGAAGGCTGGTTTCAATTCCATAAATTTCGGAGTTCATCAAATTTCCCATGCGGATAAAAAACCCTGCCAGAGCCACAACGATCACTATCCTGTCAAGGATCCATAAATAGGGCTTTTTTGCTTTTCGTGCAAACAACCATAGCACAAGTGGTATTGCTATTCCGGCACCATGACTTGCAAGGCCTCCTTCCCAGACTTTTAAGATCTCTATTGGATTGGCCAGGTAATAATCCGGTTGATAAAACAAACAATGGCCTAAACGGGCACCAACAACAGTTCCAACAACCATGTAGGTAGTTAGTGTATCAAGCATTTTTTGAGGAATTTTTTCTTTTTTAAAAATATTCCCCATTATGAAGTAGCCAAACACAAAGCCGGAGGCAAAAAGAAGCCCGTACCACCTTAAAGCAAACTGTCCTATTTCAAAGATTTCAGGTCTAACCGACCAGGTTATGGATTGAATGATCATAAGTAGAAATTCTTGCAGCAAATATACAAAACCATTTATTCAGTATGCAGGCAGGTTTTAAATCCTGTTCAGAAACTGGCTTATCCTGTCTTTTAAAACTGACCTGTCGTTTGGAATATGCGTTCCGGAGTAATCGCCAGACTGGTCAAGAGCTTGTTTTAGATCAAATTTTTCCTGGGCACAGGAGAGGTATATCCCTTTTTCCATGAAATACCTGCCGAGGTATTCTTGTTCGGTTTGTCCGGGTGTAGGAATAAAAACCGCCTTTTTCCCTAAAGAAACCAGGTCCATTATTGTGGAATACCCTGACCGCGATATGATAACTTTCGACTGAAGGATCAGCTGTTGAAGGGAATTGCTGTTCAGGTGAGGTAATATCTCTTTTTTACCTTTTGATGATTGCTGCGGTTTGATCTCAGGTTTACCGCAAACCATAGCTGCATTTATGTCAAGGGATTCAAGTTGGGTGAGAATATTGTTTTCAAGGATTGTCCTTTGCGGCTCCGGGCCTGATAACAGTACTAATAAGTCATATTTTTCTGAAGATTTGGACGTTGCTGATTCTTTCAAAAACCTGGATAAAGGACCGATGAAATGATAATTCGTAGGCAATGGTTTTTTATGTGACAGATCACCTGACAAATTTGGTTTGCCCTGGAAATCAGGCACCCAGCATTCATCATACTTATTTATGTAATGTTTATTCAATTGAAAAAGTACGGGCTCAATAAATTTTAATCGCCAGGGTGTTTTTATAAAAACCTGATGTGTAATAAACACAGTCGGGATTTTTTTTGAATATAATCCGTAGCGGTTATCTGAGATCACTCCATGAATGTTATACAATTTAATAATCTTTTTTAAAGATTTATGCTCCTTCCTGATGGACTTAAACAGAGATGGGGAAACGGATAACATTTTGAATATCATGTGCTTCCCGGAAGATGCATAGGTAACATCATAGTCAGGAAAGTTCACCTGATCCAGATCCGGAAATTCTTCGAGTAAAAACGCCTGTGACCTTCCTGAGGTACCAAGAATTACATTGGCTCCCTGCTCCAATAACTCCCTGATCACCGGAACACATCTTGTAGCATGACCAATTCCCCAGTTTAGCGGGCATACCAGGATGTTCGGATTTGTTTTCAATCGTTCATAATTTAATCTACCAAAATACAAAATTTAACGTAAATTTGGATCTTAAAACCTAATCATTGCTTTTATATCAATTAGCCATATCATTAATTCCTGGTGTCGGTGACGTAAACGGTAAAAAACTCATTTCCTATTGTGGCAGTGCCGAAGCAGTATTTAAGGAGAAGAGAAAGAATCTGATGAAAATCCCGGGTATGGGGATCTCAACGGTTAATGCCATCATAGGTCAGCAGGTTCTTAACAGGGCTGAAGAAGAAATCAGATTCATCGAAAACAATAGGATACAAACCCTGTATTTTTTGGATGATAATTATCCTGCCCGATTAAAACATTGCATGGATGGCCCAATCATTTTATACCATAAAGGAAATACCCGGTTTAATACAAAACATGTATTAAGTATTGTGGGTACCCGCCGTGCCACAAATTATGGAAAGGGAGTTTGTGAAAAGATGATACAGGGATTATCGGATCTTGATATTCTGGTGGTCAGTGGCCTTGCCTACGGAATAGATACACAGGCACACAGGATGGCAGTAGAACGAAACATTCCAACTGTTGGAATACTGGCTCATGGCCTCGACAGGATATATCCTTATGCAAACAAAAAACTTGCTGAAAAAATGGTTGATAACGGAGGATTGTTAACCGATTTTATGAGCTATACAAATCCTGATCGTGAAAATTTCCCGAAAAGGAACAGAATAGTTGCTGGTATTTCAGATGCTACACTTGTCATTGAATCGGCAAAAAGGGGAGGAGCCCTCATTACTGCAAACATTGCCAATTCCTATAGCAGGGATGTCTTTGCAGTTCCAGGTAAGGTAAATGACAGGTACAGCGAAGGTTGTAATTACCTGGTCAAAACCAATAAAGCTGCCCTTGTTCAATCTGCCGATGACATTAAATACTTCATGCAGTGGGAAAAACGAAAATCAGTTGGAAGTCAGGTTAAACTTTTTCGTGAACTCAGTGTTGAAGAAGATCTGATCCTGAATATGTTAAAAGACAAGGGTGAATCAAGTATCGATTACCTTGTTTTAACAACTAAGCTTTCAAATAGTAAAATAGCCGCAGTGCTGCTAACCCTTGAATTTGACGGATTGGTAATAAGTCTGCCGGGGAAAATATTTAAGGCAGTTTAACTAGTCGCCTTTAATCCTTTTGTATTCTTCATTCATATCAAATGCTTTATAGTAAAGCATGATAACAATAACAAAAACGCCTATTCCAAGGAAAGTTAGCAATCTGTAATCCTCTTTTCCCGGGATAAAACAAAAAGAATACAAAGCATGGAAAAATGATGCAGCGAAAAGGCCGGTCATTGAATCAACAAATTTGTTTTCACGCGATTTGCCCATCCCAACAAAGAATCCAAGGATCACTGCAAAAAACAGGTTTCCTAATACCATGCTATAAGCATAAAGGAAATTAACCTCAGTATATATTGGCAAAGTAAAATATAAGATATTACTTACAAAGGCAAATCCCATCGATATCATTATGCTGTATACGATGCCGTCGAGTGGGCCGTTAAAGCTGCTCTTGGGGAAGTTATAATACCTCAGGATCAGGAATTTACCCAGTTCTGAGCCGATGCCCATTACCACAAATGAATAAAAAATGGTTCGTCTTATATTACTAAAGCTATCAAGCCCAAAATAGTTCGCTATTACAAAGAAAAGTAAAAAGATTGCACTACTGAATATTCCAAAGATAAAGCTGCTAATCAAACCAGGGTATCTGCTTTTCCCTCTTTTTTTCCATACAACAGCCAGAATAATAACAGCAATCAGTGGACCTGCCAGTAATGATAAAATATAGTTTAGTGTCATGGTGTGATAATTTAGCAGTCAAATATACAAAATGATTTGTTATTTGATGTTTCATGAAATTTAAATTGGCTGAAAGCCTATGGATGGATGATATGGGTTTTTGGGAATTAAGGTATATGGTTATCGGGTATAAAAGGAATAAAGATGAAAAGCCACAACAAATATACCTTATCCCATTGTACTTCAATTTCCTCTATTCCCAACTCTTTCGCTACATTCAATCTGAGGAATCAAACAAGGTATGGTTTTATTTCTCGTTATCGTCTTTGTTGAATATTTCAGTCTGCCGCTGGATGGATTCATTATGGACAACTTCAAGTAAAGTTTGAATAAATGACTTTCTAAGACCTGCATTTGTTCCTGTCTTAAGCCGGTCGCGTACAATTTTGGTCCAGCGTTTCAATTGGAGAATGGTGATGTTGTTTTCCTTTTTATAATTACCGATCTCATCCACAACTTCCATTCGTCTTGCAAGGATCTGCAACAATTCAGCATCAATTTTATCAATTTCTGACCTGAGGAGTTCAAGTTTATTCTCCAGTTCAAAATCGCCCCTTTTTGTTCTAACAATAAGTTTGTCAACGATCAGGCTTAGCTCCCCGGGTGTAATTTGTTGCTGCGGATCAGTAAGTGCTTTGTCGGGATCTGTATGAGCTTCAATCATTACACCATCCATATCAAGGTCAAGGGATTTTTGGGCAACATCCAGGAGCATTGTCCTTTCGCCACAAATATGGCTTGGATCACAGATGACCGGTAGGTTAGGGAACCGTCTTTTTAATTCTATGGGGATTTCCCACATGGGGGCATTACGATAAGGTGTTTTATCAAAGAAATAAAAACCCCGGTGAACCGCTGCTATTTTTGTTATTCCTGCAAGGTTAAACCTTTCTATTGCTCCGATCCACAGATCAAGATCGGGATTAACCGGATTTTTCACCATAATTGGTTTATCAATCCCCTTTAGCTCAGAGGCTAGTTCCTGCAGAGAGAATGGATTTACAACTGTTCGTGCCCCAATCCATAATATGTCCACATCATGTTTTACCGCCAACCTGATGTGCTCGGGATTCGCTACTTCTACTGCAGTTAGTAATCCGCTTTCAGCTTTAACCTGTTGAAGCCACTTCAATCCTTTTTCTCCAACCCCTTCGAATGATCCCGGACGCGTCCTTGGTTTCCAGATACCAGCCCTGAAAATCTTTACGTTGGGAATTTTAGCGATTTCACGGGCAATGTCCAATACCTGTTGTTCCGATTCTGCACTGCATGGACCACTTATTACCAGCGGCTTTGTGTCAATATCTATCCACTCGTTTAATGCCTGTATCTTTAATTCATTGCCCATATTGACCCGCAAAATTACTTATTTTCGGTACAAAATATTTAAATTAAATCAAAGACAATAATTTTTCAATTCATTCAGATTGATATGAAAAAGTAGCTAATTTTGCATCCACCCTTGATTTAAGTTGTTAAATATGAAAGATTTGAAGCGAACAAAAATAGTTGATCTGTTGTATTCAGATGAAATAGGTAAAGAGGTAAATGTAAGAGGTTGGGTAAGAACAAAGCGGGGAAGTAAAAATGTAGCCTTTATTGCACTGAATGACGGATCAACCATACATAATTTCCAGGTAGTTGTTGATTTATCGAAAATTTCTGAATCAACATTACAGGATATTCACAGCGGAGCATCATTGTCCATTACCGGTAAATTGATTGAATCACCGGGAAGCGGTCAAAAGGTTGAGCTTGATGCAGAAAAAATCGGTATTCTGGGCAAAGCCGATCCTGATGAATATCCATTACAACCAAAAAAACACAGCCTTGAGTTCTTAAGGGAGAAAGCACACCTCCGTTTTCGTACCAATACATTTGGTGCCATTACAAGGGTACGCCATGCTATGATCTTTGCTGTACATAAATTTTTTAATGACAAGGGATTTGTTAACATTCATACACCCATCATCACCGGATCCGATGCAGAAGGAGCAGGTGAAATGTTCAGGGTTACAACACTGGATATGAAAAATCCTCCATTAAATGATACAGGTGATGTAAATTATAACAGTGATTTTTTTGGGAAAGAAACCAACCTTACTGTCTCAGGACAACTTGAAGGGGAGCTGGCAGCACTGGCTCTCGGTGATATTTATACTTTCGGTCCAACCTTCAGGGCGGAGAATTCTAATACATCAAGGCACCTGGCTGAATTCTGGATGATAGAGCCCGAAATGGCGTTTTACGATATCCACGATAACATGGACCTTGCGGAGGAAATGCTGAAGTACCTCATTCAATATGCACTTGATAACTGCATGGACGATCTGAATTTCCTGAATAAACGATTGCTGGATGAAGAAAAAACCAAAAAGGCCGAAGAAAGATCTCAAATGGAACTGATTGAACGCCTTAAGTTTGTTGCCGAGAATGAATTTGTACGAATCACATACACCAATGCAATTGACATTTTAAAGAACTCCAAACCAAATAAAAAGAAAAAGTTCCAATATGTTGTTGAAGGTTGGGGAACAGATATGCAATCGGAACACGAACGCTACCTCGTTGAAAAACACTTTAAAAAACCGGTTATAGTCACCGATTATCCAAAAGACATAAAGGCCTTTTACATGAAAGTAAATGACGACAATAAAACTGTCAGGGCTATGGATGTGCTCTTCCCTCAAATTGGTGAAATTATTGGTGGGTCACAAAGAGAAGAAAATTATGGGGTACTTTTGAAACGAATGCAAGAAATGAGCGTACCACAAGAAGAATTGTGGTGGTATTTGGAGACCAGGAAATTTGGAACAGTACCCCACAGTGGATATGGACTAGGTTTTGAGAGAATGATCCAATTTATCACTGGAATGGGAAATATTCGTGATGTAATCCCATTTCCGAGAACTCCTCAAAATGCCGAGTTTTAAAAGGATTAAATTATTCAGATAATAGGATATGTGAAAAAAAATTCTGATATTTGTTACTGATGCGATAAAGGGAATTATTTGAAAGACTCATGTTAAATCAACGATTACAACAAAAACTACTACAAAAGCTTTCTCCTCAGCAGATTCTGCTGATGAAACTGCTACAAATACCTTCAATTGCTCTGGAACAGAGGATTAAACAGGAAATAGAAGAAAATCCTGCTTTGGAAGAAACAGCAGATCTTGAGGAAGATTCTGATATGGAGCAGGATTATGATGATCCTATTGATCAGGAATCCTTAAACGGTGAAGAAGTTGATGAGCTGGATTCAAAGAATGGTGAGGACGAGTTTGATTTTGAAGATTACATTTCTGATGACGATGATATTCCTTCCTATAAGTTAAATGCCAACAATACCAGTGCTGATGATGAAAGAAGGGAAGTCCCTTTTGTATCAGGTACGACTTTTCAGGATTTATTGATTTCACAACTTGGATTGCGTGACCTGACTGAAAATCAATACCAGGTTGCTTTACATATTATTGGTAACCTTGATGATTCCGGCTATCTGAATAGGGACGTAACTGCCATGGTGGATGACCTGGCTTTTACTCAGAATATCCAGACAACACGTGATGAAATTCTTTTTGTCCTGAAATTAATTCAGGAATTTGACCCTCCCGGAGTAGGAGCGCGAAATTTGCAGGAATGCTTATTGATTCAGCTTAGAAAAATTGATGAACCGGAACCTTCCGTTGAGCTCGCCATTCATTTGCTGGAAAGGTATTTTAATGAATTCACCAAGAAGCATTATGAGAAGATCATAAAAAAAGCGAAAATCACAGAGGAAGAACTAAAGGCAGGAATAGAAGAGGTCCTGAAACTAAATCCTAAACCAGGGAACTCTTTAAGCGAAACAACAAAGACCAACCATTATATTCTCCCTGATTTTATTATTTATAACAACAATGGAGAACTGGAATTACAACTTAATTCCAAAAATGCCCCGGAACTCAGGCTAAGCAGAACTTATGTGGATATGCTCGAAGCCTATTCCAACAGTAAGAACAAAAGTAAACATAAGGAAACCCTCACTTTTGTTAAGCAAAAGATCGATTCGGCGAAATGGTTCATAGATGCCATCAGGCAAAGACAAAACACCTTGCATGTTACTATGGAGGCCATCATGAATTATCAACGGGAATATTTCCTCACCGGTGATGATACACGATTAAGGCCAATGATCCTGAAAGACATTGCGGAAATTGTTAATCTTGATATTTCTACCATTTCCAGGGTGGCCAATAGCAAATATGTTCAAACTCCTTTTGGTACATTTCTCCTAAAAAGTTTCTTTAGTGAATCCATGCAGACGGAAAGCGGTGAAGAGGTTTCTACCCGGGAAATTAAAAAGATCCTGTCGGATTGTATCGATGCCGAAGATAAAAGTAAGCCCCTTACCGATGAACAACTAACCCAGATCTTAAAAGAAAAAGGGTATAACATTGCCAGGCGGACTGTAGCTAAATACAGGGAACAATTAAGTATTCCTGTTGCAAGGCTGAGGAAAGAATTATAACATCCCCGGCATGGAAGATAAACTGGCTAAAATAATTTCGGTTCTTTTCCAACCACTACTTGTTCCAACATACTCACTCCTTATTCTGTTTAACCTCAACAGTTATATTGCCTATATGATACCCGCTGAAGGAAAAAGAATGATCATGTGGGTTGTATTCTTAAGTACTTTCATCCTTCCCCTTGTATTTATATTTCTTCTTTACAAACGTGGAATGATCAAGTCATTAAATATGGACGACAAAGAAGAAAGGCTATTTCCACTGATCATTACAGGAATATTTTATTTTCTCGCCTATTATATTATCAGGCAGGCACAGCTTGATATCGTATACCAGCGGATGTTTATGGGTTCAGCCGTTCTGATATTCATTTCATTGATCATTAGCTTGTATTGGAAAATTAGCATGCATATGATGGGTGTTGGAGGACTGGTAGGTGCACTATTAGGAATTAATCAGGTGGTTTATGCAGATGTAGTATTCTATTTTATGTTAGCTGTATTTATTTGTGGACTTGTCGGTTTTGCCCGTTTGAAACTTAAGGCCCATACGCCATTACAGGTTTATGCCGGATTTCTTGCCGGCTTAGGGATCATGCTTTTCTTTATTGTGGTGTAGTTGGATGAACTTGTTCAGGCCGCTATTTTTTCCGCGGAGAACGCAAGTAGAGATGATTGCACCATGTGCATTTCCATATGTATTGCTATTCATAAACACTTGCAGCATTGTCCAAACCAAAATGCTGTAGCGAACTGAATCCAGGAAAAAAAATCTATTAGAATGGAATAACTGTTATCCCCAGTGAATAAGGAAACATTTGAGGTCCATTGCCTTCTGTGAAAAGTGAGGACAATTGGTAATACCCCCACAAGTTCAGCCATTTATAGCCTATACGGCCTGTAAAACCATACCGGTTGGATTCCACAAAATTAAATTTTGCATGTTTGATGATGACCTGGTCATTTGTTCCATTGATATAATCATCTCCTTTAAATTTAGATTGAGCTTTGACTAAAAAACCAAATTTAAAACCAACTGCCAACCTGAATTCACTTTCAGATTTAAACCTGACCTCAAGTGGAATATCAAGGTATGTAAGAGTTAACTTCGATCTTTTGTAGTCAACTTCATCTGGAATGAATTGGAAATAGGCGGAATCATTATTTACCAATAATCTTGAATCACTATAAAGATTGTGAACGCTGAGCCCAAGTCCGGGTGAAAAACTAACATTACTGTTTCCAATCATATAATTGTACGACCCAAAAAGATTTACACCGGGATTAATGGTTTGCGGCTCCAGGGTAGCAGGTATATCCTGCCACAGGTCGGCAAAAATATCAAGTCCGAAAGTAAACTTTCTTTTTGTTTCTTCATCAACTGTTTGAGCAAATGAATTCAATGTGAGGGCTATTAGTGCAAGAACCAGTATTTTTTTCATTTTGTAGTTTTCTTATTTAATGCAAAGATATAATAATATGAGTTTTAAGAAACGTGAAAAAAAATTAAAAAGTATGGAACAGTGCTTGAATGCTTGAATGCGTGAATATTGATCCGTCAACTGGCGGAGAAATCTCGACATTGCTGGGCTTGAATTTTGAGCAATGCGAAGAGTCTGATTGTTTGATCCATATTTCTCCTCTCCGTAGGAAATAAGGTAATAAGGTAGTAGCCTGCATTGTTATGTTAGTACTAAGGTTGGAAGAATGATAAGGTTATATTATTATCAGAAAAACCTTATTTTTCACATTTTAACCTTAGTAACAAGTTATTACTAGGTTTTTTCACCTTATTACCTTATTCCGTTTATTATTTAAAAATACGAGAGGTTATAAATAGGAAATCTTTACAAATACTTACATCCACCTTTTTCGTTTAAAGAGGATGTACATAGTAACCACAATAATGAGCATGGCTCCAATAACGATCCAGAATGAGCGTGGATCCTGCTGGAAAGGTAAATTTACATTCATTCCGTATAACCCGGTGAGAAAGGTCAACGGCAGAAGGATTGACGAAATGAGGGTGAGTATTTTTATGATTTCATTGGTTCGGTTGGCCTGGAGAGAATCAAATGTTTGCGACAATCCTTCGATCAGTTCAGCATAATCCTCTGTCATGTCCCACATTTGTTTGTAGTAGTCGAGAATGTTGCCCCAGTAATCTTCCATGTTATCTGCAAATCCTTCGATCTGACCCGATTCGAACCTTCCGAATAGAGGCAACTGCGGTTTGAACATCGTGTTCAACATGATCATGTTTTTGCGGATGAAGGAGATCATCTCAATGGTCTTTTCGGACTTGATATTAAATAATGCGCGGTTAATTGCATCAACATCATCACCAATTCTTTTTATAATACCCTGTGTTGATTTCATTAAACGTTCCAGTATATAATAAAGCAGTTGGTCACTGGTACCTACTTCAAAATCTTCTCCTTTGGCTTCCTGGTCTTTTCCTTCCTGAAACATTTCGGCTACAACCCAGTGGGATTTTCCAATAGTGATCACATAATCTTCACCCCAGAAAATTTTTACCTCCTTGATTTTTAGAATCTTATGCTTCCTGTCGAAATTAGGAAAATGCAGGATCATGAAGTAATAATCATCATAAACGTCAAGCTTGGGACGTTGATTCAGATCACTCCGGCAATCCTCGATATCCAGTGGGTGAAAGTGAAAATTATCTTCAAGGTATTTCAGATTATCATTGGAAGGATTTACAATGTGGTGCCACCTTAAGGTTCCTATTTTTAATGTTTCAATCATAACCCCTGAATTATTCGTTCATACTTCATTTTCAAAAGGCAAATCAATAAGACTTCTGAAATTTCCAAAACCAGAAGGTTTTCTGTTCACGAAAATATTAAAAAATATGATGTGGTGTATGTGTTTGGATGAAATTTACGCCTATAAGGGGGACGCCCCCAATATCCCCCTCGAGGAGGGATAGTCCCTTGAGTGGAAGAAGTGGTGTGCTTTTTATCTGTGGCCATGCAATGGATTGATAGAAAGATGGAATGCTAGAAAATTGGAAAATTGGAATTGCAAAGTCATATGTAAAGCACATCATCAATTATTCCAATATCCCATCCTTCCAAAAAAAAAGCCGGCCAAAGGACCGGCTTTTTTTATTTTTTAAACGATCCTTATTCAACGATCATTTTCTTTGTAATGGAGTTATCACCGGAACGTACGGTATAGAAATATACTCCAGATTCCAGTCCTTCAGCGTTGATGTTCAACTCAACTTTTCCATTGCTGTACCTCTGTGCTGGTAATTCAAATACCAGTTGCCCAATGAGGTTAGTAACTTCCAGGCTCAGATCAGCTGGCTCATCAAGTGTTACATAAACGGTAGTTGTTCCGTTGAATGGGTTAGGATAGTTTTGTGAAACATTATTTTCACTAAGAATCCTTTGCTCATTAATACCACTGATTAGATCAACCTTAGGAATGCTCATATACCTGATGTAGTTTTCTACGGTACTTGTAGTATAAGTATCAGGCTCGCTGTCGCCCTGATAGATCAGATGAACATTATCATCCGACGAAGAAGAAGCAGATGGGAATGTGCATTCGTCGAAAATATAGATCAAATCGCTGTTGAGGTCAACAAATTTACCCCACCATTCACCACCATTGGGGCTTGCTCTTACCCACAGGTGACGGTAATTGGCATTACCGTTATCATATCCTTCTGTAACAGAGGAATAGATTACAAAGATCTGATTCATGTCATCAACGACCATCTGAGGCTGGCTGGATAAACCCGTGTTATAAAATCCCCATTCGTCAAGGATGTCAATTGAACCGTTTCCATCCAGGTCCTGTGACCAACCAATAAGGTTGTAATCTTCGATAAGTTCTGATCCAGGATCGCCATATGGGCTCAAAGCAAAGATATCATCAGAAAATGCCGGCATGTCTTCGTTCCAGTAAACTACACCATCAACTCCAGGGAAGTAACTTTGAGAGCCATCTTCTCCAAGTGCTCTGGTTAGGCTGAATGTAACATGAACTTTGCCTTCATTGTCAATGGCCAGGTCATGTGATCCGTCGGGACAATAGAAAGTGTCAGTTGTACCTGTACTGTAAAGTGGGAAAGGACATTCCCAGATAAGTGTTTCTTCCCAGGTATCGCCATCATCATATGATTTCATCAAAACCATGTCCATCCAATTGTCACCAACCAGAAATGCGAGCAACCCACCTTTTGGATCTGCCCATTCGTAAACATCACCTCCAAGGTCAAGTGTATAATCCAGACCTAAGTTTTCGAAGGTCTCATTCTCAACTTCCCAGGTAGCTCCTGCATCTGAAGTTCTTGCATAGAGCAATGCACCTTCCTGGCCACCATAAGCAACCCAGGTAGTAGAAAGGATATGAATCATTCCGTTATCAGGTCCTGTGGTGGTAACCCTTGGAAAAGAAATGTCCTCAGCTCCTGAAGGACCACCCTGGATAACAACGTTCCAATCACCTGTGCCTCTTTCAGTACGAGTTCCTAAAGTTGTACCCAACCAATAATCATGGGAGGTGAAAACTTCTCCATTCTCTCCCCATGTAGCGTACGAAGGCCAACCAGCCTGTGCACCATCTTCTATGGCTTCTGTTGGATCGGGTCCCCAGGCGTTACCATCAAAATAGTTGTAACCTGTTCCCCTGTCTGGTCCGCCAGGATTACCTTCAGGTCCCCTGGTCCAAACTCCGCCAACTGTTCCGTCAGTATGTAAATATACGCGTTCCTGCATACTCCTGTTTGTTTGAAGATCATAGAATGTGGTTCCTATGAGATCTTCAGTGTTGACCATAGAAGTACTTTTCTGCGGAACAACTTCTTCTGCAAACTCAGTGCCTTTTACAGCCTTCTCCTGCAGAACTGCCTTATGTCTCAAGTCCTTGGAAACAACTCCCCTCTGCTGGGCAAAGGTGGTCATTCCAATAGCAAATACAAATAATAAAAGTAAAACTTTTCTCATAATGTTAAATTTAGATTAATGAATATTGTTTGAAAACCTTTCGTTTAAAATGGAATTATTTATTACAAAATTAAATAATATAAAATACATATACCAACAGGTATTAAAAGATTTGCAAAATAGGCATTAAAATAAAAATATGCAAGAATTAGTAAGTTAGTGGTTGGTTGAAATCAGGGAACGGTAAGATTTGGTTAATAGTTATTGGTTCTTTGTTCTTAGTTCTTGGTTCATGGTTCATGGTTTGGGGTTCTGGGTTCCATGATTGCATGGGCAGTCTGAACTTAGTCGAAGACTGAGTGTTGGATTCTGCTCCTATATACGCTTAGCGATTTAAAACTGCTTAATGGGTTTTACAACGAATGAGCTTTGGCCTGATACCTTAAGGCCATTCGCAGTAATTCCTTCAACAACGATCTCATATTCTGAACAATGATGGGAGGTATAGAATGAGAATCGTGTTTTTTGATCAATGGTTACATGAGGATTCCAGTACAAAGTTGTCCTGAAATCAGGTTCTTTGAGAGATCCGATTTGCAGTTCCAAACCGCTTACCGGATTGTGGGATTCAGCATGCTGAGTTGGTGTTACCATCTGGTATTCTAGAAATACCGCATCAGGTGGCAATGAAACGCCTCCAAAATTATCTGTTCTTGTTTTAATCATTAATATACCATGGAACCTATAATCACCCAGAACATAGGTCCTGTTGATTACATCCACCTGCACAACTTTTGACGGATGGATACGCATTAATTCATTAATATCATTAATAGGAAGGTTGTCTACCAGGACCAGGTGATTTTCGTAGGTTAAACCTGTTTCGGAATCCAGAATAGTAAGACGGTGATTTCCTTTCTTTTTTCGTACCTTCACATAGGGAACAATTTCATTGAGGATCACATACATTGACGGGAGATCAATGTAATCGTCGAGCTGAATGGAAATTTCAGGTTCTCCAAACACAGAATTTACTTCTTCTGCTTCCATCTGTTCATCCCTAATTTCTTCAAGAATTTCTTGTAACTGCCTGTTGAGGTATAGTTCCTCCAACAGGGATTTATCGCTGGTATCTATTTCAAGGGGTAAATTTATCATTTCAGGATATTCAGGTTCAAAATCAGTATTTACCAAAATCTCGAGATCTGGATTTTTGTCAAGAGTGCATAAAAACAAATCCTGTTTTTGTCCGGTAGTATTAAGTGAAAATAGAAACCGGCCATCCTGACGAGTCTCATATACCTGCACCAGTGGGGCATTGCTAACATGTGACAACAAAACCTGGGATCCGGCTACTGGTGTGTTGGTGTTTTTATTCCTAACAATTCCACTAAGACTGAAGTTTCTTATCTCAGGAATGTGGGTAATTGGTATTTGGTCATTTGAACTTATATTTTGCATCTGATCATTATCGGTGTAGTGAGACATTATGTAATTGGATTGAACCTTCGATATGGTCCCTTTCTTCGCAACCGTAATGAATGCCTTCGCCAGGATTCCTGAAAGTGTATCCGATAATAATATTTCAAGATTCACCAATTGCCCCTGACCGTAAACTTCCTTATCAGTTTTGACACTGATGTAATTCCTTAAATTTTGATTTTTGATAGAGATTGATATGTCACTTACAGAATCTGCTGCATTATTTTTTGTATTGGATAGGTCGGGTTTTGATAAAGGAACTTCGGGATTGATAATCATGACAGGTTTTACAGAATACAGATCGGTATTAAAGTTTCTTTGATATTTTGTATAGGCTCTGACATAATAAATTCCCGATTGAAGCTCGGTTGGGATTTTAATGAATCCCTGAGCAACACCCTCGTTGATCCTATATTTCTTTTGAACCAGGGATTTTTTATTTCCATTAAAAAGTTCAAGGTAAATTACTTTGCTCAGCAAAGATGGTTCTAGTGTTCCATTGCTGTGGCAGAATATAGAAAACATTATATTTTCTCCATTGATATAAAGATCCCTATCTGTAAAGATTAGTGTTTCTTCTAATGAAGTATTCGGTATGTATGTTTCCTGTGCTAATCCATTCTTAGGTGCATTAAAAAACAATGCCAGTATGGCCAACAGGACGATGATCGGTTGTTTAATTAATTTTCTTTTCATTTTCTAGTTATCTGTCCAAAATTCGGGTTTAATAATCGTACCTCCGCTTTCTGTACAATCCACACATTCCTGGCTGGGTGGTAAAGCTGGTGATTGTCCAACCCCATTATAGGTAGCTGCCAAATACAAGGGCCATTGATTTCTCCATAGCCAAAGCATTGTTGTTAAATCCTCTGTTATCAAATCACATTCTGTGGGATAGTGAAAATCAGCATACCATGGCCTATTGGCAAACATCCTGTTTTCCGTTACTGATGCTGCCATAAAATAGCCAAGGACCAATTCTTCTGGATAGTCTAAACATTTAATATTACCAACCACCTGGAATGGGAGTACGGAATACATTGAACCCATGTTGGTCATCTGCTCATGAAGGTGTTCCCAATAGGTATAGGCTTGTTGTGAGATAACATATTGCCTGCTTAGCAGACTGTATCTGATCGAAAGTTTCTTGTCTTCTGTGTTTACAAAATGTAATGGAAATCCTATTACTACAGGTTCAGAGAGATTGGAGAGGGAATAGGTAAAAATTTCTGGGATCTTATAGGTCAACCAGCATGTATGAAGGGAATCATATGGAGTAAAAAAATTCATATTCCCATCATATATATACTTGATAAAATGATTGGCATTGTATTTATAAGTACCTGTAAGCCTCCACAAAAAGTATGTTGTATCATGTGGTGAAGGCTTCGAGCTTAAATAAAACCTGTACCCTTCAAGATTATATGGATAATCAAGATCCTCCATGGTTTCATACTGAACATACACTGTATCAATCCCAACGGGGGCTTTCAGTTTCTCCAATGTAGAGGCATAAGATTTACCTTCAGGTGATATGATATTTATTTTATAACTTCTTCCAGGAATACCCTGGATACCATCTTCCGATGTAGTGTATTCCCCATTCCCAAGATCAGAAAGAATTTCCGAATTCCCATGGTTGTCTGATAGCGTTATTGTATACCCTGCCAATGGTTTAAGCGAGGGTACTTCCAGGTTGGTTGACGATGAAAGAAAAATGTTATAGGGGCCTGGTTCATTTGTGATCTGTCCGTCTACAACAAGAATATCCTCATACTTCACTCCCAACTCTGGCCAATATTCCTCAACACAGGAACCAACCATTATCAGCAGGGAAATTCCAATCAAAGAGTACCTATTATTGTATAAAGGTTTCATCTAATCAATCCAAAATTCAGGTTTAAGTATTGAGCCGTCCCTTTCTCTGCAATCCAGACAAATTTGTTGGGGCAGGGCAAAGGCATAATTCCCGTCCATGCAAATATAAAGAGGCCAGGTGTTTCTGTCGGTCCATCTGATATAATTATAGGCATCATAATCCCCTTCACTCAAAACACAAACGGGATAATTAAAAGTTATATTTTCAGAGGGCCTGTTTACAAATATCCTCTTTCGGTCGACACCAGCTACAGTAAAATATCCCAAAACTGGTTCGAGTTCATCATTGATATTTTTAACATTTCCCCTGATCTGGAAAAGCTGTTGAGTATACAATGAGGCCTCACCGGTATTTTGATCATAGACGTCCTGCCAGAAATCATACGAATCCTTACCTATTGTTAGTTGGTTTACCAGTAAACTGTATCGAATCGAAATCTCTCTTGTTTCAGTGGAAACATAATTCAAAGGATATTTTTCAAGATTTGGGTCAGAAATATCCGATGTCCCAAATACAAAGATATTGTTCACATTTTCAGTAATCCAGCAAGTGAAAAGCGAATCAGTAGGAGCAAAAGAATGAAAGGTCCCATCGTACCATCTGGTTATATAAAAATCAGAATTGTACTGGTAAGTCTGTTCAAGCTTCCACAAATAATATGTGGTTTCTTCTGTAGCATCTTTCGTGTTGATATAAAATTGATATCCATTCAGTGGGTAGTCATATCCGGGATCAAGTTTTTCTTCTACTTCTCCAACAACCGTATCAATCAGGACAGGAGCTTTAAGTTCATCAAATACTGATTCATATTTCTTACCATCAGGAGAATTGATCTTTATTTTGTAGGATCTTCCGATTATTCCTTCTGCAATCGCTGATGTCTTGTAAACACCATTTTCTGTTTCAGACAGAACATATTCACTGCCTATATTATCAAGAATTGAAACTTCGCATCCCGGCAGGGGATTGTATTTAGGGATATCTGCTCCTGATGATAAACTGAGTTTGACAGTAAAAGGTCCCTGGCCGTTTGTAATTGTACCATCAACAACAAGCAGATTTTGATTGCTGGTAATGTCGGGCCAGTATTCATCAATACAGGATGTAACCGGAAACATTAGCAATGCCCCGGCAAAAGCCAGCAACAGATAACTTCTTTTCGCTAATAGCCTCTTCAACCCCCTATTTCTTGTTATTCCGGACATGTTTTATATCGTTCTTTCTAATCAATCCAATACTCGGGTTTTTTAATTGTACCTCCTTTTCTTCTGCAATCCACACAATTTTGATGGGGAAGAGCTCGTCTACCTCCTGGTGTCTCGATTGCATAAAGGGGATAAATAACAGGATCCATCATTCCCATTTGTCCGTACGCTTCAAAATCTGCTTCAGTAAGTCTGCAAACCACGTACTGCATAGGAATATCCAAAGGCTTATCTACAACGATCCTTTTTTCAGATACACCTGCCACCATAAAATAACCAAGTACTGGTTCTTCAGGAGCATCTATATTTGTAAGATTACCCTTAATCATATGTGGTAAAGTTGAATAAAGGCCGCCGGTATTCCCATTTTGTGACTGAATATCATCCCAAAAGGTAAAGGCATCTTTTGATATAGACAATTGCTTAACCAGTAAACTGTATTTAACCGACAGTTCTCTTGTTCTTGTGGATACAAAATGGAAAGGGTATTTGATAAGTTGCGGTTTTATCAGATCCAGTGTGCGGGCAACAAAGATCTGTTGTATCTTTTTAGTCGACCAACAGTTATACAGAGAGTCCGGCCCATGAAACCAATGAAGTTCACCGTCGAAATACCACCTGATTGTGAAATCGCTTTGGTATTGATAGGTTGCCTCCAGATCCCACAAATAGTAATTTTCCTTATCCTCAGCCAATTCAGTATCTATATAAAACCTGTATCCGTAAAGATTGTCATTTTCTTCGGGAAACTCTAGTATCTCAATTTCCTGATAAACGTCACTTATTCCAACGGGATTCTTTAATTCTTCGAGTTCAGATCGATAGGTCTGACCATCTTCTCTTTTGATCTCAATCCCGTAGGACCTGCCCACGATCCCTGATACCATGGAATCGGTATGATACTCCCCGGGATCAACTTCATTAAGCAACAGGGTGTTGCCCAGATTGTCAAATATTTGTACCTCAGCATTTTCAACTGGAATAATTTCCGGATGGTGAACATCCGAAGAAATGGAAAGTATTACTTTCTGTGGCCCGGCTTCATTGGATATTTTCCCGTCCACCACAAGGAGATCCTCATATTTTGTGATTTCCGGATCGTATGATTCAATACATGATGATATGACCACCAGCAGTACAATAGTGATATATGAAATACCCCTAGTCATCATAATTACCAAGTTTAAAATTATAGCTAATTGAAAAAATCGGGACTCCGAAAATGGATAACCTATAGCCTTTTACCATACCATTTTCCGATTTGAAATAAACTGAGTATGCATTTTTTCTCCCGGTAAGGTTGTAAACAGAAAGTGCCCACGATCCGTGAAGCAGCTTATTACGTTTCAGGTTACCCTCAAAGTTCATTGAAACATCCACCCTGAAATAATCAGGTAAACGGTATTCATTCCTTAAAGAGTAATTGGTGATCGGAATTCCGTCCTGGTAATAGATCGCAGTTGGATATGTGATCGGTCTTCCCGTGGAATAAACCATGTTACCTGAAAAGCTCAGTCTTTTTGAAATCCTGTAATTTGCCACCAGGTTGATGGCATGAGGTTTATCATAATTGGCCGGGTATTTCATCCCGAAATTATTTTGCTCACCGGTTAATGGATTATCAACAAGAACTTCAGAGCGGGAAAATGTATAATTTATCCATCCGTTAAGTTTACCATCAGGTTTCCGGATCATTAATTCAATTCCATAGGCATCCAGATCACCTTGAATAATCCCGGTTTCGGGGATTTCATTAACGACCAGGTCGGCTCCGTCTTTATATTCCACAAGGTTGTTGATGTGCTTGTAATAAGTCTCCAGTGAAAATTCCAGAAATCCTCCCATCACATTTGTATATGCTCCGAGTGAATATTGATCACCAACCATGGGTTTAATGTGGGAATCGGAAAGTTTCCATGTATCAGTAGGACTTATGGCAATTGTATTAGACAAAATAAATATGTACTGATGCAATCGGTTATAACTGGCTTTCAGCGACCAATTGTCGTTTAGCAAGTATTTGCCTGCAATTCTGTAATCAAGCCCACCGTATGTAGAAATTCTATTATTGTTCCCAAATGTTGTAGTATCCGTGATAAAATCAGTCTCAGTTGGGTATCCCGGCAGGTAATTGTAAATTGTCTTTGGGCCCAGGTAGGAATAGGTGTTGTATCTTAATCCAGCCATTACCTCAAGGTCGGGACTGATCTGCCAGTTATCACCGATGTTGATGCCGGTTTCAATTCCCTGCTCGGGCTCAAAACCTATAGGGCTGATCAGAGAATATTCATTCAATGGCAGAAAGTCTCCCCTTTCAATTTGGTACAAAATACTGTTCAAACCAACAGTAATGGTATGGTCTTCATTGGGACGCAGGTTCAGCCTGGCCTTTAGTTCATTGTGCGACAACTCATAAGTTTGTTGATATGCAGAGAAGTCATACTCCATGTTTTGATTCTCAAAATTGTATTGAGCGGAAGTAAGGGACAGATCAAAAGAATGTTTCTTATTTAAGAGCCTGTGCCAGTTTATCGATCCCCCAGCGTTCTGGTACTTGTGTTTTGAAAGTTCACCAATGCTTGCATCATCGTAACTGAAATAGGTAAACAGACGCAGTTCATTTTTAGGATTTAATTTGAAAGTGAAGTTGGCAATGGCATCTCCAAAATAAGCCTTGCTGTTATGAATGGTCGGATCTTCAACAAGCCCAAGTATCCAGTTTGAATAGGTTGATCTTGCACTGATGAGAAAGCTGCTTTTGTCCTTGACAATGGGGCTTTCAATTAAAAAACTTGCTGTAATCGGGCTAATACCTCCTCTCATGGAAAATTTCTCCATGTCTCCCTGCCTTGCATTAATGTCGAAAATAGAGGCGAGCCTCCCACCATATTCAGCAGGAATGTTGCTTTTGTACAGGGCGAAATCATCAATGGCATCCGCATTGAAGGAAGAGAAAAATCCAAACAAATGGGAAGTGTTGTAAACAGGAACCTGGTTCAGGTAAAAGAGGTTCTGATCTGCAGGACTTCCCCGAACATTAAATCCACTGGAACCTTCGCCTACACTTTGCACCCCGGGAAGCAGTAAAGCAACCTTAATAATATCTCTCTCTCCCAGAACAACAGGAATTTCTTTTATTTTTTTAGTGTCGATCTTTTCAAATCCCATCTGGGTACCTCTAACATTATGATGCCTGTCGGAACTAACGATAACCTCCTCCAGGAGATAGAGTTGAGGATCTACTTGAATATTGAGCAAACCATCGGAATAAACTATGACTTTCATTACCTTCTCCTGTGTTTCAAGGCTGTTGACACTGAAGGTGTAGCTTCCTTTTTCCAGATCGAAGCTGTATTGCCCGTTTTCATCAGTAACAGATCCCTGCTCAATTTCTTTAATGTAAATGGTTCCGTTAACCACTGGGCTGTTGTCATTGGAGTGCACTACTTTTCCGCTGACATTCACAATGCTTTTATTTATTCCTTTTTTCCTGGTTCCTACAATGGCTGTCTGTGGTATGTGAACCTTGTTTGTGTTCAGGAAGCCTGAATTCTCTTGCTTTGTGGGTTCAACAATTGGCTCAGGAATTAGTTCCTTGAAAAAATCAGGATGGATGGAAGTGGTGATTTTTTTGCCTTTTATAAGATAAATATTTCCTTTACCATCCATTGACATCTGTATATTGAAAGGATTGAAATTATCCTTCAATGCGTCGGATAGTAGCATTGGCACCTCATTTAATTTAAAGGAAAAATCAGGAATTGAATCTGAAATGATGTAAAATGTAAGCTGGTGATCCTTTTCTATCATATCCAATGCTTCTGGCCATGGCCGGTCATGACAGGACTTATCAAGAAGGATGTCCGATTGGCCTGCACCTGTTTGAAGTACCCCCAGAATCAGAACAGACAGTATGAACAGGGTATTATAGATTTTCTTTAACTCGGATCTCATTGCAGTATTTAAGTAAATTGAATAGCTCGCCCGAATTGGCTTTCTTATATTTTATTCGGTGTTTTTTCAGGTACTTTTTTATCTCCTTTTTGTTGAAGGGAAAATAATTCAGAAATGCTTTTTTTGTTAGAACTTTTGTTAGCTGGGTGTCTTCAAAAATGTAGTATGTTGACTTTTGATCCGAATACTCTCCGTAAGGTTTTGATTCGGAATACTCCTTCTTAAAGTCTTTTGTATGTTTGGTGATAAATATTAACTCATTGTTGTAGACCATTTCAACATATCCAAGAGGTTGATGGAGATCCGAAAAATCAGAAAAGTTGACAAATAAAAATTTTCCAAGGTAAAGCGAATCCACATAGTTACGGTTAAGGACAATGTAATTTTTTCGGTTGTCCTTGTCTTTTATAAAAATCACAAATTCATCCAGCTCCAGGTCGAATTTTAATTTTACATTTTTATACTCTTTGGATTCGATATATACTGTACCCACTATCCAGTCATTGATCTGGTAATAAGGATGGCCCTGGGCAAGTCCATGCTCCGGGACATAAATCCTTCCATTGACCAGCATATTATCAGCTCCATAAACCTGTTCAGAATAATGAACCAGATCTTCTTCAGATGATAAGAACTTTGAGTCTTTTTGGCTAAATAATTGTAAGGAAAATGTTAAGAGTGAAAGCAGTATTATTATTCGTGTTTTTTGCAGAAAGCTTGCCTGTTGCATTGAAAAATTATATTGCGAAGTAAACAAAGGTATCAAATAAATTAACCGTGTACCTATATAGTCAATAAAAGGAGTTAGTGGGTTGCGTGAAGGAACGGTTGAAATTGGTATGGTAAAAAAAACCCTGAAGTCATCGTACTTCAGGGTTTTGAATTTAGTTAGTTTAGTTCTTGTCCCAGAATAATTTGATGTTATAATTTTCTGTTTCAGGAACTGCGATGCCCATATCATTAAGAGCACTGTAATAGTTGTCTCCATTCTGAGCGATCTCATCATACGGATAAGGCAAGCGGTTAGGAATATCACTTAATTCCATGTTTTCAGCAGCATTTAGCTCAGGATAGTCAAGCCTTCTCCATTCGGCCCAACCTTCAATACCCCTGTTGTATAGCGCAAGCCATTTTTGGGTACCAATTGACATTTTCCAGTTGCCTTCGTCATAAGCAATGCCTTCCATCGCAAGGTATGTGGTAGCTTCATCAGCAGTACCACCCCAGTAAACGATACTTTCAGTTACAGCATCATTATAGTATGTTGCAGCTGTAGCATGGTCACCAGCCCTTGCAGCTTTCTCGGCCATTAAGAACAATACCTCAACGTAATCAGAAATGATTGCAGGTAATTGTGCATCAAAGAACTGATCAGAGAAATTAGAGTAGTTATTGTACGACTGTGCACCGTCTAAACCAGCGATAGCACCGATATGGTAAGAAAAGATATTACCAGTATCTGCTTGTAATGCTGTAAATGGAAGATCAACATGAACTGTTTCATCAGCATAATACAGTACTATTTTACCTTCTCCTGGAATTTCTGTGTCAATCTTCACACCATCATCATCTGTGTCGTAAGTGAATTCAATGGGAACAAAGTAAGTCATGAGCCTTGGGTCCGCAGAATTATTCATCATATCAACTATAGTATTGGTAGGAAGATAATCAGCACGGCCATCTACTTCGTAAGCATTGTAAATTGCATTTACATGAGGAACAACACCGTTGTAATTTAACATTGCACTTTCAGCTTGTGATTCAAAAACACCATAAGCCAGGGCTTTGTCAATGGTTGTTGAGGATAATCCTGCATCATGATCAACCAGGCGCATTCCCATACGGAACATGAGCGTGGCACCAAATTTTTTCCACAAAGCAATGTCATCGTTGTAGAAAATGTCAGCTGCTCCAAAACCAGCAAAACCACCATCGAGTTGCCCCAAAGCATTGTCAAGCCTGTCAAGGATATCATCATAAATGGTAGCTGCATCATCATAAGCTGGAGTAGTGTTCTCAGCACCTTTTAAAGCTTCGGTATAAGGCATATTACCAAAAGCATCCACTACACAATGCCATCCGTATACAGAACAAATCTCAAGAATAGCAATCATGTTATCCCTGATGTCAGGATCTCCACCATATTCAGGATCTTCAAGGATTCTTTTGGCTTCCTGAAGGTCCATTAATGAATTACGATAGAATCTGCCTGCATAGTTATCAGGAATTTTGCGGTCCTGGAATAAATAACGTGACTCGTCAAAATAAGTCGTTTGCTGCCAGTACTGAACAATCAGCCTCGTGGTATTTCGGTTTACGTTTACATCGTCTACCTGGTTGAACAAGGCGACCATACCGTTTGTAAACAGAGTTTCAGCCGGGACTTCTGATGCTTCTTTGGGATCAACATTATCAGGCAATTCGCAAGCTGATATCCCAAAAATCAGTACAAATCCCAACATTAAATATTTTATGGTTTTCATATGATTCTGTTTTAAAAGTTAATAAATTAAATACCTAATTTTAAGTTAAACCCAAATGTTCTTGCCGTAGGATATGAACCTGTTTCAATACCTTGCTGGTTACCAGAACCCAACCCTGCTTCAGGATCGAAGTGCTTGGTGTTCTTGTGGATGATCCACAGGTTACGTCCAATAACTGAAAATACAATGCTCTGCAGTGGAGTTTTATCAACCACTGACTGAGGCAATGAATAAGAAAGGGCAACTTCTCTTAGTTTTACATATGAAGCATCAAATACATAACGAGCTGTAGGGCTGTTGTTATAGTAGAATGCACGTCCCCAACGGAATGCTGGTATATAAGTGTCGTTTGGAGAACCATCTTCATAAACTGTTTCAGGATAAAGGTATCCACCGCCTTCATCTACAGGATCACGCATTGGATTTCCTTTTTCATTGTTTTCAGCTGTTTCTTCATATAAACCGGTTGCTTGTCCGTACTTGGTATTGATAGAGTAAACATCACCACCTTTTTGAATGTCAACGAGGATATTTAATGCAAAACCTTTGAAAGTGAAAGTTGTTGGGATACCCATGTTCCAGTCAGGCTGAATGTTTCCAATGATTTCTTCACCGGATTCAGTCCTCAGGTAATATCCGTCTTCACCAACGGTTTTGTCACCATCTTCTTCAGTCAGGTAGTTTCCATCAGCATCCACTGATTCACCAGCTGAGTTAGTATAAACAAAGTTGGTTCCTTTGATTACACCATAAGGTTCACCTATTGTAGCATTTATTGAAACATCCCATGCAGAATAGATCAACAAGTTCTCAATGTCTTCATACAGGCTAATGACCTCGTTTTTGTTTTTGTACCAGTTAACTCCGATATCCCATGAGAAATCAGTTGTTTTAACCGGTGTACCAAAAGCAGAGATCTCCCATCCTTTGTTTTCAACTTCACCGCCATTCACCCACATTTCGTCATATCCTGTCATTGCTGTAACACTTGCAGGCATGATCTGATCGAAAGTATTTCTCTTGTACCAAGCAATGTCAAAGCTTAAACGCCTCTGGAAGAAACTTGCTTCAGCACCAAATTCAATTTCATTGGTCCTTTCAGGAAGCAGGGCTTCATTTTGTTTTGTGTCGTTTATAGAATAAAGCGCTTCATTGCCCCAACTGGTATTCTGAGTATAGGTAGTAAATACACTATAAGGTGTTGCATCGTTACCTACCTGTGCGTAGTTACCTCTTAACTTGGCGAACGACAGCCAGTCGATGTCCTGTAATCCACCCAATTCACTAAGCACTAAACTTAATGAAGCTGAAGGATAGAAATAGGAGTTGTTGTCTTCAGGAAGAGTAGACGATTGGTCGTTCCTTCCGGTAACATCAACATACAGGAAATTTTTGTAACCAAAAGATGCACTTGCAAACATACTGTTTACACCCCATTCAGTCAGGCTCTCCAAAGCACGTACAGGAGAAACAGAGTTACTAACGGTATAAAGATCAGGGACCACTAGTCCTCCAACTGTTTCACCAATTACAGACTGTATTCTGTTTTGACGTGCATTGAAACCAGCAAGTGCATTCAGTGAGATGTCACCAAAGGTTTTGTTGAACCTCAGCATTGCTTCGTAGTTGACTTCAGATACATTACGTGTAAAGTTTGAAAAATAGGATGGATCAACACTTCCCACAGCAATTCTCTCATTCTGAGATTCCGAATAATTGTCAAGCATCAACTTACCGGAGAAGCTAAGATAATCAGTAAAATCATAAGTTATGCCAGCAAATCCATAAACCCGGTCACGACGATCATCCTGGAAGTTTTTATACCTTGTCCAGTAAGGATTGTCGAAATAAATCGGGTGCAGGTCATTCCAGTAACTGTGGTTCCATGATAATTGTGAACCATCTGCCCTCAGGTATTTGTCTTCTAAGCGTTTCATGTCAACATTTCGCTGGAACCATTGTCCGAACGACTGCATAGGATTCATTCCGTCATAACCAGTTCCATACCTTCCAACTCCCTGGGAGTTGATGTAGGTAATGTTGGCTTCTGCTTTCAGCCTTTTTGTAAAGTTGTAATCACCTGCAAAGTTTATTGAGTTCTTTTTAATAGAACTGTTTGGTAGCAATCCCTCTTCGTCAACGTTAGTATAAGAAACCCTGAAACGACCGTAATCGTTGCCAGCGTCGAATGCTATACTGTTAGTCCACTTCATGCCAGTCTGGAAGAATTCTTCAATTCCATTTTCTGGGGCAACCCAAGGACGTTTTTCACCATAGTTAGAAGCCAGTGGATCAAGTGCATCCCAATGAACAACATTGAGGTTAGGATCAAATGCATGACCCCAGGAAGCATCTTCTGAAGTTGGAACGATCAAACCAAGGTCTTCATCATAGAAGAACATGTGATCATCAACTCCTGCAATACCTTCATTTTCATAGAAAGGTCCGTAACCACCACCATATTTATCCTGGTGCTGGGGCAAGGTTGATTTATCAATCTGGCTGATCTGTAAGCCTGAATTGATGGTTACACCAATACCTTTTTTACCACGGGTACCTTTCTTAGTAGTAATTAAGATAACACCGTTAGCTGCCCTTGAACCATAAAGTGCTGTTGCTGCTGAACCTTTAAGAACCGACATACTTTCAATGTCATCAGGGTTGATGTCCATGGCTGCATTACCATAGTCATATCCTCCCCAACCATCGTTCTGATTGTCTTGCCTGTCGAATCCATTAGCTACATACCTGTCTTCATTAGTATTATTGTTATCAATGGGTACACCATCAACAACAAAAAGCGCCTGGTTGTTCTGTGTGATAGAACTTGATCCCCTGATCAGTACGTTAGCAGAACCACCCATCGTATTCGACTGGCGGATGTGAACACCGGATACCTTACCGGAAATAGAGTTCACAAAGTTCGTTGCACGTACCTGGCTGATCTTTTCACCATCCACTTCCTGGACAGAATAACCAAGTGATTTCTTTTCCCTGCTAATCCCAAGTGCTGTAACAACAACACCTTCAAGGTTCAGCACGTCAGCTTCCATTGTAACGTTGATCTCGGTTTGTGATCCGATCTCAACTTCCTGACTTGCCATACCCACAAAGGAGAAAACAAGGACTTGTGCGGATTCAGGAACTGAAAGTGTATACTTTCCGTCCAGGTCGGTAACAGTACCTGTTGTGGTACCTTTAACCACTACCTGAACACCGGGAATCGGCTGATTGTCATCACCGCTGATAACAGTACCGGAAATATCCCTGTCCTGAGCTTGTAAAAACTGCATCCCTATGAAAAACAAGAATGCTAGAAAAAGGGTAAATTTTCTCATAACATAAGAATTTAGATTAGTAAATATGATTAAGAGTAAATTATTGATTAATTCAATCTTTAATTTAATTTTAATATTCCGTACTTCAAAGAACCTTAATTTTTGCTCAAAAACCCCGCAAAATAAGGATAACAATTTTTATTCGCAAGAAATAATTATGATAAAATTAACATTTATTTCTTAATAACTTCACTTTCAATGTCTATGATAACCCCTGAATTTACTGTGTTTGATCACTTTCTTAATGCAATTTATCAATTTCCATTGTTTTGTTCAAAACAAAGGTAGTAAATATTTAATTCGTTTAGATGTTAAGTTAGTCGCCGGTAAAACAAAAAAAGTAATCCAATTAGGACTACAATTATTATGATACTTGCAAGGTTGCCAAATCCCAGAAAAAAAGGGAATAAAATAAAAACCAATGATGCTGCAGAATAAAGGTAGAGCCCTGACCTTTTCAATTTCCACATATTATATATGCCAGTAAAAGCCAGGCCATTTAATACAAAACCTAACAGGCTTAACATCAGAACAGAGCTGTTATTGATGTTTTTCTCAGGGAAATAATCCTGTAGCATGCTAAAGATCCATCCGTTGAAAAACGTAGCTAATAAAAAGATAATAGTTAAAGTAGCTGAATGAACAAACAAGGCTACACACAGAATTGATAGTAAAAAAGGCCTTGTTGGCTTTATCGGAATCTTTTGTTCCTCCATACTTTCTAGAGATCAATTCATAAATTTAAGTTGCGTTGAGTAAGCAAAGATAAATACACCCGTCAGTAACATACCACTAAAACTAAATGGATTTCCTTCCAGGCTGGCAAATGGAAGCAAAAGTAGAAAGATCTGCGCTGCTGTGTAAAAGTGAAATCCAGGTTTTTTTAATTTCCACATTCTGCTAACACCTAAAACAGAGACCATTGATAAAACAAAGCCAGCCAGGAAGTAATTTTTTCCTCCGGATAAAATCAGATTAAATTCGTCACCCTTTAATCCCACCTCCAAAAGCGCCTCTTCAATTTCAGGCATTAATTCGTCGATGATATCATAAGAAAGGAAAAAAGAAAGGTTTGAAAAAGCAGCCAGACCTCCCCCGATAAAGGATAAAATGCATAAAACCGTTAAGAGGTCTGTTCGCTTAGCTGGCTCAATATTTGGATTTTCCTCGCTCATATATTAAGGATGTACTTTTATTGCAGGTTGCCTGTTACTTTTTCAACTTCTTCAAGAATTTCGCAGGTCTCAACCAGTTCTTTCATCTTATTATGATCATCGTACAATGGCCTGTCGATATCTAAAAATTCAACGTATTTCCTGATCACTTCTTTTGCTTTGGTAACACCATGGCCAAATTTGTATTCCCTGAAATCCAGAGCCTGTGCAGCGGCCATGTATTCAATTCCCAATATGCCGTAAGCATTGTCAAGGATCTGGAAGTTTTTTAATGCGGTATTCATACCCATTGATACAAAATCTTCCTGGTCTGCAGCAGCGGGAATGGACTGTATGGATGCCGGAGTTGAAAGAATACGTTGCTCAACGATTTGCATATCGGCAGTATACTGGCTCAACATCAAACCTGAGAACATACCGGCTCCTTTGGTTAGGAATGCCGGCAATCCAACACTTAATGCAGGGTTATTCAACCGGTTCATTCTTCTTTCCGACATAACGCTAACCATCGTAATTGCAGCTCCTGCCATATCCATGGGAACAGCTACTGGTGTTCCCTGGAAATTTGCTCCTGAAATCTGAAGGTTTTCATCAGGGAAAAACACCGGGTTGTCACCAACACCATTCAGTTCAATTTCTACCTGGGACTGGGCATAATGCATTGCATCATGGGCAGCACCAATAACCTGAGGAGTTGACCTCATGGAATAGGCATCCTGTACCTTGCACTGAATTCTTTCTTCTTTAAGGTCTCCACCGGTAACAAGCTTATTAATGGCATTGGCACTTCTGATGGCTCCTTTGAATCCCCTTACCTCATGCAATTTTGATGTATAGGGTTTCATGTTGGCTTTTAATGCTTCAAGCGACATGGAAGCAGCAATTTCTGCCTGCTTTAACCAGCGGTTGGCATCGTACAAAAAGATGGCACTCATAGCAGTGAGGACATTAGAGCCATTAATGGTTGCTAATCCGTCACGCGCCTTAAGTCCGGGAACTTCTATACCGGCCTTGTCCAGAGCTTCTTTGCCACTGTACAATTCACCATTATAATAAGCCTTTCCTTCACCCATCAGGAGTAAGGCAATTTGTGACATGGGAGCCAAATCACCGGATGCACCTACCGATCCTTTTTTACAAACCCAGGGAGTAACTCCTTTGTTTAGCATTTCCACCAGGGTCTGGGTAATTTCTAAACGCACACCACTGTTCCCATGGGCATGTACATTGATCCTGCCCAGCATGGCACCCCTTACCCATTCGATGGGCATGGGCTCGCCAATTCCTGCAGCATGATTGTAGATTAAGTATTTCTGAAAGTCCTTGACCTGATCATCGTTCAGAACAACTTCTGAAAATTCTCCAATACCAGTATTCACACCATACATGATCTCCCGTGCTTCGATCTTTTTTTCGAGCATTGCGCGGCATTTATTTATAGCAGCAATTGAATCGGGATGAATTTCTACATTTTGATTATGGCGGGCTACGTTGACCACGTCTTCAATAGTCAGTCCTGCGCCTTTAATTATATATGTGTTCATTTTATTTTTATTTGAAATTATTACTAAGTTGGTAATAAATGGTAATTCTTCAGGAATATGAACTTTTAACACAGGGCGGTGCGGTTGATTTTAATCTTGAAAAGCAAGTTCCAACTTATGAACATCTGAATGATCTTAAAATTATGGATCAAAAGTATAAATTTCGGGTAAATGGGTATAATTGTTGGATAATTTTTTTTGATAATTAGACCGGCGGACGGGAGGGGGTCACACTGAGTTTGTCGAAGTGTGGTGGGTAAGAAGTCCGGTCGTTCCTTCGACAGGCTCAGGATGACCTCATAATAATCCTAAATAGACTAATTTATAATAGGTAGTAATCCATCAACCTTAGTAGTAATAAATATTATAATTCAACCAACCTTATTAATTTTGTAACAAATAATTTTGCATGAAGGAAATTCACAAGCTCGAAGAATTACAATCGCTAATCAATGAAGAATTAGCTGTAATGATCTATTTCTATAACGATGATTGCCCACCATGTTTTAGTCTGAGACCTAAAGTTGAAAGTCTTGTAGCCGATCAGTACCCTAAAATGAAATTGATTTTTATCAATTCAAAAAATCACCCTGAAATTCCCGCTGAATATAGTGTATTTTCCAATCCTGCCATATTGCTGTTTTTTGATGGAAAAGAAACCCGACGTTTCAGTAAGTACATTACCGTGGATGAACTCAGCCTGTCGATTGAACGGTATTATAATTTGATATTCTAGTAATGATCTAATCCGTCTGACCGCTTCAAGCGGTCTGACGGTTACCTACAATTTGAACTGACCAACATCTTCCCCTGGCAATTCAAATTCGTATCCCTTCAGAAATTCTATGCTGGCCCGGATATCTTTGTACATGATTTGATCATCCTGCACAAAACTTACTTTTTCACGATATTTCTTAATAAATTCTTCAAGGTATGGAGAAGTCCTTTTTGGCCTTCGGAACTCCAGTGCCTGTGCTGCATTGTAAAGTTCGATGGCCAGGATTCGTTCCAGGTTCTCCATAACTTTATAAGCTTTGGTTGCTGCATTGGCTCCCATGCTCACATGATCCTCCTGTCCCTTGCTCGACTCGATGGAATCAACCGATGACGGGGTACAATATGTTTTGTTTTGATTAACAATGGAAGCAGCAGTATACTGGGGGATCATAAATCCTGAATTCAATCCCGGATTCGCAACCAAAAAGGGTGGTAGCCCACGGGAACCCGAAAGCAATTGGTAAGTCCTGCGTTCTGATATATTTCCCAGCTCTGCCATGGCGATGGCCAGGTTATCAAGAGCAAGTGCCAGAGGCTGTCCGTGGAAGTTTCCTGCCGAAATGATCAGATCTTCATCCGGGAAAATTGTTGGATTGTCCGTTACCGAATTGATTTCCTTCCGGAAAACATAAGACACATAATTGATGGAATCCTTAGATGCACCATGAACCTGTGGAATACAACGGAATGAGTAAGGATCCTGCACATGTTCTTTCGACTGACTGATCAGTTCACTTCCCTTTAAAATGTTGCTCACCCTTTCAGCAGTTTTGATCTGCCCTTTATGCGGCCTGATCTCCTGTATCCTTTTATGAAAAGGTTCGATCCTTCCATCAAACGCATCGAGCGAAACAGCACCGATGATATCCGCCAGACGGGAAAGTTTAAAAATCCTCAGGCAACTGTAAACACCATATGCACTCATAAACTGGGTGCCGTTCAACAAAGCAAGCCCGGCTTTGGATTTTAATTCAATAGGTTCCCAGTTCAAAGCTTTCAACACGGTGCCTGAATCTTGTTTTTTACCTTTATAATATACTTCACCTAATCCAAGCAGCGGTAATGAAAGATGAGCCAGAGGAGAAAGATCTCCACTGGCACCAAGGGAACCTTGCTGGTAAACAACGGGAATTATGTCATTGTTATAGAAGTCGATCAAACGCTGAACTGTTTCCACCTGAACACCAGAATGTCCGTAGGAAAGGGATTGAACTTTCAATAGCAGCATCAACTTTACAATTTCCTGTGGTACTTCATCACCTGTTCCACATGCATGCGACATCACCAGGTTTTTCTGAAGGGTGCTCAGGTCTTCTTTTGAGATCGTATGGTTGTACAATGCACCAAATCCTGTATTGATGCCATAAATGGGTTCCGTCTGAGAATCCATTTTCTCATCCAGGTAGGTGCGGCACCGGGTTATTTTTTCAGTTGCCTCCTCAGATAGCTCAAGTGTTTTATCGTATTTGAAGATCTGGTCAATATCTTCGAAGTTGAGCAGATCACTTGTGATTTTATGGGTTTTATTTTCCATCACTTATTTTCAGCTTTTAAATGAGTTATAAATGCTTCAAGGGTTTCAAATTCCACATGAACACCTGCATTCATGTCTTTAGGGGTTAGTTTGGTTTGATTCATTTCGTTTTCACCGATCAAAAAGACCCAGGGAATATTTTTGTTGTTGGCATAGGTCATTTGCTTTTTCATTTTGGCTGCTTCAGGATACATCTCGGTATTTATTTCGTGCCTACGCAATTCAGCGACCAAGGGTAAGCAGTATTGTTGTTCTTTCCTTCCGAAGTTTACAAAAAGAACCTGGGTGGTTTCTTCTGTCTCTGTAGGGAACAGATTGAGTTCCATCATTACATCGTAAAGGCGGTCGGCACCAAATGATATACCTACCCCTGAAACATCGGGCAATCCGAAAATTCCGGTAAGGTCATCGTATCGACCACCTCCACAAATGCTTCCGATTTTCACATCATTGGCAACCACTTCAAATATTGCTCCAGTATAATAATTGAGGCCACGGGCCAGGGTGAGGTCGAATTGAACATCAGAATTCAGTTGGTACGCTTCAAGCATGGAAAATACATCTTCTACTTCCTCCATTCCATTTGTACCGGTTGATGAGGTTTTTAAAAGTTCCTTGAGGAAACCTATCTTCTCTTTAGTAGTTCCCGCGAAGGTCAGTATTTGTTCAAGCTTTTCAACACCAGTATCTGAAATACCTGAGGTTTTTAACTCTTCTTTAACCTTTTCAATCCCGATTTTGTCAAGCTTGTCAATAGCAACCGTAATGGCCTGGAACTTTTCGGTTTCACCGATGTATTTCGCAATCCCAAACAACACTTTCCTGTTGTTGATCTTGATGGTTGAGTTTATTTTCAAACGTTGAAAAACATCATTCATGATCAACACCAGTTCCACCTCATTTAATAAGGAGTTGCTGCCGATCACATCCACATCACACTGGAAAAATTCACGGTAACGTCCTTTCTGTGGGCGGTCGGCACGCCAGACAGGCTGGATCTGGTAACGTTTGAATGGAAAAGTAATTTCGTTCCGATGCTGAACTACATAACGGGCAAAAGGAACAGTTAGGTCATAGCGAAGTCCCTTTTCGGTAATTGTACTAGATATAAAATTTATCCTCTTTTCTATTAAATACAACAAATCAGTATATTGCAGCCAAGTTTTAAAAGTCTCATCTTCCCCTAATTGATCATCAGAATTATATTTTTTAGTATTCTCAATTATCTTTTCTAGATCCTTTATCATTTCTGGCATTAATTCTATTAACCCAGTTGGAATATTTTGTCTAGGTTGATTTATCTTGGATATGAAGTCACCTGAATTCAAAATCTTAAATAGCAGTTTATCACCTTCAGCACCATATTTCCCAAGCAATGTGGAAAGGTTTTCCATAGATGGGGTTTCAATGGGTTGAAATCCATATAATTTGAAAACCGACTTAATGGTATCGAATATGTAATTCCTCCGCACCATTTCTGTTGGTGAAAAATCACGTGTACCTTTTGGGATGGATGGTTTTTGTGCCATGCTATTGTGTAATTATATTGTTATCAAAAAAGTGCTGCAAAAGTAGATAAATTGGTGAAATAGAACGCAGTTGACACAGATTTAACAGATTCTCACAGAGGATCAATTAAAACTGTGGAATTGGAATATTAAGCTCTGTCAGAATAGTGTTTAAATACTGATTGCAATCAGGCTCACCTTCGGCAGGAGCCCAGGTTGCAAAGTTTTTATCATCGGAAGGATCGTAGGGGCCGTCTTTAAGCTCGTATATTATTGAATCAGGTTCAAGGCAAATTATTGAATGATAAACCCTTGCATCTACTTCGGCTGCAAAGTCATTAACCGAAGGATCGAGGATCATGTGGTCAGCAATGTTGCCATCGTCATTAAATTGTAACACCACAAATTTTCCGGTCAGGGCAAGAAATACTTCCCGTTTATCTGGATTCTCATGTTTGTGCGGTTGAAGGTAGGTACCGGGTTGCATGGAATTAAGCATACGTTGAAGAGGATCCTTCATCTCCTCATGGAAATTTAAGTTGATCCGTTTCCTTTCAGAGTTTTTTGCTTCAGCAATTACTTCCCCGATTAATTGGGCGTTTATTTTTTTCATTTTTTTATTGTTATTCAAGGTAATAAAATGTGATCAGTATTTTTTTGCCCTGTCTTTAACAGGGTGTAAATTGAAAGAAAAAGCTGTCACATTGAGACCTCGAACACCGGTCGCGAGGATTTAAAAATAAGGTGACATAATTCTTTGTGAATTCTTAGAGCTTTAGAGCCTTTGTGGCAAGAAAAAACAAACAAATAATTGGCCACTAAGGCACTAAATCACAAAGTTTCACTAAGTCAAGCATTTTCCATACAATGTCATTTACAGCGGAGTCAAAATATGTATAGTCGTGAATACAATGACCATGCTATAAATAAATACTTTTCATACAGTCTCTGTTGCGATGGATGGGGCATAATTATCTACAATTAACTTAATTCTATGTATTCACTCTTAAAACAAAGATAACTGCTTATATTTCTTTTCATGATCCAGCAACCATTCTTTTCGCCACAATCCTCCCGCATAGCCGGTGAGGCTTCCGTCACTTCCAACTACCCGGTGGCAGGGCACAATAATAGAAACAGGGTTTTTTGCATTGGCATGACCAACAGCCCTTGTTGTTTTTGGATTGTTAAGGTGTTTTGCAATATCCAGGTATGTAACGGTATGTCCGAATGGAACAGCAATGAGGAAATCCCAAACTTTCTTTTGAAAATCAGTACCTGAAAGATCAAGGGTCAGGTCAAACTTTTTGCGTTTCCCTGCAAAGTATGCATCCAACTGTAAAAAGACATCCTGTAAGAACAGATCATCATGAGTTGGTGGTATATCATCATCGCTAAAAACCAGTTTTGCCAGTCCTTTACCGGTGTATGACAGTTTTATGGTGCCAATAGGTGAACGATAATATCCTTCATAATGATCTTTCATGATCAATTTACAAATCTGATGGCCAAAGGATACCTGAATGTTTCTCCGTTATTTGCTTTAATAGCTGCAATTATGATCATAATAAGTTGAAAGATACCCAAAGCAATTAATAAGAAGATCCCGATAACCAAAATGATAAGGATTGCAGAAATTATTAGATAGATAGCCATTGAAATGTTAAAGTTCAAGGCTTCTTTACCCTGGTCATCCACAAACGGATATTCATTTTTCTTTATCGACCAAATAATAAGTGGTCCCAGGATCGATCCCAGTGGGATAATGGCACCGGCCAAGGCACTTAAATGACAAAACATTCCCCACATTCTTGCATCTTGTGTGTTTTTATCTATAACTTCCATACCATTATGATTAGATGATAAATTTGTAAAATACGAGTAAAATGAACATTAAAATTAAAAAAAGTGTGGTAACCCTGTTGAAAAATTCACTTTTCTTTTGTGATTTTTTATTAACCGCCCATGCTTTTCCGGCCAACCCCAGTACAAATCCACCCAACGAAATATAGATTGCAGTTAGAAAAATGGATTCCATGTTGGATTAAAATTTAGTAGTTAGTAATTAGACATTAGAAATTCTTCCTAGGTATTTACCATCAACTTTTCGAGTATTTGTGTGGCAGAGGCCCAGTTGTAATTGTTGTTAACAAACTCATAACCATTCCTGGAAAGTTTATCTGAAAGTTCCTGATCTTCGAGGATATCTATAATTTGTCCGGCCAGTTCATTAGCTGTGGAACCAACAAGAATTTCTTCTCCGTTTTTAGCTTTTAGTGCACTGTTTGCCAATGGTGATGTAATGGAGGGGATGGCCATGGCCATGGCTTCGAGCAATTTGTTTTGAAGACCCGTACCAATTTGCATGGGAGCAATAAATATCTTTGCTTTAGCATAACATTCGCGTATGTCTTCCACCCAGCCGGTAACTGTGATGTGTTCGTTTTTCAGGGCAAGTACTTTAGCATGGGGTGTTGCTCCGGCTAACATAAGTTTTACTGCCGGTTTTTTTTGGTGAACAACAGGCAATATCTCCTTAGCCAGGAACTCAGCTGCATTGACATTGGGAGGGTAGGCCATGTTACCAATAAAAACCAATTCGTATTCTTTTTTGATGGAGGTGTTGGGCTTAAAGAAGTCCGTATCTACGCCATTGATTATGATTGCAATTTTGTCCCTGTCAGGATGAGGAATAAATTCCCTGTCCGGAATTGAGATAATGGTCTTGTTATCAAAATAATCGAAAATAGTCTTTTCGTATTTTTTTAGCCTTTTGTATTCAAATTGAAAAACCGGTTTTAAAAAGAAGTTCGCGGTCTGGCTTCTCCGTTCCATTCCTTTGGAAAATACATCCTGGTAATCGAGGGTTTTGGCTATGGCCTGGTCTTTAACATATTCTGCGACCCTTAGTAACTGACAATAAATATGATCAGGTTGAATTTCATTGAGCAGTCTTCTGATCTTTTGCTTTGCTTTCCAGTTATAATAATAGCCAACCTGTAAAGGTTTGCCGGTGAAGAATGCGATAAATATTCCCAGGAGAATTTTGAATTTAGTGATGTCGATTACCGTGATCGATTTACAAAATGGCTCCAGTGCTTCAATGTCCTTTTTATTCAGCTTAACGTCGTTCAGCGTACAGAGGTGGATCTCATTGTTTTTGGCAAGGTATTTAATCTGGTTGTAAGCCCTGAGTTTGTCACCTTTTTCAAGGGGAAAAGGAAATCGCGGAAGTAAAACAAAAATCTTCATTCGGCCTGTCTGCAATGTATTTTAATGAGCCAAAATTAATTTTTTTCCAGAAGCCTGGTATAGAAACTTTCCAGTTTTTTTACAACCTGTTCAAGGCTGTGCTCATTTTTGATCAGCTCCCTTGCATTTTTTCCAATCTGATCACAAAAGGATTTATCCGCAAAACATGTTTCAACAGCTTTGAGGAAAGACTCGGGGTCATCAGCGATCAAAATGTCTTTTCCATCGGTATAATTGATCCCTTCAGCACCAATGGTGGTGGAGATGATGGTCTTTCCCAGTGCCATCCCTTCGATGATCTTAATCCGTATTCCGCTTCCTGAAAACAAAGGGACGATCATTACAGCTTTTGATTGAATAAATTCCCCGGCATCAGGCACTTCACCAGGCACTTCCACATTAGGGAGTTCCAGGTTGGTCAGCCAGTCAGGCATCATCCTTCCGGCGAGGTAAAGCGTAACATCCGGAAACTTCTCGTGTATTGGTTGCCATGCATTATCCATAAACCAGCGAATGCCTTCATCGTTTGGCATCCAGTTCATCGATCCAATATGGAACAATGAAGAATTTTCATAATCACCACCGGCAGGTACGTATTCATCTACTTCAACACCAAATGGAACTTCCGACAGTGGTATGGTACAACCTTTCTCTTTAAAATATTCAGCATCTTTGGAGCTTATGGTTATGATCCCGTCGTAACGGTTGAGGTAATCAAGTTCGTATCGTTCTAATTTTTTTGTCAGATGACTCAGATATGCCTTTTTGACCGGATTTTTCGTTTTACTGGCTATCCTTTTCCAGATCAGATGTTCAATATTGTGCGACCGAAGTACAACCTTTGCAGAAGAATATTTCCTGATGGTTTCCATATAGGGTGTCATGTACAGCATCTCCAGCTGTACGATGTCAAACTCTTCATTTTTTAGAACTTCAATCAATTTGTTATTGACATCCTCTGAAATAAAGCGCTCAACATGAAATGAACGTTTGGAGAATAAATTTAGAAAGGCTGCCAGGGGTTTAATGGAAAGATCGGTGTAAATGAGTTCGATACCCGTATTCCTTTTATAATCCTCCGGAATTTCATCCTCTTTAATAAAATATTTATTGGTATTAAGCGCCAGTACTTTTACCTCGTGGCCGACTTTCAGTAATGCTCTGATGTTGGCATTCATGGCAAGCGGGCCTCCTTCTCTAGGTGGTACCGGTGATTTGTTGCAAAGGAAAAGTACCTTCATCTCTGCTTCTTTTTAATCCTAAATTTTTTGAAAAATTTGATCCATGCCTCAGAATCGAGCAATGGAGAATCGGTGGTGGCTTTGTAGGTAAGAAAAATTCCCAATGGCAACAGCACAATGGAGGCAATCCACATACCGAAATTGGCATCCAGTACTCCCGACTTCACACTTTTCTCTCCTGTAATGGAAATGATATGAAACATAACAAAAAACAACACCGAAACCACAACCGGAAGCCCGAGTCCTCCGCGTCTGATGATGGCACCCAGTGGAGCTCCGATAAAAAACAATATAAAACAGGCAAAGGAAAGGGCAAATTTCCGATGAATCTCAGCCTGGTGTTTATAGATCATTACACTTTTATTGTACACTTCCTTGTTGTATATCCGAAGGCTTTCCCTCTTACGACGGCTGCTTTTAAGGGCTGCTTCAATAACCTCCAGTTTGTCGTGTTTGTTATATCCCGAAAACATTTCAGTGGTATAATCTTCTTCAGGTTCAAAATCTGCAGATTTTGCAGAATCGATCCTTGCATAGTTATGGAATCCTCTGAACAATTGAGCAGGGATCTCTTCTTTCCTGCCATTTAGCTGGTGGATCAGCGAATCTTCTGCTTCATACAATTGGGCAAGTGTTAGCATTGAATAGTTGCTCTTAAACAAGTCCTCGTTGGTTCTGCTCATTTCAAAATCCAACAGGTTAAATTTTCTAATGTTTTTCCTGAATTTCGTTCGTTGAAAAGGATTGGATTTTTTGTAATTTTTCTGGTCGGTTCTGTCGGTATAGTTATAGCCACTGTAAAGCGTGAAAAACAAAGCACTCCCATCAGTATTAAGTTCCATTTTCCCGGAATCAGCTACGGTCACATTAACGTTTCCCTTCTTTTCGCTATGATCATAAATCATGACCTCCCTTACAGTCCGTTCGTCTTTTTCTTTTTTGCCAACCCGGATGTTAAATCCCTCAATACCGGTATAAAAAATTCCTTCTTTTATGTCCAACGCCAGTTTTTTTTGCCTGACATCATAAAGGAGTGATTTAAATTTCAGGTTGGCAACCGGTAACACATTGTTTGAAAAGTAGAAAGCTACTCCACTGATGACAATGGATAAAATGATCAGAGGAGACATGATACGTCGCAAGGAAATTCCCGATGCTTTCATGGCCACCAGTTCGTAATTCTCACCCAGGTTCCCAAAGGTCATTAGTGAGGATAGCAAAATAGCAAGGGGCAAAGCCATCGGGACAAAAGTGGAGGAAGCATAAAACAAAAGCTCGGTTATAACATACCACTCCAAACCTTTTCCTACCAGGTCATCTATGTATAAAAACAGGAAATGCATCAAAAGAATAAACAGGGCAATGAAAAATGTGAAAATCAAAGGCCCCAGGTAAGATTTAATTACTAACCAGTATATCTTTCTCATGCTATCAAAAAATCGTTACAAAGATAAACAGATTCAGTTCGGTTTTATTTTACAAATGTTGATGATACCGTACTGTGCTATATTATATTCCAGTTATCTGACGAAACGCTGTAAACATAACCATAGATGAACACAGATAATCACAGATAAGTAATACAAGAAATCTGTGTAAATCAGTGTAATCAGTGGTTAATAATAGAAGTGAAGGTCGCATTTAACTGGAAGTTCATTTACGATTATCAAATTTTATGTTCTGTTTTTTAATTGAAAATTTTATATTTGTAGCCTATCCTTGTTTGCAATTTATATGAAGTTAATTAAGGTTGAAGACAAAAGCACTTCGAAGAAATTTTTAGATGTAGCTCGTGAAATTTATAAAAACGATAAAAACTGGATATGTCCGCTTGACAATATGGTTGATGCGGTTTTTAACCCGGCTGAGAATGAATTTTTCCATCAGGGAGATGCGGTTCGATGGATATTAGTTGATGAAGAGAATAAATCCATTGGGAGGATTGCCGCCTTTTATAATAAAACCAAGGCGGAAAAGTACGATCCGCCAACCGGCGGTATAGGATTCTTTGAATGCATAAACAACCAGGAATCAGCTTTTCAACTTTTTGATGCCGCTAAATTATGGCTACAGGAAAAAGGAATGGGAGCTATGGATGGCCCCATAAATTTCGGTGAAAATGATAACTTCTGGGGATTGCTGGTTGAAGGATTTACACCACCTGCATTTGGGATGAACTACAATCCGCCCTATTATAAAGAGTTGTTTGAAGCTTATGGGTTCAATGCTTTCTTTGAACAGGAAACCAAACACCTTGATGTTCGAAAACCTTTTCCCGACAGGTTCTGGAAAATTGCTGAATGGGTTTTAAGAAAACCTGAATATACCTATGAATATTTCCAATTAAAAGACATTGAGAAGTATGCCGGGGATTTTGTTGAAATACATAATGCTGCATGGGTTTTCCATGAGCATTTTACACCCCTCAAAGTAGAAAAAATCCTCAAAAGTTTAAATGATGCCAAACCCTTCATCATTGAAGACTTTATCTGGTTTGTTTACCATGAAGGGAAACCCATTGCAGTCCTTGTCATGTTGCCTGATGTGAACAAAATATTTAACCGGTTCAATGGCAAAATGACCCTATGGAATAAACTCAGATTCCTGTATTTAAAACGAACTAAAACCATTACCCGTTCCAGGATAACGGTATTGGGTGTTGTACCGAAGTTCCAGGGAAAGGGGATAGAGTCTGCCTTGTTCTGGCATCTTAAAGAACCGTTATTGAATAAAAGGCCTCACTACGATGAAATTGAAATTTCATGGGTGGGGGATTATAATCCAAAAATGAAAGCCACACTTGATGCCATGGGAGCCAATCCAGGAAAAACACACATTACCTATCGTAAATTGTTTGATGATTCTCAGGAGTTTAAAAAGGCTAACACGATCTCATAACCTCCCCCTTCCTAATCACATGCCTTACATACTCCCCCCAAGGGGGGACAATGTTGAACACAAAACCCGGAACTATTTTATTGTACCGTAAACTGATCGATTCCAACCACTCCCTTAATTTTGTTGACTTTCAACGATAAGAAGCTTAAATTTGTAAGTCACTATTTAATAATAAATAGACTGAACCTAGAATAATTATCTGCCATAAAACAAGATGTCATGAAAAAGCCATTATTGTTTCTTTTGACTTTGTGTTTTTTTATTCCAGGAATTGCACAACGAATAAATACACCAAAAGAATTTCGAGACCATGCTGTCCGGATGAATAATCCCTCATTGGAAAGGATTTCAGATTCCCATGAATACTATCCTGTATATAAACCTAAAACCATAACAGATGAGGTAACAATTGGTATGACGAGATACGATTTGCAATCCAACAAATCTGTGCAAAACAGGATTCATTTCTATGATGACGGAACAATTGGTACAGTGTGGACCATGGGATTTAACGAGACAGCTTTTTATCAAAGGGGAACGGGTTATAATTATTATGATGGTACTCAATGGGGACCTATGCCGGAAGTCCGGCTTGAGGATGACAGGACCGGATGGCCTTCTTACGAACCTTTTGGTGAGAACGGTGAAATGTATCTTGCCCATTATTCGGGAGCTGAAGTAGATGGACTGATTTATGGGATACGGGAAGAAAAGGGGACTGGTGATTGGATGTTTACAGATTTTTTTGGACCTCCTGGTTTTGAAGGATTGATCTGGTCCAAGTTAGCCACTGGTGGTGTTGATAATTCAGTTGTTCATCTTATTGCGCTTACCAGGCCTAATTTATACTACCAGGGTCAGTATGGTGCTCTGCTTTATTCCAGATCAGACGATGGAGGGAATAACTGGTTTCCTCAAAACGTTGTTTTTGATGAATTGAATGCAAATTATTATTATGGATTTAATGGTGACTCTTATGAAATTCAGGCACAAGGCGATAATGTAGCCATTCTTATAGGAGATAATTGGATTGACCTCGTCCTGTTGAAATCAACAGATGGCGGCGATACATGGACCAAAACAATAATCTGGGAATGCCCTTATCCTTTATGGGGTCCCAATCCCGTTCCTACAGATACATTCTATTGTGTTGATGGTGCACACACCATTGATTTTGATCCTGACGGCAAGGTTCATGTTTGCTTTGGAATAAACAGGACTTATTCTGATGGAGGGAGTACATTCTGGTTCCCGCTCGTTGGTGGATTAGGCTATTGGAACGAAGACCGGCCAACTTTCTCAAATGATCTTAATGCTTTGAATCCTTACCCGGATGCGGGTTATAGTGAGTTGGTTGAAGATTACAGTCTGGTAGGATGGGAACAGGATATCAATGGAAATGGAGAATGGGATATTCTTGGTAATGTTGGTTTGTATTATGTGGGGACATCTTCCATGCCTTCAATTCATGTGGATGATCAACATAAGGTTTTTGTTGTATTTTCATCTGTTACAGAAACCTTTGACAACGGTAGCCAGGATTACCGGCGTCTTTGGGCAAGAGTTTCACCAAACGGAGGAGAGTGGTGGGGACAATTTCATGGCCTGACTTCTGATCTAACACACCTGTATGATGAATGTGTTTTTCCTTCATTGTCACACTCAAGTGATGATAAAATTTATCTTACCTATCAATTGGATCAGGAGCCCGGCCTTGCCGTTCGTGGTGATGAGGATGAGTACACGGATAACCAAATTGTTTTTCTGTCTACTGATAAAGAAGAACCAATTGGACCTGTTGTTGATGAAAGGTTTGCAATTTTTGATCATGATGTTTCCCAAAACAAACCCAATCCATTTTCTCTAAATACGGTTGTTGCAGTAAATCTTCATTGCTCAGCTGATCTTCTTCTCGAAGTGGTAAACCTCACCGGACAATGCGTTTACAGGGAGGAGAAAATTGCAGCCCTTCCCGGGCTTAACAAGTTTACAATTGATGGAAACAGGCTAGAAAGCGGTGTATACTTTTATTCGATAACATCAGGCAATTCTTCTGTAACCCGAAAAATGATCAGGAACTGAACTCTGAAATCCGCATAGCGGTATAAAACCGCTTTGCGGGTGACCACCTAACCTGAAACCCGAATCTAACTTATTCTGCCGTTAACTGATTTGTGGCAACCGTTAACTGATTTCCCCTTGCAATCGCTTCAAAAATTAAGTAAACTTGTATTACTGAAGCGATGAAACTAACTCCAACAATCTTATAACCTAAAATAACATGTCATGAAAACATTTTTACTTTCCATTTTAATTGGGGCCATTTACCTGTCTGCAATCGCACAAGAACGTGCTATCGTCAGCCAGGATCTAAGAAACATTGCAATAGACAGGGTATCACCGATTTTAGAATCCTCTGATTTTGTGCAGGAAGTCACAGAGGTGACTAAATCCTTATTAGATAACGAAGAAGAAAAAATTGGTAATACTTATTATGATCTTCAGAGCAATTCAGCCATGCAAAACAGGATCCATCTGTTTGATGATGGTACGGTCGGAGCAACCTATACTTTTGGACTGAATTTCCCGGGCTTTGCAGATGACAGGGGAACGGGATACAATTACTTTGATGGAAACGCATGGGGGCCATGGCCGACTCAACGAGTAGAAAATGATCGTACAGGTTGGCCGGCATATGCCGCCTGGGGTGAGAATGGTGAGATCATTGTTGCTCATATTTCTGGAGGAATCCAGGATGGATTGTTGATCAGCACCCGGCCTGAAAAAGGAACCGGTGACTGGACTGAAACTCTCTTCCAGGGCCCGGCAGGAGGATGGGAAGGTATCGTATGGCCCAGAATGGTAACCTCCGGTACCGACAATTCTACTGTTCATATGATCTATCTTACACGGCCAACTGCAAACGGTGGCCAGATCTATGAAGAACAGGACGGAGCATTGTTGTATTCCAGGTCGAACGATGGTGGTGTAACCTGGCCTGTCCTCCATTATCAGTTCCCCGAACTAAATATTGACCATTACCTTGGTTTTGATGGGGACACTTACGAAATTCAGGTGCAAGGAGACAACGTGGCCATTCTGGTTGGTGAACCCTGGATTGATATGGTTCTTTTGAAATCAATAGATGGCGGTGATTCATGGAATAAAACAGTTGTATGGGAAAATCCCTACCCCTTGTGGAGTACCGGTACTGTAACAGATACTTTTTATTGTGTTGACGGATCGCATGCTCTTGCCTATGATCAGGAAGGAAAAGTGCATATTGCCTTTGGTATCAACCGGGCACTCTCTGAAGACGGATCCGCTCAATCCTGGTTTCCCTATGTAGATGGAATAGGTTACTGGAATGAGGACCGACCCGTGTTTAGTAATGACCATCATGCCCTGGATCCCTATGGACATCCGGATTCGGAACTGGAAGACGATTACAGTCTTATTGGATATACGCAGGATATGGATGGAGACGGTGAGATCACCTTTGTGGATGATATTGGTACTTATCAGCTCGGACTATCAAGTATGCCACAATTTCATATCGATGAACTAAATCATTTATGGGTAATTTGGTCTTCAGTAACTGAAACCTATGAAAATGGTGCAGCCAATTACAGGCACCTCTGGATGAGGCAATCTCCAAATGGCATGTGGTGGTCGGCCTATGATCATCTTACCGATGATCTCATCCATATTTTTGATGAATGTATCTGGCCTTCAATATCAACAACTTCAGATGATGATTACCTTTATTTGCTTTGGCAATCAGATAATGAACCAGGTATAGCTGAACGCTTTAGCTATCATTCACATGTAGAGAATTTTATGCAATTGATGAAAATTGAAAAACTCCTAGTGGAGGTTGAAGAAGAGCCAGACTTAACGTTTGAAGTATCACAAAATTTCCCCAATCCTTTTGAAAATAAAACAATAATATCAATACAACTCCACTCTGCTGCTAATTTGGAAATAAACATATTTGATGTTTTGGGAAAGAAAGTATATGAAAATCATTACGTAGCCGGACCAGGAGTTGAGAAAATTGAATTTGATGCAGATGAATTTGATTCGGGAATTTACTTCTATACCGTAATTAATGATGAGCATAAGATTACCAAAAAGATGATTGTAGAGTAATCTAATTGCTTAGTGATAGTATATTTGAAGGGTGATTAATTGTTTATCAGAACACAAAAATCTGAAGAGGAAGAAACTTAATCATCAAGCCTGCCAAAACCTTCTGGAATTGGCAGGTTTTTATTTTCGAAAATAATTCTTTGCTCTTTTTTTCTTAATTTTGAAAAAATAATAATCAGAGATAATTTTAAACTAACATTTAAAATCAATAAACTATGAAAAAACTATTACTTTTTAGTATGATTCTGGGAATGGCCATATTAGCTATTGCTCAGGACCGTGCAGTAGTATCGAAAGAATTAAGGGATTTTGCTGTTAAAAAAGGAAGTGAAATCAATTTCGTTTCAGAATTTGAAAAAGTCCCGGGAATTCCTGCTTACAAAAGCATAAATTTTGTTGAAGAGGAAGTAATTGGTGAAACCCGTTACGATCTTCAAACCAACACCAGTATTCAGAACCGAATTCACGTTTATGATGATGGAACGGTTGGTGCTGTCTGGACCATGGGATTTGCTGATCCGGGTTTTGCCGGAAGAGGAACAGGCTACAACTATTTTGATGGTAACTCCTGGGGACCCTACCCCACAGCCAGGATTGAAAGTATCCGTACCGGCTGGCCTTCCTATGCACCTTATGGTGAGAACGGAGAGCTTGTAGTCTCGCACGACTTTGGCAACGGAAGCCTGTATTATTTAACCCGTTCAGAAAAAGGTACCGGCGACTGGACAGAAGATGAGCTGTTAGGCCCCTCAGGTGTACAGGTTTCCTGGAACAGGTCTACTACTTCAGGAGTTGATAACAGTGTTATGCAGGTACTGTCCATTACCTGGCCAACAGCCAACGGCGGTCCTATTTATGAAGGACTTGACGGTGCTATCCTTTACTCAAGGAGCAGTGATGGTGGAGCAACCTGGGAGATGGAAAATACAATACTGGACGGAATGACCTCTGACGAATACACAGGATTTTCTGCTGATGATTATGAATGGGCTGCTTCAAAAGGGGATAACATAGCTTTCCTGGTGGGTGATTCATGGTTTGACATGTTTATGATGAAGTCTGCTGATGGTGGAGATACCTGGGAGAAAACTGTTATTTGGGAACATCCTTATCCTTTCTGGGCTGGGGAAGTAACTGATACTTTCTATTGTGTTGACGGTGCTCATCACCTTGCTTTTGATTCACAAAATAAGGTTCATGTAGTATTCGGTATTAACCGTACATATTCTGATGGTGCAACCTCATATTGGTTTCCATTCGTTGATGGAGTCGGATACTGGAATGAGGATATGCCCACTTTTTCTGATGACTTGAATGCTTTGAATCCCTACTCTGATGCACCTTATACAGAACTTGAAGAGGACTACAATCTGATCGGATGGATGCAGGATCTTAATGGTAATGGAGAAATTGATGTTCTAGGTGAAGCTGGTGCTTACTTTATCGGTGCTTCAAGTCAACCACAAATCGTTATCGACGAAACAGACTTTATCTATATAGCTTATTCTTCAATAACTGAATCCTATGATAACGGGGCACAGGATTTTCGGCATCTATGGGCACGAGGCTCATGGGGCGAAAGTGTCTGGGGGGAGTTCAACCACCTGACCGCTGACCTGATCCACATTTTTGATGAATGTGTTTTCCCATCAGCAGCACCTTATACCGATGATTATTTTTATCTGGTTTATCAAACAGATCAGGAACCCGGCCTTGCCGTACGAGGTGATGAAGATGAGTATACAGATAATAACATAAACTTCATGAAGGTGATGAGGAACGATCTTATACCTATTGGTATCGAAGAGGCTCAAGTACCTATTCATGCAGCAGATGTTTCACAAAATTACCCCAATCCATTCACAGGTTCATCCTATGTAAATGTTGAAGTCAGGATGGCATGTACCCTTAGCCTTGAAGTTACAAACCTTGTCGGACAGGTAGTTTATACCATTCCCGAAAAGGATGTAAATCCCGGAACAACACGTTTGGAAATTAGGGCTGAAAATTTAACACCTGGCGTCTATTTCTATTCAGTAAAAGCTGGTGATTCTACTGTAACTAAGAAAATGGTTATAGAATAAAAAGAATAATTTCAAATGAATAAAACAGGCCCCGGAATTTACCGGGGCTTTTTTTTGACCATATTTTCTAACAACCTTTCTAATTAATTAGACAATAGTATTATATCTCTTTTGCACTATATCAATAAGATAGTCTGGGTAATTACCATCCCAAAGTATATAACAATTACTTAAGGAATTTTATTGAAATGTATTAGAAAAGCACATCAGGTAGGTTATTCAGGCACCTGGCACCCAGCACCAAGGTTTACTCCCCAGTATTGGTTCTTATCCTTGTTGTCGCTTTGCGTATCGAGGTTAAAATCACTGTTAAGGTAACCTTCCTGCCCAATTTCAATTTGCAGGAAAGCAGTTTTATCGTTTGTATTAATTGTTCCGTCGGCATCAGCATCGCCGGCAATCATTCCCCATACTCCGTCAGCTAGTTCTTTATGTGCTGTGTTATTGCCATAGGCTTTGTTTCCATCGGAGGTAAAATCATAGGTGTATACTCCATTGGATAAGGTCAAGGGTTCAGAGGACATGATGTCAAGATGATTACGATGCCTTAAGACAACAAACAGGTTGTTTTTAATCGCCGAATTAAAATGGAGGATAGGCTTCCCATCAATGTCCATAATTGTTCCATCGCTAAGCAATATTGCTGCTTTGCTTTCAATCACAGTGGATGCATTGGCCAGAGTTGCGAAGGTTGTATCGCGTAATTCTACCAACAGCCAGTCTACAGCAGTTAGAGTTACTTCTTCAATACTTTCGTTGCCAGGATAATTCCAGGGTGCAACATTAAATGGCTGTGCCAATGGAAATTCCGACAACTCTGTATTCATACTAACACCGTTAAAAGGGCCTTCCATCATCACCTTTAATCCTACTCGTGTTGTTTCAGGATTCCATCCCCTGATACGTGCCATCATCCACCAAACAGCATTGCCTTTCATTACATTTGAAAGGGAATTTACATGGCCGCAGCTATCTCCATCAAATGCCGGATGTTCTTTAGGTATGGTGTCACCGTTATGAATGTAATAAAACATGTCATCGTTGTACCAGCAGTCGAGATCAGCAAAATCGAATAAAATTTTATTGTTGTCGATACAATATTGCCGAATGATGTTATTGTTATCGAGCCTGTGCTGTCCCTGAGGTCCAAGTGCTTGTGCGTTTCCTGTAAAATAAATAAATGTAACATTCGGGAAATCAGCTTCAAGTGAGCTGATGGAATCAAGGTACTGTTGTACCTCAGGAGGTGTAAATTCATCCATCTGGGTACACCATGCGAATGCTGACACATTAATTGTAGGGTTATCATTTAGCGTTCCCCTGGTCAATGACATGCCGTATTCCGACCTGTAGTATCCGTCGGGATTAATGTAGGTATATAACCAGTTGCCATCATAAATGCACATAGCACTATCGTTCTCCGGAAGAAAGGTAAATCCAAGGTCGTGGTCAAAAAACGATTCACCGTTCTCAATGGTTTCAAGACCGCAAGTTAATGAATGGCCGTGTGAGGTATGGGCAAAATGCCAGTTGATGTTTTCCTTTACATCCTGAATATAATTATCAGGGATGGCATCAATATCTGTACAAGTGTGATCAATAATAAATCCCTGGCTAAAGGAATTCAACGAGAAAATCATTAAAATGATTATGGGCAGTATAATTTTAGTATTCATGATAATCTTTTTATGTTCAATAAATGAACAATATCATTAGAGTAAGGGAAGTGCTTTGCTACCTGTTTAACTACTTTTTTATTCCTGACTTCCGGAATATTGAATTCCAAAAGGAATGCAAAGATAGGAAAATCTGAAAATTGAAAGTAAATCTGAATGTTAATTCCTTGTTAATTTATAATTACAATTTCAAATTTCAGGGTTAATAGTATGCAATGCTATAGGACTGGACTTTTTTAGGATGTGGCTGTATTCCAGCCTCATCCGTACCTTTATTTTACAAACCAATTGAACCTATAGGGATTGTTTAAAAGGGGGACCAACTGCCTAAATTGGCTGTTATGAATCAAGAAAAAGGTTGCTTTACAATATGAGCCTTGGTAGTTACAAACCAAGTATTACAACTATTACTGAATAAATCAGTAGCATTGGCTTTTCTTAAAACTTATCCATTGCGATTAATATTCTCTTTCCAAACTTCTGATCCTTGCTTCGAGCTGTTCAATGATGTCCTGCTGCTCCTGCATTCCTTTAATTAATACGGGAATAAGGTCAGAATAATAAACCCCTAATTTATCAACCTTAACTTTCTCTAATTGTCCTGTATTTTGGTTTGTTTCCCAATCTTCGGTTTTCACAACTTCCGGGATAACTTCAAGAATATCCTGAGCTATCAAACCAAGTTTTTCCCCTTGCTCAGGTTTATTTTTCCAGGTGAATGCAACAGGCTTCAATTGCATAACTTCGTTTAGTCCATAACTTGTTTGGCGGATATTTTCTTTTTCTCGTCTGTCTGAAGTCTGAATAGTTCCATTAGTTGCATAAACATCTGTCCACCGATAATTTGACCTCCCAAGGTCACGGGTGTCATCTACAAGAGGTTTCAGATTTGAATTTGTTGCCAGGGTATGGATTCCACCATCTTCAAAGGTTTCGTAGTTGCCAATTTTTAATTTACCACCATTAATATGGAGCAGTTCTTCAGGGCTGGATTCTCCTACACCCACCTTTCCATCGTTTGTTATAAAAATACCTTCATTTCCTCCATCGTTTGACAACCAGTTTCCGGCGAGTTCAAGATTTTGTGTTGCTGTATGATTTCCAAGCCCATCATTGGTATCAACATATTCTTTTGTTGCAGCATCATTATTATCTATGGGATCCGCAAGATTTGTTATCCTAAATCCTGCCATATCCAGGTTTTCTGTTGCTGTATGATCTCCCAGGTTATCACTTATACCTGACAAACCAGAGCCATCACCAACAAACGAAGAGGCTGTGACCGTTCCAACCACCTCTAATTCACTGGTAGGACTAACAGTTCCGATTCCTGTATGGCCATTTTTTAATACTGTCATTGCATTTGAAGGTTCATCCCAGTATCCATTGCCTATTTCAAACAGAGGGTCAGTATCTACCCACATAATTGAATCTCCCCCTCCTACATTATTAGTTCCTATAACGAAAGAATTGTAAGCTTTAGCTTCAATCTCTATCCCAATTGCTGTTGACCTTTGGCCTGTTGCGAGGCTGAAGAGACCAATGGATGTGCACCAATATCCACTGGAAGTATTAAATTGCCCTAAAGAAACTGATCCTTGTCCCAAGGCCTCACAACCACCACCCATCGCTATAGAAAAATTTTCAGAAGCAATATTGGCAAGCCCTATTGCTAAAGAATAATTTCCAATATTTGAATCATCCCACTCATCACTTCCTACAGTGCCCGCACGGAAAGCTGCTTTTTTAGGGTACCATATTAATCGTGTACCTGCACCGGAAGTAGTAAGTGATGCACCTAAACCGTAAGTTCCATTAGCAATGATACCCCCATCCTCCTCCAGGGAAAGTTTAAATTCCGGTGTTGTAGTACCAATTCCTGTGTTTCCATTTTTTAACACAGTTAAAGCGTTGGAAGGTCCGGAAAAACCATTTCCAATTTCAAAAAGCGGATCGGTATCAATCCATAAAGATGGGTCTCCTCCGCCGATGTTGTTATATCCAATGACAAATGAATTATAAGCTTCAGCATCAATATTTTGTCCTAAAGCAGTAGATGAATTCCCAGTTGCATCACAACTTAAACCCATTGAAATGCCATAATCTCCGTTGGATGTATTTAAAACTCCACTTGAAAAGCTTGCATGTCCACTGGCATCGCAATTAATTCCCAGGGCAGAAGAATAATCTCCGGATGCAATATTTCCGTACCCGGTTGCCATAGAGGCCTCTCCGATATTGCTATCATCCCAACGATCACTAACAGCATTCCCTGCACGGAAAGCAGCTTTTTTCGGGTACCAGATCAATCGGGCTCCGGAACCAGCAGTGGCCAGGGTTAATCCAGAACCGTAAGTTCCTTCAGCCAGAATACCTCCATCATCACCAAGTGAAAGTTTGAATTCCGGTGTTGGTGTTCCAATCCCAATATGACCAGTTACCGAAGAATACAAATCGTTTCCGGAAATTACCCAGTCACCATCTGAATTTGAGTATTCGGAATACTGGGCATAGGGTACACTTAATAATTGTGAAGTTCCCATTGAAATATAATTTGTACTCCCTGTTGGATCTAATTCTACCTCCAGGAATTTGTCCCCTGAACCCCAATCAATGCTGGAAAAAGTACCAATTACAACAGTTCCATTCCCAATTTCAAGGTTTGCCAATCCGAATTCATTGGTAGCTGTATCGTGTGTTTCCTGGTAGACAATCGTTCCGCCAGCAGTAACGTCGTGAATGCTAATCCGGAAACTTACAGATTGACTGGCAATAATTTCGCCGGAATTATCCCGGACTACTGACTGGTATTTAAAAGCCTGAGGTGATTGAGCTAATAATACAATAGCAAGGTTTATTAAAAACCCGGATAAAATAACCCTTTTCATACTCTTGTTTTTTAGAATGATTTATAATTGCAGTCTTGCGTAAAGGAGTTTATAAATATACGATATATATATGAATTGCAACTTATTGAAAAACAAGTGTTAATCTTTAGAAGGTCATATCTATCTTATCTATACAGAGTTTTCATCTAACCTTGAATTGTAAACGCAAACCAGGTTTGTACTTGTCTGGCCTATATGTATTCATTCTTGTTTTTGTCAGATATAACAATAAAGGACTCCGTTCACCTCAGAGTCCTTTATGGGTATTTGTAAAGAAATAATCCCCTATTTCTCCCTGATTCCCTCCTCCAGGTATTAATTTCTCCCTTTTGGGGAAGTTAATGGGAGGTTAGTCGGGCACTTGAGATTGTTCACTTACATTATTAATCAAAAAATCGTTTTTATCCTGGTTATTAACCTGGGCATCCATGGAAAAGTCACCATTTAAATAGCCCGGTTTTCCAGCCTGGGATGACCATACATTTTTATCTACAACAGATATTTCTCCATCGGAATTTCCATCACCTGCTATCATGCCCCATATCCCGGTATCGATTTGCTTATGTCCGTCACCATAGGCCTGCCCTTCAGCAGATGAAAAATTGTAACTGTAACTTCCACCGCTGTATGTTAACGGTATTGCAGACATTACACCCAAATGGTTTCTGTGCCAGACAACAACGAACAGGTTGTTGTTTATGATTTCATTAAAATCCATATTGGAAAAACCATCGGTTGATACGATGGAACCATTTCCAAGAATAAATCCGGCCTGTCTGGCTACCCTGGTTGCTGAAGTTGCGGAAGCTGCATCTGTTGCATCTCTTATCTCTACCAAAACCCAATCGATAACTGCAATATTTGGAATGGAAGCAACGCTTTCGGTCCCCGGATAATTCCATGGGGCAACACTATAGGGCTGCGAAAGTGGAAGTGCATAAGGATTCAGGTTTGGTACCATAAAAGGTCCATTATATGGCCCTTCCAGGAATGCGGTAACATCCACGATAAGATCCAGGGTAAATGCCATGGGTGAGTTGACATCACCAACAGCAAAGGCTGACAAGCTTGTTATACCAGAGCGGGAGATCGTGTAGGGATCACTACCTATGGCTGCGCCATCAGCCTGCGGATCCCATGTCCCGCCAGTATAGTGGCCAACTCCACAATGTGTCCTGTCAAAACTACTTCCTTCATTTGTTGCATTCCAGCGGGGAGCTATGGTTAAATCAGAGCCGCCGGGTATCATTTCAATAATGTCCCATGTCATGTTAACACAATTGTCGACTTCCGTTATGGTCGAACCCATTGAACCTCCATCCAGAACATCATCAAATACATTTACCCCGAAAAAATCAAGATCCCCGGAATTATTCAGCGTAACTGGTACATAAGAGGAGGCTGTTCCTACAGGAAATAGAACATTTGCAGTTCCGACTTCTCTGATAAGGCGTCCATTGTTTTCGGCAATTATATAGTCCGAAGCATTGGCTCCCAGAAGCAAAGCCCCCGATTGAATAATGAACAGCTGTCCGTTTACATCCAGCGAAGCCCCTGACAGTAACAGGCCTGTTGAAACGGATGTTTGTACATTCAGGACAGCATCGGTTTGAAGGTGCAATCCGCCAAACCAGGTCCTGCTCGATCCTCCGATTATCTGCTGCGCCAGTCCGTTAAAATGAACATCACCTGTAGTCCCTTCCAGCAAATTTCCGGAGGTGGCATCATTAATCCAGTCACCTGTAATATCTATATCTCCGGCGTTTTGGATATCTCCGTCATCAAGGTTTTGGAAATCTCCATTAATGGTTAAATCAGAGCCACTGGTCAATGTGATGAGTCCACCATTGTTGGTTAATGTTTGGGCGGAAAGTAATTGTAGAATTCCGATTTGAAGGGTGAATAGTATAATCAGTTTTTTCATGACGAAAATTATTAGTTTAGTTTTAATCTTAGATCAAGTCTGTAAAATATTTTCACGCAAAGAGCGCAGAAGAATTCAAAGAACGCAAAGTGCCAAAAACATGAATAATCTCTTTGTGGTCTTTGTGATGTAATCTTTGCGTTCATTACGTGATACATTTTACTTTCCTTTTTATTTAGAAGCAGCTAAATTTTCAATTTGCACCTGAAGTTCTTTTATAATGTTGTTTTGTTCTTCGATCATCTCCTGTTGTTCCTGAACAGCTTTTACAAGGGGCACCACAAATTCTGCATAACGCAGGCCATAAAAATCCTTCTCATTTTTAGGGGCATCTACACCACTGAAATCATAGCCAAGGGATTGGGCAGCGTGTTCCACTTCCTGAGCGATAAAACCGGATTGTAGGATGGCTTCTTTTTGATATATAGCTTGTTGCAAACGTTCTCTGTTGTTTATTGAATCAGGTATACCAAGAATATCATTTATCATGTTAACATCGAGATTATAAGTGACAGGACGAAGTCTCAGAATGAAATCAAGGCCAGCTACATTTTCTGATACATTTTTTTTGAATTTACTATCGGAAATATTGCTCCAACTTACGTATCCACCAATGCTGGTAACACTTGAATGCCCAATTCGAACCTGATTATCTGCTGTGGTATGAGCTGCCCACCCGAATGCACTTGTATTGTAAAGATCCGGGTTTCCAGGTCCTGGTCCTGCAAAATAACCGACACCAGTATTGTATGAACCTGTTTGATTGTCAATCATACTTGCTGAACCAACACCCACATTATACGTACCCGTTGTATTGTCACGCATACTATTGGTCCCCAATGCCGTATTATGTTCACCTGAAATATTCTCGAAAAGTGCAAGGTATCCAACACCCAGATTAACATAGCCATCGATATTGCTCCCCATAGCCTTATAACCCACAGCAATATTATTCCAACCTGTCGTATTTTCATACAGTGCTTCATAACCAAAAGCTGTATTATTACTACCATCAAGATTTGAATATAAAGAATATGAACCTGTGGAAGTATTTCCATATCCTGTTGTGTTTGAGTAAAGCACTTTGGATCCTATTGCTGTATTATCGCTTGCTTGATAATCAACGATAGACCCAGTTCCATTGTTGAACAAAGTCGAATCACCCACAGCTACAAGGTTACTTTTTTCAGTATTGTTGTGCAAGGCGTGCGTGCCAACCGCTACGTTTGAGTACCCTGTAGTATTTGAATACAATGCTTTAAAACCGTTTGCTGTATTGGTAGCACCTGTGGTAGTTGAAAAGAGTGCCTGACTACCAGTTGCAGTGTTTCGGTTGGCAGTGGTATTTGAAAAAAGTGCCACATTTCCAATAGCAGTATTGTTATTACCATCTACGTTTGAATAAAGACTTTGTGATCCGTAGGCAGTGTTTCTCATTCCAATGGTGTTAGAAAACAAAGCCTGGATTCCACTGGCCGTATTTCGATAACCGCTAGTGTTTGAAAATAATGATTTTGAACCTAAAGCAGTATTTTGCGTTGCATGGAAATCTGCAGTTGCACCAATCCCATTATTGCTTAATGCTGAATCACCAACCGCTACCAGATTATTACGATCAGTATTGGCTTCTAATGCCCATACTCCAACCGCTACATTGGAATTACCTGAAATGTTTTCATGAAGTGCAACATGACCGACAGCTGTGTTATAACTACCTGTCGAATTAACATCAAGGGAGTTG